>CAWIBP010000006.1:0-432044 GCA_963834415.1 uncultured Actinomycetes bacterium | reverse complement strand
GAAGCAGTTCGGCGATCCGCCGCACTTCGTGTCGGGCAGCGCCGAGAGCGTCTCCTCGAGGTTCCCGAAGGTCAGGTCGGCGGCCCTCAGCGGCCCGACGACCGGTGCCATCGAGCGCGTTCCGCCCGCCGGCGGCATGCCGTACTTCGAGGCCAGCACGATGTCGCCGACCCAGGCGATCGTGACGCTGCGCCCCGTCAGATCGGGCCCGGTGGTGGTCGCGGCGGTCGTCGCCGGCTCGTGGTGGCGCCCGCGGTGGTGACGGTCGCCGCGCCTGTGGTGAGAGCGGTGGTCGTCGCCGGGCTCGTCGCCGCCGGAGGCGAGCGTCACGGCCGTCCAGATGCCGATCCCGGCGACCGCGGCGAGCAGCGCGCCGCCCGTCGCGCGCCGCCGGCGCACCTGGCGGCGGCGCAGGTCGGCGCGCCGGGCGCGGCGCTCGCCGTCGGCGTCCGGGGTCACGCCTCGAGCCGGAAGGAGACCTCGAGCGAGCCCGGGCGCAGGGCTCCACGCGCGCACCACCCGCGCGCTGCGGCCGTCGCGCGAGCGCGAACAGCTCGCCGGCGCGCGCGGGCGCGTCGAGCGACCAGGCCTCCGTGCCCGCGATCGTCGCGACCGTCTCGCCGGCCGCCGCGGCGGCCGCGAGCTCGGCGGGTGCCGGGCGCGCGGGCGCGGGGGCGAGCGACGGCCCCTGCCACGGCTGCGCCCGCTCCCAGGCCGCTGCGGCGCGCAGGACGAGATCGTCCTCGCAGCGCCTGCCGACGATCTGCAGCCCGAGCGGCAGGCCGCTCGCGCCGGGCGTCATCGGCACCGTGATCGCGGGCTGGCCCGGTGAGGTTGAACGGGTAGTTGAAGTGGCAATAGTCGTCGTAGAACTCGCCGATCGGCTCGCCCCGAGCTCGCGCGGCGCCCAGTCGGCGAGCGGGAACGCGACGCACTCCATCGTCGGCGTGAGCAGCAGGTCGTAGCGCGTGTGGAACGACGCCCACGCGCACCGCGATCTCGTGCGCGGCGTTGCGCGCCTCGACGTACTCCCGGGCGCTCAGGCCCTCCCCGGCCTCGATCAGCGCGCGGGCGTCGTCGCCGACGAGGCCCGTCTTCGAGCAGCGGGCCCTCGCTCGCGGTGTTGTCGCCGCAGGCGATGGCGTTCCAGACGCCGAGCGGCGAGGCCAGGCCCGGATCGATCCCACTCGACCGTCGCGCCCGTCGCCTCCGCGAACGCCGCGACGGCCGCCGCGAAGCGCTCGCGCACCTCGTCGTCGAGACGGATGTAGCCGAGGTCGGCGGAGGCGGCCACGCGCAGGCCGGAGAGGTCGCCGGGCTCGCGCGCCGCGGCGGCGTAGTCGAGGCCGAGCGCCGGCAGGCAGAGCGGATCGTGCGGATCCGGCCCGGCCATCGCGGCGAGCGCGAGGCCGCACTCGGCGACGCTGCGCGTGAGCGGGCCGAAGTGCGTCAGCAGCAGCCAGCCGGCGCCGTCGGGGTGGCGCGGGACGAGCCCATAGGTCGGCTTCAGGCCGACCGTGCCGCAGAACGACGCGGGGATGCGCACCGAGCCGCCGCCATCCGAGCCGAGCGCGAGCTCGCCGATCCCGAGCGCCACGGCGCTGGCCGCTCCACCCGAGCTGCCGCCGGCCGAGCGGTCGGGCGCGAAGGGGTTGCCGGTCTGGCCGTAGAGCTCGTTGCGCGTCGTGCCGCGGTAGCAGAACTCGGGCACGTTGCTGCGCCCGATCGCGATCGCGCCGGCCGCCTCGAGGCGCGTCACGCAGGCCGTGCTCGCCTCGGGCACGGCGTCCATCAGCGCGCGCGAGCCGGCCGTCGCCGGATATCCGGCCTGCCGCATCGCATCCTTGACCGTGAACGTCCAGCCGCTCAGCGGGCCGGGCACCTCGCCGCGCTCGAGCCGCTGCTCCAGCTCCCGTGCGCGCGCCCGCGCCGCCTCGGCGTCGACCAGGCAGAGCGCGTTGACGACCGGGTTGACCTCGGCGATGCGGGCGAGCGCCGCCTCGACCGCCGCGCTGGGAGCGACGCCCGTCACCGCACTCAGCCGCGCTCGACCCGGCTACCGGGAACGATGTCGTCGCGACCGTCCGGCCAGCGCACCCAGGCCTTGTAGCCGCCGTCGTAGTCGTCGCCCCAGAGGATCAGCGTCGCCGGCTCCCCGAGCGCCGTGCAGGGCTCGGAGCCCTCGCCGTCGAGGCCGCGCCAGAGCCGCACGAAGGGGTTCGTCTCCCACTCGCGCGCCACCGTCGAGTGCCCGATGTGGCCGGGGTTCAGCACGCAGCCCGGGTCGAGCTGCAGCAGCCGGTCCATGATCGAGCTGCGCAGGTCCTCGAAGCTCGTCGCCGTGGCGCCGCGCACGCCGCCGACCGAGCCGGCGAAGAGCGTGTCGCCCGTGAAGCACTCGCTGCCGTTGATCACGAACGAGAGCATTCCGTCGGTATGACCCGGTGTATGCAGGGCCTCGACGCTGAGGCCGCCCGTCTCGACGACGTCGCCCTGGCCGAGCGTGCCATCGGCGCCGCCGGGCAGCCGCGGCGCCTCGAGCGCGTGGGTCAGCACCGGCGCGCCGGGATAGCGCTCGCGCATCGCCGCGAGGTGCGCGACGTGGTCGCCGTGGTGGTGGGTGACGAGGATGTGCGTCACCGTCAGGCGGTGGCGGTCGATCGCCGCGACGATCGGCTCGGGCGGGCCGCCGGCGTCGATCAGGACGGCGCTGCCGCCCGGGCGGTCGCCGACGACGTACGAGTTGGAGAGCCAGCCGGGCTCCATGCTGCGTTCGAGGATCACGCCAGGAGCCTAGATGGTTCGATTCGGTGGATGCGGGGTCGCGTCGGCGTGGCTGGAGCGAGCGTGCGTCGTTGGCCGGTGCGCTGGCAAGGCTCAGCCTTTGCACGAGCGCCGGGCGGCGTTCGCGCGCCATGACGACCGGAGCCGTCCACGATCGCGCTCGGCCTCGGCGCCGTCGCCCGCCTCGCCGACCACCTCGAGATCGGGCCGCGCGTCGAGGATCATGCGGAAGCCGCCGCGCACGAGCGCCTGGTCGTCGGCGAGCACGACGCGGATGCTCACCGAGCGCACCTCGAGCGGCAGCGCGCGTGCACGCGGAAGCCGCCGCCGGAGCCCGGCCCGGCCTCGAGCGTGCCGCCCAGCATCGCCGCGCGCTCGCGCATGCCCGCGATGCCGCGGCCGGTCGCGGCGGCTCACCGACTGCTGCCGCCGCGACCGTCGTCGAGCGATCTCGAGCTCGAGCACCCCGGCAGCCCGTGCGGATCGCCACCTCGGCGCGGCTCGCGCCCGCGTGCCGCAGCGTGTTCGTGAGCGCCTCCTGGACGATCCGGTACGCCGACAGGTCGACGCCGGCGGGCAGCGTGCCGAGCGACGGCGCCCTCGCTGCGGCAGCGTGACCTCGAGCCCGGCGGCGCGCAGCGCGACGGCGAGCTCGCGCGACGCGCGCGAGCCCGGGCTGCGGCGGCCCCGACTCGTCGTCCACCCGTCCGGACGCCGCGAGCAGCCGGCGCAGACTCCACGAGCGCCTCGCGCCCCGCTCGCCTCGATCGAGCGCAGCGCCGCGCGCGCCTGGTCCGGGTGCTCGTCGAAGAACGTCGTCGGCCGCCGCCGCCTGCACGACGATCACCGTAGACGGAGTGCGCGATCACGTCGTGCAGCTCGCGCGCGATGCGCGCCTGCTCGTCGGCGACCGCCCGGCGCGAGTCCTGCTCGATCGCGGCACGCCGGTTGCGCAGCACCTCGCCGAGCGCCCACGCCACGATCAGGATCGCCATCGCGAAGCCCGCGTCCTCGGCCGGACCGGTCGCGAAGTTGAGCGCCGTGAGGCCCTCGAGCGCGGCCAGCGCCGGCAGCGACACGCGCAGCGGGCGGAGCGCCGCCTGAGCGTCGTGATCGCGACGAGGCCCGCGAACGGGAAGACGCCGCTCGGCGCGACGAGGTGGATCACCAGGCCGCCCACGAGCGCGATCGCGAAGAACGATCAGCGGGTAGGAGCCGGCGCCACCACAGCGCCGCGCCCTGCACCACTGCCGCGACGACCGCGAGCGCGATCAGCCAGCCCGGGTCGTCGGCCGACTCCGAGCCGATCAGGCTGATCAGGAACAGCGCGACGACGATCGGCAGCGCGATGTCGACGATCCGCCGCGTGCGGCTGCCGCACACGCGCGCGCCGCTCAGAACGTGAGGATCGAGCGGATGCCGTCCTGATCGTGCATGCGGTCGAACGCCTCGTTGACGTCGGCGAGCGGCATGCGGTGGCTGAGCATGCTGTCGACGTCGAGCTTGCCGTCCATCCACAGCTGGACGAGGCCCGGCACCTGGCTGCGGCCCTTGACGCCGCCGAACGACGAGCCCGTGACGCGGCGGCCGGTGATCAGGAAGCGCGGCACGATCGTCGAGCGTCTCGCCCTTGCCCGCGACGCCGATCATCACGGCGAGCCCCCAGGCCTCGCGCGCCGACTCGACCGCCTGGCGCATGACCTGGACGAGGCCGGTGGCCTCGAAGGTGTAGTCGCAGCCGAAGCCGCCGGTCAGCTCCTTGAGCGCGTCGACGACGCCCTCGCCGGCCAGCATCGTGTGCGTCGCGCCGTGGTGGCGGGCCATCGCGAGGCGCTCCTCGGAGAGGTCGATCGCGATGATCCGCTCGGCGCCGCGCAGGCGGCAGCCGGCGATCGCGCCGAGGCCGACGAGGCCGCAGCCGAAGACGGCGCAGGTCGATCCGGGCGCGACCTCGGCCGTGTAGAAGGCGGCGCCGAGACCCGTCGAGAGCCCGCACGCGAAGATGCTCGCGCCCTCCGGCGGCACGTCGGGGCCGACCTTCGCGAGCGCGATCTCGGGCATGACGGTGGCCTCGGCGAACGTCGAGGTGCCCATGAAGTGGCGCAGCTGCTCGTCGCCGCGCGAGAGCCGCGTCGTGCCGTCGGGCAGGTGCCCGAGGCCCTGCTGGTCGCGGATCGCGAGGCAGCGGTTGGTGCGGCCGCTGCGGCAGTGCAGGCACTCGCCGCACTCCGGCGCGAACAGCGTGATCACGCGGTCGCCGGGCCGGACGCTGGTCACGCCCTCGCCGATGTGCTCGACGACGCCCGCGCCCTCGTGGCCGAGCACGCAGGGCGCGTAGCCCGTCGGATCGGCGCCGCTCGCGGTGTAGAGGTCGGTGTGGCAGACGCCGCAGGCCTCCACGCGCACGAGCACCTCGCCCGCCTCGGGGCCGGCCAGCTCGACGTCCTGGACGACGAGCGGCTTGCCGAACTCCTCGAGCACCGCGGCGCGGATCTTCATGCCAACTCCTCCTGTTGCAGCTTGCGCCGCGAGTCTAAAGCGCGAGCGTCGAGGGGCCCGGGCGCTCGCGCTCGCGCTCGTGCTCGTCGATCGCGTCGACGCGCTGGAGCGTGAGCGCGATGTCGTCGTGGCCGCCGAGCAGGCGGTAGCGCACGTCCTCGTCGACCTCGAACTCGACCTCGCGCCCCGACGGCAGCGTGACGATGCGCCGCTCGAGGTCGACGGTCGCCGAGGCCGGCGCGGCGTCCATCAGCTCGCGCACGTCGGCCTCGCCGAGCTCGACCGTGAGCAGCCCGTTCTTGCCGCAGTTGGAGCGGAAGATGTCGGCGAACGACGGCGCGATGATGGCGCGGAAGCCGCGCCCGCCGAGCGCCCAGGCGGCGTGCTCGCGCGAGGAGCCGCAGCCGAAGTTCGCGCCCGCGACGAGGATCGGCGCGCGCTCGAAGTCGGGCCGGTTGAGCGGGAACGCCTCGTCCTTGGCCCAGTCCCAGAACAGGAACTGGCCGTAGCCGGTGCGCTCGATCCGCTTGAGGAACTGCTTCGGGATGATCTGGTCGGTGTCGACGTTGGCGCGGTCGAGCGCCGCGACGGGACCGGTGACCACGTCGAAATGCTCCATCAGTCGAGCTCCCTCACGTCGGTCAGGCACCCGGTGACGGCCGCTGCGGCCGCCATCTCCGGGCTCATCAGATGCGTCCGCGCCAGGCTGCCCTGGCGGCCCTCGAAGTTGCGGTTGGACGTCGAGGCGACGCGCTCCTTCGGGCCTGCGATGTCGGGGTTCATGCCCAGGCACATCGAGCAGCCGGCGTTGCGCCACTCGAAGCCCGCATCCGCGAACACGCGGTCGAGCCCCTCCGCCTCGGCCTCGGCCTTGACCCGCATGGAGCCCGGCACGACGAGGGCCTGCACGCCCGGCAGCCACGCGCTTGCCGCGCACCACCTCGGCGGCGGCGCGCAGGTCGCTGAGGCGCCCGTTCGTGCACGAGCCGATGAAGACGCGGTCGACGGGCGTGCCCGCGAGCGGCTCGCCCGCCCGCAGGCCCATGTAGTCGAGCGCACGCTGCTCGTCGTCGGTCGTCGGCGCGGGCACGGACGCGGTGATCGGCGCGGTCTGGCCCGGGTTCGTGCCCCAGCTGAGCTGCGGGGCGAGCGCGGAGGCGTCGATCTCGAGCTCGCGATCGAAGACGGCATCCGCGTCGGAGACGTAGTGCGACCAGCGCTCGATCGCCCGGTCGATTGGCTCCTGCACGCCCGGCCGGCCCTCGAGAAAGCGGTACGTGGTCTCGTCGGGTGCGATCAGCCCGGCGCGCGCGCCCCACTCGATCGACATGTTGGAGACCGTCATGCGGCCCTCCATCGAGAGCGCGCGGATCGCCTCGCCGTCGTACTCGACGACGTGGTGGGTCGCGCCCGAGGAGGTCTCCTGGGCGATCAGGCCGAGGATCAGGTCCTTCGCGCCGACGCCGCGCCCGGCCGCGCCGTTGAAGTTCACCCGCAGCGTGTGCGCGCGCTTCTGCGGCAGCGTCTGCGTCGCCAGCACGTGCTCGACCTCGCTCGTGCCGATGCCGAACGCGAGCGCCCCGAACGCGCCGTGCGTCGAGGTGTGCGAGTCGCCGCACACGATCGTCATGCCCGGCTGCGTGATCCCCAGCTCGGGCCCGATCACGTGCACGATGCCCTGGCGGCGATGGCCCATGCCGTAGTACGGCACGCCGAACTCCTCGACGTTGCGCGCGAGCGCCTCGAGCTGCTGCTTCGCGATCTCGTCCTCGATCGGCCGCGAGAGATCGGTCGTCGGCACGTTGTGGTCGGCCGTCGCGATCGTGCGGTCGGGCCGGCGCACCGTGCGGCCCGCCAGCCGCAGGCCCTCGAAGGCCTGCGGGCTCGTGACCTCGTGGACGAGGTGCAGGTCGACGTAGATGAGATCGCTGCCGAGGGCGTGGTCGTCCCAGATCTTCTCGTATGCGGTGCGCGCGGTCACCCGGGCAGTTTGCCACGGCGCCGGTGGTCGGAGGGGGCGGTCGGATCGCGCCGCGTGGGCTCCGGGCGCGCGCGCCCGCAGCCCGCCGGCCGCGGCGGCGGTAGGCTCGCAACGGCATGCTGCTCGACGGGAAGGTCGCGTACGTCTCCGGCGCCGCCGGCGCGATCGGCGCTGCGATCGCGCGCCGGCTGTGCGAGCAGGGCGCGCGCGTCGTCGCGGGCGATCTCGACCTCGCGGGCGCGGAGGAGCTGTGCGCGGCGCTGCGCGGCGAGGGCCACGACGCGCTCGCCGTGCGCCACGACGTGACCTCGCGCAGCGACACGGCCGACGCGCTGGCCGCCGTGCTGAGCGCGCACGGGCGCGTCGACGTGGCGTGCGCCAACGCGGGCATCGGCTGCAACCTCCCCGTGCTCGAGCTCGACGAGGCGAGCTGGGAGCGCGTGCTCGCCGTCAACACGACCGGCGTGCTGCTCACGCTGCAGGCGTTCGGCGCGCGGATGGTCGAGCAGCGTTCGGGGTCGCTCGTCGTCACCGCCTCGATCTCGTCGCTGCGCGGCGCACACTCGATGGGCGGCTACTGCGCCTCCAAGTTCGCCGTGACGGGCCTCGTCGAGTCGCTCGCCAAGGAAGTCGGCGAGCACGGCGTGCGCGTCAACTGCGTCAATCCGGGCCCCGTCGAGGGCGGCCTGGCCCAGGCGATGATCCGCGAGACGGCCGAGGCGCAGGGCCGCAGCGAGCAGGACTCCCGTGACGAGCTGACGGCGCCGATCGCACTCGGCCGGCTGGTCGATCCGAGCGAGGTCGCCGACGCCGTCGTCTTCCTGGCCTCCCCGCTCGCGGGCTTCATCACCGGTCAGCGGCTCGTCGTCGACGGCGGGATGCTCGCGAAGTAGGGCGCGGCGGGTCCCGAATCGCGGATCGCGCATGGGCCTTCTGTGGGCCAAAAGGCCCAGCGGGCACACCGAACTGCCCGGAAGCTCCCGATAGCCGCAGCGACGATTGCCGGAATCTTCGACCAGACTGGGATCTGGTGCTGGTCTCGACCCCACACCAGTCGGTTGCCACGCAGCCGCCTGCACGCCTGCTTGCCTTCGCCTCCGAGTTCCGCATCGGGGCGAGCCGCAGCACGGCGCCCGCCGGCGTGCTGATCGCGCAGCTGAAGAACATCGGGCAGGACGATCACGACCTCGCCGTGCGCAATCCGCGCGGCCAGATCATCGCCTCGACCGGGGTCGTGACCCACGGCGCACTGGGTCGGCTGCGGGTGCGCCTGCGGCCGGGCCGCTACGTGCTGGTGTGCACGCTCGGCGATCACGAGCAGCGCGGCATGCGCTCCGTGCTCGTCGTGCGCGCGAGGAAGGGGACGTGATGGCAGGCACGACTCGCGAGGCGGCGATGATCGAGCGGCTGTGGTGGCGGGCCGGCTTCGGCCCCCGCCCGCGCGATCTGCGCGGCAAGCGCACGCACGCGGACCTGGTGCACGAGTTCCTGCACCCGAGGGGCGCGGCGCTCGAGGGCCTCGAGCCGCGCGTCGAAGGGCGGCCGATCAACCCCGTCAACGAGTACGGCCACGACGTCCTCTGGTGGCTCGACCGCATGGTGCGCGGCCGCCACCCGCTGGTCGAGCGCATGACGCTCAACTGGCACGACCACTGGGCGACCTCGAACGAGAAGGTCGGCGACGTCAAGCTGATGATGCGCCACCAGCGCACGCTGCGCCGCTACGCGCTCGGCAACTTCCGCACGCTCGCCCGCGCGATGGTGCGCGACGGCGCGATGCAGATCTGGCTCGACCTGGCCGGCTCGAGCGACGAGGCGCCGAACGAGAACTTCGCCCGCGAGTTCTTCGAGCTCTTCACGCTGGGCGCCAACAACGGCTACACCGAGCGCGACATCCGCGAGGCCTCGCGCGCGCTGACCGGCTTCACGTTCGACTACGAGCGCAAGCGCTTCGGCTTCGACCCGAAGCGCCACGACGGCGGCACGAAGCACATCCTCGGCCGCAACGGGCGCTACACGCCGCTCGACGTCGTCGACCTCGCGCTCGAGAACAAGCACCACGCGCCGTACCTGTGCGCGCAGCTGTGGGGCTACTTCTCGCCGCGGAAGTGCCCGCCGCGGCTGCTGCGATCGCTGACCAGGGCCTACCTGGGCTCGGGCTACGAGATCGCCCCGGTGCTCTCGCTGATCCTCTCCGACGGCGCGCTCTACGCCGATCTCGAGGAGCCGGACATGATCAAGCCGCCGGTCGTCTACGTGGCCGGGATGCTGCGCCAGACGAACACGACGATCAGGACCGACGACTGGGTCTGGATGCTCGACCAGATGGGCCAGCGCCCGTTCTACCCGCCCAACGTGAGCGGCTGGGAGCAGAACGAGGCGTGGCTCTCGACGAGCTCGCTGCGCATGCGCTTCCAGGCCGCGGCCGCGCTGCTGCACGACTCGATCGAGGACGGCTCGATTCCCGCGAAGCGCACGCCCGAGCAGGCGCTCGAGCGCTCGCTCGCGTACGCCGGCAAGCCGTGGGTCAGCCCGGCGACGACCTCCGCGCTCAAGTCGCTCAGCCGGCGCAGCGTCGCCGGCAAGGACGAGGCAGTGGGAGGTCAAGCACTTCTGGCCCGAGCGCGAGCGCGTCCTGCGCCACGTGCTGCTGGCCGGCCCCGACGCGCAGGTCTGCTGATGGCGGGCGGCTGCGACGACTGGCACGGCACCCGCGCCGCGCTGCGCGGCCGGGCGAGCCGCCTCGTGCCGATCCCCGAGCGCGCGCTCGACGGGCTCGCCGAGTTCGAGCGCGGCGGCGGACTCTCGCGCCGCAACCTGCTCGCGGGCGGCGTCGGGCTGATGCTCGCCGCCAACGGCATCCCCGGCCTCTCGACGCGCGGCGTGCTCGAGGCGGCGGCCGCGCAGGCGGCCGACTCGCCCGACGCGCCGATCCTCGTCTCGCTCTACCTCGACGGCGGCAACGACGGCCTCAACACGCTCGTGCCGCTCAAGGATCCGCGCTACGCGCCGCTGCGCTCGCGCATCGGCATCGACCCGGCGACCGCGCTGCCGCTCTCCGACAACGGCGACTTCGGCTGGCACCCGCGCGCTCGGCGGCCTGCGCGAGCTCTACGACGCCGGCAAGGTCGCCGTGCTGCCCGCGGTCGACTACGCGCATCCCGGACCAGTCGCACTTCAACTCGGGCGGCTTCTGGCGCAGCGGCATCGTCGGCGCCGGCGCCCGACCGCACGCGGCTGGCTCGGGCGCGCGCTCGACGAGATCGGCTCGCGCGACAACCCGCTGCAGGGCATCCACGTCGGCTGGGGCCAGGATCCGTCGATGATCAGCCGCCGCGCACCGGTCGCGACGGTGTCCTCGCCCGGCGACTTCGGCTTCCACATCCCGGACGTCTGGGACGAGAAGGCGTTCCTCCCGGTCTACCGGCGGCTCTCGCGCGCGCGCGCGAAGCATCCCGCCCTGCGCGCCGTGCGCTCGATGTACGGCAACACGATCGAGACCCACGACCGCCTCGAGCCGCTCGCCAAGGAGGAGAAGCCCGCTCCGCCGCCGCTGCCGTATCCCGACACGCGACCTCGGCAAGGCCTTCGGCAACCTCGGGCGCATGCTCGGCGCGGGCTTCGGGACGCGCGTCGCGACGATCTCGCGCGGCGGCTTCGACACGCACGACGCGCAGGCCGACGGCGCACGCCGACCTGCTGGCCGACCTCGGCGACTCGCTGCGCGCCTGGCAGGCCGACCTCGACGGCGCGGGCTCTCGCCACCGCGTGCTCACGCTGGTCTGGAGCGAGTTCGGCCGCCGGCCCGAGGACAACGACTCGCGGCGGCACCGACCACGGCGCCGGCGGCCTGCTGCTGCTCGTGGGCAACCGCGCGAACGGCGGCATCCGCAGCGAGTTCCCCGGGCTCGCGCGCCTCGACGCCGACGAGAACCTGCTCGTCACGACCGACTTCCGCACCGTCTACGCCACGCTGCTCGAGAGCTGGCTCGGCGTCGAGGCCGGCGCGGGTGCTGCCGACGCGCCCGGGCGGCCGGCTGCCGCTGCTGCGCGCCGCGTAGCGTGCATTGCGCCAAGAAATTGGGGCCTGGGCCGTGCAATTGCGGGCCTGGCCCCGATCTGCACGGTCCGCATCCGTCTAGATTGCCGCGTGACGACCGCCCCGCCTCCCGCCTACGTCGAGCGCCTGCGGCAGCTGTGCGCGATCGACTCGCCGACCGGCCACCACGAGGGGCTCGACGCCTGCGCGACGCTGCTCGCGCACTGGGCGCGGGGCGCGGGCTCGCGGTCGAGCTCGTGCCCTCGCCCGTCGGGCTGCACCTCGTGCGCCGGACGCGGAGCGCCCCGGCGGCCGGCGCATCCTCCTGCTCGGCCACCACGACACCGTCTTCGCCGCTCGGCACCGCCGCGGCGCGCCCGCTGCGCGTCGAGGGCGCCCGCGCGCTCGGGCCCGGCGTCGCCGACATGAAGGGCGGCGTGCTCGTCGGGCTCGCCGCGCTCGAGGAGCTCGCCCGCAGCGGGACGGACGCAGCCGTCGAGCTGCACTGCGTGCCCGACGAGGAGGGCCGCAACGTCGCGCCCTTCACGCTCGCCGTCGATGCGCGGTGCCGACGCGGCGCTGTGCCTCGAGTGCGGGCGCGCGTCGGGCGCGATCGTGACCTCGCGCAAGGCCGGCTGCTGGGTCACGCTCACGGCGCGCGGCGTGCCGGCGCACGCCGGCACCTCGCCCGACGAGGGGCGCTCGGCCCTGCGCGCGCTGGCGCGCGAGCTCCTGCGCATCGAGGGCGAGCTGCATCGCGCCCGCGCCGGGAATGACGGCCGTCGCGACGCAGCTGCACGCGGGCGAGGTCAAGAACACCGTGCCGCCGAGGCCTGGGGGACGATCGACGTGCGTGCGCTCGACGACGCCGACCTCGACTTCGCGCTCGGCCGCATGCGCGCGGTCGCGCGACCACGACGGCGTGTCGTTCGGCTTCAGCGACGACCGCGGCTTCCCGCCGATGCTGCGCGCCCCCGCGCTCGCCGACGCGGCGCTCGCGCGCGCTCGCGGCGCACCGGCCAGGTCGCGCTCGAGGAGGCCGCCGGCGGCGTCTCCGACGGCTCCTGGACGAGCCACGTCGGCGTGCCGACGGTCGACGGGCTCGGCCCGGTCGGCGACGAGGATCACACCGAGCGCGAGTGGATCGAGCTCGGCAGCGTCGGGCCGCGCGTCGGCGCGATCGTCGCGCTCTGCCGGCGCCTGAGCTGCTCAGGCGAACGTGATGACGCCGCGCCCGGGAGCGCCCGGAGCGCAGGTCGTCGTAGGCCGTCGTTGATGTCGGCGAGCGGGTAGCGGCGCGCGATCAGCGAGCCGAGGTCGAGCCGCCCGGCGTCCTCGAGCTCGACGAGCCGCGGCACGTCGAGGTGCGGGCGCGCCGAGCCGTAGAGCGAGCCGACGAGCGAGAGCGCCGAGCCCGCGAGGCTGAAGGCGTTGATCGTGATCGTCGCCTCGCGCGAGGGCATGCCGACGATCACCGCGCGGCCGCCGGGCGCGAGCGACGCGTAGGCCGCCTCGATCGTGGCGGGGCGGCCGAGCGCCTCGAAGGCGACGTCGGCGCCGCCGCGCGTCGCGCGCTCGATCCGCTCGGCGATCGTCGTCCGCGCCGGCGAGCACGGTGTCGGTCGCGCCCGGAGGCGCGCGCCAGCTCGAGCGCGCCCTCGGTGACGTCGACGGCGACGATGGGATACGCCCCGACGGCGCGCAGGCCCTGGACGATGCACTGGCCGACGCCGCCGCAGCCGAACACGACGGCGCGCTCGCCGGGCCGCACCGCCGCGGTGGTGAAGACGGCGCCGACGCCGGTCATCGCCGCGCAGCCGATCAGCGCGGCGACCTCCAGATCGGCGCCCGCGGGCAGCTCGACCGCCTGCGTGGCCGGCACGACGACGTGCTCGGCGAAGCACGCGGTGGCCATGAAGTGGCCGAGATCCTGCCCCCGTGCGCGCAGGCGCGAGGTGCCGTCGGGCATGCGGTGGAGGTGCGAGCCGATCTCGCACAGCGCCGGCATGCCGGCGGCGCACGCGCGGCAGCGGCCGCAGGCGGTGACCCAGGCGAGCGCGACCGCGTCGCCGACCTTCGGCGCGAGCACGCCCGGCCCGACCGCGTCGACGATGCCGGCGCCCTCGTGGCCGAGCACCATGGGCAGGTCGTAGGGCCACGTGCCGTCCATGACGTGGAGGTCGGAGCGGCACACGCCCGCCGCGGCGATGCGCACGCGCACCTCGCCGGCGCCGGGCTCGGCCAGCTCGACCTCCTCGACGCTGAGCGGTGCGCCGGACTCCCACAGGACTGCCGCCTTGATCTGCATGGCCGGGAGCATAGGAGCGGTAGGGTGCGCCCATGAGCCGGAGGCTGGTCGCGGGACTCGTCGCGCTGATCGCCATCGGCGCCGTCTTCGCCTACGGGCGTGAGCAACCAGGACGACGTGTCCGGCGCCCGCGACGACGAACGTCGACGGTGCCTCCGGAGGGCTTCGACCGTTCGCCGCCGCCGCCGATCGCGGGCGCGACGCTCGAGGGCGGGACGTTCACGCTCGCGTCGCTGCGCGGCAAGCCCGCGTTCATCAACTTCTGGGCGACCTGGTGCATCCCGTGCAAGGAGGAGGCCCCGCAGCTGCGCGACTTCGCGGACACGCTCGGCGGCGCGCGGCCCACGTCGCGGGGGTGGCGATCGACGCGCGCGCGGTCGAGGCGCGCGCTTCGCGCGCGACCGGGCTGGAGCTTCCCGAGCGTGCGCCGCGCGTGCTGCGACCTCAGCAACGCCTACGGCATCGTCGGCATGCCGACGACGGTCGTGTCGACGCCGAGGGCACGGTGGTCGACCGCCTGGTCGGGCCGCAGACCGTCGCGCGGCTCGGGCCGAGCTCCGCGCGCTCGGCGCGTAGAGCGGGACTGATGCCCGTCCTCGCCGAGATCGCGCTCTCGCCGGTCGGGCTCAGCGCGGCCTTCGCGGCCGGCGTCATCTCCTTCCTCTCGCCCTGCGTGTGGCCGCTCGTGCCGGCCTACCTCTCGTACGTCTCCGGCGTCTCGTTCGACGAGCTCGGCGACCAGACGCGCCGCGTCGTCATCGCGACCGCGGCCTTCGTGCTCGGCTTCGGGGCGGTCTTCACCGCGCTCGGGGCGGGCGCCGGCTTCGATCGGCGACGCGCTGACCGAGCACCGGCGGACGCTCGAGATCGTCTCGGGTGCTGCTGATCATCGCCATGGGCGTCGTGCTCGCGGGCTTCGGCGGCCGGCTGCTGCAGCAGGACCGCCGGCTGCACTCCGCTCGCCGGCCGGCCGGGCCGGTCGGCGCCGTGATCGCGGGCGCCGGCTTCGGCATCGGCTGGACGCCGTGCGTCGGCCCGACGCTGGCCGCGATCCTCGCGCTCGCGGGCCGCTCCGGCCACGCCCTCGACGGCGCGCTCCTGCTGGCCGTCTACTCGCTCGGCCTGGGCGTGCCGTTCCTGCTCTCGGGCCTGCTCTTCACGCGCGGCCTCGCGAGCCTCGCGCCGCTGCGGCGGCACACGCCGCTCCTGATCCGCGGCTCGGGCGTCGTGCTGATCGCGCTCGGCGTCCTGCTCGCGCTCGGTCAGATGACGTCGCTCACGAGCGAGCTCTCGGACGCCTTCCCCGCGCTGGTGTACGAGCAGATCGCGACTGCCTGCCGATCACGCGTACGGCGCGGCCGCAGGCGAAGAGCGCGAGGCCCCCGGGCCAGCCGACCCACAGGGCGAGGAGTCCGACCGACACGCGCGCCTCCGAGGTGTGTGGGCCGCGCGGATCACGGCCTTCACCTGGGAGTCGCGCGAGGGGACGGTCGAGGTCCCACATTCCGTCTCACAGCGGCAGGAGCACGCTGACCGAGCTGCTCGAAGGCGTGCGCCACGGCCAGGCGCTCGAGGGCGCCGCGAGCACGAGACGGTAGGTCCAGGCGCGTCCGCGCGCGCTCTGCGGGAGTCGGCAGGTGCCCCACACGCGGCCCGCTGCGCTCGAGGTGCACGCCCGGCCGCCCTTCGCAGGCAGCCCTCGACCCAGCGGCCGCCGCGCAGTCGTGCACGAGCAGATGCAGGCGGGTGGCCTCGCCGCGGCCGGCGAAGCGCGCGCTCACGACCAGGCTGCCGCCGCGCACGCGCACGCGCAGCGCCTCGATCCGCGCGCTCACCCGGACGGTGCCCGCGACCTGCTCGGCGAGCCCGCGCAGCTGCTCGCTCTCGGCGACCGCGACGGCGTAGCGCGTCGTGCGGGCGGGCTTCACGCGGATGCTGAAGGCGCCGCCCGGCGCTCGGCGGATACGTGCCGACGAGCCGGCGGCTCGCGTCCCTTGGGATAGGCCCACAGCTCGATGCGCGCGGGCGCGGCGGCCGACGACGCGCCCACGTCACGCGCCCGTTCGCGGCCGCCAGGCCGCGCAGGACGGGCCGCGGGCGCGCGGTCAGGGTCGCGCTGCGCTCGGCCGCGTTGGCCGGGGAGGAGGAGTCCAGGACGCGCACCGCTCACGGCGGCGCCGTCGAGCGCGATGCCCGCCGGCACGCGCGCGATCGCGGTGCTGCCGTCGACCGAGATGCGCGTCTCGAGCAGCGCGCCGGCGAGCCGCACCTCGGCCGAGCCGACGCCGGAGAGCGCGTCCGCAACCCCGACGCGCACCTCGCGCGCGGTGAAGTCGGCCGAGATCGTCCCCACGGCGGGCGCCGTCGCATCGACGCCGAGGCTCCGCTCGGCGACCGTCTCGTTGCCGGCCGAGTCGCGGGCGAGCGCGCGCAGCACGTGCGTGCCCTCGCCGCTGATGAGGATGCCGCCGCCCGGTGCCGCGACGGCGATGCCGTCGAGCAACACCCGCGCGAGCGACGCGCCGCCGGCGTCGTCGGCCGTCACCTCGACGGTCTGCGCGCCGCCGCTCCAGGCGACGGCGCCCGTGATCGCGACGACCGGCGGCTGCTCGTCGACGGGCGCGCAGCGCACGCTCGCGGAGACCGCCGCGATGCCCGCGCCCGAGAGCGGGCGGATCGCGAGGCAGACCTGCCCGGCGCCGTGGATCGCAGCCGCCGGCACTGCCGTCTCGGTCGTGCCGGAGACGCCGGTCTCCCAGGATCCGGCGGCGAGCGCCCTCGCGATCGCAGCCGCCGGGGTCGCGCCGATGCCGGTGTAGGCGCCTGCCAGGCCGCTCGCGCCCGCTCCGGCCGCGTCGGGCCAGCGCATGTGCGCGCCGTCGCGGGCCGCGAGCAGCCCGAGCGGCGGGGCCGAGCCCTCGGCTCCCGTCGCCGGCGCGGCGCCGTCCCAGCGGATCAGCGCGCGCGCCGAGGTCGTGCAGTGGCTCGCGCCGTCGCACTGGACGATGTCGGCGCCGTAGCTGCCGGGCCCGGTGAACGCGGCGGCGGGGATCGTGGCGCGGACGAGCGCGCCCGCGGTCGTCTCGTCGCTGAGCACGGCGCCGGACGGTGCGTACACGCGCAGCCGCGAGCTCGCGACGTCATTGGCGGTCGTGGTCGAGATCGCGAGCGCGACCGGCCCGTGCCCCCACCAGCCGGGCGACGGCGCGGCCGGATCGGGCGCGACGGCGAGCAGCGGCGCAGCCGGCGCGGTGCGGTCGACGTGGAACAGGAACGGGCCGGCCGTCGCGGTCATGTCGGCGTACGACCACGCGTAGACGGTCAGCGAGTGCGGTCCGTCGGGGAGCCCGCTGAGGTCGAGGCTCGTGCTGCCGGAAGCCGACGTGCCGCAGAGCCACGAGCAGGCCTGCCCGCGCAGCACCTGCACCGCGCCGCCGTCGATCGCGTAGCCGGTCGACGGACGCCCCGCTCTCGGCGTCGGACACCGCACCACGTCAGCGGCGCCGAGCCGCCGTTCTGGACGCCCGTCGGGGCCGTGGCGGCGACGATCGGCGGCGTCGGATCCGAGAGCGTGACGCCGCCGTTCAGGTAGACGATGTTGTTGGCCCGCGCGGTCGTCAGGGAGATCGGCGAGCCGCTCTCGTTGTAGAGCCCGATCTGCACCCAGTTGGAGCCGCTCGCCGCGAAGGCGTCGTCGTAGGTGCCGCCCGCGCAGCGCCGCATCGTGCCGCCCGGCTGCGCGGAGTGCGAGTAGGCGCAGAGCGCGGTCGCCGGGCTCGCCTTCGTCCAGCCGTGGCGCACGTTCACGGCCACGACGCCCGCTGCGGCCGGCGCGTTGAAGATCAGGAAGCACCCCGAGTGCGCCGGCAGCGTGCCCGCGTTCAGAAAGATCGTCGAGTTGCCCTCGTAGCCACAGATCGCGCCCGCGTCGGCCTTGCCCGACCAGCCCGCCAGGCCCATCGACGTCCCCGAGCCGAACGGGACGATGAAGTTGCCGGCGAGCGCCGGGGCGGGCAGGCAGAGGCCGAGCAGGGCGACGGCGAGGACGGCGGCACTGCGCATGTGGGACTCGATTCTCAGCATTCGTAGGCGGATGGGTCGTAGGAGCAGCCGGAGGCGGCCGCCGCGACGGCGGCGGCTGCCCTGGTGGCGGCAGGCGAGGGTCTTGCGGGCTTGACGGAGGTGGCCGGGCGCACGCGCGCGGCGGCCGCGCCGCGCACGACGAGCGTGTGCGTCGCGGGCACCGGTGGCGGCGGGGGCTGGCTGCGCCCGCCGAGCGACTGCACCGGCGTCGGCGGCAGCGTGAGCGGCGGCGGGCTGCCGCCCGTGAGGCCGACGCCGACGCCGACGGCGGCGGTCGCGGCGACGACGGCCGTGCCCGCGACGACCGCGGCATGCGTCGCCTCGGCGTGGGCGAACAGCTCGCGGGCGCCGCGGGCGAGGTCGCCGAGCGCGCCGAGGCCGGTCAGACGCCCGCGCAGGTCGCTGCGCAGCCGCGCCTGGGCGTGCGCGAGCACGCGGTAGTAGGTCGAGCGCGGCAGGCCCGCAGCCCCGGCCGCGCCGCCCTCTGCGTGCGCCGAGATGGCTGCGCGCTGCGACGGCTCGAGGCCGTCGAGCGCGCGGGCGAGATCGCTGCGCACGCGGCGCATGTGGGCGAACGCGACGACGTCGTCGAGGCCGTCGGCGAGCGAGCCGGGGCGCGCGCCCTCGGCCGCGGGCTCGGGCAGGTCGGCGACCGCGATCGGCGCGCGCGCGCTGCGGCGTCCGTGATCGACGGCCTTGTTGCGGGCGATCACGGCGGCCCGGGCGCACACGAGCTCGAGCGGCAGGCGGAGGTCGGCCGCGGGCGCGGTCAGCAGCGCGAGCACGACCTCGGTGCGCACGTCGCCCGAGTCCTGCAGCTCGACCCCGGCCCGGCGCAGCTGCGCGTCCACGGCCCGCCGCACCCGGATGCCGGCGCTCGTGTCGCGCGCGTCGCCCGCCAGCATGCACGCCGCAGCGCGCAGGCTGAGGACGGGCCCGGGGTCGAGGACTGCGTCGATGCCACCAGGCTCGGGGCTAACATAACAAATTGTCAATACCACAAAAGACATGCGGTGCCGCCGCACGCCGCCGCCGCCCGCGTACCCTCTGAGCAGTGCGCCTCCTCTCCGTCACCGGCACCCGCCCGCAGTTCGTCAAGGCGGCGCCGCTGCACGCCGAGCTGGCCGAGCACGTCGACCTCGTGGTCGCCGACACGGGCCAGCACTACGACCACGAGCTCTCGCGCGTCTTCAACGAGGAGCTCGGCCTGCGCGCCGCAGACGTGCAGCTCGGCCGTCGGCTCCGGCCGCCACGCCGAGCAGACCGCCGCGATGCTGGTGGGCATCGAGCGCGCGGCGCTGGAGCTACGGCCGGACGCGATGCTCGTCTACGGCGACACCAACTCGACGCTCGCGGGCGCGCTCGTGGCCGCCAAGCTGAACCTGCCGCTCGCGCACGTCGAGGCCGGCCTGCGCTCGTTCGACATGCGCGATGCCCGAGGAGGTCAACCGCGTCGTCTGCGATCGCCTCTCGCGGCTGCTGCTCTGCCCGTCCGAGACCGCAGTCGCGAACCTCGCGGCCGAGGGCATCACGCGCGGCGCCGAGCTGGTCGGCGACGTCATGGTCGACCTCGCGCGCCTGCTCGGCCCGCTCGCGAGCGAGCGCTCGGCCTACCCCGCGGCGCTCGGCCTCGAGCCCGGCGGCTACGCGCTCGCGACGGCGCACCGCCAGGCCAACACCGAGCAGCCGGCACTCGGGCGGCTCGCGGAGGGCCTCGCGCGCGTCGACGGGCCCCGTCGTGCTGCCCCTGCACCCGCGCACGCGCGAGGCGCTCGGGCGCGCAGGACTGCTGGCCGGCCTCGAGCGCGCGCGTGCACGTGCTGCCGCCGCTCGGCTATCTCGACTTCACGGCGCTGCTGCGCGCGGCGCGCGTCTGCCTGACCGACTCGGGCGGCGTCCAGAAGGAGGCCTATCTCCACTCCGTGCCCTGCGTGACGATGCGCGAGAGCACCGAGTGGGTCGAGACCGTGGAGCTCGGCTGGAACGTGCTCGTCGGTGACGACCCCGCCGCGATCGCCGCGGCAGTCGCCGCGCCGCCGCGCGGACGGAGCACCCGCGAGGTCTACGGCGACGGCCACGCCGCCGAGCGGATGGCTCGATCTGGTCGTCGCCCGGGTGGCCATCGGCTAGGCTGAGCCGTTGTGGACCCGAGCACATCGCCGTCATCGGAGCCGGCTACGTCGGCCTGCCGCTCGCCGTCGCCTTCGCCGAGGCCGGTCACGCCGTGCTCTGCGTCGAGCCCGACGCCCCGCGCGTCGGCCGCCTCAACGCCGGCGACTCGTACATCGAGGACGTCACGCCGCAGGTGCTCGGCGACCTCGTATCGCGCGGCCTGCTGCGCGCCACGGTGGACTACGCCGAGGTCGCCGCGTGCGACGACGTGATCGTGTGCGTGCCGACGCCGCTGACCGAGAACCGCGAGCCGGACCTCTCGTACATCACCGCCGCGACCGAGTCGATCGCGCCGCACCTGCGCCGCGGCCACCTGATCGTGCTCGAGTCGACGACCTACCCCGGCACGACGCGCGAGCACATGGGGCCGCTGCTGGAGAGCGCCTCGGGGCTCATGGCCGGCACCGACTTCCACCTGGCGATCTCGCCCGGAGCGCATCGACCCGGGCCGCACCGACTACACGGTGCGCACGATGCCGAAGATCGTCGGCGGGCTGACGCCGGCCTGCACCGAGCGCGCCGTGGCGATGTACGGCAAGGCGATCGACACGCTCGTGCGCGTCTCCGCGCCCGAGACCGCCGAGCTCGCCAAGCTGCTCGAGAACATCTTCCGCTCGGTCAACATCGCGCTCATGAACGAGATGGCGATGCTCTGCGACCGCATGGGCGTCGACGTCTGGGAGGTCGCCGACGCCGCGGCCACGAAGCCCTTCGGCTTCATGCGCTTCACGCCCGGCCCGGGCCTCGGCGGCCACTGCATCCCGCTCGACCCGTTCTACCTCTCGTGGCGCGCGCGCCAGTTCGACTTCCACACGGAGTTCATCGAGCTGGCCGGCAAGGTCAACCAGAACATGCCGTACGTCTGCCGCGAGAAGGTCGAGCGCGCGCTCAACGGCCACTCCAAGCCGCTGCGCGGATCCTCGGTGCTGATCGTCGGCGTCGCCTACAAGCCCGACATCGACGACACGCGCGAGTCGCCCGCCCTGAAGCTGATCGAGCTGCTGCTCGCCGAGGGCTGCGACGTCAGCTACCACGACCCGCACGTGCCCGAGCTGCGCCACGGGCTGCGCTCGACTCGGTGCCGCTCGCGACGGCCGTCGCGAGCGCCGACTGCGTGGTCGTCGTCACCGACCACTCCTCGATCGACTACGCCGACCTCGTCGAGGACGCCCGGCTCGTGGTCGACTTCCGCAACGCCACCGGGTCGATCGGCAGCGCGGACGGCAAGGTCGTCAAGCTGTGACCGTGCGGATCGGCGTCGTCGGCCTCGGCTACTGGGGTCCGAACGTCGTGCGCAACATGTCGCGCGTCGCGGAGCTCGCATGGTGCTGCGACCTCTCGGCCGAGAACCGCGACCGCTACGCGCCGCAGTATCCGCAGGCGCGCTTCACGGCCGACTTCGACGATCTGCTCGACGACCCGACCTGGACGCGATCGTCGTCGCCTCGAGCGTGCCGACGCACCAGCCGCTCGGCCTCAGGGTGCTCGAGGCCGGCAAGCACGTGTTCGTCGAGAAGCCGCTCGCCGCCAGCGTCGACGACGCGCGCGACCTCGTCGAGGCGGCGGAGCAGGCCGACCGCGTGCTGATGGTCGGCCACCTGCTGCGGTTCCACCCCGCGCTCGGCTCGTCCACGAGCTGATCGACTCGGGCGAGCTCGGCGAGGTCTACTACCTCTACGGCAACCGCGTCAACCTCGGCCAGGTGCGCGCCGACGAGAACGCGCTCTGGAGCCTCGGCGCCCCACGACGTCTCCGTGCTGCTCGACCTCGTCGGCGAGCGGCCCATCGAGGCCCCGGCGCGCGGCGAGTGCTTCGTGCGGGACGGCGTCGAGGACGTCGTCTTCGGCTACCTCCAGTTCCCGTCGGGCGTCGTCGCGCACCTCCACCTGAGCTGGCTCGACCCGCACAAGATGCGCAAGCTGACCGTCGTCGGCTCGGAGAAGATGGTCGTGTTCGACGACATGGAGACCGACCGCAAGGTGACGATCTACGACAAGAGCGTCTCGCGGCCGCGCAGCACCGACTCCTACGGCGAGTACGTGAGCGTGCGCTTCGGCGACATCTCGATCCCGCGCATCCCGAACGACGAGCCGCTGCGGCTCGAGTGCCAGGAGTTCGTCGACGCGATCGCCGAGGGCCGCGAGCCCCGCTGCAACGGGCGCGAGGGCCTCGCGGTGGTCGAGGTGCTCGAGGCCATGCAGGCGTCGCTCGACGACGGCGGCCGCGTCATGCAGCTGAAGCCGTGACGCTGGCTCCCGATCCGCGCGGCCCGAACCTCCACGTCGGCGCCGACGTGACGATCGGCGAGGGCGTGCAGTTCGGCGCCAACGCCGTGGTGCACGACGGCTGCAGCATCGGCGCGGGCACCGTGGTCGGCGACAACGCCGTGCTCGGCAAGCGCCCGGCGCTCGGCGGCCAGTCGACCGCGCGGCGCGACCCGCTGCCGGGCCTCGTCGTCGGCGCGGGCTGCACGATCTCGGCGGGCGCGATCGTCTTCGCGGGCTCGCGCCTCGGCGACAACGTGATCGTCGGCGATCTCGCCGTCGTGCGCGAGCGCGTCACGATCGACCGCGACAGCGTCGTCGGCCGCGGCGCGACCGTCGAGAACGACACGACGATCGGCGCGCGCGTGCGGATCCAGGCCGAGGCCTACGTGACGGCCTACTGCGAGCTCGAGGACGACGTCTTCATCGCTCCCTGCGTCGTGACCACGAACGACAACTTCATGGGCCGCACCGAGCGCCGGCGCGAGCTGATGAAGGGCGCGGTCGTGCGCCGCGGCGCACGCGTCGGCGGCGGGGCGATCCTGCTGCCCGGCGTCGAGATCGGCGAGGACGCCTTCGTCGGCGCGGGCGCGATCGTGCTGCGCGACGTGCCGGCGCGCACCGTCGTCGTGGGCCAGCCCGCGCGCGTGCTGCGCGACGTGCCGGCCGACGAGCTGCTCGACGCCCAGTAGGGCGCGCGCTCGCTACTGCTGGCTGGGCGTCACGTTCCAGCGCAGCCGGTAGGCGCCCCAGCCGCGGCGCACCGTGGCCTGCACGAGGTAGTAGCCGTCGCGGAGCGAGGTGTTGCGCACGCGCAGCAGGCTCTTCGCGCTCGGCCGCGCGCCTGCTCCGCAGCGGACGCACCAGCGAGCTCGCGAGGTCGCGCGAGTCGGGCGCGTAGACGGCGACGTCGAGACCGAGATTGCCGCCCAGCGGCAGGCCCTCGGTGCGGATCTGCAGCGTCGAGCCGCGTCGCACGAAGACCTTGTAGACGTCGCGCCGGTCGTCTCCGAAGTCGGCGATCGCATCGGTGAAGCCGACCGAGGTGGGGAGCGTCTGAGCGTCGGCGGCGACGTCGTTCGGCTCGCTCGCGATCGGGCGGCGGCACGCCCGACGGCGGGCCCTCCACGAGCTTGACCGCGGCCGTGACGTCGAGCAGCCCGAAGCCCGTCAGCGCATCGCGCCCGACGCCGCTCGCGTCGCCGAGGCGGCGCGCCGTGCGCTCGAGGATCCACCGGACCTGGCTCGGCGTGAGCTCGGGGTGGCGCGCCAGCAGCACCGCGGCCGCCGCGCTGACGTGCGGCGCCGCGAACGAGGTGCCGAGCACGGTGCCCGCGGTGCCGACGTCGTCCCGGGCGGGGCGTCGAGCGACGAGCCGGTCGGCGCGAGCGAGCGCGGCACCGTGGTGATGATGCCCTCGCCGGGCGCTGCGATGTCGTTGTAGACCGGGTCGGTGTTCGAGAACGTCGACCAGGCGAGCCGCTGATCGACGCGAGGAGACGCCGATGACGTGTCGGAGCGCGGCCGGCCAGCTCGCGTAGGCGCCCGTCCCGGACGGCGAGTTCCCGACCGCCGCGACGACCACGACCCCCTGGCTGACGGCGTACGAGACGGCGTCGCGCTCGGCGCGCGAGAACTCGTCGAGCGCCGGGTTCTTCGGATCGCGGTTCCCGCCGAGCGAGAGGTTGATGACGCGCGCGCCGGCGCCGACGGCGTTGCGGATCGCCCGCGCCTCGACCTCGGGATCGACGTCGCCGCCGCCGACGACGCGGTAGTCGAGCAGGCGCACGTAGGGGGCGCCGACGCCGAGCGCCGCCGATGCCGTTGTTGGCGTCGGCGGCGATGATCCCGGCGACCGCCGTGCCGTGCACGAGCGACGTGGTCGGATCGCGCGCCTCGTCGATCGGCGCGAGCGGCACGGCGCCCGTCAGATCGGGGCTCGTGCGGTCGATGCCGCTGTCGATGATGGCCACGGTGACGGGTGCGTCCTGCAGCACCGGCAGCACGTCGGCGTAGGCGAAGGCGTTGACGGCGGCGAGGTTCCACTCGCGCGCCGCGAGCGGATCGGTGGGCGTCCAGGCCAGCGAGCGCGCGCCGACGCGCAGCTCCGGCGAGCGCGCGGCGAGGAACGGGCCGGCGCCGCGCCAGGTCGCGCGCCAGCGGCCGCCGCTCGCGCGCACCGGGAAGCGGAAGCTGCCGTCGGCCTTGCTCGTGACGCGCGCGACCCACTTCCAGCGGCCGCCGACGACGTGCTGGAGCACGACCGAGCCGCGCGCGCCGCTCGGGAACAGCCGCCCGTGCAGCCGCGCGCCGGGGCGCCCGCGCAGCATGACGCCCGACTTCCGCACGACGGGCACCGGCGCCGTCACGAGCGATCCCGGCCACGAGCCGGTAGCGACTCGCCTCGCCGACGAGGCGCCGGAAGGCGACCGCGCCGTTCGCGCCGACGGGGCGCGTCGCGAGGTCGCGCCAGCCGCCCCGGGCGCGGCCCTGGAGCGTCGCCTCGCCAGGCGGCGCGGTGCCGTCGAGGAGCACGCGGTTGCGGGCGACCCGGGCGCTCAGCGAGACCTTCCCGATCACCGGCACGGGCGTCGTGGGAGTCACGACGAACCACGTCGAGCGCAGCCCGAAGCGCTTGCGCGCGAGCGCGGAGCCCAGCTCGAGCTGCCCGGCGCTGCCGCTGATCGTGACCGCCCGCACGCGCCCCGACGGGTACGAGGCGACGTGCACGCCCGTCACGAGGCCGGGATACGCGGCCTTCTGCGGCGAGCGCGCGGTCGTCCAGCGAGAGCGTCCAGTCGTGGTACGGCGAGAGCGTGTCGAACGGGTCGTCGACGGACGTGAGATACGGCACGGGCGCGGCATCGGCGAAGACCTCCCCCGCATTCGCGGTGCGGCCGCCCGACGAGGACGAGAAGTAGGTCACGATCGGCTTGCCCTGGTAGAGCACGACCTCGCCGGCGGTGGCGTCGACGGCCGCGGAGGAGGTCGCGACCTCGGCCGAGATGCCGCCGTAGACCTGGCTGCGCTCGTCGGGGAAGAGGTCGTACGGGCTGGTCGCGGCCTTGCGCGTCGCGATCGCGTAGGTGCGCGCCGCGACGGCCTGCGCCTGCAGCGCCTCGGGCTGCCAGGTCGAGGGCATCTCGCGCGCGACGACGCCGCGCAGGTAGCTCTCGAGCGAGAGGACGTTGACGACCGTCACGCCGCTCGTGCCCGCGAGGACCCGCAGACGCCCGCGGTAGCGCCCGTCCCGCACGGAGTTGAGCGCCGCTCCGACGAGCGTCACGGGCGAGCCGTCGGTGGCAGCGAGCGCGACGGGCCCGGCCCAGCCGCGTGCGAGCTCGGCGCCGGCCGCGTCGAGCACCGTGAAGCCGTCGGCGTCCTTGCGGACGGTGACGACCCCCGCGCCCGGCGACGCGACCGTGGCCGTGCCGCCCTCGTCCGAGGCCGTGATGCCCGACGGCGAGCTCGCGGAAGCCGCCGGCAGCGTTTCCTGGAGCAGGACGCGCACCTGCGAGACCCCGCCCGGCCCGAGCGTCGTGCCCTGGTAGTAGTGGGCCAGGATCTGCTGATGCGTCCAGCCCTGGAGCGCGTAGCCCTGGGCGCCGTACTGCCCCATGCCCACGCCGTGGCCGTAGCCGTGGCCCGTGAAGGTGTACGTCGTGTCGGCGGGCGCCGCGACAGGCGCCGCCAGCGCAGCGACGAGTGCGAGCACGAGATGGGTGCGGCGCAGCAACATGATGAGGGCAGGCCCGGGCGGCGCAGCCCAGCCCTCAGAGTAGCGCGGCGTGCGAGGAGGCCCCGTCCGGGCCTTCCCCGGCGGGCCGGTGGATCCCGGGCGCGAGCCAGGCGACGAGGGCGAGGCCCGTGACCGCCGCGACCACGATCGTGACGTGCGGTGAGACGAACTCGGCGAGCGCGCCGGCGGCCGCGAAGCCGAGCCCCTGCAGCGAGATCAGCCCGGCCGTGTTGACGCTGAAGACGCGGCCGAGCAGGTGCTCCGGGGTGACCTCGAGGATCAGCGCGTCGAGACCCAGGATCCACGCGCTCGTGAGGCCCGACGCGACCAGCAGCGGGAGTGCGTAGACGAGCCCCGGCTGCCCCGCGAAGGCGAGCAGCGGCACGAACGAGGTCGCCGCGAGCAGCGCGATCAGGCGCGTGCGCCAGGCGGGCGGGACGAACCAGATCGCGATCAGCTCGCCGACGATCGTGCCGGCGGGGATCGCCGCGAGCCACCATCCGGCCGCGCCCTGCCCGAGGCCGAGGTCGGCGACGTAGGGAGCGGCCAGCGACTCGGGGGCGACGGCGCAGGTCGGGACGAGCCAGCCGAGCAGGAGCACGCGCCGCACGCGCCGGTTGGCGAGCACGGCCCGCATGCCCGCGAGCGAGTCCCTGAGCACGTTCGTGCGGAGCGCCGGATCGACCTCGCCGCCGAGCGGCGCCCGGGCGCGTGTCGCGAAGCGCACGACGAGCGCCGAGCCGGCGAAGCTCGCGCAGTCGAGCAGCAGCGCGCCGCGCGGAGAGGAGAGCGCGATCAGCAGGCCGCCCGCACCGTTGCCGACGACCTGCGCCGACTGGGCGACGATGCGGAAGAGCGAGCGGCCCGCGATGAACGCGCTCGGCGGCAGCACGACCACGAGCAGCGTGTTGCGCATGCCCGCGGCGACCGGCGAGACGAGGCCGAGGACGAAGAGCAGCGCGAGCAGCACGGGGATCGGCACGGACGACAGCGCCATCAGCGCGACGATCGCCGCCGAGAGCAGGTCGCACGAGATCATCAGCCGGCGCGGCGGCACGCGGTCGACGAGGCTCGAGAGCAGCGCCCCGCCGAAGAGGTAGGGCACGAAAGCGAGCGTGAACGTGACGCCGGCCAGGAACGGCGAGCCCGTGCGCTCGAACACGAGCACGGTGA
Source organism: uncultured Actinomycetes bacterium (assembly GCA_963834415.1). Taxonomy (GTDB): domain Bacteria; phylum Actinomycetota; class Thermoleophilia; order Gaiellales; family JALYLC01; genus JALYLC01. Next base: position 405,002 of record CAWIBP010000006.1, on the reverse strand, counting down.
GCGCGACGGCCGCCACGATGTCGCCGAGCATCGAGACCGTGTAGGCCGTGAACAGCGCCCGGAACTCGCCGACCGCGAGCGCGTCGAGATAGCCGCCGCCGGATGCCGCCGACGCGCCGGACGGAGCGCCTGCGCTCATCGGCCTACGCGGCCGGGACTAGATGGTTGATTGCGTGGGGGCGGGGTCGTGTCGGGGTGGCTGGAGCGAGCGCAGTCTGGACGGACCCGCGCGCAGCGCGCGTTCGTCCAGACGGAGGCGATGAAGGCGCCCCGACACACCCGCCATCGCGGAATCAATCATCTAGCTGCCGGCGGTGCCGTACTGCTTGCGGCGGTACTCCGCGAAGCCGCCGCCGGCCTTGATCGGCTCCCACCAGCCGCGGTTGTCGCGATACCACTCGACCGTGCGCTGCAGCCCCTCGTCGAACGTGACCTCGGGCTTCCACCCGAGCCCCTGCAGCTTGCTCGTGTCGAGCGCGTAGCGGCGGTCGTGGCCCGGGCGGTCGGTGACGTAGCGGATGTGGCTCTCGTCGCGGCCGGTGAGCTCGAGCAGGCGGGTCGTCGTCGTGATGTTCTCGATCTCGTTGCCGCCGCCGACGTTGTAGATCTCGCCGCTCGCGCCGCGCTCGAGCACCGTCTCGATGCCGGCGCAGTGGTCCTCGACGTAGATGAAGTCGCGCGACTGGCGGCCGTCGCCGTAGACCGGCACCGGCTCGCCGTCGAGCAGGTTCGTCGTGAACAGCGGGATCAGCTTCTCGGGGTACTGGTTCGGCCCGTAGTTGTTGGAGCCGCGCGTGATCGCCGCGTCGACGCCGTAGGTGCGCACCGCGGCCAGCACCTGGAGATCGCCGCCGGCCTTGGAGGCCGAGTAGGGCGAGCTCGGGCGCAGGGCGTCCTCCTCGCGCGACGCGTAGCCCTCCTCGATGTCGCCGTAGACCTCGTCGGTCGAGACGTGGATCAGGCGGCCGCCGCGGTCGCGGATCCACTCGAGCAGGAGGTAGGTGCCGAAGACGTCGGTCTGGATGAAGTCGCCGGCCTCCATGATCGAGCGGTCGACGTGCGTCTCGGCGGCGAAGTTGACGATCGCCTCGCAGCCCTCGGCCGCGCGCGCGACGGCGTCGGCGTCGCAGATCGAGCCGTGCACGAACGTGTAGCGCTCGCTCCCGGCGACGTCGGCGAGGTTGGCCGGGTTGCCGGCATAGGTGAGCATGTCGAGGTTCACGACCTCGACGTCGTCATGCCGCTCGAGCAGGCGCCGTACGAAATGCGAGCCGATGAACCCGCAGCCGCCGGTCACGAGGATGCGTCTCACGTTCCCTCCGCGTTGGCAAGGGCGGCGAGACAGTCGCGCAGCCCCTCTCTCCAGTGTGGCAGCCGTGGCGCGTCGGCGTGCACGGTTCGCAGGATCGAGCAGGCCGGCCGCGGCGCCGGCCGCTGCAGCTCGCTCGACGGAATCGGCTCGACGCGGGCGCCGAGGCCGGCGTCCTGCATGATCGCGCTCGCGAAGCCGTGCCAGCTCGTCGAGCCGCCGCCGGCCAGGTGGTAGGTGCCCGGCGGGCAGCGCTCGACCAGCTCGAGCGTCGCGCGCGCGAGGTGCATCGTCGCCGTCGGGCAGCCGATCTGGTCGTCGACGACGCGCAGCTCGTCGCGCTCGGCGCCGAGCTTGCAGCATCGTCAGCAGGAAGTTGCGGCCGCGCGGGGAGAACACCCAGGCCGTGCGCACGACGTGGGCCTCGGGGTGCTCGGCGAGCAGCGCGCGCTCGCCGGCGAGCTTGGTGGCGCCGTAGACGCTGCGCGGGCCGGTGGGCGAGCCCTCGTCGTAGCCCTCCGGGTCGTTCCCCGCGAAGACGTAGTCGGTCGAGAAGCCGACGAGGCCGGCGCCGGCCGCGCGCGCCGCGCGCGCGACGTTGCGGCTGCCCTCCTCGTTGGCGAGGCGGGCGCCCTCGGGGTCGGACTCGGCGCCGTCGACGTCGGTCCAGGCGGCGGTGTGGAGGACGAGCTCGGGGGCGTGCTCGGCGATCGCGCGCGCCACCGAGGCGGCGTCGGTCACGTCGAGCTCGGCGCGCCCGGGGGCCACGGCATCGGCGCCGAGCTGCAGCGCGAGCTCACGGCCGAGCTGGCCGCCGCCGCCGGTCACGAGCACGCGGGTCATGCGTCGCGCGGAGAGAGGATCGGGCTCGTCGTCGACCAGAGGTGGCGCACGCGCTCGTCGTCCCAGCGCACGTTCTGCTCGTCCGGATCGGCCGGGTCGTACTCCTCGGTGACGTGGTAGCAGAGCACCACGTCGGTCAGCGCCTCGAAGCCGTGCGCGACCTGGCCCGGGATGTAGACGGCCTTGCAGTCGTCGCCGTCGATGTCGATCGACCACGCGACGCCCTCGGTGGGCGAGTCCTCGCGGCGATCGAAGAGCACGACCCTGGCGCGGCCCTGCGGGCAGAAGAAGAGATCGTCCTGACCGCGCTTGTGCCAGTGCAGGCCGCGCACCACGCCCTGCTGCGAGAACGAGATGTTGGTCTGCAGCGACGGGCGGCCGCCGGAGAGCTCGCGGTACCACGACTCGCGGCGCAGCTCGCAGAACCAGCCGCGCTCGTCGCCGAACTTGCGCAGCTGGACGACGGTGACGCCTGCGATGGGCGCGCTCTCGATCGGAGGAGTCACTCGATCACCATACGACAGGTTCCCCCGATCGACAAGTGGGCAGCGCTAGTCGGTGCCGGCGAACGCGCCGTCGGCCAGCGCGAGCAGGTACTGGCCGTAGCCGTTCTTGCGCAGCGGCGCGGCCAGGGCGAGCAGCTGCTCGCGGTCGATCCAGCCCTTGCTGGAAGGCGATCTCCTCGGGGCAGGCGACCTTGAGGCCCTGGCGCTGCTCGATCGTCTCGATGAAGTTCGCGGCCTGCAGCAGCGACTCGTGGGTGCCGGTGTCGAGCCACGCGTAGCCGCGGCCGAGGCGCTCGACCATCAGCTCGCCGCGCTCGAGGTAGCGCGCGGTTGAGGTCGGTGATCTCGAGCTCGCCGCGCGGCGAGGGCGCGAGCGTCGGCGGCGATCGTCGACGACGCGTTGCCGTCGTAGAAGTAGAGGCCGGTGACGGCGTAGTTCGACTTCGGCTGCCGCGGGCTTCTCCTCGAGGCCGACCGCGCGGCCGTCGGCGTCGAACTCGACGACGCCGTAGCGCTCGGGGTCGCGCACCCGGTAGCCGAAGACCGTCGCGCCGCGCTCGCTGGGCGCTCGCGGCGCGCAGCACGTCGGTCAGGCCGTGGCCGTAGAAGATGTTGTCGCCGAGCACGAGGCAGGACGGCTCGCCGCCGAGGAAGTCGCGCGCCGATCAGGAGCGCCTGCGCGAGCCCGTCGGGGCTCGGCTGCTGCGGCGTAGGACGAGCTCGAGGCCCCAGTCGGAGCCGTCGCCGAGCAGGCTGCTCGAAGGCCGGCAGCGTCCTGCGGCGTCGTGATCACGAGGATCTCGCGGATGCCGGCGAGCATCAGCGTCGAGAGCGGGTAGTAGATCATCGGCTTGTCGTAGACCGGCAGCAGCTGCTTGCAGACGACCGCGCGTCACCGGGTACAGCCGCGTGCCCGACCCGCCGGCCAGGATGATGCCCTTCCGCGCCACGCTCAGGCGTCCTTGCGTCTTCGGCGGGAGCCCGATCGAGGCGGCGTCCATGACGGCGCGCTTGCGCCGCCGGGGACGCGGCTTGGCCCCCTCCTTGCCGCGCCGTCGGCCGCCGGCCGTCTCGGACGTGCCCCTGCTCGCCGCCGGATGCGGCGGCCTTGCGCTTCGCAGCGGCCACGCTGCCGGCCCGCTTCGCCTGCTCGCTCAAGTTCGCCTTCGCCTTCGCCTTCGTCTTCGTGTCCGGGTCCTGCCCGCTACGGCCGGCGGACGTCTGCCGGAGCCCTTCTTCGTCGCCTTGCCGCCTCCGCCTGCTCGCGGGCGCGGATGCGCTCGCGGCAGCGGACGCCTCGGCCGGCGCTGCGGAGCCTCGCCACCCGGCGCCGAGCCGTTCGGCGCGCTGCCGCCCGCCGCCGGCCTGGGCCTGGCCCGCCTCGCCCCCGCCCTTGCGGCGACGGCGACGGCGGCGGCGCTTGCGACCGGGCGCAGCCCTCGCCGGCGGCGCTGGATCCTCCGCGCTCTCGGCGGTGCCGGCCGCGACGGGCTCCGCGACGCTCGGCCTCCGCCTCGCCCGGCGCGCGCTGGACGGCCTTGCCGTTCGCGCGTGCCGTTGGCCGTGCCTGGCCGCCGTTCCCGCCGGACGGCCGGTCCTTGCTGCGCTTCTTGCGCGTGCGGCGCGCCTTGGCGGGCGGCTCGGGCTTCTGCTCGGGCAGGTTCGTCGCGAACGCGGCCGCCAGCACCTCGACGTCGCTGCCGAGCTCGTCGCGGGCCATGTCGATCGTGCGCGCGGCGATCGCGTCGTGGGTCAGCGCCGCCGCCAGGGCGGCGGCCGCCACAGGCAGCTCGACCTGGCGCAGCGAGGCGACCAGCAGGCGCGCACGCACCTGGTGCTCCTCGCCGCGCGAGGAGGCGAGCGTGCGCAGCAGGTCGCGGATCGCCGGGGCTGGCGGCGGTGGCCGCGCGGTACTGCGTCTCGCGCGAGGCGCGCGCCAGCTTCCACGTCCAGCTCAGGCGCTGCGACTGCGAGCCGGGCAGCGTGGCCGCGGCGATCGCGAGCAGCAGCACGCGCGCGCCCTGCGCGCGATCGCTCGACCACGTCGGCGCCGCCTCGATCAGGCGCACCATGCGGTCGATCGTGTTGATGTCGGGGCGGTGCGCCGCCAGGTCGGCGAGCGCGATGCGGCGCAGCGAGCGGTGCTTGCACTCGGCGGCGCAGGTCGCGAAGAAGCGGATGCGCGTCGTCTCGCCGACCTTGGCGAGCGTCTCGGCGAGGCGCGGCAGGTCGGCCGGCGCGACGCGCCGCGCGGCCGTCTCGGCCCAGAACTCCTGCTCGTCGAGCGGCAGGCGGTCGGCGCTGACGGTCTTCCAGTGCTCGCCGATGACCGCGCGCCGGCGGGCCGGATCGTCGGTCACGGGGATCAGCCACTCGGCGTCGCGCAGCACGGGGCGGGCCTGGCGGCGCCAGCGCTGGCGGCGGCGCGGCGGCTTGGGCGTGACCAGCGAGCCGGGCTTGTAGAGATCGACGTCGAGCAGGCTGTGGAGCGTCACGGTGCGCTCGGAGTGCGGCGCCGCGGGATCGACGAAGTCGACGACGACGCCGGCCTCCTTGCGGCGGTGCAGGCGCATGACGCGGCCGATGCGCTGCTGGTAGACGCGGCGGCTCGCGGTCGGCGCGAGGTGCATGCAGACGGTCGCGCGCGGGGCGTTCCAGCCCTCGGCCAGCAGCTGGGCGTTGACGAGCACGTTGATGTCGCCGCGCTCGTAGGCCGCGAGCGTCGCCGCGAGCGCGCGCGGCGGCGTGCGGCCGCTGACCGAGCGGGCGCGCAGGCCGGTCGCGCGCATCGCCGCGGCCACGCGCTCGGCGTGATCCACGCCGGCGGCGTAGACGATGCCCGCGCGGTGGTCGAAGCGATCGCGATAGAGCATCGCGGCCGCCATGTTGAGCGCCTCGTGGTCGAGCGCCTCGGCGAGCGCGCGCTGGTCGTAGTCGCCGCCGACGACCGGCACGTTGCGCAGGCTCGCGCCCGGCTTGACGCGCAGCGCGCGCAGCGGCGCGACGACGCCGCGGCGCACGGCGTCGGCCAGCGGGAAGTCGGCGACCTCGGCCGGGAAGACGTCGCCGACGTGCTTCTGCAGCAGCTGGTCGGTCGCCGTCATGCCGATGTAGGTCGGCCGGCTGAAGCGGCGGATCGTCTCGGCGGTGCGCTCGCCGAGCGCCGTGTGGGCCTCGTCGCAGATGACCACGCCGTAGGCGTCCGGGATTGAGCTCGGCCGCGTGCTTGATGAACCAGGCGTAGGTCTCGACCGTGACGGCGGGCTGGCGCGGGAGCCGCTTGCCGCGTCTCGATCGCGCCGATCAGGCGCGGGCCGTAGCCCTGCTCCTTGAGGTCGCGCATGAACTGGTCGACGAGCAGCCGGCGGTGCGTGAGGATCAGCACGCCGACCGTGCGGCAGGCCTCGACGAAGCCCGCGGCCGCGACCGTCTTGCCCGAGGCGGTCGGGTGCTTGAAGCGGTAGCGGCGCACCGCGCCCGGATCGTCGATCTCGGGCTCCGCGGCGACCTCGGCCTCGTCCTCCTCGCTCGCCTCCTCGCCGCCGGCGCGGATCTGATGCGCGGCTCCTCGGGCACGGGCGGCACGCTCTCGGCGTCCACGTCGCCGTCCTCGGCGTCGCCCTCGTCCGCGTCGTCCTCGTCGTCGTCCTCGTCATCGTCGTCCGCGTCGTCGTCGTCCTCGTCCGCGTCGTCGTCCTCGTCGTCCTCGTCGTCCTCGTCGGCGTCGCCGCCGCCGCTCTCGCCGCCGTCCTCGTCCTCCGCCGCGTCGCCGGCGAGCTCGTCGCCGCCGTTCTCGTCCTCCTCGAGATCGGCGTCGCGCTCCTCGCCCGCGGTCAGCGCGGCGAGCATGCCGGCGAGCGCGTCGACCTGGTGCGGCCGCAGCGTGAGGCCGTTGAGCAGCGCGGGCTGATCGGCCGCGAGCACCCGCTCGAGACCGAGCATCAGGGAGAAGCGGAAGCGCCAGCCCGGGCTCGGGGCGTCGCGGCCCTCGGCGATCTCGGCGAGCGCGGCATCGAGCGCACGGCGGCGCGCCGTGCCCGGGGCGAGCGTCATCGCCGGGTCGTCCCCGTCGTACAGCAACGGCTCGCCGCACCAGGCCGAGACCTGTGCGGCGGCGTCCACGAGATCGAGTTCTTTCTCTGGCTCCGGCACGGCGGAGACCGACAGTTCGCGCAACAGCGCGCTCCTTCGAAGACGTCCGCGGGATGACGCGCGACACTCCTCGCCGCGCGGCGCGGCTCGGGGAAACCGACCCCCGAGGCTCCGTGCCCCGCAGTCTAGACGAACCGCCGCGCGCACGGCAAGCGCGAGCCGGAAGCTATCCTGCCGGGCATGGACGACGGCTCCGTGCTGCTCCCGGCCGAGCAGATCATCTGGGATGACGAGGAGATCGCCGAGCACTCCGGCGAGGACATCGACGACGGCGACTGGTTCGCGATCCGCACCGACCCCTGGCCGTGTCCCGCCTGCGGTCAGGAGTTCGAGTACGTGACGGGCGCGCACTTCGTGATCGTGACGCCGTCGGCCGACGATCTGATCGCGATCGCGCAGCGCTGCAAGGAGGTCGGCCGCAACCCGCGCATCGTCCCGTACGAGGACGACCTGCCGACCATGACGCTGTTCGCCTGGCACGCGCACGGCCGCCCCGTGCACGGCATGAGGGGTTCGTCGAAGTAGGAGCGCGAGGGTCTGGCGAGGGCCTCCCTCGACGGCCCCGGAAGCAGGGAGCGAGCCGGACCGTGCAATTGGGGCCTGGCCCCAATTGCACGCTCAGCCGCGCAGGCGCCAGATCGGGATGCCCTCGATCGTCGCCACGCGGACGTAGCGGCGCTTCAGCGTCGTGCCGATCGCGTCGGCCCGCGTGCTCTTGTCGATCGTCTCGGGCTGCTGGAAGACGGTGATGTAGAGCGGCGCCGCGGGCCCGGCGAGCGTGTCGCGCAGCTCCTGGAGCGCGCCCGGGATGTGCGCGATGCCGAGGAACCAGAGGTACGGGTAGGGCGAGCGGCGATCCGGCGGCGAGGTAGAGGCTCGCGTCGGCGTACATCACGTAGATGCGGTCGCTCCTCGTCGTGCGCGCCTTCAGGTAGCGCGCGATCGCGGCGTCCTTGACGATGCGCGAGTCCGAGCTCGACGCCAGCGAGCGCTCGCGCACCCCGTCGGCCGTGTACGACGGCCAGGCCTTGTAGATCGGCAGCACCAGCACGGCGAGCCCGAGCGCCAGCGCGGGACGCAGCGAGAGCGCGCCGAGCGCGAGCGCCGCGAGCGCGCAGAGCGGCGTCAGCGGACCCACGTAGTAGTGGCCGTGGAAGAGCCCGCCGAGCGCGAAGCCGGTCAGCGAGAGCAGGAACCAGATCGCGATCAGGCGCGTCTCGGGCCGGCGCAGCGCGAGTCCACAGCGCCCGGCAGGGCGACGGCGAAGAGCGCGCCCACGACCGGCCCGGCGGTGCGCAGCGAGTCGCCGAACAGCGAGAGCCGCTCGGAGGCCGAGCCCGTCGTCACGCTCTCGACCGAGAGGCGGTAGTCGGCGATCGCGAACCACCAGTCGTCCCAGCCGGTCAGAACGCCGTGCAGCACCGCGACGCCGATGATCAGCGCGACGCCCAGCGCGAGCGCCGCGAGCGCGCGCAGCGCCTCGCCCGCGGGACGCCAGCCGCGCCAGGCCGCGAGCGCGAGCCAGATGCCGGCCGCGAGCCCGCCGTCGTAGCCCGACTGCTTGACGAGGAACGCCGCGCCGGCGAAGAGCCCGGCGACGAACATCAGGCGCACCCCGCCGCGCACCTGCCAGCGGGCGGTGAGCGCGAGCGCGATCAGCGCGGGCAGCGTGGCCATCAGCTCGCCGTTGGCCGTGAAGCCCTCGATCACCGGCGAGCTCGAGAGCAGGCCGCTCAGCAGCGCGGCCGCGATGCCCGCGCGCCGGCCCGCGAGGCGCGTCAGCAGGAGCCCGATCGCGACCGCGATGGCGCACGACCACAGCGCCGCCATCAGGCGGATGTCGAAGGCGTTCCCGCCGGGCAGAGCCATCGCCCAGCGGTACAGCAGCAGCAGGCCCTGCGGGCGATCGACCCAGACGTCGCCGTAGAGATCGGCCCCGCTCGCCCACCAGCGCGCGACGTAGCCGTAGCCGCCCTCGTCGACCGACAGCGGCGTCGTCAGGAACGGGATGTGGAGGACGAAGGAGGCGAGCGCCGCCGCGGCCAGCGCCCACCACGCGGGGCGCTCGCGGGAAGGATCCGCGAGGCGCACGAGCCGACTCTAGAGGCGATGCGGAATCGACCGCGCCGCGTCGCCCGCCGCCTCGCCACCGGTGGCCTGCCACTGCGCCGTACCGCTTTCGGGCCATAGAATGCGCGGCCATGTCGCAGCGAAGCCCAGATGCGGTGACCGGCGCGCGCCACGGCGCGGGCGAGCACAGCACCCACAGCGAGGTCTCGGTGCGCTGCCCGCTGTGCGAGGCCGACCACTACCGCGTGCGCTACGACTCGACGCTGACCGAGGCGATCGACCCGCAGCGGCACTACACGTCGACCTCGCGCGAGTTCGGCCGCTTCGGCCGCATCGTCGAGTGCCGCTCCTGCGGGATCGTCTACATGAACCCGCGGCCGCACCACCTCGCCGTGCAGGACGCCTACGGCGATGTCGAGGACGTCCGCTACGTCGAGGAGGAGGAGGGTCGCGTCGCGACCTTCTCCGAGAGCCTCGCGCACGTGCGCCGCTACCAGCCGGGCGGGAGCCTGCTCGACGTCGGCTGCCACGTCGGCACGTTCATCGAGCTGGCCGAGCAGGCCGGCTTCGAGGTCGCGGGCGTCGAGCCCTCGCGCTGGGCCGCCAAGCGCGCGGGGAGCCGCGTACGCGGGCCCGTGCACCTGGGCGTCGTCGAGGATGCGCCGCTGCCCGAGGGCGCCTACGACGTCGTCACGATGTGGGACGTCATCGAGCACCTGCCGGATCCCGCCAGCACGCTGCGGGCCGTCAACGCCGCGCTGCGGCCGGGCGGCGTCTTCGCGGTCACGACGATGGACGTCGAGGCGCTCTTCCCGCGCGTGGCCGGCCGCTTCTGGCCCTGGTACATGCAGATGCACCTCGTCTACTTCTCGCGCCAGACGCTCGGCGAGCTGCTGCGGCGCTGCGGCTTCGAGGTCGTCGAGGTCACCCGCCACCGGCGCGTCGTACGCGTCTCCTACGCCGTCTCGCGCGTGGGCACCTACAGCCGCACGGCGGAGCGCGTCGCGCGCGTCGTCACGCGGCCGTTCGCCGAGCGCGCGATCGGCATCGATCTCGGGGACATCGTCACCGTGGTGGCGCGCAAGCCCACGGCCTGATGGTCTCGCCCGTGCAGCCACGCACGCGCCGCTGATGCGCCTCGCTCAGGCGCGGCGGCTGTGGCGAGCCTGCCGGTACCCCCTGCTCGTCGTCGCGCTCTCGCGGCTCGTCGTCGTGATGCTGTTCGCGATGGAGGGCTGGGTCACCCGGCCGCACGGCGAGGGCATCGGGCTGCCGCAGATGCTGCGCGACCTGGGCGCGTGGGACGGCATCTGGTACCGCTCGATCGCCGTCCACGGCTACGACCCGTCGATCGGGCACGGCGACAACGCCGCCTTCCTGCCGCTCTACCCGCTGCTGCTCCACGGGCTGCGGGAGATCGCCCCGTTCGTCGACCTGGTGTGGCTCGGCGCAGCGCTCTCGACCGGGCTGATGGCGGTCGGCATGTGCCTGCTCTACAAGCTCACGGACGAGCGCTTCGGCCGCACGATCGCGCGGCGCACGGTGCTCTTCATGTCGATCTCGCCGCTCGCGTTCGTGTTCTCGGCGGTCTACGCCGAGAGCCTCTTCCTCGTGCTCGTGTCGGGCGTGTTCCTGCTCGCCGAGCGCCGGCGCTTCCTCGGCGCCTCGGTGCTCGGGGCGCTCGGCGTGCTGACCCGGCCGGTCGGGCTCGCGCTCGTGCCGGCGCTGATCTGGATGGCCTGGGGGGAGCGCGCGGGACGCTGGCGCCGGATCGCGCCGATCGCGCTCCTGCCGGCCGCGCAGGGCGGCTTCATGCTCTACCTGTGGTGGGAGACGGGCGACCTCTTCGCCCAGACGCACGCGCAGGCGCGCGGCTGGGGTCGCAGCCTCGGGCTGCCGCCCGGTGATCCTCTGGAACGCCTTCACCGGGCCCGTGCTCGATCGCCACGAGCTGCGCTTCCTCGTCCACATCGTCTTCGCGCTGGTCTGGACGGTGATGCTCGTCGAGCTCTGGAAGCGCCGCGACGAGGTGCCGATCCCGTACCTGATCTTCGCCGCCGGCTGCGTGCTGATGCCGTTCGCCGCCGGCAGCCTGGTGTCCGCCGGCCGCATCGGGATGCTCGGCTTCCCGCTCTTCTGGGCGCTCGCGATCCTCGGCCGCCGCGAGGGCATCGACACGACCGTGAAGGTGGTGTCCCCCGCCCTCATGGCGGGGCTGATCTTCATCACCTACGGCATACGCACCTTCACGCCGTGAACGCCCTGGCGGCGCGCCTGCGCGAGCGCATCGCCGCGTCGGGCCCGATCAGCTTCAGCGCGTTCATGGAGAGCGCGCTGTACGACGCCGAGGACGGGTTCTACGCGCGGGGCGCGCGTCTCGGGCGCGCGCGGGGCGTTCACGACCGCGCCGATCGCGACCGGCTTCCTGGCGCGCGCGCTGGCCGCCGACCTGCGCGCGCTGTGGCAGCGGCTGGGGCGCCCCGAGCCCGTTCACCGTGGCCGAGATCGGCCCGGGCAACGGCGCGCTGGCGGCCGGCCTCACGGCCGCGCTGACCGATCTGCCGCTCGACCTCGTGCTCTGCGAGCGCTCGGCCGGGATGCTCGCGCAGGCCCGCGAGCGCGCGCCGGCAGCGCGCGTCGCCGAGCTCGGCGAGCTGCGCGGCGTGGTCGGCGCGATCGTCGCCAACGAGGTGCACGACGCGTGCCCGGCCCACCGCCTGCGCTGGCCGGGCGAGCTGCTCGTCGGCGTCGGGCCCGACCGGCGCTTCGCGCTCGTCGCGGGTCCGCCGGCGGGCGCGCTCGGCGACGCGCTGATCGCCGCCGGCGTGAAGCCCCGGGACGGCGCCGAGTACGAGGTCGCGCCCGCCCAGGCCGAGCTCCAGCGGGCGCTCGCCCGCGCGCTCGCCCGCGGCTCGCTGATCGTGCTCGACTACGGCGAGGCGGGCGCCGCGCGCTACGAGCGGCCCGTGCCGCGCCTGCGCACCTACCTCGGCGGGACCGCGGGCGGCGATCCGCTCTCGGCGCCGGGGACGCAGGACATCACCGTCGACGTCGACTTCGGCGCGGTGCGCGCCGCCGGCGAGGCCGAGGGACTGCGGACGGTGCTCGACTGCCCACAGGCCGACTGGCTGCTCGCGCACGGCGCGGCCGCCGTGCTCGCGGCGCTGCCGCGCCACGACCCCGAGCGCCTGTGGCTCGAGGCTCTGAGCAGATCCGAGGGCAGCGGCGCGGCGTTCCGCGTGCTCGTGCAGGAGCGCGAGTGACGGCCCGCGTCCAGCCGCTGCGCTTGAATGCGGAGCTATGAACGACCTCGAGCAGCGCATCGCCGGCGCGATCGGCGAGAGCCGCGACGAGCTCGTCGAGCTGGCCTCGGCGCTGATCCGCTTCGACACGACCGCCCGCGACCCGGGCGATCCGGCGCGCGACGAGGCGGCGCTGCAGGCGCTGCTGGCCGGCCGGCTGAAGGCCGCCGGGGCCGAGGTCGAGGTCTGGGAGCCGCGCCCCGAGGACGTGCTCGGGCGTCAGGTGCCGTTCCACCTCGACTTCGCCGGGCGCCCGCAGCTGCTCGCGCGCTTCCCGGGCGCCGGCGGTGGTCGCAGCCTGCTCCTGAACGGCCACATCGACGTCGTCTCGGGCGAGCCCAAGGCGCGCTGGACGGACGATCCGAACACGCCGGTCGTGCGCGACGGCAAGCTCTACGGCCGCGGCTCGTGCGACATGAAGGGCGGCGTCGCCGCGATGGTGCTGGCCGCCGAGCTGCTCGCGCGCCTCGGCGTGCGGCTGGCCGGCGACCTGCTCGTCAACACGATCACCGACGAGGAGTCGAGCGGGGCGGGCGGCATCGCCTGCGTCGCGCGCGGCGTGCGCGCCGACGGCGGCATCGTGCCCGAGCCGACCGGCTTCGAGGTCTGGGTCGCCTGCCGCGGCTCGGTCTATCCGACGATCACCGTCGAGGGCCGCCCGGGCCATGCCGAGCTGCTGCAGCCGCACTGGCGCGACGGCGGCGCGGTCAACGCGATCGAGAAGGCGCAGATCGTGCTGGACGCGATCTGCGGGCTGCGCGAGGAGTGGCGCACGCGCTCCGACCTCCAGCACCCGTACCTCTCGCCGCCCGACATCGTGCCGACGATCATGCACGCCGGCGAGTGGTCGGTGACCTATCCGGCGTCGTGCGCGATCACGGCCGCCGTGCTCTTCCCGCCCGCCTTCGCCGACGCCGAGGGCTTCGGCTCGCGCGTCCGCGGCGAGGTCGTCGAGTGGGTCGGACGCGCCTGCGCCGCCGACCAGTGGCTCGCCGAGCACCCGCCGAGCTTCGCCTGGACGGCCGACATCCCGCCGATGGAGATCCCGCCGTCGGATCCGATCGTGCAGACCGTGCTCGCCGCGAGCGCCGACGTCGGCGAGCCCGCGAGCCTCGGCGGCCTCGACTCCTGGTACGACGGCGCGACCTACACGATGTCCGCCGCCACGCCCTCGGTCGGCTTCGGCCCGCGCCACATCGCCGATGCGCACACGGTCGACGAGAGCGTGCCGGTCGACGACCTCGTGCGCTGCGCGCAGGCCATCGCGCTGGCCGCCGTGCGCTTCTGCGGAACGGCATGAGCACGCGCATCCTGCTCGTGGCGCGGCATGGCCAGGCGACGCAGGGGCCCGACCACGTGTGGACGCCCGACGACCCGCTGACCGAGCTCGGCCACCGCCAGGCGGCCGACCTCGCCGAGCACGTTAAGGAGCTGCGCCGGCCGCCGACGCGCATCGTCGCGAGCCCCTTCGTGCGTGCCCAGCAGACCGCCGCGCCCGCGGCCGAGGCGCTCGGCCTGCCGATCGAGAGCGACGCCCGGCTGGCCGAGTTCGCGTCCACGCTGCCCTCGCCCTGGACGCTCGCCGAGGCCGACGAGCTGATGCCCTACGACGACATCTGGCACCCCGGCGACGCCGGCTACGACGGCGAGACGATCGGCAGCTTCTTCACGCGCGTGGGCGCTGCCGCCGACGACCATGCGCGCAACGACGAAGTCACCCTCGTCGTCTGCCACGGCGGCACCACGATCGGCCTGATCCGCTGGGCGATGATGATCGACCCGCAGGAGCCCGACGCCTTCGACCTCTTCATCGCGAACGCGAGCCTGACCGAGATCCGCACGCGCCTCGACCGCCACGGCCGCGAGCGCCGCCACCTGCGCCGCGTCGCCGACGTGCGCTACCTCTCCGAGGTCACCGGCATCTGACGGTGCGGTGCCCGGCGGGCGAGCGGTCCGGCTCAGGCCGGCGGCACCCTCGCCGGCGACGGGCGAGAGGTTCCCGAAAACGCCGACGGGGCCGCGTCGTGAGACGCGGCCCCGCCGTGCGGTCGTACGGAGCAGAGCTCCCTACATCATGTCGGGCATGCCACCGGGCATCCCGCCACCGCCGCCACCGGCGGACGGCTTCTCGGGCGGCCTCGGCCACGATGGCCTCGGTCGTGAGGATGTTCTTGGCGATCGAGGCCGCGTTCTGCAGAGCCGAGCGCGTCACCATGGCCGGATCGATGACGCCGGCCTTGACGAGGTCGATCAGCTCGCCGGAGTCGACGTTCAGGCCCCAGCCCTTCTTGGCGTTGCGCACGTCGTTGACCACGACGGAGGCCTCGAGGCCCGCGTTCGAGGCCAGCTGACGCAGCGGCTCCTCGAGTGCGCGCTTGATGATGCGCGCGCCCGTGGACTCGTCGTCGTCGCCCGCACGTCGATCGACTTCGCGGCCAGCATGAGCGCGACGCCGCCACCCGGCACGATGCCCTCCTCGAGGGCCGCGCGGGTCGCCTGCAGCGCGTCCTCGACGCGATGCTTCTTCTCCTTCATCTCCGTCTCGGTGGCCGCGCCGACCTTGACGACGGCGACACCGCCCGAGAGCTTCGCGAGGCGCTCCTGGAGCTTCTCGCGATCGAAGTCGGAGTCGGTCGTCTCGACCTCGGCCTTGATCTGCTTGATCCGGGCCTTGATCTGCTCGGCGTCACCGGCACCGTCGATGATCGTCGTCGCGTCCTTGTCGATCACGACCTTGCGGGCGCGACCGAGCTGCGAGAGCTGCGTGTTCTCGAGCTTGAGGCCCATCTCGTCGGTGATGACCTCGCCGCCGGTCAGGATGGCGATGTCCTCGAGCATCCGCTTGCGGCGATCGCCGAAGCCGGGGGCCTTGACCGCGACGGCCTGGAACGTGCCGCGCAGCTTGTTGACCACGATCGTCGCGAGCGACTCGCCCTCGACGTCCTCGGCCACGATCAGCAGCGGGCGACCGGCCTGGATGACCTGCTCGAGCACGGGCAGGATGTCCTTGACGGCACCGATCTTCTGGTTCGCGATGAGGATGTACGGATCGTCGAGCACGGCTTCCATGCGCTCGGAGTCCGTGATCATGTACGGCGAGAGGTAGCCCTTGTCGAACTGCATGCCCTCGGTGAACTCGAGCTCGAGGCCGAAGGTCTGGCCCTCCTCG
This sequence comes from uncultured Actinomycetes bacterium, assembly GCA_963834415.1. Taxonomy (GTDB): domain Bacteria; phylum Actinomycetota; class Thermoleophilia; order Gaiellales; family JALYLC01; genus JALYLC01. The sequence goes on along the minus strand of CAWIBP010000006.1, from coordinate 389,651 downwards.
ACGTTCACGACGCCGTCCTTGCCGACCTTCTCGATCGCGTCGGCGATGACGTCGCCGATCTCGCGGTCGCGCGCCGAGATGGTGGCGACCCGGGCGATGTCCTCCTTGCCCGAGACCTCCTTCGACTGCGACTTGATGTCCTCGATCACGGCGAGCACGGCGCGCTCGATGCCGCGCTTGAGCGCCATCGGGTTGGCACCGGCGGAGACCATCTTGAGGCCTTCACGGGTGATCGACTGGGCGAGCACGGTCGCGGTCGTCGTGCCGTCTCCGGCCACGTCGTTGGTCGCCGTGGCGACCTCGCGGACGAGCTGCGCGCCCTGATTCTCGAAGACGTCCTCGACCTCGATCTCACGGGCGATCGTGACGCCGTCGTTCGTGATCGTGGGTGCGCCGAACTTCTTGTCGAGCACGACGTAACGGCCCTTCGGGCCGAGCGTCACCTTGACGGCGTCGGCAACCTTGTCGACTCCGCGCTGGAGGGAGCGGCGTGCTTCCTCGCCGAACTTGAGCTCTTTGTGAGCCATTGTTTCGCTTACTCCTTGTCGTCAGTTCCGCGGCCGGGCGGCCTAGGCCTTGGCCTTCGCCTTGGCCTTGCTGGACACGACCTTCGCGAGAACGTCGGACTCGCGCAGGATCAGGTACTCGGTTGCGCCGAACTTGATCTCGGTGCCGCCGTACTTCGAGAAGACGACTTCATCGCCGACCGCGATGTCGAGGGGGATGAGATCCCCGTCCTCGTAGTGTCCCGGGCCGACAGCGAGCACCTTGGCGCGCTGGGGCTTCTCCTGTGCCGTATCGGGCAGGACGATGCCGCTCACCGTGGTCTGCTCCTCTTCGAGCACCTCGACGATGAGACGGTCGCCCAAAGGCTTCAGATCCATGCTCTCCGTGCCTCCGGTTCGATTTCCGATCTTCGGCACTCTCGGGTCGAGAGTGCCAGCCGAAGCACTATAGGCAGGGCGCGCGCGATCGCGCAAGTCGTACCTGGCACTCGTGACCGCGAGTGCCAGAAAATCCCCCGAAAGGTCATGCTGAGGCCTCGGGACGCCGCTCGTCGACCATCTGCGTGCCCGCCACGAGCCAGCGGCCGGAGCGCCAGCGCAGCCCCGCGAGCACCATGCGCACGCCGACGAATGCCGTGATGCCCGCCCAGATGCCGCCCAGGCCGAGGCCGAGGACGTGGGCCACGAGCAGCAGCGGCAGAAAGACCCCGAGCGCGGCGATCAGCGTCATGCGGCGCAGGAACGCGAGGTCGCCCGCCCCGAAGAAGACGCCGTCGAGCGCGAACAGCGCGCCGGCCACCGGCAGCATGCCGACGAACCACGGCCACAGCACCGTGGCCTGGTGGCGGACGTCGGGATCGGACGTGAAGAGCGCCGGCACGACGTGCGAGCCCGCCGCGAAGAGCGCTGCGATCGCGACGCCGAAGACGAACCCCGCGACGAGCAGGCGCCGCGCGAGCGCGGCCGCCGCGTCGATGGCGCCCGCGCCCAGCAGGCGGCCGATCAGCGCCTGTGCGGCGATCGCGATGGAGTCGAGCACGAGCGCGACGAGGACCCACAGCTGGAAGCCGATCTGGTGCGCGGCCACCTGGGCGTCGCCCATGCGCGCGGCCACGCCCGCGGCGACGAGGAAGGCCGCCGTGAACGCCAGCGAGCGCAGGCCGAGATCGCGCGCCGCGCGCAGCTGCGGAAGCATGCGCTGCCACGAGGGCGCGAGCGACGGCGCGCGGCGCACGAGCAGGGTGACGAAGACGGCCGCCGCGGCGATCTGCGCGACGACGTTGGCGATCGCGGAGCCCTCGATGCCGAGCCCGAAGCCGCGGATCAGCAGCACGCAGAGCGCGACGCTCGCGAGGTTGGACGCGACCAGCACGTAGAGGCTCGTGCGCGTGTCCTGGAAGGCGCGCAGCCAGCCCTGCGCGGCGGCGGTCACGAGCATGAACGGCGCGCCGATCGCCGCGATCCGGAACCAGTCGAGCGCCTGCTGCAGCGCCGCGCCCTCATCCTCGCCCTCGCCCGCGATCAGGCCGAGCGCGGGGCCTGCGAGCAGCTCGAGCGCGAGCAGGGCGAGGCCGCCGAGCGCGAAGGCCAGCCACGTCGCCTGCACGCCGACGTCGAGCGCGTGCTCGCGCTGCCCGGCGCCGAACAGGCGCGCCGCCTTCGCGGTCGTGCCGTACTCGAGGAACATGCACAGCCCGACGACGCCCGAGAGCAGCGAGCCCGCGATCGCGAGGCCCGCGAGCGGCGTGCGCCCGAGATGGCCGACGACGGCGGTGTCGCCGAGCACGTAGAGCGGCGCCGCGGCGAGGGCGCCGAGCGCGGGCAGCGCCAGGGCGATCACCTCGCGCGCCCCGGGCACCTCGTGCGTGCGCGCAGCGGCGGCGTTCACGCCCGGCAGCTTCGCGCACGCGCACGAGCCCGGCGCCGCATGCGCCGGGTCTCGGCCGCGCGGGTACACTCGGCGCGGTGGAGGCACTCAACTTCTACAACCCCCTGGTCGCAGATCAGCTGCGCAGCCGCCGCAAGACGGTCACCATCCGCGTCGGCGACAAGAGCGCGAAGTACCGCAAGGGGCTGTGCCTCAAGGTGCTCGTCGGGCAGCGCTTCGGCCCGCGCACGCACGTCTTCGACGCGGTCGTCGACAAGGTCGAGGTCAAGCGCCTCGGCGACGTCTCGCCGCGCGAGCTGCAGCACGACAACCCCGAGCTGCGCACGCTCGACGAGTTCGTCGTCTTCCTCGGGCAGCTCTACAACCGCGAGGTCTCGGACGAGGACACGGTCACCGTGATCCACTTCTCCGAGATCCGCGGCTCGCACTCCCAGCAGTAGCGCCGCGGGCGGGCGCTACTCGGAGGCGAAGGCCGCAGCGGCCTCGCCGGCGCACGACGGCGCTTGCTCGAACGCCGCGGCGGCCTCGCCCGCGCACGACGGCGCGGCCTTGAGCCCGGCATGGCGCTCGGCCTTGCGCCGGATCGGCCGGCCGAACAGCTCGGCCTCGCGCAGCTCGTCGCCACAGCCGGAGCAGGTGATCTGCATCAGCGACGTGATGCCCTCGCCGCAGCTCGGGCAGGCGGCCAGCACGGCGGCGCCGCAGTCGGGACAGCTCTCGGGGAGCTCGACCGGGCACCCCGGCCAGGAAGCGCCGGCCCCAGCCGCAGCCGACGCAGAACGCGGCGCGGTTCCCCAGCTCGTCCTTGCGCGCAAGCATGCCCCGCAGCATACCCCCGCCCGGCCTGCTCGCAGCGCCGGGACGGGGTCATTGCATAGGCCGCATAACGGCGCTAGGGTGGGGTCATGGCGGTCGTGAGCAAGCGCTCGCGCGACGACGGCCCCAGCGGCACCGACGGCCTCGACGAGGCCGTGCTGCGGGGCATGTACCGCGCGATGCTGCTGACCCGCTCCATCGAGGAGCGCGGGCACTCCCTGTACCGGCAGGGGCGGATCCCCGGCTCGTTCTACACCGGCCGCGGCAACGAGGCGGCCGCGGTCGGCGTGGCCTGGGCGATGGCCCCGGACGACGTCGGCGCCCCGACCCAGCGCGACCTCGGCGTGCACGTCGTGCGCGGCATGGCGCCCGTGGCGGATCCTCGCGCAGTACCTCGGCCGCAGCGACGGTCCGACGCGCGGGCGCGACGGCAACGTCCACCTCGGCGACGCCGGGCTCGGCACGCTGACGATGGTCTCGCACCTCCCCGCGATGCTGCCGGTCGCGGTCGGCTGCGCGCTCGCCTTCCGCATCCGCCACGAGCCGCGCGTCGCGCTCGGCTGGTTCGGCGACGGCGGCTCCGCGCGCGGCGACGCGCACGAGGCGATGAACCTCGCCGGCGTGCGGCGGCTGCCGATGGTCTTCGTGCTCGACAACAACGGCTTCGCGTACTCGACGCCCGCGCACCTCGAGTACGGCGTCGCGCACCTGGCCGAGCGCGCCGCCGCCTACGGCTTCCCGGGGCACGTCGTCGACGGCACCGACGTCGTCGCCGTCTACCGCGCGGCGCAGGCGGCGATCGAGCGCGCCCGCAGCGGCGGCGGGCCGTCGCTGATCGAGCTCGTCACCCTGCGCATGGAGGGCCACGCCGTGCACGACGACGCCTTCTACGTGCCGCCGGACGTGCTCGCGGCCTGGCGCGAGCGGGATCCCGTCGCACAGGTGCGCACGCGTCTGCTGGCTGCGGGCGGGACGTTCGACGAGGCCGCCGACGAGGCGCTCTGCAGCGAGGTCGCGCGCGAGGTGGACGTCGCCGTCGAGCTCGCGCTGGCGAGCCCCTGGCCCGATCCCGAGACGCTCACCGACGGCGTCTACCGTTAGCCGGGCCCGCGGCGGCCGGCACGCGCTGGGACGCGCAACGGCGGTCCGGACTACGATAACGACAGTGAGTGTCCCGTGGCAGTGAGAACCTACCTCGAGGCCATCTCCGACGGTCTGCGCGAGGAGATGCGCCGCGACGACCGCGTGCTCGTGATCGGCGAGGACGTCGGCGTGTACGGCGGCGCCTTCAAGGTCACGAAGGGCCTCCAGGAGGAGTTCGGCGAGTGGCGCGTGATCGACGCGCCGCTGGCCGAGACCGCGATCGTCGGCGCCTGCACGGGCGCGGCCATGATGGGCCTGCGCCCCGTCGCCGAGATGCAGTTCGCCGACTTCATCTCGTGCTGCTGGGACCACCTCGTCACGATCGCCGCCAAGCAGCACTGGCGCACCGGCTCGTCGGTGCCGATCGTCGTGCGCTGCCCCTCGGGCGGCGGCTTCTCGGGCGGCCCCTTCCACTCGCAGAACCCGGAGTCGTCGTTCGCGCACATCCCGGGCCTCAAGATCGCCTGCCCGTCGACGCCCGCCGACGCCAAGGGCCTCCTGATCGAGTCGATCCGCGACGAGAACCCCGTGCTCTTCTTCGAGCACAAGCACCTCTACCGGCGCATCAAGGACGAGGTGCCCGAGGGCGACATCACGGTGCCGTTCGGCGTCGCGCGCAGCGCGCGCGCCGGCGACGACGTGACCGTCGTGACCTGGGGCGCGATGGTGCACACGGCCTGCGCCGCGGCCGAGCAGGCCGCGGCCGAGCACGACATCTCGGTCGAGGTCATCGACCTGCGCACGATCGTCCCGTGGGACCGCGAGGCCGTGCTGGCCTCGGTCGCGCGCACGGGCAAGGCGCTCGTCCTGCACGAGGACACGCGCACCGGCCGGCTTCGGCGCCGAGCTCGCGGCGACGATCGGCGAGGAGGTCTTCGAGAGCCTCGACGCCCCCGTCGTGCGCCTCACCGCACCCGACACGCCGGTGCCGTTCTCGCCCCCGCTCGAGCAGCGCTTCATCCCGCAGGTCGACGACGTGCTGGCCGCCATCCGCAAGCTCTACGCCTACTGATCGCTGGGAGAAACCCGTGAGTACCGGAACGCTCGTCGATGTCGTCATGCCGCAGATGGGAGTCAGCGTGTCCGAGGGCACGGTCGTCACCTGGCGCAAGCAGGTGGGTGAGGCCGTCAAGGCGGACGAGACCATCGTCGAGATCTCGACCGACAAGGTCGACACCGAGGTGCCCTCGCCGGCCGCCGGCACGGTGCGCGAGATCCTCGTGGCCGAGGGCGAGACGGTCGACGTCGGCACGCGCATCGCCGTGATCGACACGGCGGCGGCGGCGCCGCGCCCGCCGCAGCCGCGGCCGCACCCGCGGCCGAGGCCCCGGCTGCGGCCGAGGCGGCTCCTGCGGCCGAGGCGGCGCCCGCGGCCGAAGCCGCACCGGCCGGCGAGGCGGCTCCGGCCGAGGCTCCCGACGTCGCGCCCGCGGCCTCCGCCGACGCGCCGCACTTCCAGGCGATGCCGGTCGTCGGCGCGCCCGGCCCGCGCGCCGCGGCGCCGGAGGGCGACGGCAACGGCGAGAGCCGCGACCAGCGCTCGTTCATGTCGCCCGTCGTCGCGCGCATGGTCTCCGAGCACGGCCTCGACATCACGCAGATCGCGGGCTCCGGCCGCGGCGGCCGCGTGACCCGCAAGGACGTCGAGCAGCACCTCGCCGGCGGCGCGGCACCGGCGGCAGCGCCTGCGGCGGCCGCCCCGGCCGCGGCTCCGGCCGCCGCCGCGCCCGCGGCGGCACCGGCGCTCACCGCGCCCACCGGCGCCACGCCGACCCCGGCGCGCGCGCCCGCGGCCGGCGACGAGACGATCCAGCCGATGTCGAACATCCGCAAGGTCATCGCGCGCAACCTGCGCGCCTCGGCCGACACCGCGGTGCACGTCTCGACGTTCTTCGAGGTCGACATGACGCGCTGCTGGGCGGTGCGCTCGTCGGTCAACAAGGAGCTGACCGCCAACTACGGCGTCAAGGCCTCGTTCCTGCCGTTCATCATGCGCGCCGCGATCGAGGCGATCCCGCACTTCCCGCTCGTCAACGCCGAGCTGCGCGGCACCGACATCGTGCTCAAGCGCCACGTCAACCTGGGCGTCGCGGTCTCGGTCAACGACGGCAAGGATCTCGTCGTCCCGGTGATCCACAACGCCGAGGAGCTCAACCTGCTCGGCCTCACGCGCGCGCTCACCGACCTCGCCGAGCGCGGGCGGACGAAGCAGCTGACGGCCGACGAGATGAGCGGCGGCACGTTCTCGCTGACGAACCCCGGCGGCTTCGGGACGCTGCTCGGCACGCCGATCATCCCGCCCCCGCAGGTCGCGATCCTCGGCGTCAACGCGATCGTCAAGCGCCCGGTGGTCGTGACCGACGAGCTCGGCAGCGACTCGATCGCGATCCGCCAGATCATGCTGCTGGCGCTGAGCTACGACCATCGCCTCGTGGACGGCGCGTACGCCGCGCAGTTCCTCGGGCTGATCAAGCGCCACCTCGAGACCTGGAGCGCGGGCGAGTACGGAGTCTGATCGCAGCGGGGCCGGGCGGGCTGGCCGGCGAGCGGTAGCTGCGCGTCCGGGGTCTGACGCCTGAACGCGCAGCTAGGACGCCGGAGACTCCGGGCGGGTCGCCATGCGCTCGAAGAACGCGTTCGCCTCGTCTGCGGTCGGGGGCTCGGCCAGGCCCTCCGCGTACTCGTCCGCGCCCGGGATGCCGCTCGCGCGCACGCGCGCGCACGTCGCCGCGACGTCGTAGGGCGTGCTGCGCAGCTCGACGTCCGGGCCGAGCAGCGCCCAGAAGGCGGCCGGCGCATCCGCGTACGGCAGCCCGACGCTGCCGGCGTTGACGAGCCGTGTGCCGGCGACCGTCCGGTCGTACTGCGCGTGGGTATGGCCGAGGACGATCGTCCTCTGCGCGACGCCGGCGAGCATCGGCACGATGCGCGCGTCGCGCGAGCGCGGCGTCACGATCTCCTCGTCGCTGCGCGGCGTCGCGTGGCAGAAGAGCACGTCGCCGAGGCCGTCGACAACGACCGACGAGAAGGCCGGCAGGGCGGCCATCCACTCGAGCCGCTCGCGATCGAGCACGCCCGGCGGCCCAGTGCGTGCGCGCCGACCAGACGTCGCGGGGTCGATGCGCTCGGTGCCCGAGTCGAGATGCAGCCGCGCCTCGACCAGCTCGCGCTCGCCGTTGCCGCGGATCGCGAGCGCGCGGTCGCCGAGCGCGCGCACGGCGTCGACCGTCTCGCACGGGAACGGCCCGCCCGCGATGTCGCCGCCGAGCACGATCAGATCGACGTCGATGCCCGCGAGCTCCGCCAGCACGGCCGCCAGGGCGGCGTCGTTGCCGTGGATGTCGTAGAGCGCCGCGACCCGCATCGCCCGCAGCTTAGGGTCGCAGCGTTCGACCAGACCGTTCCCCCATGGTCACCAGCCGTGCCCCAGGTGCGCGCAGACGCCGGCCGAGGCGTGGTCATGACCAGCCTCTCCCACGCTCCGCTGCTCTGCGAGCTGCACGCCCACACGACCTGGAGCGACGGCACGCAGACGATCGGCCAGCTCGTGGACGCCTACGGCCGGGCCGGCTTCGACGTCCTCTGCGTCACCGACCACGTCGTCCGCAGCGACGACCCCGAGCATTCGACCGACGGCGCGCCCCACCACGTGAGCGCGGGCAACCACGCCGCCTACGTCACGGCGATCGAGATCGAGGCCGCGCGGGCGCTGGTGCAGTACGACATGCTCGTCCTGCCCGGCCTCGAGCTGACCTACAACGACCCGGATCCGCTGGTGGCGGCACACGCCGTGGCGGTCGGCCTCGAGACGTTCACGGGCGTGGACGAGGGCATCGAGTGCGCGCTGCGCGAGGCGCGCGGCCACGGCGCCGCGCTGATCGCGGCGCATCCCTACGCGCCGGCCGTCGCCGGCGAGGCGCCGCGCGCGACCGCGCGCTTCGCAGCCGACTGGCAGGCACTCGCGCCGCTCGTCGACCGCTGGGAGCTGATCAACCGGCGCGACGTGTTCGGCTGGGTCGCCCGCGCCGGGCTCCCGGCCGTCGCGAGCGGCGACGCGCACCTGCCCGAGCACCTCGCCACGTGGAAGACGATGATCGCGTGTCCGAAGGATCCCGCCGCGGTCGTCGCGCACCTGCGCTCGACCGCGCCGGCCTTCCTCGTGGACGCCGCGCCGATCGTGGCCGCACGTGCGGCTCCCGCCGCGGGCCGGCTCCTCCGCGCCGTGCGCTGATCCGGGCGCGCCGGGCCGGCGACTTGCGCAGCGCGTCCCGGCTGCCTATCGTTAGGCCCCTAATGATCTCCCTCGACGAGCAGCTGCTGCCCGAAGAGCTCGACGTGCTCGCGCGCACGGCCGGGAGCGCGCTCGACGTCTCGGCGATGTTCGTCGTCCAGGACGTCTTCCGCGCCGCCGCCGCGCTGCGCGCCCGCCTCGAGTCGGGCGTGCTGCAGGCCGAGGGGCTGAGCTGGTCGAGCTTCACGATGCTCTTCTGCCTGTGGGTCTGGGGGCCGCAGGAGACGCGCGCCCTGGCCGAGCGCATGGGCGTCACGCGCCCGACCGTCTCGGGCGTCACGGACACGCTCGAGCGGCGGCGCCTGGTCGAGCGCCACACGCACGCCGACGACGCGCGCCGCCGCACCGTCGCGCTCACCGCGGCCGGGCGAGCGCACGTTCGAGGAGCTCTATCCCCGCTTCAACGCCGAGGAGTCGCAGGCCTGCGGAGGCCTCGCTCCCGCGGGCCGCGAGCAGCTCGCCGCGCTCCTGCGCACGCTCGTCACAACCACCCGAGGAGGCACGTGAAATGGCCGTTGACCTGACGGCGGCGCCGAGCGGCGCACGCACCGGCGCCCAGTACCTCGCAGGCCTGCAAGAACGACGGCCGCGAGGTCTGGATGGACGGCCAGAAGGTCGACGACGTCGTCGATCATCCCCTGCTCGGCGGCGCGGCGCGCGGTCTCGCGGGCTGGTTCGACTGGTGCCACGAGCACCCGGACGCCTGCTTCTACGAGTCGCCCACCACGGGTAAGCCGGTCAACGTCTCGTTCATCGAGCCGCGCTCGCGCGAGGACCTCCAGCGCCGCCGCATCGGCATGCGCCAGATGGCCGAGTACCACGGCGGCGTGATGGGCCGCGCGCCCGACTACCTCAACGTCACGTTCGCGCTGTTCGCCGCGCGCGCCGACGTGTGGGCGCGCCGCGGCAACGAGCAGGGCGCCGCCAATCTCGTCCGCTACTACGAGCTGATGCGCGAGCACGACCTCTCGACGACGCACGCGATCATGAACCCGCAGGTCGACCGCTCGCGCGCCGACGCGCAGGCCGGCGCCGGCGAGATCGCGCTGCACAAGGTCGGGCGAGACGTCCGAGGGCATCGTCGTGCGCGGCGCGCGCATGCTCGCGACGCTCGCACCCTACGCGGACGAGATCTCGATCTACCCGGGCAGCCCGCTGCGGCCCGAGGACACGGCCTACGCGCTCTGCTTCGCGCTGCCGATGAACACGCCCGGCCTCAAGGTCGTGCTGCGCGACTCGTTCGCGAAGCCGCGCCCGGCCTTCGACTACCCGCTCTCGTCGCGCTTCGACGAGCAGGACGGGATGATCATCTTCGACGACGTCGTCGTGCCCCACGACCGCGTCTTCATGGACGGCGACACGATCGGCTACGACGAGGTCATCTCGCACACGAACTGGCGCGCGCAGATCGTCAACCAGGCGATGACGCGCGCGTGGACGAAGCTCGAGCTGACGTTCGGCCTCGCGCACGCGATCACCGAGGTCACCGGCGTCAACACGTTCGACCACGTGCAGGAGAAGCTCGGCGAGATGTGGACGTACGTCGAGATGACGCGCGCGGGCGTGATCGCCTCCGAGGAGGGCTCCTACGGCGCCGGGCCCGACGGGCTCGCGTGGACGCCCGACGAGCGGCCGCTCGTGGCGCTGCGCGGCCTCATGCCGAAGTGGATCCCGCGCGCCTTCGAGCTGACGCGCCTGGTCGGCGGCGCCGGCTTCATGGCGACCCCGTCGCTGGCCGACGTCGACGGCCCGCTGGCCGCCGAGATCGAGAAGTACTACCAGGCGCGCGGCGCGGGCTCGCGCGACCGCATCCGCCTCTTCCGCCTGGCCTGGGACCTGATCGGCTCCGATCTCGGCTCGCGCGGCGAGCTCTACGAGCGCTTCTACCTGCAGGACGCGCACCGCATGACGGGCCTCGCCTACAAGCTGGCCGACAAGGCGCCGGGCCAGGCGCTCGTCGACCGCTTCCTGCGCGACGAGCTGTAGAGCTCATCCGGGGCCTCGGCGCGCGGGGAGCTTCTAGAGTGCGCGGCGTGATCGCACGCCGCGCACTCGCGCTGCTCGCCGCCGGTCTGGTGCTCGCGGGCTGCGGCTCCAGCAGCGGCAGCTCGAGCTCCGACGAGAGCGCCGCGACCGCGACGACCGCCGCGCGGCACGACCGCGAGCGGCGACTTCGGACGGTGCCGCGACCGCGGGCTCGGAGCCGGGCCTCGAGATCAAGCCGGTCGACCCGTCGGAGCTCATGAGCGGCTCGAGCGTCGGCTTCGGCGAGGGGCCCGCGCCGTCGTTCACGCCCGCCGTGACGCGCGCCGCGAAGGCCGCCGGCTGCAAGCTGCGCGCCGATCCGAGCGCCGTCGGCATCCACCTGCTGCTGACCGACATCGTGCCGCTGCACAAGCAGAACCCGCGCTACGCAAAGGTGCCGCGCCCGCCGACGAACGGCTTCCACCGGCCGCTGTGGGCGAACTGGGGCTTCTACCAGCAGCCGGTGCCCTACGCCTACGAGGTGCACAACCTCGAGCACGGCGGGGTGGTCATCCACCTCGGCCTCACCATCAGCCGCGCCGCGGGCACGAGGGTGCTGCGCATGTGGGCCGCGTCGCCCCCGTTCATCCTGATCGTCCCGGGCCTGCCCGCCGACGTCTCGCGGCGCGGCGTCACGGTCACGAGCTGGCAGCGCGCCCTGATCTGCAAGGTCTGGAACCCGCGCACGCTGAACGCGATCACCGCCTACCGCGACGCCTACCGCGGCGCGGGGCCCGAGCAGGTGCCGTCGCTCAACACGGGGCGGGCCGCCGAGGACCTGCCCGAGCCCGTCCTGCCCAACCCGACCGCCGGATGAGCGAGGCCGTCACGCATCCCGCGTACGTCTACGACCTGCTCGACGCGCCGCGGCCGTTCGCCGAGGTCGACGCGCTCCAGATCGAGCTCTCGGCCGCGCGCTCGCAGTGGGCGATCCCGGACACGATCATCCTCTGCGAGCACCCCCCGACGCTCACGCTCGGGCGTGCGTCCGACGCCGACGCGGAGCTCGTCGGCGGCGAGGACGCCTACCGCGCGCTCGGCTGGGAGGTCGTGCGAGCCGATCGCGGCGGGCGCTCGACCTGGCACGGCCCGGGCCAGCTCGTCTGCTATCCGATCCTCGACCTGCGCGACCACGGCAAGGACCTGCGGCAGTACGCCCACGACCTCGAGCGCGTCGTGATCGAGGCGCTCGCGGAGCTCGGCATCACGGCCGTCGCCGGCGAGGATCGCGAGCACGTCGGCGTGTGGGTCGAGGGGCGCAAGATCGCGTCGCTCGGGATCCGCGTCGACAGCTGGGTCGCGCGCCACGGCTTCGCGCTCAACGTCGGCTGCGACCTCGGCGCGTTCGCGCGCTTCCGCGCCTGCGGGCTCGACGACACGCCCTTCACGAGCGTCGCGCAGGAGCTCGGGCGGGACGTCTCCGTCGACCGACGCGCGCGGCCCCGTGCTGGACGCGCTCGCGCGCGTCTTCTCACTCGAGCTCTCGGCGATCCCCGCCTGATGCGGCTGCGTTCCGGCATCACGGTCTTCGCGGCCGACATGGACGCCTCCGAGGCGTTCTTCGGCACGGCGCTCGCGATGACGCTCGAGCACGACGAGGACGGCTTCTGGGCGCGCCGCGACGGCTGCGAGCTGCGCGTCGAGGGCGGCGCGAAGCCGCGCGACCGCGGGCGCGGGTTCTTCGAGCAGGCCGGCGTGCTGGTGCGCCTCGAGGTCGACGACTTCGACGGCTTCCTGGGCGAGATCGTCGGCCGCGGCGTGCAGCTGATGGGCCAGGTCAAGGACTCCGACGAGGGCCGCTTCGCGGGCTTCTGCGACCCCGACGGGAACCTCTTCGAGCTGATCGAGATCCCGGCTGACGGCTCGCCGGCAGAGACGGGCTAACGTTCGGCCATGCCCTGGGGAGAGCTTGCACACGAGCGGCCGCCCTGGATGCGCGTCCGGCTCCGCACCGCGGGGTCGCGCTACGACGAGCTCGAAGGAATCGTCCGTACCGAAGGTCTGACGACGGTCTGCGAGGAGGCGCGCTGCCCGAACATCGGCGAGTGCTGGGGCGCGGGCACGGCGACCTTCCAGATCCTGGGCGACACCTGCACGCGCGCCTGCCGCTACTGCGCCGTCAACTCGGCCAAGCGCGGCGAGCCCGTCGACCCGCTCGAGCCCGGCCGCCTGGCCAGCGCGGCGGCGCGCATGGGCCTGCGCCACGTGGTCGTCACCTCGGTCGACCGCGACGATCTCGACGACCGCGGCGCCGAGCACTGGGCGCGCACGATCCGCGCGCTGCGCCGGCGCATGCCCGAGGCCGGCGTCGAGGTGCTCACGCCCGACTTCCTCGGCCAGGAGGAGCAGGCGCTGCTGACCGTGCTCGGCGCCCATCCGACGGTCTTCAACCACAACATCGAGACGGTGCGCCGGATCCAGCCGCGCGTGCGCATCAAGGGCGACTACGAGCGCGCGCTCTGGCTGCTGCGCCGCGCCCGCGAGGTGTGGGACGAGCGGTGGCCCGAGCGCGGCCCGCTGATGGTCAAGTCGGGCATCGTCGCGGGCATGGGCGAGACCGACGACGAGATCGTCGAGACGCTCGCCGACCTGCGCGCGGCGGGCGTCGACGTCGTCACGATCGGCCAGTACCTGCAGCCCACCGAGCGCCACCTGCCGCTCGCGCGCTGGGTGCCGCTCGACTCGTTCCGCCGCTTCCGCGAGGCCGGCGAGCAGATGGGCTTCGGCTCGGTCTTCTCGGGTCCGCTCGTGCGCTCGTCCTACCGCGCCGAGGAGCAGCAGCTCGCTGCGACCGGCGTCCTGCGCGCCGCGTCGCTGTGATCGCGGCGCCCGCCGCACTGCCGCCCTACCACGTCCAGATCGCGCCGCTCAGCGCCGCCCAGCGCACGGCGATGACGCCGTCGGTGTGGCGGCCGGGCTGCCCGGTGCCGCTCTCCGACCTGCGCCGCGTGACGCTCCGCTACGTCGGCTTCGACGGCCGCGCGCACACGGGCGCGCTCGTCGTCCACCGCACCGTCGCCGCACCCGTCGGGCGCGCCTTCGGCGAGCTCTACGCGGCGCGCTTCCGCATCCGCCGGATGGTGCCGATCGAGGTCTACGCCGGCGACGACTTCCGCTCGATCGAGGCCGACAACACCTCGGCCTTCAACTGCCGCCCGGCGACCGGCTCGTCGCGCTGGTCGGAGCACGCCTACGGCCGCGCGATCGACCTCGACCCGCTCGAGAACCCCTACGTCTCGGGCGGCCGGACGAGCCACCCCGCGTCGCGCCCCTACCTCGACCGCGTGGCCGTCGCGAAGCGCCCGGGCGTGATCAGCGACGGCGGCGTCGTCACGCGCGCCTTCGCGCGCATCGGCTGGGGCTGGGGCGGGCGCTGGAGCGGCACGCGCGACTACCAGCACCTCTCGGCGAGCGGTCGCTAGACCGGGACCGTGCAATTGGGGCCTGGCCCCAATTGCACGCCCAGCACCTCTCCGCGCCAGCGGGCGCTCGGCCGGGGACCGTGCAATTGGGGCCTGGCCCCAATTGCACGCACGCTTGGGCGACTACGAGGTTCGCGCCTCGCCCGCGTTGCCGCGCGCGATCGCTCGCAGGTCGAGCGCCTGGTCGAGGATCGACTCCTCGACTCCGTGGGCGCGAGCGACCTCGCGCAGCGAGCGGCCGCTCGAGGTCGCGTCGCGCACGATCGCCGAGGCCTTGTCGTAGCCGATGAACGGGTTGAGCGCCGTCGCCATCGCGAGCGTGCCCTCGCCGTGCGCCTCGTTGCGCTCGATGTCGGCCTCGAGGCCGTCGATGCACTTGCGCGCGAAGAGCCGGCTGGCGGCCGCCAGCAGCTCGATCGACTCGATCAGGTTGCGCGCCATCAGCGGGATGTAGACGTTCAGCTCGAACGCGCCCGACATGCCGCCGATCGTGATCGCGGTGTCGTTGCCGATGACCTGGGCCGAGACCTGCGTCACGACCTCGCAGATCACCGGGTTGACCTTGCCGGGCATGATCGACGAGCCCTTCTGGAGCTCGGGCAGCAGCAGCTCGCCGAGCCCGGCGCGCGGGCCGGAGCCCATCCAGCGCAGGTCGTTCGCGATCTTCGTGAGCGAGGCGGCGACGACCTTGAGCGCGCCCGAGACCTCGACGAGCGCGTCGCGGTTGGCCTGCGCCTCGAAGTGGTCGAGCGGGGCCGCGATCGGCAGCTTCGACGACTCGGCGAGCAGCGCGCGCACGCGCTGCGCGAACTCGGGATGCGTGTTCAGGCCCGTGCCGGTGGCCGTGCCGCCGAGCGGGATCTGGCCGAGCCGCGGCAGCGTGTCCTCGATGCGCGCGCGGCCGAGCCTGATCTGCGCCGTGTAGCCGCCGAACTCCTGCCCGAGCGTGACGGGGACGGCGTCCATGAGGTGCGTGCGGCCGGCCTTGACGACGTCGGAGAAGGCCTCGGCCTTGGCCGCGAGCGCGGCCTCGAGCTCGCCGAGCGCCGGCAGCAGGTCGTTGGTCGCGGCATCCAGCGCGGCGAGGTGCACCGCGGAGGGGAAGACGTCGTTCGACGACTGGCCGAGGTTGACGTGGTCGTTCGGGTGCGCGCCCTCGCCGGCGAGGTTCGCGATGACCTCGTTCGCGTTCATGTTCGACGACGTGCCCGACCCGGTCTGGAAGACGTCGATCGGGAACTGGTCGTCGTGCTCGCCGTTCGCGACCGCGTCGCCGGCGGTCGCGATGCGCGCCGCGAGCTCGCCGTCGAGCAGGCCGAGATCGGCGTTGACGCGCGCCCCGGCCGCCTTGATGCGCCCCAGCCAGCGCACCACGCCGACGGGGATCGGCCGGCCCGAAACCGGGAAGTTGTCGATCGCCTTGCGCGTCTCGGCGCCCCACAGCTCAGTCATGCCGCCATCGTAGAAGCGGGCGGCGCTGGGGGGCGCCGCCCGCTTCACGGGGGGAGGGGGAGGAGAGGAGGTTCGGAAAGCTCAGGCCGTGCTCGGGGCCGGTGCCCAGGGCGCGTCGCGCGCGCCGCCGATGCGGCTGCGCAGGAGGTCGGCGCCGCGGCGGGCGGCCGAGGGGGTCGCGCCCGTAGAGCGGCGAGTCGATCCCGTCGGTCATGAAGCTGCGGATGGCGTCGATCGCCTCGCGCTCCACCGCCACGTCCTCGTCGCGCAGGTCGGCGGCGAGCGCGGCCAGGGCCGAGGCCGCGCCGAGCACGACGATCGGCCGCGTCGGGCGTGCGTGAAAGGGCGACGCGGGGCCCGCAGCCTCGCGGATGGCGCCGTCGATCGAGTGCGCCCAGCTCAGGCGCTCGTCCATCGCGACCTCGTCCTCGGGCGCGTGGCTGCCGGAGGGGGTCTGCGTCGTGGTCTCGTGATCGGCGAACATCGTCGCTCACCTCGCGGGAGGTCGTGGAGGGTGACTGGAGGCAGCCTCGCAACGCGGGCGTCAACGGGGTGTCCCGATTACACGCGCGGGCATCAAGACCGCGACAAGATCGCCGTCGAGCGCGGCTCCCCTAGAGTGCGCGCGTGCTCCTCGTGATCGCGGCCACGCAGAAGGAACTCGCCGGCGCCGAGGGCGCGCGCACGCTGGTCTGCGGCATCGGGCCCCACGCCGCCTACACGGCGACCGAGGACGCCGCGTCCGACGACGGCGTCACGGCGGTGCTGCACGTCGGCATCGCCGGCGCCCGCCGGGCGTCCGGCATCCCGGCGCTCGCGACGGTGCTCGGCACGAGCTCGCTCGACTGCGACGGCGACAGCGAGCCGATCGCCCCCGACGCGCGGCTGCTCGCCGCGGCGCAGCGCGCGCTCCCCGCCGCGCTGTCCCTGCCGATCGGCACGAGCGCGCACGTCGGCGGCACGAGCGGCACCGACGTCGAGGCCATGGAGGGCCACTCCGTACTCGCAGCCTGCCTCGACGAGGGCATCCCGGCGCTCGAGCTGCGCGTGATCTCGAACGAGATCGAGGAGGCCGACCGCGCGCTCTGGCGCTTCGACGACGCCTTCGCCGAGCTCGCGCGCGCGACCGCGCTCGTGATTCCCGAGCTCGAGCGCGTGCTCGGCGAGATCGGCCGCCCGTGAAGCTCGGGTTCGGCTTCTCGCCCTGCCCCAACGACACGTTCGCGTTCGACGCCCTCGTGCACGGCCGCACGCCGGCGCCGTTCACCGCCGTACCGCAGCTGCACGACATCGAGGAGCTCAACGCGCTCGCCCGCGAGGGCCGCTTCGAGCTCACGAAGCTCTCGTTCGGCGCGCTCGCAGGACTGCGCGACCGCTACACGCTGCTGCGCAGCGGCGCCGCCCTGGGCCGCGGCTGCGGCCCGCTGATCGTCGCGCGCGAGCCCGTGACGCTCGCCGACGCCGCCGCCGGGCGCATCGCCATCCCGGGCTTCGACACCACTGCCCACCTGCTGCTGCGGCTCGCTGCGCCGGCGCTCGGCGACGTCGTCGAGCTGCGCTACGACGGCATCCTCGAAGCCGTCGCGAACGGCGAGGTGGACGCCGGTCTGATCATCCACGAGAGCCGCTTCACGTACGCCGCCCACGGCCTCGTCGAGGTCGCCGACCTGGGCGCGTGGTGGGAGTCGGAGACGGGCATGCCGATCCCGCTCGGCGCGATCTGCGCGCGCAGCGACCTCGGCGCCGACGTGATCGCCGCCGCCGAGGAAGCGATCCGGCGCTCGGTCGAGCACGCCTTCGCGCACCCGCTCGACAGCCTCGCGTACGTGCGCGCGCACTCGCAGGAGCTCTCCGACGAGGTCTGCCGGCAGCACATCGAGCTGTACGTCAACGAGTTCACGCGCGACCTCGGCGACGACGGCCTGGCGGCGGTCGACGCGCTGCTCGCCCGCGCCGCCGCGCCGGCGTGATCAACGAGCGCTCGCTCGCGGCCGTCGCGCGCCGCGCGCCTTCCCGGCGGCCGCGTGCGGCCGCTCTACGACGGCTACGGCTTCGCGGGCATCCCCGGCACGCTGCTCGGCCTGTTCGGCGCGCCCGGCGCGGCGGGGCTGCCGGCCGACGTCCTGCCCGAGCGCGACGACGCTCCCCCGCGGGTCGTCGCGGTGCTCGTCGACGCGCTCGGCTGGGCGTTCGTCGAACGGCTTCGCGCGCGCCGCGCCGTTGCTCGCGCGCGTGCGCGAGGACGGCGTGCTCTCGCAGCTGACGACGCAGTTCCCCTCGACCACGACCGCGCACGTCACGACCCTCCACACCGCGCAGCCCGTCGGCGAGCACGGCGCCTACGAGTGGTTCACCTACGAGCCGTCGCTCGACCGCGTGGTCTGCGCGCTGACGGCCGGGTTCGCCGGCGAGGCGCGCCGGAAGCCTGATCGCGGCCGGCGCCGACCTGAGCGCCGTCTACCCGCAGGCCGAGGGGCTCGCCGCGCGTCTCGGCGCCCACGGCGTCGCGTGCCACAGCGTGCAGCCGCAGGCGACCGCCGACTCGCCGTTCACGCGGCTCGTCTCGGCCGGCGCGAGCGTGCACGGCTACGAGGACGCGCGCGCCGGCGCGGCCCTGGCGGCTCGCCTCGCCCGCGCCGGGGCGCCGTCGCTGACGCTGCTCTACCTCGACGGCTTCGACGGCAGCGGCCACCGGCTCGGCCCGGGAGATCCGCGCTCGCAGGCGGTCGCGCTCGATCTGCTCGCCGTCCTCGAGGAGGAGCTCGTCGACGCGCTCGCCGGCGTGCCCGGGGCGCTCGTCCTCGCTCTTCGCCGACCACGGCCAGGTGACGACCGACCCCGCCGCCTGCGTCTACGTCGACGAGCGCTGCCCCGAGCTCCGCGCGCTCGTACGGCGCGGCGGCGAACGGCCTCCCGCTCGCGCCCGCGGGCTCGGCGCGCGACCTCTTCCTGCACGTCCGCGAGGGCGCGCTGGAGGATGCCTGCGGCCTGCTCGGCGAGCTCTTCGGCGAGGACGCGTGGGTCGTGCCCACCGCCGAGCTGGCCGCCGACGGGGTCTTCGGGCCCACCGTCTCGCAGCGCTTCCGCGAGCGCGTCGGCGACCTCGCGGTGCTGCCGCGCGTCGGCGTCGAGGCCTGGTGGCGCGAGGGCGGGCGCTTCGAGCAGGATCTGCGCGGGCACCACGGCGGCCTCTCGCCGGAGGAGGCCGAGACGTGGCTCGGGGCGCTCGTCCCATGAGCGACGCCACCCTGCGCGGCGGCCTCCGCCCGCTGCTCTTCCCGGAGTCGGTGGCGATCGTGGGCGCGAGCGACCGCTCGCCCGACGTGGTGCGCGACCTCGAGCAGGTGCTGCGCGGCGGGGTCCCCACCTGGTTCGTCAACCCGAACCGCCCGCAGGTGCTCGGCCGCGAGTGCTTCCCGTCGCTGACGGCCCTGCCGGAGACGCCCGAGTGCGCGTACCTCCTGGTCGGCCACACGCGCGCGGAGGCCGCCTTCGAGGACGTCATCGCGGCCGGCGTGCGCGCGGTCGTGCTGCCGGGGCTCGGCGCCGAGGCGGGTGCCGAGGGACGCGCCGTCGCCGCCCGCATCGGCGCGCGCGCCGCCGAGTGCGACATCGCGGTCGTGGGCCCGAACTGCATGGGCATCGCGACGCCGGGCGGGGTCTCGCTCTGGCTCGGCAGCGTCAAGGGCCCGGAGTCGTTCCTGCCGGGGCACGTCGCCTGCGTCGCGCACTCGGGCTCGATCGCCGAGGCCTTCCAGGCCGCGGGCCCGCGCGTCGGCTTCCGCACGCTCGTCTCGGCCGGCGGCGAGCTCTCGCGCGACCTCGCCGACTTCGTCGCCTTCCTGGCCGGGGACGAGGGCACGCGCGCGATCGGCCTGTTCGCCGAGACGATCCGGCGCCCGGGCGCCTTCGCCGCCGCGCTGGCGCTCGCGGCCGAGGCCGGCAAGCCCGTCGTCTGCCTCAAGGTCGGCCGCTCGCAGGCCGCCGCGCGCGCGGCGCTCGCGCACTCGGGCGCGGTCGTCGGCTCGGCCCGCGCCTTCTCGGCGCTGCTGCGCCACCACGACGCGCTCGAGGTGGGCGACTTCCACGAGCTGCTCGAGACGCTCGAGGTGCTCGGGCGCGAGCGCTGGCCGCGCGGCAGGCGCATCGCCGGCGTCTCGGAGTCGGGCGGCGAGTGCGGGCTCCTGGCCGACCACGGCGAGGAGGCGGGCATCCCCTTCGCGCCGCTCCCCGACGCGCTCAAGGCCGGGCTCGTCGCGGCCTTCCCGAACTACGTCCTGCCCGAGAACCCGCTCGACTGCTGGGCGATCGACGAGGCCGAGCGCGTCTATCCCGGCAGCCTCGCGCTGCTGCGCGACAGCGGCGGCTACGACGTGCTGCTGGCGCAGGTCGACCTCTCGCGCCACCGCGGCGCGCACGACGAGGGGTGGTGCTCGCTGATCGTCGAGTCGCTCGCCGACGCCGTCGAGGGCACGGACATCTTCCCGGCCGTGACGACGGTGCACGCGACCGACCCGCCGCCCGCGATCGGCGAGCTCGCCCGCGCCCGCGACGTCGCGCTCCTGCGCGGCACGCGCGAGGGGCTGCGCGCGATCGCCGCCGTGGCCGGCTGGGCGGCGCGCGAGCGCCGCCCGGCCGCGAGCCCGCACGCACCTCCGGCCGGCGCGCCGCTGCCGCCCGGCCCGCTGCCCGAGCACGACTCCTGCGCGCTGCTCGAGCGCTACGGCGTGCAGTTCCCCGCAGCGCGTGCGCTGCGCGACGCCCGACGAGGCCGCCGCCGCGTTCGCGCAGCTCGGCGGGCCGGTCGTCGTCAAGGTCGACGGCCCCGCGCACAAGCAGGCCGCCGGCGGCGTCGCGCTCGGCATCGCGAGCGCGGACGATGCGCGCGAGGCCGCGCTGCGGATGGGCGGCGCCGTGCTCGTGGCCCGCCAGGTCGCGTCCGGCCTCGAGGCGTTCTGCGGCATGACGCGCGACCCGGACTACGGGCCGGTGCTCGCCGTCGGCCTCGGCGGGCGCGCGATCGAGGCGCTCGGCCTCGCCGCCGTCGCGCTCGCGCCGCTCGGCGAGGAGGCCGCGCTGGCGCTCGTCCGCGAGGCTCCGGGGATCGCGCAGCTGGCGAGCCCGGCGGCGGCGGACGCGCTGGCCGCGACGCTCGTCGCGCTCTCGCGCCTCGCGCTCGACCGCCCGGAGGTCGACGAGATCGACGTCAATCCGCTGATCCTCGGCGACGACGGCGCGACGCCGTCGACGCGCTGGTCGTCGTCAGGGGGCGCCATGAGCGAGCTCGTCTCGGACGCCGGGCGCGCTGTGGATCACGATGAACCGCCCGGACAGCTCAACGCGCTCCGGCCGAGCTCGTCGCCGAGCTGCGCGCGAGCTTCCGCGGCGCCGCGACGACGAGGTCAAGGTCGTCGTGCTGACCGGGCCGGGCGGCGTTCTCGGCCGGCTTCGATCTCCGAGGAGGTTCCAGCAATCCGCGGCGCCGATCGCTGGCACGACCTGCTCTCGACCGACGTCTCGCTGGCATGGAGCTGTGGCGCTGCCGCGACCGACGATCGCGCGGTCGCGGCTGGTGCCTGGCCGGCGCGTGCGAGCTCGCGATGGCCTGCGACATGATCGTGGCGGCCGAGGACGCGCGCTTCGGCGAGCCCGAGATCCGCTACGGCTCGGCCGTTCGCTGCTGATGCCGTTCATCTCGGGCAGAAGAAGACCAACGAGCTGCTCTTCACGGGCGACTGGATCGACGCGCACGAGGCCGAGCGGCTCGGGCTCGTCAACGCGTCGCGCCGCCGACGGCCTCGAGCGGCGGTCGAGACGCTGGTCGCCAAGATCGCCCCGACGCCGCTGTCCGTGCTGCGCCTGACGAAGCTCGCGCTCAACCGCGCCTACGAGACGATGGGCCTCCGCCAGGCGTCCACGACCACCTCGACCTGTCCGCCATCGTCAACGTGGCCGAGACGCCCGAGCAGCGCGCGTTCGACGAGATCGTCGCGAGCCAGGGCCTCGAGGCCGCGCTGGCCTGGCGCGACAGCCGCTATGGAGCGCCCTGATGGAGATCGCCGGAACGACCATTCCACGCCGACGTCGAGGCGCTGCTCGAGCGCTTCCACTTCGACCGCGTGCCGTTCGAGCGAGCTGCGCGGGCGCCTGCTCGCGGCGGGCGCCGACCTCGAGTCGCTGCACCGCATCACGGAGGCGATCGAGGTGCCGGCCGCCGACGTCGCGGTGCCGCTGCCGGCGCCCGGGTCGCCGGAGGGCGCCCGCCTCGCCGAGCTCGGCAGCGCGGCGATCGCGCGCGGCGAGCTCGCCGCAGTGGTGCTCGCGGGCGGCATGGCGACGCGCTTCGGCTCGCAGGTCAAGGCGCTCGCGCACGTGCTCGACGACCGCGAGCTGAGCTTCCTCGACCTCAAGCTCGCCGACCTCGGGCGGCTCGGCGCCGGGGTCACGCTGCTGACGAGCTTCGCGACCCACGACGCCGTCGCCGCGGCCGTGGCGGGAACGGGCGTCGAGCTCGCGCCGCAGCTCGTGAGCCTGCGGCTCCAGGCCGACGGCTCGCTCTTCGCCGACGAGAACGGGCAGCCCTCGCCGCACGCGCCGGGCCACGGCGACCTGGCCGATGCGCTGCGGCTCTCGGGCGCGCTCGAGCGCTACCGCTCGAGCGGCGTGCGCACGCTCTTCGTGTGCAACGTCGACAACGTCGGCGCGACGCTCGACCCGGTGCTCGCCGGGCTCCACCGCGAGCTCGGCGGCGCGATCACCGCCGAGCTCGTCGCAAAGCTCCCGGGCGACGCCGGCGGCCTGCCCGTGCGGCGCGCCGACGGCTCGCTCGCGATCGCCGAGGCCTTCCGCGTGCCCGGCGACTTCCCGCACGAGTCGTTCCCGCTCTTCAACACGAACACGCTCTGGATCGACGTCGCGGCGCTCGAGGCGCCGTCCGCCTACACCTGGTGCGTGGCGCGCAAGCAGGTGGACGGGCGCGAGGCGATCCAGCTCGAGCGGCTCGTCGGCGAGCTGACCTGGTGGAACCCGTCGCGCTACGTCCACGTCCCGCGCGAGGGCGTGGAGTCGCGCTTCGTGCCGGTCAAGGATCCGGACGACCTCGCCGCGGCGCAGGAGCAGATCGCCGCGATCGCCCGCGAGCGGCTCGGCGCTCGACGTCTGATCCGATCTGCGCGCCGCGGTGAGGGCCGGGTACGGAACCTGTTCGGATCGTGTGAGCGCTACGGCCGACGGCCGGGCGGTCAGGGATCATCCGCTGTGTGATCAGCCTGCGCACCCTCCTCAGCCTCGCCCTCGCCGCCCTCTTCGCCGCGCCCGTCGCGGCCGGCGCCGCCGTCACCGCGACGACGATCAGCGAGCCGGTGAGCGATCCGACGGTGATCGTGTTCGTCGAGCCGACGGGCACGCCGTTCAGGGTCAGCGGCACGTCGAACGGCGGCACCGACCGCCTCGACCTGCGCTGCGAGGGCGCGCGCAACGCCGTGCTGTCCGACAACGTGCGGCCGACCGCCGGGGGCGTCTGGACGATCACGCTCTCGGTCGGCGCGGTGAGCGCGCTGACCGCGCGCACGTGCTACCTGCACGCCGTGCCGCACGGCAACAACGGCGGCAACCGCGCGGCCTTCCCCGGCAAGCGCGTCATGTTCCAGCGCTCGCGCGTGACCGCCGTGGTCGGCGGCCCGAACAACGGCGTGCCGTACGACTACACCTACTGGGCGCCGCAGCTGGCCGGGCGCGCGATCTGGCAGTCGCTCACGAAGTGCGGCCTCGAGGGCGCCTCGACGATCGCGCCCGACACGTTCCGCGTCTCGGCCTCGGCGTTCCCGTGCGCGGGCTTCGTCGCGACCAACACCGACGGCCGCGCGGGCATCCTCGTCGACCGCAGCAACGCGTTCACGCCGGAGGGCGCCGCCGGGCTCTTCCCGGGCTCGTCAACGGCGCTCGGGCTGCTCGCGCTGCAGAGCTCCGTGAGCACCGACCCGCGTCTCGGGCGCGATCACGATCCGCGAGACCCAGAACCTGCTGCGCTGCAGCCCGACGCCGGCCACCTTCCCGGCGACCGCGCTCAGCTGCTCGTCGTTCGTCTCGGCCGGCGTCAAGCTCGACCGCGTGATCGTGCAGGGCGCGGACGGCCGCCAGGCGCTCGTCACCGACACCTGGTCGGCGACCGACGGCCGCCATCACGAGATCGACGTCTTCTACGAGAACCGCCTCGGCGGCAGCGCGCCCGTCGTGTCCTTCCCGTGGGTCGGCGGGTTCACCTCGTACCCGCCGGGCTACGTGCAGAAGTCGCCGGCGACTGCGCCCTTCAGCTTCTTCACGCGCGCGTCGGCCTCGGCGGCCGACGGCGACCCGGCCGCGGCGCAGGGCGCGATCACGCTGCAGGACAAGCCGACCACGCTGCGCTTCCGCTCGAGCAGCGCGCTCTGGACGCAGTACGTGCGCACGGTCACGCCCGAGACGCCCGCGCGCGTCGCCTTCGGCTTCTCGTGGGCGACCGCCCAGGCCGACCTCGCCTCGCTGCTCGGCCAGGCCGAGCGCGCGCTCGGGCCGACCCAGTGCCTCGTCCCGAACACGGTCGGCAAGACGCTGACGACCGCGAAGCGCCTGCTCGTGGCCGCGCACTGCAAGCTCGGCAAGGTCAAGTACACGACCTCGCGCAAGCAGAAGCAAGGACTACGTCATCCAGCAGGGCCGCCGCCCGTCGACGACGCCGCCGGGCGGCAGCACCGTGACGCTGCTCGTGAGCACCAAGCTCGTCAGCGCCCCGAAGACGTCGTAGGCCGGCTGCCGTGCAAGGGCTTTGCGATCGGCTCGCGCCGGAGGCGCTCAGCGGGTGCGCGCAGGCAGATGTGCCAGGGCTCGAGTCGCCGGTCCACTAGCCTGCGCGGCGATGAGTGAGCATCCCGTGGTCGACGTCACGATCATCGGCGCCGGGCCCGCGGGCCTCGCAGCCGCCTACTACGCCGGCCATCGCGAGGCGAGCTGCCGCATCATCGAGAGCCTCGAGCAGCTCGGCGGACAGGTCGCCGCGGTGTATCCCGAGAAGCACATCTTCGACATCGCCGGCTTCCCGAAGATCAACGCCCAGGAGTACGTCGACCGCATGGTCGAGCAGGGGCTGCAGTACGGCGCCGAGGCGCTGCTCGGCGAGCAGGTCGAGACGCTCCGGCGCGTGCCGGCAGACGGCGAGGAGCTGTGGTCGATCACGACCGACAAGGGCGGCCCGTACCTCACGCGCACCGTGATCATCACGGCCGGTCACGGCGCCTTCGAGCCGCGCACGCTGCCGATCGACGGGCTCGAGGCGTGGCGCGGGCGCGGCCTCCACTACTTCGTCAAGCGCAAGGCCGACTTCCTCGGCAAGCGCTGCGTGATCGTGGGCGGCGGCGACTCCGCGCTCGACTGGACGATCAACCTGCAGGACACCGCCGGCGCGCCGATTCGCGTGGTGCACCGGCGCGACCGCTTCCGCGGGCTCGAGTCGTCGCAGACCGCCGTCCGGCGGCTCGTGGCCGAGGGCTCCGCGGTGCTCCACACGCCCTGCGAGGTGCGCGCCCTGCACGGCACCGACGTCCTCGAGCGCGTCACGATCGAAGACACCGCGAGCGGCGATCTCGTCGACGTCGCCTGCGACGCGCTGATCCTGCAGCTCGGCTTCGTCTCGCATCTCGGCCCGATCGCGGAGTGGGGCCTCGAGGTCGTCGGCAAGAAGCAGGTGCGCGTCGACCCGACCTCGTTCGAGACGGCGCTGCCGAACGTCTTCGCGGCCGGCGACGTCGCGCACTACGAGGGCAAGATCACGCTGATCACGATCGGCCTCGGCGAGGCGGCGATCGCCGCCAACCAGTGCGTCGCCCGGGCGCGCGGCGTGAAGCTGCAGCCCGCCTACTCCACGGAGTAGCGCCGGCGGCTCGCGCGCGCAGCGGCGTGCGCGACGCTGCACGTCCCCGAACTCCTCATCTTCGCCGTGGTGGTGCTCCTCGTAGGCTCGGTCGCAGCGAGCTTCGGGGATCGGCTCGGCGAGCCCACCCTGCTCCTGTTCCTGGGGCTCGGGATCCTGCTGGGCGAGGACGGCCCGGGCGGCATCCGGTTCGACGACGCGATGCTGGCGCGCGATGCGGGCATGGTCGCGCTGATGGTCATCCTGGCGGCCTGCTCGCCGAGCGCTCGGGCACGTTCGTGCGCGACGCCGAGCTCCCCGGCGCGGCGATCATCGTCGCGATCCGCCGACCGGCTGCGCGATCTCCAGGACGCCCTCGATCACGTCAAGGCCGTGCCCGACGCACCGCACTCGGGCGTCCACGCCCACCACTCGGGCTGGCGCCCCGGGTAGGCGAGATCGGCTCAGGCGGAGCAGGTGTTGCAGCCGCCGGCGGACGCGGCGACCTCGTCGCCCTCCGCCTTGAAGCTCGAGCCGCAGCCGCAGGAGGCGACCGCGTTGGGGTTGTTGACCGTGAACCCCTGGCCCATCAGGCCGTCGACGAAATCGACCTCGGCGCCGCTCAGGTAGGGCAGGCTGAAGCGGTCGACGACGATCTTGACGCCGTGCTGATCGACGACCTCGTCGCCCGGCTGGGGCTCGCCGTCGAAGCCGAGCGCGTACTGCAGCCCCGAGCAACCGCCGCCCTGGACCGCGACACGCAGCGCGAACGCCTCGGGATCCTCGGACATCAGCGCGAGCACATGCTCCGCCGCGCGTTCGGTGAGCGTGACCATGACCGCATCGTACCACCCACCGAGCACCGGGACGGAGAGACTTTGTGACATCAGTACGCAATCGCGGAAAACCGCATCGCAGAGCGGATTGACGCCGTTTCAAGCGCACTGGTCGAGGGGTGCTTGTGTGCTATCGTCGCCAGCGTGCTGGGCCATTGGGCGGCCATCCTCGTTTTCATGGGCTTTTCGGCCATGATCGCCGGATCACTACTGGCCGCTTCCGTCTTCCTCGGCAAGGGCGGGCGCCAGCGTGGATCGGCGAAGAGCCGTCCGTTCGAGTCCGGCGTGTCGACGGGCGCCTACGAGCCCTCGCGCTTCTCGATCTCCTACTACCTGACCGCGATGCTGTTCATCGTCTTCGACATCGAGATCGTCTTCCTGTACCCGCTCGCCGTCCAGCTCGACGAGCTGGCGCTGTTCGGCTTCATGGAGCTGCTCGTGTTCGTGGCGCTGCTCGGCATCGGCTACGTGTACATCTGGCGCAAAGGGGCACTCGAATGGAAGTGATTCCGCCCGGGCGCCCCCACGCGGCCCTGCGAGCGACCGACATCGAGCGCGTGGTCATGACGACCACCGTGGACAAGGTGCTCAACTGGGCCGCCTCGAACTCCATGTGGCCGTTCGGCTTCGGCCTCGCGTGCTGCGCCATGGAGATGATCGCGATGCTGACGCCGCGCTACGACATCGGCCGCTTCGGCTCCGAGATCATCCGCGCGACGCCGCGCCAGAGCGACCTCCTGATCGTCTCCGGCCGCGTCTCGCACCGCATGGCGGCCCCGATCCGCGAGCTCTACGAGCAGATGCTCGAGCCCAAGTGGGTGATGGCGATGGGCGCCTGCTCCTCGACCGGCGGCATGTTCGCGAACTACGCGATCCTGCAGGGCGTCGACAAGATCGTCCCGGTCGACATCTACGTCCCCGGCTGCCCGCCGCGGCCCGAGGCCGTGATCGAGGGCGTCATGAACATCCAGAAGAAGATCCAGGCCGGCATCCCGCCCGCCTACGAGCAGCAGCGGTCGCAGGCATGAGCGCGCGCGCGGACGCCGACGCGCTGGCCGCCGGGCTCGGCGACGGGGCCGCCGTCAGCGAGGCGCACGGCGAGGTCACGGTCGACCTCCCGCGCGAGCGCATCGCCGACGCCTGCACGGCCGCGCGCGAGGCGGGCTACGACTTTCTCGTGGATCTCGCCGCGACCGACTACCTCGGCTACGCATCCGACGGCGTCGCCGGCTATTGGGGCAGCCCCACGAGCTCCGGCGGGACGCGCGATCTCAACCTGCCGGCCACGATGGGCCTCGGCGCGGTCGTGCAGCCGCCGGGCTCGCAGCGCTTCGCGATCTCCTACCAGCTGCTCGATCGCGCGTCGCGGCCGGCGCGGCGCCTGCGCCTGCGCGTGTGGGCCGCCGACGGCGAGGCCGTGCCGAGCATCGTCGGCGTCTTCCCCTGCGCCGACTACCAGGAGCGCGAGGCCTGGGATCTGATGGGCGTCCCGTTCGACGGCCATCCCGCGCTCGAGCGGATCTTCCTGCCCGAGGGCTGGGACGGCCATCCGCACCGCAAGGACTATCCCATCGGCGGCGAGCCCGTCCAGTTCTCGGACGCGGTCTGATGGCGAGCACGCTGCCCGACGGCCGCACGCGCCGGCGCCCGCCCGCCACGGTGCTCTCGCCGATCCCCTCGGTGCTGATCCCGCCTGCGGACGACCCCGACACGATGCAGCTCAACCTCGGGCCGAACCACCCCTCGACGCACGGGGTGCTGCGGCTCGTCGCGACGCTCAACGGCGAGACGGTCGTCGGGCTCTACAACGAGCTCGGCTACGTGCACACGGGCATCGAGAAGAACATGGAGCAGAAGTCGTACTGGAAGGCGATCACGTACGCGCCCCGGGCCGACTACAACGCGTTCTTCTGCAACGAGCTCGTCTACTGCATGGCGGTCGAGAAGCTGCTCGGCCTCGAGGTGCCGCGCCGCGGCGAGTGGATCCGCGCGATCTTCACCGAGCTGCAGCGGCTGCACAACCACCTGATCTTCCTCGGCACCGGCTCGATCGACCTCGGCGGCATCGCGCTGCTGTTCTACTGCTTCCGCGAGCGCGACCGCGTGCTCGACCTCTTCGAGCTCGCCGGCGGCGTGCGCATGCACGCCCGCTACGCGCAGGTCGGCGGCGTCGCCGAGGACGTCCCGGCGGCCTTCGACCGCGAGGCCCGCGCGATGATCAAGGAGCTGCGGGCGCGGGTCGACGAGTACGAGGACCTGATCGGCCAGCAGCCGATCTTCCGCGACCGCACCAAGGGCGTCGGCGTGATCACGCCGGAGTTCGCGCGCCAGATGGGCATCACCGGCCCGAACGCGCGCGCCTCGGGCGTGGACTGGGACCTGCGCGCGCACGAGCCGTACGGCGCCTACCGCGAGATCCAGGTGCAGCCGATCCTGCTGCAGAACGGCGACACCTACGACCGCTACCTGATCCGCATCTACGAGATGCGGCAGTCGCTCGACATCATCGAGCAGCTGCTCGACGGCCTGCCGGCCGGTCCGTGGATCGCCGACGACCGCAAGGTCGTGCTGCCGCCGCGCCACGAGCTGCACACGTCGATGGAGTCGCTGATCCATCATTTCAAGCTCGTCACCGAGGGCTACCGCGTGCCCGCCGGTGAGGCCTACGCATGCGTCGAGGGCCCGCGCGGCGAGATGGGCTGCAATCTCGTCTCGAACGGCTCGGCGAAGCCCTGGCGCGTGCACTTCCGCTCGGCCAGCCTCGTCATGCTGCAGTCGGTCGCCGCGCTCTGCGACAACGTGCTGATCGCCGATCTGATCGCGATCCTCGCCTCGCTCGACCCGAACATGGGGGACTGCGACCGGTGAGCGCGACGCCCGAGACGCTCTACGACGCCATCCAGGCCCAGCTGGCGAGCTACCCGACGCGCCGCGGCGCGATGCTCCCCGCGCTGCACCTCACGCAGGAGGCCTACGGCTGGCTCTCGCCCGAGGCGCTCGTGGCCTGCGGCGACGCGATCGGCTTCTCGCCCGCCTACTGCCAGTCGGTCGCGTCGTTCTACGACATGTTCTTCCTGCAGCCGGTCGGCGACCACGTGATCGACGTCTGCACCAACCTGGCGTGCGCGCTGCGCGGCGCGGGGGAGGTCGTCGAGGCGTTCGCGCAGGAGCTCGGCGTGGCCGTCGGCGGCACGACGGACGACGGGGCGATCACGCTGCGCAAGGCCGAGTGCCTGGGCGGCTGCAGCTGGGCGCCCGTGGTGGCCGTCGACGAGCGCTACCGCGAGCGCGTCGGCCCCGGCGACGTCGCCCAGATCGTCGCCGATACGCGCGCCATGACGGGAGGACGGCATGCCTGAGTGGACCCCGCGCCTCGAGGCCAACGTCCTGCTCGACTTCGACGGCGACCTGCAGGCCATCGCCGACTACGAGGCCTACGGCGGCTACGCCCAGCTGCGCCGCGCGATCGAGGGCATGGACGCCGAGGGCCTGATCGCCGAGCTCGGCGGCGCCGCGCTGCGCGGCCGCGGCGGCGCCGGCTTTCCGACGGGCCGCAAGGCGAGCTTCCTGGCGCCCGGCGCCGAGCGCTTCCTCGTGGTCAACGCCGACGAGTCCGAGCCCGGCAGCTGCAAGGACCGCGAGCTGCTGCTGCGCACGCCGCACGCGCTGCTCGAGGGCTGCCTGATCGTGATGAACGTGCTGCGCCTGACGCGCGCGTACATCTACATCCGCGGCGAGTACCTGACCGAGGCCGAGGTGCTCGAGGCCGCGATCGCCGAGGCCCGCGCGAGCGGCTACGTCGGCGTCGCCGCAGCCGACGGCTGGACGCCCGAGATCACGGTGCACCGCGGTGCGGGCGCCTACATCTGCGGCGAGGAGACGGCGCTCCTGTCCTCGCTCAACGGCTTCCGCGGGCAGCCCAGCGCGAAGCCGCCGTTCCCGGCCGTGTCCGGCGCCTTCGAGCGCCCGACGCTGCTCAACAACGTCGAGACGATCGCGACCATCCCCGCGATCATGCGCACGGGCGCGGCCGCCTACCACGCGCTCGGCACCGAGCAGAGCGGCGGCACGCACCTCATGTCCGTCTCGGGCCACGTCGTGCGGCCGGGCAACTACGAGATGCCCATGAGCCTGACGATGGGCCACCTGATCGACGAGCTCGCGGGCGGCGTGCCCGAGGGCCGCAGCCTCAAGGCCGTGATCCCGGGCGGCGCGTCGTCGCCGATCCTCGGGCCCGAGGCGCGCGACATCCTGTGCGCCCCCGAGGCGCTCGCGGCCGCCGGCACGATGGCCGGCTCGGCGGGCGTCATGGTGATCGACGACACGACCTGCATCGTCCAGCTCGCGCTGCGCACCGCCTCGTTCTACGCGCACGAGAGCTGCGGCAAGTGCACGCCCTGCCGCGAGGGCACGCGCTGGATCGTCGACACGCTGCGCCGCATCGAGGAGGGCATCGCCGCGCCCGCCGAGATCGACCTGGTGCTGCAGATCTGCGACAACGTCGAGGGCAAGTGCCTGTGCCCGCTCGGGGATGCCTGCGCGATGCCGGTGCGCTCCATGGTCAAGCGCTTCCGCGAGGAGTTCGAGGCCCACGTCGAGCTCGGGCACTGCCCGCTGCACGAGACCTCTGCGCTCAGCTCGCTCTACCCGCAGCCGCGCAGCCTGCTGCCGCTGCTCACGGTGAGCCCCTCGTGAGCGCCACCGAGGTCACCACCGTCACGCTCGAGATCGACGGACGCGAGCTGACCGTGCCGAAGGGCACGCCGCTCGTGCTCGCGGCCGCCGAGGCGGGCGTCGAGATCCCCGTCTTCTGCTACGAGCCGCGCCTCGGGCCGGCGATCGGGGCGTGCCGCATGTGCCTCGTCGAGATCGAGGGCATGCCCAAGCTGCAGGCCGCGTGCACGATGACCGCGAACGACGGCATGAAGGTGCACACGCGCTCGGAGTCCGCCGCCCAGGGCCAGGAGGCGGTGCTCGAGTTCATCCTGCTCAACCACCCGCTCGACTGCCCCGTGTGCGACAAGGGCGGCGAGTGCCCGCTGCAGGACCTGACCTATCGCTACGGGCCCGGCAACACGCGCTTCCACCTCAACAAGCGCACCTACGAGAAGCCGCTCGCGATCTCGCCGCTGATCGCGCTCGACCGCGAGCGCTGCATCCTCTGCTACCGCTGCACGCGCTTCTCGCAGGATGTCGCGCAGGACGAGCAGCTCGTCGCACGCGAGCGCGGCGCGGGCTCCGTGATCGCGACGTTCGAGGAGCAGCCCTACCGTGGCCGCTTCTCCGGCAACATCGTCGAGCTCTGCCCGGTCGGCGCGCTGACCTCGACGACCTACCGCTTCAAGGCGCGGCCCTGGGAGATCAACAACATCCCGAGCGTGTGCGGCCTCTGCGCGGTCGGCTGCAACACCTGGGGCACCGTCCGCGAGGGCGGCGTCCGGCGCATCCTCTCGCGCAACCACCCCGAGATCGACGAGGGCTGGCTGTGCGACCGCGGGCGCTTCACGCACGACCACATCGCCGCCGGCGACCGCTACCGGCAGGGCCTCGTGCGCGGTCCGCGCGGGCTCGAGCCCGCCGGCCCCGAGCAGCTCGCCGAGACGATCGCGCGTCGCCTGCGCCACCACGCCAGCCTGCACGGCCCCGACTCGATCGCGGTGATCGCCTCGGGCGAGCAGAGCAACGAGGAGGCCTTCGGGTGGGCCGAGCTCGTGCGCGCGGCCGGCGGCGGAGCGCTCGTGGGCACGGGCTTCGCAGGCGCCGACTGGGATGCGCTCGCTCCGTACGCGGCGCGCATCGCCGATCTCGACCGCGCCTCGCTGATCGTCGTCTCGGGCGAGCGCGAGCTGGGCGACGCCGCGGGCGTGCTCGAGCTGCGCGTGCGCCAGGCCGTCCGCCGCGGCGCGCGGCTGCTGCTGGCCGGCAGCGGCGGCGGCGACCTCGACCACGTGGCCGCGGGCCGCATCGCGCCGGACGAGCTCGTCGAGACCCTGCGCGGCGCCGGCCATGCCGTGCTGATCGCGACCGATCCGGCCGCCGTGGCCGCCGCCGCGGAGACCGCGCGCGCCGCGGGCCTCGCCGGCGGGCCGGGCGGCGTGCTGGCCGTGCCGGAGGGCGCGAACGAGCGCGGCCTCTACGCGCTGGGCTACCGCGACGACGCCGCCGAGGTGCTGCGCCGTGCCGAGGCCGGGACGCTGCAGATGCTGATCGTGCTCGGCGACGCCGACGTGCTCTCGCGCTTCCCCGAGCCGGATCGCTGGGAGGCGGCGCTCCAGCGCTGCGAGTCGGTCGTCGCGAGCTCGCTCTTCCCGACGCCGACGGCGCTCTGGGCGCACGTCGTCGTGCCCGCCAGCTCGCCGATGGAGAAGGACGGCACGGTCACGAACCTCGAGGGCCGCGTGCAGCGCCTGCGCCCGTTCGTCGAGCTGCCGGAGGGCGTCGTCCCCGAGCTCGCGCTGCTGGCGGCCGCCGGGCGCCATCTCGAGCTCGCGCTCGAGCCCGGCGCCTCGCGCGCGTTCGCGCAGATGGCCGCGGTCACGCCGCACTTCGCCGACCTCACCTGGGAGTCGATCGGGCTGCACGCGCCGCTCATCGCCCGCGCGTCCCGCCGCCACACCGCGCCCGCCTCCGCGCCCGCGCCTGCGCCTGGGCCTGCGAGCTCCCCGGTGGTCACGACAAGCGGCGACGGCCGCGGCGAGGGCCTGCGCGCGATCGGGCGCCGCCCGCTGTTCTCGGGCGCGGCCGTCGCGCGCACCGAGCAGCTCGCGTTCCAGCGCGGCGACGAGATCGTGATCGCCCGCGCGGACGCGCTCGCGCTCGGCATCGCCGAGGGCGCGCCCGTGATCGTCCGCCACGCGGGCGGCGCGACCACGGGCACGGCACGGCTCTCGCGCACGCTCGCGCGCGGCGCCGTGCGCTTCGCCTGGGACGGCGCGCCGGTCGACGGCGCCGCCGCCATCGAGACGCGCGACGAGACCTCCGGGGCAGAGCGGTAATGCCCGACGGGGTGCTCGTCACGCTGATCAAGGCGCTCGTCCTGGCGAACGGCCTGATGGGCTTCTTCGCCTTCATGACGGTCTTCGAGCGCAAGCTGATCGGCCGCATGCAGACGCGCCACGGCCCCAACCGCGTGGGCCCGATGGGCCTGCTGCAGCCGATCGCCGACCTCGGCAAGCTGATCCGCAAGCAGCACATGGTCCCCGAGGGCGCGCACCCGCGCCTCTACCTGGCGGCGCCGTTCATCTCGATGTTCGCCGCGCTCTCGTCGTTCGCGTTGATGCCGTTCGGCGGCCGCGCCGAGATCCCGTGGACCGGCTTCCACCTCAACCTCTCGATCGCCGATTCGAACGTCGGCCTGCTGTACGTGGCCGCGATCGGCTCGATGGGCTTCTACGGGATGCTGATCGGCGGCTGGGCGAGCGGCTCGAAGTACGCGCTGCTCGGCGGCCTGCGCGCGGTCGCGCAGCTCGTCTCCTACGAGGTCGCCTTCACGCTCGCGATCATCGGCGTCGTGATCCAGTCCGGCACGCTCTCGCTGCAGGGCATCGTCGACGCGCAGGGCGACTACCCCTACATCGTCCCGCAGATCCTGGGCTTCGCGATCTTCTACATCTCCGCGCTCGCCGAGTGCAACCGGCCGCCCTTCGACCTCGCGGAGGCCGACAGCGAGATCGTCGCCGGCTTCCACACGGAGTACGGCGGCATGCGCTTCGCGATGTTCGCGAACGCGGAGTTCGTCGAGGCGATCGTGCTCTCGGCGCTCGGCGCGACGCTCTTCCTCGGCGGCTGGCGCGGCCCGCTGCCGTTCGAGCCCTTCACCTCGATCCCCGGCCCGCTGTGGATGATCGGCATCGACGTTCGCGATCCTCTTCACCTTCATCTGGGTGCGCGCCACCGTTCCGCGGCTGCGCTACGACCGCCTCATGAAGCTCGGCTGGAAGGTGCTCCTGCCGCTCGCAACCCTCAACCTGCTCGGCACCGCCGCGTGGGTGGCGCTGACCTGATGGGCATCCGATGACGCTCTTCGACGATCTCCAGGAACACCCGATCCGCGCCGGCCTCGACTCTCGGCCGCTCGCAGGCGCAGGGCCTCAAGGGCTTCTCCGTCACGCTGCGGCACCTCTTCCGGCGCCCGGTCACGCAGGCCTATCCCGAGTTCAAGCGGGCGGTCTACCCGCGCTTCCGCGGCCGCCACCGGCTGCACCGCCATCCGAACGGGCTCGAGAAGTGCATCGGCTGCTCGCTCTGCGCGGCGGCCTGCCCGGCCGACTGCATCCGCGTCGTCGCGGCCGAGAACGAGCCCGAGGCCCGCGTCTCGCCGGGCGAGCGCTACGCGCGCATCTACGAGATCAACATGGCGCGCTGCATCTTCTGCGGCTACTGCGAGGTCGCGTGCCCGTTCGACGCGATCACGCTCGGCAACGACTACGAGCTCTCGGAGCTCTCGCGCGACGCGCTGATCTACACCAAGGAGATGCTGCTCGAGCCGCCGCTGCGCCGCACGCCCGCGCAGGATCCGGCGGAGTTCGACCGCGGCGCGCAGGAGGTCGAGGGCGCCGGCGTGCTCGGCATGTACGAGGTCTACTCGCAGAACCACGACGAGGTGCCCGGGAACTGATGGGCATCGCGGTCTTCTACCTGGCGGGCGCTGCGGCGATCGGGTCGGCGATCGCCGTCGTCGTCCAGCGCAACCCGTTCATGGCCGCGCTCTCGCTGATCCTGCACCTGGCCTCCCTGGCGGCGCTCTACCTCGTGCTCCAGGGCGACTTCGTCGCGGTCGCGCAGCTGCTCGTCTACGCGGGCGCGGTGATGATCATGTTCCTGTTCGTGATCGCCTACCTCGGCGACCGCGCCGATCTCGACCTGAGACGCGGCGGGCTCGGCGCCGGCGCGGCCGCGCTGGCCGGGCTCGCGATCTTCATCGAGACCGTGATCGCCGTCAGCGACTCGGGCGACGCGCTCGACGGCGCCGTCAGCGTGCCCGACTCGTTCGGCTCTCCCGAGACGATCGGCCGGCTCTTCCTGACCGATCACCTGCTCGCCTTCGAGGGGATCTCGCTGATCCTGCTCGTCGGCGCGATCGCCGGGCGTGGTGCTCGGCGCGGGCGATCTGCTGCCGCGCCGCTCCCCCGACGATCCGCCGCCGCTCGACGAGGCGAAGGGCGAGCGCTACGACCTGCGCCGCGAGCTCCAGCGCCGCGAGCGCGAGGAGCACGAGAGCCAGCGGGAGGTGGGCGCGTGACCCCCGGCATCGGCTCCTGGATCATGCTCTCCTCCGCGCTCTTCTGCATCGGCCTCGCGGGCGTGATGCTGCGGCGCAACCCGCTCGTGATCCTGCTCTCGCTCGAGATCATGCTCAACGCGGGCAACCTCCTGCTCGTCGCCGGCTCGCGCTACGTCGGCGGCAACGACGGCCACGTGCTCGCGCTCACGGTCATGGCCGTCGCGGCCGCCGAGGTCGTCGTCGGCCTCGGGCTGATCGTCGCGCTCGCGCGCCGCGGCGCCCTGCTCGACGTCGACGAGCTGCGGAGCCTGCGCGGATGAACGCGGGCGACTACGGCTGGCTCGTCCTGCTCTGCCCGCTGCTCGGCCTCGCCTTCAACATCGGCGTCGGCCCGAGCGTGACGCGGCGCGCGGTCGCCTGGGTGGCGTCGCTCTCGATCCTCGCATCCTTCGTCTTCTCGCTGCTCGCGACGATCGACCTGCTGCGGCGCGGCGACGAGGAGCGCGCGATCGTCTCGACGGGCTGGACCTGGCTCTCCGGCGGCGACTTCCGCGTCGACGCGAGCATCCTCGTCGACCCGCTCTCGGCGGTCATGCTGCTGGTCGTCACCGGCGTGGGCTTCCTGATCCACGTCTACTCGGTCGGCTACATGCACGGGGATCCCGAGGAGAAGCGCTTCTTCGCCTACCTCAACCTCTTCGTGTTCTCGATGCTGATGCTGGTGCTGGCCGGCAACTTCGTCTGGCTGCTGGTCGGCTGGGGCCTCGTCGGCCTCGCGTCCTACCTGCTGATCGGCTTCTGGTACCAGCGCCCGAGCGCGGTCGCGGCGGCCAAGAAGGCGTTCGTGATGAACGCGGTCGGCGACGTCGCCATGGTGCTCGGCATCTTCGTGCTCTGGAACCACCTCAACACGGTCGACTACTCGCGCGCCTTCGCGCTCGCGCCGACCGAGATCGGCGCGGGCTCCTCGACCGCCAACTGGATCGCGCTGCTGTTCCTCGTCGCCGCGATCGCCAAGTCCGCGCAGCTGCCGCTGCACACCTGGCTGCCGGACGCGATGGAGGGCCCGACCCCGGTCTCCGCGCTGATCCACGCCGCCACCATGGTCACCGCGGGCGTCTACCTGATCGCGCGCATGTGGCCGTTCTACGGCCTCGCGCCCGACGTCTCCGACCTGATCGCGATCATCGGCGTCGCCACGCTCACGATCGCCGGCCTGATCGCGCTCGTGCAGACCGACATCAAGCGCGTGATCGCGTACTCGACGATGTCGCAGATCGGCTACATGTTCTGCGGCGTCGGCATCGGCGCGTACTCGGCGGGCATGTTCCACCTCGTCACGCACGCGTTCTTCAAGGCGCTGCTGTTCCTCGGCGCCGGCATCGTCATCCACGCCCTCCACGACGAGCAGGACATCCGCAAGATGGGCGGCCTCAACCGCTACCTGCCGTACACGACGGGGCTGATGTGGATCGGTGCGCTCGCGCTCGCCGGGCTGCCGCCGTTCTCGGGCTTCTTCTCCAAGGACCAGATCCTCGCCGACGCGCTCGCGCGCGGCGACTGGGTCGGCTACACGGTCTGGGGCCTCGGCCTCGTCGGCGCGTTCGTGACCGCGCTCTACACGTTCCGGCTGATGCTGCTCGTGTTCCACGGCCCGGCGAGCGACCATGCGCGCCGCCACGGCGAGGCGCACGCCGGGCACGGCGAGGGCCCGCGCACGATGCTCTGGACGGTCACGGTGCTCGCGGTGGGCGCGGTCGTCGCCGGCTTCCTCGAGATCCCGGGCGCCACGCACAGCATCCGCGACTTCCTCGAGCCGACGATCCCGGCCGGCCTCGAGGCGACCAACGCGCAGGAGTTCGGCACCTCGGCGCTCGCGATCGTCGCCGCGCTCGCGGGACTCTTCGCCGCCCACGTGCTGTGGGGCAGGCGCAGCGACACGCCGCGCCGCATCGCCGCCGCGACGCGGCCGCTCGAGACGGTGCTGCAGGACAAGTTCGGCTTCGACCGCCTCTACGACTGGGCCTTCTACCGGCCGGCCGCGGCGCTCGCGCGCGGCGGCCAGCGGCTCTGGGAGGACACGGCGGTGCTCGGCAGCATGAACGTCGTGGGCTCGGCGGGCGGATGGACGAGCCGGCTGCTCTCGACGGCGCAGTCGGGGCTCGTGCGCGTCTACGCGCTGGCCATCGCCGTCGGCATCGCGGTGCTCGCCGCCTGGCTGATCACGGGTGCCTCATGAGCGGATCCTGGACCTCGACGCTGCTCTGGCTGCTGCCGCTCGGCGGGGCGCTGCTCGTGCTCGTGCTGCCGCTGCGCGATGCGACGCGCGGCTCGCTCGCCCTGCTGACCACGATCGTCACGGCATTCCTGGCGCTCGCCGCCGCCAAGGAGTTCGACCCCTCGGGCGGCACGCAGTTCGAGCAGTCGCACGCCTGGGTGCGCGACATCGGCCTGACCTACCACGTCGGCATGAACGGGCTCTCGCTCGTGCTCGTCGCGCTGACCGCCGTGTGCGTCCCCTGCGCGCTCGGCTACGGGCTCTGGGCCAAGCGCCCGAACATGCGCACCTACGCGGCGCTGATGCTGATCCTCGAGTCGGCGGTGGTGCTCCTGCTGGTCGCCCGCGACCTCGCGCTCTTCTACGTCGGCTTCGAGGCGATGCTCGTGCCGATCGCGCTGCTGATCGGCGTCTGGGGCGGCCCGGAGCGCGTCCGCGCGACGATCCGCTTCATCATCTACACCCTGATCGGGTCGCTGCTGATGCTCGTCGGCGTGATCACGCTCGGGCTCGGCGCGGGCACGTTCGACCTCGACGGCATCGGCACGAGCGACTCGCGCTGGCTGTTCCTCGCGTTCATGGCGGCCTTCGCCATCAAGGCGCCGCTGTACCCGTTCCACGGCTGGGTGCCGGACGCCTACCGCCAGGCGCCGCCCGAGGTCGCGGCGCTGCTCTCCGGCGTGATCTCCAAGGCCGGCGCCTACGGGATGCTGCAGTTCGCGCTGCCGCTCTTCCCCGGGCCGGCGCACGACCTGCGCCGCTGGTTCGTCGCGATCGCGGTCGTCGGCCTGCTGTGGAGCTCGCTGATGGCCTTCCGCCAGCCCGACTCGCGCGGCGTGATCGCCTACTCGTCGGTCGCCCAGATGAGCCTGATCGGCCTCGGCATCTTCGTCATGAACGACATCGGCGCGACCGGCGCGACGTTCCAGATGGTCAACCACGGCCTGCTCTCGGTGCTGCTCTTCCTGCTCGCCGGGATGGTCGAGGTGCGCACGGGCGACGGGCTCTTCCGCCGCATCGGCGGGCTCGCCCGCGGCCGCGCCGGGCTCTCGACGATCGTCATGACGACCGGCATCGCGGCGCTCGCGGTGCCCGGCTCGGCGCTCTTCGCCTCCGAGCTGCTCGTGCTGCTCGGCGCGTTCCGCGACTGGTGGCTGATCGGCGTGCTCGCCTCGCTCGCGATCGTGCTCGCCGCCATGTACATGCTGCGCTGGATCTCGGCGCTCCTGCACGATCCGCCCGCGGAGGCCTCGAGCGATCTCACCGGCATGGGCGACCTGCGCTGGGAGGCCGCCTATCTCGTGCCCCTGGTGGCTGCGGTGCTCGCGCTCTCGGCCTACCCCTACGCGGTCACCCACCGCGTGTCCGACTCGATGCACGGCATCGTCTCGGCCGTGACCGCGAAGGACGCTCCGTGATCGTCGCCGCCGCCGCCTCCGTCGCCACGCCGTCCGTCCAGCTCGGCGCGATCCTGCCGGCGTTCCTGCTGACGGTCGGTGCGCTCGTGCTGCTGCTCGTCGGCAGCTTCGAACGCAGGAGCGCGCGCGTCGGCAGCGGCGTGATCGGCCTGATCAGCTTCACGGCCGCCGGCATCGCCACCTGGCACCTCTGGAGCAACGGCGACGGCACGGCCTTCAGCGGGCAGCTCGCCACCGACCGCTACTCGGCGCTCGTACAGGGCATCGTGTGCGCCTCCGGCGTCGCGTCGATCCTGCTCGGCTGGGGCACGCGGCGCATGGGCGACCGCATCGCCGAGTACTACTCCCTGCTCTGCTTCGCCGGCGCGGGCATGTGCATCCTGGCCTCGGCGAACGGCTTCGTCTCGCTGTTCGTGGCGCTCGAGCTGTTCTCGATCTCGCTCTACGTGCTGTGCGCCCTCGACGTGCGCAACGGCGGCTCGCTCGAGAGCGGCCTCAAGTACCTCGTGACCGGCTCCGTCGGCTCGGCCGCGCTGCTCTTCGGCAGCGGCCTCGCCTACATCTCGGCCGGCTCGCTGCGCTTCGACGAGATCGGGAAGGCGCTGAGCGAGGGCGGCGAGCACACCGGCATCCTGCTGCTCGGCATCGCGATGGTCGTCGCCGGGCTCGCGTTCAAGGCCTCCGCCGCGCCCTTCCACATGTGGACGCCCGACGTCTACGAGGGCGCGCCGACCGCCGTGATGGCGTTCATGGCGACCGCGACGAAGACGATCGCCCTGGCGACGCTGCTGCGCGTGATGACGACCGCGTTCGCGCCCTCGAGCGACGTCTGGGAAGGCGCCGTCGCCGCGGTCGCGATCGCATCGATCCTGATCGGCAACATCGCCGCGCTGCGCCAGGACAACGTCAAGCGCATGCTCGCGTTCTCGAGCGTCGGCCACGCCGGCTACCTGCTGATCGCCGTCGTCGTGCACACCCCGCTCGCGACGCGCGCCCTGCTCTACTACCTCGCGGTCTACGCCGCCATGAACCTCGGCGCACTCGCCGTCGTCTCGGTGCGCGAGCGCGAGATCGGCGGGCCCGTCTTCATCAGCGACCTGCGCGGCCTCGGGCGCGACCATCCGCTGCTCGCCGGCGGGCTCGCGCTCTCGCTGCTCTCGCTCGCGAGCTTCCCGCCGACCGGCGGCTTCCTGGCCAAGCTCTACCTCTTCGGATCGGCGATCGACGCGGGCATGACCTACCTCGCCGTGATCGGCGTGATCGGCACGATGATCTCGCTCGGCTACTACCTGCGCTTCCTGCTCGCGATCTACGCGCGGCCCGAGAGCGACGCCCGCCCGGCCGCCGTGCCGGGCACGCGGCTCGCCGCGACCACCGTGCTGGCCTCCTCCGCGATCGTGCTCTGGCTCGGCATCGCGCCGCAGCCGTTCGTCGACCTGGCGCGCACCGCCGCCGCGTCGCTCGTCGCCGGCGGCTGAGGCTCCGGCCGCTCCTAGACTGCCGGCCATGACTGGCATCACCTGGCTCGGCCACGGCTCGTTCCAGCTCGACACGCCCGCGGGCGCGCGCGTGCTGATCGATCCCTGGCAGACGGGCAATCCCTCCTGGCCGGACGGCCTCACGATCGATCGCTGCGACGCGCTCCTGCTCACGCACGGGCACGGCGACCACGCCGGCGACGCCGTCGCGCTCGCAGCAGCAGCATTCCGCGCCCGTCGCCGCCCTCGTCGAGCTCGCCGACTGGCTCGAGGCGGCAGGGCGTCGAGAACGCGATCGGCTTCGGCAAGGGCGGGACGATCGAGCTCGCCGGGCTGCGCGTCACGCAGACGAACGCGGTGCACTCCTCGAGCGCGCCCGACGGCACGCCGCTCGGCGATCCGTCCGGATTCGTCGTCGAGGGCCCGGACATGCCCACGATCTACTTCACCGGCGACACGGCGGTGCACGCCGACATGGGCCTGATCGGCGAGATCTACGAGCCGGTCATCACCGTCATGCCGATCGGCGACCACTACACCATGGGCCCGCGCCAGGCCGCCCACGCGGCGCGTCTGATCGGCTCGCCCGAGATCGTCCCGGGCCACTACGCGCACGTTCGGCCTGCTGACCGGCACTCCCGCCGCGCTGCGCGAGCAGCTCGACCGCATCGGCGTACGCGCGACGGTGCACGAGGGACAGCCCGGCGAGGTCGTGCGAGCCTTCGCGTGACGTTCTCGATCGTCGCCCGCGATCGCGAGAGCGGGCAGCTCGGCGTCGCGGTCGCATCGAAGTTCCTCGCGGTCGGAGCCGTGGTGCCGGCGCTCGCGGCCGAGGTCGGCGCGATCGCGACGCAGGCGTTCGCGAACACCCGCTACGGCCCCGCTGGGCTCGCCCTGCTGCGCGGCGGCGCGAGCGCCGAGGACGCGCTCGCCGCCGTCGTCGCGGCCGACGACGGGCGCGACGAGCGCCAGGCGGGCTTCGCCGACGCGCGCGGAGCGCTCGGCGACCTACACGGGCCCGCGCTGCATGGACTGGGCGGGCGGGCGCACCGGCGACGGCTACGCCGTGCAGGGCAACATCCTCGCCGGACCCGGGGGTCGTGGACGCCATGGCGGAGGCCTTCGAGGCGGACCGCGGCGCGCTCGCCGAGCGGCTGCTCGCGGCACTCGCGGCCGGCGAAGCCGCCGGGGGCGACCGTCGCGGGCGGCAGTCCGCGGCGCTCGCCGTCGTCGCGCGCGGTGGCGGCTACGGCGGCAACGACGATCAGCTCGTCGACCTGCGCGTCGACGACCACGCCACGCCCGTCGCCGAGCTGCACCGGCTGTACGAGATCCACGTCCTGCTCACCGGCACGACGCCGGAGGAGGAGAAGCTGCCGCTGACCGGCGCGCTCGCCGACGAGGTCCGCGCCCTGCTCGAAGCCGCGGGCTATCCGAGCGCGGACGGCGCTCCCCTGCACGAGGCCCTGCGCGCCTTCACCGGCACCGAGAACCTCGAGGCGCGCTGGTGGCACGAGGACCGGCTCGACCCCGTCGTGCTCGAGCACCTGCGGACGATCGCTGCGCGCCGGCTCGAGTAGCTACGTGCGGCCGTCAGGCCGCGGCGACCCGCATCTGGCCGCGGGCGCTGGTCGCCGCGATG
Source organism: uncultured Actinomycetes bacterium (assembly GCA_963834415.1). GTDB lineage: Bacteria > Actinomycetota > Thermoleophilia > Gaiellales > JALYLC01 > JALYLC01. The sequence goes on along the minus strand of CAWIBP010000006.1, from coordinate 347,350 downwards.
CTCGGCGGCGTCGTCGTGACCGGCACGGGGGTGCGCTCGAGGATCTCCTCGCAGACCGCGCGCGCCGAGCCCCCGGCACGCACGCGGATGCGGTGCGCGATGCAAGGCTCGAAGAGGCTGCGCACGTGCTTGACGGCGACCTCGGTCGCGTCGTCGAGCAGCGCTGCGGCCTGGGCGCAGCGGAACATCGAGAGCAGCGCGCGCGGCGATGCCCCGACGAGCACGTCCGGATGGTCGCGCGTCGAGCGCAGCAGGCGCACGAGGTAGGCGCGCACCGGCTCGCCGGCGGGCAGCTGCGCGATCACCTTCTGCAGCTGCACGACGTCGCCGGGCGCGACGATCGGATCGCTGTCGAGCCGCAGATCGCCCGAGCCGAAGCGCGAGAGCAGGTCGCGCTCGCCGTTCTCGGACGGGTAGCCGATGCCGGTGCGCATCGCGAAGCGGTCGCACGAGGCGTGCGCCATCTCGAACGTGCCCGTGTTGTCGTGCGGGTTCATGGTGCCGATGCAGAAGAACGGCCGCGGCAGCGGATGGCGGCGCTTGCCGACCGTGACGGCAGCCTCCTCCATCGCCTCGAGCAGGCCCGCCTGCATGCGCGGCGTCGCGCGGTTGAACTCGTCGAGCACGACGGCGTTCGCGAACAGCGGGCCGGGGATGAACTCGTCGGGCCGCAGGGCCGGGTTCGTCGACTCGATCTCCTGCCCGATCACGCCCGTCGGGGTGAGATCCTCGGTGCACTGGATGCGCGAGTCGTGGCCGCCGATCGCACGCGCGATGACCTTGGCGAGCGTGGTCTTGCCGACGCCAGGGACGTCCTCGACGAGCAGATGGCCGTTGGCGAGCAGGCAGCACAACGCGAGCGAGGCGGGACGGTCGATCTCGACCATCGCCCCGCGGATCTCCTCCCACAGCGCGTGCGCCGTGTCCCGTGCCTCGATCAGCACCCGCTCGTCCAGCACTCCCGCCCCCTGGCGTGGTCCCCTCGAGTGTCCCAATGAGCTATCGGCGCCGGGTGAGGGCCGCTGGAGTCCCCCGGACGGGTGACGGCAGCTGCCGAAATCTGGCGGCACGGCATGCCGAAAGAGTGATCACGGAACGCCACCTCGCGCCGATACAGAGACCATCGCACGTCTGCTCCTCGCCGCGGCACTGCTCGCCGGTGCCGCCTGTCTCCCTCAGGCCGCAGCGGGGGCGACGCCTGCCAAGCTGGCGGAGGGTCCGCCGCTCGCGAGTCCCGCCGGCGCGGCCAGGCTCGACTCGAGCCGCGTGCGCTTCACCTGGCAGCAGCAGGCGGGGGTGGCGCGCTACGAGATGCGCCTCTCGCGCAACGCGCGCTTCCACCTCGTCGTCGACGTCGTCACGCGGCGCCCGGCCGGCACGCGCGTGCTCGCCGACGGCACCTGGTGGTGGAAGGTGCGCGCGCTCTCGCCGAAGCACTCGCGCTGGTCCGAGGCGCGGCGCGTGCAGATCAAGGCGAAGACCGACATCATCGCGCCGACCCGCCCGCGCGCGCCGCGCGTCACGGCGCGGACGCGCACGTCGCTCAGGCTGGCATTCGGTGCGAGCCAGGACGCGTTCGGCGTGAAGCGCTACCGCGTCTTCCTCGGCAAGCGCACGAAGCCCTCGGCCGTCGTCGGGCGGAAGGCGCGCAGCGCGACGATCAAGCTGAAGTGCTCCTCGGCCGTGCAGACGCTGACGGTGCAGGCCGTCGACCGCGCGGGCAACCGCTCGCGGCGCTCACCGGCGGCGCGCGGACGCACGTTGCCCTGCTCCTCCGCGCTGACGGTGCCTGCCGGTCTGCGCGCGACGGCCAGCGACCAGACGAGCATCACGCTGGCCTGGAACGCGCCCAAACCCTCGGCGGGCGTCGGCGACTACCTCGTGATGCGCGACGGCGCGAGCCTCGGCCGGCCGCGGGCGACCACGCTCAGGGCCGCCGGGCTGAAGCCCGGAACGACCTACACCTTCACGGTGCAGGCGCGCGACAAGGCCGGCGCCGTCTCCCGCCCCGCCGAGCTCAAGGCGGCCACCGCCAGCGCCGCGCAGACCTCGGGCAAGCTGCACGCCCACCTGCTCTCGAGCGACTCGGCGAGCTTCACCGACTTCCAGGCGCACTACAACCAGATCTCGTGGGTCTACATCACCGACTTCGAGGTGCTCGTCGGCCCCGACGGCGCACCCGTGGTCGAGGGCACCTACAGCGCGGCGATCGCCCACTGGGCGCAGGCCCGCGGCATCAAGGTGCTGCCGCGCTTCCACTCCGAGGACACCGCCGTGCTGCACGCCGTGCTCGCCGACCCGGCGAACCGCGACGCGCTCGTCGGTCGCATCGGCGCGATCGTCGCCGCGATCGGCGCCGACGGCGCCAACATCGACTTCGAGGGCGGCCACTGCCCGGCTGCGAACGACTGCGACCGCGACGCGCTGACCGACTTCGCGCAGAAGCTCGCGGGCGTGATGCACGCGCAGGGGCGGCTGTTCTCGATCGACGTCTCGGCCAAGACTGCCGACACGACGAGCGGCCGGGCGGCGTTCTACGACTACGCGAAGCTCGGCGCGGTCGCCGACGAGGTGCTCGTGATGGCCTGGAACCCGCACTACTCGACGAGCATGCCCGGGCCGGTCGCGAACGCCCTGCGCACGTGCGCCGGCGTGCCCTGCGCCTGGTCCCAGATGGTCGTCGACTACGCCGCCCGGCTGATTCCCGCCGCCCGGCTGACGTTCGCGACGAGCCTCTACGCCTTCGACTGGTCGTATCGCCGCGTGGTCGGGCCGAAGCCGGTCGTGCCGGTCAACCTGCGCATCGGCAGCGGCCCGCCGATCGGCCAGTCGACGACGCTCGTCGCTCCCGGCCAGCAGCTCAACGCGATCCCGGGCACCTGGCTCGGCGGCGACGGCACGCCGGCGACCTACACCTGGCTGCGCTGCCCGAGCTTCAAGGTGGATCCGGCCTGCGTCACCCTCGGCGCCGGCCCGAGCTACGTCGTGCGGACGAGCGACCGCGCGACGACGAGCCAGCCCTACATCTTCGTCGCCGAGCAGACGCGCAACGCGAGCGGCGCGGCGGCGCAGGTCTCGGGCATCCGCACGCAGACGACCCCCTACCGGCCGCTCGCGACCGGCGAGTACTGCATCTCGTACTCGGGCTCAAGCGCGCTGCGGCTCACGGGCGCCAAGCCCGTGACCGACGCGCTCGGCGTCGTCGGCAGCATCGTCGCGCCGGGCAACGCCTGTCTGGCCGCGCCCGGCATCGCCCGCGAGTACTCGAACGACCTGCCCACGGACGATCCGAACATCTTCTCGCCGTTCCACATCGGCGTCGTCCAGGTGCTCGGGCGGCTCGCGGCCGCGGGGATCCCGGTCGTCCAGGGCACCGACCCGCTGAGCGGCGAGCACGTCGCCGTGTGGACGGACGCCACCGGGCTCGAGCATCAGATGTGGTGGAGCGACGGCGCCTCCGCGGGCGCCGCGCTGTCGGCGTTCGCGAACGCCGGCTACAGCATCGGGATCTGGCGCCTGGGCCGCGAGGACCCGTCCTTCTGGGCGCATCCGCTGCTCGCACCGGCGAGCTGACGCCGGCGACTCCGCCGGGGCGTCGTCAGCCCTTGAGGACGGCGAGCGGCGAGGAGATGCGCACCGGCCCCGCAGGTGCGGGCCCCGTGGCGGCGATGCGCTGGGCGATCGCCGCGATCGCGCGCGCCGCCGGGTCGTCCGGGTTGGCGACGACGACGGGCTCGCCGCTGTCGCTGCCCTCGCGCAGGCCCGGCTCCAGCGGCACCTCGCCGAGCAGCGGGACGCCGAGCTGCTCCGCCAGGGCGGCGCCGCCGCCCTGACCGAAGGGGTACGTCGCCTCGCCGCAGCACGGGCATGCCAGGCTCGACATGTTCTCGATCACGCCGATCAGCGGCTGGCCGAGCTTCTCGACCATCTGCGCCGCGCGCTGTGCGACGCGCTGCGCCGCGAGCTGCGGGCGTCGTCACGAGCACGGCCTCGGAGCGCGGCAGGAGCTGCGCCGAGCGAGAGGCCGACGTCGCCGGTGCCCGGGGGCATGTCGATCAGCAGGTAGTCGAGCGGGCCCCAGTAGCACGTCGGAGAGGAACTGCTCGAGCGCGCGGTGCAGCATCGGCCCGCGCCACACGACGGCGCTGTCGTCGTCGAGGAAGAAGCCGATCGACATGACCTTGAGGTCGTGCGCGACGGGCGGCACGATCATCTTGTCGACGATCACGGGGCGCTGCTGGATGCCGAGCATGCCCGGGATCGAGTAGCCGTAGATGTCGGCGTCGACGACCCCGACCTCGAGGCCGCGGTCGCGCAGCGCGAGCGCGAGGTTGACGGTCAGCGACGACTTGCCGACGCCGCCCTTGCCGGAGGCCACGGCGATCACGCGCGTGCGGTCGTCGCACCGCGATCGTCTTCTCGCCCTCGACGGCCGGGCCCTTGAGCTGCGTGCGCAGCGCGGCGCGCTGCTCGTCGTCCATGTGCGTGAAGCCGATCGTCACGCCATCGACGCCCGGCACCGCGCCGACGTGCATGCGCACCTGGGCCTCGATGTTGGACTTCAGCGGGCAGCCGGGGATCGTGAGCCGGATCGTGACGTGGACGTGGCGGCCGTCCGACGTCGACGGCGTCGACCATGCCGAGCTCGACGACGTTGCGGCGGATCTCAGGGTCGATGCACGAGCGCGAGCGCGCTCTGGAGCGCGGCGGCATCGGGGCTGCTCACGTCCGCATGCTAGCCCGGATCGCCGCTGCGGCCGACCGCGGGGCCGATGCCGAGCAGGCCCGCGACGCGTGCCGCCACCGCCTCGTCGCGAGCGGCGACGACGCGCGAGCGGCCGACGAGATCGAGCGGCGCGTCGCCGAACGGCCCGGGGGCGTCGGGCAGCGCGACGACCGAGCCGGCCTCGCGGATCGCGAGCTGCGCGGCGGCGATGTCGATCGAGCGCGCGCCGTTCGGGCGCAGGCTCGCGACGGCGTCGAGGCGCCCGTCGGCGAGGTGGCAGAGCGCGAGCGCGAGCGAGCCGATCACGCGGATGCGCTCGACCTCGCCCGGCAGCGCCGCGGCGGCCGGTGCGAGGTGCTCGGGCCGCGTGGCCTCGAGCGCGACGAGCTGCAGGCGCTCCAGGGGCCGCGAGCTGCCCAGCGCTGCGCCGTTGACGGTGGCCCCGCCCCCGCGCTCGCGCGATCCACTCCTCGCCGTTGCCGAGATCGAAGACGTAGCCGAGGGCGACGTCGGCCATCGCCGGGCCGTCGGCGATCGCCACCGAGAGCGCGTACAGCGGCAGGCCGCGCTTGGCGTTGAGGCTGCCGTCGATCGGGTCGATCACGACCCGCCAGGCGCCGCCATGCCCGTACGTGCGCATCCCCGAGCTCCTCCGAGACGACGGTGAAGCCCTCCCCGCCCTCGGCGACGCGCGCGAGCACGGCGAGCGCGGCATCCTCGGCGGCCTGATCGATCGCGACCGTCGTGTCGCCGCCGGCGCCGCGGCCGAGCTCGTCGGCGCGCCGGGCGCGCGGCACCTCCGCGACGGCGGCGATCACCGCGTCGCGCATGGCGCGGCAGACCGCGAGCCAGTCGTCCGCCGTCACGGGTCGAACGGATCGAGCTGGTTGAAGACCATGCCGTCGAGGATCTTCGGGAAGAAGAACGTCGACTTGGGCGGCATCGTCGTGCCCGCGGCGGCGCAGGCTTCCACGTCGGCGACCGTCGGGCGCGGGGACGAGCAGCGCGACGGCGGTGCGCGGCGGTGCCGCCGCCACGAGCGCCTCCGCATCGTCGGCGCGGCGCCGGTAGGCGATGCGATCGGTGGTCGCGATGGCGCCGGCGTCGAGCCCGAGCAGGCCGTCGAGCACGAGCGACTCGACCGCGACCACGTCGAGGGACGTGTCCGCGTGGCCGCGCAGGCGCGCGTGCAGCGGCGGTGCGCCGCCGCCGCGCACGAGGCCGAACGTGCGCGTCCCGCGCGGCGGGCGCGAGCACGCGCCGTTCCAGCGCCTCGGCGTCGGCGACCTCCTCGAGCTCCCAGCGCTCGCCGAGCAGCGCGGGCAGCCGCTCCCAGAGCTCGGGCTCGATGCCGCTCACGACGCGATGCGTCGGGAACAGCATCAGGCCCGGGTCGTGGCGGTTCGCGAGGTACACGGGCGCGAAGTCGTAGGCCCGCAGCTCGGGCGGATCGCCATCGGCCGCGCGCCGCTCGTCGCGGTAGGCCAGCGCCGTCTCGTAGCGGTGGTGGCCGTCGATGATCGTCAGCGGACGGAGCCGACGACGCTCGGCGGCGATGCGCTGGGGCTCGCCTCGCAGACGCGCCAGAGCCGGTGCGAGGTGCCCTCCTCGTCGGTCGTCTCGAGCAGCGGCGCGCGGCCGGACACGAACGCCTCGAACGCCTCGCTGATGCGCCGGGACGGATCGCCGTAGGCCATGAAGATCGGCGAGAGATTCGCGCGCACGGCGCGCAGCACCGCGAGACGGCCCGCCTTGGGGCCGTCGAGCGTGCGCTCGTGGCGGCGCACGCGGCCCGGCGCGTAGGGCTCGAGCCGCAGCGCGGCGATCAGGCCGGCGCGGCGGCGGCGCACGCCGTCGGGCCCGCTCGCGTGCTGCTCGAGCCAGTACATGCACGGGCCGCGGCTCGCGCACGACGACCTGCTCGCGCCGCCAGGCCTCGAGCGTGTCGCCGGCCTCGCGCTCCTCGCCCGGCTCGGGCAGGATCAGATGGACGACGTTGTACGGGCTCGAATCGAGCAGCCGGCGGCGCAGGGCGCCGTCGATGACGTCGTACGGCGGCGACACGACGTCGGCCAGGTGGACGCGGTCGGCGGCGTAGTGGAGCGCGTGGAACGGCCGTATCTCGATGCGCTCTGGTACCTGCCCGGACACCCTGGGAGGGTAGCCCGGATGTCCGCCGTCCGCGGCGGGCCGGAGCGGGGTCGCGGGCCTCCTATACTCGCCGCTATGGCCGGAGGCACGCTCGTGCGCGAGCTCGCGGCGGGTGCGCTCGTGGACGCGACCTTCGCGGTGTCGCGCAAGGAGCGTCGCTCGCGCCGAGACGGACGCCCATTCCTCGATCTCGAGCTCACCGACAAGAGCGGGCGCGTCCGCGCGCGCGTGTGGGACGGCGTGCCCGTGCTCGAGCAGCGCTTCGAGGTCGGCGACACCGTGCGCGTGCTCGGCCGCGTCGGCGAGTACGCGGGCAAGGTCGAGCTCGAGGTGCGCGACGTCGAGCGCGTCGAGCCGGGCGACCCGGCCGAGTTCGTGCCCGGCGCACGGCGCGACATCGACGACCTCGACGGCTACATCGACTTCCTCGTCGGCGAGATCTACCACGACGGCCTGCGCGCGCTCTGCGAGGCGGTGCTGGGCGAGCCCGGGTACCGCGAGCGCTTCCGCACCGCGCCCGCGACCGAGAGCGGGCATCACGCCTACGCGGGCGGCCTCGCCGAGCACACCGTGGCCGTCGCCGCACTCTGCCGCGAGACGGCGCAGCTGAACCCGCGCCTCAACGGCGACCTCCTGCTGGCGTCGGCGATCCTGCACGACTGCGGCTGCGTCGACGCCTTCGTCACGGGCGCGGTGATCCTGCCGAGCGAGCGCGGGGCGCTGCTCGGGCACGTGCACCTGGGGCTCGGCCGCATCGAGCGGGCCGGCGCCCGCATCCGCAGCGGCGACAACCTCCTGCAGCCGGTGCTCGGCGTCGTCGCCGCGCACCACGGCGCGCCCGAGGGGCGGCGCTTCCCGAGCCCCGAGGCGGTCGCGCTGCATGCCGCGAACGCGCTCGACGCGCGCGTCAACGACGCGCTCTGAAGCGCGACGGAATCGTCTAGACGTTGAAGCGGATGTTGAGCACGTCGCCGTCGACGACGACGTACTCCTTGCCCTCGACGCGCTGCACGCCCTTCTTCTGGGCCTCGGTGTGCGAGCCGGTGGCGACGAGGTCGTCCCAGCGGATCACCTCGGCGCGGATGAAGCCGCGCGCGATGTCGGAGTGGATCTTGCCGGCCGCCTCGACCGCGGAGGCGCCCTCGCGCACCGGCCAGGCGCGCGCCTCCATCGGGCCCGCCGTGAAGAACGTGATCAGGCCGAGCGTGCGGAAGCAGGCGCGCGCCAGGCGCGGCATGCCGGGCTCGTCGAGGCCGAGGTCGGCGAGGAAGGCCGCGCGGTCCTCGGGATCCTCGAGCTCGGCCAGCTCGGCCTCGAAGCGCGCAGCGACGGCCACGACCTCGGCCCCGTGCTCGGTCGCGTACGCGGTCAGCGCCGCGACGCGCTCGGGCTCGCCGGCCTCGGAGACGTTGGCGACGTAGATCACCGGCTTGGTGGTGAGCAGGTCGAGCCCCTCCGGGACCGCCACGTCGAGTGTGCGCGCCGGGAGGCCCTGGTCGAGATGGGCCGCCAGGCGCTCGAGCACGGCGAGCTCGTCGCGGGCGCTCTTCTCGCCGACGCGCGCGGCGCGCTCGGTGCGCTCCTTGCGGCGCGTCACGAGCTCCTGGTCGGAGAGCAGCAGCTCGAAGTCGACGGCCTCGGCGTCGGCCACGGGATCGATGCGCCCGTCCGGGTGGGAGACCGCCTCGTCGTCGAAGCAGCGCACGACGTGGGCGAGCGCGTGGGTCGCGCGCAGGTGCCCGAGGTACTCGCCGCCGAGCCCGCCGTCGCGCGCGCCGCTGCCGCGCACGAGGCCGGCGACGTCGGAGAACTGCACGGTCGCCGGCACCTGCTCGCGCGCCGAGACGGCCCCGGCGAGCGCCGCGATGCGGTCGTCGGGCACCGGCGCGATGCCGACGTTCGCGGAGGCCTGCACGGCCGCGTAGCTCGTGATCTCGGCCTTCGAGCCGGTGAGCGCGTTGAAGAGCGACGTCTTGCCCGAGTTGGGCAGCCCGACGATGCCGACCTCGAGACTCGCCATCAGGCGGCCAGCAGCGCGAACACCGCGCCGGCGCAGGCACCCACGGCGAGGCCCGCGACGACGTCGGAGAGGTGGTGCACGGCGAGGTGGACGCGGGAGGCTGCCATCAGGATGGCCAGGGTAGCGAACAGCGGGATCATGACCGGTGCGTAGACCGAGAGCGCGACCGCGCCCGCACCCGCCATCGCGGCGTGGCTCGACGGGAACGAGGGCGTCGCGGGGGCGATGATCAGGGGTGGGCGGCCGCGGCGCTCGAGCGGCCGCGCGCGGCGGACGCGCCGCTTGACGGCGTAGTTGATGCCGAGCGTCACCCAGACGACGGCCGCGACGAGCGGGATCGCCCAGTAGCGGCCCGTCGCGAGTCCGGTGACGACTCCCAGGGCAACCCACAGGAGGCCGCGGTTGCCGAGCCGCGAGTACTCGATCCACGCGCGATCGAGCACGCCGTGGTGCCCGCCCGCGGTCATTCGGCTACGAGCTGAAGCCGGCGCCGCGGCGCCGCGGGACGACGCGGACGACGTAGGCCACGTCGTCGGCGCGCAGCCAGATGCGGCGCTCGTCGTGCTCGATGTCGACGGTGCCGGTGCCGGCCGCCAGGGCCGTCTCGACGCGCGCCCAGTCCTCGCTGCTCGCCTCTCCGGAGACCGAGCCGCCGCCGCGGAAGCCGATCTCGAACTTGACGCTGCTGTCTGCCATCACGCCTCCGTGACCTTCATCGACTGGATCAGCTCGCTCAGCACGCCGCCGAGCGACTCGTGGTGCACGAACGCCATCGCGCCGTAGACCCCCGTGCGCGGCTGCTCGTCGATCAGCGTCGCGCCGGCCGCACGCAGGCGCTCGAGCTCGGCCGCGACGTCCGCGACGCCGAAGGCGAGGTGGTGCATCCCCTCGCCGCGCCGTGTCAGGAAGCGCCCGACCGGCGTGTCGTCGGCGAGCGGCGCGAGCAGCTCCACGCGACCCTCGTCGCCGAGCAGCAGGCAGAGCGCTTCGACGCCCTGCTCCTCGACGCGCTCGTGGGCCTCGACGACGGCGCCGTAGAGCCGCAGGTAGCGGCCGCCGGCCTCGTCGAGGTCGCGCACGGCGATGCCGACGTGGTGGATGCCGAGAGCGGACACGCCCGGATCGTGCCACGCGCCCGGCTGCGCGGCAGCAGCGGTGCAATCATGCAGCCGCACGCACTACCAATGGGGAGGCGACATGGGCCTGTTCGACAAGGTCAAGGAAAAGGCGTCCGATGCTCTCGAGCAGGGCAAGGAAGCCGCTCAGACGCAGCAGCTGAAGCTGCAGCTGCGCAAGCTCGAGGGCGAGGTCGAGGAGGCGAGCGCCGCGCTCGGCGCAGCCGCGTTCGATCTGCTCGAGGCCGGCACGCTCTCGGCGTCGAGCGACCTCGGAGCGCTCGCGACGCGCGTACGCGAGGCGCGCGCGGCGATCGAGGCGAAGAAGGTCGAGATCGCGAGCACCGGCGACGACGACGAGACCCCCGCTGCGACGCCCGAGGCGGCCGTCTAGACGCGAGTGCCGGGCCCGAGCGGCCCGCCCGGAGCGTCCGGCCGGCTGAAGGCGAGCGTCCCCACGCGCTGCACGTCGTGCAGCATCGTGGCGACGTCCTCGCGGTCCAGCGTCTCGCGCTCGAGCAGCTTCGCCGCCAGGCGCTCGAGGGTGTCGCGGTGCACGGTCAGGAGCCGCGTGGCCTCGGCATAGGCGTGATCGCAGATCGCCGACTGCTCGTGGTCGCGCTGCCGCTTGGTGTCCTCGGAGAGCGCGAAGTTGTCGGCGCGCACCGTGCGCGTCGTGAGCGAGTCGCCGAGACCCCAGTCGAAGACCATCGCGCGGGCGATGCCGGTCGCGCGCTCGAGATCGTCGCCGGCGCCGTTCGAGACCTCGCCGAGCGCGACCTCCTCGCCGGCGCGCCCGCCGAGCAGCGACGACGATGCGCGTGATCAGGTCGTCGCGCGTGCGAGAGTACGCGCTCGTCCGTCGGGCGTGTAGAGGTTGTAGCCCAGCGCGCCGCCGCGCGGCACGATCGTGACCTTGTGGATCGTCATGCCGCGGCCCACGATGTGCGCGAGCAGCGCGTGCCCGGCCTCGTGGTAGGCGATCATGCGCTTCTCGTCCTCGGACACCGTGCGATGCGTCTTGAGGCCCGCGACGACGCGCTCCAGCGCGTCGTCGAAGTCGATGGCGGTGAGGCTCTCGCGGCCCGCGCGCGTCGGCGCGGATGGCGGCCTCGTTGCAGATGTTCTCGAGGTCGGCGCCCGTCGCCCGGCGGTCGCGCGGGCGATGCTCGTCGAGCTCGACCGAGTCGTCGAGCGGCTTGTTGCGCACGTGCACGTTGAGGATCTGCTCGCGCGCCAGCAGGTCGGGCGGCGAGACGTAGACCTGGCGGTCGAAGCGGCCGGGCCGCAGCAGCGCGGCGTCGAGCGTGTCGAGGCGGTTGGTCGACGCCATGATCACGACGTCGGAGCGGCGGAAGCCGTCCAGCTCGACGAGCAGCTGGTTGAGCGTCTGGTCCTGCTCGCGGTTGAAGCTCGAGCTCTGGCGCGCGGCGCCGACGGCGTCGAGCTCGTCGATGAAGATGATCGCGGGCGCGTGCTTGCGCGCCGTGCTCGAAGAGCTTGCGGATGCGCGAGGCGCCGACGCCGGCGAACATCTCGACGAACGCCGAGGCGGGCTGCGAGAAGAACGTCGCGCCCGACTCGGCGGCGACGGCCTTGGCGAGCAGCGTCTTGCCGGTGCCGGGCGGGCCGTACAGCAGCACGCCGCGCGGCACCCGGGCGCCGAGGCGCTCGAAGCGGGCCGGGTCGCGCAGGAACTCGATGATCTCGGCGAGCTCGGCCTTCGCCTCCTCGACGCCGGCGACGTCGTGCCAGCGCACGATCGAGTCGGACTCGGGCTTCAGCTCGGCAGGCGAGGTGCGCGGCATCACCTTGACGAACCGCCACATCAGGTAGACGAGGAACGCGAGGAGGATCGGCGGGATCCAGAGCAGGAGGATCTCCCTGAACTCGCGCAGCGCGTCGCCCAGGACACTCGCAATCGTCGCCGTCAGCACCTCTCCTGTGTCGGCACGGGACGGCTCCGCCTTGAGGAGCTCTGACGCGGGCTTCGCGGCGGCGATCCTCAGGCCGGGCGGCTGCTCAGAGCACGCGCTCGAGCCGCGGGTTCGGCAGGTACCCGCGCCCGGCCTTCGCCGCCGGCCGGCCGTCGCGCACGACGACGTCGGCGGTGAAGTCGTTCTCGCCGCGGATCAGCGCCGAGCCGACGCCGTAGGCGTCGACGGGCACCGCGTCCTCCTCGAACGAGGCGATCTTGGCGACGTTGAAGCCGCCCGAGGCGACGATGCGCACGCTCGGGAAGCCCTCGCGGTCGAGCGCCTCGCGCACGTTGCGCACGAGCTGCGGGTTGACGCCGCGCGGATCGAAGCGCCCCATCTGCGGCGACAGCGAGCGATCGACCATCGTCGCCGAGGTGTCGAGGCGCACGCCCCAGAGCTGCGGGCCGAGCGCGCGCGCGACGGCGACGGCGGTGCCGACGCAGTCGTTGTCGAAGTCGACGAGCACGATCACGTCCATCTGGGCGCCGAAGGTCTCGACGAAGCGCTGCGCCGCGAGCACCGTGTCGCCGCCGTAGGCCGCGATCAGGCCGTGCGGCACCGTGCCCATGCCGCGGCCGCCCCACCACGAGGCCTGCGCGTCGGTGGAGACGCCGATCGCGCCGGCGATGTGGGCGGCGTAGCCGTCGCCCGTCTGCACGCGGTGGTGGTCGTGGCGCGCCGGGAAGTAGAGGATCGGCTTGCCGCGCGCCGCGCGCACCACCTCGCGCACGTTGCGGGCGATCAGCGTGCGGCGCGAGAGCGTGCCCAGGTAGACGGTCTCGAGGTGGCAGAAGAGCGAGTAGTCGCCCTCGATCGTCATCACCGTCTCCCACGGCTCGATCTCGTCGCCGTCGTGCAGCGCGTGCACGATCAGCTCGTCCCAGCCGGGCGTCCAGGCGCCGTCGGCGAGGGCGCGCCCGCTGCACTCGCGGAGGATCGCGATCGCCTCGTCCATGCCGCCGAGCACCGACTGGTGGCGCTGGAAGACCTGCATCAGGACGCGCGGCTGGTGGACGTCGCGCTCGAGCACCTGCTTCGTGAAGACGAAGTAGGCGTCCGAGTAGTAGCCCTCGCGCATCTTCTCGACCGGCAGGTCGAAGATCTCCGACGGGAGCCGCGTGCCGGGCACGGCGCTCATGCGGCCGCGGCCTCCGCTGCGAGCAGCGCGGTCAGCGCGCGATCGGCGACCTCGAGCTCGGGCTCGCCCGGCTCGGCCGTGGCGACGGCGCGCTGGATCGCGAAGCCGGGCCGGGCCAGGGCGCGCGCGGCGCGCGACTCGGGGTGCCGCTCGCGCCAGGCGAACAGCTCGAAGGCGAGTCCGATCGACGCGAACGAGCCGACGGCGCCGACGGGGCGGCGCCACTCCTGCGGGGCGCGCGCGGCGATCGCCGCGGCACCCGCGGCGCCGAGCAGCAGCGGCGCGACCAGGTGCGTGCCGCAGCGCTCGTGCTCCTTCGCTGTCGTCTCGGCCTCGACGCCGCGCTCGTAGCCGGCCACGGCCTTGTGCTCGGCGCCGTGGTAGCGCACGAGGTCGCGGCTGCGGAGCGTCACGAGCGAGGGGACGACGCCGATCACGGCCGAGGCGAGCTCGCCGCGGAAGCCGCCGCGGCGGCGCGCGGCGGCGGCGAGGCCCGTGCAGACGAGCGCCGACACCGCGACGCTGCCGTGCTCGAACGAGAGCCGCGCCTCGGGCAGGCTGCGCCGGATCACCGGCAGCGCCACGAACATCTCGGACATGCGCACGACGCCGCGCACGAGCGGCACGCGGTCGGCCGCGTGCAGGCGCGGGCGCGCACCGCTGGCGACGCGGATCTCGCCGTCCGACGTGCGCACCGCGGCCGCCCACGAGGTCGGGCCGAAGAGCACCAGCCCGTTGCGCAGAGCCATTCCGCCGAGGCGGAGCTTGTCGTCGCTCATGCCGTCACCGATCCGATCCGGTCGATGCAGTGCACGAACGCGCGCACTGCAAGTTCGAGGTCGCGCACGTCGATGCGTTCGTCAGGCGCGTGAATCGTGTCGAGCAGCGCCGGATCCGTGTGGCGCAACGGGAAGAACCCGTAGGCGACGGTCCCGTACGCCTCGCGCAGGAAGTGCGAGTCCGTGAAGCCGGTGCTGATCTCGGGCACCAGCAGCGCGCCCGGCTCGAGCGCGTCGACCCACTCCGCGAGCGCGTCGCGCAGCGGCGTCTCGAAGGGCGAGCGGGTGCCGCCGAGCGGCGTCTCGGCGAGCTCGAGCTCGACGTCGAGGCCGCCGAGCGCGCTGCGGAACTCGCCCAGCAGCTCCTCCGGCTCGGTGCCGGGCAGGACGCGGCAGTCGTACTCCACCTCGGCGGCGGCCGGGATCACGTTGCGCTTGCGCGAGGCCCGCGCGATCGTCGGCACGAAGGTCGAGCCGGCGATCGCGGGCAGCAGGTGCCACAGCTCGGCGTGCTGGGCGCGGCCGCGCTGGATGCGCTCCGCGAGCGGGGCGTCTCCGGGGGCGAGCACGTCGAGCAGCGCGACCAGCTCGGGCGACTCCCGGCGCACCGGCGCGTAGGCGGCGATGCGGTCGAGCACGGGTGCGAGCTTGAGCAGCGCGTTGTCGCCGGCCGTCGGGATCGACGCGTGCCCGGCCGCCCCCCGGGCGCGCACGCGCACCGGCATCGTCATCTTCTCGCTCACGCACAGCGTGTAGAGCGTGCGGCCGTCGGCGATCACGTGCCGGAAGCTGCCCTCGTTGAGCGCGTAGTCGCAGCGCAGGTCGGGCCGCTCGGTCACGAGCCAGGCCATCCCGACCTCGTCGACGCCATCCTCCTCGTCGGCCTCGGCGATCAGCGTGACGTCGCCGTTCGGCACCCAGCCGCTGCGCGCCAGCACCGCGAGCGCGACGGCGCTCGCGGCGGTCTGGCTCTTCATGTCGAGCGCGCCGCGGCCCCACAGGTGGCCGTTGCGCAGCTCGCCCGAGAACGGCGGCACCGTCCAGTCGGCCGGATCCGCGTAGACGACGTCGGTGTGGCCGACGAGTGCGAGCGTCGGCCCACCTCCGCGGCCGGGCACCCGGGCGATCAGGTTGGCCCGGGCCGGATCGCGCGCGACGATCTCGGGCTCCACGCCGTTGCGCCGCAGGTAGTCCGCGATCACGTCGGCGCCGCGCGTCTCGTTGCCGGGCGGGTTGGTCGTGTCGGCGCGGATCAGATCGCGCGTCAGCGCCACGACCTCGTCGAGCAGGCCCTCCCCGAGCGCGTCCGCAAGCTGCACCTGCATGCAGCCAAGGCTACAGCCGCTTGCCGCCGGATCCCGCCGGCGCGCCCGGGGCGCTCGCCCCGGGCGCTGCGGTGAGGCCGGGCTCAGACGGCGCCGGCGGCGAGCGCGCGGACCTGATCGGTCGTGAGCGCGTTGCCCCCGATGCCCCAATCGCCGCTCTTGACCTCCTCGACCACGCACCAGGTGACCTGGCGCATGCTCTCGCCCTCGATCGAGACCATCGCATCGGTCAGGCGCTCGATGATCTGCTGCTTCTGCTCCTGATCGAAGACGCCCTCGATCAGCTTGACGTTGATCAGCGGCATGACGTGCTCCTTTGATCGCTTGGGTGCCGGGAGCTCCACGCTAGGCAGCCCGGGCTGCGTGCACATGCGCAGGACTGCCGTACCGGCGCGCGAGAACTGCCGTAGCGGCGGAAAAGCGCCGTCCGGGCCGTCCCGGGCGTCCTAGACTCGCTCCAGATGCTCGAGCAGCGGGTCATGATCGGCAGGCAGGGGGAGCTCGCGGCGCTGGCCGGCGCGAGCGCCGCCGTGCGCGCCGGGGCGGGCCGCTGCGTGCTGCTCACCGGCGAGGCGGGCATCGGCAAGACGCGCCTCGCGGACGAGGCGCTCGGACAGTCCGGCCTCGTGGCGTTCGCCGGCGCGGCGCGCTCGTCGGTCGCCGAGCCCTACGACCCGGTCGCGCAGGTGCTGCGCCAGTGCCTGCGCCAGGAGCCGGCCATCGCGGAGGCCTGCGGCGCGCTCGCGCCGTACCTCGCGCCGCTGCTGCCGGAGCTCGGTATCGCGGCCCTCGACGCCGGCGCCGCAACGCTGATCGAGGCGCTCCGCCGGGCGTTCGCCGAGCTCGGCTCGCACGGGCCGGTCGCCGTCGTCCTCGACGACCTCCACTGGGCCGACGAGGCGACGCTGCTGCTCCTGCCGCTCGTCGCGGCCGGCCTCGGCGAGCTGCCGATCCTGCTCGTCCTGATCGCGCGCGACGAGGTGCCGGCCGACATCCATCGCCTGCGCGTGCTGCGCGCCGAGCTGCGCCGGGTGTGCGAGCCCGTGGAGCTGCCGCTGCGGCCGTTCGCCCGCGACGACACCGCGCGGCTCGCGGGCGCGCTGACCGGCGGACGTGCTCGACGAGGCGCTCGTGGCGCTCCTGCACGAGCGCTCGCACGGCATCCCGTTCTACGTCGAGCAGCTGGCCGGCTCGGTCGCCGTGGGCCAGGACGACGCCGAGGCGAGCGCGGCGCCGCTGCCCGAGACCCTGCTCGACGCCGTGCTGCTGCGCACCGAGGCGCTCTCGGTGCCCGCGCGCAACGCGCTCGAGCGTGCGGCGGTCTCCGGTCTGCGCTGCGCCGGCGAGCTCGTGCTCGCGGGCGACGAGATGGACGAGGTGCTGGCCGCCGGATTCCTCGTCGCGACCGGGCCGGATCAGCTCGAGTTCCGGCACGCGCTCGTGCGCGAGGCGATCTACGAGGCGATCCCGTGGACGGCCCGCCGCTCGCTGCACGCGTCCGTCGCGCGGGAGCTCGAGAGCACGGGCGCCTCGGCCGCCGAGCGCGCGACGCACTGGCTCGGCGCAGGCGACGTCCCGCGCGCCCGCGCCGCGCTCGCCGAAGCGGCCGCGGCCTCGGCCGGGGTCTATGCCTACCGCGACGCCGTCAGCCTGTACGAGCGTGCGCTCGATCTCGGCGGCGGCGGTGACGACCTCCGCTTCGAGCTGCTCGAGCGCATGGCCGCCTGTGCCGAGCTCGCCGGCGACCTCGCGGCCTCGGCGCGCGCCTGGCGCGAGGCGATCGACGGGCGCCGCGGGCGTGGCGAGGTCGAGCGCGTGGCCGAGGCGCAGCACGCGATCGGGCGCGTGCTGGCGCTGCGCGGGAGCTCCGAGCGCGCGGTCGTGGCGTGGTCGGCTGCGGCCGACGGGTTCGCGGCCTGCGGACGGCCGGAGGATGCTGCGCGCTCGCGCGTGGCGGCGGCCGACGTGTTGCAGGCCGGCGGCAGCCTGCGTCCGGCGCTCGCCGCCGTGGCGGCGGCGATCGAGGAGCTGCCGAGCACTGCGCCGGCCGACCTCCGCTCGCGGGCGCGCTCGCTGCAGGGCGTCCTGCTCGCGAAACTCGGCCAGACCCCGAGCGCGCTCGCCTCGGTGCACGACGCGCTCGCGGAAGCGCTCGCCGCCGGGCACACTGCGACGGCTGCGACGGCCTACCAGGCGTTCGCCGTGGTGCACGAGAATGCGGGCGAGTTCGGCAAGGCCGCCGAGGCCTACGACGTCGCCATCGACTACTGCACGACCGCCGGCATCGCCTCGACGGAGGCCGTCTGCTCGGCCTGCCTCTGCCACGTGCTGCGCCAGCGCGGCGACTGGCGGCGCAGCGAGGAGCTCTGCCGCAAGCTGCTTGACGACCCGTCCGCGGACGAGCGCGCGCGCGGGATCGCCGGCGCCGTGCTCAGCCAGCTCCACGCCAGCAAGGGCGAGCTGCGCCCCGCGCGCGAGCGCGCCGGCGAGGCGGGCCCCGCGGTGCACCAGCTGGGCATCTTCGGCGCCACGATCGAGTGCACGTGGACGCTCGCACGCCTCGCGCTGCTCGAGGGCGCGACCGAGTCCGCGCTCGAGCACTGCCGCGACGTCCTGCGCCTGTGGGAGGAGAGCGAGGATCTGCACTACAGCCTCAACGCGCTGAGCTGGTCGGCCGCCCTGTTCGCCGATCACGGGCAGGACGACGATCTGCGGCGCACGGTGCACGCGCTCGCCGCGATCGCCGAGGGCAACGGCAACCGCGAGGCGCTGACGATGCTGGCGCGCGGCCTCGGCGACCTGGCGCGCGCGCAGGGCGAGCCCGCCGCCGCCGTCGAGCACTTCCGCCACGCGCTCGCGCTGCACCGGGAGATCGAGCTGCCGCACGACCGCGCCGAGCTGCTCGTCGGCGCCGCGGCGGCGGCGCGCGAGGCCGGGCTCGACGAGCAGGCCCGCGAGTGGCTGACGGAGGCGCGCGCCCAGGCGCGCCGGCTGGGCGCTCGGCCGCTGCTCGCCGCCGCCGAGAGCGCGCTCGCGGCGCTCGCGGCCGGCAGCGCGGACAGCACGGGGCACACGGGCCTCACCGCGCGGCAGCTGCAGGTGCTGCGCCGGGTCGCCGACGGGCGCACGAACCGCGAGATCGCCGCCGAGCTCGTGCTCTCGGTGCGCACGGTGGACATGCACGTGCGCCACTCGCTGATCGCGCTCGGCTGCCGCTCGCGCCTCGACGCGGCACGCAGGGCCGCCGGCCTCGGCCTGCTCGACCCCGACTAGTGTCCCGAGTCGGAAGTTCCTCGTCACGATCACACCGTCTGGACGCCCTGGTAACGACCCGGCGCCTTGCAACTGCTGACCCGCATGAGCGGCGACGCCGCGCCGCCCCCAGAACGCCCACCCGGCGCGCTCATGCCAAGGAACTTCCGACTCAGGACACTGGACGATCGCTTCCGCGGGCGCGGGGTCGTGCCGGGGTGGCCGGAGCGAGCGTGCGTCGCGGCCGGCGCGCGGGCAAGGCGATCCAGGCGCCCCGCCACAACACGCGATCGCGGAATCGGCCATCGAGCCCCTAGAGTCCCTCCGTGAGCCTGTTCGACGACGCGGCCGAGCTGCGGCGAGCCGCCCACGCGCCGCTCGCCGACCGCCTGCGCCCGCGCGCGCTGGACGAGTTCGCGGGCCAGCCCCAGCTGGTCGGCGAGGGCGCCGCGCTGCGCCGCGCGATCGAGGAGGACCGCGTCTCCTCGTCGCTGTTCTTCGGGCCGCCCGGCACGGGCAAGACCACGCTCGCGCGCATCGTCGCGGCGAGCACGCGGTCGGTCTTCGAGGAGCTCTCCGCAGTCTCGTCCGGCAAGGCCGACGTGCAGGCCGTGATCGCGCGCGCCCGCGAGCGGCTGGGCGCGAGCGGGCAGCGCACGGTGCTCTTCATCGACGAGATCCATCGCTTCAACAAGGCGCAGCAGGACGCGCTGCTGCCGGTCGTCGAGTCGGGCCTCGTGATCCTGATCGGCGCGACCACCGAGAACCCGTTCCACTCGGTGATCGGCGCGCTCGTCTCGCGCTGCCGGCTGTACGAGTTCACGGGTCATTCGGAGGACGACCTGCTGGCCGTGCTGGAGCGCGGTGCGGCCGCGCTCGGCGAGCCGCCGGTCGGCCACGACGTGCAGCTCGCGATCGCGGCGACAGCCGCCGGAGACGCGCGGCATGCGCTCTCGACGCTGGAGCTGGCGCACGAGCACGCGGCCTCGCGCGGCGCCACGGCGCTCGAGGACGAGGACGTGACGGCGGCCGTCATGCGGCGGCCCGTGCGCTACGACCGCGACGGCGACGCGCACTACGACACGATCTCCGCGTACATCAAGAGCGTGCGCGCGAGCGACCCCGACGCGGCGCTCTTCTACCTCGCGGTCATGCTCGAGGGCGGCGAGGACGCGGTCTACATCGCGCGCCGCATCGCGGTGCTCGCGAGCGAGGACATCGGCAACGCCGATCCGCGCGCGCTCGAGCTGGCCGTCGCCTGCGCACGCGTGGTCGGAGCTCGTCGGCCTGCCGGAGTGCCGCTATGCGCTCTCCCAGGCGACCGCCTACCTGGCCATGGCGCCCAAGTCGAACGCCGCCGCCGTCTCGCTCGGCGCCGCCCAGGAAGCTGCCCGCAGCCACGCCACCGCGCGTCCCCCGGCGGCCCTGCGCGACGCGCACTACCGCGGCGCCAAGGAGCTCGGCAGCGGCGTCGGCTACCGCTATCCGCACGACGCGCCAGGCGCCTTCGTGGCCGAGAGCCACCTCCCGCCCGAGCTCGCCGGGTCGCAGTTCTACGCGCCCACCGAGCACGGCCTCGAGGCCAAGCTGGCCGAGCGCATCCGCGAGCTGCGGCGGCTGCGCGAGGGCTAGATGGTTGGTTTCGTGGGTGCGGGGTCGTGTCGGGGTGGTTGGAGCGAGCGTGCGTCGTGGCCGGTGCGCTGCCAAGGCTCAGCCTTGGCAAGCGCCGGGCACGGCGCACGCGAAGCCCCCGGGCTGCGGCGCGCAGCGCCCAGCCCCGGGGTCGCCCGCAGTCTGGACGGACCCGCGCGCAGCGCGCGTTCGTCCAGACGGAGGCGATCCAGGCGCACCGACACACCCGCACACGCGGAATCAACCATCCGGACCGCAGGCTGCGCTAGAGGATGCGCTGGCCGAGCGCCGAGCAGATCAGCTCGACGGCCAGCTCGCCGGTCATGTTCTCGCGGTCGAGGATCGGGTTGACCTCGACGACCTGCAGCGATCCGAAGGCGCGCGCCTCGGCCAGCACCTCCATCGCGAGATGCGCCTCGCGGTACGAGATGCCGCCGCGCACGGGTGTGCCGACGCCGGGCGCCCAGAACGGATCCATGACGTCCATGTCGACCGAGAGGTGGACATGCGCGGCGCCGGCCACGTGCGCGAGCGCTCCGCGCATGACGGCCTCCATGCCCAGCCGGTCGACCTCGGAGATCGTGTAGACGAGCACCTGCGAGCGGCGCAGGCGCTCGCGCTCGGCGGGGTCGAGCGAGCGGATCCCGATCAGCACGGTGCGCTCCTCGTCGACCGAGGGGGTTGGCCACAGGCCCGCCGAGAAGCGCGCGCCGCCCCAGCCGAGCGCGCCGCTCAGCCCCATGCCGTGGACGTTGCCGGAGGGCGTCGTCTCGGGCGTGTTGCAGTCGGCGTGCGCGTCGAACCAGATCACGCCGACCGGCCCGTGCACGCGCGAGAGGCCGCCGAGCACGCCGAGTGCGAGCGAGTGGTCGCCGCCGAGCACGAGCGGTAGCTCTCCGGCGTTGCAGCGCTGCTCGACGTGGTCGGCGATCTCGTCGCAGACCGCCAGGATCTCGTCGACGTACTTGCGCGTGGATCCTTCGGCTATGCCTCGATCGGGTCCTCGGTGACGGTGCCGAGATCGTCCACCTCGTCGCCGAGCTCGGTCAGCCGGCCGGCAGGTCGGCGTAGCGGATCGCGGACGGCCCCATGTCGACGCCGCGGCGTCCCTGCCCGAGGTCGAGCGCCGCGCCCAGGACGGCGACGCGGGGCGCGCTGCTCACGGCGCGCCGCCGGGGCGCACCAGCGGCCCGAGCTCGGCCACGAGCGCCGCCGCGCCCGCGATCACCCCGGCCGGCAGCCCGCCCTCGGCGGGCAGCACCTGCACGACGCCGCCCGCCTCCTGCACGAGCAGGTCTCCGGCCGCGTGGTCCCACGGCGCGAGCCCGTGCTCGTAGAACGCGTCGAGGCGCCCTGCGGCCACCCAGGCGAGGTCGAGCGCGGCCGAGCCCGCGCGGCGGATGTCGCGGGCGCGCGGCAGCACGCGCGCGACGAGCGCCGTCTGCAGGTCGCGCTCGGCCGCGGCGTAGGAGAAGCCCGTGCCCACCAGCGCGCGCTCGAGCGGCGGCGCGGCGCCGATCCGCAGCGGCTCGTCGTTGAGCCGGCAGCCGTCACCGCGCGCAGCGGCGAAGGTCTCGTCGCGCAGCGGATCGTGCACGACCGCGACGAGCGTCGCGGTCGCGTCGCGGCAGGCGATGGAGACACCCCACTGCGGGATGCCGTAGAGGAAGTTGACCGTCCCGTCGAGCGGATCGACCACCCACTCGAGGCCGCTCTCGCCCTGCACGCCCGCCCCCTCCTCCCCGACCAGGCCGTCGGCGGGCCGCCCGCCGCGCAGCAGCCCGACGATCAGGGCCTCCGCATCGC
The DNA here is from genome assembly GCA_963834415.1 of uncultured Actinomycetes bacterium. GTDB lineage: Bacteria > Actinomycetota > Thermoleophilia > Gaiellales > JALYLC01 > JALYLC01. The sequence continues at coordinate 325,427 of CAWIBP010000006.1, read as the reverse complement.
GGTCGGCGTCGGAGACCGGGTCGGTCGCCGAGCTCTTGTAGTCCACGCCGGACGCCGTGCGGCGGTAGCGCTCCACGAGCAGCGCGCCGGCCGCCCGCGATGCTCGGACGGCGAGTTCGAGCAGGGCGTGCTGATCGGCGGCGGACACGAATGGCGAGGGCCGGACTTGAACCGGCGACACCCCGGTTTTCAGCCGAGTGCTCTACCAGCTGAGCTACCCCGCCACGGGCCGCACCAGGCTACCACGGGCCGCTGCGCGCCTCGTCAGTCGCTCGGCAGGCGCAGCTCCACGTCATCGCCCACCGCCATCCGCAGCTCGCGCGCGGCGTCGCCGCCGTTGATGCAGAGCGCCACGGCGCCGGCCGAGTCGACCAGGACGACGACCGCGCCCGGCGGCACGTCGGCGAACGTGCGCCCGCGCTGCGCGGCTCCGCGCGGGAGCCCGCGGATCGCGACCGCGACGGCGCCGCCGACGCCGATCTCCGCGGCCTCGAGATCGGACTCGCCGGCTGCCAGCGCGCAGTTGCCGAAGCGGTCGACGTGCACGCACAGCGCGCGCACCCGGCCGTTCGCGACCGTTGCGCGCGTGAACGAGATCCGCACGCAGACGGCGGGTTCGAGCGAGGTGCCCAGCGCTTCGGGCCGCTCGCCGAGCGCGAGGCGCCCTGCCGCGGGCGCGAAGACGTCGCGGGCGTGGAATGTCGGGGAGGCGCCGGGTGGCACCGCGAGCTCCCAAGTCGCCGAGAGGCCACCGCAGGCTTCCGCTGCGGGCACCAGCAGCCCGTTGTCGGGCCCGACGAGCAGGCGGCCGTCGCCGCACGCGACGATCAGCGCGCGCCGCGCGGTGCCGACGCCGGGATCGACCACGGCGACGTGGACGCCGGCGGGCACGTGCGGCAGCGCGCCCGCGAGCGCGCGGGCGCCCTGCGCGACGTCGCCCGCGGGGATGCCGTGCGTCAGGTGCAGCACGCGCGCCTCGGGCGCGACCCTCAGGATCGCGCCCTCGACCACGCCGGCATACGTGTCCCGCGCGCCGAAGTCGGAGAGGAGCGTGACGATCGTCACGTTGGCACTCTAGGCCGTCCCGGTCGCGAACGCGTGCAGGCGCACCGGATCGAAGTGGCGTGGCCCGCGGGCCGGCCGGCCTGCGGCTCAGCCGCCCGGCGGGGGGTCGTAGATGAACGTCACCGTGACCTGCGCGGAGACCGTGACGGGGCCGATCTTGACCGGCGGGGCCGACGACTCGGACGCCTTGGCGGCAACGGCGTCGTACATGATCGGACCGCCTCCGCCCGTGTTCTCGGAGATCGTGCTCGTGCCGAGGATCTTGACGCCCATGGCCGCGGCCGCGGCATCCGCCTTCGACCGTGCGTCGGCGAGCGCGCCGCGCAGCGCGTCGCGGTAGGCGGCCGACTGCTCGGCGAGCGAGAACGACGGGCCGCTGACCGCGTCGGCCCCGGCCGAGGTCGCCGCGGCGATCACCGTGCCGGCGCGGGCGGGCTCGCGGATCGTGACGCTGAGCGACTGGTCGCTGACGTAGCTCCCCTCGTTCTCCCAGTCGCGCGACGTGTTGACGCCCTCGGTGACGAGGTCGTCCTCGGCGATCTGTACGGAGCTCAGCGACGTGAGCGCCGCGATGACCGCCGCCATCTTCTTCGACGCGACGGCCTGGGCGGCGTCGCTGCTCGTGCCCCCGCCGTGCACGGAGACGCTGACCTGCGCCGTGTCGGGCTGCAGCTCGACGTCACCCGTGCCGCTGAAGGTGAGCGTGCGCTGGGCGTTCGCGAGCGCGTCCGCGGGTGCAGCCGTCGCAGCCGCGAACGCGGTGCCGGATTCGGAGCCCCCGCGCAGCGAGAACGCGAGTGCGAGGGCGAGCGCGACGATCAGCGTCACGAGGGCGAGCGAGCGGATGCGGAACGAGCGGGGCACGGGCTTCCTCCAGGTCGGTAGACCTCAGACGGCCCGGCCCGCCGCGTGGTTCCCGCGAGCTGGTCGAGTGCGTGCGCGCGGGCCGTGCCGGCGTCCCGACACCCCTCCGCTCACGGAATCGGCCCTAGGCGAACGTGGCCGTGAACTCCGCGAGGCAGCGCTCGCGATGCGTCCACGGCTGCTCGTGCGTGCCGTAGGGGAAGACGCACAACTCCTTCGGCGCGGTGATCGCGTTGTAGGCGGCGTAGACCGTCGAGGGCGGGCAGATGGGATCCATCAGGCCGACGGCGACGATGCAGCGCGCGCGGATGCGCGGCGCGAGCAGCGCGCAGTCGACGTGGCGCAGCGTGCGACGATCTCGTCGTGGCGCTCCGGATGCAGCTCGAGGTAGCGCGCGAGCTCGGTGTAGGGCGCCTCCGGGCGCGATCTGCGCCGCGCGCTCGATGTCGCACAGGAACGGCATGCCGGCCATGCACAGCTGCACGAGCTCCGGCGCCAGCGCGGCAGCGGCGAGCGAGAGGCCCCCGCCCTGGCTGAAGCCATCGACGGCGATGCGGCTTGCGTCGACCAGGGGATGCTCGGCCGCGGTCTCGAGCGCGCGCACCGCATCCGTGTAGAGCCGGCGGAAGTAGTAGCTCTCCGGCGAGGCGACGCCGCGCGTCATCACGCCCGGGTGCTCGGCGCCGGACTCGCCGGCGCCCGGATCGCCCGTCGCGCCGGGCATCCACTCGCCGCCCTGGCCGCGCGTGTCCATTACGAGCTCGGCGTGGCCCGCCGCGGCGAACAGCGCGTGATCGACCGGGAACGTACGGCCGCCGCCGTAGCCGATGTAGGAGACGAGGCAGGGTAGCGGCGCGCTGGCGGCGCGCGGTCGCAGCAGCCAGGCGCGGATCGGATGACCGCCGTAGCCGCTGAAGGTCACGTCGTCGACGGCGAGCGCGCCGTACACGTCGGGGCGGTAGGGCTCGCAGCGCGCGGGCGTGGCCTGCGCTCGGGCCTCGGCGAGCGTGCGCTCCCAGAAGGCGTCGAGGCCGGGCGGCTCGGGAGCGCTGCAGCGATGGGCCTCGAGCTCGGGCAGGGAGAGGTCGTAGAGCGTCATGCGATGCGACGCTAGCGGACTACAGCGAGAGCGTGTACGCGCCCTGCGCGTTGTCGACGGCGCGCACGCGCACGTAGACCGTTCCCGCCACCGCTCCCGGCGTGCTCACGCTCTGCGGCGTGCTGCCCGCCGCGCTCGCGAGCACCGCGCCCGAGGCGTCGAGCAGCGCGATCTCGAGCACCGCGCCGCCGTCGAACGTCAGCGTCGCGGTGACGGGGCCGCCGCCGGCGGCGACCGCGAGGTAGTCGTCGTCGGCCGCACAGGCGACGCCGGAGGTCGTCGTGCCGCGGTCGACCGGGGTCGCCTGCCCGAACGCGTCGTCGGGCTCGAAGCCGTCGTCGTTGCAGAGCGGCGGGGGCGCGCAGGTCGCCGCCGCCTGGAAGCTCGGCACCGCCGTGGCGATGCGCCGCTCGAGGTCGCAGTCGACGCGTGGGCCGGCCGCCGCCGGGCGGGCCCGCGGGGCCGGCGGGACCTGCGGGGCCGGCCGCGCCGGCCGGGCCGGCCGGGCCGGGCGTGCCCTTGAGATTCCAGGTCAGCGAGCGCTCGTTCTTCTTGCAGCTCGCGTCGGCGGACACCATGCGGAGGTTCGCGATGCGCGCCGGCGAGCCGTCCTTCGCTCACCCGGTAGCAGCCGCGCACCAGCGAGGCATCGTCGCGGCTGACGGCATAGCCGGCCACCGGCTCCGACCCCGAGCGCGCCCACGGCGAGGATGAGCACCCCCGTGCTCCGCCCTGCCAGCCTCCGCACTCGATTCCGTCCGCGCATGTGCACCAGTTCTTCTGACGTTGTCAGGAACCTCCCATGCAAATGGAGGGTCTGGTGGGTTGACCAGCAGGAGCCGGTTCAGCTTTCGGCAGGTTTACCCAGATACACGGCGAGCGCGTCGATCAGTCCCTCGACGTCGTGGCGCGCCGCCTCGGCGACGATGCCGACGCCGAGCTCGCGCGCGGTCGCGCTCGTGACCGGGCCGATCGAGACGCCCCGGACGCCCGCCAGCGCGCGGCCCGGCAGCGCCTCGGCGAAGCGCCGCACGGTCGACGACGAGGTGAACGCGACGGCGTCGGCCGAGAGCATGCGCTCCGGCTGGCGCGGCAGGCTCGCGAGCGTGCGGTAGAGCGGCACGACGTCGACCTCGGCGCCGGCCGCGCGCAGGCCGTCGGGCAGCGTGTCGCGCGCCTCCTCGGCGCGCGCGACGAGCGCGCGCATCCCGCTCAGGTCGCCGGGCAGCGCCTCGAGCAGCCCCTCGGCGACGAAGCGCTCCGCGACGACGTCGGCGACGATCCCCGCCTCGCGCAGGGCCGCCGCCGTGCCGGGTCCGATCGCAGCCACCGTGACGCCGGCGAGCGAGCGCGCATCGCCGCCGCAGCGCTCGAGCAGGAGGCGCGGCGCGTTCGGCGAGGTCACGCACACGAGGTCGTAGGCGGACGCGTCGAGCGGCGGCCCGGGCAATCGGCTCGATGCGGATCACGGCGCACTCGTCGACCTCGGCGCCCAGATCGCGCAGCCGCGCGACGAGGCCGCTGGCCTGCGCACGCGCGCGGGTGACGACGATGCGGCGCCCGTGCAGCGGTCGCCGCTCGGCCCACGCGATCTCGTCGTGGAGCGCGGCGACGGCGCCGATCACCGTGACCGCCGGCGAGCGGATGCCGGCCGCCGCGACGTCGCCGGCGATCGTCGCGAGCGTGCCCGACGACGCTGCGCTGGGCCGCGGTCGTGCCCGACTGGGTCACGCAGACCGGCGTGCCGGGGTCTTTCCCGGCAGCGATCAGCGCCGCGGCCACCGCCTCGCAGGCGCGCGACCCCCATGAGCACCACGAGCGTGCCCGGCAGCCCGGCGAGCGCCGTCCAGTCGACGTCGGCGCGCGGCTTCCCCGGCCGCTCGTGCGCCGTCACGATCGTGACCTGGGCGGCGAGGTCGCGATGCGTCACGGGCACGCCCGCGTAGGCCGGCACCGAGATCGCCGAGGTCACGCCCGGCACGATCTCGTACTCCACCCCGGCCTCGCGCAGCGCCTGGGCCTCCTCCCCGCCGCGGCCGAAGACGAACGGGTCGCCGCCCTTGAGGCGGACGACGAGGACGCCGCGGCGCCCGTGCTCGATCAGCGTCTGCGTCGTCTCGTCCTGCGTCAGCGCGACCTCGCCCGGCTGCTTGCCGGCGTCGATCAGGAGGCACCCGGGGGGAGCGAGGTCGAGCAGCGCGTCGCCCGCGAGCCGGTCGTAGACGACCACCTCGGCGCTGCGCAGGAGCTGCTCGCCGCGCACGGTGATCAGGCGCGGATCGCCCGGGCCGGCGCCGACGAGATAGACGGTCATCCGCGCACCGCGGCGACGATCGCCTCGCCGCCGCGGGCGAGCGCCGCGCCGGCGACCTCCTCCGCCAGCGCACGTCGGGTCGTCGCCGCGCCCGTCCGCGTCGACGACCAGCGAGCCGTCGGGCAGCGCGACCCAGGCGCGCAGCCACAGCTGCCCGTCGTCCAGCGTCACCGCATGGGTCGCGATCGGTGCGAGGCAGCCGCCGCCGAGCAGCGCGGCACAGGCGCGCTCGGCGAGCAGCACGCGGGCGCCCTCGGGCTCGCCGGCCTCGGCGATCGCGTCGGCGTCCTCGCTGCGCACCTGCAGGGCGAGGAAGCCCTGGCCGGTCTCCGGCAGCATCTCCTCGATCGCGACGCGGAAGCCGATCTCGCCGCCGAGCTCGAGCCGGTCGAGGCCGCAGGCCGCGAGCACCACGCCGTCGAGACCGCGCTCGCTGCGCTTGCGCAGGCGCGTGTCGACGTTGCCGCGCAGGCTCTCGACGATCAGATCGGGCCGCAGCGAGCGTAGCTGCGCGCCACGGCGCATCGAGGCCGTGCCGACGCGCGCGCCGAGCGGCACCTCGGCGAGGCTGCCGTGGGGGCCGCACCAGGCGTCGCGGGCGTCCGCGCGCGGCAGCACGGCCGCGATCGCGAGCCCGGGCGTCTCGTCGGTGGTCAGGTCCTTCGCGGAGTGCACCGCGACGTCGATGCGGTCGGCGGTCAGCGCGTCCTCGAGCTCCTTCGAGAAGACGCCGCGCCCGCCCAGCTCGCTGAACGCGCTGCGGCGATCGCGGTCGCCCGCCGTCGAGATCGGCACGATGGCGACCGGGCCGAGACCCGCGTCGCGCAGCGCCTCCGCCGCGAGCGCGGCCTGCGCGTGCGCGAGCCGCGAGCCGCGCGTGCCGAGCCGCAGAGGCGTCACGCCGGGTCGGTGCCCTGCGCGCGGTCGAGCGCCGCCTCGGCATCCGCGAGCTGCTGCTCGAGCCGGCGCAGCTTGGCGGCGAGGATCCAGACGTAGGCCAGGGTGACGCCCCAGACCGCCGCGACGACGGCGCCGACGGCCTGCGCATCGCCGTCGCTGATGGCAGCGACGATCACGGCAGCACCGTTTCGCCGCGCAGCCGCCGCTCGAGGCGCTGCACGCCCTGGGCGAGCAGCTTGCCGCGCAGCTCGAAGCGCCAGAGCGCGAATCCGAGGGCGATGAACGCCGCCCAGGAGACGAGGAATGCGAAGAACATCGTGCCCTCCATGGCAGCCCCGTCATGGTGGAAGACGGTTGGGTGGTGGATCGTCCCGGCGAGGTGGACCGCGCCCAGCGAGAGCGGGATCATGCCGATGCCGAGCAGGGAGTAGATCGCCGAGAAGCGCTCGCGGCGAGCGCCCTCCTCGACCGAGAAGCGGAGCATGAAGTACGCGCAGTAGAAGAGGAAGACGAGCAGGAACGTGTTCAGCTGCTTGTCGCTCCAGTCCCACCACACACCCCATGAGACCTTGGCCCAGATCGGCCCGGTGACGAGCACGAGCGTCCCCAGGATGACGCCCTGGTGGATCGCGACGTACGAGCGCAGGTCGTCGAGCGGGTCGCGGCGCAGCAGGTAGCGCGCCGCGAAGAACGCGCCGAGCAGGAGGAAGATGTACGAGGTCAGCGCGATCGGGACGTGCAGGTAGAAGATGCGCTGCCGGAAGCCCTCGGCGCGATCGGTCGGGACCCACAGCGCGATCAGCAGCGTGGAGATGACGAGGAGGCTCCCGGCGGCGAGCACCGCCGGGCGCAGAAGGCGGTCGTGATTGGCCACGGGATCAGTCGGTCAGCGCGTGCTCGCACACGGCGTATGCGAGCAGGCCGACGATGGCATCGTAGAGCAGCACCAGCGCCAGGGGACGCACGACGCCCTCGCCGTCGGCCGCCTGCACGCTGCAGGCCAGGCAGGCGATCAGGAGCGGCACGGCTGCGGGCAGGAAGAGCAGCGGCACCATGACCTCGCGGCCGCGCACGGCGGAGGCCACGGCGGCGACGAGCGCGCCGAGCGACGCGAGCCCGACGTTGCCCGCCAGCAGCGCCGCCAGCAGGACCGAGAAGCTCGGGACGGCCGCGTCGGCAGGCAGGAAGAGGTAGGCGAGCGGCACCGCGACGACCTCCATCAGCACGAGCAGGATGCCGATCGCGATCGCCTTGGACGCCCAGATCGCGGTGCGCGGAATCGGGGCGAGCACGAGCGCGTCGAGCAGCCCCTCGTCGCGCTCGGCGTTGAAGACGCGCGCCACGGCGAGCAGCGTCGCGAGCAGGATCGTCACCCAGAGCGCCCCGATCGTGACGGCGACGGGCGGCTGCGGGATGTCGGCTCCGTAGTGCAGCACGACCTGGGCGACCGCGGCGAACAGCCCCATCGCGAGCGCGAGCTGCGGCGCACGCCGCTCGAGCACGAGGTCGGTGCGCACGAGCATGCGGACCGCGCGGGCGAACGGGACGGTGTGCGCGCTCAGCGCAGCACCTCCAGCTGCAGGAGCTCGTCGCAGAGCAGATCGGCACGCGCGCGCTCGTGCGTCGCGAGCACGAGCGTCACGCGCCCGCGAATGCCCGCGAGCACGGCGTCGAGCCGTCGGCCGCTGGCCTCGTCGAGGCCGCTGTGCGGCTCGTCGAGCACGAGCAGCTGCGGCTCCGGCAGCAGCGCGCGGGCGAGCGCCAGGCGCTGGCGCTGGCCCTGCGAGAGCGCAGACGCCGGACGCTCGGCGGCCTCCTCGAGCCCGGCGGTCGCGAGCGCGCGCTCGGCCGCCTCGGGCGCGAGGCCGTACAGCCCCGCACCCAGCACGAGGTTCTCGCGCGCGCTGAGCCCGCCCCAGAGCAGCGGGCGATGGCCCGCATAGGCCACACGGGCGCGCTCGGCCGGGCGAGCTCGCAGCTCTCGTGCCCGTCGACCAGCACGCTGCCGGCGCGCGGGCGCTGCAGGCCGGCGATGCAGCGCAGCAGCGTCGACTTGCCGCTGCCGTTCGGGCCGAGCAGGCCGAGCGCGCGACCGGGCTCGAGCACGTAGTCGACGCCGGCGAGCACGACCCGCCCGCCATAGGCATGCCCGACGCCGCGCAGCTCGAGGCGCGGCGCGGTCACGAGACGGCGACGTCGAGTGCGACCGTCCCGAGGTACAGCAGGGCGATCGTCCCGTTGACGCTCAGGAACGCCATGTCGACGCGCGAGAGGTCGTCCGGCGAGACGAGCTGCTGCTCGTAGGCGAGCAGCACGGCGACGGCGAGCACGCCGAGCGCGTAGACCGGCCCGAGACCGAGCGACCAGCCCACCCCGATCAGGGCGACGACGCTCAGCGCGTGCAGCGCACGCGAGATCTGGAGCGCGCGCGCCACGCCATGGTCGGCGGGCACCGAGTGCAGGCCCTGGGCGCGATCGACGTCGATGTCCATCGTCGCGTAGATGATGTCGAAGCCCGCGATCCAGCAGGCCACGGCCGCGCCGAGCAGCCAGGCGGCGATGTCGAAGTGGCCCGTGACCGCGACCCAGCCGCCGACCGGCGCGAGCCCGTCGACGACGCCGAGCCAGAGGTGGCAGAGCGGCGTGACGCGCTTGAGGTAGGGATAGACGACGAATGCGGCGATCACGACCGGCGCGAGCCAGCGCGTGATCGCCGGCAGCTGCGACAGCCCGATCGCGAAGACCGCCAGGGAGGCCAGCGCGAACGCGATCACCTGGCCGCGGCTGAGGCGCCCCGCCGGGAGCTCGCGGCCGGCGGTGCGCGGGTTGCGCGCGTCGATCGCGGCGTCCACGAGGCGGTTGACCGCCATCGCGAACGAGCGCGCCCCGAACATCACCACCGTGATCCAGACCAGGACGGTGAGGCCCGGCCACCCGTCCACCGAGAGGATCGCGCCGACGTAGGCGTAGGGCAGCGCGAAGACCGTATGCTCGAGGCGCACGAGATTCGCGAGGCGCTGCCCCAGTGCGACCGCGCTCATCGCCCGTGCGTCGTCGGCTCGGAGCGCAGCAGCTTGACGGCGTGCTCCAGCACCGGCGCGAGCACCGCCCAGCCTTCCTCGCAGGCGCGCGGGCTGCCCGGCAGCGTGACCACGATCGTGCGCGCACGCGTGCCCGAGACGCCGCGCGAGAGCGCGCCGTGGGGCGTGTGGCGCAGGGCGTCGGCGCGCAGCGCCTCGTCGATGCCCGGGGCTCAGGCGCTCGAGCGTGGCACGCGCCGCCTCCGGCGTCACGTCGCGCGGCGCGAAGCCGGTGCCGCCGGTCGAGAGCACGACGTCGGCCACGTCCTCGTCGCACAGCTGCGCGAGGCGGACGGCGATCTCGTCGCGCTCGTCGGGCAGCACGCCGCGCCACACGACCTCGTGGCCGGCGGCAGCGGCGCGCTCCGCGAGCACCTCGCCCGAGCGATCCTCGCGCGCACCGTGGTGCACGCCGTCGGAGATCGTGAGCACGGCGACCCTCACGGCCGCACCCAGTGTCCCGACTTGCCGCCCTCCTTCTCGAGCAGCACGACCGACTCGATGCGGCCGGTCGCGTCGATCCCCTTCGTCATGTCGTAGATGCACAGCGCGGCGACGCTGCAGGCGGTCATCGCCTCCATCTCGACGCCCGTCTGGCCGGTCGTCTCGCAGACCACCTCGATCGTCACGCCCGTATCGTCGAGCTCGAGCGCGGCCGTCACGTGCGTGAGCGCCAGCGGGTGGCAGAGCGGCAACAGCGCAGGGGTCTGCTTGGAGCCCGTGATCGCGGCCACGCGCGCCACGCCGAGCACGTCGCCCTTCGGCAACGTGCCCGCGCGGATGAGCTCGACGACGGCGGGTGCGAGCGCGACGCGAGCGCCGGCGCGCGCCCGGCGCCGCGTCACGGGCTTGTCGCCGACGTCGATCATGCGCACCTCGCTCATGCGCTCAGCTCCGCAGCAGACGGCGCGCCTCGGCCGGCTCCATGGGCTCGCGGCCCAGGGAATCGGCGAGCGCGACGGCCAGCTCGACCAGCTCGGCGTTGGAGGTCGCGGGCGTGCCGTCCGGCAGCAGCGCCGAATCCTCGAGCCCGACGCGGATGTGGCCGCCGAGCGCGGCCGCCGTCGCGCACACGGCGGCGCGTCGCGGTGCCCTCGCCGTGCGCGACCCAGCGCAGCTGGCCGAGCGTGCCGGCGAGCGCGTCGACGAGGCGCAGCAGGTTGCGGGGCGTACCGGCGAGGCCCTGCTCGGACTGGCCGGCGGCGCCGCCGAGCTCGAGATGCAGCCACGGCGCCTGCGCCAGCAAGCCGTCCTCGTAGAGCGCCTCGACGTCGGCGATCGCCTCGAGCGTGTTGATGCCCGGCTCGGGTGCGACGCCGGCGCGCTCGCAGGCCTCGAGGATCTGGCGCGCCTCCTCGCGGTGCGCCGGGCGATCCGGAGCCGGGGACTGGACGTTGACGGTCGCGAGCTCCGGCAGGTCGCGCAGCACGTCGAAGAGCGCGGTCGACCGTGCCGAGCGAGGTCTGGCGCGTGCGCTGCGTCGTCATCGAGATCGGCACGTCGACGGCCGCGCGGATGGCGCCGACGATCTCGTCGAACGTGAGATCGAAGGCGGCCGCCCCGTCGGCGCGGCGCGCGTGCACGTGGACGGCCCCCGCGCCCGCCTCGACGGCGCGCTTGGCCTCCTTCGCGATCTCGGCCGGCGTGTAGGGCAGCTTCTTCGCGACCTTGCGGTCGCGGATGCCGTTGAGCGCGGCGATGATCAGGATCGGGTCGGCCATCGGAGCGCCATCGTATCCCGTGACCGGCCGATGGCAGCGCCGTCAGCAGGCGCCGGGAGCGCCCCTCAGCTGCAGTTCGCGAAGCTCGCGGGCCGCGGAAGCAGCTTGACCGCGAGCGTCCTGCGATCGCCGCCGCGCACGATGCGCAGCTCGACGCGATCGCCGGAGCGGTGGCTCGCGATCGCGCGATCGAGATCGCGGAAGCCGTCGACCGGGGTCTTGCCGACGGCGACGATCACGTCCCCGTCGCGCGGATACGTCTCGCCGGCCACCTCGATCGTGTCCGACCCGGCGCGCAGGCCGGCCCGCTCCGCCGCGCCGCCCGCGCTCAGGTCGCGCACGAGCGCGCCGTGCTGCACCGTGATCCCGAGCGCGTCGGCGAGCGCGGGCGTGACCGTCGCGGCGGAGACGCCGAGCCACGCGTACTGCACGCGGCGGCCGGCCGCGAGCGCGCGGTAGGCCCGCGCGACCGCCTCGATCGGCACGGCGTAGGCGACGCCGCCGCGCGCCTCCGGGTTGACCGCGGTGACCATGCCGACGACGCGCCCGCTCGCGTCCATCAGCGGCCCGCCGGAGTTGCCCGGGTTGACGGCCGCGTCGGTCTGGATCGCGCCGGTCGTGCGGAAGCAGACGCCCGGCGCCGCGATCTGGCGGTCGAGCTGCGAGACGACGCCGGTCGAGAGCGACGCGCGGTTCTCGAACGGGCTGCCGATCACGGCGACGGGCTCGCCGACGCGCAGTGAGCGGGCGCTGCCGAGCCGCAGCGCGGTCAGACCCAGGTGCTCCGGATCGACACGTAGGAGCGCCGTGTCCTCGAAGAGGTCGTAGCCCAGCACCTCGGCGTCGGCGCCGGTGCCGTCGTCGAGCACGATGCGGACGGCCGCGGCCCGGGTCGCGGTGGTGCTCCCCGACTCGGCCTGCGCGACGACGTGCGAGGCCGTCACGATCAGGCCCTCGGCGGCATCCACGACGAAGCCGCTGCCGGCCGTCTCCTCGTCGATCCCGAAGCTCGCCTCGATCGTGACCACGCCGCTGCGCGCGCCCGCGTAGAGCGCCACCGGATCGAAGCCGGGAGCGCTGCCGCCCTGCTGCCGCACGACGGTGGTCACGACCGGGCGCTCGCTGTCGTCTCCCCGCAGCGCCAGCGCCAGCGCGCCGCCGGCGAGACCCGCGGCGAGCGCGATGGCGACGCACGCCAGAGCGGCTCGCGCAGTCACGACGACTCAGCGTAGCCGGGCCCGCCGCCGTCGGGCGGCCCCGGCAGCTCGAGCGTGAAGCGCGTGCCCGCGGCGCTGCTCGTCGCAAGCAGGCGGCCGTCCATGCGCTCGGCGAGCTCGCGGGCGATCGCGAGCCCGAGGCCCGTGCCGCGGGCGGCCGCGCCCGGTGCCGCGGAAGAAGCGCTCGAACACGCGCTCGAGCAGCTCGGGCGGGATCCCCGGGCCGTTGTCGGCGACGACGACGCCGGCGCCCCAGGGCGTCGACTCGGTGCGCAGCGTGATCGTCGATCCCGCCGGCGTGTGGCGCACCGCGTTGTCGACGAGCACGCGCAGCACCTGCAGCACGCGGCCCTCGTCCCCGAGCGCGAGCGCCGGCGCGCCGCTCTCGGCGAGCACGAACGAGCCGCGCCTGGCCGCCACCGCCTGCATCTCGCGCGCGCAGTCGGTCGCGAGCACGCCCAGCTCGATCTCGTCGTGCGCCACCGTGATGCCGCCCGCATCGAGCCGCGAGAGATCGAGCAGATCGGTCGCCAGCTTGGTCAGCCGCTGCACCTGCTCGCCCATCGTGTCGAGGAACTCGCTGCGCTCGTCGTCGGTCAGCCCGCCCTCGGTCAGCAGCTCCAGGTAGCCGCCGAGCGCGGTCAGCGGCGTCCGCAGCTCGTGCGACGCGTTGGCGATGAAGGCCGCGCGCGAGCGCTCGAGCGCGTCGAGGCGTACGCGCATCTCCTCGAGCGAGCGTGCGAGCTCGCCGATCTCGTCGTGCGAGCGGTCCACGATCGGCTCCGAGAAGCTGCCGTGCGCGATCCGGTCGGCCGCGGCGCGCAGGCGCGCGAGGCGGCGCGCGAGCGGCTCGGCGGCGAGCGCACCGGCGAGCAGCGCGACGGCGAAGGCGAGCGCGCCGCCGACCACGAGCCGGCGCTCGACGGCCGCGACCTGCTGCTGCACGTCGCCGAGCGGCGCCTCGACGAGCAGCACGCCCTCGGCAGCGCTCGTGGAGAGGAAGAACGTGAGCACGGCGGCCCGGCCGTCCGGCAGGTTCTCGACGTTCGTCACGTCGCGGCGCAGGCTCGCGCTCTCCGTGACGTAGCCGCCCGCGGCACCGAGCTCCGCGCCCTCCGCCGAGTCGGCCCGGAGCGCATAGCCGATGTCGCTGACCTCGAACATCGCGACGCGGGTGGCGCCGAGCGTGCCCGCGAGCACCTGCAGGTCCTCATTCGTGAGGCGCTGGAACGGCGACAGCAGGGCAGCCGGGTTGCTGGCCTGCACGCTCGTGCGCAGCGAGTCGACGCGCGAGCCCTCGAGGTTGCGCTGCAGCGAGGGCAGCACGAGCGCGGCGAGCACGATCAGGGCGAACAGCGCGGAGGCGGCCGCGACCACCGTGAGCCGCATGCGCAGGCGGCCGGGGCGCTGCCGTGCAGCGCGGATCATGCGCCGAAGCGGTACCCGACGCCGCGCACGGTGCGGATCAGCTGCGGCGCGGACGGATCGCGCTCGAGCTTCTCGCGCAGGTGCCGGATGTGCACGTCGATCGTGCGCTGCTCGCGGTAGTCGGCCGAGTCCCACACGCTCTCGAGCAGCGCTCGGCGCGAGAGCACGCGGCCGGGGGAGCGCATCAGGCTGCGCAGGATCTCGAACTCCACGTAGGTCAGCTGCACCGGCTCGCCGTCGCGCTCGGCGGTGCGGCGCGTGGCGTCGAGCCGGACACCCTCGGCCTCGAGCACGTCCTCGACGCCGGCCGCACCCGCGGGCCGCTGCGCACGCCGCAGCACGGCGCGCACGCGCGAGCGCAGCTCGGCGAGCGAGAACGGCTTGGTGACGTAGTCGTCGGCCCCGATCTCGAGCCCGAGCACCTTGTCGACCTCGTCGTCGCGGGCCGTGAGCATGATGATCGGGAGCGTGGCCGAGAGCACGCGCAGCCGCCGGCAGACCTCGATGCCGTCGATGCCCGGCAGCATCAGGTCGAGCAGCACGAGATCGGGCCGCTCGGCCTCGACGAGGCGGAGGCCGTCCTCGCCGCTCAGCGCACCGAGCACGCGGTACCCCTCGCGCTCGAGCGGGAAGCGCACGAGGCGCTGAACGGCGTCCTCGTCGTCGATCACGAGGATCGTCCCTCGGCTGGCGCTCACGCCCGCAGTCTAGGGGCTCGCGCCCTGCGCCTCGCGCTGCGGGGGCGCGGAGGCGGGCCGTCATGCATACTCGGAGCCGATGTTCCCGGAGGGTGCCCCTCGCGAGCGCCGGTCGCGCATCGCGAGCGTGCGCCGCAACGCGGCGCGTGCGCCGCGCGCCGCGTCGCTGCTCCGCCCCGGTCCGTACCGCACGGGCTGGCTCGTCGTCCTCGTGCCCGCGTTCGTGCTGCTCGTCGGCGCCCGCACGGCGCCCGCCCTGCCGCGCAGCTCGCTGCCGCCGACGTTCGACGGCGCCCAGGCGCTGGCCGCCGGCAACGAGCTGGTCGAGCGCTTCTCCGACCGCTCCCCGGGCAGCGCGGGCGGCGCGGCTTCGGCCGATTGGGTCGCCGAGCGCCTGCGCGCCGCCGGGGCCGACGTGACGATGCAGCGCTTCCGCGCGGCCGACGCCGGCGGCAGCACCGTGCCGATGGTCAACGTGCTCGGCGTCGTCACCGGCAAGGGCCGCACGCGGGAGGCGCTCGTCTTCATCGCCGGCCGCGACGACCGGCCGCCCGGACCGGGCGCGAACGACAACGGCTCCGGCACCGGTGCGCTCGTCGAGCTCGCGCGCACGCTCGTCGGCAGCGTCACGCAGACCTCCCTCGTGTTCGCCTCGGTGGACGGCACGACGGCCGAGTCGGCGGGCGCGCGCGAGCTCGCCCGGCATCCGCCCGGGGGCCTCGGGCTGAGCGCAGGCGTCGCGCTGCGCGCCGTCGGCCGCAGCGACGTGCCGCTCGTCCTGCGGCTGTCCGGCGACGGGCGCCGGCTGCCCGCCGCCGGCTGGCTGCGCACCGTCGAGCAGGCGCTGCGCGACGAGGACGTCGAGAGCGTGCGACTGCCCACGCTCGGCCAGCAGGTCGCGGGCCTCGTGGCGCCCGTCGCGCACGGCGACCAGGCGGCATTCGTGGGCGACGGCGCGTCGGTGATCTCGATCGACGGCTCGCAGGCCGGCCAGAGCTCGGCGATCGACACGCCCGAGCTGCTCTCGGCCGACCTGCTGGGGCGGATCGGCACTGCCGTGCAGCTGACCGCGCTCTCGTTCGACACCGGCCCGCGGCCCGCCGACCTCGGCTCGACCTACCTCGTCTCGAGCGACCGCGTGCTGCGCGGCTGGACGCTCGAGCTGTTCCTCGTCGCGCTGCTCGTGCCACCGGTGTTCGCGCTGATCGACGCCTTCACGCGCGCCCGTGCCCGCGGCGCACGGCCGTCGCTGACCGCCCGGCGCGTGCTCTGGCGTGCGGGCGGCATGGCGGTCGGCGTGCTCGCGATCCGCGTCGAGGGGGCCACGGGCATCCTGCCCGACACGCACTCGCCGCCGTTCGCGGGCAGCGGCGGCGGCGTCGCGCTGTGGCAGATCGTGTTCCCGCTCGTGCTCGGCGGCGTGCTCGGCGCGCTCGCGGCGCGGCGCGTGCCCGGGCGACGCCGACGCCGCCGGCGCCGGTCGCTACCTCGGTGCGCACGCCACGCTGCTTGATCGGCGCCGCGCTCGCCTTCGCCGGCAATGCCTATCTGCTCGTGCTCGTGCTGCCGGCGCTGCACATCTGGCTGCTGCTCCCGGTCACGGCGCGCCTCGGCGCGGCCGCGCGCGCGGCGGTGGTGCTCGCGGGCTGGCTCGGGCCCGCCGCCGTGATCGCGCTGCTGGCCGGCGCCGGCGGGCTCGGCGCCGACGCTCCTGCCTGGTTCGTGCGCCTGATCGGCGACGGCGGCATCCCGGTCGCCGCGGGCCTCGCGCTGGCCGTGCTGGCCGCCGCGACGGTCGAGCTGCTGTGGCTCGTGGTCACGGCGGGAGGGGGCACCCGTACGGGGGATGGCGCGCCCTCACGACCGGGTTAGCTTGGTCCGCAGATGCGAACTCTCGCCCGCCGCCTCGGAACCACCCTCGCCGTCCTCGGCGTGCTCCTCGTCGTCTACGCCGGCATGGTCGTGTTCTGGCGCGATCCGGTCACGAGCATCTACACCGCGTACGAGCAGCACGCGATGAGCGGGCAGCTCTCGAGCACGTTCGTCATCGTGGAAGGAGACGGCCCAGAGGGAGCTCGGCGTCGTTCCCGCGACGGGCGGCGAGGCGCGCCGTCACCCCGGCCGTCAGCTCCGCGCAGGTGCTGCGCTCGGCGCGCCGCCTCGCGACGAAGTTCGCGGCGACCCAGAAGGGCCGCACCGGGCGGCCGCTCGGCCGCATCCAGATCAAGCGCATCGGGCTCTCCACGATCATCGTCGAGAACACCGACTACTGGGGCAGCCTGAGCAAGGGCCCCGGCCGCTACGAGGAGGGCTCGTTCCCCGGCCTCGGCAAGACGACCGGCATCGCCGGGCACCGCACGACGTTCTCGGCGCCGTTCCGCAACATCGACAGCGTGCACGTCGGCGACTCGATCGTCGTCGAGATGCCGTACGGGACGTTCACCTACCGCGTCCTGCGCCACAAGATCGTCGACAACGGCGACTGGTCGATCATGCGCAAGGTCGGCTTCGACGAGCTCGTGCTCTCGGCCTGCCATCCGCTCTACAGCGCCGAGCAGCGCTACGTGCTGTTCGCCCGGCTCGCGAACGTGAAGCTCGCGGGCGCCGAGCGCGGCGTCAACCTCGCCGCTCCGGCCGCTCGCCGCGACGCGGCCTAGCCGTTCGCGGGCGCTAGCGCAGGTCGATCAGGTCGACCGGCGCGCCGGCCGCCAGCTCGCCCTCGCCGACCGGCACCAGCGCGAGCGCGTCGGCGATCGCCGCGCGTGCGAGCTGGTGCGAGAGGTCGGCGCCGAGCGGCTCCGCGCCCGCGGGCACGATGCGCACCGGACGCACCCGCAGGCGCTGCGGATCGCGGCGCAGGCTCGCCGTGAGCGGCAGCGGGAACGTGACGGGCTCGGCGTCGGCGGCGCCGGCGAGGCGCCGCAGGGCCGGCAGCAGCAGCAGCTCGAGGCCGACCATGACCGAGAGCGGATTGCCGGGCAGCCCGACGACGACGCGGCCGTCGCGCAGCCCGCACCAGGTCGGGCGTCCTGGCTGCACGGCCAGGCGCCAGAACAGCTGCTCGACGCCGAGCGCCTCGAGCGCCGGCTTGACGTGGTCGCGCGTGCCCACCGAGACGCCGCCCGAGGTGACGACGACGTCGGCCAGGTCGAGCGCGCGAGCGAGCGCCTCCGCGCGTCGCCCCGGCGTCGTCGGGCACGCGCTCGATCGAGATGACCTCGGCGCCCGCCTGCTCGCAGCGAGCGGCGATCAGCACGCTGTTGGACTCGTGGATCTGGCCGTGCCGCAGCGGCTCCCCGGGCGCGACGAGCTCGTCGCCGGTGACGACGACGGCGACGCGCGGCGCGCGGTGGCAGCTGAGCTCGGCGACGCCGCCCGTCGCGATCGCCGCGAGCGCGAGCGGCCGCAGGCGGCTGCCCGCCGAGACGACGACCGAGTGTGCGGCGACGTCGGTGCCCTGGCGCCGCACGTGGTCGCCGTGGGCGACCGGGCCCTCGAAGACGACGCGGTCGCCGGTCGCGGTCGCGCGCTCGATGGGCACGATCGCATCGGCGCCGGGCGGCAGCGGGGCCCCGGTCGCGATCGTCATCGCGGTGTGCGGCGCGAGGCGCACGGGATCGTCCCCGGCGAACGACTGGCCCGTCACCGGGCAGGTCGGCGCCCGCGTCCTCGGCGCGGATGGCGTAGCCGTCCATCGCGGAGTTGTCGAAGGGCGGCAGGTCGTGCGCCGCGCGCACGTCGGCGGCGACGGAGCGGCCCGTGAGCGCGCTCGTCAGCGCGAGCGTCTCGGCCGGCAGCGGGACGAGCCGCGCGAGCAGGAGCGCTCTCGCCTCGTCGGGCAGCAGCGAGCGGGGGTCGGGGACGGCCACGGGCCCATGCTATAAACGGCGGAGTGGACGACGCCCCCGTCGCACCGGCGGCGGAGCACGCGCTCTCGGGCCCCGCGCTCGACGCCGCCTGCCGCACCGTCCTCGCGCTCCCGCCCTCCCCGGCCATCGCCGTGCCGGTCGCGTGGGATGCGAGCGCGCCCGCCGGGCGCGTCACCTACGCGGACGCCGCGGCGGCACCGCTCGCCCCCGCACCCTGGGCGGCGCGGCGCGCGCTCGACTTCTGCGCCGAGCTCGCGCCGCCCTCGCGCCGCTGCACGAGGCCGGCGGCGCGCACGGCGCGCTGCGGCCGGATGCCGTGCTGCAGCGCCCGGACGGCGGGCCGCTCGTGCGCCTGCCCGGCGGCGCCGGCGACGCGGCCGACGATCTCCACGGCCTCGGCGCTCTGCTCCTGCAGCTGCTGACCGGCCGGAGACGGCCGTCGCGGACCTCGCGATCGCCGGCGAGGCCGGGCCGGCGGCCGACGCCGCGACGCTGCTCCAGGGCCTGCTCGCCGCCGATCCGGCCGCGCGGCCGACGGCGCGGCAGACCGCCGAGCGCCTCACGGCGATCGCCGCTGCGGTGCCGGACACCACGCCCGCGCCGCCGCGACCGGTCGTGCGCACCGCGCCGGCGCGCGCAGCTCGCGACGGCCGCCGTGCTGCTCGTGATCGCCGGGAGCTGCGGGCGCCTACCTGCTCTCCGGAGCGCGTCGGTGCTCCCGGGCCCGGCGCTCTCGCCGCAGACCGTCAGCGTCCCGGACGCGCCCGCGCTCACGCCCTGACGCGCAGCGCTAGTTCTGCGGCGCGACGATCACCTGCACCGGCGGCGAGGGCGGCGTCACCTTCGGCTTCTTGCTCGGCTTCTTGGCGCGGCTTCTTGGTCGGGCGTCGCGGGCGCCGCCGGCGGGGCCGGGTTGTAGCCGAACGACGTGGTCGTGTCGAAGTCCCTGTAGACCATCGGGCTTCTTCGGCTCCGGCCAGTCGGACGGCCTTGATGCGCGCGCGTCGCCGTCGTCATGAAGTCCTTCCAGATCATCGCCGGGATCGTGCCGCCGTAGACCGCGCCGAAGCCCTCGATGTTCTCGAGCGGCTTGTTCGACGAGCGGTAGCCGACCCACACGCAGGTCGCGATGTCCGGTCGTGTAGCCGCAGTACCAGGCGTTGCCGTAGTTCTCGGCGGTCCCGTCTTGCCGGCCTGCGGCCGGCCGTCGTCGAGCCGCGCGCGCGTGCCGGTGCCCGAGGTCACGACCTGCTTGAGGATCTGCGTGGCCTCGTAGGCGACGCCGTCGCTGACGACGCGCTTGGCCTGCACGCGGAACTGCCTTGCTGGCCACGATCTTGCCGTCGGCGTCCTCGACGCGGCGGATCGTGCGCGGGCGGTGGTAGACGCCGCCCGCGGCGATCGTCGCGTAGGCGCTCGTCAGCTCGAGCGGCGTGACGTCGTCGGCGCCGAGCACCATCGAGCAGTGCAGCGGCAGCTTCGACCGGACGCCGAGCAGCGTGCGCGGTCGCCGCGACGCGCTTCGGCGTGAGGTCGCGCATGAGCTGGGCGTAGACGACGTTGACCGAATGGACCGTCGCGCTCTCGAGGTTCAGTGTAGCCGCCGCCGCCCCGTCGGCGTTGCGCGGCGACCAGCCGCCCGGGCTGCGGGCACACCGGATCGTCCTCGGGGAACGAGACGTAGCCGGACGGGTAGTAGACCACGCGCTACGGGTCGGCGCCGCGCTCGCAGCGCGTCGACGAGCGCGAAGAGCTTGAAGGTCGAGCCCGGCGAGCGGTGGCCCGCCGTGGCGAGGTTGAACTGGTTCGTGGCCGAGCCGTAGTCCGAGGTGCCGAGCGCGAGCACGTTGCCGTTGCGGACGTTGATCGCGACAAGGGCGGCGGACGGACCCGCCCGGCGTCTTGAGCACGTCCTTGATCGCACGCCGCGCGGCGAACTGCAGGCGCTGGTCGACCGTCGAGTACACGCGCAGGCCGCCGCGGGCGGCCAGCTTCGCCGGCAGACGTGCGTTGAGCTCCTGGCGCACCTGGTCGAACACGAACGGCGAGGACGACGGCGTGCCGTAGCTGCCGCGCTTCAGGCTCGAGTGGCGCGTTGATCGCCGCGGCGTAGGCGTCGGCGCTGATCCAGCGCAGCTCGCGCATCGCGTCGCAGCACCTCGGCGCGGCGCTTCGTGCGCGGCGGCCGGGTGGACGAACGGGTTGTAGTCGGTCGGTGCCTGCGGCAGGCCTGCGAGCAGCGCCGACTGCGGCGAGCGTGAGCTGCTTCGCGGTGCGGTCGAAGAACGTGTGCGCAGCGGCCTCGACGCCGTAGGCGCTCTCGCCGTAGAAGACGGTGTTGAGATAGGCCGTGAGGATCTCGGCCTTCGTGTACTTGTCCTGCAGCTGGACCGCGATCCAGGCCTCGTCGAGCTTGCGGCTGAGCGAGCGGCTGCTCGGCCTGGCGCTGCAGGTAGAGGTTCTTCGCGAGCTGCTGCGAGATCGTCGAGCCGCCCTGGCGGATGCCGCCGGCCTGGAGGTTGTTGATCGCGGCGCGCGCGATGCCGTGCCAGTCGAGCGCGCCGTGCTGCCAGTAGCGGCGGTCCTCGATCGCGACCGTCGCGCGGCGCATGCGTCGGCGCGATCTCCTTCCAGCGCACGCGTGACGCGGTTCTCGGTGCGGGCGATCACGCCGAGCGGCCTCGATCCTGGCACGGCTTGCGCGTGCAATCGCGGGCGTAGACGCTCGAGTTCTCGCCCAGCGCGACCGGGCCGAGCCGCGAGAGCTTGGGGAGGCTGTCGACGAACGCGGCCGTCGCCGCGAGCCCGGCGAGCAGCCCGAAGCGCGAGCAGCCCGAGCACGACGAAGGCCCCGATGCCGAGGCGGGTGCGGCGCGCGTCGCGGCGCTGGCGCTCGCGCCGGCGCTTGCGCGCGTCGCCCGGCAGCGCGGCCTGGTCGAGGCGCGCCCGGGCCCGTCGCCGGCGATCGCCGTCGCGGCCGTCAGGCATGCGCGACCCCCGTCAGCGACTGCGGCGGCCGCGTGCAGCTCGCGCCTCGGCGCGGCGCCGCCTGGCTCGCGGACGGCGCAGCGGCCGCGCACCTCGATCGTGACGACCTCGCCGCCGACGTCGTGCACGACCACGTCGACTCCTGGAGGCCCGACTCGGTCGCGCGCTCGCGCAGCAGCGCCGCGGCCCGCTCCCACTCGCCCGCGGCGACGCCCGGCGCGCACGCGCACGACCTCGCCGCCGCCGCGCAGCGTGCTGTTGACGATCGCCTTCTGGGCCAGCAGCGCGTTCGGGAACTCGACGGCCGTGCCGTCCTCGCTGCGCAACCGCGAGTAGGACAGGCCGATCTCCTCGACCGTCGCCCTCCATGCCGTCGATGCTGACGCGGTCGCCGAGCCGGATCGGCTGGCTGAACGCGAGCACCACGCCGGCGACCACGTTGGAGAGCGTGCCCTGGGCCGCCAGGCCGATCACGACGGCGACGACGGCCGTCGACGCGAAGACCGCGCTGGCGTAATCCTTGGTCGCCTGGAACTGCCACAGCACCATGCCCGCGACGAGCACGACGGCCACGGCCACGGCGAGACGCAGCAGCGTGCGCGCCCGCGTGCGCCGCGAGGCGCGGTCACCCGGCAGGTGCTGCACGATGCGATCCACGCTTGATCCATCCGGCGAGCGCACGACCTTCAGTCTAGGGCGCCTCGAAATGGCCACCCCCGGTCGCTCGCGAGGCGCCTGCGAGGTGCCGCCTAGACTCAAGGCCGTGCGACGCCGCTCCGGTCATGTCCTCCGCCTGCTCGCGCTGCTGCTCTGCGTCCTCACCGCGGTGGCCTGCGGCGCGAAGCCGGAGCCCACCTCCGGGCAGGCTCGACGTGACCTATCCCGCCAGCGTGCGCGACGGCTCGAACCGCATCATCACGCTCGACGGCGCCGCCGACGCCTCGTGCTCGTCGTGGGCGGCGGCCCCGAGCGGCTGCTGGCCCGGCTCGGCGTCAGCGCCGCGGTCGCGCCCGAGGACGTCACGGTCGCGCGCGTCCGTGCCGCAGCACCCCGATCTCGTCGTCGTCGGCCCCGGCGTGACCGCACGAGGAGCAGAAGCGCAACGAGACGCTGATCGCCCGAGATCGGCGTGCCCGTGTACGTGATGCCCGGCGCGCGCCTGCAGGACGTCGAGCGCGGCGCCGTTGCGCTCGGCGTGCTCACGAACAACGCCGAGGCCGGCCGCGCGCTGGCGCTCTCGCTGCGCCGGCAGCGCGACGAGCTCGCGAAGACAGCTCGCCGGCGTCGCCACCGCTGACCGTCTACGTCGACGCGGGCTTCGGCGCGAGCATCCAGCGCACCACGATGCTCGCGCGGCTGATCACGCTCGCCGGCGGCAAGCTGATCGGGCCGGCCGACGGCGTCGCGACGGTCGAACGCGAAGCAGCTGCGCAGGCTCGACCCCGACGCCTACATCGCGACCAGCGGCAGCGGCGTCACGCTCGCGCGCCTGCGCTCGCGTCCCGTCCTGCGCACCCTGCGCGCGGTGAGCGCGGGTCGGGTCTTCGTCGTCGACAGCGCTGCGGCCCGTGCCGACACGACCTCGTACGCGCTCCTGCGCTCGCTCGCGCGTTCGCTGCACCCCGCCGTCGTCAAGCAGTGAGGCGCTTCGATGCGGTCACGCTGGATGCGATGGGAACGCTCGTCTCGGTCGCTCCTCCGGGTCCGCGTCTGCAGCGCGGGCTCGCCCGGCATCTCGGGATGCACGTCGAGCTCGCGCGCTGCGAGGGCGCGATGCGCGCCGAGATGCGCCACTACCGCGCGCACTGCACGGCCGCCCGCGATGCGTCGTCGCTCGCCTCCCTGCGGCTCGAGTGCGCCTCGCTGCTGGCGGACGCGCTCGCGCTGGACATCTCGGGCGCAGAGCTGCTCCCCGCACTCACCGATGCCATCTCGTTTCAGGCATACGATGACGCGCTGCCGGCGCTGCGAGCGCGCGGCCGCGAGCGGTTGCCGGCTGGCTGTGATCGCGAACTGGGATTGCTCGCTGGCCGGCGTGCTCGAACGGCTCGGCCTCGCCGAGCCGTTCGCGGCGATCGTCACCGCGGCCGAGGTGGGCGCCGCCAAGCCCGACCCGAGGCCGTTCCAGGTCGCCCTCGAGCGCCTCGGCGTGGACGCCGGGCGCGCGCTGCACGTCGGCGACGACGCCGTGACCGACGTGGTCGGGGCGCAGCGCCGCCGGTCTGACCGCCGTCCTGCTCGACCGCAGCGGACGTGCGCCCGGCTCGCTCGCCGATCTCTCGGGCCTCGCGGCCCGGCTGGAGCAAGCCGCATGAGGCCGCCCGTCGCGACGACCCCCGCCTGCGCGTGCCGGCGACCGACATCCTGATCGTCGCCGGCGTCGCGCTCGTCGTGACCGTGCTCGTCGGGCTGCTCTCGAGCGGGCTCGTCTCCAGCGACGGCGACTTCATCTACTCGCCGGTCTCGATGCTGCTCGTGATGGTCACCTACGTCGGCATGGGTGGCGCGGCGCTCTGGGCGGCGCGGCGCACCGGCGATGTCCGCCGGGCGCTCGGCCTCGTCGCCCCGCGCATCCTGGCCGCGCGCGATCGGGCTCGCGCTTCGGCACCGTCGTCGTGGCGCTCATCGTGAGCGCCGCCCTGGAGCCGATCTTCCACGGCGCCGACGCCCAGGGCGTCGTGCCCGACAGCAGGCCGGCCGCCGGGCTTCGGGCCGATCGCGGGCGTCATCCTCGCCTACCTGGCGGTCGCCGTCGTCGGGCCCATCGTCGAGGAGCTGATCTTCCGCGGCCTGCTCACGGCCGGCTTCCGCCGGCGCCTCGGGGCGTGGCGCACCGCGGTCATCACGGCCGCCGCTCTTCGCGGTCGTCCACTTCATCCCGCGCGTCATGCCCGCGGTCTTCCTGCTCGGCCTCGCACTGGCCTTCGTGTACGAGCGGATCGGCAGCACGGCGCCCGGCATCCTGATTCATTGCGTGTACAACGGTATTGCGCTCACCGCCGCCGTGACGACGCACTGAGCGGCCTGACGACGCCGATGCTCTACCCTCCCGCCTCGTGAGCGACCAGGGCAGCGATCCGGCGGTGCAGGCGGCACGCGAGCGCATCACGGCGCTCGACGCCGACCTCGTCGCGCTGCTCAACGAGCGGATCGAGGTCGTCCGCGTGCTGCACGCCTACAAGCGCGAGCAGGGGTACCCGATGGTCGACCCGGCGCGCGAGACGCGGCTGCTCGACGCGCTCGTGGCGGCCAACCCGGGCCCGCTCGGCGACGACGCGCTGCGCGAGCTCTGGACGACGCTGCTCGCGCTGCAGCACGCGAGAGGCCGCGCGGCTGCTCGACGACCCGGCTGACCCCGGCCTACTCGTCGCGCAGGAAGTCGTCCGGCGAGAGCTCGTCGAGGAAGCGACGGAAGTCCTCGACGACCTGCTGCTCGCTCGGCGGGCGCTCGGCCTCGACGGCGGACTCCTCGATCACGTCCTCGGCCGCGAAGATCGGAGCGTCGGCGCGCACTGCGAGCGCGATCGCGTCGCTCGGCCGGGAGTCGATCTCGACGTCCTCGCCGTTGATGCGCAGCGTGATCATCGCGTAGTAGGTGTTGTCGCGCAGCTCGGTCACGGCCACGCGCTGCACCGAGGCGCCGACGAGGTCGACGAGCGACTGCAGGAGGTCGTGGGTCATCGGCCGCGGCGGGTCGCTGCCCTTGAGCTTCGCGAGGATCGCGTTGGCCTCGCCGGAGCCGATCCAGATCGGCAGCACGCGGCGACCGTCAGACGTGCGCAGCAGCACGATCGGCTGTCGCCCGACGCTGTCGTACGACACCCCGTAGACGGTCATCTCCTGCATGCGATTGAGTGTACCCCCGGTTCAGACGGGCGCGGCAGGATTCGAACCTGCGACCATTGGCTTAGAAGGCCAGCGCTCTATCCACTGAGCTACGCGCCCCCGCCACGGGCCACATGCCGGGCGGCGCCCGGGCCTGTGGATCCGAGTGGGCGATCGTGGATTCGAACCACGGACCTCCTCCTTATCAGAGAGGCGCTCTAACCGACTGAGCTAATCGCCCGGACGGGCGCAGAGGATACCAGGAAGCCCTCGACGAGCCCTGCGGCTCCCGCGGGAGCCCCGGCCTAGCGGTCGGAGGGTGAGGCCTCGAGCGCGGCCAGGCGCTCGACGAGGCTCGCGAGCTGCTCGGCCGAGCGCAGGCGCAGCTCGACGCGGCAGCCGGAGCGATCGGGCGCCACGCGCGCGGCGACTCCGAGCGTGCGATAGAGCCCGTCGACGGCGTCGTTCGCGAGCTCGGCGTCGTACCAGTCGGGCGCGGTCGCGCGATCGGCGCGGGGCCGAGCGGCCACTGCGTGCGCGCCAGCGCCTCGGTCTGTCGCACGCTGAGCCCGCCGGCGACGACGGCGCGCCGCCGCCTCGCGGCGCTCGTCCTGGCCCTCGATCTGCAGCAGCGCCCGTCCGTGACCCTCGCTCAGCTCGCCGCGCTCGAGCAGCTCGAGCACCTCGTCGGGCAGGCCGAGCAGCCGCGTCGCGTTGACCACCGTGGTGCGGCTGCGGCCGACGGCTGCGGCCACGTCGGCGTGCGAGAGCCCGAACTCGTCCTGCAGGCGGGCGTAGCCGCGGGCCTGCTCGACGGGGTCGAGGTCGGCGCGCACGATGTTCTCGACGAGCGCGAGCGCCAGCGAGGTGCGGTCGTCGACCTCGCGCACGAGCGCGGGCACGTCGGCAACCCGGCGGCCTGTGCGGCGCGCCAGCGGCGCTCGCCCGCGATCAGCTCCCAGGCGTCGCCGACGCCGCGCACGAGCAGCGGCTGCACGATCCCGTCGCGGCGCACGCTCTCGACGAGCTCGGCGAAGCGCTCCTCGTCGATGCGGGCGCGCGGCTGGCGCGGGTTCGGGACGATGATCGCCGATCGGGATGTCGCGCAGCGAGCCGTGCGTGCGCGTCTGCGGCTCGCCGAGCAGCAGCGCCAGGCCCTGTCCGAGCCCGCGGCGGGGCGGTGCGCTATCCACGCTCGACGACCTCGAGCGCGAGGCGGTAGTACGCATCGGCGCTCCGCGAGTTGGGGTCGTACTGCGTGATCGGAAGCCCGTGGCTGGGCGCCTCGGCGAGCCGCACGGAGCGCGGCACGACGGACGAGAACACCTTGGGCCCGAAATGCGTGCGCACCTCGCGCTCGACGTCGCCCGACAGCCGTGTGCGGCGGTCGAACATCGTCAGCAGCAGGCCGGTCAGCGCGAGCCCGGGATTGAGCGCGCCGCGGATGCGCTCGACGCTCTCGAGCAGCTGCGCGAGCCCCTCGAGCGCGTAGTACTCGCACTGCACCGGCACGATCAGGCGGTTTGCGGCCGCGAGCGCGTTGACCGTGAGCAGGCCGAGCGACGGCGGGCAGTCGAGGATCACGTACGGATACGTGTCGCCGAGCGAGGCGAGCGCGTTGCCGATCACGGCATCGCGGTTCTCGCGGCCCGGGCAGCTCGAGCGCCGCTGCGGCCAGATCGGGGTGCGCCGGCGCGAGATCGAGGTTCGGCGATGCCGCGTCGGCACGATGATGTCGGCGAGCGCGACCCCGTGCAGGAGGTCGTAGGTCGACCACGTGGCCGAGCCGGCGCGGACGCCGAGGCCGCTCGACGCGTTCGCCTGCGGATCGAGGTCGATCACGAGCACCGGCGTGCCGGCCTCCGCGAGGCACGCGGCGACGTTGATCGCGGTCGTCGTCTTGCCGACCCCGCCCTTCTGGTTCGCCACTGCATAAATCCTGCGACATCGCCAAGATCCTAGCGACGCGGTCGGTCGGTGCCGGGGGCGCGCAGCGGTCGCTTCGAGGCCATCCCGGGGCGCCGCGGGAAGCGCTCCGGCGTGGCCGCGAGCTTCGCGATCACGAGCACGCCCGGGGCCTCCGCGGGACGACCACCTCCCCGCCCAGCTCGCCCGCCGCGAACGCGAGCTCGGCGCTCGCGGGCTCGCGCGACCAGAGCACGAGCCGTGCCACCGGGCGCGCACAGCGGCAGGCACAGCTCGGCGGCCACGGGCGGGGGTGCGAGTGCGCGGGCGACGACGCAGGCGCAGGCGTCGCGCAGCGGCGCCCCGGCCGAGCTCCTCCGAGCGCTCGGCGTGCACCTGCACCGCGATGCCGAGCTCGGCCGCTGCCTCCGCGATGAACGCCGCCTTGCGAGCGGTCGCCTCGATCAGGTGCATCTCGCGGCTCGGCCGCATGACCGCCAGCACGAGTCCTGGCAGCCCACCGCCGCTGCCGACGTCGGCGAGCTGCGCCATCCGGAGCGGCGTCGACGGCGGGCAGGCCCGCCAGCGCATCCAGCACGTGGCGCGTCGCGGCCTCGGACGGATCGCGGATCGCCGTGACTCCGACCGGCGTCGAGCAGACGGTGGACGAGCCGCGCAAGCTGCTCGATCTGGCTCTCCGAGAGCGACTCGAGCCCCGGAGCGATAGAACGGTCTCGCGCGCGCAATGCAGCGCCGTTTCACGTGAAACGAGCGGCCGATGTGTCACGTGAAACAGCCTGCCGCGGTCAGGCGGAATCGCGCGGGGCGCACGACGACGAAGCGCGCCGGATCGCGGCCCTCGCTCGCCGTCTCGACGCCCTCGTGCTCGAGCAGCATCGTGTGCACGATGCGCCGCTCGGCGCTCGACATCGGCTCCAGTGCCTGCGGCCTGGCCGTCGCGCAACGGCCGCGCAGCCGCCTTGAGCGCGACGCGCGCGCAGCCGGCGCTCGCGGCGCTCGCGGTACCCGGCCGTATCGACGACGATCTCCCATTCGCCGTCGCTTCCCGGCAGCGCAGCGGCGGCGGCGAGGTGCTGTACGGCGTCGATCGTCTGGCCATGACGCCCGATCAGCCGTGCCGTGTCGCCACCGCTGGCGACGCGCGACGACGCGCGTGCCCTGCTCGGCCACCGAGACGCTTCAGCGCCGGGTCGATCGCGGCGGCGATGCGCTCGACGACGTCGCGCACGCGCTGCACCGACCGGGCCGAGCGCGACCGCCGCGACCTGCGCGCGCGCCACGACGCGCGCGGGCTGGCGCCCGACGCCCATCAGCCCGCGATCGCCCTCGCTCACGGTGACGAACTCGACGTCCTCCTCGGCCAGCCGCCGGCCAGCGAGCGCAGCGAGCGCAGCGCCTCCTGGCGCGCCGCGGCCACGTCATCGCCCGCGCCCTCGGCCTCGAACGAGCGCAGCTCGCCGCTCATCAGCGCCGCCTCGAGCGTCCGGCGCCCTGCAGCCCCTTGCCGCCGGTCGGCTTGGGGATGCCCTTCGGCGCTTCTCCTTGGGCGGCGGCTGGTTCGGCGGCGGCCCCATCAGCTTGCGCAGCGTGACCTGCTGACCGACCGTCCAGAGGTTCGTCGAGATCCAGTAGAGCATCAGGCCCGACCGGGAAGCGGATCACGAAGAAGACGAAGATGAACGGCATCACCATGAACAGGCGGCGCATCATCTGCTGCTGCGGATCGGCGCCGGTCGGCATCAGGAGCGTGGAGCCGAGCTGGCTCGCCACGTAGACGACGATCAGCACCCACCCGGCCCAGCCGGCGTTGTCCACGTGCACGGCGATGTTCGGGATGAAGCTGCCGAGGAAGCTCAGATCGCCCTCGGGCGGATCGTCCGAGAAGCCCTGCAGCACGAAGAAGAGGCCCATGAAGACCGGGCAGCTGGAAGAGCAGCGGCAGGCAGCTGCCGACCGGGTTCACGCCGTGCTCGCGGTACAGCGCCATCATCTCGGCCTGCAGCTTCTGGTTGTCGCCCTTGTGCTTCGTCTTGAGCTTCTGCAGCTCGGGCGCGATCTTCTGCATCCCGCGCATCGAGCGCATCTGGATGATCGCGAGCGGCAGGATCGCGAGGCGCACGACGACGGTCAGCGCGATGATCGACCAGGCCCACGGCAGCCCCGTGTTCGTCCTGGATGCCGAAGAGCAGGCCGTGGAGCGCGTCCTCGAGCGGGCCGAGGACGCTCGCGAAGCGGCAGGCTCATCGCGGCATCACCGGGTCGACCGGGTCATGGCGCGAGAAGGGATGGCAGCGGCTCAGCCGGCGGAGCGCGAGCCAGGAGCCGCGCAGCGCGCCGTGCGTGCGGATCGCCTCCTCGGCGTAGCGCGAGCAGCTCGGCTCGAAGCGGCAGGTTGCCGGCCCGCCGGGCACCAGCGCGTGCACGACGAAGCGCCAGGCGTAGATGGGCGCGAGCAGCAGCCAGAGCGCGATGCGCCTCACGCGGGGCTCCCGCCGCGCGCGTCGCGAGCTCGCGCACCTCGCCCTCGAGCCACTCCAGACGCTCCTCCGCCGAGCGCCTCGGCGAGGCCCGGGCGGGCGACGATCACGAGGTCGACGTCCGGCGCGAGGCCCGGCGTGACGCGGGCCGACGCCTCGCGCAGGAGCCGCTTGACGCGGTTGCGCTCGACAGCTCCGCCGACCTTGCGCGAGACGGTCAGCCCGACGCGCGGCTCGCTCGCGGTCGCGCGCCGGGATCGCGCGCGAACGCGTAGACGACGAGATGCCGCGACGACGCCGAACGACCCCGCCGATAGACCGCGTCGAAGTCAGCGGAGCGCGAGAGGCGCCGGCTGCGCGTAGCGGTACCCGCCACGACCTAGGCCGAGAGGTGCTTGCGCCCGCGCAGGCGACGGCGCTTCAGGATGGCGCGACCCGCGCGCGTACTCATGCGCTTGCGGAAGCCGTGCTTCTTTGCGCGCTTGCGCTTGTTGGGCTGATAGGTGCGCTTCACGTGATCTCGTCAGTCTCGGCGGGACGGGAGAGGGGCAGTGTAGCCGCCGCGGCAGGCTCAGGTCGCGTACGTGCGGCGCGCGCACGCCGCGTGTGGAGAACTGCCGCGGCCATGCGCGCGGCCGCTCGGGCCGGAATCCCGCACTGCACGTGGCCTTGCGCCATGCCTCGGGGCCATGCTGCCTGTGGACGACGTTGTGGATAACTGAAGAGTGTCCGCTACGAGCGGGTTTTTCACGGCGGCGCCGCGGCGTCGGAACCCCTCTGACCCGGTAGCATCCGCAGCCCCCGCCCCGTCCGCACGGTGTCGATCGACACCCGCATGCGTCGTGGCCGGCGTAGCTATGCCCGTAGACGATTCCTCCCCACCCGACGTGCTCTGGACCGCGGTCGCCGACCGCATCCGGGACGACCTCTCGCCGATGGTCTTCGGCGCGTGGTTCTCGACCACGCGGGCGCTCGCACTGGAGGGCGACGTGCTCGAGGTCGGCGTCCCGAACGAGTTCACCCGGGCCTGGATCGAGGGCCATTTCGCCGAGCTCGTGCACCGCGCGGCGAACGCCGCCGACCCCGGCGTGTCGGTGCGCTTCCGCGTCGCCGACGGCGAGCCCGTGCCGGGCGCAGGGCCGCCCGGCAGGCGTGACACCGAGCGCGGGGCCGCCCCGCAGTCGCGCCAGGGCAAGCGCAAACGCCAGGCCGAGGTCGCAGAGCCGCTGCGTTCGAAGTACACGTTCGGCTCGTTCGTGATCGGCAGCTCCAACCGCTTCGCGCACGCGGCTGCCCTGGCGGTCGCCGAGGCCCCGGGCCAGGCCTACAACCCGCTCGTCATCTACGGCGACACCGGGCTCGGAAAGACGCACCTTCTGCAGGCGATCGCGCACTACGTGATGATGCACACCCCGGGGATGCGGGCCCGCTACGTGACCTGCGAGGCGTTCACGAACGAGTTCATCGCGGCGATCAAGGACAAGAGCATGGACGCCTTCAAGCGGCGCTACCGCGAGCAGTACGACGTCCTGCTGATCGACGACATCCACTTCCTGGCCGGCAAGGACGGCATCCAGGAGGAGTTCTTCCACACCTTCAACACGCTGCACGCGAGCGGACGGCAGCTCGTGCTGACCTCCGACCGCGCGCCGCGCGAGATCCCCGAGCTCGCCGACCGCCTGCGCTCGCGCTTCGAGTGGGGCCTGCTCGTCGACGTGCAGCCGCCCGACATCGAGACGCGCATCGCGATCCTGCACAAGCGCGTCGCGGCCGACCGCGTGCGCATCGACGACCCCGAGCTGCTGCCCGCGATCGCACGCCGCGTGCCGACGAACATCCGCGAGCTCGAGGGCGCGCTCACACGCGTGCTCGCGTATGCCTCGCTGACCGGGCGACCGGCGAGCGCGGCGCTCGTGCGCGAGACGCTGCGCGACCTGCCCGACGCCGACACGCCCGTCTCGGTGGCGACGATCAAGAAGGTCGTGTCGGAGGTCTTCGGCATCCCCGTCCCCGAGCTCGAGTCGGCCAAGCGCTCGCAGGCGATCGTCGCCCCCCGGCAGCTCGCCATGTACCTCTGCCGCGAGCTCACCGACGCGACGCTCCCCGCGATCGGCCGCGAGTTCGGCGGCCGCGACCACACGACCGTGCTCTACGCGGTGCAGAAGATCACGCGCCGCCTGCACCACGACCGCCGCGAGTACGACCAGGTCGACGACCTGATCCGCCGCATCAAGCGCCACGGATAGGTCGAAGGCGAGCGCCGGGCTCTCCCGGCCGAGCGCTGACTCCGCGGCGAGCGCTCGATCCGACGCGGGCTTCGAGGACGCGCGGGCTTCGCTGCCGGCGAGGTCGTCTCGATGCACCGCGCCGGAGGTCGGACCGGCTGCGCGCGCTCGCCCGGGCATCGCAGATTGCGAATCTCCGCAGCGCGAGCGCCGGTCGCCGATCCCCAGGCGCAGCGGCGTTCGGAGCCCAGCTCGGCGGGAAGCCTGTGGAACTCGCCTGCCTGGCGCGGGAGAGGCGCTGTATGCCGTGTGGAGACCGGGCCTCCCACTCCCCGATCTCGCCGGCCGGATGATCCGGCCCGTGCCCGTCGGGGAGGACGTGGACGGGCGTCCCCGCTCCATACACGCCCCGAAAATCCGCTGAGCAGGGAATTCTTGGGTATTCCCACAGCTTCCCCATGCCTACTGGTTGCTACTGGGTTTGATTCTTGAAGAAGAGAAGAACAGCGCCGGCGGGGGCGGGGCGACCCACCCCGCGATCGCCGCCGAACCATCTAGACTCCGTCCGCCGTGCGCATCTCCTGCCCCAAGGACGACCTTCTCAAGCACCTCCAGGTGGTTGCCCGCGGCGTGTCGCAGCGCTCGAGCGTGCAGATCCTCTCGGGCGTGCTGATCGACGCGCAGTCGGCCGAGCAGCCGGTCGAGCTCGCGGCCACCGACATGGAGCTGTCGGTGCGCGGCAAGCTCCCGGCCGCCGACGTCCTCGAGCCGGGTCGGGTCGTCGTGCCGGGCCGCCTCCTGCTCGACATCGTGCGCCACCTGCCGGCCCAGCAGGTCGTACTGGCCTCTGGCGAGGGCGGGCTGCTGACGCTCGAGTGCGGAGCGAGTCGCTACTCGCTGCACACCTACGACGCCGACGACTTCCCGCGCCTGCCGGAGATCGACCACGGCCGCACCTTCGGCGTCGACAAGGACACCTTCCTGCAGGCCGCCGAGCGCGTGCTGCGCGCCGCCTCGCGCGACGACTCGCGCCCGGTGCTGACCGGCGTCCTCGTCGAGTTCGCCGACGGCGTGCTGACGATGGCTGCGACCGACTCGTACCGCATGGCGGTGCGCACGACGAAGCTCGAGGGCGGGCCGCCCGAGCAGCTGACCGCGATCGTGCCGGCGCGCGCGCTCTCCGACCTGATCCGGATCTCCGCCGCGCTCGGCGGCGAGGGTCTCGAGATCGTCGTCGAGGAGAACCAGGTGCTCTTCGGCACCGCCGACGTGTGGCTGGGCGCGCGCCGCATCGAGGGGCAGTTCCCCGAGTTCCGCCGGCTGCTGCCCGAGACGTTCGAGCACGAGGTCTCGCTGCCGCGCTCGGAGTTCACCGACGTGATCAGCCGCGTCGAGGTGCTGGCCGGGCGCTCGCCCCTGAGGCTCGCGTTCTCGCCCGGCGAGCTGACGGTCTCCGCGCAGACCCAGGAGGTCGGCGAGGGCCGCGAGTCGCTGCCCTGCGACTTCCGCGGCGAGCCGCTCGAGATCGGCTTCAACCCGGCGTTCCTGCGCGAGGGCGTCGAGAGCATCCCGGGCGACACCGTCGTGCTGAAGCTGATCACGCCGCTGCGGCCGGGGCTGCTGACGGGCGGCACCGACGACTACTGGTACCTGATCATGCCGATCCGCCTGGCCACCTGACCGACCGCCGGTGCGCGTCGAGCACGTCCGTGCCACGGACTTCCGCTGCTACGGCAGGCTCGACTGCGAGCTGGGCGGCGAGGTGCTCGCGATCGTGGGTCGCAACGGTGCCGGCAAGACGAGCCTGCTCGAGGCCGTGCACTTCGGCGCGTTGGCCTGGTCGCCGCGCACCGCGGACGACTCGCGCGTCGTCCGTATCGGCGCGACCGTCACGCGCGTCGAGCTCGACGGCGCGCTGCGCGGCGTCCCGACCGCGTGGGCCGTCGGGTTCCAGCCGGGCACGGCCAAGCGCGCGACCGTCAACGGCGCCGCGAGCCCGACCGTCGACGCCCTCGCCGAGCACGCCGCGATTCTCGTCTTCACCCCGGAGCGCCTGGCCGTGATGAAGGGTGCGCCGGCCTTGCGGCGGCGCTACCTCGACCGCGCCGTCGCGCGCTCCTGGCCGCGGTACTCCGCGGTCGTCAGCGCCTACGCAGGCGCTCTCCAGCAGCGCAACCAGCTGCTGCGCCGCCTGCGGGCCGGTGGGCGCGCCCACGATGCCCTCGAGCCGTGGGAGGCGCAGCTGGCTCAGCTCGGCTCCGAGATCCGGCGCGCCCGCAGCCGCTTCGTCGCGGCCCTGCGCGATCCGTTCGCGCAGCACCTCGCGACGATCGGCGAGCTCGCCGAGCCAGTCGAGCTGCGCTACGAGGCGCGCGGGCCCGACGACGAGGGCGGTCAGCGAGCCGAGCTCGAGGCGCGCCGCGCGGGTGACATCCAGCGCGGCAGCACCACGACCGGCCCGCACCACGACGAGCTCGCCGTCGCCCAGGGCGAGCGCGACCTGCGCGGCTATGGCTCGCAGGGCGAGCAGCGCTCGGCCGTGCTGGCGCTGCTGACGGCCGAGGCCGACCTCGTCGCCGAGGTGCGCGGCGTGCGGCCCGTGCTGCTGCTCGACGACGTCGCGAGCGAGCTCGACCGCGGCCGGGCGCAGAGCCTGCTGCTGCTCCTGCGGCAGCGCGGGCAGGTGCTCGTGACCGCGACCGACACCCATCAGCTCGGCGAGGCCTGCGATCGCGTGATCCGCGTCGACGGCGGGCTGGCGCGTCGGGAATGATGCCGGTGTGAGCGGCCTCGAGGACATCGGCGCGATCCTCGGCCGCGCGCTCGGCGGCGCGCTCCCGGATGCGCGCCTGCAGGCCGTCTGCGCGGCCTGGAAGGCCGCGGCCGGACCGCTCGCCGCGGACGTCTGGCCGGCGCGCTTCGCACGCGACGGCGCGCTGATCCTGAACTGCACGAGCGGCGTGCTCGCAGGCGACCTGACGATGCGCTCGGAGGACCTCCTGGCACGCCTGCGGGAGCAGGCCTGCGAGCTGCCCGCGCTGCGCTTCCGGGTGGGCCCCGTCCCGGGCCGGACCGGGGGCTGACGACCGGCCGGATTGCTAGTATTCATCCGGGTTCGAACCCATCAAACGCAATTTCTGGGACGGTAGCTTGACGGATTCCGAGCACGAATACGGCGCAGACGAGATCACCGTGCTCGAGGGCCTCGAGGCGGTCCGCAAGCGCCCCGGCATGTACATCGGCGCGACCAGCCAGCGCGGCCTCCACCATCTCATCTACGAGGTGCTCGACAACAGCGTCGACGAGGCCCTGGCGGGGTACTGCGACCAGATCACCACGACGCTCCTGCCCGACGGCTCGATCAGCGTCCGCGACAACGGCCGCGGCATCCCCGTCGAGCGCAACGAGAAGTACGACATGAGCACGGTCCAGGTCGTGCTCACGATGCTGCACGCCGGCGGCAAGTTCGGCGGCGGCGGCTACAAGGTGTCGGGCGGCCTGCACGGCGTCGGCGTCTCGGTCGTGAACGCGCTCTCGGAGTGGCTGACGGTCGACGTGCGCCGCGACGGTTTCGTCTACACGCAGAGCTTCGCCCGCGGTGAGCCGACGACGGAGCTCGTCAAGGGCGAGCCGACGACCGAGCGCGGCACGACGGTGACCTTCAAGCCCGACGCCGACATCTTCGAGACGACCGACGTCGACTTCGAGGTCATCGAGACGCGTGAGCGCGAGATGGCGTTCCTCACGCGCGGGCTGCGGCTGACGCTGGTCGACCAGCGCACCGAGGACAACGTCGTCGAGTTCTACGCCGAGAACGGCCTCGCCGACTACGTGCGCCACATCAACAAGAACCGCACGCCCACCCACAAGACGCAGATCGCGTTCGAGCGCGAGACCGACGACGGCATCGTCGAGGTCGCGATGCAGTGGAACGACAGCTACCAGCCGTCCGTGCACTCGTTCGCGAACAACATCAACACGCACGAGGGCGGCACGCACCTCACGGGCTTCCGCTCCGCGCTCACGCGCACGGTCAACGCCTACGCGCGCAGCACCGGCCTGATCAAGGAGAAGGACGATCCGCTCGGCCAGGACGACGCGCACGAGGGTCTCGTCGCGATCATCTCGGTCAAGCTCTCCGATCCGCAGTTCGAGGGCCAGACGAAGACGAAGCTCGGCAACTCGCCGATGCGCAGCCTGGTCGAGACGACGACGAACGCCGCGCTCGCCGAGTGGTTCGAGGAGCATCCCGCCGAGGCCCGGGCGATCATCAACAAGGCGCTGCAGGCCGCGCGCGCCCGCCAGGCCGCGCGCAAGGCGCGCGATCTCGTGCGCCGCAAGACCGCGCTCGAGAACTCGCGCCTCCCGGGCAAGCTCAAGGACTGCTCCAACAACGACCCGGCGCAGTGCGAGCTCTTCCTGGTCGAGGGCAACAGCGCGGGCGGCACCGCCGGCGACGCGCGCGACCGCGAGTTCCAGGCGATCCTGCCCTTGCGCGGCAAGATTCTCAACGTCGAGAAGGCGCGGATCAACAAGATCCTCTCGAACGTCGAGATCCAGGCCATGATCACGACGATCAACACGGGCATCGGCGAGGAGTTCAACCTCGAGGGCCTGCGCTACCACAAGATCGTGGCGATGACGGACGCCGACGTCGACGGCGCGCACATCCGCACGCTGATCCTGACGTTCTTCTTCCGCCACATGCTGCCGATGATCGAGGCGGGCCACGTCTACATCGCGCAACCGCCGCTCTACCGGATCAAGTTCGGCCGCCGCGAGGCGCTCTACCTGCAGAACGACTCCGAGCTCGAGCGCATCCTGCTGCGCGAGCGGCTCGGCGACATCGCCGTGACCGACCGCTACGGCGAGTCGCCGCGCTTCACCGAGGTGCGCTATCAGCGCTTCCTCTCAGCGCTGCGCGAGTACGAGGGCTGGGCCGGGCGTCTGCGCAGCGAGTTCGGCGGCTCGGCCGTCGACTACATCAAGGATCATCGGCTGATCGAGGAGGCCGTCTCCACCCTGGACGAGCTCGAGGGCTACTTCCGCACGGGCGTGCCGGAGGACGAGCCCGATGCCGTCGAGGTGATCGCACGCCATGACGACGCCGAGAACCCCTCGCTGCTGCTCAAGGTGACCGAGAAGCGCACCGGCGCCGTCGAGACGGTGCCGCTGCCGCAGAACCTCTTCGGCTCGCGCGCCTACGACGGGCTGCGCAAGGCGCACCTCCGTCTGCGCGAGCTCGCCGGCCATCCGCCCTACACGGTGCTGCTCGGCAAGAAGAGCCGCGAGTCGCACACCTTCGAGGGACTCCGCACCGCGGTTCTCGACATCGCCAAGGACGGCCTGGCGCTCCAGCGCTTCAAGGGTCTCGGCGAGATGAACGCCGATCAGCTGCGCGAGACCACGATGGATCCCGCGACGCGCATGCTGCGCCGCGTGACCATCGAGGACGGCCAGGCGGCCGACGAGCTCTTCGTGCGCCTGATGGGCGACGAGGTCGAGCCCCGGCGCGAGTTCATCCAGCAGCACGCCCGCGACGTCAAGTTCCTCGACGTCTAGAAGAACCTAGGAGCACACGATGGCAACCATCGACCTGGGCGACGGCAATATCGAGGACCGCGAGCTCGTAGAGGAGATGCGCTCCTCGTACATGGATTACGCCATGAGCGTGATCGTGGGCCGTGCGCTCCCCGATGTCCGCGACGGCCTCAAGCCGGTTCACCGGCGCGTCCTCTTCACGATGCAGGACCTCGGCCTGCAGCCCAACCGCCCGTACGTCAAGTGCGCCCGCGTGGTAGGCGATTGCATGGGCAAGTACCATCCGCACGGCGACTCCGCGATCTACGACACGCTCGTACGCCTCGGCGCAGAAGTTCGCCTCGCGCTACCCGCTCGTCGACACGCAGGGCAACTTCGGCAACATCGACGGCGATCCCGCCGCGGCCATGCGCTACACGGAGTGCCGCCTCTCGCCGATCGCGGTCGAGATGCTGAGGGACCTCGACGAGGACGTCGTCGATTTCGAGCCGAACTACGACGAGCAGAACCTGATGCCGTCGGTCATGCCGGCACGCTTCCCGAACCTGCTCGCGAACGGCTCGGCCGGCATCGCCGTCGGCATGGCGACGAACATCCCGCCGCACAACCTGCGCGAGATCATCGCCGGCGCGATCGCCCTGATCGACAACCCGGAGGTCACGACCGACGAGCTCATGGAGCACGTCAAGGGCCCCGACTTCCCCACGGGCGCGCTGATCATGGGCCTGCAGGGGATCCGCGACGCCTACGAGCACGGACGCGGCCGGATCCGCGTGCGCGCCGTGGCGCACATCGAGCCGCAGAAGGGCGGCCACGACGCGATCATCATCACGGAGCTGCCCTACCAGGTGCGCAAGGGCGGCGAGGACGGCGTGCTCGCGAAGATCGCCGACCTCGTGCACGAGAAGGTCATCACCGGCATCCGCGACATCGCCGATCAGTCCGACCGCAACGGCATGCGGATCTGGATCGAGCTGAAGCGCGGCGAGATGGCGAAGGTCGTACTCAATCAGCTCTACAAGCACACGCCGTTGCAGACGACCTTCGGTGCGAACATCGTCTGCCTGGTCGACGGCGCCCCGCGCACGCTCGGCCTGAAAGCGCTGCTGCGGCACTACGTCGATCACCAGAAGGAAGTCATCACGCGGCGCACCAAGTACCGGCTCCAGCGCGCGCAGGATCGCCTGCACGTCCTGGAGGGCTATCTGATCGCGCTCGACAACCTCGATCGCGTGATCGCCGTGATCCGCGGTTCGGCCGACGCCGACACCGCGCGCGAGACGCTGATGGCCGAGTTCGGGCTGTCCGAGCTGCAGGCCCGGGCGATCCTCGACCTCCGCTTGCGTGCGCTGACCGCGCTGCAGCAGGACGAGGTGCGCCGCGAGCACGCCGATCTCGTCGCGCTCGTAACGGAGCTGCGCTCGATCCTCGCCGACGAGGCACGCGTCTACGCGATCGTCAAGCAGGAGCTGAGCGAGCTCGAGGATCGCTTCGGCGACGACCGGCGCACCGAGATCGTGCCGGCGGAGGGCGAGCTCGACCTCGAGCAGCTGATCCGCGAGGAGGACATGGTCATCTCGATCACGTCCACCGGCTACATCAAGCGCGTCGCCGCCT
Organism: uncultured Actinomycetes bacterium; assembly: GCA_963834415.1. Taxonomy (GTDB): domain Bacteria; phylum Actinomycetota; class Thermoleophilia; order Gaiellales; family JALYLC01; genus JALYLC01. Next base: position 286,573 of record CAWIBP010000006.1, on the reverse strand, counting down.
CGACCTACCGCCAGCAGAAGCGCGGCGGCGTCGGCGTGATGGGCATGGACACGAAGGACGACGACTGGATCGAGCACTTGCTCGTCGCCTCGACGCACGACTACGTCCTCTTCTTCACGAGCGTCGGCAAGGTCTACCGGCTCAAGGTGCACGAGCTGCCCGAGGGCAACCGCCAGGGCCGCGGCCGCGCCGTGATCAACCTGCTGCCGCTGCGCGAGGGCGAGCACGTGCGCACGGTGATCGGCACGCGCGACTTCAGCGAGGGGATGTTCCTCGTGCAGGCGACGAAGGGCGGCATCGTCAAGAAGACGCTCTTCAAGGAGTACGACACGCCGCGCAAGTCCGACGGCATCATCGCCATCAACATCCGCGAGGGCGACGAGCTCGTCGGCGTCCGCCTGACCTCCGGCGAGGACGACGTGCTGCTGACCTCGCGCAAGGGCCAGACGGTGCGCTTCGACGAGAACGAGGCGCGCGCGATGGGCCGCGCGACCGGCGGCGTGATCGGCATGAAGCTGCGCACGGGCGACGAGGTGATCGCGATCGACGTCGCCGACGACGAGGCCGACCTGCTCGTCGTGACCGAGAACGGCTACGGCAAGCGCACCCGCGTCGCCGAGTATCCGCGCAAGGGCCGCGGCACGATGGGCGTGCTCACGATCCGCCTCGTCGAGGCGCGCGGCGCGATCGTCCGCGCGCTCGTCGTCGGGCCGCGCCAGGAGATCCTCGTGATCACCGAGTCGGGCACCGTGCAGCGCACGGCCGTCGACGGCATCTCGCAGATGAGCCGTGCGACCCAGGGCGTGATCGTCCAGCGCCTGCGCGACGGCGATCGCATCTCGGCCGTCGCGATGGTGGACTCCGCGGCGGTCGGCCAGGACGCCGAGGGCGCCGAGCCGCTGCCGTTCGCGGGACTCTCCGAGACCGCCCCGGAGGTCGTGCCGTACGTCTCGGCCGATGCCGCCGAGGCCGCGCTGGACGCCGAGGAAGCGGACGGCGAGCCCGCCACGAGCGCGCTCGACGAAATCATGGCCGACACCGAGGACGAGCCGGACGACGACGCCGAGCTCGACGACGCCGAGCCGGATGACGACGAGACCTAGGAGCGGTCGTCCGCCGGGCCGTGGGCCCGGCGGCGCCCGCGCCTAACGGTCGGGCGGCCCCGGCAGCGGCGGCGTGGGCGGCAGCTCGGGCTGGCTCAGCGCCGCCGGGCCGGGCGGCGGATCCGGCTGGCCGAGCGCGGGGCCGGGCGGCGGCGGGGGCGGAGAGGCCTGCTGCTGCGGCGGGGGCGGCGAGACCATCCTGACCGCCTCCTGCAGCGGGCGCAGGATGTCGATCGGGATCGGCAGGATGGTCGTCGCGTTGTTCGAGGTCGAGATCTCGAGCAGCGTCTGCAGGTAGCGCAGCTGCAGCGCGATCGGGCTCGCGGAGATGCGATCGGCCGCCATGCTCAGCTGCTCGGCGGCCTCGTACTCGCCCTGCGCGCCGATGATCTTCGCGCGCCGCTCGCGCTCGGCCTCGGCCTGACGGGCCATCGCGCGCTGCATCGTCGTGGGCAGCTCGACGTCCTTGACCTCGACGACCGAGATCTTGATGCCCCACGGGGCGGTGTGCCGGTCGATGATGTCCTGCAGGATCTCGTTGACCTTGTCGCGCTCGGCGAGCAGCTCGTCGAGCGAGTGCTGGCCGAGCACCGAGCGCAGCGTCGTCTGCGCGATCTGCGAGGTGGCGACGAGGAAGTTCTCGATCTGCGTCACGGCCGCCTGCGGGTCGACGACGCGGAAGTAGGTCACCGCGGTCACGCGCACGGGCACGTTGTCCTTGGTGATGACCTCCTGTGGCGGAATCGAGAGCGTCACCGTGCGCAGGTCGATCTTGACCATGCGGTCGATGAACGGCACCAGCAGGATGAGGCCCGGGCCTTTGGGGCCGGAGAGCAGCCGGCCGAGCCGGAAGATCACGCCGCGCTCGTACTCGCGCAGGACGCGGACCGCCGACGCGATGATCAGCACGGCGAGCACGATGAGGACGGCGGCGACTACCAGCAGTGCGTTCATACGGGGATCCTATGTCCGTTCGCCGCTCGCCGCGGGCCCGGTGGCGGGCAGGGACGCGGCAAGCGCCCGCGAAGCCGGAGCGGTGAGGCTCGCGCTCATCCGCTTCCCCCTGCTCGCGGCCGTCCTGCTCGCGCTCGTGCCGAGCGCGGAGGCGGCGGCGACGCGCTACCGGGAGGTGGTGGTCGCGACCCCGCAGTCGGCGGGCACCCGGCTCATGCCGCCGCGGGCGGCGCCGTTCGCGTTCGACCTGCTCGGAGCACGCTGGACGGCGCGCCCGGGCGCGATCGTCGACGTGCGCGCGCGCGCGCGCGGCGGCCCGTGGTCGCGCTGGACGACCCTCGAGGCCCCACCCGGCGGCATGGTCAGCCACGCCGAGCCCGTGTGGGTCGCCGGCAGCACGCACTTCCAGCTACGGGTGCGGGGCGCGCCGTCGAGCGTGCGCGTCGTGCTGATCGCGTCCGCGCGCTCCGCCGTGGTGCCGGTGCGCGCGCTCGCCGCGGCCCCCGACCCGCCGCCGATCGTGGCGCGTGCGGGGTGGGGCGCGGTCGAGTCGATGAAGCGCAGGGCGCCGCGCTACGCGCCGGCCGTGCAGATGGTGTTCATCCACCACACGGACACCCCGAACGGCTATGCGCCGGACGACGTGCCCGCGATCGTGCGCTCGATCTTCACCTACCACGTGCGCTCGAACGGCTGGAACGACATCGGCTACAACTTCCTGGTCGACGCCTACGGGAGGGTCTTCGAGGGTCGCGCCGGGGGCATCGACCGCCCCGTGATCGGGGCGCACACCGGAGGCTTCAACACCGGCAGCGTGGGCATCGCGGTGATCGGGGACGGCGCCGTCGCCCCGCTCTCGGCGCAGACGCGCGACGGCCTCGCCAAGCTGATCGCGTGGCGCCTCGACGTCGGGCACGTCGATCCGCTCGGCCGGGCGACGCTCGTCTCGGGCGGCGGCAACGCCCGCTACCCAGCGGGCGGGAGTGCGACGTTCCGCACCGTCAGCGGGCACCGCGACGCGCTGCCGACCGATTGCCCGGGCGGTCTGATCTACCCCGAGCTGGACGCCGTCGCCGCGCTCGCCCAGGCGACGGGAACGCCGAAGATCGTCGACGCGAGCGCGACGCCGCCGGCGCTCGCCGCCGACGCGAGCGGCGTCGTGCAGCCGATCGCCTTCCGCGCACGCGTGCTGGGCGGGGCGAGCTGGGTGCTGACGGTGCTCGACGCGCGCGGCATGCCGGTGGCGAGCAACAGCGGCAGCGGGGGCGACATCGCCTGGACCTGGAACGGCGCTCGCTCCGACGGCACGGCCGTGCCCGCGGGCACGAAGCTCGCCTACCGCATCGAGGCCAAGGATGCGGCCGGCGCGCACGCGCGTGCGCTGCTCGCGTCGCTCGGCGCCGAGCCCGCGGTCGCGCAGGCGCCGCCGCTCTCGCTCGCGCCGGCCGTCGTCTCGCCCGACGGCGACGGCGCGGACGACGTGCTCGCGATCGGCTACACGCTCGCGGCCCCCGCCGCGGTCACGCTCGACGTGCTCGCGGCCGACGGCACGGCCGTCGCGACGCTGGTGGCCGGCGTCCAGCTGCCGGCGGGCAGCCAGAGCGCGCGCTGGGGCGGAGAGGGCCTCGCCGGCCTCGTCGCCGACGGCAGCTATACCGTGCGGCTCCAGATCGCCGACGCATCCGGGCAGGTCGCCGAGCGCAGCGGCGTCGTGAGCGTCGTGCGCGCCGCGCGCAAGCTGCGCCTCAGCCGGCTCGTCGCGGGGGCGGGCGACGCCGTCACGGTCTCGTGGCAGCAGACGGCCCCGGCGGCGCTGACGGGGGAGCTCGGCCCGGATCGGACGCGCAGCTCGGCGACCCTGCTCGAGGCGCTGATCGAGCCGGGCCCGCAGACGTTCCTGCTGGATCCGGGGCAGCTCTCGCCGCTTCCCGACGGCGGCTACCGCTTCGTGCTGCGCGCACGCACCGCGGTCGGCGAGCAGGTCCTCAGCGCGGCCTTCCGGCTCGACCGCAGGAAGCCCGCGGCGCGCTTCGTGCGCCTGCGCGTCGCCGGCCGCAGCGCGTTCCTCGTCGTGCGCCTCTCGGAGACGACGACGGTGCGCGTGCTCGCGGGGTCGCGCGTCGTCGTCGCACGCCGTCCGCGTGCAGCCGGGCTCAACGGCTTCCGCTTCCGTCTGCCCGCGGGAGTGCCCGCGAAGCTGCGGCTCCAGCTCGTCGATGCGGCCGGCAACGCGGCGCGCGCAGGGCCGTTCACGCCCCGCACGGCGCGCTCGCCGGGAGCGTTCAGCTCGAGAGCGAGCTGATCGTCTCGTCCGGGACGATCTCGAGGATCGGAGCGAGCCGCGCCAGCTCGGCGCGATTGGCGAGCTCCTCGAGCCCGGGGCTCTCGCTCGCGCCGTTCACGATCAGCCCGCGCACCGCGAGCTTGCGGCTGTGCGCGGCCTCGAGCGTGAGCGCGACGTGGTTCACGGTGCCGCGGCCCGGCCGGCACACGACCACGAGCGGCAGCCCGAGGGCGTGCGCCAGGTCGGCGGTCGTGCGGCCCTCGCCGAGCGGCGCGAGCAGGCCCGACGGGCCCTCCACGAGCACGCCGTCGCTGCGCTTGCGCAGCGCGCGGTAGACCTCGCGCACGTGGGCCGGATCGACGGACTCGCCGGGATCCGTCAACGTGCGGCCCGCGGTCTGCAGGAGCTGCTCGGCGGGATAGGCGTGGGCCGTCGCGCCGACGGCGCCCGGGACGCGGCGGATCAGCCAGCGCGTGGAGTCGTCGTCGCCCATCTGGACGGCCGTGAGCATGGCGGGCGTGAGGCCCGCAGCACGGGCGCGGGCGGCCAGCCGTGCACACACGTAGGTCTTGCCGACGCCGTCGTCGGTGCCGGTGACGAAGACGTCCAGAAGGGTCTCGGGCACGTGCACAGGGTGTCAGACGCTCACGTGAGACGCTCGACCTCACCGCTCGCGAAGTGGCGCTCGGCGCCGTCGGCGGCCACGATCAGGCAGCCGTCGCCGGCGATGCCGGCCGCCTCGCCCACCACGACCTCGCCGCTCGCGAGGCGCACCTGCACGGCCGTGCCGGCGAGCGCGTCGAGCGGGCGGGCGCGCTCGGCGATCGCGCTCGGCCCGTCCGCGTCGAAGAGCGCGGCCAGCGGGCGCAGCGCACCGAGCAGGCTCCTCAGCGCGTCCGCCGCGCTCGGCGCGGATCCCGTCTCGAGCAGTAGCGACGTGGGCACGAGCCGCGCCGCCGCGGGCAGGTCCTCCGCGCGCGAGGAAAGGTTCATGCCGATGCCGAGCAGCACGCTGTCGTCCGGCCCGAGCTCGGCCAGCACCCCTCCGAGCTTGCGCTCCCCGCAGACGACGTCGTTGGGCCAGCTCAGGCACGCAGCGGCGCCGTGGGCGCGGGCGCACTCCACCGCGGCGACGCCGCCGGCGAGGCTCAGGACGGGCAGCTCGTGCCCGGGGCGGGTGGGACGCAGGAGGATCGACACGAGCAGCGAGGTTCCGGAAGGGGCCTCCCAGACGCGCCCCCGCCGCCCGCGGCCCGCGTGCTGCACGTCGGCGCGCACGGCCGTGAAGGCCGGCGCGCCCGCATCGGCGAGCGCGCGCAGCTCGTCCTGCGTCGAGGCGCAGCTCGCGAGCTCGTGGATCCGGATTCGCGGATCGGGCATCTGGCTACGATAGGCGCCGTGACGGACCTCACGACCCCATTCGGCCGCGGCGTGATCGAGCAGCTGATCCCGCACCGCGATCCGTTCCTGCTGATCGACGAGATCCTCGAGCTCGAGCCCGGCGCCCGCGTCGTCGCACGCTCGACGATCCGCGGCGACGAGTGGTTCCTGCGCGGGCACTTCCCGGGCGAGCCCGTCATGCCCGGCGTGCTGATGGTCGAGGCGCTCGCGCAGGCGGGCGCCGTGGGCGTGCTCTCGCACCCCGACTTCGCCGGCCGCGTGCCGCTCTTCGCCGGCATCGACGGCGTGCGCTTCCGCCGCGTCGTCCGGCCCGGCGACGTGCTCGACTTCGAGCTGATCGTCGACCGGCTGCGCAGCACGTTCGGCCGCGGCACCGGCACCGTCCACTGCAACGGCGAGCGGGTGCTCGATGCCCAGCTGTCGTTCGGGTTCGTCGATGCCTGAAGCCCGGCGCGGGGGCCCGGGGCCGCGGCCCCGGCTCCGGTGTAGTCTGATCTGCGGTCGCTGCGAGGAGGTCGCGTGACGGTGGGCAAGGTGGCGTTCTGCTTCCCGGGACAGGGTTCCCAGGAAGTGGGCATGGGGCGTGCGATGAGCGAGGCCTTCCCGGCCGCGCGAGCCGTCTACGACCGCGCCGAGGAGGCCGTCGGCTTCGATCTCGCGGCGCCTCTGCTTCGAGGGCCCGATCGAGCGGCTGAGCGAGACCGAGATCACGCAGCCGGCGCTCGTGACGACGGAGCTGGCCTGCCTCGCCGCGCTCACCGAGGCCGGCGTGCAGCCCGACTTCGTCGTCGGCCACTCGGTCGGCGAGTACGCCGGCCCTCGCGGCCGCCGGCTCGATCGACGACCGCACGGCGGCGCACCTGACCCGCGAGCGCGGGCTCGCGACCGCGGCGGCAGCCGTGGCGAGCCCGGGCGCGATGGCCGCGATCATCGGGCTCGACGATGCCGAGGTCGAGCGTCTGTGCGACGGCATCGAGGGCGTCTGGGCGGCCAACTACAACTGCCCCGGGCAGGTCGTCGTGAGCGGCACGCGCGACGGCGTGTCGGCCTTCATGAGCGCCGCCGAGGAAGCCGGCGCGCGACGGGCCGTCATGCTCAAGGTGTCCGGCGGCTTTCACAGCCCGCTCACGGCCCTGGCCGCCGAGCAGCTCGCGCCGGTGCTCGCCGCGACGGCCTTCGCCGAGCCGCGTATCCCGTTCTTCTCGACCGTCACGACGCGCCTCGAGGGCGCCGGCGAGATCGTGCCGATCCTGCTGCAGCAGCTGACCGCTCCGGTGCGCTTCACGCAGGCGGTCATGGCGTTGCGCGACCTCGGCGCGCGCACGTTCGTCGAGGTCGGCCCCGGCAAGGTGCTGGCGGGCCTCGTGCGCCGCATCGACAAGAGCCTTCAGTCGGTCTCGGTCTCGGGGCCCGACGACATCGCGCGTGCGCAGGAGGTGATCGCGAATGCCTGAGCTCGACGGCCGCATCGCGCTGATCACCGGGGCCTCGCGCGGCATCGGGCGCGCCACGGCGCTCGAGCTGGCCGCCGCGGGCGCTGCGATCGGCGTCAACTACCGCTCCGACGCCGACGGCGCCGCGCGGGTGGTGGCCGAGATCGAGGCGGCCGGTGGGCGCGCGCTCGCGCTCCAGGCCGACGTCGCAAAGCCCGATGAGGCGGCCGCGCTGGTCGCGCGCTGCGAGGAGGAGCTCGGCGAGCTCGACGCGCTCGTCTGCAACGCGGGCATCACGCGCGACAACCTGATCGCGCGCATCAGCCCGCAGGATTTCGACGACGTGATCGCGACCAACCTGGGCGGCGCTTTCCACGTCTGCCAGGCCGCCGCGCGGCGGATGCTGCGCCGGCGGCGCGGCTCGATCGTGACCATGAGCTCGATCGTCGGCATCCACGGCAACGCGGGGCAGACCAACTACTCGGCCTCCAAGGCCGGTCTGATCGGCCTCACGAAGTCGCTCGCGAAGGAGATCGGCTCGCGCGGGGTGCGCGTCAACTGCATCGCGCCCGGCTACATCGCGACCGATCTGACCGACGTGCTGCCCGATGCCGCGCGCGACGCGCTGCTCTCGGCCACGCCGCTCGGGCGGCTTGGTGAGCCCGAGGACATCGCTCGCTGCGTACGCTTCCTCGTCTCGGACGCGTCCGGCTTCGTGACCGGCGCGGTGCTCGCCGTCGACGGCGGATTGGGGATGTAGCGGTGGCTCTGCGCCAGGCAGGTGGACGTCGCGTGGTACTGACCGGCATCGGCATGGTCACGCCCGTCGGCAACACGCGCGAGCAGACCTGGGAGAGCGTCATCGCCGGTCGCAGCGGCGGCGCGCCCATCACGATCTTCCCGTTGCGCGACGCTCCGGTGCGCTTCGCCTGCGAGGTCAAGGACTTCGATCCGACGGTCGCGATGGACCGCAAGCTCGCCCGCCGCACCGATCGCTACTGCCAGTTCGTGCTGGTGGCGGCGCGCGAGGCGATCGAGGACTCGCAGCTCGACGTGGCCACCGAGGGCCTCGGCGAGCGCGTCGGCACCGCGGTCGCCACGGGCATCGGCGGCCTGCAGACGCTCGACCTCGCGCACGAGCACCTCTTCGCAAAGGGGATCGACCGCATGAGCCCGCTCTGGATCACGATGCTGATCCCGAACATGGGCGCCGCGATGGTCTCGATGGAGTACGGCTTCCGCGGACCGTCGAGCACCGTCGCAACCGCCTGCGCTGCCTCGTCGATGGCGATCGGCGATGCCGTGGGCACGATCCGCGACGGCCGCGCGGACGTCATGGTCGCCGGTGGCAGCGAGGCCCCGATCACGCCGATCGGCGTGGGCGGGTTCTACGCGATGCGCGCGATCTCGCAGCGCAACGACGATCCGCAGACGGCCAGCCGGCCGTTCGACGCCGGCCGCGACGGCTTCGTGATCGGCGAGGGCTCGACGATGGTGGTGCTCGAGGAGCTCGAGCACGCCCGGGCGCGCGGCGCGAAGATCTACGGCGAGATCATGGGCTACGGCTGCACCGCCGACGCGCATCACTTCACCGAGCCCGACCCGACCGGCCAGGGCCAGGCGCGGGCGATGCGCATGGCGCTCGAGGAGGCCGGCATGGAGGCGGATGCGATCGGCTACATCAACGCCCACGGCACGTCGACGCCGGTCGGCGACAGCGCCGAGACGCGCGTCATCAAGATGGTGCTCGGCGAGGAGCGCGCCCGCGAGGTGCCGGTCTCCTCGACCAAGTCGATGACCGGCCACATGCTCGGCGCCGCCGGCTCGACGGAGCTCGCCCTGACGGCGCTCGCGATGTGCCGCAACGTGCTGCCGCCGACGATCAACCAGTTCGAGGCCGACCCGTCGTGCGACCTCGACTACGTCCCGAACAGCGCGCGCCACGGCGTCGACGTGCGCGTCGGGATCTCGAACGGCTTCGGCTTCGGCGGCCACAACGCGTCCCTGGTGCTCGAGCGCTGGGACGAGGCCGACGGCCGCCGCGCCGGCTGACGCGACCGGCGCGCTCAGGCCATCTCGAGCACGTCGCGCGCGCTGCGCAGCACGCGCTGCGCGTTCTCGTCGTCGCGCGCGTCGCGCCCGACGATCACGAGCTCGCAGCCCCACACGAGGTCGCCGAGCGTCTGGCCGTCGTCGGGGCTCGCGATGCGCAGCCGCACGGCACGGCGCTCGGCCTCCGCGAGCGCCCGGGCGATCAGCGCCTCGTCGCCGGTCACGAGCCCGACGTGCGCGCCGCGCGGGATGTCGGGCGGCAGCACGGGCGGGTGGCCGCGCCGTGCCGGGCGCGCGGCCGGCTTCGCGGGCGCCTTCGAGGTCTCCGAGGTGCGCCTGGCGGCACGCCGGGGCGCGGCCCGGGCTGCGGGCGTAGGGCCGGCGGCGCCTGCCATGATCGCGAGCGCGACGAGCTGCGCGTCGGCGCCGGCTCCGCGCGCGCTCGCCAGCGCGCCGTCGGCGATCTCGCGCACGACCGCCGCGCCGGCCGCGTCGCGCACGTGCGCGACCGTGCCCGAGCCGTGCCGCGTGGTCGCGTAGCCCTGGGCCTCGAGCGCCGCGTAGACCTTGCGCAGCGTGTTCGAGTGCACGCCCAGCTCGAGCGCGCCGCTGCGGATCGAGGGCAGGGTCGCGCCCTCGGGAATCGCGCCCGCGTCGATCGCCAGGCGCAGCTTCGCGATCAGCTGCGCGGTGGGCGCGAGCGCCCCGTCGGCGTCGAATGCGACGCCCGCGTCGCTGAAGGTCGTGCGTGCCGGCATGCGGGCGATGGTAGTCCTGCGGACGGATGCCGCTCACGGGCGATCATCTAGACTCGATCGGCCCTGGTGCGCGATGCGGGGCGAGGAGGTGCGCCGGTGGCGACCGACGAGGAGCCCGAAAACATCCAGGTCGAGGTGGAGCGCGAGGAGGCGGCGCCCGAGCAGCCGCTTGCCCGCACGAAGCGCCATCCCAATACCTGTCCCGTCTGCAAGTCGCACTACCGAGAGGACGAGCTGCGCGCCGTGCTGCGCGTCTGCACCGTGTGCGGGCACCACTTTCCGGTGGGCGCCGAGGAGCGCATCGAGCAGCTCGCCGATCCCGGGAGCTTCCAGCAGTTCGCCGAGGGCCTGCGCTCCGCCGATCCGCTGGCGTTCGCCGATCTGCGCCCGTACACCGAGCGGCTGAGCGAGGCCGAGGTCGCGACCGGCCTCGGCGACGCGATGGTCGTCGGCAGCGCGACGATCGAGGGCATGCCCTGCGTGCTCTGTACGATGGACTTCGCGTTCATGGGCGGCTCGATGGGCAGCGTCGTCGGCGAGATGTTCACGCGCGCGAGCGACGTCGCGGCCGAGCGCGGCATTCCGCTCGTCTCGGTCGCAGCCTCCGGCGGCGCGCGCATGCAGGAGAACGTGCTCGCCCTGATGCAGATGGCCAAGACCGTGTGCGCCGTCGATCTCCTGCGCGAGTCGGGCGTGCCCTACGTCTCCGTGCTCGCCCACCCGACGACCGGCGGCGTGATCGCCTCGTTTGCGGCGCTCGGCGACTTCGTCGTCGCAGAGCCGGACGCGCTCGTGTCGTTCGCGGGCCCGCGCGTCGTCCAGGAGACGACGCGGGAGACGCTCCCGCCCGACTTCGGGCGCTCCGAGTCGAGCCTCGAGCACGGGCTGATCGACGCCATCCACACGCGCGGGGACCTGAAGTCCGCGCTCGGCCGGATCCTGCGCCTGTGCGCCGGCGGCACGCTCGTGCCGATCGACCTCGGCGAGGCCGCCGCCCCGCCGCCCGGCGTCGTCGCGCGGGTGCTGCGGTTCCTGCGCACCCGCCCCCACGGCGACTCGCACACGAATGGCGGTGCCGCGTGAACAGCCGACTGCCGACGCCGTTCCGGGGGCTGCGCCGCCGGCTCGCCGAGCGCTCCGCCGAGGCGGACATCTGGGATGCGGTGCAGCTCGCGCGCGAGGACGGCCGCCCGTACACGCTGGACTACGCGACCCGCCTGATCGGTGAGGAGTGGGTCGAGCTGCACGGCGATCGCGCCGGCACCGACGATCATGCGATCGTCGCCGGCATCGGCTCGTTCCGGGGCCGCACGATCGCGATCGTCGGGCACCAGAAGGGCCGCGACCTCAAGGAGCGCGCGTTCCGCAACTTCGGCATGGCCCAGCCGCAGGGCTACGCCAAGGCGCGCCGCGTGTTCGCGCTCGCCGACCGCCTCGGCTTCCCGGTCGTGACGATGATCGACACGCCCGGCGCCTATCCCGGCGTCGAGGCCGAGCAGGCGGGACAGGCGACGGCGATCGCGCAGTCGATGCTCGCGATGGTGCGCCTGCGCGTGCCGACCGTGGCCTGCGTGATCGGCGAGGGCGGCTCGGGCGGCGCGCTCGCGATCGGCGTGACCGACCGCGTGCTGATGCTCGAGCACTCGATCTACTCGGTGATCTCGCCCGAGGGCTGCGCGTCGATCCTCTGGCGCGACGCCAACCAGAAGAAGAAGGCCGCCGCGGCATTCAAGCCGACGGCGCGCTTCAGCTACGAGCTCGGCGTCGTCGACACCGTCGTCGACGAGCCGTCCGGCGGCGCGCACAAGGATCACGACCGCGCCGCGCGCCTGCTCGGCGACGCGATCGCGCAGGCGCTCGACTCGATCGAGGCCGAGCCTGTGGAGCTGCGCCGCGCGGCCCGGCGGGCCAAGTTCCGGCGCATGGGCGTGTGGCTCGAGAACGGCGTCGTCGTCGGCGAGCGCGAGCCCGACGCGATCGCGCCGGCGCCCCCGTCCGACTGATCGCGTCCGCCAGCTGCCGGCCGAGCCCTCGGCCCGGATCGCGGCGGCGAGGATCGCGTAGACCGCGATCAGGCCAACGTCCTCCAGGGCATCTCGCCGCCGTACATGCTCGTTGAGAGCACGCTCAGCGCGAGCCCGGGCGAGACCTCGAGCGGCGATCGCCGCGCAGCATTGCGCCGAGGCCGCCGCAGATCAGGCGATCAGGCCCGCGATGCCGCCGGGCAGGTCGGCCCGCAGCAGGATCGCGTGCCGCGGATCACTTCCCGCTCGAGAGGGTCGCCAGCAGCGCTTCGGCGATCGCCCGCATGGGCTGGCCGGTGCGCTGGGAGGCGGAGCGCAGGCGTGCATACGCGTCGGGCTCGCTGAGGTTCTCGGCAGTCATGAGCATGCCCTTGGCGCGCTCGACGACCTTGCGCGCCTCGAGCGCCTCCGTCAGCGACTGCGTCTCCTTGCGCGCCGCGGCGAGCTCGGCGCTGCGCGCCTTGGCCGTCGCGATCGCGGCCAGCACGTCGTCCTGCCGGAACGGCTTGACGAGGTAGCCGAAGGCCCCGGCCTCGCTCGCCTGCTGCACGATGTCGGCCTCGGCGAAGGCCGTCACCATCACGATCGGCACCTGGCGCGCGCCGAGGATCTGACGAGCGGCCTCGACGCCGTCGAGCTCGGGCATGCGGACGTCCATCAGGATCATCTCGGGCTCGAGCTCGCCCGCCAGCCGCACGGCCTCGCTGCCGTCGCGCGCCTCGCCGACGACCGTGTGCCCGGCCGTCTCGAGCAGCTGGCAGATGTCGAGCCGGATGATCGTTTCGTCCTCGCAGACCAGTACGCGCATCCGGGTACGCTAGACGACCCGCGGCGAGCTCAGCGCACGAAGGGGAAGCGCACGATCGCCCGCACGCCGGTTTCCTGCTCGAAGCGCAGGCTGCCGTCGAGGTCGACCTCGACGAGCGCGCGTGCGATCGAGAGGCCCTGGCCGGGCGTTCCGGTCGGCGGCGGCGGCCCGTGGCCGCTGTCGCTGACGGTCAGCTCGACGAACGCGCCATCGCGCCGCAGCTCGATGTACGCGTGTCCGCCGCCGTGCTCGATCGCGTTCGCGGCGAGCTCGCAGAGCACGAGCGCGAGCGCCGTGCCGCGCTCGGGGGCGAGCACGACCGGCGCGAGCGGGCCGGTCTCGAGCGTCCCGTCGAGCGTGCCGCGCAGCATCCCGCAGAGCCTCCGCACGAGGTCGGCGCTGTCGACGTCCTCGTCTCGGCGCACGGTCAGGAGGTCGTGCACCTCGGCGATCGCGAGCACGCGGCCGATCGAGTCGCGCAGGGCGCGCCGGGGGTCGACGTCGCCGCTCGCCGCGAGACGCAGGAGCGATGCGACGGTCTGCAGGTTGTTCTTGACGCGGTGGTGGACCTCGCGGGCGAAGAGCCCGCGCATCGCGCCGCGTGCCCCTGCGAGCACGGTCGCGGCGTGCGCTGCCGCCGCCTCGGCGAGCTCCTGCTCGCGTGCGCTGAACGGGCCCGGCGTGGAGCGCCAGGCGACGAGCGCGCCGTGCGCGCCGCGCCGGGTCGGCAGCGGTATCGAGAGCCGGCCGTCCTCGCCGTGCGGCGCCATCGCCGCGAGCGCGCCGAGCTCCTCGTCCGTGGGACCGGCCTGGCTGCTGCGGAAGGCGATCTCGCCGCGCGCGCCGCGCGCGCTCGCGACCTCGAGCGCGCACACGTCGGCGTGCAGGAGCCGGCGGCCGACTCGACGATCGCCGCCATCGCCTCGTCGAGCTCGATCGGCGCGCGCGCTGCACGGGCCACGGCCTCGAGCGCCTCGAGCTCGCGCACGCGGCGGCGCAGGGCGACGAGCTCGGCCTCGACTTCCGGCGACGGGGTCAGAGGACGCGCTGCCGCGGCAGGTAGTCGAGCCAGGCGTGCGGGACCTCGGTCGCCTGGAGCGTGAGGAAGAGGGCGGGGGAGGGCGGCCGCGGCTTGCTGCGCAGGCGCATGCCGATCTCGTGCGGCAGGCGGTCGCCCTTGCGCAGGTTGCAGGGCGCGCAGGCGGCCACGGCGTTGTCCCAGCTCGACGGGCCGCCGCGCGAGCGCGGCAGCACGTGGTCGACGGTCAGGCGGACGCCGTCGATGCCGCAGTACTGGCAGACGTGGCCGTCGCGCGCGAAGACCGCGCGGCGCGTGATGCGTCGCGCCGCGACGCGGGGTCGGCGGACGTAGGCGAGCAGGCGGATCACGACCGGATACGGCAGCGACGCGGTGGCCGATCGCAGCGGCTTCTCGAGCGAGTCGACGAGTTCGGCCTTGGCCTTCAGGAGGAGCACGCACGCGCGCCGCAGCGAGCACACGTTGAGTGGCTCGTATGTCGCGTTCAGAACGAGCACCTGACCTGTCATCGCGCCTCCGGTCGCCGGGCATCACGGTACCAGAATGCGGCGCTCACAAGCGGTTTTCGCGAGCCGGGGCGTGCTCGTCAGGGGCCCGAGCGCGCGGCGGCCACGGCGGCCAGCTCCTCGGGGCCGAGGGGTATGTCCGCGGCCGCGCCGGCGAGCACGCGCTTGACGTACACCCGGGCGCTGCCGGCGTCCTGGATCGCACTGACGACGATGCCGTCGCCGCTCGCGTCGAGCAGCGCGAGCGCCGCCGACTGCAGCCCCTCCGCGCCGTCGTAGGCGTCGAAGCGCTGCAGGCCCACGCGCTGGAGGGCCACGCCCACGGCGCCCTGCGCGCCGCGCACGAGCGCGCCGAGCTCGTCGGCGCGCCGCTCGACGTGCTCCTGGCGCGCCTGCATGCCGACGGCGAACTCGACCAGGTCGGCGACGGGCGCGCCCGAGAGCAGGGCGGCCTGCGCGCGCCGCACGCGGCGCATCCAAGCCACGACCCAGAGCGTCAGCCCGAGCCCGGCGAGCGCGACTGCGATGGCGGCGAGCGCGAGCAGGCGGTCGGCGCTCATGGCCTAGCTAGGACTGGAAGACGACGCGGTAGGTGTAGTGATTGTTCGTGCTGTTCGTCTCGCCCGTGACCGGGGAGACGCTCACGTCGATCTTGACCTCGCCCGGGCTGCCCTCGGCGGGGAACGTCCTGACGACCGTCTCGTTCGGCAGCAGCGACTTGATCTTCACGTTCTGCGTCCTCGCGGTGCCCTCGACGAGCTTCACCGTGATGCCGCGCACCGGGCAGCTGCCGTGATTCGCGACCTCGACCGCGAAGCTGCTCGGCATCTTGAGCTTGACGGTCGTCACCGTGCCGCCCGTAGCCGTGCCCGCGACGAGGTCCTTGCCGTTCGCCGTGACCTTGTCGATCGAGGTGCCGATCGCGCCGTCGTCGCAGGGCTGGGTGCTGCCCGCGTCGCGCACCGACTCGATCCACAGGCCGTTGCCGTTCTGCGCGGGGTTCGCGAGCTCGGGCGAGAGGCTCCAGGCCGACTGGGCGATCGCCGCGTCGGTGACGCCCTCGTCCTCCATCAGCTGCTGCGCCGGGCGCTGGAAGCTCGCGGCGTAGATCACGTCGGAGGCGATCAGCTCGCCGTAGGCGGCCGCGACGGAGCGGCGCTGCAGCTCGGTCGCAGCGCTGCCGGCGCCGCCCTCGAAGGCGCGCTTGAGCGCGGCCTGCAGATCCTCGAGCGCGAGCGTGCGGTACTGCAGGGCCTGCAGGAGGAAGCGCTGGAGCTCCTGCTGCTTGATCTCGCCGGGCGGCTCGAGCGCCGCGGCGGTCGTCTCGGCCGCGCGCGCCCGCTGCACGAAGCTCGCGACGCGCTGGGTGACCTGGGTCGGCGTCAGCTCCTGGTTGTAGAGCGCCGTGTCGAGGGCGCGGGCGTCGGTGGCGGAGCTCCGGGCGACCGAGTTGACCTCGCGGACGTAGGAGCGGTACTGGTCGGCCTTCGAGTCTCCCGAGCAGGAGCCGAGCACCACGAAGCCGAGCACCAGCACCAGCACGACGACGCCGACGACGGGCAGGATCCGCCGCATGTCGGGGCCGCTGCCGCCGCCCCGGAGGTTCCCGCGGCGGCCGCGTTTGGACGCCGGCGGATGCTCCTCCGTCTGGGGGCCGTCGTCGAGATCGAACTCTTCGAAGAAGGACAGCGCGTTTCCCCTGGCGAACGACGAGTGCGCCCGGCTGGCGCAACCGCGCCTTCCAACCGAGCCGCTCCGGATGTCAGAGCCCTTGCAGGACGCGCCGATACTACCACCCGATCTCACGCGCACTCCCATTCCGGGAGCGGTTTCCTGATGCCCCAGGCCGCTCGCCAGACCGGGCCCGCGCTGTTCCCGTCCGGTGTCGTCTGCGACCGCTTCCGCATCGACGGCGTGCTCGGCGTGGGCGGGACCGGCACCGTCTTCCGCGCCCTCGACCTCGAGCGCGACGAGATCGTGGCGCTCAAGGCGATCCCGCACGACGCCACGCTGCGCCAGCGGGCGCGCCGCGAGGCCTCGGTCGCGGGCAAGCTGCGCCACCCGAACGTCGTGCGCCTGCGCAGCGTCCACGAGGACGGCCAGTACGTCTACATCGCCTCCGACATCGTCGAGGGCATGGATCTCGCCGGCGCGCTGCGCCAGGGGCAGCTCGGCGACGGCGCGCTGCTGCGCGTCGCGTCCGCCGTCTGCTCCGGCCTCGCCCACGCCCACGAGCACGGCGTCGTGCACCGCGACGTCAAGCCCGCGAACATCCTGCTCGGCCGCGACGGCACCGTGCGCGTGCTCGACTTCGGGATCGCCTCGCTCGACGAGCCCGATGCGACGGTCGACGACCGCATGCTCGGCACGCTCTCGTACATGGCGCCCGAGACCTGCACGGGCGCCCGCCCGACGCCGGCCACCGACGTGTGGGCCGTGGGCGTGATGATCTACGAGGCGCTGACCGGCGCGAACCCGTTCCGCGCGCGTACCCCCGACGAGCTGCGCGAGCGCCACAAGCACCCGCCGCGCTCGCTCGGCGACCTGCGCCCCGACCTGCCGCGCTCGCTCGCCGTGGCCTGCGCCCGCGCGCTCGAGAACCAGCCGCGCCGCCGGCCGAGCGCGAGCGCGCTCGCCCGCGTGCTCTCGGCGTCCGCCGAGGCCCTCGATCGCCCCGGCGCGCGCCTGCCGCGGGCCACGCCGAGCCATGGCGGACGCGGCGGCGGACGCGGCGGCGGCGACGGCCGGGGCGGCGGCGACGGCCCGCGCGGCCCGCGCTCGGTCGCGAACCTGGTCGCGTTGCCCGCCCTGCCGGCCCTGCCCCGCCTGCCCGCTCTGCCGGCGCTCCGGCGGGGGGATCTCAGCCTCGACGTCGAGGGCTGGGCGACCGCGATCGCGCGCTGCGGGATCGACGCGCCGTCCGAGGCCGTCCTGCGGATCCTCCGGCTCGCTGCCGGCGCGCTCTGCGCCGGCGTCGGGATCGCGGCCGTGCTGGGCGCCTTCCCCTTCTGGCCGTCGGGCCTCGTCCTGCCGCTGGCCTGTGCGGGCGCCGCGCTCGCGCTCGCGTCGCCGTGGCTCGCGGCCGCCTTCGCACTTGCGATCTGCGTGCCGGCGCTCGGCGATGTCTCGGCGGGGCTCGCGTGGTGCGCTGCGCTCGCCGGCGGCCTCTGGCTGCTCGCATGCGTGCGAGCGGGGCGCCGTGCGCTCCTGCCGATCGTCGCCCCGCTGCTCGCGGCGCTCGTCCTGTGGCCGCTCTACGTGCTTGCCGCGGGCAGCCTGCGCACGCCGCTCGGCCGCGCCCTCGCGGGCGCCGCCGGCCCCTTCGCGATCGCGCTCTGGGCCTCGGTGCCGCTGGCGGACGGGCTCGCAGGCGCCGGCGCGGCGGACGCCGTCGCGCAGGGCGTGCTCGGCGGCGTCGGAGCGCCGCTCCTGCTGCAGAGCGCCGCCTGGGCGATCGCCGCCGCGGCGTTGCCGTACGCGCTCTCCGCACTGCGGCGCGGAGTGTTCATGGGCCTCTGGCTCGCCGGCCTGCTCGCGGGGCAGGTCGCCCTCCCCGCGCTCGCGGGCGCGGCACCGGAGTCGCCCACCCACTCGGTCGCGGCCATCTGGGCCGTGGCTATACTGCTGGCGCTGGGCGTTCGTTCGCCCGAAGGCGACGCGCCGGCCGGCATGCCGGTACCGGCGGAGGAGTAAGTTGGGCATCCTGCGCAGCATCGAGAGCCGACTCGAGCGGGTCGTCGAAGGGTCGGTTGGCCGCCTCTTCCGCGCCAGCGTGGCTCCGGTCGAGCTTGCACGCAAGCTCGCCAAGGAGCTCGAGGAAGGCAAGGTCGTGTCGGTCACCCAGACCTACGCGCCGAACGAGTACACCATCTACCTCAGCCCGCGCGATCGCACGCGCTTCGCGGAGTTCGAGGCATCGCTGCGGAACGAGCTCGCGAGCTATCTCGCCGAGCACGCCCGCCGCGCCGGCTACGTCATGCCCACGCGCCCCCGCGTGCGCTTCGAGACCGAGTCGTCCCTGCACACGGGCATCTTCGGCATCTCGACGGCGCTCGTGCGCGACGACGACGCGCCGCTCGAGCCCCTGGTGGCGCAGCCGCCCGCGCCGCTGCCGGTGCAACCGGAGCCGCCCGCGCAGCCCGAGACGGCGCTGCAGGTGCCCGCCGTGCCCGCGCCGCCGCTCGCGGCGGACGCGCCCGCCGAGCCGGTGGTGCCCGCCGAGGAGCCCGTCCGCTCGCCGCTCGACCCCGATCCCGAGGAGTCCGTGCCGCCCGGGGGCTTCCCCGCCTTCCCGCTCGGACTCGAGCCCGAGGGCACCCCGCCGGCGGCGCTGCCGCCGCTGCCGGACGTCCCGCTGCCCGTGCCGATCCCTCCGGTCGTGCCGGTGCCCCCCGCGGTGCCCGAGATCCCGTCGCTCGCCGCCCTGCCCGACATCCCCGCCGGCGCCGACCCCGACGTGCCGCCGCGCCCGCCGGGCGCGGAGCCGCCCGCCGTCGAGCCGCCCGTCTTCGGACGGCTGCCGTCCGAGCCGCCGCTCGAGGCCACGATGATCACACGCGCCGAGCCCAGCGAGGAGCTCGCGATCGTCCACGACGGCACGCGCACGCCGATCACCGGCGGCGTCATCCAGATCGGGCGCGCGCCCAGCTGCGAGATCGTCCTCGACGACCGCAACGTCTCGCGCCGCCATGCCGAGATCCGCCGGCGCGGCCCCGTGGTCGTGCTGATCGACCTCGACTCCACGAACGGCACGATCGTGAACGGGCGGCGCGTGCGCGAGCACCCGCTCGCCGACGGCGACCGCATCACCATGGGCAACAGCCGGCTCACGTTCGAGCGCCGCACGACATGAGCGACGGCGTCGGGAGCGCCGCGTGAGCGACCAGCTCCTGCTCGCACTCAAGGCAGGCTTCATCATCCTGCTGTTCCTGTTCGTGTGGCGCGTGCTGCGCATCCAGTCGCGCGACCTGCGGGCCGTGCCCGAGGTCGGCTCCGGCACCGAGATCCGCTCGGCCCGCCGCGGCCCGGGCGCGGGGACGGGGGAGCTCGCGCTCGGCCCGCGGCTCGTCGTGCTCTCGAGCCCGCTGTATCCGCCGGGCACGCTCGTGCGCCTCGACTCCGACGTCGTCTTCGGCCGCGCGGCCGAGAACGACGTCGTCCTGGAAGGCGACCCCTACGCGTCGAGCAAGCACAGCGCCGTCGTCGTGCGCGACGGCACGCGCGTCGTGCGCGACCTCGGCTCCACCAACGGGACGTTCCTCGGCGGCGCGCCGCTCGCCGGCGAGCACGTCCTGCGAATCGGCGACGAGCTGCGCATCGGTGAGACCGAGCTGCGCTACGAGGAGTAGCCATGCGCATCGCCGAGTCCGCAACCGCCACGCACGCCGGCCGCGTGCGGCGCAAGAACGAGGACGCCTACTTCGCCGAGGCACCGCTGTTCGCGGTCGCCGACGGCATGGGCGGCGCGCTCGCGGGCGAGCTGGCCTCGCGCATCTCCGTGCAGACGCTCGGGGAGCTGTCGGCAGAGGGCAGCGACGAGCAGCGGCTGGCCGACACCATCCGGCTCGCCAACCGCCGGGTCGCCGAGCGCGCGAGCTCCGACCCGCGCGCGTCGGGCATGGGCTCCACGGTCACGGCGGCGCTCGTCGGGCCGGGCGTCGTGACGTTCGCGCACGTCGGCGACTCGCGCGCGTACCTCTGGCGCGCGGGCGTGCTCACGCGGCTCTCCGACGACCACTCGCTCGTTGCCGAGTGGGTGCGCGCAGGAGCGCTCGCGCCCGAGGAGGCGGCGCAGCACCCGCAGCGCTCCGTGATCACCCGGGCGCTGGGCGCCGACTGGCAGGTCGAGGTGGACGTCTGGACGACGCCGGCGCGCACGGGCGACGTGATCCTGCTCTGCACCGACGGCCTCAGCGGCTTCGTGGGCGACGAGGCGATCGCCCGGACGCTGGCCGGCAGCGCGAGCCTCGACGCTGCGGTGCGCGCCCTGATCGACGCGGCCAACGCGGCCGGCGGCGAGGACAACATCACGGCCGTCGCGCTGCGCCTCGAGGCGGAGGAGGGCGGTGCCGAGACCCTCGTCGCTGCTGCGGTCGCGCCGGCGGACGCGCCCAGCGAGCCGATGGAGGTGATCGAGGCCGACGAGGCCGACACCGGCTCGTTCGAGGTGATCGAGGCGCCCACCGCGACCGCTCCGATCCCGGCCGATGCGACTGCGGTCGCGCTCGCCGTGCCCGCCCGGCCCCCGCCGCTGCCGCCCGATCCCGTCGCGCAGCGCATCGAGCCGCTCTCGGAGCGCCCCGTGCCGATGCCGCCGCCGGCGCACGGCGAGACCCTGATCACGGTGCCACCGGTCGTGACCGGCTTCGGCAGCGGCACGCCCATGCGCCGCCGCGGCCGCGCCCGGCGCATCGGCGTGATGGCATCGGTCGCGGCGCTGCTCCTGTGCGTGCTGTGGGCCGCGCTGATCGGCCTGCGCTGGTCGCACTTCGTGGGCGTCGACCCGGGTACCGGGCGGGTCGCGGTCTATCAGGGGCTGCCGTACGACCTCGGCGGCGGCGTCAAGCTGTTCTCGCTCGTGCACCGCAGCCGCGTGCCGGCCGCGACGCTGCCGGCCACCCGGCGCCGGCACCTCTTCGACCACTCCCTGCGCTCCAGCGAGTCGGCGCGCTCGGTCGTCACGCAGCTCGAGCTGACCGAGCCGTGAGCGCCGTGGGCCTGCGCTCGAGCCGCAATCGCGAGCTCGGCCTGCTGCTGCTCGTGGCCGCCACCGTCGGCGTCGGCTTCACGTCGGTGCTCGTCGCTCGCTCGGGCGTCGTCTCGACGCTCTCGCTGACCTATGCGGGCGCGTTCCTCGCGCTGCTCGCGATCGCGCACCTGGCGCTGCGGCTCGCCCTGCCGGATGCCGATCCCGTGCTCCTGCCGGCGGCCGGGCTGCTCGTCGCGGTCGGCATCGTCGAGATCTACCGGCTCGATCCCGTGCTCGCGCGCGACCAGGCGATCTGGCTCGCGATCGGCGTCGGCTGCTTCATCGCGCTGCTCGCCGTGCTCTCGGACTACCGGGTGCTCGAGCGCTACCGCTACCTCATCGGCGCGGCCTCCCTGGCGGCGCTCGCGCTCACGATCGCGAGCTCGTACGCGACCGACACGGTCGTCAACGGCGCGCGCGTGTGGATCCGCGTCGGGGGCCTCTCCTTCCAGCCGGGCGAGTTCGCGAAGGTCGGCCTCGTGCTCTTCATGGCCGCCTTCCTGCGCGAGAAGCGCGAGCTGCTCGCGAGCCGCGAGCGGCGCGTGCTCGGCATCGGCCTGCCGCAGTTCAGGCACCTCTCGCCGCTCGCGCTGATGGGCGGCGGCGCGCTCGCGCTGCTCGTCCTGATGAACGACTTCGGCACGTCGCTGCTGTTCTTCGGCGTGTTCCTGGCGATGCTCTACCTCGCCACGAGCCGCTTGATCTACGTCGTCGGCGGGCTGGCCGTGTTCGCGGTCGGCGCCTACGTCTCGTACCGCCTCGTGCCGCACGTCGCGGACCGCGTCGACATCTGGCTGAACCCCTGGACGGACGTCTACAGCACGGGCTATCAGAGCGTGCAGGCGTTGTACGCGATCGCCGACGGCGGCGCGTTCGGCACGGGGCTCGGGCGCGGCTACCTGCTCACGAGCGGCGGGCAGCCGGTCGTTCCGGCGATCCAGACCGACTTCATCTACGCGGCGATCGCCAACGAGACGGGCCTCGCCGGGGTCGCGGCGCTGCTGCTCGTGTACCTGCTCGTCGTGCAGCGTGGGCTCAAGACGGCCAGCCTCGCGGGCGACGGGTTCTCGAAGCTGCTCGCCGCGGGGCTCACGATCGCGCTCGGCCTGCAGGTCTTCCTGATCGTCGGCGGGATCGTGCGCGCCGCGCCGCTCACGGGCATCACGCTGCCATTCGTGTCGTACGGCGGCTCGTCGCTCGTCGCCAACTGGGTCGCGCTGGCGCTGCTGTGCGCGATCTCCGACCGCGCGCGGCGCGAGGCGCAGGCGTGAACCGCGCGATCGGGAGGGTCTACGCAGTGCTCGCCGCGGGGCTCGTCGTCCTGCTCGGCTTCACGGCCTACTGGCAGCTGTGGGCCGAGTCGTCGCTGGCCGCGCGGCGCGACAATGCCCACCAGGTGGTGCAGCAGCTGTCGATCAAGCGCGGGCTGATCCTCGCCGCGGACGGCACGAAGCTCGCGGTCAACCGCGCGCAGACCACGAGCGACGGCCGGCGCGTGTTCCAGCGGCGCTATCCGACGCGCAAGATGTTCGCCCACATCGTCGGCTACTCGTCGGCGACCGACGGCCGCGCCGGGATCGAGCGCTCGGCGAACGACTACCTCGTGGGCGCGCACACCGATCTCGGCGGCGCGCTCGAGAGCGAGCTGCACTCGCTCGCGGGCGGGCTCGTGACCGGCGACGACGTGCAGCTCTCGCTCATTCCGGCAGCCCAGCGCGCGGCCATGAGCACGCTCGCGGCGACGGGCAAGCCGGGCGCCGTGTTCGCGATCGAGCCGCGCACGGGGCGGGTGCTCGTGAGCGCGTCCTGGCCGAGCTTCGATCCGACGCGCGCCGTGCAGGGCTCCCTGCCGACCACGGGCAGCGCGCTCGTCAACCGCGCGACGCAGGGCCTGTATCCGCCCGGCTCCTCGATCAAGCCCATGATCGCCGCGCTCGCGCTCGAGAGCGGCCGCTATTCGGTCGACAGCACGTTCACCGACCCCGGCTACTTCACCGAGTACGGCAAGAAGATCTTCAACGACTCGGGCGAGCGCTTCTCCGGCCGCTTCGACCTCAGCTTCGCGCTCACGCACTCCATCAACAGCGTGTTCGCGAAGCTCGGCTACGAGCTCTGCGGCGGGCGCGCGCGCTGCCCGACGCTGACGGGCGCGCTGCAGAAGCTCGGCATGTACGCGATCCCGCCGATCGACTATCCGACCGAGCAGCTCGAGGCCTCGGGCACCGTGCGCACGGGCACGAGCAAGCTGGCCTCGCCGAACGCCCCGATCGATCCGGGCCGCACGGCCATCGGCCAGGCCAACCTCGTCGTCACGCCGATGCAGATGGCGATGGCGACGGCGGCCTTCGGCAACGGCGGCGTCGTGATGCGGCCGACGCTCGTCGATCGCGTGAGCTCGCCGGGCGGTGCCCAGCGCTATCAACGCACGAGCACGCCGCTCAGCCGCGCGTTCAGCGAGCGCACCGCCGCCGCGGTCACGGAGATGATGAAGCACGTCGTCGATGAGGGCACGGGCACCGCCGCGCAGATCCCGGGCGTCGAGATCGCGGGCAAGACCGGCACTGCCCAGACCGGCCGCGAGGGCGAGCTCGACGCGTGGTTCATCGCGCTCGCGCCGGCCGAGGCGCCGCAGGTCGCGGTCGCCGTGGTCGTCGAGCGGACGCGCGAGTACGGCGGCAAGGCGGCGGCCCCGATCGCCCGCGACGTGATGAAGGCGGTGCTCGATGCGGCTTCGTGAGGCCCGGGCAGGCAGCTCCGCACGGCAGGGCGCGCCCCGACCCCGTGGAAGAATGACCCGATGACCGGCGAGGACACTCAGCCCGGCCACGCGTTCGACGGCCGCTACCGCGTGCTCGGGCGCCTGGGCGTCGGCGGCATGGCGACCGTGTACCTGGCCGAGGACTCGAGCCTCGGCCGCAAGGTCGCACTCAAGGTCATGTCCGAGCGCTACGCCGAGGACGGCGAGTTCGTCGAGCGCTTCCGGCGCGAGGCGCAGGCCGCCGCGCGCCTCAACCATCCGAACATCATCGCGGTCTACGACCGCGGCGAGGCCGACGGCCGGCCCTACATCGCGATGGAGTACCTGCAGGGCCGCACGCTCAAGCAGGTGATCCAGAAGGAGGGCGCGCTCGACCCCGAGCGCGCGATCGCCTTCGCGATGCAGATCCTCGCGGGGCTCCGCTACGCCCACGAGCACGGCGTCGTGCACCGCGACGTCAAGCCGCACAACGTGCTCGTCGGCGACGACGGGCGCGTCAAGGTCACCGACTTCGGCATCGCGCACGCCGGCGATCCGCAGATGACCGAGGTCGGCTCGATCGTCGGCACGGCGCAGTACCTCTCGCCCGAGCAGGCGCGCGGCCGCAGCGTCGGCCCGCAGACCGACATCTACTCGCTCGGCGTCGTGCTCTACGAGCTGCTCGCCGGGCGCGTGCCGTTCCAGGGCGACTCCTCGGTGGCGATCGCGATGCAGCACGTCTCCGACGAGCCGCCGCCGCTGCGCTCGCTGGCCCCGCTCGTGCCGGAGTCGCTCGCCATGGTCGTCGCCCACGCGATGCTCAAGCAGGCCTCCCAGCGCTACGGCAGCGCCGACGAGTTCGCGGCCGACCTCGACCGCGTGCGCCGCGGCCTCGTGCCGGCCGCTGCGACGGCGCTGATCGCGATCCCCCACGAGCCGACCGAGTTCGTGCCCGCCGCCGAGGCGACGCGCATCGCGCCGCGGCCCGAGGGCTCGCTGCTGAGCGGCGAGCGCCCGCCGCCCGCGCGTCCCGAGCCGCGCCGGCGCTCGCGCTGGCCCTGGCTGCTCGTGCTGCTGCTCGTGCTCGCGGTCGGGGCGCTCGCGGCGTTCGCGCTCGGCGACGTCGGCGGCGACAACCCGCCGGGCACGACCACGACGCGCACGACGACGGAGACGACCGCGCCGGTCGTCACGAAGAAGCTCGAGGACCTCGAGGGCAAGTCGTACCTCGAGGCGGCTGCGCTGCTCAAGGGCTACGGGCTCGGCATCGTGCCCGAGCGCCAGCGCGTGCGCGACGCCCAGAACGAGGCCGAGATCGTCGTCGCCACCGATCCCGCGACCGGCACCGAGCTGCGTCAGGGCGACACCGTGCTGCTCAAGGTCTCGCGCGGCCAGAAGGAGATCCCGAACATCGTCGGGGCGACGGTGGCCGATGCGCTCGACCAGCTCGGCTCCGACTTCAAGCCGCTCGAGAAGTCGGAGGAGAGCGACACCACGGACAAGGGCAAGATCACGCGCACCGAGCCGGCCGTCGGCGAGCGCATCCCCGTCGGCTCGACGGTCACCTACTGGGTCTCGACCGGCGCCGCATCCGTGCAGGTGCCGAGCCTCGAGGGCAAGACCGAGGACGAGGCGCGCCAGACGCTCGGCTCGGCCGGGCTGATCGTCAAGGAGCCGCCCGGCGCGCGCTGCTCCGACAACGTGGAGGTGGGGCAGGTCGCCAAGCAGACCCCGCCCGTCGGCAAGCTCGTGCAGCGCAGCACGGCGATCAGCTTCGACCTCGCCAACAGCCCGTGCACGGTCGATGTGCCGAACGTGCGCACGCTCGCACAGGATCAGGCGATCCAGCTCCTGCAGGCCAGGTCGATCGCGACCGGCAACATCAAGATCCTCCCGCAGACGGTCACCGAGGCCTCGCAGGACGGAGTCGTGCTCGACCAGGACATCGAGGGCACCAACACCAAGCCGTTCGTGGTCACGCTGACGGTCGGGCAGCTCGACCAGACGGTCCCGACGGACGCCACGACCCTCCCGTGACCCCGCGCGTGCGCATCGCCGTGGTCGCCGGCGGCCGCTCGTCCGAGCACGCGATCTCCCTGGCCTCCGCGCGGGCCGTGATCGAGGGGCTCGATCCGGCGCGCTACGACGTCGTCACGCTGCTGATCGACGCCGCGGGCGGCTGGCAGGTGGTCGCGGGCGCACAGGCGCTGCTCGCGGCCTCCGAAGGCGTCTCGCCGGCAGAGCTCGCGACCTCCGGCAGCACGTCGCTCGTGCCGGGCGGCGGGGGCGGAGCCCTGATCGGCGCCGGCGGCGCGGCGACGGGCCCGATCGACGTCGTCTTCCCCGTCCTGCACGGCCCCTTCGGCGAGGACGGCACGATCCAGGGATTGCTCGAGACGCTCGGCCTGCCCTACGTGGGCGCGGGCGTGCTGGGCTCGGCGGCGAGCATGGACAAGGCCTTCTGCAAGGCCGTCCTGCGCGACTCGGGCATTGCCGTCGCGCGCTCGCTCGTGCTGCGCCACGGCGTCGACGATCCGCTCGACCCGGCGATCTGCGTGCGCGTCGGCGACGAGCTCGGCTGGCCGGTCTTCGTCAAGCCCGCGAATCTCGGCTCGAGTGTCGGCATCAGCAAGGCGCACGATCCCGACGAGCTGCCCGAGGCGCTCGCGCTCGCCTACCGTCACGACGAGAAGGCGCTCGTCGAGGAGTTCGTCGTCGGGCGCGAGATCGAGTGCGGCGTGCTCGGGAACGAGCGCCCGGTGGCCTCTGCGGTCGGCGAGATCAAGCCGCATGCCGAGTGGTACGACTACGCCGCGAAGTACGACGAGGGCGGCTCCGACATCGTCGTACCCGCCGACCTCCCGGTGCCCGTCGCCGAGCGCGTGCGCGGCATCGCGCTGGAGTCGTTCCGCGCGCTCGAGCTGAGCGGGATGGCGCGCGTCGACTGCTTCCTCACGACCGGCGGCGAGGTGCTCGTCAACGAGGTCAACACGATTCCCGGATTCACGCCGACCTCGGTCTACGCGCGCCTCTTCGAGGCCGCCGGCGTGGGCTATCCCGAGGTGCTCGACCGCCTCGTGCAGTGCGCGCTCGACCGCCACGAGCGCCGCGCCCGCTACCGCTACTAGATCAATCGACCATCTAGGGCGCGGTCTCGAGGCGAACCTCGGCGATGCTCGCCGCGAAGCCCGTGTCGACCGGCACGAGCCGCGTGATCCAGATGAGGTAGAGCTGGGCCCGGCCGCCCGTGAGCGGGATCTCCATCGGCACCGTGCGCGCCTTGAAGGGCTTGCTGACCGGCTTCCAGCCCGCGATCTCGGCGGGCGGATCGGTGCCCGGCGCGCTGTAGACGCGCCCCGTCCAGCCACCCAGGCCGCCCTGCAGGCTGAGGCTCGTGGCCGCGACGGGCGTGGGGGCGGCGACGATCAGCCCGACGCCCGGCTTGATGCCGGCGAACTCCGGGGTCGCGCGGTAGGTGTCGGTGTGCCAGATCGTCGCGGAGTCGCCGTCGATCGCGAGGTCGGTCTCGTCCGGGTGCTCGCTGCCGTCGCCGCCGCCGCTCGCGGGATCGAAGCTGCCCGTCGTGAGGTCGTCGACGACGACGGAGGCGACGGCCGTCGTCACGGCCGTCGTCGTGCGCTTGGTCGTCGTCGCGGGCTTCGTCGTCGCGGCCGAGGTGCCGGCCTCGTCGTCGCCGACGAGGCTGCTGCCGAGATACGCCGCCCAGCCGATGCCGGCGATCAGGACGAGCAGGAGCAGCCCGATCGACCAGAGCCTGCGCGGCCCGCGGCCCGTGGACGCACGGGCGGCTCCGCTCCAGACGTGCGGGAGCTTGGCATCGCCGTGGGCATGCTCGGCCGCCGCCGCGGGGTCGGCGACCTCGAGCGCGGTCGCGACGAGCGGCACCTCGGCGGTGTCGGAGCCGTCGTCGCGGGTCAGCGCGAGCAGCTCGTCCTCGAGCGCGGCCTGCAGCTCGCCGACGTTCGCGTAGCGGTCGTCGCGGCGCTTCGCGAGCGCGCAGCGGATGATCTCGGCGACGCCGTCGGAGGCCTCGGGGCAGCGCGCCTGCACCTCGGGGACGGGCGCGCGCAGGTGCTGCTCGGCGATCTCGATGAAGGAGCCGCC
The DNA here is from genome assembly GCA_963834415.1 of uncultured Actinomycetes bacterium. GTDB lineage: Bacteria > Actinomycetota > Thermoleophilia > Gaiellales > JALYLC01 > JALYLC01. The sequence goes on along the minus strand of CAWIBP010000006.1, from coordinate 258,601 downwards.
GCGGTATGGCGGCACGCCCGTGAGGCAGTGGTAGAAGAGCGCTCCGAGCGCGTAGATGTCGGCGCGCCCGTCGAGCGGATGCCCCTGCGCCTGCTCCGGCGCGACGTAATCGCCCGTCCCGAGCACGCGCCCCGGGTTGGTCAGCGCGGGGGCGTCGTCGACCCGGGCGATGCCGAAGTCGGTCAGCTTGGCGTGGCCGTCGTCGGTCAGCAGGACGTTGTGCGGCTTGACGTCGCGGTGGATCACACCGCGCTCGTGCGCGTAGGCGAGCGCGGAGGCCACCTGGACGGCGATCGCGAGCGCCTCGGCGATCGGCAGCCGCCCCTCGACGGCGATGCGCTCGTGCAGATCCTGGCCGTTCACGAGCTCGCAGACGATGAACGGCCGCCCGTCGGCCTCGCCGCGATCGATGACGGTGACGATGCCCGGGTGCGCGAGCAGGGCGAGCGTGCGCGCCTCGCGCTCGAAGCGGTCGACCGAGTCGGCCGACTCGAGCCGGCGCGCGTGCAGGAGCTTGATCGCCACCGGGCGCCCGAGCTCCTCGTCGTAGGCCTGCCACACGCTCGACATGCCACCGCGCCCGAGCAGGCGCTCGATGCGGAACCGACCCGAAAGCGTCTCACCGATCACCGGGCGGAGCGTAGCCTGCCGGCGCGTGCCGCTCGGCCTGAGCGCGGTCTAGAAGTCGAACGGGGTGATGTGATCGTCGCGCAGTGCGGCGACGAAGCGCTCGATCTCGGCGGCCATGTTGTCGTGTGCGAGCTGCTCGACGTGCTCGATCAGGGCGTCGGTGCCCTCGTTGAGCAGCGCGTCGTAGCGCTGGACGTCGGCCTCGCCGTGCACGCCGGTCGACTCCCACTCGCACTCGGGACAGCGGCGCTCGATCTCCCAGCGGCCGGGCGAGAGCTCATGCCAGGCGAGCGGATGCACCAGCTCGCCGTCGCATTCGGGACACTGCTCGAGGGCCGAGGCGACCAGCGTCTCGTCGCTCGAGGAGGCAGTCGCGCCGGGGGCGCTCTGGAGGTAGACGATCTCCACAGCCTTGCCGCTGGGGAGGATGATCCGCTTGACCTGGAAATCGCTCATGCACAACCCGTTATCGGGCAGCACGCGTCATTCCTTGAGCTACCAAACCCCCTCAGCCGAGGGAACTTTCGCCCGTCCGGCGGTCAGGAGCCGAAGTCGGCGGTGACGTACAGCACCGAGCGCCCGTTCCAGGCGCCGCGCGCCAGGCCGAGCCCGACCGAGCGGAAGGCCGGCCGCAGGAGGTTCTCGCGATGGCCGGGGCTCTGGAGCCACATCGCGACGGCGCTCGCCGGGTCGTTCGCGACGGCGAGGACCTCGCCCGCCGCGGTGCCCCGCCAGCGCACGCGCGCGAGCCGGTGGACGAGCGTCGAGCCGTCGGGCGAGGTGTGATCGAGGACGCCCGCGCGCGCCAGCACCTGGCTCTGCCAGTTCGCGGCGCTCGTCAGCGGGCCGCTCGCGCGGAGTGCCGGCACGCCCGCCGCGGCGCGCGCCGAGTTGATCGCGTTGAGCAGCGAGCGCTCGCTGGAGGAGAGGCGCTTCGAGGGCTGTGCCCCCTGCGCGGTGCCCGCGCCGAACGATGCGAGCACGCAAAGCGCGATCGCTGCGATGTTCCCCCGACGCATCCCGGCGAGTCTAAGCACACCCATCGGGAAACGCATTTTTGTTCTACTGGAATCTGCCGATTCTAGCCCGTTTGCTGGGCGAATAGGCAGGCTTCGGGCACCCGAAGGGTGTCGTACGCACCCACCCCGGCGGGGCGTCGCTCAGGCCGCAACGGTGGCCGCTGCGTGCACGATCGCGGCCTCGAGCACGTCGAGCGCCTCGGCCAGCTCGGCGTCGCTGATCACGAGCGGGGCGAGATTGCGGATGACGTTCCCGTAGAGGCCCGCCTTGAGCAGCACGAGGCCGTGGCCGAGCGCGTGCTCGGCCACGCGGCTCGCGAGCTCGGGCGCCGGCTCGCGCGTGCCGGCGTCGCGCACGAGCTCGAGGCCGATCATCGAGCCGAGCCCGCGCACGTCGCCGAGCTGCGGCACGCGCTCCTGCAGGCTGCGCATGCGCCGCGTGAGCGCCTCGCCGATCTCGCGCGCGCGGGCGCACAGGTCGAGGCGGTCGATCTCGTCGAGCACCGCGAGCGCCGCGGCGCAGGCGACCGGGTTGCCGACGTAGGTGCCGCCGATCGCCGAATCGCCCGGCGCGTCCATCAGCTCCGCACGGCCGAGCACGCCCGAGAGCGGCAGGCCGCCGGCGATCGACTTCGCGACGCATACGAGATCGGGCTCGATGCCGGACTGCTCGATCGCGAAGAGCGTGCCGGTGCGGCCGAAGCCGGTCTGCACCTCGTCCGCGATCAGGACGATGCCGTGCTCGTCGCACAGCTCGCGCAGGCCGTGCAGGTAGGCGGCCGGAGCCGGCACGAATCCGCCCTCGCCCTGGATCGGCTCGATCACGACGGCGGCGACCGACTCGGGCGCGATGCGCGTCGTGAAGGCGCGCCGCAGATCGTCGAGCGCCCCCGCCGATGCGTCGCCTCCGCCCGGCCAGCGGTACGCGTACGGATAGGCCACGCGGTACACCTCGGGCGCGTACGGGCCGAAGCCGGCCTTGTAGGGATGCTGCTTCGAGGTCAGCGACATCGCCATGTGCGTGCGCCCGTGGAAGGCGCCCTCGTAGGCGATCACCGCCGGCCGGCCCGTCGCGGCCTTGGCGATCTTGACGGCGTTCTCGACGGCCTCGGCGCCGCTGTTGAAGAACGCGGCCTTGACCTCCCCGCCGATCGGAGCGCGCGCGCACAGCCGCTCGGCCAGCTCGACGTAGGAGTCGTACGGCATGATCGTGAAGTCGGTGTGCAGGAAGCGCTCGACCTGGGCGTGGACGGCTGCGCTGACGGCGGGATTCGAGTGCCCGACCGCGAGACAGCCGATCCCGCCGGCGAAATCGATCAACGTGTTGCCGTCGACATCGGTCACGAGCGCGCCCTCGGCGCGCTCGACGAAGACCGGCACCCACAGCGACTTGGCATTGGCGACGACGCGTTCCTTGCGCTCGATCCAGGCGCGTGAGCGCGGGCCGGGAATCTCGGTGCGGATCTCGATGGACGGCATGAACCCGAGCCTAGCGCACCCTGCATAGGCTGCATACCCCAGTCCTGGCGCTAGGTGGGCGCGACGAGGGTGATGACCGAGAAGACCGCGCCGGCGGGGTCCTCGAGCATCGCGCAGCGGCCCGCGCCGACGTCGCCGGGCGGCTGCCAGACCGTACCGCCGAGCTCGCGGCAGCGCTCGGCCGTGGCGTCGCAGTCGGCCGTCGCGATGTAGACCATCCAGTGCGGCGGTGCGTCCTCGGGCCAGGTCTCGTCCATCTCGAGCGCGCCGCCCACGAGGCGCTCGCGGCGCTTCCAGAGCGTGTAGCGCACGCCGGCCAGGTCCTGCTGCTGGGAGGTCCAGCCGAAGACGGCGTTGTAGAACCCGCGCGTGGCCGCCAGGTCGCGCGTCACGAGCTCGCCCCAGACCGGGGCACCCGGCTCGCCGTGCAGCTCGTAGCCGGCGTGCTCGCCGGGCTGCCAGACGGAGATCTGCGCGCCGCCCGGATCGCGCAGGATCGCCATGCGCCCCGCCGCGAGCACGTCCATCGCCTCCATCACCACCTCGCCGCCGCTCGCCGACGCCGCTGCGCAGGTCTGCGCGGCGTCGGCGCTCGCGATGTAGGTCGACCACTCCGAGCGGTCGGTGTCGCCCCAGACCGGCGCCAGGCCGGCCACTTGGTGGCCCTCCTTGAGGAGCATCCGATAGCCTCCGGCCCCCTCGATGGGCTCGTCGCTCGTCCAGCCGAACAGCTCGCAATAGAATTGCTCCGCCCCGGCCGCGTCCGTGCTGGCGAGGTCGATCCAGCAGATGGTGCCCGGGTCGTGCGTCTCGATCGTGGGCATCGCGTTCCCTTCGTGCGGTTCGTGACGAGGTGAGCGTACGCTCTCCAGGCCTCGCCGTCACCTCCGGGGGAGATTCGTGAACGAGTTGCTCGCAAGCGCGGCCACACGCGCGGCGCACTACCTCGCCGGCATCCAGGAGCGCGGAGTCGCTCCGAGCGCCGAGGCGGTCGCGCGCCTCGACGTGCTGCACGAGCCGTTCCCGGATGGACCCAGCGAGGCCGCCGACGTGCTCGCGCTGCTCGACGAGCTCGGCTCGCCGGCCACGATGGGCATGGCCGGGCCCGCGCTTCTTCGGCTTCGTGATCGGCGGCGCGCTGCCCGCCGCGCTGGCCGCGAACTGGCTCGCGACCGCGTGGGATCAGAACGCCGCGCTTCCACGCGGCGTCGCCCGGCGTCGCGGCCTTCGAGGCAGGTCGCGCTCGACTGGATGCGCGAGCTCTTCGGCCTGCCCGCGACGGCTGCGCCGGGCGCCTTCGTGACCGGCGCGACGATGGCCAACTTCACCGCGCTCGCGGCCGCCCGCCACGCGGTGCTGGCGCGCGCAGGGCTGGGACGTCGAGGCCGACGGCCTGTTCGGCGCGCCGCCGATCACCGTCGTGATCGGCGACGAGGTCCACCCGACCCTGATCAAGGCGCTCGGCCTGCTCGGCCTCGGCCGCGACCGCGCTCGTGCGCGTGCCGGTCGACGGCGCAGGGCCGCATGCGCGCCGACGCGCTGCCCGCGCTCGTCGGCCCGCGACGATCGTGTGCGCGCAGGCGGGCAACGTCAACACCGGCGCGTTCGACCCGCTCGCCGAGATCGCCGAGCGCGACGCGCGCGGCCGGCGCCTGGGTGCACGTCGACGGCGCGTTCGGCCTGTGGGCGGCGGCGGCGCCGCGTCGCGCGCACCTCGCCGAGGGCATGAGCCTCGCCGACTCCTGGGCGACCGACGCGCACAAGTGGCTCAACGTGCCGTACGACAGCGGCCTGGCGTTCGTGCGCGACGCCGGCGCGCTGCGCGCCGCGATGGCGGTGACGGCCGACTACCTGCCGGCCGAGACCGGCATCCGCAACCCGTCGGACTACACGCCCGAGCTGTCGCGGCGCGCGCGCGGCGTCGACGTCTGGGCGGCGCTGCGCTCGCTCGGCCGCTCCGGCCTCGCGACGATCTGGTCGAGCGCAACTGCCGGCATGCGGCGCGCTTCGCCGAGGGCCTCTCGGCGGCCGGGCTACGAGATCCTCAACGACGTCGTGCTCAACCAGGTGCTGGTCTCGTTCGGCGAGCCCGGGCGTGACGCAGCGCGTGATCGCGCGGTGTGCAGGCCGACGGCACCTGCTGGTGCGGCGGCACGGTCTGGCAGGGACGCGACGGCGATGCGCATCAGCGTGTCCTCGTGGGCGACCACCGACGCCGACGTCGAGCGCAGCCTCGAGGCGATCCTGCGCGTCGCCGCTCAGGTGGCCTGAAGCAGGTCCTCGAGCGCGGCGGCCGCGCGCAGCACCACGTCGTCGCGCCCGGGGAGCCCGATCACCTGGAGTCCGAGCGGAAGGCCGTCGCGGTCGTAGCCGGCCGGGAGCGAGAGCGCGGGCCAGCCGAGGCCGTTGAACGGCTTCGTGAGCGCGTTCATGCGCGTCGTCCGGTCGGGCCCGTCGATCGGCACCGGCGCGCACGGGGCCGAGGCGCAGAGCAGCACGTCGTAGCCCGCCGCGGCCGCCGCGCAGCGCCGCCGGGCCGCCGCGAGCTCGCGGCGCCCGCGCAGGTAGTCGATCGCCGGCAGCGTGCGGGCCGCCGCCGCGTCCTCGATCGTCGCGGCCTCGTAGCGCCCGCCGTGCTGTTCCGGAGCGGCATCGTGGGCGAGCACGTAGGCGCCGGGCTCGGCCGTGAAGATCGGCGACATCGAGCGGTTGTCGGTCTGCGACCACGTGATGTCGAGATCCTCGCCGCGCACGAGCCGCCGCACGCGCTCGAGCATCGCCGCGACGCCGTCGTCGAGGCGCGCGGTGAAGTAGCCCTCGAGGAATGCGAGGCGCAGCCCGTCGAGGCCGCCCGCGAGGTCGGCGGGCGGAGCTGCCGCGATCACGGAGTGCTGCAGCGCCACCTCGGCGACGGTGCGTGCGATCGCGCCGCCGGTGTCGAAGCTCGGCGCGTAGGGCATGCAGCCGTCGAGCGGCACCGAGCCGTAGGTCGGCTTGAACCCGACGACGCCGCAGGCCGCGGCGGGATGCCGGACGCTCCCGCCCGCGTCGGTGCCGGGCGCGTGGTCGACGATGCCCGCCGCGACGGCCACGGCGGAGCCCGACGACGAGCCGCCCGGCACGCGCGCCGGGTCGTGGGGATTGCGGCACGCCGGCCGGCCCGGGGTCTGGCCCATCATCCCCCACGCGAGCTGGGTCATCGCGAGCTTCCCGATCGAGATCGCACCGGCGGCCTCGAGCCGCTGCACGACGGTCGCGCTCGTCAGCAGACGCGGCGCGTCCGCGCGCCAGGGCGCGCCGCCGGTCGTATGGAGGCCGGCGACGTCGAAGCAGTCCTTCCAGCCGCACACGGTGCCCGCGAGCGGCCCGAGGCGGTCGCCGCGCGCGGCGGCCGCCTCGAGCGTCTCCGCCCGCTCGCGCGCCGCGTCCGCGTCGCTCTCCCAGAGCGCGCCGAGATGCTCCAGCGCCTGGGCGCTCGCGTACGCGCGTTCCACCCGGTCTGCAATTCCGCGCGTCTCACCCATGGCGTGGAATGATCGCACGATGGTCCTCTCCGACCGCTCCATCCGCGAGGCGCTCGCGGCCGGACGAATCTCGATCGAGCCCTTCGACGAGGACCTCGTCCAGCCGTCGAGCGTCGACGTGCGCTGCGATCACCGCTTCCGCGTCTTCCACCCGGGGCGCTATCCGTACATCGACGTCAAGCAGTCGATGCCCGACCTCACCGAGCTCGTCGAGATCGAGGACGGCCGCCCCTTCATCCTGCACCCCGGCGAGTTCGTGCTGGGGGCGACGCTCGAGCGCATCAGCCTGCCCGACGACCTCGTCGCGCGGCTCGACGGCAAGAGCTCGCTCGGGCGGCTCGGCCTCCAGGTGCACTCGACCGCCGGCCTTGCCGACCCGGGCTTCACGGGCCAGATCACGCTCGAGCTCTCGAACATGACGCGGCTGCCGATCTCGCTCTACCCCGGGATGCGCATCGCGCAGCTCGTCTTCGAGATGCTCTCGACGCCGGCCGACCGGCCCTACGGGCACGGCGGGCTGGGCTCCAAGTACCAGGGGCAGAGCGGCCCGACGCCGAGCCAGTACTGGCGCAACTTCGCAGCGCCGGACGACGCGCCGGCTGGGTGAACTTTCGCCTCGCGCCCTTCAAATCCGGAGAGACGTGAGGTACGCTGAGCGAACCGCGGAAAGGGGGTGGTCCGACTTTGTGTGACAGTACTGATGGGCCGAGCGGAGGTACTCGCCGCTAGGGGTGACGTTCCCCTGAACCAGAGAGGGAACTCGCCGACAGGCCAGGCGTTGGGGAGCCGCGGAAGACGCGGCAATCGCCCCTGGTGAATACCAGCGAGTATCCGATCGTCGTCGGGCCGCCTCATGGCGGCCCGACGTGGTTTTCCGTTCGCGTCCGGGCGCGCGCATCGCCGGGCTAGTGCCCGAGCGCGACGCCGTCCTTGCGCGACTCGCTGCCGCCGATCAGCACGTCCTCGTGCACGAGGATCGCCTGGCCGCCGCCGAAGCCGACCGGCTGCGGATCGCAGACGGCGCGGTGGCCGCGCGCGGCGAGCGCCGGCGCGAGCTCGTGGAACGGCTGCTCGAGCGCGAGCTCCCACTCGCCCCGGCCGCCCGTGTCGAGGCGCCAGCGCGGCTCGTCGAGCGCCGCCTGCGGATCGAGGCCGCCTTCGACGATGTGCGAGACCACCTGCAGGTGGCCCTGCGGCTGCATGTGGCCGCCCATCACGCCGAACGGCCCGAGCAGTGCGCCGTCGCGCAACAGCAAGCCGGGGATGATCGTGTGGTACGGGCGCTTGCCGGGGGCGAGCCGGTTGGGATGGCCCTGCTCGAGCGTGAAGCAGTGGCCGCGGTTGTGCAGCGCGACGCCCGTGCCCGGCGCGACGACGAGCGACCCGAACGAGTGGTAAACGCTCTGGATCAGCGAGCAGGCGTTGCGCTGCTCGTCGACGGCGCAGAGGTACACGGTGCCGCTCGGATGCAGCGCACCCGCGACCGGCGCACCGGCGCGCGCCGGGTCGATCTGCGCCCGCCGCCCGGCGAGGTAGTCGTCGTCGAGGTAGTCGTGCGGCAGCGGGCCGTCGTGCACGTGGCGCTCGGCGTCGGCGAACGCGAGCTTCATCGCCTCGGCCTGCAGGTGCACGCGATCGAGCGCCGAGCCGCCGCTGTGGTCGACCCCGTCGAGGATGCCGAGCGCCTGCAGCGCGGCCACGCCCTGGCCGTTGGGCGGGATCTCGCAGACCTCGGAGCCGCGGTAGCTGCGGCGCAGCGGCTCGACCCACTCGGCGTGCTCCGCTGCGAGGTCGTCGGGCGTGAGCGGCGAGACGGCGCAGATGGCATCGCCGACGGGCCCGCTGTAGAAGCCCGCCGGCCCGGTCTGCGCGATCCGCCGGAGCGTGCCCGCGAGCTCGGGCATCCACACGAGCTGGCCGACGCGCGGCGCCGGCAGGAACGCCCGGCTCGCCTCCTCGAAGCCGGCGAGGCCCGCCGCGGCGGCGGCCCACAGGCCGGCGATCACGGGCGTGACCGCGAAGCCGCGCTCGGCGATGTCGATGGCGTCCTGGAGCGTCTGGTCGAGACCGAGCTTGCCGTGTCGCTCGGCGAGCGCCGCCCAGCCGGCGACGGCGCCCGGCGCCGTGATGCTGAGCGGCCCGTGCAGCGGGATCGCCGTGCCGAGCGCATCGGGGTCGGTGCTCGCGGGCGCGCGCCCGCTGGCGTTGAGGCCGCTCAGCTCGCCGTCGCGCCAGACGAGCGCGAAGCAGTCGCCGCCGACGCCCGTCGACATCGGCTCGACCACGCACAGGACGGCGGCCGCGGCGAGCGCCGCGTCGACGGCGTTGCCGCCGCGCTCGAGCACGCGCAGGCCCGCCTGCGTCGCGAGCGGCTGGCTGGTTGCGACCATCCCGCGCGCCGCAACGGCGCCGGCGCGGGCCGGGAACCGCCCGCTGCTCAGTCCCACGTCACCTCGTCGAGGCCCTCGAAGCCCTCGGGGAGCGGGGTGCCGACCGACGAGTTGAGCGCGACCTTGACGACGCCGAGGCCGAGCAGCGCGCACTTGAGGCGCACGGGCGAGAGCTGGATGCCGAGCATCTCGACCATCTGCTCGCGCCCGAGCGCGGCGACCTCGCGGGCGGGCTTGCCCTCCATCTCCTCGCTGAGCATCGACATCGCGGCCTGGGAGATGGCGCAGCCCTGGCCGCGGAAGCGCACCTCCTCGATGCGCTCGTCGTCGGTCAGGCGCAGGTCGACGGCGATCTCGTCGCCGCACAGCGGATTGACGCCCTCGGCGGTCGCGTCGTGCGGGTCGAGCTCGCCGCGGTTGCGGGGGCTCTTGTAGTGATCGAGGATCTGCTCGCGGTAGAAGTTCTCGTCCATGTCCATCATGCGAACACCCCGCGCACGTCCTCGAGGCCCTCGCAGAGGCGGTCGATCTCCTCGGCCACGGTGTAGAGGTAGAAGCTCGCGCGCGTCGTCGCGGGCACGCCGAAGCGGCGCATCAGCGGCTGCGTGCAGTGGTGCCCGGCGCGCACGCAGACGGCGCGGCGGTCGAGGATCTGAGCGACGTCGTGGGGATGCGCGGCGTCGAACGTGAACGAGATCACGCCGCCGCGGTCGGCCAGCGAGGGGCCGAGGATCGTGAGCCCCTCGACGGCGGACGAGGCGCTCGTAGGCGTAGGCGGTGATCTCGCGCTCGTGCGCGGCGATCGCGTCCATGCCGATCGCCTCGAGGTAGTCGATCGCGGCGCCCAGGCCGACGCACTCGACGATCGCGGGCGTGCCGGCCTCGAACTTCCACGGCAGGCTGTTGAACGACGTCTTCTCGAGCTCGACCGACTGGATCATCTCGCCGCCGCTCATGAACGGCGGCATCTTCGCGAGGATCTCCTCGCGGCCCCAGAGCGAGCCCGCGCCGCTCGGCCCGGGCAGCTTGTGGCCCGAGAAGGCGAAGAAGTCGCAGCCGAGCGCCTGCACGTCGACCGCGCGGTGGGGCGCGGACTGCGCGCCGTCGACGACGACGACGGCGTCGCGCTCGTGCGCCCAGTCGCTGATCTCGCGCACCGGGTTGAGCGTGCCGAGCGAGTTCGACTGGTGCACGACCGCGACGATCTTGACGCGGCCCACCTTGTCGATCGCGGCGAGCTGGTCGAGGTCGAGCCGGCCGTCGTCGGTCACGCCGATGTAGCGCAGCGAGGCGCCCGTCCGGCTCGCGAGCAGCTGCCAGGGCACCATGTTCGAGTGGTGCTCCATCTCGCTGCAGACGATCACGTCGCCGGGCCCGCAGTGCGTGTTGCCGTACGAGTAGGCGACGAGGTTGAGGCCCTCGGTGGAGTTGCGCACGAACAGGCACTCGCGGCGGCTGCTCGCGTTGACGAACGCTGCGACCTTGTCGCGCGCGGCCTCGTAGGCGTCGGTCGCCTCGGCGGCGATCGTGTAGACGCCGCGGTGCACGTTGGCGTAGTGGTGCTCGTAGACGTGGTTCATCGCGTCGAGCACCTGGCGCGGCGTCTGCGCCGACGACGCGGAGTCGAGATAGGCGAGCGGGTGGCCGTTGATCTCGCGCTCGAGAATGGGGAAATCGGCGCGCAGCGCTGCGGCGTCGAGCGTGGCTGACGAGCCTGTGGATGCGACCTTCACCCTGGCAGTGTACGCCCTGTGAGGCTGCCTCAAGCCCGGGCGCCGCGTGCATAATCGAGACGTGGCCGTCGAGACTCCCGTCCGCACTCCGCAGCGCTCCGCCGAGGATCGCAACCACGACGACCGGCCGTGGCAGGTGATCGTCCTGAACGACGACCACAACACGTTCGAGGGCGTCGCCTTCGCGCTCTCGCACACGCTTCCGGGCGTCTCCTACGACGGCGGGATGAAGCTCGCCGACCGGATCCACCGCAGCGGGCGCGCGATCGTCTGGAGCGGCGTCAAGGAGCTCGCCGAGCACTACCACGATCAGCTCGGCGGCTTCGGCCTCACGATGGCGCCGCTCGAGCAGGCCTGATGCGGCCGACGCGCTCGCGTGCGCGGACGAGCAGCCGGTAGACGAACGGGGCGAGCAGCAGCGCCCAGAAGTCGAGCCAGCAGTAGCCGCCGGGGATGCCGCTCGGCGGATTCGCGGCGCTGAGCAGCGCCGGTCGGGTCGTGCGCGGCCCACTCCCAGGTTCCGAGGCGCGTGCCGTAGACCTCGAGCGCCGCGGTCAGGACGAACGCCGCGGCGTACACGCCGGGGTAGCGGCCGATCAGGATGAACGCCGCGAACGAGACGAAGAGGACGGCGCCGAGCGTGTCGGGGTGCACCGGCAGGAAGAGCCCGCCGACGGCCCAGGCGGTCGCCGCCGCGAGCACCGTCAGCGGGATCCACGGCCGCCTGCGTCACGCTCGCGGACGTGCCGACGAGCACGGCGGCGAGGTACACGAGGCCGTGGCCGGGCGGCACGAACGACGGGCACGTTCTCGAGCCGGTAGGTGTAGAGCCCGAGCAGCGGGGAGGCGGCGTACTCGAGCATCGTCGCGAGCACGACGAGCGTCGCGACCTGGATCTGCGTGACGCGCGGCTCGCGCCGCACGAGGGCGATCAGCAGCAGCCACGTGGCCGCGCCGATCAGGCGCTGGCGCCCGACCCCGCCGCCGTCGTCGAGCGCGAGGCCGAGCGCGAGCCAGCCGCGACGATCGCCGCGACGATGAACGGATGCGTGCCCGGCGTGGAAGCTTCGTGCTCGTTCCGCTCGAGCTTCTGCGCGATGGCTCGCATGGCGCCTGCAGTGTCGCAGGCGCGGGGTGATAGAACGTCCCCGTGACCGCCGCCGACCCGCCGCCGCACGACGGGCGCACCGCTGTGCGCTGGGCCACGGGCGGCGATCCGCTGTACGAGGCCTACCACGACGAGGAGTGGGGCGTCCCGCTGCACGACGAGCGCGCGCTCTTCGAGCTGCTCTGCCTCGAGGGCGCGCAGGCGGGCCTCGCGTGGATCACGATCCTGCGCAAGCGCGAGGCCTATCGCACGGCGTTCCACGGCTTCGACGTCGATCGCGTCGCCGCCATGACGGACGCCGAGCTCGAGCTGCGCATGGCCGATCCGGGCATCGTGCGCAACCGCCTCAAGGTCTACGCGGCGCGCACGAACGCGCGCGCCTACCAGCGCGTGCAGGCCGAGCGCGGGAGCTTCGGCGCCTATCTCTGGGGCTGGGTCGACGGCACGCCGATCCGCGACGCGCGCGACAAGAGCGAGGGCATTCCCGCCACCACGCCGCTCGCCGAGGCGATCAGCAAGGACCTGAAGAAGCGCGGCTTCACGTTCGTCGGGCCGACGATCGTCTACGCGTACCTGCAGTCGACGGGCGTCGTCAACGACCACGTCCCCGAGTGCTTCCGCAGCGCCGAGCTGGCGTCGGCCTGACCCGCACGTTCAGGGCCTGGCCCTGCAACGTGCGGCCAGGCCGCCGATCGCACGGCTGCGTCAGGCCGCCGACCGCCGCTCAGGGCCAGGCCCGCGATGCGGCCCTGCACGCGACCGATCCGCACGTGCTGGGCCTGGCCCCGAGTGCACGGCATCCGACGTTCGGGGCCAGGCCCTGAACGTGCGGGTCAGGCCGCGGCGGCCGCCACCAGCGCGATGCCGCCCAGGGCGACCGCGACGCCGACCCACTGGTGGGGCCGCAGCCGCTCGCCGAGCAGCACGACGCCGAGCACGACCGTGACGACCGCGTACTCGGAGGCCACGACGGCTGCGACGGCGAGGTTGTCGCGCGCCGCGCTCGTGTAGGCGATGAAGCCGAGCACGTCGCCGATGCCGTTGGCCGCGATCCACGGCCACGCGCGGCGCGGCGGCAGCGCGAGGCGCGTGACGGCGAGCACGGGGACGGCCACGAGCAGCAGCGGGACGAGCCGGCCGATGCCGACGAACCAGGACGACTCGCAGCGTGTCGACCTCGGCCGCGCTGACGAACGTCGTGGCGAAGCAGATCGCCGAGCCCAGCGCCGCGAGCGCCGCCGGGCCGTCGCGGCGCGGGCCGGCCTGCTGGTCGCCGCCCGCGACCGCCAGCAGGATGCCCACCACGATCACCGTCAGACCGGCGATCACGAGGCCGCCCACCGTCTCGCCGCGCACGATCGCGACCACGGCCGCCATCGCGCCGTCGGTCGAGATCACGGTGGCGACGATCGAGACGCGCCCGAGCGTCATCGCGAGGAACCCGAGGCCGAACGCGCCGATCAGGCCGAGGCCGAAGATCGCCGCCCAGGCGAGGTCGCGGCCCGTGGGGTCGGGCGTGCCGTCGACGAGCAGCGCGATCGGCCAGAGCGCGAGCGGGGCGATCAGCGTGCTCCACGCCAGCGCGCAGCGGATGCCCGCCTCGCGCGCAGCCGGCGCCGACGCGTACGACGTGATCCCCCAGGCCAGCGCCGCCGCGAGGGCGAGCAGGATCGTCACTCCCATCGCCGCGAGTCTCGCAGCCCCGCCATGGCCGGGGCGCCGGGGGCGCCGGACCTCTACGCTTGGCCGGCGATGGCTGTCCTCAATCTTCATCACTACGGCGCGCCGGACGGCGCACCCACGCTCGCGATCCACGGCGTCACGGCCCACGGAGAGCGCTACCGCCGACTCGCTCAGGAGGCCTTCCCCGAGCGCCGCTGGCTGGCCGTCGACCTGCGCGGCCACGGGCGTTCCACCTGGGACGGGCCGTGGACGGTCGAGCAGCACGTCGCCGACCTGCTCGCGACGCTCGATGCCGAGGGCGTCGAGCGCGTCGACGTGGTCGGCCACTCCTACGGCGGCATGATCGGCCTGCACCTGCTCGCGACCGCGCCGGAGCGCGTCGGCGCGGGTCGCGCTGCTCGATCCGGCGGTCGAGCTGCCCGGCGACCGGCTCCCCAAGCTGGCCGACGACATCATGGACGACCCCGGCTGGGCGACCGCCGAGGAGGCGCTCGCGAAGCGCACCGAGGGCCGCGTGCCGCAGTCCGTCGCGGATGCCGCCGAGGACGTGCAGCGCCACCTCCACCAGGCCCCCGACGGGCGCTTCCGCATGCGCTACCACCGCGGCGCGGCGGTCGCGGGCTGGAGCGAGATGGCGCGCACGACGGCGTCGATCGCGCATGCCCCGACGCCCGTCCTGCTCGTCGTCGCGCAGCAGGAGGACATCGTCCGGCCCGAGCTGCGCGCCTCGCTCGCCCGCGACCTCGGCGACCGGCTGACGGTCGTCGAGATCGACTGCGGCCACATGCTCTACTGGGACGCGTTCGACGAGACCGCGGCGGCGCTGCGCGGATTCCTGTCGTGAGCCGCACGGCGGATCTCCTCCGGCTCCCCGTTCGAGCGCGACATCGGCTACTCGCGCGCCGTCGTCGACGGCGACTGGATCTTCGTCTCGGGCACGACCGGCTTCGACTACTCGACGATGACGATCTCCGACGATCCGGCCGAGCAGGCCGACCAGGCGCTGCGCACCATCGCCGCGGCGCTCGAGCAGGCCGGCGCGAGCCTCGACGACGTCGTGCGCGTGCACTACTACCTGCCGGACGCCGACGACTTCGAGGCCTGCTGGCCCGCCTTCCGCAAGCACCTCGGCGTGGCGCTCCCGGCCGCGACGATGCTCGTCTCCGGCCTGGCCGATCCGCGCATGAAGATCGAGATCGAGGTCACGGCCCGCACGCAGTCGGGCTGACGCGCTACCGGGAGGTCGTGAGGCCGCCGTCCACGACGAGCGCGTGCCCGCAGATGTACGACGCATCGTCAGACGCGAGGAACGCGACCGCGGCGGCGATCTCCTCGGCGGTGCCCTGCCGGCCCGCCGGGACGGTCGCCTCGACCATCGCCTGAACCTCGGAGTCGCTCAGTCCCTCGAGCACCGGGTCGTTGAAGCCGGTCGGGATCCAGCCGGGACAGACGCAGTTGACGCGGACGCCGCGCGCGGAGTACTCGGCCGCCAGCTGACGCGTCAGGTTGACGACGGCGCCCTTGGAGGAGGCGTAGGCGGCGATGCCGGCCTCGCCGACGAGGCCCGACGTCGAGGCCGTGTTGACGATCGCGCCGCCGCCCTGCTCCAGCATCGACGGGATCACGGCACGGCACGTCAGGAACAGCGCGCGGACGTTGACCGCGTAGGTGCGATCCCACTCGTCGATCGCGACGTCCACGACGCTCCCGGAGCGCAGGCGCCCCGCGTTGTTGTGGAGGATGTCGATCCCACCCGCCGTGCGCAGGACGCCCGCGACGGCCTCGGCCACGGCGGCGCCGTCGGTGACGTCGACGGCGACGGCGTGCACGGCAAGGCCGGCCGCCGCGAGCTCGCGGGCGGCTACCGCGAGCCGCTCGGCGTCGAGATCGAGCAGCCAGACGCATCGCGCCCTCGCGCCCGAGGCGCTCCGCGGTCGCGCGCCCGATGCCGTGTGCCGCGCCCGTCACGAGCGCCGTCTTGCCTGCGAAGCGCTGCATCGTGGCGCTCAGCCCATGACCGAGAAGCTCGAGTCGCGATCGATCTCGCGCATGCGCGAGTACATCGCGAGGTCGAGGTCGACGCCCGTGTAGCGCGCCCGCACGCGCAGCGGGTCGGCATCGTGATCGTGCCCGTTCTCGCACGCCTCGATCAGTTCGGCCATGCAGTGGCCGGCCACGCCCGCGTTCTTGAACTGGTTGCCGGAGGTGCCGACGGCCATGTAGAAACCGGGCAGGTCGGAGCGGTCGTAGATCGGGATCCAGTCGTCCGAGCAGTCGTAGAGGTCGGCGAAGCCGCGCGGCGTGTTCGGGATGCCGAGCGCGGGGACGCGCCGGGCGAGCCGGAAGACCTGGGCCTCCCACTGCGCGCGCGTGACGCTTCGGTTGAACTCGTCGGGGTCGTCGATCCAGTCATGCTCGTCGCAGGCCGGATCCTCGGACCCGAGCAGCAGTGTGTTGCCGACGTCGGGCCGGAAGTAGATGCCGAGATCGCCGTCGGAGACGTGGATGCCGTGGCGCTCGAGATCCCAGCCGGCGGGCGCGTCCACGTGGTGCACCTCGTGGCGCAGTGCCCGCGTGCGTCGCTGCATGCCCTCCTCGACCCCGGCCATCCGGTTGACGATCGCGCTGTGCGGGCCGGCGACGTTGACGACGACCGGCGCCGAGATCGCGCTGCCGTCCGCCAACTCGACGCCGGCGGCGCGGTCGGACTCGATGCGGATCCCGGTCACCGTCGAGCGGTAGCGGAAGCGCGCCCCGAGCGCCGTCGCCGCGGCTGCGAGGTTGTGGCCCGCGAGCGCGGGGTCGTTGACGTACCCCGAGCCCGGCGTGAAGACTGCGCCGGGCAGGTCGCCCTGCGGCTCAGACCAGAACTCCGGGTCGTCTGGCCGCCGCGGCGGCCAGAACTCGCGGGTGTCGAGCATCGGCACGCGCCGCCTGCAGCTCGGCGGCATCCCATTCCTCGAACTCGACCCCGAGCGCCCGGTAATGCGGCAGGTACTTGAGGTGGTGGCCCGACTTGCTCTTCAGCGTCGCGGTTCCGCACTGCCGGTAGACCGCGGTGCCGGCCTCGTCGGCGACGCCGAGGTAGTCGCCCCACTCCTGCCAGTAGCGAAAGCCCTCGTAGGCCATCGCGACGCCCTCGAGCGTCGAGTAGTGCGAGCGTACGATTGCGCACGAGTTGGCGGTGGGGCCGAGGCTCGGCCCTGCGTTCGTATCGATGCCGACGGTGCGGTGGCCTCGGCGGCTGAGCTCGAATGCGATCGCGGCGCCGATGATCCCCGCGCCGATGATGACGGCGTCGGCGGATTCCATCAGGACGCCGCCGCGAGGAGCTGCGCCACGCGCAGGCCGATGACGGCGGCGGGCACGTTGGTGTTGGCTCGCGGGATCGAGGGGCAGATGGAGCAGTCGGCGACGTAGGCGTTGGCGAGGCCGTGGATCCGCCCCGAAGGATCGACCACGGCCGCCGCATCGGACTCGGGCCCCATCTTGCAGCTGCCGACGGGGTGGAAGTAGTGCGAGACCCGGCCGTCGATCAGGGCATCGGCGGGCTCTGCATCGATCTCCGCGCCGAGGAACGCGCGCAGCGGCTCCGTGGCGGCGAGCTCGCGCATGAGGCGGATGCCGTCGGCGAGCACGAGGCGGTCGCGGCCCTCCGGATCGCTCGCGAAGCGGTGGTCGATCAGCGGCAGCGCCTCTGGATCGGTGCTCGTGATGTGCACCTCGCCGCGCGACGCGGGCGTCATGCAGGCGACCGGGAGCTCCCACTTCCAGCCGCCCTCGGGCGCAGGGCCGCCGACGGGATAGGTGTGGAGGTCGAAGCCCTCGCTGCAGTAGCTGGACCGGAGCTTCGCGATCGACTGCTCCTCGGGCATCCAGCGCGTCGCCCCGAACGCCTCCATCGCCTCGGCCGATCCCGGGCCGCCCTCGAAGCGCACCGTGACGGCAGGGTGGTCGTGCAGGTTGAGCCCGACCCCGGGCAGCTCGCAGAGCGGCTCGATGCCGAGCGCGCGCAGGCGTGCGGGATCGCCGATGCCCGAGCGCTGCAGAATGACCGGCGAGCCGAAGGCTCCGCCTGCCAGCACGACGCGCCCGCACTCGACGCGCTCGCTGCGGCCGTCGCGGACGCACTCGACCGCCACCGCGCGATCGCCGTCGAGCGCGATGCGCGAGACGATCGCGTCGCCCGCGATGGTCAGGTGGGCGCGGTCGCGGACGGGGTCGAGCCAAGCGAACGCAGCGTTCCAGCGCACGCCGTCGACGACGTTGATCGGGAAGAGCGCCATCCCGAGATGCTCGTCCCAGTCGTTGAGATCGCCTACGCGCGGCACGCCGATGCGCGGGGCGGCCTCGAGGCACGCCCGGTGGAACGGCGTCATCTCCGCGTCCTCGTAGGCACGCACGCGTAGCCGCTCGAGCGCCGAGGCGAACAGGGGCAGCAGCTTCTCGGTACCCCAGCCACCGCAGCCGGCTGCCTCCCACGCGTCGTAATCGAGGCGCGAGCCCACGATCGCCGCGCAGCCGTTGTGGCTCGAACAGCCGCCGATCACACGCGCGCGCTCGAACGCGAGGCGGCGCAGGCCGTAGGTGCTGCCGCTGTCGAAGCCCCACTGGTGCGAGTCCGGTAGGGCCCGCGAGTCGAGCAGGTCGTCTGGCCATGCCGAGCGGTCGAACGGGCCGTAGTCGGGTCCGGCCTCGAGCACGAGGATCGTCTCGTCGGAGCGCTCCGCGAGCGTGCCCGCGAGTGCGGCTCCGGCGGTGCCGCCGCCGACGACGACGGTGTCGGCGTGGCGCGGGAGCGCGCTCACCCGACCACCAGCTGATGGCTCACGATCTCGTCGCCCGCGAAGCGCGCGACGAGGCCGTGGATGCGGCCGGTGTTGTACTCGGATCCCGGGTTGACGACGAGCGTTCGCCCGATCCGCGTCTCGCCCCGGCTTTCATGGATGTGGCCGTGCACTGCCAGGACCGGCTGGTACTCCTCGATGATCTGCCGCACCGCGCGGCTGCCGACGGGAATCTCGTGTGGCGCGCCGCCCCGCAGCACGGGGCGGAACTCCGGATCGAGCTCGATTGCGCGATCGAGCCCCGAGTCGAACGGCGGGACGTGCGTGTTGAGGACGCACGCCGCGGGACGCTCGACGGTCTCCATCAGCGCGCTGAGCTTCGCGTAGAGCTCGTCCTCCGCGAGCTCGCGCGGGCTGTCCCAGGGCGTCTGGTTGGCGTACGAGCAGGACACGAGCTCCTGGCCGCCCGGCAGCGTCACGACCCGCTCGTCGCAGAAGCCTTCGCCGAGCCCCTCGGCGAGCACGCCGTCGACGCTCCAGGGGTCGTCGTTGCCCGCGATCACGTAGACGCGGTCGGTGTCGTCGCCGAGCTTGTCGCGCGTCAGCTGCATCCAGCGGCGCAGCTCGCCGAGCATCGCCCGCTCGAACACCTCGTCCTGGAGCACGGCGTCGTTGGCCGCCGCGGTGATCTCCTCGGCCGTGCCCTGCCAGGGGTACATGCCGTTGTAGCGGATCGCTGCGAGCAGGCGCTCGAGATCGGCGGCCGGCCCGCTGTGCGCCTCGCCGAGGAACGTCGCGCGGTACGAGCCGTCGGCCGCGAGCGCGATCGGCACCACCGCCTTGCCCGTGAGGTCGCCGCCCATGATGATGGCGTCGGCCTTGTAGAACGCGCGCCCGTTGACGAACTTCCGCCAGCAGACGTCGGAGCCGTGGACGTCGGACGCGTAGTAGAGCGAGAACGAGGCCTCGGCGCGCTTCTTACGACCGAGCATCCGTCACTCCGGCGGGATCTCGCTGAAGACGTAGTCGAGATCCTTGCCGCGCGTGCGCTGGTAGGCGCGCGCGCCGTAGTAGTAGGCGAGCGAGAGCGCGACGGTGATCGCGATCCAGATCAGCAGGCCCTTCTGGTCGGACAGCCCGAGCGCCGGATACTGGAAGTAGATGATCCAGAGCACGATGCTCGAGATGATCGATCCGCCGCCGGCGATCGAGACCACGGGGATGCCCAGGAACGTCCGGGTCGTCGCCGACGCGAAGTACATCTCGGGCCGCGTCTTCGGGAAGACGACGGCGGCCAGGCCGACCAGGGCCATCGAGATCAGCTGCACGAGGATCGCGTAGACGAGGATCTGGAAGAAGTTCGAGCTGCCGTGGTAGACAGCCCACCAGAGGGTGCCGAGCGAGCCGATCATCGAGATCGCGACCGCGACGTACGGCACGTTGCCGCGCGCGGAGGTGCGTGCGATCGCTGCGGGCAGGAGGCCGTCGAAGGCATATGCAAAGAGCATCCGCGTCGGCTGCAGGAACACCATGTAGGTGATCAGCGGCCAGTAGAGGCAGTAGCTCAGTGCGAGGAACGCCGCGAGCAGGCTGCTCTTGACGATTACCGCGGCGATGAAGAAGTAATACGGCGAGACCGGCAGGCTCTCCGGCATGCCGCCACCGAAGCCCGCCGTCAGGAACTCCGAGCCGAGGGTGTGGAAGAAGACGAGCACGCAGACCACGACGCCGACGATGTTGAGGACGCCCGCGAGCGCCATCCGGCTGGCGGTGCCGACCGAGCGAGCCTGCCGCAGCTCGCCGCCGATGAACGACGAGAAGTAGGTGTAGATCGAGAAGCCGGCGAGCACCCCGACGACAGGCCAGGTGTTGGAGAGCGAGAACGACGGGCTCGGGTCGACGCCGTTCGCCGTCGCCGTCGCGATCACGCTGTTGTACGTGTCCGGGTCGTTCGTGTACGGCCTGGCGAAGGAGTTGAAGTCGGAGATGAAGCCCGACTTCGAGGTGAACAGCGCGATCAGGGTCGCCACGACGACGCCGAGCAGCGTGAACAGGAAGATCGCGTTCTGGATGCGCAGCGTCCAGCGCCAGCCGCCGATGAACATCGCGCTCGCCGCGATCACGACGAGCGAGCCGAGCGCGAACTGCCAGCCCTGGCTGGACGAGATGTCGCTCGCCCAGCCGGTGTAGGTGTCGTTGCCGCCGATCAGGCCGATCGCGTTGAGGCCCGGGACGACGCCCGTCGACACGAACGCGATGCCGAAGAACGCGACCGACATGAACTGGGCGAGCAGCATGAAGACCGAGGAGATGACGCCGAGCGCCGGATGGATGACGCGGCTGACGATCGTGTAGTCGCCGCCGGAGCGCGGCACGGCCGCCGTCATCAGCCCGAACGTGTACGAGTAGGCGAGCATCATCGGGAGGATGAGCGCCAGTCCGAGGTACAGGTTGCCGCCCGGATACAGGCTGAGAGCGAAGAAGAGGCCCGCGCCCAGCACCTGGACAGGGCTGCCGACGATGTAGCCGATCACGAGCGACGACAGCGGGCGCACACCGCGCACGAGGCCCGTCGCGTTCCGGATGAAGAGCTGCTCGGACGCCGGTGCCGGCTTCTCGCCCTGTCCGCTCGCTTCCACGACGATCCTCCCTCACTCGACCGGTTTGCGTGCCGGCTCGGCGTCGCGGCGGCGCCGTTCGACGGACGCTCGAGCGATCACTCCGGGGTCACTGAGGGCGGTACCCTACAGATACCACCAGCGGTCTGCAATGGTGCGGAGCGGAGCGTAAGATGGCGAAGCCCATGGCCTCTCCAACCGCCCAGAGAGCCGCCATCGAGCTCTTCTCGTCGGTCAAGCCCGAGCGCGCGAGCGATGCCGTCGTGGAGCAGATCCTCGACCTCATCCAGGCGGGCCGGCTGGGCGACCAGCAGGTGCTGCCCGGCGAGCGCCGCCTCGCGCTCGCGATGGGCGTCAGCAGGCGCACGATCCGCGACGCGATCGAGATCCTGCAGGACGCCGGCGTCCTGGCGGTCGAGGCGGGCGGCAGCGGCGGCACGCGCGTGGCCTCGATCTGGATGCCCGAGTCGCTGGTCGCCGACCGCGAGCCATGGGTCGCCGAGGTGGTTTTCGAGGCGCTCGAGGCACGGCGCGTGATCGAGCCCCGGGTCGCGCAGCTCGCCGCGCTGCGCGGCACGAGCGACGACTTCGACGCAATCAGCAGGACGATCGACCTGCAGCGCGCGCACCAGTCGAACTGGTGGCAGATCACGCAGGGCAACGTGCTCTTCCACCGCCTGCTCTGGCGCGCGGCGCGTAACACGCAGCTCGAGTCGGCGATGCGCGAGACCTACCGCAAGCTTTCGGGGCCGCTTTACCAGGTGCTGTCGCACGACCAGGACTCGGCGGCCACGGCCGAGAGCATCGACCTCCATCTCGAGACGCTCGAGGCCGTCATGCGCGGCGATCACGACATCATCGACGAGGTCATGGACCGCCATCTCCGCTATCTCGAGACGCGCTGCGAGGCGATGTTCGGGCGTGCCCGCGTGCCGAGCGTGCCGCGCTTCCTGACCGGCGGCGGGCGCGGGGAGTAGGCGCGACCCGCCGCCGGGCGCCGCGTCCGGGTCTGCCGTCAGGCGACCGTGACCGGGTGCCTGGCGATCGCCCGGTACAGGTAGCCGAGGTCGTTGAACGGCACGCTCGCCGGCCGCGTCCGGCCGACCGGCCATCGCACGCCCGAGCAGGTCGTAGCGGCCGCAGACGGCGTTCACGTGAGCGTCGACCAGTCGTCCGCCATCCATCTTCCGCGCTCCCAATCGACTTGTCGATCGGACTACTCTCCACCAGGAGGATGGGCGCTTGCGATCAGCGCAGCCTCGCGCTCGGGGCTCAGCCCGCGCGCGACGAAGATGCCCGCGGTCGGCGCGGGGAGCTGTCCGGCGCGCACCGCCCGGATCCACTCGAGCGTGTCGCGGGCGGTGTCCGCGAGCGGGCGCAGCTCGAGGCCGGCGACGATCGCCCGGGCGTTCGAGAACGCGTAGAAGGCGCGGTGCCCGGGATCGCTCGCCGGCAGCCACAGCGGCAGCTCCGCGAACGGCTCGACGCCGGCCTCGAGCAGACGCTGCTCGCTGACCCACGTCGCCCTGGCGTCGGAGCCCGTGCCGGCGCGGCAGGCCTCGATCAGCTCGCCGAACGACGACGGCGGCCCGCAGACGTTGAAGATCCCCGTCGTCAGCGCCTCGGTCAGGAGCACCGTGAACGCGCCGAGGTCGCGCCCGTCGATCAGCTGCACGGGCGTCTCGGGGGCGCCGGGTCCGAGCACCTCGCCGCCGCGCGCCACGCGCTCGACCCACCAGTCGAAGCGGTTGGTCGGGTCGAACGGCCCGGCCACGATGCCGGGGCGGAGGATCAGCGAGCGCGCCGGGAAGGCGGCCTCGACCGCCTGCTCGCAGGCGACCTTGCGCGCACCGTAGAGCTCGGCTGCGGGAATGCCGGACTCGTCCTCGGGCACCGCGGGCAGCACCGCCGCCGTCTCGTCCCGGCCCTCGGCGGCGCCGGGCGCGTAGACCGACGCCGTCGAGATGAAGACGTAGCGCTCGACCGCGCCCGCGAGCTGCGCGACCGAGTCGCGCACCCAGGCCGGCAGGTAGGCGCTGACGTCGATGCACGCGTCCCACTCGCGGCCGCGCAGCGCCGCGAGGTCGCCCGTGTCGCGGTCGCCGGTGAGCTGCTCGACGTCGTCCCACGGCAGTGGCTGCTGCTTGCGGGTGAGCACGGCGACATCGTGCCCGGCAGCGCGCGCCTCCTCGACGATGTGCCGTCCGACGAAGCGCGTTCCGCCCAGCGTGAGGATCCTCATGCCGGGAGCATATGCAACCTCACGGTTGCGTTGCCGTGATCAGCTGCTGCGGAGCTTCAGCGCTGCGGCGAAGCGCTCGCGCACCGCGAGGTTCTCGATCCGCGCGACCGCGTCGGCGTAGAACGCCGTGACGAGCATCTGCTCGGCCTCGGCGCGCTCGAACCCGCGCGCCATCAGGAAGAACAGCAGCTCCGTGTCGACCCGGCTGACCGTCGCCGCGTGCGTGCAGCGCACGTCGTTGGCGAGGATCTGGAGGCCGGGGATCGAGTCGGCGTGCGCATGGCCCGAGAGCAGCAGGTTGCGGTTCTCCTGGAACGCGTCGGTGCCCTGGGCGCCCTTGTCGACCTTGATGATGCCGCGCCAGACCGAGCGGGCGTGCCCGCGCAGCGCGCCCTTGTAGGCGAGGTCGCTGACGGCGTTCGGGGCCGCGTGCTCCTGGGAGGTGTCGAGGTCGAGATGCTGACGCTCGCCGAGCGCGTAGATGCCCGTCGCGCGCACCGTCGAGCCGGGGCCGCTGAGGCGCGCTTCCTGCCGCGCCTTGCCGAGCTTGCCGCCGAGCCCGAGCGACGACCAGTTGAGCGTGGCGTCGCGCGCGATCTCGGCGCGGGCCGCGGTGAAGTGGTACGTCTCGTGGTGGAGCTCCTGCGTCTGCACGAGGTCGATGTTGGCGCCCTCGCCGAGCACGAGCTCGAGCGCGCCGTTGAGGTAGCCGGGCTCGCCCGGCGCCTGCTCTTCGATCAGCGTCAGCTGCGCACCGGCCTCGACCACGACGAGCGTGCGCCAGACGGTGCGCGAGCCGGCCTCGGGGTTCTCGACCACGAGCCGCAGCGGCTTCGTCACGGCGACGCCGGCGGGGACGTACACGAACGCGCCGCCGCTCCAGGTCGCCGAGTTCTCGGCGATGAAGCGGTCGCGCAGGTCGAGCACGCTGCCGAGGTGCCGGTCGACGAGCTCGCCGTGCTGCTCGACGGCGTCGTCGAGCGACGAGAGCACGACGCCCGCCGCGCGGAGGTCGTCGTCGAGGCGGACGGAGACGATCCGCTGGCCGCGCTGGACGAGCTCGCCGGCCGTCTCGAGGTCGCCGAGCACCGTCGGTGCGCGCTCGGCGTCGCCGCTCGCCTCGGCCGTCGCGAAGGCGTCGAAGTCGATGCCGCGCAGCGACGTGTAGCGCCAGTTCTCGTCCTTGAGGGTCGGCAGGGGCGTGCTTGCGAGCGCCGCGCGAGCCTCGCTGCGGCGCTCGTCGAGCCAGGCGGCCATCAGCCGACCGAGCCTTCCATCTGCAGCTGGATCAGCCGGTTCATCTCGACCGCGTACTCCATCGGCAGCTCCTTGACGATCGGCTCGATGAAGCCGGTGACGATCATCGCGGCCGCCTCGTCCTCGGTGAGCCCGCGGCTCCGCAGGTAGAAGAGCTGCTCCTCGCCGATCTTGGAGACCGTCGCCTCGTGGCCGATGTCGACCTCGTTCTCGTCGATCTCGATGTACGGGTACGTGTCGGAGCGGCTGTCCTCGTCGAGGAGCAGCGCGTCGCAGACGACGCTTCGACTTGCGCGCCCTTCGCGCCCTGTTGACCTGCAGCAGGCCGCGGTACGAGGCGCGGCCGCCGTCGCGGGTGATCGACTTCGAGATGATCTGCTCGAGGTCGTGTTGGGCGCGACGTGCGTGATCTTGGCGCCGGCGTCCTGGTGCTGGCCCTCGCCGGCGAACGCGATCGACAGCACCTCGCCGTGCGCGCCCGGCTCCATGAGGATGACCGGCCGGGTACTTCATCGTCAGCTTCGAGCCGAGGTTGCCGTCGACCCACTCCATGGTCGCGTCCTGCGTAGGCGACCGCGCGCTTGGTGACGAGGTTGTAGACGTTGTTCGACCAGTTCTGGATGGTCGTGTAGCGGCAGCGGCCGCCCTTCTTGACGACGATCTCGACGACCGCCGAGTGCAGCGAGTCGCTCGAGTACGTCGGCGCCGTGCAGCCCTCGACGTAGTGCACGTAGGCGCCCTCGTCGACGATGATCAGCGTGCGCTCGAACTGGCCCATGTTCTTGGTGTTGATGCGGAAGTAGGCCTGCAGCGGCATCTCGACCTTGCACGCCCTTCGGCACGTAGATGAACGAGCCGCCCGACCACACCGCCGAGTTGAGCGCCGCGAACTTGTTGTCGGTCGGCGGGATGATCGGTGCCGAAGTACTCGCGGAACAGGTCCTCGTGCTCGTGCAGCGCCTGGTCGGTGTCGAGGAAGATCACGCCCTTGCTCCTCGAGGTCCTTCTGCAGGCTGTGGTAGACGACCTCGGACTCGTACTGGGCGCCGACGCCGGCGAGGAACTTCTGCTCGGCCTCGGGGATGCCGAGCGTGTCGAACGTGTGCTTGATGTCGTCCGGGCACGTCGTCCCAGCTGCGCGCGTTCGTCGGCGGTCGGCTTGACGTAGTAGTAGATGTCCTCGAAGTCGATGCCTCGAGACGATCGCCGCCCCAGGTGGGCATGGGCTTCCGGCGGAACGATCTGCGAGCGCCTTGAGGCGGTAGTCGAGCATCCACTGCGGCTCGTTCTTCATGCGCCGAGATCTCGCGCACGACGTCCTCGTCGAGGCCCTGCGCGCGTCTTGAAGACGGCTGGTCTCGGGTCGTGGAAGCCGTACTGGTACGTCGCCGATGTCGACGCTGTGCGGTTTCCGGAGCCATGCTCAGACCTCCTGCTGCGGGGCGACGCCCAGTCGTAGCCCTCTGCTCGAGCTCGAGCGCGAGCTCGGCTCCGCCCGAGCGCACGATGCGGCCGTCCATCAGGACGTGCACGAGGTCGGGCTTGATGTAGTTGAGGATGCGCTGGTAGTGCGTGATCACGAGCACGCCGAGCTCGGGACCGGCCAGCGTGTTGACGCCCTCGGACACGATCCGCAGCGCGTCGATGTCGAGGCCGGAGTCGGTCTCGTCGAGGATCGCGAGCTCGGGCTTGAGCATCGCCATCTGGAGGATCTCGGCGCGCTTCTTCTCGCCGCCCGAGAAGCCGTCGTTGAGGTAGCGGCTCGAGAGCGACTTGTCGACCTCGAGCAGCTCGCAGCGCGGCGCGGAACTTGTTGCCGAACTCCTTGGCGGAGATCGGGTTGTCGGCGCCGTCGGGCCCGCCCTTGCGGTGCGGCGTTGACCGCCTGGCGCAGGAAGTTCGAGACCGTCACGCCGGGGACGGCGTGCGGGTACTGGAAGGCCAGGAACATGCCGAGGCGCGAGCGCTCGTCGGGCTCCAGCTCGAGGATGTCGGTCGCCCTTGAACGGTCACCGTGCCCGCCGTCACCTCGTAGCGCGGGATGCCCCATCAGCACGTACGAGAGCGTCGACTTGCCGGAGCCGTTCGGGCCCATGACGCGCGTGCACCTCGCCCTTGGAGACCTCGAGGTCGATGCCCTTCAGGATCTCCTTGCCGTCGATCTCGGCGCGGAGACCCTCGATGACGAGGTCAGCCACGTGCGTGCCTTTCCGGAGAAGCGGACCGCCCAGGGGCCGCGTAAGAGACAGATTCACAGGCGTACTAGGTGCGCCTAACTCATGCAGAGTAGCGCGCCCAGGCCGTCTAAGAGCGCCCTAAGTCCGGCTGCTAACCAACGGCGCCGCGCGGACGTAAACGATCCATACCCCCGTTCTGCCGCGAACAGTCCACGCGACGTGCCGAGGTGCAGCCTCCCCCGGGCGGGATGCGGCTCGTTCCCGCTCGCTCGTCTATCCTTCGCGCGTTGGCCTCCTGAAAGGAGCCCCCGTGTTCGGATCCATCGGACCGCAAGAAATCCTCATCGTGCTCGTCATCGCCCTGGTCGTCCTGGGCCCCAAGAAGCTGCCCGAGATGGCGCGCTCGCTCGGCAAGGGCGTCAAGGAGTTCAAGGAGGGCATCAACGACGACGACACCGTCGACGTCACCGCCGACGAGGAAGACGAGCCCGTGAGCGCGCGCGTCCACGAACTGCCGCCCGCCGACCTGCCGCCCGCCGCCGAGGCGCCGGAGCCCGTCGTCGTGGCAGAGCCCACAGCCGCACCGGCGTCTTCCGACAAGACCCCTGCGGACGCTTCCTAGACACCCGCCGTGATCCGCCTCCTCCAGCGGCTGGCGCGCGTCCGCCGGCTCGACCACGGCGAGGAGGCGACGCTCGTCGAGCACCTGACCGAGCTGCGCGATCGCATGATCGCGTGCGTCGTCCTGCTCACCGTCGCGTTCGCCGTCGCGTTCTGGCGCTACCACGATCTCTTCCAGATCCTCAACGCGCAGCTCCCGGCGGAGCTCAAGGAGAGCAAGCCGATCACGACCGAGATCGGCGAGGCGTTCACGCTCACGATCCTGATCAGCGTCTACACGGCGCTGCTCGTGACGTTCCCGTTCACTGCTCTACCAGCTCTACTCGTACCTCATCCCCGCCTTCTCGCAGGAAGTCAGCAAGCGCATGCGGCCGCTGCTGGTGTTCATCCCGCTGCTGTTCCTGCGGGGGCGCGGCGTTCGGCTACTACGTCGTCGTGCCCGTCGGCGGTGCGCTTCCTCTACTTCTGGGCGTCGGACGAGGTCACCGCGCTGCCGCGCGCGCGCAGCCTCTACCCGTTCGAGATGACGATGATGTTCATCATCGGCATCATCTTCGAGATGCCCGCCGCGGTCTGGGTGCTGACGCGCCTGCGCATCCTCTCGTCGCGCGTCATGAAGAAGAACCGGCGCATCGCCATCGTCCTGCTCGCGGCCGGCGCCGCCGCGCTGCCGGGCACCGATCCCGTCTCGATGCTGCTCGCGCTCCTGCCGCTGCTCGTCCTCTTCGAGGTCTCGATCTGGGTCGCGCGCGGCGTCGAGCGCGTGCGCATCGAAGGACGAGGACGCCGAAGCCGCCGCCAGCGAGGCGTGAGCACGCTCTTCTCGGCCGACTGGGTCGTGCCGGTCAGCGCGCCGCCGCTCGCCGGCGGCGGCCGTTCTCGTCGAGGGCGATCGGATCGCGGCGGTCGGCGACGCCGCCGAGCTCGGCCGCGGGCATCCCGGGCGCGAGCCGGGTCGATCTGCCCGGGGTGCGTGCTCGCTCCCGGCTTCGTGAACCTGCACTCGCACATCGAGTACGCGGCCTACTCCGGCCTCGGCGACGGCCTCGCGTTCGGCGCCGTGGATCGCGGCGCACGTGCGCCGCACGTGGGCGCTCGGGCGCGACGGGCTCGCCGCGATGGCGCGCGCTCGGCGCCGCCGAGTGCCTGCGCTCGGGCATCGACGACCGTCGTCGACGCCGCCTACTCGGGCGCGGCCGTCGCGGCCTGCAGCGAGGCGGGGCTGCGCGCGGTCGTCGCGATCGAGGCCTTCGGCGGGGACGACGCCGACGCGCCCGCGGTCACGCGGCAGCTCGCCGAGCGCGTGGACGCCCTGGCGCGGCGACGCCGGCCCGCGCGTCGAGCTCGCGCGTCTCGCCGCACGCGCCGTTCACGGTCGGGCTGCCGCTCTTCGCCGAGCTGGTCGGCCTTCGCGCGCGCGCGCGGCCTGCGCGTCGTCACGCACCTCGGCGAGTCGCGCCACGAGCTCGACGCGATGGTCGCGGGCACCGGCGTGCTCGCCCGCTCGGTCGGGCCCTACGGCCGCCACCCGATCCTCGAGCTCGCCGAGCGCGGGTCTCCTCGGCCCCGAGACCGTCGTCGCGCACGCGGTGCACGTCGGAGGACGAGGACATCGCCGCCCTGGCCGCGACCGGAGCGGCCGTGGCGCACTGCCCGCGCTCGAACGCCCTGCTCGGCTGCGGCGTCGCCCCGCTCGCGCGCCTGCGCGCGGCCGGCATCCGCGTCGGCCTGGGCACCGACAGCCCGTCGTCGGCGCTGTCGCTCGACCTGTTCGACGAGCTGCGCGCGGCACTGCTGCTCGCGCGCGCGACGTGCGGCGACCCCGAGGCGCTCTCGACGGCCGCGGCCCTGCAGATGGCCACGCTCGACGGCGCCCGCGCGCTCGGTCTCGAGGATCGCGGCGCGCTCGCCCCGGGGCTGCTCGCCGATCTCGTCGGCCGTGCGGCTCGACCGCACGCCGTTCTGGCCCTGCGACGATCCCGTCTCGGCGCTCGTCCTGGGCGGTTCGCCGGCTCTCGTGACACTGGTCGCGATTGGCGGCGACGTGCTGTACGGTGTGGATTCGACCGAATTCGAACGCGCGCTCCACACCGCGGCAGTCGCGCGCTCGCTCCTCCTCGAACAAGCCGAGACGCCCCCCACATGATCATCTCCCCACATGATCATCTGGATCCGCAGCCGCAGGGCTGGGTCGGCAGCCGTCTTCTTCGTCCTCGCCGCCATCTTCGCCGCCTCGTTCATCATCGGCGGCGTCGGCACGGGCTCGCAGGCGTCGCTGTCGGACATCCTCGGCCAGGACGACGGCACCGGCACCTCGACGACGTCGAACGAGACCGTCGGGTCGCTCCAGAAGAAGGTCAAGGCGAATCCCAAGAACGCGACCCGTGGCAGCAGCTGGCCGACGCGTACGCCGGCGAGTCGCGGCCGGCCGACGAGGCCGGGCGCCTGGAGCGAAGGTCGTCGCGCTCACGCCGAACGACATGGACAGCTATCCAGCGGCTCGCGCTGGCGCAGGCGCAGGTGGCGACCAACAACTCGAACCAGGCCCAGCAGATCCAGCAGCAGGCGCTGACCTCGTCGCCGGGCGCCGACAGCACGTTCGCCGGCGGCACGCTCGGCACGCTGTCGGAGGATCCCGTGACGCAGGCGCAGGCGGCGTCCGAGCACGAGCAGCAGAGCAAGCTGCTCACGCGAGGCGGGCACGATCGGCAAGAAGGCCGCCACCTGGTGGAAGCGCTCGACGACCACCTACGGCAAGCTCGTCAAGCTGCCCGGCTTCAGCAAGAACGACCTCGCGGCGACCGATCTGGCTCAACTACGGCTCGGCGGCGCAGAGCGCGCAGGACTCCAAGACCGCGATCAAGGCCTACGAGTCGTTCCTGAAGCTCGCGCCCGACGACGTCAACGCCCCGCAGGTGAAGACGATCGTCAAGGAGCTCAAGAAGCCGGACGGGCACCGGCACGAGCACGTCTCCGTGATCGATATCGAGTCGACGCCCGACGGCTCGGTGCTCCTGAGCGTGAGCGAGCCGCTCGACTACCACCTGGTCGCCGACCTCGCCGAGGTGCTCGCGAGCGACGCCGCGCGTGACGCGCACCACATCGTGATCGAGCTGTCGCCGCCCGGCACGATGGACGAGGGCGCCGTCGGCGTGCTCGTCCGCGCCGCGCGCGACACCCGCCTGCGCGGCGGCCGCCTGACCCTGTGCGGCGCCGACGAGCGCGTCCGCGAAGCGCTCGAGCGCATCGGCGTCTCGCGCCTCGTGCAGCTCGCCGACGACGCCGACAGCGCGCTCTCGTCGGGCCGCGCCGCCTGAACCAGACCGCTGGTACTCTCCGCACCCGGGGCCGATAGCTCAGCTGGTAGAGCAGGGGACTCTTAATCCCAAGGTCGTAGGTTCGATCCCTACTCGGCCCATCCCGAGATATACCTGCTCAAAGACACTTCCGCACCGGTCTACGACGGTTTTCGTTCAACATCGTGGTCGAGGCCCATCGGTGAGCACTACGATCGGCGCATCGGTGTCGCTGCAACCCGCAACCCGGGCGCGCGACCCGACGAGGCCGGGCTCGTCGCGCGGGGCGGCGTACGCACCTCCTACGAGTCGTTCGGCGAGGGCGAGCGCACCATCCTCTTCCTGCCAAGCTGGACGCTTGTACAGCAGCGCGAGTGGAAGGCGCAGGTGCCCTACTTCGCCCGCCACTGCCGCGTCGTGACATTCGTCCGCGCGGGCGGCACGGGCTCACCGGCGCACCTTCGACGTAAGGGCCTGTTCGCTCCATCGATCGTCCTGCTGAGCGCCCGGCTGCTGGTTGCCGTTGTACGAACCGGGAGCTGTCCGGCGAGTAGCTCCGTGAGGTCTCTGATCGTGAGTTCCGAGTGGCAGCCAGGATCGAACGGCGGCCGTCTGCCGTCTGGGAAGAGACGATGCTCTTCTCCACCGGCGCCGATCTCCCGCAACGCGCTCGAGCGTGGCGATTGCAAAATGAGCTCGCCCTCCGGTTAGCTGAGCTCGCCCTCCGGTTAGATGAATGAATGCTGCCGTTCGCCGCCGCACGAGGGTTCTCGTTCGCTGATCCCTATGCGATCGGTCTCGTGTTCGTGGGCGCGGTGTTGCTCGTGGCCGTCGTCGCGCTCACGAAGGAGCGCGAACGGGCGTTCACCTCCGCCATCGTGTACCTGCTGTTCGGCGCGGCCGCCTCAGCGGCGCTCAGCCTGCTCGGCGTCGAGCTCCTCGACCCGTTCTCGGACTACGAGGTCATCGAGCGTCTGGCGGAGTTCGCAGTGGTCATCTCGCTGTTCGGTGCGGGTCTGCGGATCGATCGGCCCCTGGGCTGGAGAACCTGGCGCTCGCCGCTGCTCCTGCTCGTGATCGCCATGCCGGTCACGATCGCGGGGATCGCCCTGTGGGGTACGGCCGTCATGGGGCTCTCGCTCGGCGCCGCGGTCATTCTCGGCGCGGCCCTCGCCCCGACCGACCCGGTCCTGGCGAGCGACGTGCAGGTCGGGCCGCCCGGCGACGACGACGAGCCGGAGCCGAACTTCGCGCTCACGGCAGAGGCCGGCGGAAACGACGGCCTCGCGTTCCCGTTCGTGTTTCTCGGCATCTACATCGCCGCAGAGGGGGGCACCGACTGGCTCGGCACGTGGGCGCTCGCCGACGTCCTCTACGCGATCCCGGCAGGCGTGGCGCTCGGCGCCATCTCCGGTAGTGGGATGGCGCGCCTCTCGATGCTCCTGCGGCGCCGCTCGCTGATGCACGAGCGATTCGACGGGTGGCTCGCGGTCGCCGCCACCCTGGCTGTCTACGGCATTGCCGAGATCGCCGGCACTTACGGCTTCCTGGCCGCCTTCGCCGCCGGTCTCGCGTTTCGCCGCCACGAGTCCGAGCACGAATCGCACGCGCGCGTCCACGGCGGCGCCGAGACCGTCGAGCACTTCTCCGAGCTTGCGCTGGTGCTGCTGCTCGGCAGCACCGTCACGCTCGCCGGCCTGGCCGAGCCCGGTCTCGGCGGCTGGTTGCTGATCCCCGTGCTGCTACTCGTCATCCGTCCCGTCGCTACGGGCATCGCGCTGCTTCGTTCCGGCGTGCGACGCGACGAGCGTCTGTTCATCGGCTGGTTCGGGATCCGCGGGATCGGCTCGTTCTATTACGTCGCGGTCGCTCTCCACGCCGGCGTTCTCGCTGCCGACGAGGCCAGCATCGTCTACTGGACCGTCGTCGCATGCGTGGGCGTCTCGATCGTCGCCCACGGCCTGACTTCGACGCCCGCTATGCGTCTACGACGCTCCAATCGCCGCCGTTCCCGCGTCTGACTCGACTCGTCGTTGCACCAAAGGGCGGGGCGCCCCGCGCGTGTCATTTCGGTGTCACCGAGACGTCCCGAACAGCACCGAACGCATGGATGCTGCAGCTCGGCGGAATTCACGATCGAGCAGGAGCTCTCCAGCTACTACGAGCTACGCCGAAATGGCGAGACGCGACTCTTTGATCCCAAGGTCGTAGGTTCGATCCCTACTCGGCCCATCCTGGAACGTCCTGCGTGAGGGGGACTCCCGTAGCGGGACCGAGCAGTGCAGCCCGCCCGCGCGGCGAGACGCCCGGCGGTCACGGGGTTGCCCGTGCCCCGCGCGCGCCCTAGGATCGCGCTCAGGTGGGCCAGGAATCCACATCGGCGGCCAACGAGCCGGAGACGACCGCCATGGCGGTCACGGCGGTCCCTGCGGGCGGGTCGGGCCGTCCGGCCGCGTTCGTCCACGGGTTGCAGCGCGCGGCCGGTAATCGCGCCGTCTCCAGGCTGGCCGCCGACAACCGCATCCAGCGTGAGGACAAGCCCGGCGGCATGACCTCGAGCAAGGGCGCCAGCACGCCGGGCTCGCCCGGTCCGCAGGCCAGCGAGCCCACGCCCGCCGCGAAGGACGCGCGCGCGCGCATCGACGAGGCCAAGAAGCAGTTCAAGGAGGACGCGTTCTTCGCCCAGAGCGCCATGAAGGCGATCGAGCCGGGCGACTGGGGTGTCGCCACGGACGAGGAGAAGATCTACCTGCTCGACCACGCCTCGCTGGCGAACTACGCGGGGGAGTACGACGAGCGGGCGATGGAGGCCTGCTGGGCGTCGTTCGGAGACCGCTTCGACGCGGTCGCGGACGCCCACGAGGTGGTCTGGGAGCGCTGCATCTACAAGGGCGCCGACCCGGAGAAGATCCCGCAGACCAAGGGCCGCCTCGCCGAGCTCAAGTATTCCGCGCTCGAGAAGGCGCGCAAGAACCTCGATGCCAACCGCAAGGTCGTCCACGACGAGATGGATCAGTGGGGCCTCACCCCGCCGCCCGGGCTCTCGCGCGACCCGACCGCCAAGCCGGGCCCGCGCACGAGCGTCGACTCGGGCGCGGTCTCCCCGCGGATCCAGCAGCGCCTCAAGGATCAGCAGGAGCTGGCCAAGATCGTCCTGCGCCACCAGAAGCGCCTGACGGAGCTGGCCGGCCGTAAGGTCGGCAAGGGCGCGGACCCGTTCAACCCCTCCCAGCCGCCCCCCGAGGACTTCGAGTTCATCCCGGGCATCAGCACCTGGTCGATGGTCAAGGAGCCGTGGGACGCCACCAACCGGGCGATCTCCGTGATCCTGAATGCCTGGCCGGTGCTGTACGCGGCCGCCTCGCGCGGCCAGCTCGAGTCGCTCGCCTTTCCCGAGCCGACCGACGTCGAGCAGGAGATGAACAAGGACTCAAAGTCCGTCAAGGGGCTGAAGACGACGCAGGATCTGCTCGAGGACACGCTCCGCTCGATCTCCGCGACCTCACTCAAGCTCGCCGAGGACGACAACGCCTATCTCGCGCTGACGCCGATCCACCGCCAGATGTGGGCCGGCTCGGTGGTCAGCGCGGCCGGCCGCGGATTCCCGAAGGGCGTCATGGGGCCGGTCCTGCGCGACGAGAAGAAGTTCAACTCGGATGTCGAGGGCGCCGCCAACTTCGCCCTCGACGTGGCCCTGTTCGTGGCACTGATGGCCGGCGTGGTCGGCACCATGGGCGGCGCGGCGATCGCAATCGGCATCGCGGGCGCCAAGGCGCTGAACGCGGAGGGGGAGGCGTCCGCCATGGGTGCGGCGCTCGGGTCGAGCGTGTCGGACGCGGATGCGCTCGTCACGCCCGAGCAGGTCACTGCGGCCAAGGCGACCGCGCAGGACAAGCTCATCGATGCGCTGACGGTCGTCGTCATGGAGGCACAGGGCGGCCTGATCCACGCCGTCTCCGCAAAGCCGCCGGGCGCTGCGCCGAGCGGCCTCAGCGGACGCCACACGAGCGCGTCCGGCGCGCTCGCGGCCGAGGAGGGCCAGCAGGGGCTGCGGCTGCGGGCGGCGCAGGCGGGCGGGCCCGCGCTCTCGCCGAGCGTCAGGCCGGCCGCCGCGCTCGCGGAGGAGGTCTCCGGCGTCGTGAAATCGTGGAAGGACGTCCCCGCCTTCAGGCGGCCCAGCGAGCTCGAGCCGCTGGTCAACAGGACGCTCAAGTCCAAGGGCGTCCCCCCGGTGCGAGTGATCGGGGGGAAGGGGAGCCTGTTCGACCAGAAGACGTGGACGATCCAGCTCGACGAGGCCTTCTTCGCCGATGAGATCGGTCAGAAGAAGTTCGACGAGATGGTGCATGCGCTCTACCACGAGGGCGATCACGCCGACCTCTACTTCCAGGTCGCGCGTGCAAAGGCGCACGACTTCGGCTCCCCCGAGGAGCTCGCCAAGGCGATGTTCATGACCGACGGGGAGGCGCCGAAGGTCATCAGCCAGGCGTT
The DNA here is from genome assembly GCA_963834415.1 of uncultured Actinomycetes bacterium. Classification (GTDB taxonomy): domain Bacteria; phylum Actinomycetota; class Thermoleophilia; order Gaiellales; family JALYLC01; genus JALYLC01. The sequence goes on along the minus strand of CAWIBP010000006.1, from coordinate 223,546 downwards.
CGCCAACAAGATGGAGAAGAACGCGCCGCAGTTCATGGAGATGAGCGCCCACTTCGAGAACATCTACGGCAAGGGACTCAAGGACCGGGCCCGGGTCATCAACGAGATGCTCGACGGCGAGCGGGAGCTCGCGACGATGGACGTCGAGGCGAAGGCGCTCCACCGAAAGGCCATGGACCCCAAGGCGACCCCGGCAGAGCGCAAGCAGGCGCAAGACGAGTACAAGCTCAAGCGCGGCGACATCCAGCAGGAGCAGGCCAAGCACAATCGCAACTTCTCGCTCTACGAGAACCTCAGCGAGGAGACGCGCGCGTTCACGACCGAGCACAAGCGGGCGGAGTGGATGAAGGCCGCCGGCAGCGCCAGCGAGAAGCGCACCCGCGCCCTGCAGGAGCTCGAGAGCGGGCGCGCCGAGCTCGCCGCCGCGCAGCGCTCGGGAGGCGCACAGGAAGCCATCGACAGGGCCAACGTGCGCATCGCCACCTCCCAGGAGCTCGCCGATCTCGCCACGGTCGACCTCGCCCACGCGCACCGTGTCATGAGCGAAGCCGCAGGTCCCGCGACCGTGCGCATTCCCCCCACGCTCTGATCTGGACGCGCGCCTACCCCTCTACGAGACGAAGGCCTTCCGGACGGAAGCAGACGTCCACTGGTTGGTTCCGCGTCGCGATCGGGAGTCGCGCCGGTTGCAGGGCGCCGCCGCTGCCTCAGTAGGTCAGGAGCACCTCGACGCGCCGGTTCCGTGCGCGTCCGTCGTGCGTGTCGTTGCTCGCTGCGGGCCGGCTCTCGCCCGCGCCGCGGATCGTGATCGCGACACCGGGACGGCCGGCGCGGAGCACCGCGCACACGGTCTTGGCACGGGCCAGCGCCAGCCGCGCGTTGTAGGCGTGATCGCCGCGCCCGTCGGTGTTGCCCGTGCAGACGATCGACTGCACGCGCGCGAGCGAGCGCGCGAGCCGATCGACGGATGCGCGTGCGGCATCCGTCAGCTCGGCCGAGCCCGACGCGAAGAGGCCCGTGGAGGTGACCATGCTGGCTCGGCGCGGCAGCAGCAGCGCCGTGCCGCGGGCGCGCACGGTCGTGCCTGCGACGGTGCGGCCGGTCAGCTTGAGCACGATCTTGACGCCGCCGACGCGCGCTGCGAGGCCCCGGCCGCGGACGTTCAGCCGCAGCGTGGCCCGGCCGGATCCGCCCGGCCTGACCGCTCCCGCGTCGCCGCTGCCCACGAGCACGAGCTGCGTCTTCCCGTCGGCACCGGTGATCTTGACGTAGGCCTTGACCGTGCACGCCTTCAGGGCGCTTCCGGTCACGCTGCAGCCCACCGAGGTCTCGCCGCCGGCGGCGACGAGCGCCTCGTGCGCGACCAGCTCGGCCGAGGCCGGCTTGGCGGCCGGCTTCCTGACGGGCGCCGGCGGTGCCGGCGGCGCCGGCGGCGGCAGGGTCGCCGGCGGCGGGGGCGCGAGGACGGGGGCGGGCGGCACGACGGGCGGCACGACGGGCACGGGCGGCGTGACCGGCACGGGGGCGGTCACGCGCAGCGTCATGCTCCGCGAGTCGGTCATCGGCGCGGTGTTGTCGTTGTCGGTCGCGTCGATGTTGACGACGACGTCCTGCGGCGCCAGGATCGCGGGCGGGGTGATCGTCATCGTCGCCGTGGCGGGGTTGCCGCTGGTCGGAGTCACGGTCGCCCACGCGGGGAGCCCTGCCGGGAGGATGCTCACGACCTGGGAGCCGTCGACGTCGGTCGCGTTGAACTGCAGCGTCGTCGTCTCGCCGGCGGGCACGTCGACCGTCGTCTGCAAGCCCGCGATCACGGGCACGTTGTTGTTGCTGACGGTGAGCAGGACCTCGCGCTCCGAGCTGTTGCCGAACACGTCCACCACTCGCACCTTGTAGACGTATGCCGTGCCCGCCACGAGGCCGCTCGTCGTGCCCGCGGGGATCGACACGTTGCCCGTCCCGGTGAGCACGACGATGTTGCTCGAGGGGCCGGTGGTGTCGTAGTCGGGCTGGCCGGAGGCCAGGCTCTGGAGCAGGAGGTAGCCGAGCGGCAAGCTGCCCGTCGCGTTGAGATTCTGGTCGTAGGCCGCATGGGTGGAGATGCCGAGCGAGACGTTCGAGTTCATGGCCGGGGTCGCCGTGACGGTGGCGCCGGCCTTGATGATCCTCGCGGAGTACGCCGTGCTGCCTGCACTGCCCCCGCTCACGTTGGCGATCGGCGTCACGCGGCAGCAGTTGCCGTACGTGATGGTGTACGCCCCGTCGGGCGCCGCCGAGAGGTCGAGGTCGAAGTCCCCGCTCTCGGTCTTGGTGCTGGGCAGGCAGGCGGACATGACGGCGTTCGTCAGGCTCGGGTTGGCGGAGAATCCGGCAGGTCCCGTGACCTGGACGGACGCGCCGACGATCTGGGAGGGCGCCGCCGGGCAGGCCCCGGCCGCCCGGTAGATGAACTCGACGTGCCCCGTGAGGTGCTGGTCGGCGCCGATCGCGGCGGTGACCGAGCCGCCCTTGATGTGGCTCGCCGGGGCCGGCGCGGCGCACACGAGCAGCGGAACGGCGCAGAGGGCGAGACGCGCGAGGGAGCGATTGAGCGAGGACAAGGGGCGAAACTCCTGGACTCTGTCGATGCGGCGACGGCAGGCCGCGGCGGATACGTCCCAACCTAATCCAGGTCCGCGGATCGACACGTGCGGGACGCTCGGCGGGCGGCGGCGACGCTCGCCTGCGGGGCCTCCGACCCCCCTTGCACCAGGCAAAACGCCGCTTTAGGCTCGCCCGCATGCGACGCACCGCCTATCTCCCCGTGGTCCTCGCGACGACGCTCGCGATCCCTGCCGAGTCCCTCGCGAAGCCGCCGAGCTTCCGGGCCTGGTCGGACGGCTGGACGAAGCTCACGACGCGTGACAACGATCGCGTCGTCAACCGCTGCCAGAAGCTCTGGGGCGAGAACGACCTCAAGTTCGGTGCCTGCTACGTGAAGGCCGGGCACGCGAACCTCGAGGCCGAGCGTGTGATCTGGGAGCGGCAGATGGCGAAGGTCCTGCGCGGCCAGCCGGCTCCGTGCAAGACGGCGATCACGCTCTACATGCGCACGGCGCGCGTGAAGCAGACGGCGAGCCTGCTGTACCTCGAGACGCACGGCAGCACGACGCTCTCGCGCATCGCCAGCGACATCAGCGGCGAGCCCTACGCCACCATCCGGACGATGAACGACCAGGCGCGCAAGCGCGCCGTCGCCATCTGCGGGTAGCCGGCCCGCTCGTCGCGAGCTCGCCGCGCCCCTCTGGCGCACGAGCCGGCGAGCTCCCTCAGAGCACCGTCACGGGATCGCCCACGCGGACGCGCCCGGGTGTGACCACGTCGCCGACGATGCCGAGCGGCAGGGGCTCGGTCGTCACGATGTCGCGGCGGTAGCCGGCGAGCACCCCGAGCGTGTCGAAGTCGCGCTTCGCGGTGGCCGGATCGCACGTCGTGACGACGCAGCGCCCGACGTTGCCGTGCGGGTGCACGACCGCATCGCCGATCTGCACGTCGCGGCCGATCCACGCGTCCTCCGCATACGGGCCGACGCCACCCACCTCGAAGAGCATGCGGAAGCGCCGGGAGTCGAGGCCCTCGGCGCCGCCCGTGTGCGCGAGGTCGGCGACGGACGCCTCGGAGAGGATGCTCACGCTGCCCTCGTAGCCGCGGTCGCCGGCCGCACCGACCTCGTCCGACATCACGAGGCGCACGTCGAGCCCGGTCAGGCCCGAGAGCGCGGCGTTCCACGGTCCCTCGACGAAGCGCCCGGGCGCGGGGCGCCCGAAGAAGACCGTCTCGTGCGGCTCGCCGAGCGCGATCGTCCCGCTCACCACCGCTCCGCCGGGCAGCGCGATCGCGAGCTCACCGGTCGCGACGTCGAGCCGGCTCGGGATCAGCGTGAGCGCCATCGACCGCTTGCCGTTGAGGAACCGCCCGTCCTCGTCGACGAGGTGCAGGCGGCGGTTCTCGGCCACGCCGTGCGGGCCGACCTCGACCTCGTCGACGCGCGTGAGCGCGAAGCCCTTGATCGGCGTGATCGAGATCCTCGTGACGCGCGTTTCGCCTGCCGGGGTGGACACGCGGGACATCGTACTCAGGAGCGGGCGCATCGCTCCGTGCGATCCGCGGGGGCGACAGCCGGGCGAATCCACGCGACACTCGCGCGGCGACCGCCGTCCCCGAGAGGTGGAGTCGCTCCGCCGCGCCCGTGTGAGCCGGGCGTCACGAGCCGGCGGGCCTCAGACCCCGGTCAGCTGCCCGGAGAGGCTGCCGTGGAGCTCGCGGCTCCGGTGGTTGAGGCCGGTGATCTCGACCTCCACGCCGTGTGCGGCGTACTTCGTCTCGATCGCGTCGAGCGCCGCGACGGCGGAGGCGTCCCAGACATGCGCCCGCGAGAGGTCGATGATCACGCGCGGCGGATCGCCCGCGAAGTCGAACGAGCCCACGAGCTCGCGATCGGATGCGAAGAAGAGCTCGCCGGTCACGGCGTAGATGCGCGTCGAGCCGTCGGGATCGAGCACGCTCGTGACCTCGACGAGATGCGCGACGCGCCGGGCGAACAGCACCGCGGCCGTGATCACGCCGACCCCGACCCCGATTGCGAGGTTGTGCGTCGCGACCGTGGCGGCGACCGTTGCGACCATCGTGACCGTCTCGCCCCTCGGCATCCGGCGCAGCGTCGCCGGCGCCACGCTGTGCCAGTCGAAGGTCGACGCGGACACGAGGATCATGACCGCGACGAGCGCGGCCATCGGGATCACGGCGACGATGCTGCCGAGCGCGACGACGAGCACGAGCAGCAGCACGCCGGCCGCCGCAGTCGAGAGCCGCGTGCGCGCCCCGCTGACCTTGACGTTGATCATCGTCTGGCCGATCATCGCGCACCCCGCCATGCCGCCGAAGAACCCGGTGACGACGTTCGCGATGCCCTGCCCCCGGGCCTCGCGATCCTTGTCGGAGCCCGTCTCGGTGATGTCGTCGACGAGCTGCGCGGTGAGCAGCGACTCGAGCAGGCCGACGGCGGCGAGCGTGAACGCGTAGGGCGCGATGATCGCGAGCGTGTGCAGCGTGAACGGCACCGAGGGAATGCCCAGCACCGGCAGCGAGCTCGGCAGCGCGCCCTGGTCTCCCACCGTCGGCACGGCGATCCCGGCCGCGACCGTCAGGGCCGTGAGACCGGCGATCGCGACGAGCGGTGCGGGCACGACCCGCGTCAGGCGCGGGAGCACGAACACGACGACGAGCCCGGCGGCGAGGAGCGCATACGCGATCGGCGGCACGTCGCGGAGGTAGGGCAACTGGGCGAGGAAGATCAGGATCGCCAGGGCGTTGACGAAGCCGGTCATGACCGAGCGCGGGATGAAGCGCATGAGCTTCGCCACGCCGAGCCCGCCGAGGCCCACCTGGATGACGCCCGCGAGCACCGTGGCGGCGAGCAGGTACTCGAGGCCGTGGTCGCGCACGAGCGAGACGACGACGAGCGCCATCGCACCCGTCGCGGCGGAGATCATGGCGGGCCGCCCGCCGGTCAGCGCGATCGCGACGGCCATCGTGAACGACGCGTAGAGGCCGACCCGGGGGTCGACGCCGGCGATCAGCGAGAACGAGATCGCCTCGGGAATCAAGGCGAGTGCCACGACGAGCCCGGCGATCAGCTCGACGCGGAGCACGCCGGGTGCGCGGAGCGAGCGCAGGAGCGAGGTCGGGCCGGAGGGCTCGGGCAGGGGGAATGCAGGCATGTGTCCGTCGGGTCGGGCGCGTGACGCCGGCGTCACGAAGCCATGGGTGCCCCGCGGTGGTGGCGCGGGTGCGGGAGTGAGGGACGGCCGGACGCTCGGCCGAGAGGCGCCGCACCCGATCGGGTGCGGCGGCGCACCTTCGCGCGCACGCCGCCGACGACATGAAGTCGGTGGCGCTCGGCCAGCCTACCACGGCGATCCGGGCGGGCCGCCGTGCGGCCGGGCCTTCCGAGCAGGGCCGTCCGCGGCCCGTCGCGCTGCCCTGAACGGCCTCGCGGCGCTGCTAGGGTCGTCGCACCGATGGCGCTCCCGGCCCAGACACCCTCGTCGGCCACGCATCGGCTTCCGCGCCGCGTCGATCTCGCGACGCCGCTCGGCACCCTCCTGATCGGCGCGGCCGTCTCGATCCTCGCGGTGCGCACCGAGCTCGGATGGCGCTGGTCGACGGCAAGCGCCTGATGCGGCCCCCGTACGGCCGCCGGCGCCCCGGCACGCTGCGGGCCTTGCGTGAGGAGCGCTACGTGCCGATCACCTGGTCGGTGACCCTCTGGGATTGGAGCACGGGCGTGACGAAGGAGAAGAGCATGCACAACGCCGGCAAGCAGATCAGCGGGGGCGACGTGATCCCGCCCCATGACGGCTGCGACGACGCCATGGGCTACGACCGCGGCCATTCGGCCGGGGCGACCGATCCGATTTCGCCGCGCCCCGGGAAGCAGGAGCGCTACGCGCGCGTGGCCATCCCCGAGCTGATCGAGCCCACGGGCTGCGAGGCCTCGTGAGGATCTTCATCTGGCACGGCTACCTGCTCGCAGGCACCGGCTCGAACATCTTCGCGCGCGAGCTGGCGCGGCAGTGGGGCCTCGCGGGACACGACGTCACCGTCTTCTCGCAGGATCCCGACCCCGGCCAGTACGACCTCGGCGGCGCAGCGACCGTCCGCCCCGACGTCGGCGGGCTGCTTCCCGTATTCGTGCTCGATCACTACGACGGCTACCGCGTGCAGCAGGTGCAGGCCACGAGCCGCGCCGAGCTCGATGCCTGGGTCGAGGCCAACGCGGCGGCGATGCGCGAGCACCTGCCGGCCGATCTCGTGGTCGCGAGCCACATCATCCTGGGCGGCCCCGTCGGCGCTGCGACGGGCGCGCGCTACACCGTGACGGCGCACGGCTCCGAGCTCGAGTACTCGATGCGCGGCAACGCCGAGCTGTCGGCCTGGGGCGCGGAGTCGCTCGCCGGGGCGGCCGCGACGATCGTGGGCTCCGAGCACATCCGCGGCGTCGTCGCCGACGTGTGCGGGCCGGTCGAGCGCGTCCACTCGGTGCCGCCGGGCGTCGACATCGACGTGTGGGTGCCGAAGACCCGCGCCGAGGCCCTCGCCGGGCTGGTCGCCGAGTCGCGCCAGGATCCGCCGAACCCCGGCAACGCCGGCGAGCGCCTGCCCGACGAGGGCAACGCCGAGCGCATCGCGGAGTTCCTGGACGGCGACCGGCCGACCGTCGTGTACTTCGGCAAGCTGATCCCGAACAAGGGCGTGCACGTCCTGCTGGACGCGCTGCGCGAGGTCGACTGCCGCACCGTGATCGTCGGCTTCGGACCGGAGCGCGCGGCGCTCGAGCAGTCGGCCGAGGGTCTCGACGTGCTCTTCACGGGCGCGCTCGAGCACCGTCACCTGATCCACCTCACGGCGTTCGCCGACGCCGTCGTCGTGCCGTCGATCTTCCCCGAGGCGTTCGGCATGGTGGCCGCCGAGGCGGCCTCCGCCGGCTGCCCGCCGGTGGTCGCGCACCACTCGGGCCTCGCCGAGATCGCGCAGGGCCTGAACGCCGTCTACCCCGAGGGCATGGGCCGGCTCGCGAGCTTCCCGAACGGCGATGCGGCCGAGCTCGCGCAGCGTCTCAACGCCATCATCGGACTGCCCGAGGCCGAGCGCGCCGCCCTGCGCGCCGGCGCGCGCCAAGCCGCGGTCGACCTCTGGAGCTGGCAGAGCGTGGCCGAGCGCATCCTCGCCGCGAGCGCCGTGCCCGCGGAGTAGCTCAGCTGAGGGCGCGCAGCTTCGCGAGGTCGGTGCTCAGCCAGCGCTTCGAGATCGCCTCCAGCGTGCCCGCGGCGAGGATCGCCGTGAGCGCGTCGTCGACGGCCGGCGCGAGCGCGCTCCCGGTCGGCATGACGACCCCGTAGCTCTCGCCCGTGTCGATCACGCCCGCGAGCGGGCCGTAGCGCCCCGACACCTGGGCGCGCTGCGTGGCGAGGATCGGGGCGTCGTAGATCACGGCGTCGCAGCGGCCGGCCTGCAGCGAGTCGAGCAGCCGTGAGGGCGTCCAGCACCGTGGCGCCCGGGCGCTCGACCGCGGCGAGCTGCTCGCCCTGGGCGAAGAAGACCTTGACGGTCGGCGCCGTGCCCGCGGCGCCCACGGTGACGCCCGCCGCGCGTGCGAGGACGAGCGCGGACGCCGCGCAGGCGACGGCCCGGCGGCGGGCGAGTCGGAGGCGCGGCATGCGGCCTACTGATACCGCGAACGACCCTACGATGGCGCGATGATCGGCATCATCGGAGGCTCCGGGCTGTACGAGCTGTTCGAGTCGGAGGAGACCGTCGAGCCGGAGACGCCCTACGGCCCCGCGTCCGCCCCGATCTCGCTGGCGACCGTGGCCGGGCAGCCGACCGCCTTCCTGCCGCGGCACGGCCTGCAGCACGAGCACCCGCCGCATCTCGTCCCGTACCGCGCGAACCTCTGGGCGCTGCGCGCGGCCGGGGTGACGCGCGTCGTCGCCCCGTGCGCCTCTGGCTCGCTGCGAGCCGACCTGCCGCCCGGGGTCTTCGTCGTCCCCGACCAGTTCGTCGACCGCACGACGAGCCGTCCGCACACGTACTTCGACGGCCCCGACGTGCGCCACGTCTCGGCTGCGGATCCCTACTGCGCCGATCTGCGCGCCACGCTGCTCGGCGTGGGCGGCGAGCTCGGCCTGCCGATGCACGACGGCGGCACGGTCGTCGTGATCGAGGGCCCGCGCTTCTCGACGCGCGCCGAGAGCGCGTGGTACCAGGCGATGGGCTGGGATCTCGTCAACATGACCGCGTACCCGGAGGGCTGGCTCGCCCGCGAGCTCGGCCTCTGCTACGCGACGGTGGCGCTCGTGACCGACTACGACGTCGGCGTCGCGGGCGACGAGAGCCACGCGGCGGTGACCGCGCAGGCGGTGCTCGCGGCCTTCGCGGAGAACATCGGCAGGCTGCGCGAGCTGCTCACCGGCGCCGTCGCCCGTATCGGCGACCCGCCCGCCGGGGACGCGTGCCGCAGCGCCCGCGACGACGCCGTGATCTAGCTCCGCGCGCGCCCGGAGCGCCGGAAGGGCGCCCAGTCCCCCTGGGCATGCGGGATCGAGCGATCACGACGCCGCGCTTGCAAGCACCCGATGATTCGCCGCAGCGGGTCGCTTTCGGCTTGGCTAGGCCGTTTGCGGTAGGAGCGGCGCCCCGCGGTCGTCGCCGGGCACCGCATTTGCGCACGTCGCGACCCACGCATGCTTTGCGGCTGCTACCGTTACGGGTGCATGCGAGCGAGTTCTGAGGTTGCGCTTTTCCGCGCCATCTCTGCCCGTTCAGGATTTGGCAGAGGAGGTGTTACATAAATGGCAACCGGAACCGTCAAGTGGTTCAACGATGCGAAGGGGTATGGCTTCATCACCCCCGATGCAGGCGGTAAGGACCTGTTCGTCCACCACAGCGCAATCGCCGGCGACGGCTTCAAGTCGCTCGCCGAGGGTGCGAAGGTCGAGTTCGAAGGTGCCGAGGGCGCTAAGGGCCCCGAGGCAAAGAACGTGACTCTGATCTAGAGAGCTGGAAGTCGAGCGGAGGCGCGAATGCGCCTCCGCTCCTTCCCATCAGTCCTTCTGCTCGCCCCAGGGCCCCGGCAGCCAGGTCAGCACCATGTTGACCAGCCAGATGACGACGCTGGCGCTCGCCAGGGCGACGAAGCCGTCGAAGTGGATCCCGCCGACCAGCCTGTCGGTGATCCACAGCATCAGGACGTTGATGAAGAAGAGCGCGATTCCGACCGTGATGATGATCACCGGCAGGGAGAGCAGCTTCACGACCGGCTTCACGACGGCGTTGACCACGCCGAAAACGGCCGCTGCGACGAGCAGCGACGTCCAGCCGGAGAGCGTTGCGTCGCCGACCGCGGCGACCGCCGCGTAGAGGGCGAGGGCATTGCCGGCCCAGGTCCAGAGGGCGCGCTTCACGCCGGCGAAGCTAGCAGGGAACGCTGCCTGCCGTAGCCGTGCGCGACCGGGTTTTAGTATCGCGAGGTGAGCACTTCCGCGCACGACTCGCTCGTCATGCTCGCGCTGCTCGTCGCGGGCGCCGGCCTGCTCGTGCTCGCGCCGATCCTGCGCATCCCGTATCCGATCCTGCTCGTGCTCGGCGGGCTCGGCATCGGCTTCGTGCCGGGCGCCCCGCACTACGAGCTGCAGCCGGAGATCGTGCTCGTCGGCTTCCTGCCGCCGCTGCTCTACTCGGGGGCGTTCTTCACCTCCCTGCGCGATCTGCGGACGAACGCGCGGGCGATCTCGATGCTGGCCGTGGGCATGGTCCTGGCGACGATGCTGACCGTCGCCGCGGTCGCCCACACGTTCATCGACGGGCTGTCGTGGCCGGTCTGCTTCGTGATCGGCGCGATCGTCGCGCCGACCGACGCCGTCGCGGCGACGGCGATCGGCTCGCGCCTCGGGCTGCCGCGCCGGCTCGTCACGCTGATCGAGGGCGAGAGCCTGATCAACGACGCGACGGCGCTCGTCGCCTACTCCTTCGCCGTCGCGGCCGTGGTCACGGGCACCTTCTCGCTGTGGCACGCGACCTGGCGCTTCGGCCTCGACGTCGTCGGCGGCGTCGCGATCGGCCTCGTCGTGGGCTTCATGATCCGCCAGCTGCGCCGTCGCATCAACCACCCGCCGACCGAGATCGCGATCGCGCTGCTCTCGGGCTACTTCGCCTACCTGCCGGCCGAGGCAGCACACGTCTCAGCCGTGCTCGCCGTGGTCACCGTCGGCGTGTACGTCGGCTGGTACACGCCCGAGCTGACGACCGTCCAGACGCGGCTGCAGGGCGACGCGGTCTGGGAGATCCTCACGTTCCTGCTCAACGGCGTGCTCTTCATCCTCGTCGGGCTGCAGCTGCGGCCGATCCTCGACTCGCTCGAGGGCCGCTCGACCTCGTCGCTGCTGCTCGACGGCCTGATCGTCGAGCGCGGCGGTGATCCTCACGCGGCTGATCTGGATCTTCCCGTCGACCTACGTGCCGCGCTTCGCCTTCAAGCGCATACGCGAGCGCGATCCGTACCCGCCGTGGCAGCACCCGACGCTGCTCGGCTGGGCCGGCCTGCGCGGTGCCGTCTCGCTGGCCGCAGCGCTCGCCCTCCCGCTCACGATCGACTCGGGCGCGAGCTTCCCGCAGCGCTCGTACGTCATCTACCTCGCGTTCTGCGTGATCCTCGCGACGCTCGTCTTCCAGGGCTTCACGCTGCCCGCGGTGATCCGCGCGCTCCGGCTCGAGGACGACGGCATCTCCGAGAAGGAGGAGACGAAGGCGCGCATCCACGCCGCCGAGGCCGCGCTCGGGCGGCTCGAGGAGCTGGCCGGCGAGGAGTGGGTGCGCGACGAGACCGCCGAGCGCATGCGCGGGGCCTACCGCTTCCGCGCCAGCCGCTTCGCCGCGCGCTTCGACGACGAGGACGACGGCACGATCGAGGAGCAGTCGCTGGCCTACCAGCGGCTGCGCCGCGAGCTGCTCGACGCCGAGCGCAACGCCGTCGTCGAGCTGCGCCGCCAGGGGCGCATCAACGACGAGGTCATGAACCGCGTGCAGCGCGACCTCGACCTCGAGGACGCCCGCCTCGACGTCTAGTCCGGTCTAGGCCCGTGTCACGAGTCGGGGAACGGGATCGTGCTGCGATCGGGCCAGCCCGCGGGCGCCCCGGCCGCCGCGCCGACGGCGGCGCAGTCGAGCGGCAGCCGCAGCGAGTCGAACGCCGCGTGGAAGACCGGCTTGGGCTGTCCGGTCGCATCGAGCCAGCCGTAGCGCACCCACGGGTCGGGCTGGACGCCGAGCGGCACGGGATGGTCGTGGAAGCCCCAGAAGACGAAGCCCGGCGAGGCCCGGCGTGCAGCGCGCGACCTGGATCGCCTGGGCCGTCCACGCCGCCTGCTGCTCCGGCCCCGCGTCGTCGGACGACCAGCCGAACTCCGAGACGATCACCGGCACGCCCGGCGAAGCGGGAGAGCGCCGGCACGTCGAGCAGATCGATGCGGTCGAGCGGATCGCGCACCGCGAGCGGCGCCGACTTGGCCGGGTACGGGATGGATGCCGAAGAGATCCATCGGCACGCCGTTGGCGCGCAGGCGCGCGGCCCAGGCCGCCGGATCCCGGCCGGCGTCGCGGTAGCGCGCGAGGTTGCCGGCGGCGACGAGCGCGCGCGGGTTGGCCTCGTGCACGGCGGCGTAGACCGCGCGCGCCATCGGCTCGTAGGCCTCGACCGTGTTGGGCACGGCGAACATGCGCGTGTTCGGCTCGTTCCAGTCGTAGAACAGGCGCACCTGCGGATAGCGCAGAGCGGCCGCGTAGGCGAAGTCGCCGAGGTCCTGCGCGGCGAGCGGCCACGTGTTCGGCTCGGCGCCGCCGTTGGCCCACGCCGGCACGCGCCAGAACGCGAACTGGACGGTCAGCCCGGCGCCCGTGTAGCGCGCCATGTCGGCATCCACGGTCGACCAGTCGTAGGCGGGGTCGTTCGGATCGCGCGGCTGGGCCGGTCGCGCCGTGGCGATCGCCGACCAGTCGATGTAGGCGCGCGCGGACGAGAGGCCGAGCGAGCGGGCCACGACGAGCTGTGCGGGGAAGGCGCGCTGGGCGGCGTCGTCGCTGATCGCGAACGGGATGCCCTGCGGGTTCGCGGGCGTGGCGTTGCGCGACTCGGACGAGGCGCTGCCGGAGCTCGAGCCGAGAACGGCGAGCAGCGCGAACAGGAGTTTGGCGAGGGCATCCATGCAGGAGGTGCGGCGTCCCGGGCCGTGCCGGGCTCCGCTCCGTCCGCGGCGCCGGTCTCCGGACGATAGCGGCGCGTGGGGCCACCCACAAAGGTCATGGGTGGATCTCCGATCCCCCCTCGACCATCGGCCGTTGCCGGATTCCCGTAGATCCGTACCTTCGTGCGACAACCCCGAGGGAGGAATCGCAGGATGCTCAAACGCGTACGTTCCCGGCTGACCTACGCCAACGTCGTCTCGACGCTGTGCCTGTTCGTGCTGCTCAGCGGCACGGCCGTGGCGGCCACGGTCATCTCCGGCGCATCGATCGTCGACGGCACGATCGCCGGGTCGAAGCTCAAGAACAACACGATCACGTCCGCGAAGATCAAGAGCGGCTCGCTGCTCAAGAAGTCGTTCAAGGCCGGGCAGCTGCCGGCCGGCCCGGCCGGCCCGGCCGGTCCCGCCGGTGCCGCCGGTGCTCCGGGCGCCGCAGGCGCGCCCGGCACGGCCCGCGCCTTCGGCTTCGTCGACAACTCCTCGGGCACGCCGAACGTGTCGAAGGCCAAGGGCGGCGTGACGGTCCGCCGCTCGGGCAACGGCGTCTTCTGCATCACCGCCCCCGGCATCGATCCCAGCAACGACCTCGATGGTCGCGGTCGCGAGCGCGAAGTCCGGTGCGCTCGGGATCATCTTCGTGGGCAGCGGCCTGGCCTTCTCGCAGCAGTGCACCGGCAGCGAGTTCCAGGTCATCACGCTCGACGCCTACAACTACAACGTCGGTCGCAACGACGTCTCGTTCGAGTTCATCATCCCGTGACGAGTGCCGGCCGGCGCCGCGACCTGCGCAGCGCCGGCCGGACGTCACGTGACCGCGCGGTCATCGGTACGCGCGCCCCGCGAGCCGCGGATTCCCGCCCTCACCCGGGGGTCGACAGACGGCGCGCGAGCGAGTACTCCGTGACGTATGCGTCCCGAGGCACTCCTGCTCCCGCTTCTGATCATGCTCGTCGTCGCCGCCGCCAAGGCGCGCCGCCGCCCGCCCGTGCGCAGCGACGCGGCCGAGGTGCTGCGCTGGTGGGGGCTCGCGCGCGGCCTGGCCGACTCGCGCCATCCGTCCGCCGCGAAGGTCGTCGCTCGCGGGCGCCGGCTTCAGCCCGCTCGACACGGCGCTCGGCCTGCAGATGCTGCGTCCCGAGGACGAGTCGAAGGCGCTCTCGGCGGCCGTGCCCTCGCACGCGATCACGCTGCAGGGCTCCGCGATCTTCCGCACCGGCGACCGCCGGCGCGTGCACGCCTCGGTCGAGGGCAAGCTGGACGACGATGTGCGCGCAGCGGTCATGCTCGTGACCTGCGAGCAGCGCGACCAGGAGAACGAGGACTGGATCTGGCTCTGCGATCTCACCGTGATCGCGATGGAGGGCGTCGTGCCGCACGGGCCGGGACTCCTGCTCCGCCGTCGGGCGAGCGGCGGCGGCGCCCGCATCGCGCTGCCGCGCGGCTACCGGAAGCTCTCGCTCGAGTCGGCCGAGCTCGACGCGCTCTACGACGTGCGCATCGCGGACGACTGCGACGAGATCGCGGCGCGCGCGGCGCTGACGCCCGGGCTGATCGCCTGGCTGTGCGAGCGCGGCCCCGAGGCGCTCGTCGTCGAGACCGGCCGCGCGAGCGTGCGCATCGCGACCGCCGCGCTGCTCTCGAGCGACGACGACCTCGATGCGTTCGCGCACGACGCCTGCTGGCTCGCGAAGGCGTTCGTCGACGAGGTGCCCATCGGCCGCCGAGGCCGCCTGAGCCCGCAGGCGCGCTCAGATCCAGCGACGGACGCGCAGGAACGCGATCACGCCGACCGCGACCGCGAGCTGCAGCAGCGTGCCGAGCAGGAACGCCGTCGCGCCGTCGACGTGGCCCTCCATGTAGGCGAAGTTCTGGCCGAAGAAGCCCGACAGGAACGTGATCGGGAGGAAGACCGTCGAGACGGCCGCGAGCCGGCGCATGACCTCGTTGAGGCGGTTCGACGTGGTCGAGAGATGCACCTCGAGCGCGCCCGTGAGCAGGTCGCGCTGCGCGTCGATCAGCTCGGTCACGCGGAACAGCTCGTCCTGGGCGGCACGGAAGCCGAGCTGCGTGTCGCCGTCGCTCCCGGGCAGGGTGACGGTGCCCGCGGCGAGGCGCGAGACGAGGTCGCGCTGCGGCCCGAGCACCCGGCGCATCAGCACGAGCTGGCGCCGCAGGCCGAGCACCTCGGCGAGCACGTCCTCGTGCTCGTCGCCGAGCACCTCGTGCTCGAGCTCGTCGACGCGGTCGTCGATCTGCTCGAGCTCGGGGTAGAAGCTGTCGGCGAGCGCTTCGGCGATGCGGTGCATCAGGGCCGCAGGCGCGGGCAGCGGCTCACCGCCCAGAGCCCGCTTGCGCAGGCCGGTGAAGGCGGGGCAGGTCTCCGTGTGCACCGTCAGCAGCCAGCGCTCTGAGACCACGGCGTGCACCTCGACGAGGTGATCCTCGTCGTGCGTGGCGCCGAACAGGACCAGCAGGGTGTGGCCGGGATAGTCGTCGGCCTTCGGCCGCTGACCGAAGTCACCGAGCTCGTCGAGCACGAGCCGGTGCAGCTCCAGGGTGTGCGCGAGCGTCTCCAGCTCGCCCTGCTCCGGAGCCCCGATGTCGAGCCAGATGTGCCCGCCGCGTGCGAGCCCGGCCTCGACGTCGGCCAGGCCGGCCCCCTCCGCGGCGGTTCCGTCCGCGTGCACGAGCGTCCACGGCACGCGCGCACCTTCGCGCGCGCTGCGGCCGACCCTTCCCGGCGGCCGCGGCGCCTCCCCCCGCCCGGATGCGGCAAAGCGGGCAGAATCTGCTCGGACGCATCCGCAGCGACGAAAGGAGAGCTCATGCCCAAGGAGATCAAGGTGATCTTCGGTGTCGACATCGACTCCGTCGCCGGCTGGATCGGCTCCTACGGCGGCGAGGACTCGCCCGTCCGACATCCAGCGCGGCATCTTCGCCAGCGAGGTCGGCACGCCGCGCCTGCTGCAACCTGTTCAAGAAGTACGACCTGCACGACCAGCTTCTTCATCCCCGGCCACTCGATCGAGACGTTCCCGGACCAGATGCAAGATGATCGTCGACGCCGGCCACGAGATCGGCGCGCACGGCTACTCTGCACGAGAACCCGATCGCGATGACGCCCGACGCAGGAGGAGGACGTCCTCGTCAAGTCGATCGAGCTGATCGAGAAGCTCTCCGGCAAGACGCCGCGCGGCTACGTCGCGCCGTGGTGGGAGATGTCGGCCTCGACGGCCGACCTGCTGCAGAAGTACGGCTTCACCTACGACCACAGCCAGGGCTATCGCGACTTCCAGCCCTTCTACGCGCGCGTCGGCGACAGTGGAACGTCGATCGACTACTCCAAGAAGGCCGAGGAGTGGATGAAGCCGCTCGAGCACGGCAAGGAGATCGACCTCGTCGAGATCGGCGCCAACTGGTACGTCGACGACCTGCCGCCGATGATGTTCATGAAGAAGGCGCCGAACAGCCACGGCTTCGTCAATCCGCGCGACATCGAGGAGCTGTGGCGCGACCAGTTCGACTGGGTCTACCGCGAGATGGACTACGCGGTCTTCCCGTTCACCATCCACCCCGACGTCAGCGGCCGGCCGCAGGTGCTGCTGATGCTCGAGCGGCTGATCGAGCTACATCAACGAGCCACGACGGCGTCGAGTGGGTCACGATGGAAGACGCCGCCGACGACTACCGCCGCCGCAACCCCTTCAAGGGCTAGCGCGACGGCACCGGCCCTGCCGACGATGTGCCTCCTCTGCTACAGCCTCGTCGGTGAGGAGCACTGGACGGACGTCCCCGTGGGCGGGCAGGCTCCGACGCGCGCCCACGCGCAGCGCCGGAAGCTGATCGCGGCGATCCTGGGCGCGCACGGCCTCGACTACAGCGACGACCCCTCCGGGGTCACCGCTGCACATGTCCGATCGCAAGGGCAGCGTCACGGTCGTGCGCGGCCTCGCCGAGGTCTGGGCGGCGGCCGAGGACCTCGCGCACCGACCGCTCGATCCGCTCGATCCCGTGCTGCTGGAGCGCCTGGCCGGGATCCGGGAATGAGCATCCCGATCGTGATCGTCGGCGGGTTCCTCGGCTCCGGCAAGACGACGCTGCTGCGCAGCACGCTGACGGGCGACCCGCAGACCGCGGTGATCGTCAACGAGTTCGGCGCGATCAGCCTCGACCACCGGCTGCTGCGGGCGAGCGAGGATCGCGTCGAGGTGGTCGGCGGCGGCTGTGCGTGCTGCGCCAAGCGCGAGGACCTGATGCAGGTGCTGCGCGAGCTGCTCGACGACCGCGATCGCGGCCGCATCGACATGCGTCGCGTCGTGATCGAGACGAGCGGCCTGGCCGATCCGGCGCCGATCGTCTTCACGATCGCGACCGACCCGATGCTGCGCCATCACTTCGAGGTCGAGCGCCTCACCGTGACCGTCGACGCGGTCAACGGCGGCGCCCAGCTCGGCGCCCACGCCGAGGTCGCGAAGCAGATCCTCGTCGCCGACGAGCTCGTCGTCACGAAGGCCGACCTCGTCGAGGACGAGCAGCTCGCGCTGCTCGTCGAGCGCCTGGCCGCGCTCAACCCCGCTGCGACGATCCGCGCGGCGCGCGAGGGCGTGGTCGCCGCCGCAGCCCCTGCGCGATCCCGGCGCGCCGGCGGGCACGGCGCGCGCCACGGCGCCGCCGCCGAGCACGAGCTCGGGATCGCCCACACGAGCGACGTCCGCACCCTGCGGGTCAGCGGCGAGGGGCCGGTCGACTGGGTCGGCTTCGCGGTCTGGCTGAGCATGCTCCTGCACGCCTGGGGCGAGCAGGTGCTGCGCGTCAAGGGCCTGCTCGAGCTGGACGGCGGCGCGCTCGTCTCGATCAACGGCGTCCAGCACATCGTGCACACCCCCGAGCACCTGCCGGCCGAGCGCATCCCGGACGAGCCGCCGGGCATCGTCTTCATCACGCGCGGCCTCGACACCGATCAGCTCGGCGCATCGCTGGCGGTCTTCCAGCGCGTCGCGCGCGTCACGAGCGGCGCGCTCCGCGGCATGAGCGCCGGTGACGCGCTGCCGCGGGTCGGCGTGCTCGCGCTCGGCGGCACGATCGCCTCGGTCGTCGTCGGACGCGAGCGGCGTTGCGCCCTCGCTGCCGGCCGAGCAGCTCGTGCGCAGCGTGCCCGCGCTCGCGGACACGGCCGACATCCGAGCCTCGACGTTCCGGCAGGTGCCCTCGCCCGAGCTCACGCTCGCCGACGTGATCGCACTCGCCGCGGAGATCGAGCAGCAGCTCGCCGGCGGCGCGGCGGGGATCGTCGTCACGCAGGGCACGGACACGCTCGAGGAGACGGCGTTCGCGCTCGACCTGCTGGTCGGCGGCGATGCGCCCGTCGTCGTGACCGGAGCGATGCGCAACCCGGTGCTGCCCGGTGCCGACGGCCCGGCCAACCTGCTCGGCGCGGTGCGCACGGCGGTCAGCCCGCACGCGCGCGGCCTCGGCTGCCTCGTCGCGTTCGCCGACGAGATCCACGCGGCGCGCTTCGTGCGCAAGGCAGCACACGCAGAGCATCTGCCCGTTCCGCTCCAGCCCCGGCCGGGCCGATCGGCTGGCTGAGCGAGGGCGAGCTGCGCATCGGCTCGCGCCCGGCGGGCCGCCGGCGGCTGGTGCTCCCGGCCGGCGCGTCGCGTCCCGCCGGTGGGCCTGCTCACGCTCGGCTCCGGCGACGAGGGCGTCGCTGCTCGGCGCGGTCGCGGGGTCGGGCTGTCGCGGCCTCGTCGTGGAGGGCACCGGCGGCGGGCACACGCCCGCCTCGTGGGCGCCCGAGCTGGAGCGCCTGGCGGGCGCCATGCCGGTGGTGCTCGCGTCGCGCTCGGGCGCGGGCGAGCTGCTGCGGCGCACCTACTCGTTCACCGGCTCCGAGATCGACCTCGAGGCGCGCGGGCTGATTCCCGCCGGCTACCTGACCGGCGCCAAGGCGCGCGTCCTGCTGCGGCTCCTGCTCGCGGCGGGCGCCTCGATCGCGGACGCCCGCCAGGCGTTCGGCGCGCTGGGCACGCCCGGCGGCGGGGCCGCGTCGCTGCTCGGCGGCGCGCTCGTCACCTCCGACTCGATCGTCGACCCCGCACGCGCGGAATCAATCGTCTAGCCCATCCGGCCGATCGTGAAGAAGCCGGGCGCCTGGCCGCGCGCGGCGTCGCTGCGCACGATCAGCGTCCCGCGCAGCTTGCGGCTCGCATCGACGCGCGCGGACGCCGTGAACTCGCCGTCCTCGCCCGTGCGCACGGTGGCGAGCACGACCGGCTTCTGGCCCGCTCCGCTCGACCACGAGCCGCAGCCGCACGCCGGCGAGACCGTTGCCGCCCGGCGTGCCCTCGGTCAGCCGCCCCTCGAGATCCGGGACGCCCTGCTCGAGCAGCAGGAGCGGCGTCGCCGCGGCGTGGTAGACGGGCGCCTTACGCGAGGGGTAGGCGTCGATCGCCTGCTGGATCGCGGCCGCGGTCAGGAGCTTCAGCAGCGCCCGCGCCGGCGCGCCGGCGCGCGGCGTCACGTACGCCCGCACCGGATGCGCGAGCGCCGAGGTGCCGCCCGGCGCGCTCGCGGCGTTCGCCGCGACGAGCACGCGCAGGGCCCGCGCGCGTTCCGGGCTTCGCCTGCAGAGCCCGCAGCACGGCGCGATCGACGAGCGCGTAGCAGCGCCGCGAAACGAGCTTGCAGGTCGCGGTGCTGCGCAGCACCGCGGCGGGGTCGGTCGCGCCGTAGTGGTACCAGCGCTCGCCGACCGGCACGGACTGCTCGCCGCGCATGACCTTGGCGCCGCGCCACAGCGCGGCCTCGTCGTGCCCGACGCCGCCGGCCACGAAGTCGGCCTTGCCGGCCCGGCCCGCGGTCGCGACCAGGCGCAGCGCGGCGGCGATGTCGCGCGGCGCGCCCTTCGCGACCCCGGCGGGATCGCGGCGGGCCCGACGAGCACGTCGTCGCCGTACATGATCGAGGCGCCCGGTCGGCTCGAGCGAGGCCTTCGCGGCGATCAGCGCCGCGCCGGCATCCTCGCTGTCGGAGAACGCGAGCTGGGCCTTGCCCGCGCGCAGATGGGCGAGCGCGAGCGCGCCGTCGCTGCTCGACGTAGCGCACGCTGATGCCGTGGCGCTTGCGCGACCGGCACGAGCACGCTGCGCACGAAGCCCGACTCGGCGAGCGCGGCCGGGCCCTCGACGACCACGCTGGAGGCGCTCGTACGGGCGTCCGCCGCTGCGGGGAGGGCGGCCGCAACGAGCAGGCAGGCGAGCAGGCGTCGCACGCCTTCACTGTCCGGGCGCCGGCCTCCCGTGTCAAGTAGCCTCGCTCGATGGCCGCACGCACGCGCGACGACCTCCCGCTGCGCGGTTCGGGTGCTCGAGACGGAGTGGATCGTCGCTCGCGGACGGCACCCGGCTGGCCGCGCGCGTGTGGCTGCCGGTCGACGCCGGCCCGCAGCCGGCGATCCTCGAGTACCTGCCCTACCGGCTGAGCGACGGCACCCAGGCGGGCGACCACCAGCAGATGGGCTGGTTCGCCGGGCACGGCTACGCGGCGGTGCGCGTCGACATCCGCGGCACCGGCAACTCGGGCGGATCTGTGCGAGGACGAGTACTCCGAGCAGGAGCAGCTCGACGGCCTCGAGGTGATCGCCTGGATCGCCGCGCAGCCGTGGTGCGACGGCAAGGTCGGCATGGTCGGCACGTCGTGGAGCGGCTTCAACGGGCTCCAGCTCGCCGCGCGCACGCCCGCCGGCGCTCGGCGCCGTCGATCTCGATCTACGCGAGCGACGATCGCTACGCCGACGACGTGCACTACCGCGGCGGGCTGGTGATCCCGATGGACATGGCGCAGTGGGCCAACTGCATGCTCTCGTGGAACGCGCTGCCGCCCGATCCCGCGATCGCGGGCGAGGGCTGGCGCGAGCTCTGGCGCGAGCGCCTCGAGCGCACCCCGAACTTCGTCGAGCCGTGGCTGCGCCATCAGCTGCGCGACGACTACTGGCGCCAGGGCTCGGCCTGCGAGCACTACGCGCCGGATCCGCTGCCCCGTGATGGCGATCGGCGGCTGGACCGACGGCTACACCGACGCCGTCCTTCGCCTGCTCGCGCACGCTCGACGTGCCGCGCCGCGGGCTGATCGGCCCCTGGGGCCACAACGACCCGGTGCACGGCGTGCCCGCGCCGGCCGTCGGCTCGCTCGGCGAGTGCGTGCGCTTCTTCGACCGCTGGCTCAAGGACGTCCGAAACGGGCTCGACGAGGAGCCGATGCTGGTCGCCTGGCTGCAGGACAGCGTGCCGCCGCGCGCCCGCCACGCGGAGCGCCCCGGCCGCTGGGTCGCCGCGGCGAGCTGGCCGCCTGCCGCGCAGCGCGAGCTGCGCCTTCACCTGACCGCCCGGCCACGGGCTTGCGCGCGTGCCCGGGCGAGCGGGCCGTGCGCGAGCTGCGCGGCGCGCAGACGACCGGCATGGACGGCGGTGCCTGGTGCGCCGACGGCCACTCCGACGACCTGCCGCTCGATCAGCGCGCCGACGACGGCCGCTCGCTGTGCTTCGACTCGCCCCCGCTCGACGAGCCGCTCGAGATCCTCGGGCACGCGCAGGCCGATCTCGACGCTGGTCAGCGACCGCCCGCTGGCGCTCGTCAGCGTGCGCCTGTGCGAGCTGCTCCCGGGCGGCGCGTCGCTGCTCGTGACGCGCGGCCAGCTCAACCTGACGCACCGGGACGGCCACGACCGCGCCGTGCCGCTCGTGCCGGGCGAGCCCGTCGCGGTGCGCGTCCCGCTCGACGCGATCGGGCACCGCTTCTCGGCCGGCTCGCGCCTGCGCGTCGCGATCTCGCCCACCTACTGGCCGCTCGCCTGGCCCTCGCCCGAGGTCGTCACGCTCGGCGTGGTGACCGCCGGAGAGCTCGCTCGCGCTGCCGCGCCACGACGACGCGGCCGCGCCGGCCGCGCCCGCGCTGTGCCCGCCCGAGGAGCCGCCGGACTACCCGATGACCGAGCTCGTGCCCGGGCACGGCGCGCGCACGATCACGCGCCACCTCGGCTCCGGCCGCACCGAGCTGCGCTTCGACTGGGACCTCGGCGGCACCAACCGCGACGACGTCACGGGCACCGAGATCACGTTCGAGGCCGATGCGGTCTTCGAGATCGTCGAGGACGAGCCGCTCTCGGCGCGCGTCGTGTGCACGAACGCGACGGCGCTCACGCGCGAGGCCGACGGCTGGGACGGGCGCTCCGAGACGCGCACCGAGATGACGTGCGACGCGGAGCGCTTCCTGATCGAGTCGCACCTGCGCGTGCTCGACGGCGGCGAGCAGCTGTTCGAGCGCACCTGGACGCTCGAGATCCCGCGCGAGGGCGGCTGACTGCAGCGCTGGCGCCGCGCGGCTCGCCGCGCTGCTCGCGTGGAATCCGCCGCCTCGGCGGTGCCGCCGGCGGCCCGCGAGACCCCCATGTCGTCCCTACGGGCGCCGGCGCCCGGCAGGTCCATGGCGCGCATGCGGCGACAATAGCCCGCAGATGGAAGGCGTCGCGGGAATCCTGCTGGCCGGCGGCCGCTCGCAGCGCATGGGGCGCGACAAGGCGACCCTCCCGTGGCACGGCTCGACGCTCGCCCGGCGCGCGCTGGGGCTGCTCGCGCGCGTCGCCGAGCCGCCCGTGGTCGTCGTCTGCGCGCCCGGCCAGGAGCTGCCCGCCCTGCCGGGCTGGGTGCAGGTCGTGCGCGACCCGGAGCCCGGTCTCGGGCCGCTCGCCGGCCTCGCCGCGGGCTCGCCGCCGCGGGCCCGCGCGCCGGCGTGGCGGCGGTCTGCGCCGTCGACGCGCCGCTCGCGCATCCGGCGGTGCTGACGGCGCTGCTCGGTGCGCTCGGCACCGCCCCGGCCGTCGTGCCGGTCAGCGAGGGCCGGCCGCAGCCGCTCTTCGCCGTCTACCGCACCGAGCTCGCGTTCCTCGGCGCGGCGCTCGTGGCCGACGGCGAGCGGCGGGCCGCGCAGCTCGGCGAGCGCGCCGGGGCGCGGCTCGTCGAGCCCTTCGAGCTGCTCGTCGTCGACGACATCGCCGAGTTCGATCCGGGCCTCGCGTCCTTCCTGAGCTTCGACACGCACGACGCCTACGACGGCGCCCTCGCGGTGCCGCAGCCGCTCGTCCGCGTCACGGGCGGCCTCGCCGGGCCGGCGCAGATCCGCGCCTCGACGGTCGGCCGGGCGAGTCGACTGCTCGCCGCCGACGTCAGGCCCCAGCTCGCCTCGGCGGTGCCGGTCGACGCCGAGACCCCGCTCTTCGCGGGCGACGCGCTCGTGCCGGCGTAGCGACGGACCGTGCAATCGGGGCCAGGCCCCAACTGCACGGACCGAACGCACCCCGCACGTTCAGGGCCTGGCCCCGAACGTGCGGCTTCTCCTACGCAACCGAGCGGCTAGCGCCCGAGCTGCTCGTCCGCGCTCTGCTTGATCGACTGCACGATCGCCGGGTCGCGCAGCGTCGTCGCGTCGCCCAGCTCGCGGCCCTCCGCGATGTCCTTGAGCAGCCGGCGCATGATCTTGCCGCTGCGCGTCTTCGGCAGGTCGGGCGTGAACAGCAGCATCGACGGGCGCGCGATCTTGCCGATCGAGGTCGGCGACGTGCTCGCGCAGCTCCTTGCGCAACTCGTCGCTCTCGACGCCGCCGATCGTGATCACGAACGCCGCGATGCCCTCGCCCTTGAGCGTCGTCGTGGGCGCCGATCACGGCCGCCTCGGCGACCGCCGGGTGCGAGACCAGCGCCGACTCCGACCTCGGTCGTCGAGATTCGGTGCCCGGCGACGTTGATCACGTCGTCGACGCGCCCGAGCAGCCAGAAGTAGCCGTCCTCGTCGGTCTTGGCGCCGTCGCCCGTGAAGTACACGTTGCGGGCCGAAGCGCGACCAGTAGGTGTCGACGTAGCGCTCGATCCTCGCCGTAGAACGTCCGCAGCATCGAGGGCCACGGGCGCTTGAGCACGAGGTAGCCGCCGCCGTCCGCGCGGCTCCGTGTTCGCCCTGCTCGTCGACGATCTCGGCGACGATGCCGGGCAGCGGCACCGTCGCCGAGCCGGGCTTCGTCGGGGTGACGCCCGGCAGCGGGGCGATCAGGATCGCGCCCGTCTCGGTCTGCCACCACGTGTCGACGATCGGGCAGCGGCCCGCCGCCGACGCGGTCGTGGTACCACATCCAGGCCTCGGGGTTGATCGGCTCGCCGACCGTGCCGAGCAGCCGCAGGCTCGAGATGTCGTAGCCCTCGAGATGCCCGTCGCCGGCACCCACGAGCGCGCGGATCGCGGTCGGCGCCGTGTAGTAGATCGTGACCTTGTGCTTCTGCACGATCTCCCAGTGCCGGCTCCACGACGGGTGCTCGGGGGCGCCCTCGTAGAGCACGCCGGTGGTGTGGTTCTGGAGCGGCCCGTAGACGATGTACGAGTGCCCGGTGACCCAGCCGATGTCGGCGGTGCACCAGTAGACGTCGTCGTCTCGGATGTCGAACACGAGCTCGTGCGTGACCTTCGTGCCGAGCAGGTAGCCGGCCGTCGTGTGCACGATGCCCTTCGGCTTCGCCGTGGTGCCCGAGGTGTAGAGCAGGAACAGCAGGTCCTCGGCGTTCATCGCGCTCCGGCTCGCACCAGTCGGCAGCGCCGCGGGCACGAGCTCGTGGTACCAGTGGTCGCGGCCCTCGACCCAGCCGACCTCGTGCTCGGTGCGGCGCACGACGAGCACGTGCTCGATCGTCGGGCAGTCCTCGAGCGCCTCGTCGGCGGCCTCCTTGAGCGGCACGATGCCGCCCTTGCGCCAGCCGCCGTCGGCGGTGATCAGCACCTCGCACTCGGCGTCGTTGATGCGCCCGGCGAGCGACTGCGCCGAGAATCCGCCGAAGATCACCGAGTGCGCGGCGCCGATGCGCGCGCAGGCGAGGAGCGCCATCGGCAGCTCCGGCACCATGCCGAGGTAGATCGCGACGCGGTCGCCCTTGCGCGACGCCGAGATCGCGCAGGACGTTGGCGAGCCGGTTGACCTCGTCGTGCAGCTCCTGGTAGCTGATCACGCGCTCGTCGCCGGGCTCGCCGACCCAGATGTAGGCGGTCTTGTCGCCCCCGCCGCGCGGCGAGGTGCTTGTCGAGGCAGTTGACCGACGCGTTCAGCTCGCCGTCGGCGAACCACTTGAAGAAGGGCGGATTGGAGTCGTCGAGTGCCTGCGTCGGCTCCTGGTACCAGGTCAGATCCGAAAGCGCGCGCGACATCCAGAAGCCCACCGGGTCGGCGTCTGCCTCGACGTACAGCGACTCGTCGGAGACCCGTGCTCGCTCGCGGAATGCCGCGGGGGGCGGGAAGACCCGCCGCTCCTCGAGCAGTGCCTCGATGGCCTGCCTCTGACCCTCCATGTGCTCTCCTCCGCTCGGACCCTTCGGCGCGTCGCCTGACGATAGCCAAGCGGCGCAGCGGCCGCGGGACTTGGAACCGCCGCCCGGCGGCTATCCTCCCGCTGTGGCTGGTTTCCCGCCGATCCGTGCGCGGGCGCTCTGCGCCCTGCTGCTCGCGGTCGCGGGCGTGTCGGCGCTCGCCGTGGGCGTCGCCTCGGGTGCCGCTGAGGCCGAGCGCACGAAGCCTCGGCCTACGCCGTCCAGATCAACGTGCCGGGCGCGCAGGCGAGCGGTACCCGCTCGTCCCCGACCGGCTCGTACAGCTATCGCGATCTCGTCGCCGTGCACTCCTACGACGCGGGCTCGGCGATCAGCGGCGAGCGCGCCTACGCGCACGGCGACCTCACGGGCATCAGCCTGCTGGGCGGCGTTCGTGACCGCCGAGGCGGTCAGCGCGCGCGCCTTCGCCGACGGCCGCAAGGCGCAGGCGACGGGGACGTTCGGCGGCTCCGTCACGGGCCTCGTCGTCGCCGGCGCGTCGGTGTCGGTACCGCCCGGCGGGCAGTTCGAGATCCCCGGCATCGGCTACGGCTCCGTCAGCGAGCGCCGCGTCGTGCGCTCGGGCGGGGCGCTATCGCGGCTCCGAGGTGGCTCTGCACATCCACCTCAGCTCCGACTGGCACGACCTGCCCGGCGGGCACCGAGATCCTGCTCGGCTACGCCGAGGCCGCGGCGACCGGCCAGGAGACGTCCGCGAGGCGCGAGCCGGGACGACGCCGGCGACCCCGGCTGAGACCGCCCGGGGGAGCGCGGCGGCGAGTCGACGCTGCGATCCGCCGCAGCTCGACGCTCCGGTCATCCCGCTGCCCGACGGCGACGCGACGCCGACCGAGTCGGGCACCGGACCCTCCGGGCATCGAGGCGCCGCCGCCCGGAGGCTTCACGCTCACACCCCCGGTCGAGGCCGCGCGCCAGCAACAGCTGATCGCGCCGAGCTACGTCTTCCCGGTCGCGGGCGGCGCGCACTACGGCCACGATTACGGCAACTTCCGCGGCGACGTCGCGGCGAGCTTCCACCAGGGCAGCGACCTCTTCGCGCCCGAGGGCACGCCGCTCGTCGCGGTGCAGGCCGGCACGCTCCACAACGTCGGCTGGAACCGGCTCGGCGGCTGGCGCCTGTGGATCGAGGACGTCAGCGGCAACTGGTTCTACTACGCCCACCTGTCGGCGTTCTCGCCGATCGCAGTCGACGGCGCACACGTCAACGCGGGCGACGTCGTCGGCTTCGTCGGCCACACCGGCGATGCCGTCGGAACCCCGTCGCATCTGCACTTCGAGATCCACCCGGGGGGTCGCTGGTCGGTTCCGCCCTATGATTACCTCCAGGCCTGGCAGGGTCATCGCAACCCGTTCGCCGCCATTCCGAGCGAGCCGCCGCCCGTCGCCGCCTCGCAGCTCGGTTCCATCGACATCTCGGCCGCCTCCGGTCTCGACACCGCGGCGGTTCTCGCCGTTGCGAGCGGCGCACCCGTCGACGCCGGACTGGTGGCCCTCGGCGTCCCCGCTCCGACCGCCGCCGAGCTGCTCGCCGCAACTCCCTCATCGCCATGACGCTGCAAACCGCCCTCGACGTGCTCCAGAAGGAGCGAGTGCCCGCCTACCGCGCGCGGCAGCTGACGCACGCCGTCTACACCGAGCTCGCCGACCGCTGGGACGAGGTCACGGTGCTGCCACGACCCCTGCGCGAGCGGCTCGAGCGCGACGCGCCGCTGCGCACCCTCACCGAGCAGGTCGTGCAGCGCGCCGAGGACGGCACGATCAAGCTGCAGCTGCGCACGCATGACGGCTACCCGCTCGAGGCCGTCGCGATGAGCCACGGCACGCGCCGGACCGTCTGCCTCTCGTCGCAGTCGGGCTGCGCGCTGGCCTGCACGTTCTGCGCCACGGGCCGCATGGGCCTCGGGCGCAACCTCACGCCCGAGGAGATCAGCGAGCAGCTGCTGCGGCTCGCGCGCCTGCTCCGCGACGAGCAGGACTCGCGCATCTCGAACGTCGTGATGATGGGCATGGGCGAGCCGTTCCACAACTACGACAACGTGCTCTCCGCGATCCGCACGATCAACTCGCCCGAGGCCTTCGGTCTGGGCGCGCGGCAGATCGCGATCTCCACGGCCGGCTGGATCCCCGGGATCGACAAGCTCGCCGACGAGCCGATGCAGGTCAAGCTCGCGCTCTCGCTGCACGCGCCCGACGACGAGCTGCGCACGAAGCTGATGCCGGTGACCAAGCGCTACCCGATCGCCGAGCTGATGGGGGCGTGCCGCCGCTACCGCGAGAAGACGCGCCGCCGCGTGTTCATCGAGTACCTGCTGCTGGCGGGCGTCAACGACAGCTCGCAGCAGGCCCGGCAGCTCGTCTCGCTGCTCGCCAAGGGCGGGCCGGGCGCCTTCCACGTCAACCTGATCGCGTACAACCCGACGGGCACCGAATACGTCGCGGCGGACGACGCCGCCGTGCGGCGCTTCCGCGGCGAGCTCGAGAAGGGCGCGATCGGGACGTCGTACCGCGTCTCGCGCGGCCGCGGCATCGAGGCCGCCTGCGGCCAGCTCGTGATGAAGGGCATCCCGCCCCGCCGGCGCGCCACCGCTTGAACCCGCCCGGTAGCATCGTGCGATGACGCAGGTGCCGGACAGCATGCGCGCGTGGGTGATCCGCCCGGATCGCCTGGGCGAGCCGCGCGACGCGATGCAGCTCGAGACGGTCGAGACGCCGGTCGCCGGCCCGGGCGAGGTCGTCGTGCAAGGTGATGGCGGCGGGCGTCAACTACAACAACGTCTGGGCCTGTCTCGGCGAGCCGGTCTCGGTCTTCCGCTACACCGGCTTCGACTTCCACATCGGCGGCTCGGACGCCTCGGGCGTCGTCGCGGCCGTCGGTCCCGGCGTGACGCGCTGGAAGGTCGGCGACGAGGTCGTCGTGCACTGCAATCAGAGCTGCGGCGAGTGCCCGGAGTGCAACGGGCTCGACCCGATGGCCTGCTCGCAGCAGAAGATCTGGGCCTACGAGACCAACTGGGGCTCGTTCGCCGACTACTGCCTCGTGCAGGCGCAGCAGCTGCTGCCGAAGCCGCCGCACCTGACCTGGTCGGAGGCCGCGTCGTACGGCCTCGTCTACTTCACCGCGTACCGCATGCTCGTCGACCAGGCCGCGCTCGAGGCCGGCCACAACGTGCTCGTCTGGGGCGCGGGCGGCGGGCTCGGATCGATGGCGATCCAGCTCTGCAAGCTCTACGGCGCCAACGCGATCGCGGTCGTCTCGAGCGAGGACAAGGCCGAGCTGTGCCGCCGGCTGGGCGCGCACGCGGTCATCAACCGGCGCGACTTCGCGCTCACCGACGATGCCGGGCAGCCCAATCTCGACGAGGTCAAGCGCTTCGGCAAGGCCGTGCGCGAGGCCACGGGCGGCGCCGACTGCGACATCGTCTTCGAGCACGTCGGCTCGGCGACGTTCTTCACGAGCGTGTTCGTCTGCCGCACGTTCGGCAAGATCGTCACCTGCGGCGCCACGTCGGGCTTCTCGCTGACGTTCGACGTGCGCTACCTGTGGATGCGCCAGAAGACGATCATCGGCTCGCACTTCGCGAACGCGTACCAGGCCTACCGCGCCAACGAGCTGATCGCGCAGCGCAAGATCCTGCCGGTGCTCTCGCGCACGTTCCCGTTCGAGGAGTGCCCCGAGCCGCACCAGATGATGCGCGAGAACGCGCACCTCGGGAAGATGGTCGTGCGCGTCGGCGCCGAGGCGTGAGCGAGGGGCGGCAGACGACCTCGGGCATCGAGGTCAAGCCCGTCTACGGGCCCGGCGACGCGGGCGACCCCGCGCGCATCGGCGTGCCCGGCGAGTTCCCGTTCACGCGCGGCCTGCGCGCGACGAGTACCGCAGCCGGCCGTGGACGATCCGCCAGTACGCGGGCTTCGGCACGCCGGAGAGGCCGAACGAGCGCTTCCGCTTCCTGCTCGCACAGGGCCAGCCCGGCCTCTCGATCGCGTTCGACCTGCCCACGCAGATGGGACTCGACTCCGACGACGCGCGCGCCGCTCGGCGAGGTCGGCCAGGTCGGCGTCGCGATCGACACGCTCGACGACATGGAGGCGCTCTTCGACGGCATCCCGCTGGACCAGCGTCTCGACGTCGATGACGATCAACGCGCCGGCGCCGATCCTGGTCGCGATGTACGTCGTCGCGGCGGAGCAAGCAGGGCGTTCCCCGCGAGCGAGGTCGCGCGGCACCGCGCAGAACGACGTGCTCAAGGAGTACGTCGCGCGCGGCACCTACATCTACCCGCCGCGGCCGAGCGTGCGGCTCGCGGCCGACCTGATCGCCTGGTGCGCGAACGAGGCGCCGCGCTTCAACGCGATCTCGCTGTCGGGCTACCACATCCGCGAGGCGGGCTCGACGGCGGTGCAGGAGATCGCGTTCGCGTTCGCGAACGCGATCGCCTACATCGAGGCCGTGCATCGCGCGACGGCGTCGCACGTCGACGACGTTCGCGCCGCGTCTGTCGTGGATCTTCAACACGCACACAACTTCTTCGAGGAGATCGCGAAGTACCGCGCGCTGCGGCGCATGTGGGCGCGGATCATGAGGGAGCGCTTCGGCGCCACCGACCCGCGCTCGATGATGCTGCGCACGCACACGCAGACGGGCGGCTCGACGCTGACCGCTGCAGCAGCCCGAGAACAACATCGTGCGCGCCGCGCTGCAGGCGCTCGCGGCGACGCTCGGCGGCGTGCAGTCGCTGGCGCTCTCCTGCTACGACGAGGCGCTCGCGATCCCGACCGAGCAGCGCCCAGACGATCGCCGTGCGCACCCAGCAGATCATCGCCGAGGAGATCGGCGTCACCGACACGATCGACCCGCTCGGCGGCTCGTAGTACATCGAGTGCGCTGACCGACGAGCTCGAGCGGCGCGCGGCGCGGGAGCTGCTGGAGGAGGTCGAGCGAGCTCGGCGGCGCGGTCGCGGCGATCGAGACCGGCTTCTACCAGCGCGCGATCGACGAGGAGGCCTACCGCGCGGAGATGGCGCTGGAGTCGGGCGAGCGCGTCGTCGTCGGCGTCAACCGCCACCGCGAGGGCGCACGACCCCGAGGCGGCGTTCTTCGAGGTCGACCCGGCGCTCTCCGAGGGCCAGGTCGCGCGGCTCGCAGGACGTGCGCGCCGCGCGCGACGGCGCTGCGGTGGACGGCGGCGCTCGCTGCGCTGCGCGCCGACTGCGAGCGCGCCGAGGTCAACGCGCTGCCGGCGATCATCGCCGCGGTGCGCGCCCGGGCGACGCTGGGGGAGATCTGCGGCGCCATGCGCCAGGTGTTCGGGGAGTACAAGCCGGCCTAGGCCCTAGGCCGCGACGTCCTGCACGCAGCGCACGAGCGCCGCGAGCGCCGGGCCGGGCTCGCCCGCGTCGCGGCGCCGGATCGCGACGATCTGCCGGCGCACGGAGGCCGCCGAGATCACCTCGACGGCCGCCAGCGAGCCGTCGTCCAGCTCGTCGCTGAGCGCGCTGCGCGGCAGCAGCGCGATGCCGAGGCCGAGCTGCACCATGCGCTTGGCCGCGTCGATCGAGTCGAGCACCATCGTGCCGCGCGGCGCGACGCCGGCGGCGCGGAACATCGCGCTCGTCAGCTCGTGGAAGCTCGACGACGGATCGAACAGGATCAGGTCCTGGTCGCCGAGCTGCTCGACGCGCACCCGGTAGTCGGCCGCGAACGGGTGCGCGGGGTGCGTCGCGAGCACGACCTCGTCCTCGTACAGCGGCGTGCTCTCGATCTCGGGGTGGCGCAGCGTGCGCACGATCCCGATCTGGATCTGCTCGGAGAGCACGAGCTCGAGCAGATCCTCCGAGTGGCCGGTGCGCACGCCGAGGGAGACGGCGGGATGCTGCGCCGTGAAGCGCTGGAGCGCGCGCGGCAGCACGTACGTGCTGACCGCCGGCGCGGCGCCGATCTCGATCCGCCCGCCTGTGCCGCGCACGAGGTCGCGCACGGCCGCGGTGCCCTGCTCGAGGCTCTCGACGGCGCGCTCGGCGTAGGGCAGCAGGGCGCGTCCCGCCTCGGTCAGCCGTACGCCGCGGGGCAGGCGGACGAGCAGCTCCGTCCCCAGCTCGGCTTCGAGGCGCTGCAGACGCCCGGTCAGCCCGGGCTGCGTCACGTGCAGCTCGCGGGCGGCCTCCGTGAGGTTGCCGCAGCGGGCCACCGCGAGGAAGCTCTCGAGTCCGGCGACGCTCGTCATAGCCAAATGCTATCACTGTCATCGCAAAGAGCGATTTGTCTTATATGAGCGCCGTGCGTAGCTTCTGGTACATGGCTCTGGTGAATCCCTCGCCGCGCTCCTACGCCGATGCCACCCG
This sequence comes from uncultured Actinomycetes bacterium, assembly GCA_963834415.1. GTDB lineage: Bacteria > Actinomycetota > Thermoleophilia > Gaiellales > JALYLC01 > JALYLC01. The sequence continues at coordinate 191,942 of CAWIBP010000006.1, read as the reverse complement.
GCCCAGCGAGCGCGTACCTGCCGCCAGGGTCGTGCCGCTCAAGCAACGTGTCGAGCGACTCGCGGTGCCCGCCGGCGAGGGAGCGCGCCGCGAGTTCGTGCGCATGCAGCTGCTGCTCGCGCGCGCCGACCGACCCTAGGTGGTTGATTCCGCGGTTGCGGGTGTGTCGGGGCGCCTGGATCGCCTCCATCTGGACGAACGCGCGCTCCGCGCGGGTCCGACCCAACCACCCATCTCTCAGCCGCCGATGTGCGACATCTCGACCCGCGGGAGGTCGAGCGGCAGCGTGCCCTGCGTGCGGAGCTCCGAGTAGCGGTCGTCGCGCACGCGCCAGAGGTTGCGCAGCCGCTCGTCCAGCTCGGCGTCGGAGAGCTCGCTGCGCACGAGCTGGCGGAGGTCGTGGCCGCGGCTCGCGAACAGGCAGGTGTAGAGCTTGCCCTCGGCCGACAGGCGGGCGCGGGTGCAGTCGTGGCAGAACGGCTGCGTGACCGACGAGATCAGGCCGATCTCGCCGCAGCCGTCGCGATAGCGGTAGCGCTCGGCGACCTCGCCGCGGTACTGCGCGTCGACGGGCTCGAGCGGCCAGCGCTCGCCGATGGTGCGGACGATCTCGGCCGACGGCACGACCTCGTCGAGCTGCCAGCCATTGGTGGCGCCGACGTCCATGTACTCGATGAAGCGCAGGATCACGCCGGTGCCGCGGAAGCGCTCGGCCATCGCGAGCACGCCGTCGTCGTTCGTGCCGCGCTTGACGACCATGTTGACCTTGACCGGCGTGAGCCCGGAGGCGAGCGCCGCCTCGATGCCGGCGAGCACGTCGGCGACCGGGAAGTCGACGTCGTTCATGGCGCGGAAGATCTCGTCGTCGAGCGAGTCGAGCGACACCGTCACGCGGTTCAGGCCCGCCGCGGCGAGGCGCGGCGCCATGCGCTCGAGCAGCGAGCCGTTGGTCGTCAGCGTGACGTCGCGGATGCCCGGCACCGCGGCCAGCTGCCCGATCAGCTCGTCGACGCCGCGGCGCACGAGCGGCTCGCCGCCCGTGATGCGGAGCTTCTCGACGCCCATGCCGGCGAACGTGCGCGTGAGGCGCTCGATCTCCTCGAACGTCAGCAGCTGCTCGCGGCGCAGGAACTCGAACTGCTTGCCGAAGACCTCCTTGGGCATGCAGTACACGCAGCGGAAGTTGCAGCGGTCCGTGACCGAGATGCGGAGATCCCGGAGCGGCCGCTTGAACGTGTCGAGTGCGACGCCCATCAGCTGCAGTATTGCGCGGCTCGCAGTAGCCTGACGACATGGCGATCGAGGTCGGACAGCGCGCAGTGCAGGAGTTCCCCGTCGACGACCGCACGATCGAGCTCTTCGGCGAGGCGTCGACCGACCGCAACCCGTTGCATTTCGACGACGAGTTCGGACGCGCGACGCCGTTCGGCGGGCGCATCGCGCACGGCATGATCACCGCCTCCTTCATCTCGGCGATGATCGGCAACACGCTGCCCGGACACGGCTCGGTGTACCTCGGCCAGACGCTCAAGTTCCGCGCGCCGGTGCGTCCCGGACGACGTCGTGCGGATCGAGGTCGAGGTGCTCGACTACGACCCGGAGCGGCGCGGTGCGCGGCTCTCGACCCGCGGCTTCGTCGGCGACACGCTCGTCGTCGACGGCGAGGCCAAGGTCATCGCGCCCGCCGGATGACGCAGCCGCTCGGCAGCGTCATCTCGGTGGCGGCCGACGGGCGCGAGCGGCGCCTGGGCGCCGATCAGGTCGAGCGCGACACGCTGCGCGCGGCGGCCGGCCTCGCGCAGACCGGCGTTGAACCCGGAGATCGCGTGATCGTACGGCTGCCGAAGCGCTACGAGTGGCTGCTTGCGCTGGGCGCGCTCTACCGCCTCGGCGCCGTCGCGGCGCTGTGTCCCGAGCTCACGCCCGACGCCGAGCTCGCGGCGCGCGCGCGCCAGCTCGGCGCGCGCCACCTGCTGCTCGAGCCCGCCGACGTCGTCGTCGCGGATGGCTCCGTCGCGGCGGCTGCGCCGGGTGCCGACGCGCCGGCCTTCCTCGTCTACACCTCGGGCTCGACCGCCGAGCCGAAGCCCGCGGTCTACCCGCGCCGCTACGTGCGCGGCAACTGGCTGCAGACCGTGCGCTGGATGGGCGTGCAGCCGGACGACCGCGTGTGGTGCACCGCCGGCACGGGCTGGGCGAAGTCGCTGCGCAACGCCTGGCTCGCGCCCTGGCTGCGCGGCGCCGAGACGATCGTCCACGCGGGGCGCTTCGACCCGGACGAGCGGCTGCGCCTGATCGCGCGGCTGCGGCCCACGGTGCTGTGCATGTCGCCGACCGAGCTGCGGCTGTGCGCGAAGTCGCCGGAGTTCGCGCGCGCAGACCTGCGCTCCGTGCGCGAGGTCGTCGCAGCCGGCGAGCCGCTCGGCGCCGACGTGCTCGAGCGCTATCGCGAGCTGCACGGCCTGCGGGTGCGCGACGGCTACGGGCAGACCGAGACGGGCGCCGTGGCCGGCGTGATGCGCGGCGACGCGTCGCCGCCGGGCTCGCTGGGGGCGCCGCTCGACGGCGTCGGCCTGCGCCTCGACGAGCAGGGCGAGATCCTCGTGCGCGCCGCCAGCGTGCCCACCTTCTTCCTCGGCTACCTCGACGAGGCCGGCGTGCAGCAGCCGGCCGAGCTGGAGGACGGCTGGTGGCGCACCGGCGATCGCGCGCGCCGCGACGACGAGGGGCACCTCTGGTTCGAGGGCCGCGCTGACGACGTGATCATCTCGGCGGGGTACCGCATCGGCCCCGTCGAGGTCGAGTCGGCGCTCGGCTCCCACCCCTCCGTGCGCGAGGCCGCAGCGGTCGCGCGACCGGACGCCGAGCGCGGCCACGTCGTGCACGCGGTCGTCGTGCTGCAGCCCGGCGCCGTTGCCTCGGACGCCCTCGCGAGCGAGCTGCAGATCCACTGCAAGCGCGTCGCCTCGCCGGCCAAGTACCCGCGCTCGATCGCCTTCGCGCCCGCGCTGCCGAGGACCAGCTCGGGCAAGCTCCTGCGCGCGCAGCTGCGCGACGAGCTCGCGGGGGCCGTCTGATGGCCGCGCTCGCCGGGGCTGCGAGCCTCGCCCAGCGCGCTCGCCGGCGTGTGACCGCGCAGGATGCGCGGGCATTCGAGCGCTTCGCGCGCGTGCTCGTGATCGTGATGTTCCTAAACATCGCGACCGGCGCCTTCGTGCGCCTGACCGGCTCGGGGCTCGGCTGCCCCGACTGGCCGATGTGCGAGGGGCGCCCGGTGCCGCCGATCGACTACCACCCGGCGATCGAGTTCTCGAACCGCATGATCGCGCTCACCGGGCATCCTGCACCGCGCTCCTGACCTGGCTCTCGGCGCGGGGAGTGGGCGACCGCACGGCGCGCCGGCTCTCGGGCGGGGTGGCGCTGCTGACGTTCGGTCAGATCCCGCTCGGCGCCGTGACCGTGCTGTTCGACCTGCATCCGCTGCTCGTGATGACCCACTTCCTCGTCGCGATCGTGGCGACCGGGCTCGCCGCCGTGCTCTCGCGCGCTTCCGTGCGGGCGCCGCGACGCGCGCCTCCGCCGAGGCTCGCTGTGGCTCGCGCGCCTCAGCGTCCCCGTCGCGTTCGGCCTGATCGTGAGCGGCACGTTCGTGACCGCCGCCGGGCCGCACGCCGGCGGCGAGGACATCCGCCGCATGGGCAACCTGCTCGACGCGACGTACGTCCACGTGCGCGTCGCGATCGCCTATCTGATCGTCACGGGGATCTTCCTGCTCGTGCTGCAGTACGGGAGCTGGCGGCCCGACCGCTGGCAGCGCCCCGCGCTCGCGCTGCTCGTCCTGCTGCCGGTGCAGGTCGCGATCGGCGAGTACCAGTGGCACAACCACCTGCCCTGGGGCGTCGTGCTGGCCCACGTCTCGGTGGCCGCCGCGGCGTGGATCTCGTGCGTGACGCTCGCGACCCGCGTGGTCGCGAGGCGCTCGGGGCCCTAGGAGCTCGAGCTCATGCCCGCCGCGCGGCCGCGCGCGGCGACCTGCTCGGCCATCTTGCGCGAGGCCTCGTCGATCATCTCGCCCTCCCACATGACCGCGCCGCGGCGGTCGCCCTCGGTGGTCGCGAGGCGGTAGGCCTCGAGCAGCTTCTCGGCGCGGTCGTACTGCCCCTGTGCGGGGCGGTAGACCTCGTTGAGGATCTCGATCTGCGACGGGTGCAGCGCCCACTTGCCGTCGCAGCCGAGCCGCGCGGAGCGCTCGGCCACCGTGCGGAAGCCCTCGACGTCGGGGATCGCCGAGTAGGGGCCGTCGATCGCCTGCAGGCCGCGCGCCCGCGCCGTGATCACGATGCGCGAGAGGATGTAGTGCCACTGGTCGCCGGGGTAGACGCCGTCGATCTCGCCCACGCTGAGCTGCGGGATGCCGAGGTTCGCGGCGTAGTCGCCGGGCCCGAAGATGATCGTCTCGATGCGGTCGGAGGCGTCGGCGATCGACGGCAGGTTCTCGGCGCCGCGCGCGCTCTCGATCTGCACCTCGAGACCGATGCGCTTCGTCAGGCCGAGCTCGCGCTCGAGCTGCGTCAGCAGGTGATGGACGAAGGCGATCTGGCCGGCGTCCTCGGCCTTCGGCACCATGATGCAGTCGAGCGACTCGCGTGCGCCCTCGACGATGTAGAGGATGTCGCGGAAGCACCAGACCGTCGAGACGTCGTTGACGCGCACGGTGCGCGTCGGGGCCGTCCACTCGTGCGTGGTGAGCGCGTCCACGACGTTCTGGCGCGTCGCGTCGTTCTTCTCGAGCGGCGCGACCGCGTCCTCGAGATCGATGAAGACCATGTCGGCCGGCAGCGTGGCCGCCTTCGCGACCATCTTGGGGTTCGAACCGGGCACGGCGAGGCAGGATCGGCGTAGGCGCATCCGCGAAATCTATGCTGACCGCGGCATGCCAGGAGTCATCGAGGTCGTCGCGGGCGACATCACCGAGCAGGTGATCGACGCCATCGTCAACGCCGCCAACGAGTCGCTGCTCGGCGGCGGGGGCGTCGATGGCGCGATCCACCGCGCGGGCGGGCCGGCGATCCTGGCGGAGTGCCGCCTGCTCGGCGGCTGCGTCACGGGCGACGCGAAGGCGACGACGGCGGGCCGGCTGCCGGCCCGCCACGTGATCCACACGGTCGGACCGGTCTGGCGGGGAGGGACGCAGCGCGAGCCCGAGCTCCTCGCGTCGTGTCACCGGCGCTCGCTCGAGGTCGCAGCGGCGCTCGGCTGCCACGCGGTCGCGTTCCCGGCGATCTCGACGGGCGTCTACGGCTATCCGCTCGCACCGGCCGCCGAGGTCGCGATCGCAGCCACGCGCAGGGCGCTCGCCGAGCACCGTGAGATCGAGCGGGTCCGGTTCGTGCTGTTCGGCGACGCGGCCCACGCCGCGTTCGCCGCTGCGCTGGCCGCCGAGGGCCCGCCGCGGTAGGGCACTCGCGGGACGCGCACGCCCGACGAGTCGGCCCCTACGGCCGCTTGATGGCGGCGACGATCGCCCGCACGTGCTCGGGCGTCGAGCCGCAGCAGCCGCCGACGACGCGGGCGCCCGCCTGCACGTAGCCGCGCGCGGCCTCACCGAGCTGCTCGGGGCTGACGTCGTAGACCGAGGAGTCGCCGACCATGCGGGGCAGGCCGGCGTTCGGCTTGACCCAGAGCGGGAGGCCCGGAGCGGCGGCGGAGAGCTCGGCGACGATCGACGACATCGCCTCGAGGCTCGTGCCGCAGTTCGCGCCCACGGCGGCCGCGCCGCTCTCGGCCGCGAGCGCCACGACCTCGGCGGTCGTCGTGCCCATCATCGTGCGGGTGCCGCGGTCGAACGAGAACGTGAGCACGAACGGCAGGTGCGTGCCGCGACGCACGCCGTCGATCGCGGCGCCGGCCTCGATCGGGCAGAACATCGTCTCGAGCACGAGCAGGTCGGCTCCGCCCTCGGTCAGCGCCTCGGCCTGCTCGGCGTAGGCGTCGGCCGCCTCGTCGTGCGAGAGCGTGCCGAGCGGCTCGCAGAGCTGGCCGGTGGGGCCGAGCGAGCCGGCGACGAGCACGTCGGGGCCGACGGCCTCGCGCGCAAGCTCCGCCGCACGGCGGTTGAGCTCGGCTGCTCGCCCGTTCGCGGGGCCCTCGGCGAGGCGCAGGCTCGTGCCGCCGAACGTGCAGGTGAGCACGAGATCGGAGCCGGCCTGCACGAAGCCCCGGTGCAGCGCGATGATGCGCTCGGGATCGGTCAGGACCCATTCCTCGGGCGCAACGCCGAGCGGCAGGCCCATGTGCTGGCAGGTCGTCCCGGTTGCGCCGTCGGCGACGAGGACGTCGCCGCGCTCGAGCCGGTCGAGAAAGCTGATTCGTGTGGTGGTGGCTTGCATGCGGAGTCTCCTTACGCCCGACATCCATCCCGGGATTGGCACCTTGCGCCCGTGGGAGCAGGTTGCCGAGGCGTCGGCGGGCCGGGACCCTCAGCCTCTCTCGATGTTGGACGAGCTCACGCTCGCCTCAGTACCCCAGGGTATCAGGTGCGAAAACGCGTAATGCCGGGCAGATGGCGCGCCCGCAGCTCGTCGTCGAGCACGCCCTCGCCCTCCGCCTCCGCCAGGCAGAGCACGCCGACCTTGCCGAGGTGGGCGTTGTCGTGCACGTCGTCGCAGGCCTGGCCGGCCTCGCTCAGCGGGTAGCTGCGGCTGAGGATCGGATGCGTGCGGCCGGCCCGGCAGAGCTCGTTGGCCGCCCAGCCCTCGCGGTAGTTGGCGAGATGGGAGCCGACGATCGACTTCGCGAACATCCACAGGTAGCGGTTGTCGAACTCGTGCATGAAGCCCGTGGTCGATGCGCAGGTCACGACCTTGCCGCCGCGCCGGGTCACGAACACGCTGGCGCCGAACGTGTCGCGCCCCGGGTGCTCGAAGACGATGTCGACGTCCTTGCCGCCGCTGAGCTCGCGGATCTTCTTGCCGAGACGCAGGTGCTCCTTCGGATTCTGCTGGCCCGTCTCGGGGTCCCAGAAGGCGTAGCCCTCGTCGGCGCGGTTGATGATCCACTCGGCGCCCGCGTCGCGGCACTTCTGGGCCTTGGCCTCGCTCGAGACGACGCACACGGGATAGCCGCCGCCCGCGAGCACGTGCTGCAGCGCGAAGCCGCCGAGGCCGCCGCCCGCACCCCAGATCAGCACGACGTCGCCCTGGCGCATGCTCGCGCCGTTCGGCGAGACGAGCATGCGGTAGGCGGTGCAGTTCACGAGCGGCATCGAGGCCGCCTCTTCCCACGTCAGGTGCTCGGGCTTCGGCATCAGCTGGTCGCCGCGCGCGACGCAGCAGCTCGCCCATGCCGCCGAAGTTGCACTCGAACCCCCACACGCGCTGGTCGGGATCGAGGATCGCGTCGTCATGGCCCGCGGGCTCCTCGAGCGCGACGTAGTTCGGGTGCACGAGCACGCGGTCGCCGGGCTTCCACTTGCTCACCGCGGCGCCGGTGCGCAGCACGATGCCGCAGGCGTCGGAGCCGACCACGTGCGTCGGGATGTCGTGGCGCTTGCCATAGCCGTGCGTCTTGGCCGAGGCGCTTGAGGAACGCGAACGTCGGCACGGGCTCGAAGATCGCCGACCAGACGGTGTTGTAGTTCACGCTCGACGCGAACGTGGCGATGAGCACCTCGTCGGGCGCGAGCTCCGGCGTCGGCACCTCGCCGACCTGGAGCGCGAGCGAGGGGCGCTTCTCCGCGCGCGGGAGCTTGCCGAGCGTCTCGGCGTCCTCGGCGCGCAGGTAGGCGCCGACGTAGCTCTCGGGCACGGGGATCGCGCCGAAGTCGTCGCTGCCGGCGCCACTGGTCACGGCGCCGCGGATCGCGCGCGCGAGTTCGGTATCGATCGTCATGGGCGGCCAGGATATGCGAGTCCGGGCCGTTGCCGTGCGACCTCGACTTCGTGACGCGTGATACCTTCTGCCGGTGGCTGACCTCTCGCCGGTGGCTGACGACCATCCGGGTGGAGCCGCGATCTCGCTCGCGCAGTCCGACGCCGCGACGCAGATCTTCCGGCCCATCCGTACGGTCAACGCCTTCGAGCAGCTCGTCGAGCGCCTCGGCCGCGCCATCAAGCTGGGTCTGCTGGCGCCGGGGGAGCGGCTGCCGCCCGAGCGCCGCCTGGCCGAGCAGCTCGAGCTCTCGCGCTCGACCGTGCGCGAGGCGCTGCGGCTGCTCTACGACGCCGGCTACCTCGAGGCGCGGCGCGGCCGCCGGGGCGGGGTGTTCGTTGCGCAGCACCTGCCGACGGGTCCGGCCCCGGGCATGCTCGCGCTCGACGGCGCGGGCGTGCGCGATCTGCTCGCCTACCGGCGCTGCCTCGAGCTCGGCGCCGCCGAGCTGGCAGCCGAGCACGCGAGCGAGGCGCAGGTCGCCGAGCTCGCGGCGGCGATCGAGCGCTGCGAGGCCAACGCCACGCCCGAGACCTACGACCTCTTCCGTGCCGCCGACGGGCGCTTCCACGTGCTGCTCGCGCACGTCGCGCGCTCGCCGCGGCTCGTCGCCGGCGTCACCGAGGTGCGCGCCGAGGTCGCCAACCTGCTCGACTCCGTTCCGCGCCAGCCCGAGGCGCTGGTCGGCTCGACGACGCACCACCGGCGCGTCCTGGCCGCGATCGCCGAGGGCGACGGCGAGGGCGCGCGGCTCGCGATGCGCGAGCACCTCGACGCGACCGAGCGGCTGCTGCTCGGCGTGCTGCCGAGCGTCTGAAGCACCGGAGCCTCGCCCAGAAGACGGTGCGCTGCTCGAGGAAGGGGTCGGCGTCGTTGTGGTAGCCGTAGCCCTCCCAGTAGCCGGGCTTGTCGGTCGCCGAGAACTCGAGCCCGCGCAGCCACTTGGTCGACTTCCAGAGGTAGCGCTTGGGCACCACGAGGCGCAGCGGGTAGCCGTGCTCGAGCGAGAGCTCCTCGCCGTCGGCCTCGTAGGCCAGCAGCACGTCGTCGTCGTCCATCACGCCGAGCGGCAGGTTCGCGGTGTAGCCCGTGCTCGGCGAGGCTGATCACGTGCTCGGCCTCGGGCAGCGGCCGCGTGCGGCGCACGATCTCGCTGAAGGGCACGCCGCGGAAGGTCATGTCGAAGCGCGACCAGCGCGTCACGCAGTGGATGTCGCAGCGCACCTCGACGGACGGCAGCGCGCGGAACTCGTCCCACGAGAGCTCGATCGGCTGCTCGACGGCGCCGGTCGTGCGGAACGTCCAGGTCGCGAGGTCGGCACGGCGCGGCACGGAGCCGGCCTGCAGCACCGGCCACTTCTTCGTCGCGTACTGGCCCGGGGGCAGGCGCGCGGGGTCGATGCCGAGCGCGCTCGCCTTGCGCTCGGCCGTGGAGCGGAAGAGTCCCATGCCGCTACGGTAGCCCAGCGTGGAAGCGCGTTACGCTGGGGCCGTGAGCGCCACCCTCAGCGAGCACGAGCAGCTGGCCGCCGCGCACGCGGGCAACGGCATCCATGCGCGCGACGAGCTCGCGTTCGTGCGCGTCGCCGGCCGTGACGCGGGGCGCCTGCTGCAGAACGTCATGACGAGCGACATCGACGCGCTCGCGCCCGGCGAGGGCCAGTACGCGCTCGCGCTGACGCCGAAGGGCAAGCCGCTCGCCGACGCCTGGATCGTGCGCGAGGGCGACGACGCCTTCGTGTGCGCATGCGAGGCCGCGGCGCAGGACGACCTCGCGGCGACGCTCAAGCGCTACCGGCTCGCCTCGCGCGCCGACATCGCGATCGTCACGGGCGAGCGGACGCTGCTCGAGCGGCCGCACGCCGGCGCCCGCCGCGGGCTGGCACGCCGGCCCGCTCGGGGCGCTGCGCCTGGCGGGCGCCGACGAGGCGCGGGCCGCTTGGGACGAGGTGACGCGGCGGCGCCGTCGCGCTCGGCGCCGACGTGCGCGAGACGCTGCGCATCGAGCACGGCATCCCCCGCTTCGGGATCGACTTCGACGGCTCCAACCTGCCGGCCGAGGCGGGCGTCGTCGAGCGCGCAGTGTCGTTCACGAAGGGCTGCTACGTGGGCCAGGAGCCGATCGTGCGCCTCGCCCACCGTGGCCACGCCAATCGCGAGCTGCGGCGCCTCAGGCTCGACGAGACCCCCGAGCTGCCGGCGGCGCTGCTCGAGGGCGAGCGCGAGATCGGCCGCCTGACGAGCAGCGCGAGCTTGCCCGGGGGCGGCGCCGCGGCCCTCGGCTACGTGCGCCGTGCCGTCGCGGACGGGGCGGCGCTGGTCGCCTTCGACGCCCGGGGCGAGCGCCTCGTGGCGCGCGACGCTGGTAGAGTGGCTGCCGGGCGCCCGTAGCTCAGGGGATAGAGCGCAGCCCTGCGGAGGCTGAGGTCGCACGTTCGATTCGTGCCGGGCGCACTACCAAGGGCGTCGCGCAGAGCACGAGCGCGACGCCCTTTGCACGTGGCGGCCGGCCGCTCAGGCCGCGTCCGCGGCGGAGCGCCTGCGCGCCTGGCTCGTGAGATCGGGCACCTTGACGTCCCACACGAGGCCCACCTTCTCGAGCCCGCGGATCACGAGCGCGGAGAGGTCGAACTGGAAGCGCCCGAGGCCGTGCACGGCCGAGGAGGGGAAGGCGTGGTGGTTGTTGTGCCAGGCCTCGCCGAGCGAGGGCAGCGCCAGCAGCCAGTTGTTGCGGCTCTCGTCGCGGACGTCGAAGTCGCGCCGGCCGAACATGTGGCAGATCGAGTTGACGCTCCAGGTGATGTGCTGGAAGACCGCGATGCGCACGAGGCCGCCCCAGACGCTCGCCTCGATGCCGCCGCGCCAGCCGTCGAGCAGGTAGCCGACCGCGAAGGGGACGACGAAGCCGAGCGCGACCCAGACGAAATAGAGGCGGTCGATCCGGCTGATGATCGTGTCCTCGAGCAGGTCGCGCCCGTACTTCGTGCGCACGACGAGGCCCTTGGTGCGGAACAGCCAGCCCACGTGCGAGTGCCAGAAGCCGCGCATGATGCCGAGCACGCCCGCGCCGTTGCCGACGTGCGGCGAGTGGGGGTCGCCCTCGACGTCGGAGTGCGCGTGGTGCTTGCGGTGATCGGAGACCCACTGGCAGACGGGGCCCTGCGACGTCATCGAGCCGAGCACCGCGAGCAGCGACTTGACCGCTCGGCTGGTCTCGAAGCTGCGGTGCGTGAAGTAGCGGTGGAAGCCGACCGTGATCCCGAGCCCCGGGATCAGGTAGAAGAGCCCGAAGAGCAGGAGGTCGATCGGCCGCACGGCGACGCCCCAGAGCGTGCCGATCACCACCAGGATGCCGAGCGGCGGAGCCACGACGGCGAGCAGCGTGATGATCCGATGGGAGGTCGGCGGGCGTTCGAGCTCACCCTCGATCAGTCGTGCTTGCGGCATCGAATCTCCTTCGTCGCCGCCCGTGCGACGGTTGGGGTCCCGCTGGCGGGGGATACTCTCTCCGTGGGGGACAATTGTGGACTCCGTGGCGGACTGCGGCGCAGGTGAGGGTCGCCATCGCCGGCGCCGGCATCGCCGGGCTGTCCGCCGCGCATCGTCTCGACCCGCACTGCGATGTCGTGCTGTACGAAGCCGAGCCCCGCCCGGGCGGCCACGCCTACACAGTACTCGCGGACGGTCATGCGCTCGATTCGGGGTTCGTCGTGTGCAACGAGCGTAACTACCCGGAGTTCCTGGAACTCATGCGCGAGCTCGGCGTCGGGCTGCGCCCGACCGAGATGTCGTTCTCGGTGCGCTGCGAGCGCTGCGACCTCGAGTTCTCGGGCCACGGCCTGCGCGGGCTCTTCGCGCAGCGGCGCAATCTCGTGCGGCCGTCGTTCGCGCGCCTGCTGCTCGATCTCGGGCGCTTCTTCCGCAGCGCGCGGAAGCTGCTCGACGATCCGGCTGCCGATCGCATCACGATCGGCGACTACCTCGCGGGCGCGGGCTACGGCCGCGAGGTCACCGACCACTTCCTCGCGCCGATGGGCGCTGCGATCTGGTCGTCCTCGCCCGCCCGCATGCGCGAGATGCCGGCCCGGTTCTTCATCCACTTCTTCGACAATCACGGCTTGCTCGGCGTGCGCGACGCGCCCCAGTGGCACACGATCGAGGGCGGCTCGCGGAGCTACGTGAATGCGCTCACAGCGCGCCTGCGCGGGCGCGTGGAGCTGGGCGCGCCGGTGCGCCGCATCCGCCGCGACGACGCCGGGGTCGAGGTCACGGCGGGCGACGGGCCACCAGAGCGCTTCGACCGCGTGATCCTGGCCTGCCACCCCGATCAGGCGCTGGCGCTGCTCGACGACCCCGGCGACGACGAGCGCGCCGGCCTCGCGGGCATTCCCTACTCGCGCAACGAGACGGTCGTCCACCGCGGCGACGACCTGCTGCCGCGCCGCGTCGGCGCGCGCGCGGCCTGGAACGTCGCGCTCGGCGACTGCCGTGCCCACGACCGCCCCGTCAGCATCACCTACTCGCTGAACCGCCTGCACGCCTTCGCCGACCCGGTCGAGTACTGCGTCTCACTGAACCAGTCCGCCAAGCTCCCCGTACAAGACGTGATCGCCCGCATGACCTATGAGCACCCCGTCTACACGCTGGCCTCGGTGGCCGCACGCGAGCGCCTGCGGGCGCAGCTCGGCGCCCGCCGCACCGATTACGCCGGTGCCTATCTCGGCTGGGGCTTCCACGAGGACGGCGCCGTGAGCGGCTTCCGCGCCGCCGAGCGGACGCTGGCGGCGGCGCCATGAGCCCGCGCTCCTCGCTCTACGACGCCGTGCTCGAGCACGAGCGCTACGCCCCGGCACACAACGCGTTCCGCTATCGCATCTATCAGCTCCTGCTCGACCTCGACGAGCTGGACGAGCTCGCCGCGGACATCCCGTTCCTCTCGGTCGACCGCCGTAACCTCGTCGAGGTGCGCGCCGCCGACCACCTCGGCGATCCGCAGCTCTCGATCCGCGACAACCTGCGCGCGTGGCTCGACGCCCGCGGCGTCAGCGTGCCCGACGGCCGCATCCAGCTGCTCACGCACGCGCGCACCTTCGGCTACGTCTTCAACCCCGTCTCCTTCTACTTCGTGCGCAACGCCGACGACTCGCTCGCCTGCGTCGTCGCCGAGGTGCACAACACCTTCGGCGAGCGCTGGCCGTACCTGCTCGGCGCGCCGGAGCGCCTCGACGGCGACGGCCGCATGCGCTTCCGCTGCGAGAAGCGCTTCCACGTCTCGCCGTTCATGCCCGTCGCGGGCACCTACGAGTTCCTGCTCGGCGAGCCCGGTGAGCGGCTGATGCTGCGGATCGACGAGGAGCTCGCAGGCGAGCGCCTGTTCCGCGCGGTGCTGACGGGCGAGCGCCGGCCGCTCACGAGCGGTGCGCTCGCGCACGCGCTCGTGCGCTATCCCTGGGTGACGGGCCAGATCATGGGGCGCATCCACTGGCAGGCGCTCAAGCTGCTCGGCAAGCGCGTGCCGTTCCACCGCAAGCCGCCGTTCGACCCCGAGCGCGGGTCGCTGCCGACATGAGCCGCGTCGAGCGAGAATCGGCGGTCGCCGGCCGCACGCGCCCCGGACCCCTCGGCGCCGTCGCCCGCCGGGTGCTCGAGCGCGCGCTCTCGGGCATCGAGGACGGCGCGCTCGAGCTGCGGACGCCCGATGGCGTGCGGCGCTTCGGCGACCCGGCGGCCGCGCCGCAGGTGATGGAGGTCCACGACCCGCGCTTCTTCGCGCGCCTCGCCCGCTCGGGCAAGCTCGCGGTCGGCGAGGGCTACCAGGCCGGCGAGTGGTCGTCGCCCGACCTCCCCGGCCTCGTCGCGCTGCTCGCGCGCAACCAGGAGGGGGTCTTCGGCCGGCCGCCGCTCTCGCTGCTGGCCGCGCTCACGCGCGTGATCCCGCACGTCGAGCTGCCGCGCGGGCTGCGGCGCGCCGAGCAGGACATCCACGCCCACTACGACCTCGGCAACGCCTTCTTCTCGCTCTGGCTCGACGAGTCGATGACGTACTCCTCGGCGCTCTACGAGACGCCCGGGGCGACGCTCGCCGAGGCCCAGCAGTCCAAGTACCGCGCGCTCGCGGATGCGACGCTGATCGGTCGCGACGACCACGTGCTCGAGATCGGCACCGGCTGGGGCGGCTTCGCCTTGCACCTCGCGCGCGAGCGCGGCTGCCGCGTGACCAGCGCGACGATCTCGCGCGAGCAGCACGCGCTCGCGACCCAGCGGGTGCAGGACGCCGGTCTCGCCGACCGCATCGAGGTCGTCTACTGCGACTACCGCAAGCTCGAGGGGTCGTACTCGCGGATCGTCTCGGTCGAGATGATCGAGGCGATCGGCCATCGCCAGCTCGGGACCTACTTCGCGACGATCGACCGCCTGCTCGCCCCCGACGGCCTCGTCGGCATTCAGGCGATCCTCGTGCCCGACCAGCGCTATCGCGCGTATCGCCGCCAGCGCGACTGGATCCGCAAGCACATCTTCCCGGGCGGGATGCTGCCCTCGCTCGAGGCCATCACGACGTCTGCGCGGCGCTCGTCCGACCTGATGGTGCACGACGTCCGCGAGCTCGGCCCGCATTACGCGCGCACGCTGCGCGAGTGGCGCGAGCGCTTCCTCGTGCGCCGCAGCGAGGTCGAGGCGCTCGGCCTCGACGTGCACTTCCAGCGCACCTGGGAGTACTACCTCGCGTTCTGCGAGGCCGCCTTCGCGACGCACGCGCTGCGCGACGCGCAGCTCGTGCTGACGCGTCCCCTCAACCGCACGCTGGCCGAGCGCGTCTGAGCCGTGCAATTGGGGCCTGGCCCCAATTGCACGGTCCGGCTAGCGGTCCCAGCCGGGGTGGTCGCCGTCGAGGCGCTCGCCGAGCATCTGCGCCGAGGGCGAGAGCGGGTCGGGGCGCTGCCCGCCCGGCAGCACCGAGAGTCCCGCGACCTCCGGCAGGCGCACCGTGAACGGCCCGTCGTGCTCGAGCCGGAAGACCGTCGTCAGCTCGGTCTCGTCGCCGAGCTCGCAGAGCAACCGGGCGACCTGGACGAGCGCGTCCGGCTCGACGTCGACGCCGAGCTCCTCGCCGAGCTCGCGCACCGCGGCCGTGAGCGGATCCTCGCCCAGGCTCACGTGTCCGCTGCAGGCGTGATCCCACTCGCCGGGCGCGCTGTCCTTGCCGTAGCCGCGCAGCTGCCAGAGGCAGCCGCTCGCGGTGATCACGACGACGTGCACGGACGGGTGGATCAGGGACGCGTCGGCATGGCACAGGGCGCGCGGCGCGCTGCCGATCTGGTTGCCCTCGGCATCGACCACCGGGAACAGCTCGCTGGCGTCGTCAGTGAGCGTCGCGCTCCTCGGGGTGCTCGCGCAGGTAGCGCCGCGCCTGCTCGCTGCGGGTCGCGAGCAGCGTCATGAGCGTGAACGGGATGCCCCAGAAGAGCCCGTAGAGGAAGCCGCGCAGGAACACGGGCTGGTTGAGCAGCTGCACGTGGCCGACCCAGAAGGCGGTGAACCAGATGGGGAACGCGATCACGAACTGCACGACGCCGGGGAGCTTCTCCCAGCGGCGCTGGATCGGGTTGCGCGCCTCGCTCGTCACGCCCGGCACCTTACCGCCGCGCGACCGGCGGCCGGTACGCTTGGCGGGTGCCTCAGCTGATCGGAATCACCGCCATTCCGCGCCCCGTGCAGACCATGTACGGGCCCGCCGACGCGCACACGAGCACCGACTCGCTGGTCGCCAGCGTGATCGCCGCCGGCGGCGTGCCGGTGCTGCTGCCGGTCGTGCGCGGCGAGCACGCCGCGGTGCAGGTGCGCGGGCTCGGCGGGCTCGTGCTCGCGGGCGGGCAGGACGTGGATCCCGAGAGCTACGGCCGGCCGCCGGCGGGAGAGGGCGCGTGGATCCATCGCGGCCGTGACGAGCACGAGCTCGCGCTGCTCGTCGCCGCGCGCGCCGCCGGCCTGCCCGTGCTCGGCGTCTGCCGCGGGCTGCAGATCGCGAACGTCGCGCTGGGCGGCGACCTCGTCGAGCACATCGACGGCCACGATGCCGGCGCGCGCTTCGCGCTCGACCTGCATCCCGTGCATGTCGAGGACGGAACGCTGCTGGCACGGGCGACGGGCGGCGGCGAGCTCTCCGTCAACAGCCTCCACCACCAGACGGTCGGCGCGCTGGCCGGCGGCCTGCGCCCGAGCGCGACGGCCGGCGACGGGGTGCCCGAGGCCGCCGAGGCGCTCGAGGGCCCGTGGCTCGTCGCGGTGCAGTGGCACCCCGAGCTGATGGGCAACGTCCCGGGCGGCCAGGACCTGTTCGACGCGCTCGTGCGCGAGAGCGCTGCGTGAGCGGCCTCTTCGCCGTCTGCGGATCAATCAGCGCCGACATGATCGGCTACGCGCCGCGGCTGCCGGGCCCGGGCGAGTCGGTGCTCGGCGATCGCTTCCTTTACGCGCCGGGCGGCAAGGGCGCGAACGTCGCCGTGGCCGCGGCGCGCCTGGGGGCACCCGTGCGCTTCTTCGGCGCGCGCGGAGACGACCAGTTCGGCGAGTTCATCGGCGGCGCGCTCGCGGACGAGGGCGTCGACGTCTCCTCGCTCGCGGTGATCGCGGGCATGCACAGCGGCATCGCGCTGATCGCGGTCGATGCGCAGGCCGAGAACCAGATCCTCGCGCTGCCGGGTGCCAACGGCCTGGCGGGCGCGCCGGCGCCGTGCGGAGCCGCGGTCTGGTTCTGCCCGGGGGAGATCCCGCGCGTGGCACACCAGGGCACCCTCGCTGCCGCTCGCGCCGACGGCGCGCTCGCGGTCGTCAACCCCTCGCCGCCGAACGCGATCGACGCCGACCTCGTGGCGCAGTTCGACATCGCAATCGTCAACGAGACCGAGCTGGGCGTCTTCGAAGGCTCGCTGCCGAAGCGCGTGGTGCTCACGCGCGGCGCCCGCGGAGCGGTGCTGCTGCCCGAGGGCACGGAGCTGCCGGCGGTGCCGGCGCGCGCGGTCGACACCACGGGGGCGGGCGACGCGTTCGCCGGCGGGCTGTGCGCCGGGCTCGCGGCCGGGGCCGCGCTCGAGGACGCGGCGCGGCTCGCGCTCGTGACCGCCGCGCTCTCGGTCGAGCGCGCCGGCTGCCAGCCGGCCTATGCCCGCCGCGACGAGGTGCGCGACCGCGCCGCGCGCGCGGGGCTCGCCGTCACGCTGCCGTAGGCGAGGAAAAATACGAAGGGGCCGGAGACGCACGCATGCGCCGCCGGCCCCTCCCGCTACGCCATCAGCCGATGGGCGCCACGTTGACGGCCTCGGGACCCTTGGTCCCTTCCCGCGCCTCGTACTCGACGCGCGAGCCATCCGTCAGTGTGCGAAAGCCGGACGAGACGATGTTCGTGTGGTGCACGAACAGGTCCTTGCCGCCTTCGTCGGGCGCGATGAAGCCGTAGCCCTTCGCGTCGTTGAACCACTTAACGGTCCCGGTCGCCACCCCGCTACCTCCCAGGTTGATCGCCTAAAACGAAGCCTGGCAGCGGGGCTCGAAAAGCTCTCATTGCAAGGTTC
Source organism: uncultured Actinomycetes bacterium (assembly GCA_963834415.1). Classification (GTDB taxonomy): domain Bacteria; phylum Actinomycetota; class Thermoleophilia; order Gaiellales; family JALYLC01; genus JALYLC01. Next base: position 174,444 of record CAWIBP010000006.1, on the reverse strand, counting down.
GTTCACCGACCGTGGCGGGTCGGCGAAGAAATGCTAACACGCGGAAGCAGGACATATCCGACGGCAATCAGGGGAACCTCAGCGGGCGAAGTCCTCGGGCAGGATCGCGTCGGCGGCGAGCGCCGATGTGAAGCGCTCGATCTCGCCCTCGCGCTCGATCCGCTCGATCTCGCGGAGATGCTCCACGAGCGACCGCCGGTCGTCCGCCAGACGCCGGTCGAAGCGCCGCACCTCGAGCGTCGGCGCGCACCGGCTCCAGGTCCGCTCGCAGTCGGGACAGCGCAGCCGCAGCTTCCAGGTGTCCTCGCCCGCGCGCTTGCAATGCAGGGGGTATGCGAGCCGGGAGCCGCAGTGTGGACAACACCCGAGCGTGCCGGCCCCCGGGGTGGCGTGGCCTCCCATGTCGGACCAAGGTAACGCGGCGTCCGGACGACGCCCAACCGGTTGGTACGCTCGGCCGGGCGCCCCCATCGTCTAGTGGCCTAGGACGTCGGCCTTTCACGCCGGTAACACGGGTTCGAATCCCGTTGGGGGTACCAGAATCACCGGCGCGCCCGCGCTGGGTCGTGCCGGGCTCCGCGATCCCCGCAGCGGTCAGCCCGCCACGGGCACGCGCGGGGCGCGTGCCCGTGGCTGCGCGATCGTTGCGCTCGATCTCCGAGCCGTGACGGCCGCTCAGAGCCTGCGCGCCGCCATCGGCGGCGGAGGCGCGCCCGGGTCGATCGCATGCAGGCCAGCGATCTGCCCGAGGAACCATTTGTCGAACTCGTTGTCCGAGCTCGCGAGGCTCCCGAGGAAGCCCTCGCTCCCCGGCCCCTCGTGGATCGCCAGCACGAGAAAGCCCCCGTCGGGCAGCGGCTGCAGGTAGGCGCGGTGCTCCGTGAGACCGTGCCGCGCGTTCATGTCGTCGTACTCCGCCTTGCGCGCGCCCGTCAGCTCGTCGATCCAGGCTTCCCAGGCGCCGAGCTTGTCGGCCGCGAGTGGTGCCGCCAATGCGGGCATCGATGTCTCTCCTCGCTCGTTGCAGAAGTGGCGAGTATGTCCTCGTTCGCCGGGAGAAGCAACGGTGCGCTGCCGCACAGCCCTCGCCGCGCAGGTACGGGTGCACGAAGGCGATGGCCATGCTGCCCTCGCCGAGCGCGGCGGCGACGCGCTGCACGGGGCTCAAGGGCACGTCGCCCGACGCGAAGGTCCCGGGCGCGCTCCGGCGGCGGCCCGGTGGAGCCGCCGCCGTGTCCGCGGCTCAGGCCTCGACGAGCACGACGAGGGTCTCCCCGGCGACGCCGTCGTGCGCCATGGCCTCGGCGGCCGCGGCGCTCCCGAGCGCTTTCTGAACGGCGTCCATGTCGGCGACGTCCATGAGGACGCCCACGCGCGTGGGGTTCGTGGGATCGACGAACGTGCGGATGTTCGTCACGCCGAGCGGCCCGAAGAACTCCTCGCGCTTGCGCGAGGCGAGCCAGTGATCCTTGTCCTCGACGTCGTGGTAGGCGATGACGGTCGGCACGGCGGGCTCCTTTTGCGAACGGTGGACGGCCGCGAGCCTAGCGAGGCGCAGCAGCGCTGACAACCCGGCGGGCTCGGCGCGCCGCCGAGGCCTTCCAGCGGGTCGTCCACGAAGGTGTGGCAGCCGCGCGGGCCCGCTGCCCGAGGTCGCCGCCGACCGCCTGCCCCCGCACCCCTGACCCGATTCAGGCCGCGCGCGGCAGCTCGACCGGCGCCTCGCTCGCGGCGACCGCGGGCACGACGCGTGCGAGCAGGGCGCTCGCTGCGCGCACCACGGCGTCGCGCTTGTAGGTCAGCGCGTACTCGAAGCGCCGCTCGAAGTCGGGTCCGTCGTCGCCGAGGTCGCGTGCGAGCAGCGCGGCGGCGAAGTGCGGGGCGAGCACGATGACGTCCCACTCGCCGGTCACGAGGTCGCCGGCGGCGAGCCGCGCGCCGCGCACGCCGGGGATCGGCTCGGGGGGCAGACCCTCGCCGAGCGCGCACACGAACGCCGTGTGCTCGGCCAGGCGCGCGTAGCGCTCGGCGGTGCGGGGCGTGAAGTGGCGGGCCTCCTGGAAGGCCGAGGTGATGATCGCCATGGCGCCGTGGGCGAGCGCCTCCTGCTCGAGCTTCTTGCTGAGCTCGATCAGGAGCCGCTTGTCGGCGTGGCGCAGCGGCGTGCCGGGCGCGAGGCAGTTGAACGGCGAGCGCTCGACGGAGAGCTCCACGGGCACGCGCGGCAGGCGCGCGTCGCCCGTCGGAAGCGGGCTCAGGGCCTCGCCGGGCCGGCCGAACAGCCAGCCCTGCCCGAAGCGCGCGCCGAGCCCGCGCGCGGACGCCAGGTGGGCCTCGCTCTCGATGCCCTCGGCGAGCAGCAGCGCTCCCGAGCTCTCGGTGTAGGCGTTGACGGCGTGCATGACCGACGCGATCTCCTGGCTCGGCCGGTTCTGGATCAGGCGCAGGTCGAGCTTGACCACCTCGGGGCGCAGCAGCGCCATGAACGCGAGCGAGCGCGAGTCGGCGCCGACGTCGTCGAGCGCCACCGCCCAGCCGTGTGCGCGGATGCGCTCGACGGTGCGCAGCAGCTCGGCGGGGCGCGCCGCGATCGCGCGCTCCGTCACTTCGAAGACGACGCGCAGGTCGCGCGGCGCCGACCCCGCGATCCGCAGCAGGTCGCCGAGCGGCGCGCCGTCGAGGATCTCGGGCTCGACGTTCACGAACAGCGTCAGCGGCGCGAGCCGCTCCGAGTCGATCGCGGCCCGGAAGGCGGCCGCACGGCAGGCCGCGTCGAGCTCGGCGAGGCAGCCGGCCATGCGCGCGGCGGCGAAGAGCTCGTTGGGCGCCTCGAGCGGGCTGCCGACCGGCCCGCGGGCGAGGGCTTCGTAGCCGACGACCTCGGAGGCGTCGAGATCGACGATCGGCTGGAACACGATGCGGAGGTCGTTGGGCGAGAGCAGCGCTCCCAGACCTCGGGGGGCGATGATCATGCTGCTTGCATCGGCGCGCGCGGACCGCAGCTGAAGCGCTCCTGAAGCCCCCATGTGGTTACGCTTCGCCGCATGTCGCACCGAGACGCGCTCCCCTTCGACGACGGCTCGCTCTTCCTCACCGACGCCGGGATGGAGACGGTGCTGATCTTCCTGCAAGGGCAGGACCTGCCGGGCTTCGCCACCTTTCCGCTGCTCGAGCACGAGGAGGGGCGGCAGGCGCTGCGCGACTATTACCTGCCGTTCCTCGAGCTCGCACGCACGCGCGGCCTCGGCTTCATCCTCGGCGCTTCGACCTGGCGCGCGAGCTCCGACTGGGGCGACGAGCTCGGCTACGACCGCGAGGCGCTCGCGCTGATCAACCGCATGGCGGTCGAGTTCGTCGAGGAGCTGCGGCTGAACGCCCCGGACGATCAGCCGCCGGTCCTGCTCGAGGCGCCGATCGGCCCGCGCGGCGACGCCTACGCACCCGCCTCGCTGATGACGGCCGCCGAGGCCGAGCGCTATCACTCGCCGCAGATGGAGACGCTTGCCGACACTGCAATCGATCTCGTGACCGCGCTCACCATCGCGTACGCGGAGGAGGCGATCGGCCTCGTGCGCGCGGCGCGCTCGCACGGGCTGCCCGTGGCGGTGTCGTTCACGGTCGAGACCGACGGGCGCCTGCCGAGCGGCCAGTCGCTGCGCGCGGCGATCGAGCAGGTCGATGCCGAGACCGCCGGCGCGCCGCTCCACTACATGATCAATTGCGCGCATCCGACGCACTTCGCCGCGGTGCTCGAGGAGGCTGGCCACTGGCGCGAGCGGATTCGCGGCCTGCGCGCGAACGCCTCGACGCGCAGCCACGCCGAGCTCGACGAGGCCGAGGAGCTCGACGACGGCGATCCGGCCGACCTCGCGGTGCGGCATCTCGCGCTGCGCGAGTCGCTGCCGGGCCTGACGGTGCTGGGCGGCTGCTGCGGGACCGACATCCGGCACGTCACGCGCATCGCCGACGCCTGGGTCGCGGGCTAGCCCGTCCGGGCGAGGTGCTCGCAGAGCGCGCACGGGCCTCGAGCGCATCCGACGCCCGCGTCGTAGCCCGTAAGCTCGGGCCATGCCTCGCTTCAACATCTCCGCGCTCGACCACGTGGCGATCGGCGTCGCGGACGTCGAGCGCTCGAGCGCGTTCTACGCCCGCGTGCTCGGCTTCGAGCGCCTCGTCCCGGAGTGGGAGGAGCCGGTGGCGATGGGGGCCGCAGGGCTCGCGCTCACGATCTTCGACAGGGACAGCCATCCCTCCGCGGCGCCCGATGGCGGCGATCCGCCCGCGGTGCGGATCCTGCACTTCGCCTTCCGCGTCGACCGCGCGGGCTTCGACGCCGCACGGCGCGAGCTCGCCGGCGAGGAGTTCACGCTCACGTTCTCCGACCACGGCGCGTGCCACTCGCTCTACTTCCGCGACCCCGACGGCCATCTCGTCGAGCTCACGACATGGGACGTCCAGGAGCCCTGAGGACTCTGGCCGGGTGCCCCCATACCCGCGATCGACTAGGCGAGCCCGCGTTCCTCGATCTCGCGCACGGCGGCCTCGGACTTCGCGAGCTGGTCGATCCCGAGCTTGCGCTTGACGCCGGGACTGCGCTCGAACTGCACGGCCTCGTAGGCGACGACCTGGACGTGGTTGCCCCACGGATCGCGGAAGGCGAGCCCGCGCGCGCCGGGGTGGACGATCTCGAGCCCCTCGCGCTCGACCGCCGACCGCACCGCCGCGACGTCGTCGACGACGAGGCCGAAGTGGCGCTCGTCGTCGGGCGCCTGGCGGCGGCCCAGCATCAGCGCGATGAACTGATCGCCCATGTCGATGAAGGCGGCGCCCGGCACGCGGCCGCGCAGCTCGAACGTGAAGAGGCGCCCGTAGAGCCCGAGCGCGGCGTCGAGGTCGTCGACCTCGAGGGCCACGTGGTTCACGCCGATCAGCCGGGCCTTCGCGCTCACGGCGCGAAGGCTAGGCTGCATGGCCGTGCGCGGCAAGCGGCAGCCGTCGTAGCCTTCGCGCGATGAGCACGGCCGGCTATTCCGGGCACCCCCCTTCCCCGCAAGCTCGGCATCCGCGAGGACGGCCGCGTGCTGTTCGCGGGGGCGGTGCCCGACGACGTCGCGGCGACGCTCGGCGAGCTGCCGCCCGGCGTCGAGCTGCTCGCCCCGGGCGCCACCGAGCTCGACGTCGTCGTGCTGTTCACGCGCGGGCTCGCGCAGTTGCGCGACCAGTTCTCGCCGCTCGCAGGGGCGCTGCAGCCGGCCGGCGGGCTCTGGGTCGCCTGGCCCAAGCGCAGCTCAGGGGTGGCCACCGACCTGACCGAGGGCGTGATCCGCGAGCACGGCCTCGCCGCGGGCCTGGTGGACAACAAGGTCTGTGCGATCGACGCGACCTGGTCGGGCCTGCGCTTCGTGTGGCGGCTGCGCGACCGGCCGGCGCGGACGCCGGTTCGGCGCGCCTGACGACCGGATCAGCTCAGCCGCTGAGAACGCCGACGCTCGCGGCGCCGGCCGCGATCACCGCGATCAGCGCGACCGCGATGGCGACCACGCGCAGCTCGCGCTCCGGGGGCAGCTCGGCTCCCGTGCGCATCGCCTCGTCCACGCGCTGCCAGCGGGTGTAGCCGAGCAGCGCGGCCGCGAGCCCCAGCAGGATCGGCGTGATCGCGACGAGCGCGTGCAGCCAGGCGGGCTCGATGTCGATGAACGTGCCGGCGGTGGTGCCGGCGGCGACGAGCGCCAGCGCGACCCGCATCCACGACAGCAGGGTGCGCTCGTTGGCCAGCCGGAAGCGCGGATCGGGCGGTAAGACCACCGCTCCACTCTAGGCAATGGGCTGAGCGTGCAATTGGGGCCAGGCCCCGATTGCACGGCCCCCGATTGCACGGTCTCGAGCGTGCAATTGGGACCGGCCCCGATTGCACGGCGTCGCTCCGCCGGGTCGGACGAACGACGCCTCAGGGCGCGGTGTAGGCCCACACGCCGAAGACGCCCGTGCTCGCGCCGCCGGCCGTGGCGGCATGCACCACGAAGCCGCTGCGGCTGCCGGGAAGCAGCGGGATGGCTGCGCCGTCGACGCTCGTGCCGGCGCCCTGGGTGGCCGACAGGTAGAGGCAGACCCTGCCGCCCGGTGCGGTCGGCGCCGCGGCCGAGCCGGTGCATGCGGGGTCGGCGTCCGCCGCGCCGGCGCCTGCGCCGAAGTTGACCGTGCCGTCGGTCAGATCGGTCGTCGCCAGGCCGGGGAGCTGCACGACCTGCGTGATGTCGTTCGCCGTCGCGCCGGTCGGGTTGCTCGAGAGCCCGAACGCGCCCGTGACCGTCGTGCCGGGCGGGATCGTGCGGCTCGAGTACGTGAGATAGCCCGCCGCCGCAGTGCCGCCGAGGGCGAGCGCGTTGTCGGCGTTGGTCGCGCGCTGCGCGTTCGTCGCCCGCTCGGCAAGCGTGACCTTCGCTGCGCTCGGCACGGTGCCGAGCGTCTTCTCGTCGATCTGGCGGCCGGTCACGGAGTCGGCCTTGAGGCGATCCCCGGTGACGTTGCCCTTGACGAGGCGATCGCCGGGCAGCGACGCGCGCTTGATCTGCGAGCCGCTGATCAGCTTGCCGGCCCTCTGCACCGCATCCTGCGCGAACGAGGTCCCGCCGAGCGAGAGCACGACTGCGATGCAGGCCACGCCCATAGCCGGCGAGACCCGGGTGAGCTTCGAGAACACGCTTCCTCCTTCGTCTTCGCGGACGGGCGCCCGGTGCGGGGCCTACGCCCGACTATCGGCGCGGACGTGCGAGCGCTAAACCACGGAGGGAGGGGACGCGCCGCTGCCGCCGCCACCGCCGGCCGCGCGGCTGGCGACCAGGCGCTTGTACGCCCAGCGCTCGAACGGCACGGTCGCGAGCGGCGGCACCGAGGAGGCGAGTGCGAGCAGCGTGATCTTGTTCGTCCAGCCGTACTCGGCGCGAACGAGGAACACCACGAGCACGTACGCCAGGAAGGCATAGCCGTGCAGGCTCCCCATGGTGTGCATCAACTCGCTGTGCGTGTCCGCGATGTACTTCTCGTACATGCTGTAGAGCAGCCCGACCCACGTGATCGCTTCCGTGATGGCGCAGATGCGGAAGATGCGGATCAGGAGCACGGAGGCATCCTAGGAGAGGCGCGCACCCGGGAGCGACGCTGCCGTGGACGTCGGGTACCGTGGCGGCGGGCGGTTAGCTCAGCTGGTCAGAGCACCTGCTTTACACGCAGGGGGTCCAGGGTTCGAGTCCCTGACTGCCCATCCCGCTGCGCCGGCGCTCGCAGGCGGCCGCGCAGGCGGCCGCGGGTCCTCATGCTCGCTCGCTGCGCTGTCGATGCACGATGCATGCCCGTGACCCAGTGTCCATGACGCGCGACGGCTTCCGCGCGGCGACGCTCCAGGCTGGTGGCAGCACCCGTCGGCGGCTCGTCGCGCCCGACGCCCTGCTCGTCGCCAATCTCGTCGTCTTCGGGGCGCTCCTGTTGATCCGCGCCGGCGAGGAGTACAGCCGGTTGTGGGACGGCTGCATCGCACTACTCCTGATGGCCACGCCGGTGCTCGCGTGCTTCGCGCGGGCACGGCACCCGGGTCCGCGCCGCCGCGCCGCGCTCTGGCTCGGAGCCGGGATGCTGTTCTGGACGGCGGGCAACGTGATCTTCGTGTGGTGGACGCAGTCCCAGGCCGCTCCCCCGATTCCGTCACCCGCGGACATCTCCTACTTCGGGTTCTACGTCTGCGTCGCCGCCGCGCTGGCGTCGCTCGCACGCCGCGACCTCGGGTCGTTCTCGCGCGTGCCCTGGCTCGACGGGGCGCTCGGCGCCGCCGGAGCGGCGACGGCGCTCGCCGTCGTGCTGCGTTCGGCCTTCTCGAGCCTCGGCGGCAGCCCCGGCGCGGTCGTGGTCAGCCTCGGCTATCCGCTCGCGGACGTGCTGCTGCTGGCGATGATCTGCGGCCTGCTCGCCGTGCGCGGGATGCGCGGGGGCCCGATGTACCTCTGGCTGGCCGTCGGGCTGGTGATCTTCGTCGCGGCTGACGTCGCGTACGTCCTGCAGGTGCAGGCGGCCGGCTACGTCGGCAGCGCCCAGCTGGCGGTGGCCTGGATGGCCGGGATCACCGTCATCTGCCTCGCGATCTGGCGGCCGGAGCGCGCTGGTCTGGTCGGAGCAAGGCGCCCGTGGGTCGCACTGGTCGCACCGATGGTCGCGACGCTGAGCGGCGTCGGCGCCCTCGCCGTCTTCTCGGTCGAGAGCTCGCCGGTCGTGGTCGCGCTGGCCAGCCTGACGCTGCTGCTCGCTGCCGCGCGCACGGCGGTGAGCTTCCATCAGCTGCAGGCGCTCTCGACGGTGCGCCGGCAGGCGCTGACGGACGAGCTCACGGGCCTCGGCAATCGCCGCGACCTGTTCGAGTCGGGCGAGGCTCGGCTGCGCGCTACCGAGCCCGGCGAGCGGCTCGTGCTCCTGCTGCTCGACCTCGACAACTTCAAGCTCGTGAACGACTCGCTGGGCCACCAGTGCGGCGACGAGCTGCTGGGCGAGATCTCGCGGCGGCTCGAGCGCGAGGTCCGGCGCCCCGATCTCGTGATCCGGCTCGGGGGCGACGAGTTCGCCCTGCTCGTGGGGCTCGGCGCCGACGGCGACGCGCGGCGCCTGGCGGATCGCGTCCTGACCCTGCTGGCGGCGCCGATCCTCGTCGGCGGCGTGCAGATCCGGATGGCCGCCAGCGCGGGGATCACCGAGAGCGACGGCTCGAGCGTCACGATCGTCGAGCTCCTGCGGCGCGCCGACGTGGCGATGTACGCGGCCAAGGTCTCCGGCAAGCGCGTGCGGGCCTACGACCCCGGACTGGACGAGGCGAACCACGCCCGCCTCGAGACGATCCGCGAGCTGCCCGAGGCGCTGCTCGAGCGCCAGTTCGTCCTCCACTATCAGCCGGCGATCGCGATCGGCACGGGGAGGACGCTGCGCGCCGAGGCGCTCGTGCGCTGGCAGCATCCGACGCGCGGGCTCCTGTATCCCGACGCCTTCCTCGAGGTCGTCGAGCAGAGCGGGTCGATCGGTCACCTCACGCAGGTCGTCCTGGAGCTGGCCGTCGAGGAGCTCGCGCGCTGGCACGCGTCCGGCCTCCCGATCAGCGTCGCGATCAACCTCTCGGCGTCCGACCTGCTCGACGACGAGCTCCCAGGCCGGATCACGAAGGTCCTCGCCGACCACGGCGTGCCAGTCGGCGCGCTCGAGCTCGAGATCACGGAGAGCGTGCTGATGACCGACCCGCAGCGTGCCTGCGAGCTACTCGGCGAGCTGCGGGGACTCGGCCTCCGCATCGCGGTCGACGACTACGGGACGGGCTACTGCTCGCTCGCCTACCTGCGCGACCTGCCGGTCGACGAGCTCAAGATCGACCGCTCGTTCATCGCCGCCCTGACGCGCGATCCGCGCAGCGGCGCGATCGTGAGCTCGACGATCGAGCTCGCGCACGCGCTCGAGCTCGACGTCGTCGCCGAGGGCGTCGAGGACGAGCGCACGCTCGCCGCGCTCGCAGCGTTCGGCTGCGACAGCGTCCAGGGCTACCACCTCTGCCGGCCGCTCCCGGCGGAGCAGTTCGCAACCTGGGCGCGTGCCCATCTGGTCGATCCGCCGAGTCCCGCACTCGCGGCCTAGGCGAACCGCCTCTCCGGCACGCTGTGCGCGGCGAGCCACGAGGCAGGTGAGCCGTTCGACCACCGCGACCACCGCGGCCGGCGCGATCCTGGCGGCCGTCGATGGTCGCGACGCCTCTACCGAAAAGCTCAGCCCGCGGTGCCGTGCGTCGCGTGCGTCATCTGCAGCGCGTACTCGCGATAGGTGATCGGCTCGTAGCGCGCCGGCCGCTCGGCGCTCACGAACGGCTCGAGGCAGCGCACGAGCGCGTCCGGATCGGGATTGTGGAAGTACGGGATCGACTGGCGGCGCGTGTTGGCGGCGCCTTCGGGCGGGTTGACGACGCGGTGCGGCGTCGAGACCCAGCGGTCGTTGGTCATGCGCATCAGCGCGTCGCCGAGATTGACGACGAAGGCGCCGTCGATCGCCGGCACGTCGATCCAGACGCCGTCGCGCGACTGCGCCTGCAGACCGCCCGCCGAGGCCTGGGAGCGCAGGATCGTGAGGAAGCCGTAGTCGGAGTGCGTGCCCGCCCGCAGCTGGCCGGGCTCGGGCGGCGCGGTGGGCTCGGGGTAGTCGATCACGCGCAGCGACGAGAGGTGGTTGCCGAACGCGTCCTCGAAGATGTCCTCGGGCAGGCCTGCGGCACGCGCGAAGATGCGGCGCAAATGGCCCGCGAGGCCGCTCAGGGCCGCGAAGTACGCGAGGTGCGCCTCGCGCAGCCCCTCGGGCCGGCCGGGCCAGCGATCGCCGGACCAGCCGGGGCCGTAGTCGAGCATCTGCTTGAGATCGCCGGGCGTGCGCTCGCCGCGGCTGGCCGCGAGGGCCTCCGTTGCGAGCGGCGAGAACGTGACACCCCCGAGCTCGTCGCCGCTGCGCCCCGTGCGCGCCTTGACGTCGTCGGGCAGATCGAAGAACGCACGGGCGCGCTCGCGGAGGTCGTCGACGACGGCGTCCGGCACGCCGTGGCCGGTCACGCAGAAGAAGCCGATCTGCTCGCACGCCGCTCGCACCGCGTCGACGACGGCGTCGCCTCCGGGCGCGCCCGAGAGGAAGGCGGCGAGATCGATGACGGGGATCGCGGGGTGATCGCTCAACGGGACTCCTGACTGCTCGGCGAGCACGCAGGCTCGCACACTGGGCCGCTGCGTGCGAGCGCGTGGACGCGGGGCGGGCGCAGGCTACGTTTCCGTGAAAATCATTCCAGCGAGGAACCTCCGATGCCCCAAGGGAACAGCGACCGCCTCACGATCGAGCGCATCGAGGTCATCCCGGTGATCGTCCCGCTCGACCGCGAGTTCCGCGGCAGCTACTACCGCATGTCGAACCGCGCGACCACGGTCACGCGCGTGCACACGGCCGAGGGGATCGTCGGCGAGGCCTACGCGGGCGACGAGGACAAGGGCATCGACGAGATCGTGTCGGTGATCCGCGACGAGATCGCGCCGCGGCTGATCGGCGAGGACGCATTCGCGTACGAGCGCTGCTGGGAGAAGGCCTATCCGGTGACCTACGACGTGCTGCGCGATCGGCGCATCGGCCTGGTCGCGGTCGCGAACGTCGACTTCGCGATCTGGGACGCGATCGGGAAGGCGGTCGGGCAGCCCCTGTGGCGGCTCTGGGGCGGCTACCGCGACCGCGTGCCCGTGACCGTCATCGGCGGCTACTACGGGGCCGACGCGGGCGCGATCAGGGACGAGATCGCGATGTGGCAGGAGTGGGGCGTGAGCGGCTGCAAGTTCAAGGTCGGCGGCGGCACGCCGGCCGCCGACGCCGCGCGCATCGCGACCGCGCGCGAGGCCGCCGGACCCGACTTCGTGATCACGATCGACGCCAATCAGGGCTACAGCCTCAAGCAGGCGCTCGACATGTGCGACCGCGTGCGCGATCTCGGGATCCGCTGGTTCGAGGAGCCGTGCGTCTGGACGAACGACGCCCGCGACCTGCGCGACGTGCGCAATCGCGGGGGCATCCCGGTCTGCGCCGGGCAGAGCGAGTTCTCGCCGGCCGGCTGCCGCGACCTCATGGAGGCGGGCGCGATCGACGTCTGCAACTACGACGCCTCGTGGACCGGCGGCTACACCAACTGGCAGCGCATGGCGGCCATGAGCAAGGTCTACAGCGTCGAGCTCGGCCATCACGAGGAGGCCCAGGCCGCGCTGCACATGCTGGCGAGCCAGCCGAACGCGACGTTCGTGGAGATCTTCAACCCCGACCGCGACCCGGTCTGGTGGAATCTGATCGCCAACCGGCCGGCGATCGAGGGTGGCTGCTTCGCGCTGCCGACCGGCGCGGGCTTCGGCTGGGAGCTCGACGAGGACTACATCGAGCGCTACCGCGTCGACCGCTGAGGGCTGCCGGTGCGGCTACGCGCGGCGCGGGACCGGGCCGCAGCTCGGGCGCGCGACGAACTCCGTCGGCAGCCGGATCTCCTTCGTGCCCGTGACGCCGCTGAGCAGCTCGAGCAGGAGGTCGGCGGCGGTCTCGCCGAGCGCGACCATGTCGCGGCGCACGACGGCGATCTGCGGCGTGGGCAGGTCGGCCACCGCGACGTCGTCGCAACCGACGAAGGAGATCGCCTTCCCCACTTCGGCGCCGCGGTCGCGCAGGGCGCGCAGCGCGCCCTGCATGAGCATGTTGCCGCCGGCGATGATCGCCGTCACGGGCTCGGGGCCGTCGAGGATCTCGTGCGTCGCCCGCTCGCCGTGGCCGGACGAGAACTCGCCCTCGCGGACGATGCAGCGCCCGCCGTCGCCGACGGCCGCGACAGCGTCCTCGACGCCGCGCCGCCGCTCTCGTGCGGGCCATTGGGGGCCGCCGCTGATCAGCGCGATCGTGCGATGGCCGAGGTCGAGCAGATGGCGCGTGGCGCGGTACATGCCGCGGTGGTGGTCGAAGCACACGCGCGACGCGTCGACGCCCTCGGGCATGTCGCGGTCGAGCAGCACGAACCGGGCCTCGGACTCGCGGATGACCTGGACGGTGAGCGGATAATTTCCGTCCGCGAGCGAGAGGATCAGGCCGTCGACTCGCCGCTGCCGGAGCAGGCGGATGTTCTCGGCGTCGAGCTCGGCGACGCCCTCGGAGTTCGTGAGCGGGAGCGAGTAGCCCGCCCGGCGCAGCCGCCGCTCGGCACCGTCACGGCGGATGCGAGCACGGGGTTGCCGATGTCGGACACGGTGAAGCCGACCGACAGGGTCTTGCGCAGCCGCAGTCCCTGCGCGAGCACGTCGGGCCGGTAGCCGAGCTCGTCGACGGCGGTGTTCACGACGTTGCGCACGTGCTCGCTGACGTCGGGGTGCCCGTTGAGCACACGCGAGACCGACGACATCGCGACTCCCGCGCGCTCGGCCACCTCGCGCATTCCGGCACGATGCTCTGCGAGTCGGCCAGGAGCGCCGCAACCGCTGCGAGACCGACCGCCTGAGCCGCCGCGACGGCACGGGCGGCCTGAGCGGCGGCACGGGCGTGCAGGACGAGGCCTGCGTGCTCGAGGCGCTCGGCGAGCGCCGGCCTTGCGGGCGGCTGACGGGCGCGGCGCGCGGGTTTGACTTCGTACGACCTCGCTCGGTAGGATCGTCGGACAATCCGACGAGGAGGCGCGCGGGTGGGCATCAGAGCGGGAGTCGATACCGGCGGCACCTTCACGGACCTCGTGCTCTTCGACGAGGAGTACCGGCGAGATCCGGATGTCGAAGATCTCCTCGACGCCGAGCGAGCCCTCGCGCGCGGTCTTCGACTCGTTCGCCAAGGCCGGCATCGAGACGTCGGACGATCTCGTACTTCGTGCACGGCACCACGGTGGCGACGAACGCGCTGATCGAGCGCCGCGGCGCCGACGTGGCGCTGCTGACGACCGACGGCTTCCGCGACATCCTGCGCATCCAGCGCGTCACGCGCCCGAACCACTTCGACCTGCACTGGGTCAAGCCGCGCCACTTCGTGCCCCGCGCCCGCTGCATCGGCATCCCCGAGCGCGTGCTGCGCGACGGCTCGGTGCTCGTGCCGCTCGACGAGGACGCGGTGCGCGAGGCGATCACGCGGCCTGCGCGACGGCGGCGAGCGTCAGCGCGATCGGCGTCTCGTACCTCTTCTCGTTCGTCAACCCCGATCACGAGCTGCGCACGCGCGAGCTGATCGAGGAGGTCTGGCCCGGCGTCCAGGTGTCGCTCTCGCACGAGGTGCTGCCGCGCTGGCGCGAGTACGAGCGCACGTCCACGACGGTGCTCGACGCCTACCTCAAGCCGCTCATGCACGAGTACATGTCGCGGCTCGAGCGCGAGTGCGACGACGGCGGCATCGACCAGCTGCTCGATCCTGCGCTCGAACGGCGGCGTGATGAGCCCGGCCAAGGCCAAGGAGCAGCCGATCGCGCTCGTGCGCTCCGGCCCCTCGGGCGGGATCATGGCCTCGAGCGGCGTCGGCCGCGCCTCGGCCTCGGCGACCTGATCGCCTGCGACATGGGCGGCACGAGCTTCGAGGCCTGCCTCCTGCCCGGCTCCGAGCCCGCCTTCACGAACCTCGAGGAGCTCGAGTACGGCGTGCCCGATCGCGCTGACGATGGTCGATGCGCGCGCGATCGGCGCGGGCGGCGGCTCGCTCGCCTGGGTCGACGCCGCGGGCATCCTCAAGGTCGGCCCGCGCAGCGCGGGTGCCGACCCCGGCCCCGCCTGCTACGGCCGCGGCGGCACGCAGGCCACGGTCACGGACGCCAACGTCGTGCTCGGCCGGCTGGCGCCCGAGTTCCTGCTCGCCGGCGACCTCGAGCTCGACGTGGCGGCCGCCGGAGCGCGCGCTCGACGAGCTCGCCGCGCACGCTCGGGCTCTCGCGCGACCGCGTCGCGCAGGGCATCGTCGACGTCACCAACTCGAACATGGCGCAGGCGCTGCGCCTCGTCTCGACCGATCGCGGCTACGACCCGCGCGGCGCGACGCTCGTCGCCTACGGCGGCGCCGGCCCGCTGCACGCCTGCGAGCTGGCCGCGCGCGCTGCAGATGCCGCAGGTGCTGATCCCGCTCTACCCGGGCGCGTTCTCGGCCTTCGGCGCGCTGCTCGCCGACACGCGCTTCGACTACACGCAGACGCGCTGGATGCGGATGTCGCACCTCGACGTCGACGCCGTGGGCGAGGTCTTCGGCGCGCTCGAGCAGCGCGCCGCGGCCGACTTCCGCAGCGAGGGCTTCGCCGAGGTGCCGCGGCTCGTCCGCTCGATCGACATGCGCTACGTCGGCCAGAACTGGGAGCTCAACGTGGCGCATGCCCGGCGGCGAGCTGACCGCCGAGGACTTCGCGACGGCGGCCGGGCTCGTTCGAGGCAGGAGCACGAGCGCTTCTACGGCTACTCCATCCCGGGCGAGGAGCTCGAGATGCTGACCTTCAACGTCGCGGCAGTCGGCACGCGGCACTGCGGTCGAGCTGCCCCAGATCGCCCGGCGGACCACCCCGGTGCCGGTCGTCCGCAGGCCTGTGACGTTCGGCGCCGGGGATGGCCCTGTGGACACCCCGGTCTACCGGCGCGACGACTTCGGCGCCGGCGCCGAGATCGCCGGGCCCGCCGTCGATCGGCCAGGTCGACGCGACGACGCTCCTGCCTCCCGGCAGCTCGGCGCGGGTCGACGACTTCGGCAACCTCCTCGTCACGGTCTAAGGGGCATTGGCATGAGCGCAACCGACACCGATCCCGGCAGCGATCACGACCGATCCGTTCCTGCTCGAGATCATCCGCAACCACCTGATCACGACCTGCCGCGAGATGGGCATCGCGATGATGCGGACGAGCTACTCGCCGATGTTCAACGAGGCGCTCGACTTCTCGTGCGTGGTCTTCGACCGCAACGCTCGAGATGATCGCGCCAGGCGCCCGTTCGTGCCCGCGCAGATCGGCGCGACGGTGCACGTCGTGCCCACGGCGATCATGGAGATCGGCACCGACAACCTCAGCCCGGGCGACGTGATCTTCACGAACGACCCGTACCGCGGGCAACTGCCACCTGCCCGAGTTCGTCGTCATCAAGCCGTACTTCCGCGACGGCGAGATCTTCGCGTACACCGCGAACATCGCCCACATGACCGACGTCGGCGGCATGGTGCCGGCGGCCTTCGGCGACCACGAGAACATGTTCCAGGAGGGCATCCGCTTCCCGCCGGTCAAGATCTACGAGGCCGACAAGGAGGTGGAGTCGATCTTCCGCATCCTGATCTCGAACGTGCGCACGCCGAAGCACAGCTACGGCGACATGAAGGCGATGATCGGCTCGCTCTACCTGGCCGAGCGGCGCATCGACGAGCTCGTCACGCGCTACGGCGCCGAGACCTTCGTGCAGTGCTGCGAGGACATCAAGCACGTCTCCGAGAGGCTGATGCGCGCCGAGATCGCGGCCTGGCCCGACGGCGAGTACAGCGCCGAGGGCCTGCTCGAGGACGACGGCGTCGTGCCCGACCGCCCGTGGAAGATCAAGGGCACGCTGGTCATCCGCGGCGACGAGCTGATCGTCGACTTCACCGGGCACCGACCCGCAGTGCTTCGGGCCCGGCGAACCAGACCTTCGGCACGACGGCCTCGTCGGCCTACAACGCCGTGCTGCACATGGTCTCGAGCGACATCCCGTACAACCACGGCTGCTACCGCGCGATCTCGGTGATCGCGCCGCCCGGGCAGCTTCGTCAACGCGAGCTATCCCGGCCTCCACGGTCGGCGGCAACTCCGACACCCACCCGACGACGGTGGACATCCTGCTCAAGGCGTTCTCGCTGTTCTCGTCGCGCATCCTCCGCGGCCGACGGCGGCACCTGCGGCTGCATCGGCTTCGGCGGCGAGGATCCGAAGACGCGCGAGCCCTACGCCCACCTCCACCTCGAGGGCTGTCGGCTGGGGCGGGCGCGACGACGGCGACGGCAACGACGCCCAGTTCGTCAAGAACGGCAACTGCGCGAACACGCCGGTCGAGGTCGCCGAGACGCGCTATCCGTTCCTCAACATGGAGTACCAGCTCGAGCCCGGCAAGGTCGGCATCGGGCGCCACCGCGGCGGCTTCGGCACGCGCCGCGTGTTCCGCTTCCTGACCGACGGCGTGCACATCTCGTCGCACACGAACCGCCACCGCGTGCAAGGCCTGGGGCCTCTTCGACGGCGGCGACGGCACCAACACGATCATCGCGTTCCGGCGCAAGGGCGAGACGCGAGTGGGTGCGTGCGCGCGAGGCGTTCGGCACCGCGTCGTACGGCAAGTTCTCGAACATCGTCATGAACGACGGGCGACGAGATGCTCTTCGTGACGCCGTCGGGCGGCGGCTACGGCGATGCCGCTCGAGCGCGACCCCGAGCTCGTCGCGGTCGACGTCGCCGACGAGCTCGTCTCGGTCGCCGACGCCCGCGAGCACTACGGCGTGGTCGTCGCCCCCGACGGGACGATCGACGGCGCCGCCACCGGCACGCTGCGAGCGGAGAGAGGGCATCGGCATGACGATCTACCGCGAGGTCAACGAGATGTCGCGCTGCGGCGGCTGCGGCAAGCTGCTGACCGTGGACGCGCTCGAGGAGCGAACGGCTGGGGCATCGCCTGGCGTTCTGCTCGACCCGCTGCATCGAGGTCTTCGACACCTACAAGGAGCCGAAGTACGGTGCCGAGGCGGTGTGGCCCGAATCGATCCTGAAATGACCCGGAGCGGGGCCGAGCGGAAGCGGCCGCTCGATCTCCTCGACCGCGTCTCGACGACCGACCAGGTGCTGCAGTCCGCTGCGCGCGGCGATCGTCGACGGGCGCATCGAGCAGGGCGAGCAGCTGCGCGACGTGCAACTCGCCGCGTCGTTCGGCACCGGGCCGCGGCGTCGTGCGCGAGGCGCTGCGCCAGCTCGTGCAGGAGGGCATCGCTCAGCACGAGGTGCACCGCGGCACGTTCGTGCGCACGATCACGCCGGCCGACATCATCGACGTCTACCGGGCGCGCGAGGCGATCGAGACGAGCGCGGTGGCGCTCATCCTGGAGGCCGGAGCGGCCGATCTCGGGCCCGTTCGCAGCCGCGCTCGCGCGCATGCACGAGGCGGCTGCCGAGCAGCTCTCGTGGCGCGAGATGTCGCGATCGCGACATCTCCCTGCACGAGGCGCTCGTGCAGGCCTCCGGCAGCCCGCGCCTCGTCCACATGTACGCCACGCTCGCAGCCGAGTCGCGCATGCACCTCTACCGCTACCCGCCGTATCCGCAGGGCCAGAACTTCGTCGACCACGAGGAGATCGTCGCGGCGCTTGCGGCCGGCAGCGCCACGGCGGTCACGCTCCTGCGCGAGCACCTGCGCTTCTCCGCCCGCCTCGCCGCGGAGTGGGCGGCCGGCCGCTCGTGACCGAGTCGCGCGTCGCGATCGTCACGGGAGCGACCGAGGGCATCGGCCTCGCGGCGAGCAGGCAGCTGGCGGCCACGGGCGTCCGCCTCGTGCTGGTGGCCCGGCGGCCGGAGCCGGGAGCCGGGCTCGTCGCCGAGCTGGGCGAGGACCGCGCGTGCTTCGTGGCCGGCGACACGGGCGATCCGGCCACCGCGGCGGCCGCGGTGAGCGCCGCCGAGGAGCGCTTCGGCGGGCTCGACGTGCTCGTCAACAACGCCGGCCTCGACCTCTCCGGCGTGCCGCTGCTCGAGACGACGATCGCGGACGCGCGCCGCATCTTCGACGTCAACGTCTTCGGCTGCCTGCAGATGCTGCAGGCGGCGGCCATGGCGATGCGCGAGCACGGCGGCGCGATCGTCAACGTGACGTCGCGGACGGCGCTGATCGGCCTGCCGGGCTCGACCGTGTACGGGGCGTCGAAGGGCGCGCTCGAGAGCCTCACCCGGGGCGCGGCGGTCGAGCTCGCGCCCTACGGGATCCGCGTCAACGCCGTCGCGCCGGGCCTGACCGAGACGCCGATGGTGCGCACGTGGCTCGACGAGCAGGCCGATCCCGCCGCCTTCCGCCGGCGCGTCGTCGCCGACATCCCGCAGGGCCGCATGGCGACGCCCGAGGATGTCGCCGCGGCGATCTGCTACCTGGCCTCGGATGCCGCTGCGTCGATCACGGGCGCCAGCCTGTCGGTCGACGGCGGGTACACCGCCCGGTGACGCCCGCGGCGGGCAGCGCCGGTCGTCGTGGTCGCCGCGGTCGAGATCCCGTCGGCCCGGCTCGACGTCGAGGAGGAGGTGTTCGCGGGCGAGCGGCGCCGTGATCCTCGACCTGCGCGACCGGCCGCTGGCCTCGATCCTGCCCGAGCTCGCGACCGCCGACGCGCTCCTGACCGAGGGCCTCGAGCGGGTGGGCGCCGAGATCGTCGCGGTGCTCGAGCGCTGCCGCGTGATCAGCAACTTCGCGGTCGGCAACGACCGCATCGACGTCGCGGCCGCGAGCGAGCGGGGCATCGTCGTCACGAACGTGCCCGACTACTGCACGGTCGAGGTCGCCGAGCACACGCTCGCGCTGCTGCTGGCGGCCTGGCGGCGCATCCCGCGCGCCGAGCGCGTCGCGCGCAGCGGCGACTGGGCGCTCGACGAGCTCCAGCCGCATCCCCCGCCTCGCGGGGCGGACGCTCGGGCTGCTCGGCTTCGGCCGCATCGCGCGCGAGGTCGCGACGCGGGCGCAGGGGCTCGGTCTGAACGTGCTCGCGCACGATCCCTACCTCGCCCGCGGCGGCGAGATCGGCGGCGTGCGGCTGTGTCCCCGCGACGAGCTGCTGCGCGCGAGCGACATCCTCTCGCTGCACCTGCCGGCGACCGCCGAGACCGCCGGCAGCGTCGACGCCGCCGCGCTCGCGCTGCTGCCCGACGGCGCGGTGCTGGTCAACGCCGGGCGCGGCGCCGTGATCGACGAGGGCGCGCTGCTCGCCGCGCTCCGCAGCGGTCGCCTCGCCGCCGCCGCCCTCGACGTCCTGGAGAGCGAGCCGCCCCCGCCGGATCATCCGCTGCTGGCGCTCGACTCGGTCATCTGCACGCCGCACATGGCCTACTACTCCGAGCAGTCGCTGATCGCGCTGCGGCGCGGCGGCGCGACGAACGCACGCGTCGTGCTCGAGGGCGGCATGCCGCCCTCGGTCGTCAACGGCGCCGCGCTCGTCAAGGGCGCCCGCCGTGCTCGCTGAGACGTTCGCCGCCGCGGTCGGCGGCGGCGAGTCGGGGCACGAGTCAGGCTCACCAGGCTCCGCCGCCGCCTCCGCCGAACGAGCCGCCCCCGCCTCCGCCACCCCCGCTCGAGCTGCTGCTCGTCGGGATCGGGGAACGCGCCGCCGAGGCTGCTCGCGAAGCTCGCGGTGTGGAACGAGGAGGCGTACAGGGCCGGCGCGTACACGGACGACTGCGAGATCGCCGGGAAGTCGACCTTCGCGGCCTCGAGCACGCGCTCGGCGATCCCGAAGGCGATGCCGTAGACGAGGTACTGCTCCCACAGCGGGAGCGTGTCGGCAGGCTTGTCGGCGAGCCGCGGGAACTCCGCCAGGTAGCGGCGGAAGCCCGCCCACTGCTCGGCCGAGGCCTGCAGCGCGGTGCGCCGGCGCCGCCACATCCGGGGCGGCAGCAGCACCACGACGACGGCGTTCAGCGCGAGCGCGACGCCCGCGGCCGTGATGATCAGGTCGCGCCGCACGAGCGGCAGGTCGGCGAGCCCGACGATGCCGAGCGCGATCAGGCCGGCGCCCGCGAGCAGGAACGCCATCGAGGCGAGCCACTTCACGAGCATCCCGTGGCCGCTCCAGAAGACGCGCTGCTTCGCCTGGGTCGAGATCGCGGCCTCGAACGCGTCCGCCTTGGAGCTGAACCAGATGCGGTCGGTCCGATCCATCTCCTCGACCGTCTTCGCGACCTGCGAGAGAGCGACCGGGCCGTCGCGCGTGAGGCGGTCGAAGATCGCGGCCACGGGCTTCTCGACGACCGCGAGCTCGATGCCCTCGTCGCCGCGCGTGAGCTCGACGTCGTCGATCTCCTTGTGGCGCAGGCCGCCGAGCGACGACTCCTCGCGCGTGACCGGGGTCATGACGAAGCGGCCGCGGCGGACGAGCTCGAAGAGCGTCGCGGCCAGCTGGTCGCCGCCGGCGATCACCCTCTGGGCGAGCAGGGACGGGACGAGCGCGGCCGGGAGGTCGTCGGGCGGCTGGTTGACGTACTCGGGCGCCGAGCCCGTGCCGTGCTCGCGGCCGAAGCGCAGGTAGGCGAGGAGGCCGAGCAGCCCCGCCGGGATGATCGCGAGCAGGCCGGCCGCCGCGATCCAGGCCCAGGGATGGTGCAGCGTGTCGTCGAGCTCGCGCTTGTCGCGCGCGGCCCGGTCGATCGCCGCCTGCTGGCGCGCGATCGTCGCCGCGAGCACGTCGTCGTCGACGTGCTCGGCGTAGGGCGCGTCCGGGCGCGAGCACCGACGGCGGGTAGAGCACGCGCAGGACGACGGCGCGCTTGGCGGGGATGTCGTCGACCACCGTGAGCACGTCGCTGCCGCTCACGGTCACCTTCTGGCCGATCCACGCCGGCTCGATCCAGGCGCGCGTGCCGGTCGCCGTGCCGGCCGCGTGCACGTTCGCGTAGAGGATCGGGAGGCGGCTCTTCCACTGATCGCCCCAGACCTGCGGCGCGACCTCGACGGCGTCGTTGTGGGCGATCACCACGCCGCGCAGCCGGTAGCTCAGGCGGAACGTGCGCTCGCCGTCGTTCTGCCGGTAGTGCCAGACGATGCGCAGCCCCTGCGGCATGCGCACGACGCCGAAGCGCCCCGGCGCGTCGCTGCTCCCGAGCGCCGTGTCGCCGCCGGGGCCGTAGGTCGTGCGGCCCTCGCTGACCTGCACGTCGAGCGCCTCGACGTCCCGTGCGAGCGGGATGTCGCGATAGGCGCCCGTGAAGTAGCCGTCGTAGCGGAACGTCAGGTCCTCGCGCATGAGCACCTCGCCGTTGCGCGCGACCGTGACCGAGACGAACGTGCGCGACTGGCTGTAGCTCTTGTCCGCGTAGGCGGACGCCCGGCACCGCGAGGCTACCGGCGAGCGCCAGCAGCAGCCATGCGAGGCGCCTCACGAGCGGCCGTCGGCGAGCTCGAAGAGCTCGCGGCGCTCAAATCCGAGCGGCCGCGCGAGCACGCTCGCCGGCAGCGCCTGGATCGCGCTGTTGTAGGTCTGCACCGTGTCGTTGTAGACCATGCGCGCGAGCGCGATCCGATCCTCGCTCTGCGAGAGCTGCTCCTGGCAGCTGCGCGAAGCGCTCCGACGCGCGCAGCTCGGGATTCGCCTCCGCGATGCCCACGACGCCCGCCGATCGCGCCGCCGAGGCGCTGCTCGGCCGCGGCGCGCGCGGCGGCTCGTCGCCGATCGCGGCGGCTGCGCGCGTCGGTGGCCGCGGCGAGGACGGAGGCCTCGTGCCCCGCATAGGCCGCCACGGCGGCGTTCAGCTCGGGCACGAGATCGGCGCGCCGCCGCAGCTCCGCATCGACGTCGCCCCAGGCGGCGTGCGTGCGGTTGCGCGCACGCGTGAGCCGGTTGTAGAGCAGGACGCACGAGCGCAAGCAGTGCGACCGCGATCGCCGCCGCGAGCAGGATCACCATGGTCCGAGGCTACCAGCGCAACGCGGCGGTCTGGACGCGCGTCGGCTCGCGCCCGAGCAGGGCCGGATCGAAACGTCCCGACGAGCTCGGCCGGCGCGCAGGGCTCGGGGCGCTCGAGCAGGCCCGCGCTGTGGGCCAGCCAGCCGACAAGCGCGCGCGGGTCGGCCCCGCCCGCGCGCAGCTCCGTGAGGCCGACGGCGCCGTGACGCTTGGCGAGGCGCTCGCCGTCGTCGCCGAGCAGCAGGGGCACGTGGGCGTGGCCGGGCACGGGCGCCAGCCCGAGCAGCTCGTAGAGCCGCAGCTGGCGGGCCGTCGAGGCCAGCAGGTCGGCGCCGCGCACGACGTGCGTGACCCCCTGATCGGCGTCGTCGACGACGACCGCGAGCTGGTAGGCGACGACCCCGTCGCTGCGCCGCAGGACGATGTCGCCGCACGCGTCGCTCGAGCCGCTCGCCCTGCGGCCTGAGCAGGTCGTCGCCGAACGCGAGCTCGCCCTGCATGCGCACGCGCAGCGCCGGCTACGCGCCCGAGCGCCTGTCGCTCCGCGCGCTCCGCCGGGCCGAGCTCGCGGCAGGTGCCCGGGTAGAGCGGGCCGTCGGAGCCGTGCGGAGCCGAGGCTGCGCGGCGGATGTCGCGCGCGCGAGCAGAAGCACTCGTAGAGCACGCCCGAGCGCATGCAGCCTGGCGAGCGCCGCGTCGTACAGCTCGCCGCGCTGCGACTGCGCCACCGGCTCGCCGTCCCAGTCGAGCCCGAGCCAGGCGAGCGACCCGGCCTGCTCGCCGGCGCAGCCGTCGCGCACGCGCGCCGCGTCGAGATCCTCGAAGCGCAGCAGCAGCCGGCCACCGGCGTGCCGCGCCCACAGCCAGGCGATCAGCGCGGTACGCGCGTTGCCGAGGTGGAGGTCGCCGGTGGGGCTCGGTGCGTAGCGGCCGATGTACACGCCGGCTCACGCTACCGTGAGCGGCGATGGGCCTGGTCTACTCGACGGATGGCGGCCGTGTGGGGAAGTGCCGGCACTGCGGCCGGCCGCTCGCCGGCGGTGGGCGCTGCGCCTGCCGTGCCAACGCGGAGCGCGTGCCCGGCGACGGAATCCTGCGCGTGCGCCGCGAGACGTCCGGGCGCAAGGGCAAGACGGTGACCACGATCAGCGGCGCGTCGCCGGCCCAGGCGGCCGAGCTGGCGCGCGATCTCAAGCGCCTGTGCGGCTCGGGCGGCAGCGTCGTCGACGGCGTGATCGAGATCCAGGGCGATCACCGCGCGAAGATCGTCGAGCGACTCGAGGCCGAGGGCCTGCAGGTCAAGAGCGCGGGCGGCTGAGCGGCCCCGGTAGCATGTACGCGGTCGAAGACGCAGGAGGGCACGTGGAAGAACATCTCGGTAAATACGCGATGCGGACGATCGGGTTCGGGATCGTGGGCGCGCTCGTCCTGGTGCTCGTCGCCAAGGGCGTCGACGGCTTTCCGTTCGAGGTCTGGGGACTGATCGGCGGCATCATCCTCGCCGTCGCCTCGTTCGCGATCGGCCAGGTCGAGTAGCAGGCCGCTCGCGCAGGCTGCGTCGCGGTTGTAGCATCTGCTGCAACAGTCTCCAGGAGGTGACGCATGTCGCGCGTGCTCGTGGTTGCGAACGAGACCGTCGAGGCCGAGGAATTGCTGGCCGAGCTGCGGCGTATCGAGGATGAGCGCACCTCGACGTTCGCCGTCGTCGCCCCGGCCGTCGCGGCCGATCACGGGCTCGGCGCTTCCTGGAACCTCGCGGGCGCCATCGATGCGGCGCAGGAGCGGCTCGACCGCACGCTCGCGGTGCTGCGCGAGGAGGGACTCGCCTGCGAGGGCTGGGTCGGCGACATGGTGCCGTTCTCGGCCGTGCGCGACGCCTTCGAGCGCTTCCCCGCCGACCTGATCGTGATCTCGACGCACCCGGCGACGCGTTCGCGCTGGCTGCGCAAGGACCTCGTCGAGCAGGTCAAGCGGCACTTCCACGTGCCGGTCGTGCACGTCGTCTCGCACGCGTGCGAGCCCGCTTAAGCGCCGGCGGCCTCGGCGTCGATGATCGCGACGGTGCGGCCGCCGCCTGAGCTGCGCAGCCGCTCGAGCCCTGCGGGGATGCCGTCGAGGTCGGTCAGCTGCGTGACGACGTCCGCGAGCACGAGCCGGCCGTCGGCGGCCATCCGGACGAGCGAGGCGAGCTCGGCCGCGGGGTTGCCGCTGCCGTAGTAGCAGCCCTTGATGCCCTTGTCGGAGAGGAACTCGATGGCGGGGAAGGCGGCCTCGACGCCGACTGCGGCGAGGCCGACGACGACGGCGTTGCCGCCAGCGCGCAGGCAGTCCCAGGCGAGGCGCATCGTCTCCGGGCGCCCGACGACCTCGAAGGCGTGGTCGGCGCCGCCGGCGGTGAGCTCGCGCACCTCTGCCGCGGGATCGCCCGCCGTCGCATCCACGGCGTGGGTCGCGCCGCGCGCGAGCGACAGCTCGAGCATCGCCGGGTCGCGGTCGACGGCGACGATCGTGCCCGCGCCGGCGAGCACGAGGCCCGCGATGACCTGCTGGCCGACCCCGCCGCAGCCGATCACCGCCGCGCTCTCGCCGATGCGCGGCCGCGCGACGTTGCGCACGGCGCCGATGCCCGTGACCGCGCCGCAGCCGAGCAGCGCGGCCTGCCACAGCGGCACGCCCGGATCGAGCGGCACGACTCCCGCGGCCGCCACGACATTCCGCTCGGCGAAGCATGCGACCGTGAGCGCGTGCTGCAGCGGCGTGCCGTCGGCGAGCGCCAGCCGCGAGCTGCCGTCCATCAGGGTGCCGTGGAAGCCGGCGTCGCCGGCGGGCCCGCAGAGCGTGGGCCGTCCGGCGCGACACGCGCTGCAGGCGCCGCACGACGGGATCATGCAGAAGACGACGCGGTCGCCCGGCGCGACGTGCACGACGCCTTCGCCCACGGCCTCGACCGTGCCGGCGCCCTCGTGCCCGAGCACCATCGGCCAGCGGCCCGCACCGAGGCTGCCGGCGGCGAGATGCACGTCGGAGTGGCAGATGCCGGCCGCGGCGATGCGCACCTGCACCTCGCCGGCCTTCGGCGCCGCGAGCGTGACGTCCTCGACGCGCACGTCGCCCGGCTCGTGCAGGACGATCGCCCTCATCCGACGCGCCAGCGCTCGAGCGCGTCGAGGTCGGGCGTGACGCCGAGGCCGGGGCCCGGCGGCGGTGCGATCGTCCCGTCGCCTGCGATCTCGACGACCGCGGGCAGCAACCAGTCGCGCCGCTCGGCCGACCACGACGGCGGATCGAACGGCACCTCGACGTAGGGGCAGGTCGAGACGCCGAGCGTGAGCTGGAGGTTGCACACGAGGCCGTAGCCGTTCGACCACGTGTGCGGGACTGAACATGCGCCCGCAGAGGTCGGCCAGCGCCGCCAGGCGGCGGCAGCCGGAGATGCCGCCCGAGAGCACCACGTCGGGCTGCAGCACGTCGACGCCGCCGCGCAGCACGAGGTCGCGCGCCTCGTGCGCGCCGCGCACCATCTCGCCTGCGGCGATGCGGATGCCGGTCAGGCGGCGCAGCGCGCGGTAGCCCTCGACGTCGTCGCCGCGCAGCGGCTCCTCGAGCCAGTAGACGCCGAGATGCTCGAGCGCGTGTGCGCAGCGCGCCGCGGTCGGCACGTCCCACCGCGGCTCGCGGTCGCCGGGCATGCGCCAGCCCTGGTTGACGTCGACCATCAGGTCGAAGTCGTCGCCGACGGCCCGGCGCACGTGCTCGACGATCGCCACGTCCTCGCGCCAGTCGTCGTTGCTGAAGCGCAGCTTGAGCGCGCGGACGCCGCGGTCGCGCAGCGCGACTGCGCGGCGGGCGCGCTCGTCGGGGTCGACCAGCTCGCCGCTCGAGACGTACGCGAGCATGCGCTCGTTGCGACCGCCGAGCAGCTGCCAGACCGGCGCGTCGAGCAGCTTCCCGGCCAGGTCCCAGACGGCGCACTCGGCCGTCCACGGCCGCCCGCCGTGGAAGTCGACCGTCTCGCAGATCTCGCGCACGGCCTCGGTGCGCAGCGGATCGAGGCCGACGAGAAAGCGCTCGAGCACCTCGCGGTCGGGCAGGTGGTCTCCGCTCGCACAGCCGGTGATGCCGACGTCGGAGTGCACGAGCACGAGCGTTGCGTCCTGGTGGGTGCGCGGGATCGGATCCCAGGCGGCCGCGAACGGCGGCTCGAGCGGATAGCGGTAGCGGCGGGTCTCCACGCCGGCGATGCGGGCCTCGGGTGCCATTGCGCGGGGACGGTAGCGCGAAGCCCGGGTCGCGCGCTCGAGTTGGCGTGTCACCGCCGATGCCGTTCTGAGCGAGCGGGCGGACACGCGCTACGCTGGTCACGTGCCGAGCGAGCCCGATGCCGGCGAGGACGAGGCGCTGTTCCCGCCCCACCAGCCCTACCCGCCCGAGGACGACGAGGTCGACGAGTCGTCCGAGGAGTCGTTCCCGGCCTCGGATGCGCCGTCGACCTGGTCGCACGAGGGCGATTAGGAGCTCGCGCGCACCGCGTCGAGCGCGGCGGGATCCTCGAGCGTCGAGAGGTCGCCGGGATCCTCGCCGAGCAGCGTCGCGCGCACCGCGCGGCGCACGATCTTCGCGCTGCGCGTCTTCGGCAGCGCGCTCGTGAAGCGCACCTCGGCGGGCGCGAACGCCTTGCCGAGCTCGTCGGCGCAACGCGCGCGCAGCCGGGCGCGCAGCTCCTCGCCCGGCTCCGTGCCCGTGCGCAGCACGCAGAAGCACCACACGACCTCGCCCTTGACGTCGTGCGGGATGCCGACCGCGCAGGCCTCGGCCACCGCCGGGTCGCCGACCAGCGCCGACTCGTACTCGGCGGGGCCGATGCGCTTGCCGGCGACGTTCAGCGTGTCGTCGGAGCGCCCGTGCAGGAACCAGTCGCCGTCCGCGTCGATCGAGGCCCAGTCGCCGTGCATCCAGACGCCGGGACAGCGGCTCCAGTAGGTCTCGAGGTAGCGCTCCGGGTCGCCCCAGATGCCACGCGTCATGGAGGGCCAGGGCTGCGTGCAGACGAGCTCGCCGACCTCGCCGCGCAGCGGGCGCCCGGCCGCGTCGAAGACGTCCATCGCCATGCCGAGCATCGGCACGCCGAGCGTGCACGGCTTGTGCGGCAGATAGGGCGGCGAGCCGAGGAAGCAGGACGCGACCTCGGTGCCGCCCGAGATGTTCATGATCGGCTTCGTCCCGCCGCCGACGCGCTCGAACAGCCACAGCCACGGCTCGGGGTTCCAGGGCTCGCCGGTCGAGCCGAAGAGCCGCAGGGCGGAGAGGTCGAGGCCGTCCGCCGGATCGTCGCCGGCCTGCCGCAGCGCGCGCACGAGCGTCGGCGAGACGCCGAGGAACGTGATGCGGTGGCGCTCGGCGAGCCGCCACAGGCGGCGCGCGTCGGGATAGTCGGGCGAGCCGTCGAAGAGCACCGCCGTGAGGCCGAGGCCGTGGGAGTTGGCGAGCAGCCAGGGCCCCATGATCCAGCCGATGTCGGTCAGCCAGTGGATCCGGTCGCCGGGCTGGAAGTCGCCCGTGTAGCGGCCCTCGGAGGCGATCTTGACGAGGAATCCGCCATGCACGTGGACGGCGCCCTTGGGCCGGCCGGTGGTGCCGGAGGTGTAGGCGAGCATGAACGGGTGCTCGGCGGCGACCGGCGTCGCGCGGCGGACGCCAGGCCGGCCGTCGACGAGCTCGTGCCACCACACGTCGCGCCCCTCGTGCCACTCGACCGGCTCGCCGGTGTGGCGCACGACGACGACGTGGCGCACGCCCGGCACGCGCGCAGCGGCCTCGTCCGGCCGTGCGCTTGGCGGGCACCGGGCGGCCCTTGCGCATGAACGCGTCGACGGTGATCAGCACGACGGCGCGCGAGTCCTCGAGCCGGCTGACCACCGCCGGGGCCGAGAAGCCCGAGAAGATCGGCACGACCAGCGCGCCGAGCGCCGCGACGGCGTAGTAGGCGATCGCCACCTCGGGCGCCATCGGCATCAGCAGCGCGACCGCATCGCCCTTCTGCACGCCGAGCGCCTCGAGGCCCTCGGCCAGGCGCGCGACCTCCGAACGCGAGCTCCGCGTAGGTCAGCGAGCGCGTCTCGCCCGCCTCGTTCTCCCACGCGATCGCCTCGACCGCGGCGTGCGCCGGGTCGTCGGCCCAGCGCTCGACGCAGGCGTGCGCGAGGTTGAGCTCGCCGTCGGCGAACCAGCGCGCCCATTGCGGCCCGTCGGAGACGTCGAGCACCTGCTCGTAGGGCGTCGTGAACGGGATGCCGAGATCGCGCGCGACGGCGTCCCAGAAGCGCCGGGCTCGGCGATCGAGAGCGCGTGCAGCTCGTCGTAGCCCTGCGTCCCGAGCGTCCGCCCGAGCGCGGTGACGTGCGCGCTCTCGACCCAGCTCGCGGGCGGCACCCACGCGTAGGTCATTGCGGGGCGACTGCCGCGGCAGCCGCCGCCGCGCGCATCTGACGCCGGGCGCGGATCGCCATCTGCACGGCCGAGAGCACGAGGAAGGCCGCGAACGCGCGCCGCAGCGCGTCCTCGGGCAGCGCGAGCGCGATCTCGGCACCGACGAGCACGCCCACGAGCGAGCAGAGGCCGATGATGATCGCGGGCTTCCAGCTGACGAGCCCGGAGCGGTTCTGGCGGAACGAGCCGACCGCCACCACCGGCACGATCGCAGCCAGGGACGTGGCCTCCGCGGGCAGCTGGCCGAGACCGAGGCCGAGCGTCAGGGCGGGCACGAAGATGATGCCGCCGCCGACCCCGAAGACGCCGGCGAGCACGCCGCCGGTGAGGCCGAGCGCGATCGCGAGCGCGTAGTGGCTCACCACGCGAGCCTCGCGGCGACGAGCAGCATGAAGAACGCGAACGCCATCTGCAGCTGCGGCCCGCGCACGCGCTTCGCGAGCGTCGTGCCGAAGATCACGCCGACCACGGCCGGCACGCCGATCAGCGCCGCGTCGCGCCACACGACGAGGTCGTCGTAGGCGTAGCGCAGCGTGCCGAAGACGGCCGTCGCGCCGATCGCGGCCAGCGAGGTCGCCGTCGCCCGGTGCGCCTGCCAGCCCTGTCGCGATCAGGCCCGGGACGATGACCGTGCCGCCGCCGACCCCGAACAGCGCCGAGAGCAGCCCGGCCGCGGCGCCGAGCCCTGCGAAGAGCCTCACGCGCGCAGGCCCAGGTGCTGCTTGAGCGCGCGCGTCTGCCGCCGTGCGACCTCGAGCTGCGTCGCCTCGGCGTCCGAGAGCCGGACGACCCAGTGGCCGGGCGAGGACTGCTCGAGCGCGGTCACCTTCTGCAGGTTGACGATCGACGAGCGGTGGATGCGGAAGAACAGCGCCGGCGGCAGCGCGTCCTCGAGCTCGCGCAGCGACTGCGTCGAGAGGAAGCGCTCGTCGTAGGTCGCCACGCGCGCGTAGTCGCCCTCGGCGAGCATGAAGTAGACCTGGTCGTGGTCGAGCAGCTGGGTCTCGCCGCGGCGCGTCACGGCGACCTTCGCGAGCTCGGCGCGCGCCGGCGCGCTCGGGCGTCCCGCGCAGCGCGCCGCGCAGCGCGCTCGACCGTCTGCGCGAGGCGATCCTCGGCGACCGGCTTGAGCAGGTAGTCGAACGCGTCCACCGAGAACGCCTGGACGGCGTAGTCCTGGTGCGCGGTCACGAACACGACGTGCGGGCGCTTGGGCCACGACATGATCTCGCGAGCGGCGTCGATGCCCGTCAGCTCCGGCATCGAGATGTCGCAGAAGACGACGTCGTAGTCGAGCCGCGTGGCCAGCGCGAGCGCCTCGCGCACGCTCGCGGCCTCGCCGACCACCTCGACGTCGCCGATGCGCTCGAGCAGGTAGCGCAGCTCGGCGCGCGCCGGCGCCTCGTCGTCGACGATCAGTGCGAGCAGGCTCACTGCGCGATCTGCTCCAGCTCGTGGCCGGGTGGGGCGGTCGGGATCACGATCGAGACGAGGGTACCGATGCGGGGCGCGGACGCGATGCGGAGGCGTCCCTGCTCACCGTAGAACACCGCCACGCGCTGCGCGGCCGAGGCCAGCCCGAGCCCCGCGGCGCCCGATCCGAAGCCCGGCTCGAGCACGCGGTCGGCGAGCTCGCGCGGGATGCCGCGCCCGTTGTCGCGCACCGTGATGCGCAGCCGTCCGAGGCGCACGTCGCAGCGCACGACGACGCGCAGGGGCCGGTCGGCCTTGCCGTGGTTGATGGCGTTCTCGACGAGCGGTTGCACGAGCAACGGCGGCACCAGCGCCTGCTCCGCTGCCGGCGTCGCGCGCACGACGACCTCGAGCTGGTCGCCGAAGCGCGCGCGCTCGAGCGCGACGTAGGCCTCGACGTGCCGCAGCTCGTCGCGCAGCGGCACGAAGGCGTGCGGGCGGCGCAGGCTGAGCCGGCAGTGCTCGGCGAAGGCGAGCACGAGCGTGCGCGCCTCGTCGGGCTGCGTGCGGCAGAACGCGGCGATCGTGTTGAGCGCGTTGAAGAGGAAGTGCGGCTCGATCATCGCCTGCATCGCGGCGAGCTCGGCCGAGGCCGTGGCGCGTGCATGCAGGTCGAGCTCGCCGATCATCACCTCGGTCGAGACGAGGCCGCCGAGGTGGCGCGCGATCGCGCGATCGCGATCCGACACCGCGAGCGCCGTCTCGCTGAACAGCACGATCGCGCCGACCGCCTCGTTGCGGTTCACGATCGGCGCGACGATCGCCGAGCGCAGCGGGCAGTCGCGGCCGTCGCAGCCGTGCTTCCAGCCCACGGGGAGCCGTGAGACGCGCCGCTCGAGCATCGCGTCGACCGCGCCCGGCGGGGCGGGCAGCCCGGCGCCGTGATGGTCGGCGCCGAGGCCGGCGTGGGCGATCACGCGCTCGCGGTCGCAGACCGAGACCGCCGCGTAGCCGAGCCGCTCGCGCGTCTCGTAGGCCAGCACCTGCGCGCTGGCCGCGTCGAAGCCGCCGCGCAGCGGGGCGCGCACGGCCTCGATCGTCTCGAGGATCGCCGCCGCAGGCGCCTGGCCGAGCGGCACGACGCGCCCGAACGCCGCGCGCACGATGCCGAGCCAGGCCACCAGGGCGAGCGTCGTCAGCGCGACGATGGGCACGAACCAGCGGAGCGAGAGGCCCTGCTCCTGCAGCAGCCGCAGCACCATGAACAGCAGCAGCGCCTGCACGGAGGCGAGCGCGGCTCCGATCAGCAGCGGGCCGCGCACCTCGTGCCAGCGCCGCCCGACTTTCGCCGCCGCAAGCCGCCGGCCGGTCGAGACGAAGACCAGGCCCTCGCTGGTGCGGTCGGGCTCGCTCACCTGCGGAGCGGCCTGCCCGGCTTGCGCAGCGCGTTCATCTCGGCCAGCGGGCGCGCGTTGGCGACGTCGTCGCGCGTCGCGCCGGCGCGACGCGCCATGCACACGCCGAGCTCCTGGTAGTCGAGCGACGCCATGCGGTGCGCGTCGGTCGAGATCACCAGCTTGACGCCCGCCGCGAGCGCGAGCCGGGCGTGCGCGGGCCGCAGGTCGAGGCGGTGGGGCTGCGCGTTGATCTCCATGAAGGTGCCGTGCTCGGCGCAGGCCGCGACGACCACCTCGACGTCGAAGTCGTAGCCTTCGCGCTTGCCGATCATGCGCCCCGACGGGTGCCCGATGGCGTCGACGGAGGGGTGCTCGGCGGCGGCCAGCAGCCGCTTCGTCATGCGGTCGGAGTCCTGTCGCTGCGCCACGTGCAGGGAGGCCAGCACCCAGTCGAGCTCGGCCAGGAGGTCGTCGGGCAGGTACAGGCTGCCGTCGCCCATGATGTCGACCTCGCAGCCCGCCAGCAGGCCGAAGCCGTCGAGCGTCCCGCGGATCATCCGGACGGCCTCGATCTGACGGCGCACGTCGTCGGCCTCGAGGCCGATGCCCATGCCGACGCCGCCGGAGTGGTCGGTGATCGCCATGTACTCGTGCCCGTGCGCGCGTACGGCCTCGACGACGTCGAGCAGCGAGTGCTTGCCGTCGCCGCTCCAGTCGCTGTGCAGGTGCAGATCGCCGCGCAGGTCCGCGAGCTCGACCAGCACCGGCAGCTCGCCGCGGCGCGCGAGCTCGAGCTCGCCGTTGTCCTCGCGCAGCTCGGGCGGGATCGGCTGGTAGCCGAGGTGGCGGTAGACATCGTCCTCGTCGGACGTGCGGAAGACCTCGCCGCTCTCCTCGTTCGCGATGCCCCACTCGGAGACGCTCAGGCCGCGCTTCTGGGCCTCCTCGCGCAGGCGCACGTTGTGGCCCTTCGAGCCCGTGAAGTGCTGCAGCAGGTTGCCGTAGCTCTCGAGCGGCACGACGCGCAGGTCGAGCTGCACGCCGTTGTGCGTCAGCACGGAGGCCTTGGTCGTGCCGTGGCCGAGCACCTCGGCGACGAACGGCTGCTCGACGAGCCAGGCGGTCAGCGCCGGACCGTCGGCCGAGGCCGCGATCACGTCGACGTCGCCGACGGTCTCGGCGCGGCGGCGCAGCGAGCCGGCCTCGTCGGCGCGCTCGCAGGCCGGATGCGCGCGCAGCGGCTCGAGCACCGTGCGTGCGAGCTCGAGCGCCTGATCGATCCGGAACACCTGCTTGCGCGGCGCGGCCCCGGCCGCGAGCTGTGCCAGCAGCTGCTGCTCCTTCTTCTCGCCGAAGCCCGCGTGGCCCTGAAGCCGCCCCTCGCGCGCGGCGAGCTCGAGCTCGGCCAGCGTCGTGATCTCGAGCTCCTGCCACAGCCGGCGCGCCGTCTTGGCGCCGAGGCCGGGCAGCCGCACGATCTCGACGAGGCTCTCGGGCACCTTGGCCCGCAGCTTCTCCAGCGCCGTGAGCGTGCCGCTCGCTCGCAGCTCGGCGACCTTCGTGGCGATCGTGTCGCCGATGTCGTCGAGCTCGGTCAGGCGGCCCAGCTCGGAGAGGCTCCAGACGGACTCGGGCGTCTCGCGGAAGCGCTTCGCCGCCTTGCGGTAGGCGAGCACGCGGTAGACGACGGCGCCGTCCAGCTCGTACATGTCCCCGAGCAGGTCGAACAGATCGGCGACCTCGGCGTTACGCAGGGGCTTCATCTACGCCGTGGATCGTACCTGCCGCTGCATGGCGCTCCCGTTCACGGCGAGAATGCCCCGGTGACGGTGCCCGCCCGGTTTCTGGTCTGCGTCCCGACCTACGACGAGCGCGAGAACCTCGAGCGCATGATCGAGGCGCTCGCGGCCGTGCGCGGGCAGCCCGCGGCGCTCGGCGACGTGCTCGTGATCGACGACTCCTCGCCGGACGGCACGGGCGAGCTGGCCGACGAGCTCGCAGCCTCCAGACCCTGGCTGCACGTGCTCCACCGGCCCGCGAAGCAGGGCCTCGGGCGCGCCTACCTCGACGGCTTCCGCTGGGCGCTCGCACGCGACTACGAGCTCGTGCTCGAGATCGACTGCGACTTCTCGCACGACCCGGGCGCGATCCCGGCGCTGCTCGCCCCGGCGCTCGCCGGCACGGCCGACCTCGTGCTCGGCTCGCGCTACTGCGAGGGCGGGCGGGTCGAGAACTGGGGCCGGGCGCGGCGCCTGATCTCGAGCTCCGGCTGCCTCTACGCGCGCACGCTGCTCGGGGTGAGGGTGCGCGATCTGACCGGCGGCTACAAGTGCTTCCGCCGCGCGGTGCTCGAGGCGATCGAGCTGGACGCCGTCGACGCCCAGGGCTACCAGTTCCAGATCGAGATGACGTACCGCGCGCTGCTGCTCGGCTTCACCGTGCAGGAGGTGCCGATCACGTTCGCCGACCGCGTCGCGGGCGGCTCGAAGATGTCGCGCTCGATCGTGATCGAGGCGATGCGGCGCGTGCCGCTGCTGCGGCTCGAGGCCCTGCGCGGCAAGTTGCCCCGTCAACGCTGACGTGGGTCCACAGCCCGCTTTCGCAGCGGCTGCTATTTTCGAGGCATGCGGCGGCCTCGGACTCTCGTGATCGCGACGGCCGCCGGCGCGGTGGTTCTGGCCGTCTGGGCCGGCCTCGCGCTGTGGACGTATGCGCAGCGCCCGCAGGTCTCGGGCACCGCTCAGCAGTGGTACCGGACGTCCGCGCCGCAGGTGTTCGTGCCGGTCGAGAACGCCGGCAACCTCACGGGGCTGCGGGCGAGCGTCGACGGCAGCGATGCCTCGGGCAAGCTGCGCGCGACCGGCGAGGGCCTCGCGCTGATGCTCGACGACGTCGCCGACGGTGAGCACGCCGTGCACGTCAAGGCGCATCCGAGCCGCGTCTTCGGCGACCACGTCGATCAGCGCTTCACGATCCGGGTCGACACGCAGAAGCCCGAGCTCGCGATCAACCGCGTGCCGCCCGGCTGGCGGCCGATCAGCCAGATCAGCGGCCGCGTCGAGCCCGGCACCAAGCTGGCCCTGAGCTTCGCCGGCCGCAGCGTGGCGGTGCACCCGGTCAAGGGCTCGTTCGCGCTCGCGCCGGAGCTGCCCGACGGCCGCACGACCGTGCGCCTGGTCGCGCGCGACCGCGCCGGCAACCGCTCCGTGGTCACCCGCACCATCCAGGTCGACCGCACGCCCCCGCGCCTCCACATCGACCGTGTGCCGGCGGTCGTCGGGACGGCGCATCCGACCCTGCGCGGCACGCTCGACGACGCCTCGCCCGTGACGGTGCAGGCGAAGCTCGACGGCGTCTCGGTCGCCCTGCGCGCGCCCGACGGCAAGGCGCTGCTCGGCGGCGGCGTCGTCAAGGGCCGCTTCTCGCTGCCGCTCGCGCGGCTGCACCAGGGCGTGCACCGGCTCTCGATCACGGCGATCGACTCGGCCGGCAACACCTCGATCGCCGAGGCGGGGCCGTTCACGGTCGACTCGACCGAGAAGCTGCGCGCCTCGAGCGTGCTGGGCCTCGGCGCCCGCGGCGACGACGTGGTGCAGCTCGAGCGCCGGCTCAAGGCCTTCGGCACCTACAAGGGGCCGTTCACGCGCTATTACAACGCCCGGACCGAGGCGGCCGTGCGCGCGTTCCAGGCGAAGCACGAGCTGCCGGTCACCGGCGTCGCGACGCCGCAGCTGCTCGAGCTCAGCAAGGAGCGCATCGTCGTGCACCTCAAGCGCTTCCGGGTCGAGCTGATCCGCGACGGCAAGAAGGTCTTCAGCGCGCCGATCGCGATCGGAACGGCGTCGTACCCCACGCCGCTCGGGCGCTTCGAGATCACCTCGAAGATCAAGAACCCGACCTGGATCCCGCCGAACTCGCCCTGGGCCGCCGGGCTCGAGCCCGTCCCGCCCGGCGTCGACAACCCGCTCGGGACGCGCTGGATCGGCACGAGCGCGCCCGACATCGGGTTCCATGCGACGCCCCAGGAGTTCACCGTTGGCACGGCGGCCTCGCACGGCTGCATGCGCATGCGGCGCGTGGACGTCGAGCGGCTCTACGAGCTGGTGCGCGTCGGCACGGCCGTCGACATCGAGGTATGAGCGCACGCCGGACGGGGAATCCCACTCCGCCCGGCAGCGTTTCAACAGTGGAACCACTTTCCTAGGAGCTTTCCCATGAGCGCAGACATCACGCACGTGAGCGACGCCGACTTCGAGTCCGAGGTCACCAACAGCGACAAGCCCGTCGTCATCGACTTCTGGGCGCCCTGGTGCGGCCCGTGCCGCCAGATGGAGCCGGCCTTCGAGGAGCTCGCAGCGGCGAATCCGTCCCACAAGTGGGTCAAGGTCAACGTCGACGAGAACCCGGCGACCGCCGCCCGCTTCCAGATCCTCGCCATCCCGGCCTTCGTGGTCGTGGAGGGTGGGCAGGAGACGAAGCGCATCGCCGGCGCCAAGCCGAAGGGGCGCTTCGCCGCCGAGCTCGGGCTCGGCGTTCCCGCCTGATCGCACAGCTCGTCGACGTCACGTACGCCCCCGGGAGCGCACCGCTCCTGGCGGGCGTGACGTTGGCGGTGCACGATCGCACGAAGCTCGGCATCGTCGGCCCGAACGGCAGCGGCAAGACCACGCTGCTGCGACTGCTGGCGGGTGAGCTGAAGCCCGACGCGGGCGAGGTCGTGCGCAAGCAGGGCCTCCTCGTCGGCCGGGTGGCGCAGGACGACCGCGAGCTGCTCGCGCTCGACCCGACCGTGGCCGACGCGCTCTACCGCTCCGAGGCGGAGCTGCAGCTCGAGCGCCTCGCCGGCGGGCTCGCGGCCGCTGCGCAGGATCCGCACCGGCTGCGCGAGCTCGAGCTCGCCTACGACGCCGCGCTGACGGCGTTGTCGGCTGCGCAGGAGCCCGATCGCGGGCTCGTCGCCGACCTGCTCTCCGACCTCGGCCTGCGCAGCATCCCGGAGACGCGGCGGATGAGCGAGCTCTCGGGCGGGCAGCGTCGGCTGATCCTGCTGGCCCGGGCGCTCGCGTCGGATCCCGACCTGCTCGTGCTCGACGAGCCCGAGGCGCACCTCGACCTGAAGGCCCGCGGGCTCGTCGCCGAGCGCCTCGGCGCCCGCCGCGGCGCGACGGTGCTGGTGAGCCACGACCGCGCCCTGCTCGACGTCGCCACCAGGGAGACGTTCGATCTCAGCGACGGCCGCCACGATCTCTACGCCGGCGGCTACAGCTTCTACCTCGAGGAGCGGCCCGAAGCTGATGGCACGCCTGCAGGGCGAGTACGAGCGCGCGATGGCCGAGGTGAAGCGCCAGGAGCAGGTCTTCTTCCAGTACCGCGAGTGGGCGCGCCTCAACTCGAAGTTCGCGTCGCGCGCCCGCGCCCGCCTGACGCTGCTGGAGCGTGCGCGCAGCCGCGTCGAGCGACCGGAGAAGCGCCGCGACCGCAAGCTCTCGGTCTCGTTCGCCTCGGACGCCCGCGGACGCGTGATGGCCGAGGCGACGGGCGCCGAGGTCGTCTACGGCGAGAGCGTGCGCATCGGGCCGATCGACGTCGTGCTCGAGCGCGGCGACCGCGTCGCCCTGATCGGGCCGAACGGGGCCGGCAAGTCGACGCTGCTGCGGCTGCTCGCCGGCCTCCAGGAGCCGACGGCGGGCCGCGTGCGCATCAAGGACGGCGCGCGCATCGCGCTGATGACGCAGGAGAGCCTCTCGCTCGACCTCGAGCGCACGCCGCTCGACGTCGTGCTCGACGAGCGCACGATGGGCCGTGACGACGCGGTGCGCCGCGTGTGCGCGCTCGGCCTCGACTACGAGCACTGCATGGCGCCGCTCGGGCGGCTGTCGGGCGGCCAGCGCGTGCGCGTGCACCTGCTGCGCGTGTCGCTGCAGCGACCCGACCTCCTGCTGCTCGACGAGCCCACGAACTACATCGACACGCACTCGGCCGAGGTCGTGCAGAGCGAGCTCGAGGCGTTCACCGGCTGCGTCGTCGCCGCGACGCACGACCGGTACTTCCTCGACACGTTCGCGACCCGCATCGTCGAGCTCACGGCCACGGCCAGGGGCACGCGGGTCGACGAGCGCGAGGGCCTCGCGACGGTCGCCGGGTGAGCCTCGAGTCCCGCTACCGGGCGCGCAGCCTCTGGCTCGACGCCCTCGCCGAGCCGCTGACGCCGCGCGCGCCGCTCGGCGGCGACGCCGACTGCGACGTCGCGATCGTCGGTGCCGGCTTCACCGGCCTCTGGGCCGCCTACTTCCTGGCGTCGCTGCAGCCGGATCTGCGGATCGCGATCGTCGAGCGCGAGATCGCCGGCTTCGGCCCCTCCGGACGCAACGGCGGCTGGGCCTCGGCCGGCCTGGCCGGCAGCGCCCGGCGCTACGCGCGGCTGCGCGGCGAGGACGCGGTGCGCCGCGGCGAGCGCGCGATGGCCGACGGCGTCGGCGAGATCGGCAAGGTCATCGCGGCCGAGGAGATCGACTGCGGCTGGGATCACACCGGCACGCTGATGGTCGCGACGAGCGCGCCGCAGGAGGCGCGGCTGCACGAGGGCATCGCGCGGCGCCGCGCCTTCGGCGTCGACCGAGGACGACCTGCGGCTGCTCGAGCCCGCCGAGCTCGAGGCGCGCATCCGCGTGCAGGGCGCGCGCGCCGCGTCGTTCACGCCGCACTGCGGCCGCGTCGACCCGGCGCGCCTCGCGCGCGGGCTGGCGACGGCCTGCGAGCGGCTCGGCGTGACGATCTACGAGCGCACGCGAGGCACGCGACGATCGAGCCGGGGCGCGTGGTCTGCGCCGGCGGGACGCTGACCGCGCGGCTCGGT
Source organism: uncultured Actinomycetes bacterium (assembly GCA_963834415.1). Lineage (GTDB taxonomy): Bacteria > Actinomycetota > Thermoleophilia > Gaiellales > JALYLC01 > JALYLC01. The sequence continues at coordinate 136,121 of CAWIBP010000006.1, read as the reverse complement.
GCTGCGCGCGACCGAGGCGTTCACGGTGCAGCAGCCCGGCGAGCGCCGCCGCTTCATGCCGCTCTACTCGCTGATGGTCGCGACCGAGCCGCTGCCGGCGGCCGTCTGGGACGAGCTCGGCTGGGCCGGCAACGAGACGGTCTCCGACCTGCGCCACCTCTTCTTCTACGCGCAGCGCACGCCCGACGACCGCATCGCGATCGGCGGGCGCGGCGCGCCCTACCGCCTCGGCTCGCCGCTCGACGAGAGCTACGAGCGCAACGACGCCGTGCGCGCACGCCTCGTGCGCACGCTCGCCGAGCGCTTCCCGGCCGTCGCCTCCGCGGCGATCACGCACCACTGGGGCGGGCCGCTCGGCGTGCCCCGCGACTGGTGCTGCTCGGTGCACTACGACCCCGCCTCGGGCTTCGGCTGGGCCGGCGGCTACACCGGCCACGGCGTCGTCACGAGCCACGTGCTCGGCCGCACGCTCGCCGACCTCGTGCTGCGCCGCGAGAGCGACCTCGTCTCGCTCCCCTGGGTCGGCCACCAGAGCCCGCGCTGGGAGCCCGAGCCGCTGCGCTTCGTCGCCTCGCGAGCGATCGTGACGACGCTCGGCAGCGCCGATCGGTACGAGGACCGCACAGACCGGCCCGGCGCGGCGCACGCGCCTCGTGAAGCCGTTCATGCAGGTGCGCTGAGTCCCGTCCGGCGGTGGTCTGCCGACCCGACCACTAGCCTGCGGGCAGAATGAAGAAGCGCGAGGGAGACCCGTGGGTGCCGCCGCCCGTCTACGGGCGGTCGCTTCGCGGGCTCGGGATCAACCTGCTCGTGCGGGAAACCGCGCGCACGGTCGCCTTCGCCCGTGACGTGATCGGCCTGGCGATCGTGTACGCCGACGCCGATCTGGCGGTCTTCCGCCATGGCGAGCACGAGCTGATGGTGCACGCCGACCACACGTATGACGCGCACGCGCTGCTGCCGCGCACCCGCATCGCCGCGCTGCGCGGCGGGGGCGTCGAGCTGCGCGTCCACGACGTCGACCCCGACGCCGCGGCTGCACGGGCGCTCGCGGCAGGGCATGAGGTGCTCGACGGCCCGAGCACCAAGCCGCACGGCCTGCGCGAGGTCTACATCCTCGATCCCGACGGCTACGTCTGGGTCGTGGACGCGCCCACGGCCGAGTAGCGTGGGGCGGGGGGCCGGCTGAGGGCGCAGTCGCGCGCCGATCGGCGACGACCATTTAGCCTGCTCCCGATGGTCAGCGAACCGCAGCACGTCGCCTACCCGGGCGCCGAGGGCTCGTACACGGAGGAGGCCGCGGGCCGCCTCTATCCGGCTGCGCGCCAGAGCGCCTTCGCGACGTTCGACATGGTCGCCGAGTCGCTGATCGCGGGCGAGGTCGATCGCGGCGTGCTGCCGATCGAGAACTCGCTCGCGGGGCTCGTGCCCGACACGCTGACGATCCTCGAGGAGGGCCAGGTCTCGGTCGTGGCCGAGGTCGCGCTGCACATCCCGCACTGCCTGATCGGGCCCGCCGGCGCGACGCGCGAGACCGTCCGTGTCGTGCACTCGCACCCGATGGCGCTGGCGCAGTGCCGTGCCGCGCTGAACGGCCGCTACGAGCGCGTCGCCGCGTCGACGACGGCCGAGGCGGCGCGCACCGTGGCTGCGCTCGGCGACATCACCGTCGCGGCGATCGCGAGTCCGAACGCGGCGCGCAGCGCCGGCCTGACGATCATCGCCGAGGAGATCTCCGACCATCCCGAGAACCTCACGCGCTTCGTCTCGCTGGCGCGCTTCACGCGCCTCGACCACGAGTCGCACGCCGAGTGGCAGACGTCGCTGCGCCTGATCACGAAGCACGAGCCGGGTGCGCTCCACAGCGCGATCGAGCCGCTGCGCTACCACGACGTGCAGATGACGTCGCTGCACTCGCGGCCGATCATGGGCGAGCCCTGGCGCTACCAGTTCTACATCGACGTCGTCGGCCACCGCTCGGCCGCCCGCGTCCTGCGCGCGCTCAAGGACGTCTCGGATCGCAGCGCCGAGCTGCACGTGCTCGGCTCGTATCCGGTCAGCCGCGGGGTGCGATGAGCGCTGTCGCTGCGGCTCCGCCGCGGCTCGACCGCCGCGGCCTCGGCGTGCTCTCCTTCGGCCACCTCAGCGTCGACCTCTCGCAGGGCACCGTTCCGGCGCTGCTGCCGTTCCTGGTCGCCGAGCGCGGCTACAGCTACGGCGCGGCCGGCGCGCTGCTGCTGTTCTCGAGCATCGGCTCGTCGTTCCTGCAGCCGCTGCTCGGGGCCTTCGCCGATCGCATCAGCGCGAGCTGGATGATGTACGTCGGCACCGTCCTGGCGGCGATCGGCGTCTCGCTCTCCGGCCAGTTCGACGACTACTGGCTGACCGGCGGCTCGCTCGTGATCTCGTCGATCGGCGTGGCGATGTACCACCCCGAGGCCGTGCGCTTCGCGAGCTACGTCACGGTCGCCGCCGGGCGGCAGGGCACCGGGATGAGCATGTTCGCCGTCGGCGGGCTCAGCGGCTGGGCGCTCGGGCCGATCCTGACCACGCCGGTCGTCGCGCTCGTCGGGCTCCACGGCACGCCGATCGTGGCGCTCGTGCCGCTCGCCGCGACGGCCCTGCTGCTCGTCAACATGCGCTACCTCGAGGGCTTCCGCCCGAGCGTCGAGGCGGCGCACGAGGCGCGCGAGACGATGCCGGCGAGCGACTGGGGCGGCTTCTCGGTCGCCGCGATCGCGGGCACGCTGCGCACCGGATCGCTGTTCGGGCTCCAGGCGTTCGTGCCGCTCTACGTCTGGCGGACGCTCGACTCGAGCGAGGGCGTCGGCAACATCGCGATCGCCGCGATGCTCGCCGCGGGCGCCGTCGGCACGCTCTTCGGCGGGCGCCTCTCCGACCTGCACGGCTTCCGCCGCGTGATCGTGTGGTCGCTGTTCGCATCGGCGCCGCTCGCGCTGCTCGTCCCGGTCGTGCCGCTGCTCGCGCTCTTCCCGGTGCTCGTGCTCTTCGGCCTGATCGCGGAGATGAACTTCTATCCGATCGTCGTCATGGCCCAGCACGCGCTGCCGCGCCACGTCGGCTTCGCCTCGGGCGTCACGCTCGGCCTGAGCATCGGCATCGGCTCGCTCGCGAGCCCGCTGCTCGGCGTGCTCGCCGACTCCACCTCGCTGCGCACCGCGCTCGTCGGCGCGGGGCTCCTGACCCTGCTCGCCGCGGTCGTCTCGCTCGCGCTGCCGCGTGCAGCGCCGGCGACATGAGCGCCTTCGACGACGTTCTCGCGGCGGGTCGCGGGCTCGGACGGCCAGCTCGTGTTCGAGGATCAGCTCGAGGCGCGCCCGGCGGTCTACGCCGCGTTTCCCGGCGATCTCGACCCGCGCGTGCAGTCGGCGCTGATCGGCCTCGGCATCTCGGGCCTCTACGGCCACCAGGCCGACGTCTGGGAGGCGGCGCAGCGCGGCGAGCACGTGTGCGTCTCGACCGGCACGGCGAGCGGCAAGTCGCTCGCGTTCACGCTGCCCGTGCTCGAGGCGGTCTGCGAGCACAAGCGGTCGCGCGCGCTCTACATCTACCCGACCAAGGCGCTCGCCCAGGATCAGGCGCGTGCGCTGCGCGAGTACGGGCTCGGCCTGCGGCCGGCGGTCTACGACGGCGACACGCCCCGCGAGCAGCGCCACCTCGTGCGCAAGTTCGCCAACCCGATCCTCACGAACCCCGACATGCTCCACGTCGGGATCCTCCCGAACCACCGCCGCTGGGCGGACGTGCTGAGCAACCTCACCCACGTCGTCGTCGACGAGGCGCACACCTACCGCGGCGTCTTCGGCTCGCACGTCTCGCTCGTGCTGCGGCGCCTGCGCCGCGTCTGCGCGCTCTACGACAGCGGCCGCAGTTCCTGCTCGCGAGCGCGACGATCGCGAACCCCGCCGAGGCCTGCTCGGCCCTGACCGGGCTCGACGTGCGCGTCGTGGACGACGACGGCGCGCCGCACGCGCCGCGCCGCGTGGCGTTCTGGGACACCCCGCTGCTCGACGAGGCGGAGGGCACGCGCGGCTCCGCGCTGGGCGAGGCCGCCGGCCTGCTCGCGGCGCTCACCGCGCGCGGCCTGCGCACGATCTGCTTCGTCAAGAGCCGCAAGGCCAGCGAGCTCGTGTACCGCTTCGCGCGCGAGAGCCTGATCGCCGCGGGCAAGAGCGAGGTGGCCGACCGCCTCGCGCCGTACCGCGCGGGCTACACGGCCGAGGAGCGGCGGCGCATCGAGGGCGACCTCGTCTCGGGCCGCCTGCTCGGCGTCGTCGCGACCGAGGCGCTCGAGCTCGGCGTCGACGTCGGGCTGCTCGACTGCGCGCTCTCGATCGGCTTCCCCGGCAGCGTCGCGAGCCTGCGCCAGCAATGGGGCCGCGCGGGCCGCCGCGGCGAGGGCCTCGCGCTGCTCGTTCCCGGCGCCGACGCGCTCGACCGCTATTTCATCAACCACCCCGAGGCGCTGCTCGGGCGCCCCAACGAGGCCGCGATCATCGATCCGGCCAACCCCCAGATCCGCATCGGCCACCTGCGGGCCGCAGCCTGCGAGCTGCCGCTGATCGCCGGCCGACGACGCCGTGCTGGGCGCGGGCGCGCTGGCGGAGGCCGAGGAGCTCGTCGCGGCGGGCGAGCTCGTGCGCACGCCCGGCGGCCTGGCCTGGCGCGGCTCCGGCTCGCCTGCGGGCCAGGTCTCCCTGCGCTCGGGCTCGACCGATGCGATCGCGGTCGTGGAGCGCTCGAGCGGGATGCTGCTCGGCATGCTCGAGCAGGAGCGCGCCTTCGCGACCGTGCACGAGGGCGCGGTCTACCTGCATCGCGGCGAGACGTACGTCGCCGAGACGCTCGACCTCGGCGATCGCGTCGCGCTCGTCTCGCCGTTCGACGGCCCCTGGTTCACGCAGCCCCGCCGCGAGACCGAGACGAGCATCGTCAGCGCGCTGCGCGAGCCCGCGCTGGTGTGCGGCGTCGAGCTGACCTACGGCGTCGTCGAGGTCAGCGACCAGGTCGTGGCCTACGAGCGGCGCAGCCTGCCGGAGCAGCGCCTGCCTCGACACCATTCCGCTCGAGCTGCCCGCGCGGCAGTTCTCGACGCGGGCGCTCTGGTTCGTGCCCCCGGACGAGCTGATGGAGGAGGTCGGCGGCGATCTGCTCGGCGCGCTGCACGGAGCCGAGCACGCGCTCATCTCGGTGCTCCCGCTGCTCGCGCTCTGCGATCGCTGGGACATCGGCGGGCTCTCGACCAACATCCACCCGCAGACGCTGCGCCCGACGGTCTTCGTCTACGACGGCCACGCCGGCGGGGTGGGCATCGCGCAGCGCGGCTACGACCGCTTCGCCGACCTCGTCGGCAGCGCCGCGCGGGTGATCGCCGACTGCCGCTGCCGCGACGGCTGCCCCTCGTGCGTGCAGTCGCCGAAGTGCGGCAACCTCAACGAGATGCTCGACAAGGGCGCCGCCGGGCGGCTGCTGGCGGCGATGTTCGCCGCCGCAGGCGCTAGCGCTGGGCGCGCGGCGCCGCGGCGCTGACGCGCCGCGCGCAGCGCGTCGCGCACCTGGTCGCGCACGGCGAGCGGGCCGAGGTGCAGCAGCGCGTGGCGCGGCTGGCCGCGCAGCCGCTCGCGCTCGGCGCAGTCGGGGCAGTCGCGGCGTCGTGCGGGGCAGTGCTCCGGCGCCGGCAGCTCTGCGTATAGGCGCTCGCGAACTCCGCGCGCGCGCGGTAGAGCTGGCTCTCGGCGTCGGCCTCGCTCATGTCGGTCACGGCGCACAGCAGGGCCGGGTCGAAGCCGTGCACGTCGCGCAGCAGCAAGAGGTCGCGCAGCGCCGGGCGCAGCGCCGCCGAGCGTCTGGTCGGCGGCGACGGCGACGCAGTCGCCCGTGCCCGCGAGGTCGTGCTCGGCGCTCGTCGCGCCGCGCGCTGCGAGCTCGTCGAAGCAGCGCTCGCGCATGTGCGCGGTGAACCACTCCTGCGGGCGGGCGGGCTCGGCGCCGCCGCCCTCGAGCTCGCTCCAGCCGGCCGTCAGCGCCGCGACCAGGCAGCGCTCGCCGTCGCGGACGCCGCCGAGCATGCGCGCGGCATAGGCGAGCAGCGTCGTCTCGTGAGCGCGCCGGTCGAGTGCGACGTAGGCCTCGGCCTGCATGCGGGGCCCTACCGCTTGCGGCGGAAGACCTTGAGCGCCGCGATCAGGCCGACGCCGCCGGCCACGTAGGGCACGGCCGCGACCGCGCGCTCACGCAGCCGCTGCTTGGCTTCCTGGACGGCGTTGCCCGAGCTCGCCGACCGTGCCGACCAGGCGTTCGCGGGCAGCCTGCAGCCTCGGCGCGCTTGCGCTCCGTCTCGCTCATGCGGTGCGCACCTCCTTGATCTCCTCGACCGTGGCCTTGGCCTGCGCGATCGCCTCGTCGGGCGTGGGCGCTCCGGCCTTGCGGATCGAGCGCAGGCCCATGAATGCGAACAGCGCCGCGATCAGCACGAGCACGCCGCCGACGATCAGGGCGGACGCCCACAGCGGGACGGCGAGCGCGAGCACCGCGATGGCGCCGAACAGGAATGCCAGCAGCGCGAGCAGGACGAACGGCACCGCGATCGCGAGGAACGCCGCGGCGCGGGCGTGCATCTTGACCTTCGAGACGACCTCGGTCTTGGCGAGCTCGACCTCGGAGTGGATCAGCGCCGCGATGTCCTCGCGCAGGCGGCGCAGGAGGTCCTGGACTCTGTCGGCGGCGAACATGAGCCCTAGCGTACCGCGCGGGCGCACGGTCAAACCTCCAGGCCGTCGCCGGCCTGCACGCGTTCCCACTCGAGGAGCTTCCACGCGAGCTCCTCCTGGACCTGCTGGTAGCGCGTCCCGAGCTCGCTCAGGCGGGCGTGATCGCCCGCGTCGCGGGGTCGGCGAGCGTCGCCTCGAGCGTCGCCTGCTCGGCCTCGAGCTTCGCGATGCCCGACTCGAGCTCGCGGATCACGCGCTGGGTGCGCTGCGAGGGGCCGCGCTTGGCCTTGGCCGGGCGCGGGGCGCGGGCCGCTGCGACCGCTCGGGCGCGGCCTGGGGCTGCTTGCGCCCCGCGGCCTTGGCCGGCTTGGCGGGAGCCGGCCGCTCGGAGACGGCCTCGAGGAAGTCGTTGTAGTCGCCGTGGCGGAGGACGATGCGCCGGTCCTCGAGGCTCGCGGTGTGGGTGGCGACCGCGTCGATCAGGGCGCGGTCGTGCGAGACGAGGAGCACGGTGCCATCGTAGGCGTCGAGCGCCTCCTCGAGCGCCTCGCGCGCCTCGATGTCGAGGTGGTTCGTCGGCTCGTCGAGCACGAGGAAGTTCGCCCCGCCCGCCACGAGCGCCGCGAGCGCGAGCCGCCGGCGCTCGCCGCCCGAGAGCACGCCGACCTTGCGATCGACCTCCTCCTGCGTGAACAGGAAGTTGCCGAGGATCGTGCGCGACTGCGTCGAGTTGAGGTAGCCGCCCGTCGCGCGCGTCATGGCATCGACCACGCTGAGGTGCTCCGGCATCTCGGCGATGTGCTGGCTGAAGTAGCCGGTGGTGACGTTGTGGCCGAGCTTGATGCGGCCGCTCACGGGCGGGCGCAGGGCCAGCAGCGTCTCGACGAGCGTCGTCTTGCCGGCGCCGTTCGGGCCGATCACGCGCGATGCGCTGACCGCGCTCGACCACGAGGCCGGCATCGTCCAGGAGCGGCTTGTCGCCGGCGCGCACGGTGAGCTTCTCGGCTTCGATGACGATGCGGCTCGAGCGCTCGACGCGGGGGAACCCGAACGCCAGCGAGCGCTCGCGGCGCGGCGCCTCGACGCGCTCCATGCGGTTCATCTGCTTGACCTTCGACTGCGCCTGGCGCGAGCGCGTGCCGGCGCGGAACTTGTCGACGAAGCGCTGCAGCCGCTCGATCTCGGCCTGCTGCCGCTCGAAGGCGTCGGCCTGGTTGGCGAGTGCCATCGCCTTCTCGCGGCGGTAGGCGCTGTAGCCCATCGCGTAGTGCTTGCTGCGCCCGAACTCCAGCTCGAGCACGCCCGTCGCCACGCGCTCGAGGAACCAGCGGTCGTGCGAGACGAGCAGGATCGAGCAGGTCAGGGCCGTGAGCTGATCCTCGAGCCACTCGAGCGCGCGCAGGTCGAGGTGGTTCGTGGGCTCGTCGAGCAGCAGCAGATCGGGCTGCGCCGCGAGCACGCGCGCGAGCGAGGCGCGCGTCAGCTCGCCGCCGGAGAACGAGCTGAGCGGGCGGTCGGCGTCCTCGAGCTTGAAGCTCAGCCCGCGCAGGATCTCCTCGAAGCGCGCTCGCCAGGCGTAGCCGCCGACCGACTCGAGCTCGGACTGCGCATGCGCGTAGGCGCGCAGCACGTCGTCGCTGCCGTCGCCGGCGGCCATGCGGCCCTCGAGCTCGCGCAGGCGGTCCTCGGCGGCGTGGACGTCGGCGAGGCCCTCGCCGACGTACGAGCCGAGCGTGTGCGCGCCCGCGATCGGCGGCCGCTGGTCGTGCAGCGCGATGCGATAGCCCTTGGGCTTGCCGACGTCGCCGGAGTCGGCGTCGATCTCGCCGACGATCGTGCGCAGGAGCGTCGTCTTGCCGGCGCCGTTGCGCCCGATCAGGGCCAGGCGCTCGCCCGGCGGCAGCCGGAAGGAGACCCCGTCGTAGACGACGTGGGCGCCGTAGCTCTTCTTGAGACCGGTGACGTGGAGGGTCGGCACGCCCAGAGGGTACCCGTGACGGGTGCTACCCTTGGCAGAGGGGAATGTGCGCCGCGCTCCGCGGCGCAGGCCCCATGAGGAGCTACGGCGCTCCCGGCCGATCCGGCCGCCCCGCCGTGGCGATACGTGAACCACGGAGGAAGACAGTGACCGGATTCGCCGAACTCGGCCTCTCGCAGGGCGCGCTCGACGCGATCGAGGCGCTCGAATACCGCGAGCCCACGCCGATTCAGGTCGAGACCATCCCGGTGATCATGCGCGGCCGCGACATCATCGGCCAGGCGCAGACCGGCAGCGGCAAGACGGCGGCCTTCGGGCTGCCGGCCGTCGAGCAGATCGACGCCGCGTCCGAGGACATCCAGGTGCTCGTGCTGACGCCCACGCGCGAGCTCTGCATCCAGGTCGCGCAGGCCATGCGCACGTTCTCGGAGCACAAGGGCGTGAAGGTGGTCGCCGTGTTCGGCGGCCAGCCGATCCCCGAGCAGACGGTGCAGCTGCGCCAGGGCCCGCAGATCGTGGTCGGCACCCCCGGCCGCGTGATGGACCTGATCCGCCGCGGCTGGCTGCAGCTCTCGGACACCCGCTACGTCGTGCTCGACGAGGCCGACGAGATGCTCTCGCTCGGCTTCATGGAGGACGTCGAGTGGATCCTCAAGAAGACGCCGTCGGGCCGCCAGACGCTGCTCTTCTCGGCGACCATGCCGGCGCCGATCCGCAAGCTCGCCGACCGCTACCTGTACGAGCCCGTGCACGTGAAGGTCGAGTCGGCGACGCTGACCGTCGAGACGATCGACCAGGTCATCGTCGACGTCGAGCCGAACCGCAAGCTCGACGTGCTGTGCGCGATCCTCGAGCGCGACCGCCCCGCCGCGTCGATCGTGTTCCGGCGCCGCAAGATGACGGTCGACGAGCTCGTGACCCAGCTCGGCGCGCGCGGCTTCGACGCCGTGCCGCTGCACGGCGACATGCCCCAGGGCCGCCGCGACGGCGTGATGCTGCGCTTCCGCAGCGGTCGCGCGAAGCTCCTGGTGGCCACGAACGTGGCCGCCCGCGGGCTCGACATCTCGCACGTCTCGCACGTCTTCTCGTACGACGTGCCGGACGATCCGGAGGAGTACACGCACCGCATCGGCCGCACCGGCCGCGTCGGGCGCAGCGGCATCGCGTACACGTTCATGACGAATCGCGACCGCAAGGGCGTGGCCGAGATCGAGCGCGTGACGGGCGCCAAGGTGCGCCACTTCACCGCCGAGCAGGTCATCGCCGGCGAGGAGCTCAAGGTGCTGCCGCCCGAGGTCGTGGCCGCGGTCACCGCCGAGGCCGCCGCGGCTCCGGCGCGGCGACCGCGCCGCTCCGCGCGCCCGAGGCAGCATCCGCACGAGGCTCCGCCGGTCGGAGCCGGCCGCGGCGAGCGGCGCCGTCGCGAACGGTGGGGCGCCCACTGGGAACGGCAGCGAGCCCGCCGGCGACGTCACGCGGCTGTTCGTGAACGCCGGCAAGCGCCATGGCGTCTCGCGCGACGCGCTCGCCGAGGCGTTCAGCGCCGGCGGCATCGAGACGCGGCGCGTGCGCATGCACCACACCTACGCGCTCGTCGACGTCCCGCGCGATCGCGCCGACGACGCCGTCGCCACGCTCACGGGCAGCGAGCTCGCCGGTCGCACGCTCAACGTCGAGCTCGCACGCGAGCAGCCCGCGGCCGCCTGATGGGGGTCGCCGCACGGGCGATCGTGCTCGCTGCGAGCGACAACGTCGCGGTGGCGACCGACTGCGCTCGAGGCCGGTGAGCAGACCTCTCGGGCGTGACGCTCGCCGAGGCGATCCCGGTCGGTCACAAGTTCGCGACCGCCGCGATCGCGCTCGACGGGCACGTCTACAAGTACGGCGAGGTCATCGGGGTCGCGATCCGCGCGATTCCCGCGGGCGCGCACGTGCACGTGCACAACGTGCTCAGCGCGCGGCTGCCCGGGGACGCCGCGCGGTGAGCGGCTGCCGCCGCCACCTGCTCGTGCTGCCGTCGGTCGTGTGCGCGACGAAGGTCGCCGCCGACATCGCGCACGAGCTCGGTGCGGTCACGATCACGCATCAGCACGGCTGCAGCCAGGTCGGCGACGACGGGCTGCAGACGCGCGCGGCGTTCGAGCAGCTCGCCTGCAATCCGAACGTGGCGGCGGCGATCGTCGTCAGCCTCGGCTGCGAGACGGTGCAGGGCTCGTCGCTCGCGGCCGCGATCGCCGAGCGCGGCCAGCGCTGCGAGCTCGCGGGCATCCAGCAGCACGGCGGCTCGCGCGCCTGCGTGCAGCACGGCGTGGCGGTCGGCGGCGAGCTGCTGCGTGCGCTCGGCGACGAGCGGCCGCAGGGCTCGTTCGCCGGCGGCGTGATCGGCCTCGAGGTCTCGCACCAGAGCCCGCTCGCAGCGGCCTTCGCCGAGCGCGCGCGGCGCGCCGGCGCGGGCATCGTCGAGAGCGCCGACGGCGCGGACGCCCCGGCGGGCGCGACCGTCGTCCCGGCCTTCACGGCGCCCGGCGCAGCCGGGCGTCACGACGCTGCTCACCGGTGCCGGCCGCGGCGCCCAGCAGCACGTCGCGCTCGCCGCCGCCGGCGCGCAGCTGATCGTGGCGTTCCCGGCGCTCGACGATGCTCCGGTCGGCTTCTCCGTGTGTCCCGTGATCGCGGTCGCCGGAGCCTCGTCGCTGCACGCGGCGCTCGCCGACGACTTCGATCTCGTGCAGCCCACGCCCGACGAGCTGTGGGCGCGGGTGCAGGCAGTGCTCGGCGGCGCCCCCGCGGCCGCCGAGGCGAGGGGCTCGCAGGTGTTCGCGCTCGACCGCCTCGCGATGAGCATGTGATGGGGCTCACGGGCTATCGGCGCGCGGACGGCCGCTGGGGCTTCCGCAACCACGTCCTCGTGCTGCCCTTGCACGCGGCGGCGTGCGCGGCGGCCGAGCAGGTCGCGAGCCGGCACCCCGGCGCGGTGGCGGTCAGTCACGACTGGACCGGGCGCGGCTCGGCGCTCGACGGCGAGCGCATCGAGCGCGTCCTGCTCGGCTTCGCGACGCACGCGAACGTGTCGGCGACGGTGCTGATCGGCCTCGACGACTCGGCGGCCGGCTTCGCGGCCGAGGCCGAGCGCCGTGCCGAGCGCATCGAGCTCGTCTCGCTCGCCGGCTGCGGCGGCAGTGCCGGAACGGTGCGTGCGGTCGACCCGCTGGTCGAGCGCCTCGTCGCGGCGGCGGGCCGTCAGGTCCCCGCAGCCCGCGCCGGTCGAGGCGATCAGCCTCGCGCTCGAGTGCGGGGGGTCGGACGCGCTCTCGGGCATCACGGCCAATCCGGCGCTCGGCATCGCGAGCGACCTGCTGGTCGCGGCCGGGGGGACGTCGATCCTGGCCGAGACGTCCGAGCTGATCGGAGCGGAGCATCTGCTCGCCCGGCGCGCCGTCACGCCCGAGGTCGGCGAGGCGCTGTTCGCGATGATCGAGCGCTTCGAGCGCGCCGCCGACGCGATGGGCTTCGACCTGCGCGGTGGCCAGCCCGCGCCCGGCAACATCGCGGGTGGCCTGACGACGCTCGAGGAGAAGTCGCTCGGGGCGGCCAAGAAAGGCGGCAGCGCGCCGATCCAGAGCGTGCTCGAATACGCCGTCGCGCCGAGCTCGACCGGCCTCCACGTGATGGACACGCCCGGCAACGACATCGAGCAGATGGTGGGCATGGTGGCGGCCGGCTGCAACATCGTCGGCTTCACGACGGGTCGCGGCACGCCGACCGGCTCGCCGATCGCGCCGTGCATCAAGATCGCCACCAACTCCGCGCTCTACCGCCGCCTGACGGACGACCTCGACATCAATGCCGGCACGGCGCTCGACGAGGGCGAGTCCCTGGCCGAGATCGGCGCGCGCATCTACGAGACGATCCTGGCGGTCGCCGGCGGTGAGCTGACGGCGGCCGAGCGGCACGGCAATCGCGAGTTCTCGATCAGCCGCGAGCAGCCCCAGTCAGCAGGAGCGGCCGGCCGCGCGTGATGGCCACGGTGTGTCGATCTCGACGAGATCGCCGGCCTGAACCCGATCGATTCATCTGGGTGGTGCGTGTGGCTGGTTGGCGCTGATCACGCGGCCCGATTCCCGGGCGAAGACGGGTTCGGCGACGGTGCCGTCGATGCGGACGTGGTGGTCGTGGAGATGCTTGTGGTGCCGCGAGCAGAGCAGGATCATGTTGGCCAGCACCGCCTTGCCGCCGTGCGCGTCTTGGACGATGTGGTGCGCCGCGAGGTCACGCGTGGCGGTGCAGCCGGGGTAGCGGCAGTGTTCGTCGCGGTGGTACAGCGCGCGCAGCTGCGCGTCTGACGCGCAGCGTCCGACGCGGGAGTGGACGAGATCGTCGCCGTGCGGCTTGATCGTCATGTGGCGGGCGTCGCAGGCGATGCGCTCGGCGGTCTCGGGGCTGACCGGTCCGGCGCCTTCGAGCATCGGCGGCGCGTCGGGGCTGAGATGCAGGATCACCGTCGCGTTCCTGCGCTGCACGCCGTCACTGCTCGTGCCGTCGTGCTCGGTGAGCGAGACGAGCGCATCGGCGGTGTACTGCTGCCACCCGAGCACGCTGTCGGACTGCTTGTCGGCGGCGCGGCGCTGCTTGGCGATCTCGCGGATCGTCTGCTCGAACACGAGACCCTGCTCGAGTGGCAGGCGACCGGCAATCGCGAGTACGCGGTTGCCCTGTGTCCACTGCATGCTCAACGCGCGCTCTGCGTAGAGCTGCGAATCGTCCTTGGCTTTGGGTGGCGCCAGCCGGCGCGCAGCCGCGGCGATCTGCGACGGCGCCTTGCCAATCGCGATGCGCGCGATCTCGGCATCGATAGCCGGCGTCGCGAAGGGCGTGGCAGCGGAGACCTGGTCGAGCGTCAGCAGCCCCGTGCTGAGAGCCTCGTCGAGCGCCGGCAGGCTGCGCAGCGCCTCGCCGGCGCGCGTGATGCGCTTGGCGGTGCTGAAGTCGCTGCACGAGGCCTCCGCGAGCCACTGGGTGCTCGACGAGCACCCCGCGGCCTGCCAATCGCCGCGGGCGTCGGCAGCGCGCTGCAGCTCCATGCGCTCGGCGTGGATCCGCGCCTCCTGCATCGAGAGCTCCCGCAACCGCATCACGCATGCCTCGCGGATCTGCTCCAACACGAGGCTCGCGGACTCATCAATCTGTACGAACATCTGTTCGTATTATAACCGCTGGCGACCTGGAAAGTGTGCCGAAAGTGTGCCGATTTGCAGGTCTTCAGCGACCACAACGACAACGCGCGGAGCACAGCAGAAGCGCTAGCCGACCCCCTCCCAGCCGGTGCACGTGAACGCCGGGAGAAAGCAACCGCAACCACGGGAAAAGCCCCATGCGCAGCCGCCACGAACTGCACCAAGTCCCCGCGCTCGCCAACGAGATTCAGACGAACGTGTGACGAATCAGGCCGCGAGCACCGCTGACGGCCGGCAAACCCCGCCCCGCGCGCCCCGCAACGCGGTCGTCGCGCACCCCGGCGACCCCCGCACGCCCCCCGCCGACCGCTAACCCGGCGCCCCGCCCGCGATCTCGATCGCCTCCCGCAGAGGCACCACGAGTCCGACGGTGAACGGCCCGAACAGCCCGAAGCGTGCCGAGACCGCGTCGAAGCGCATCTCGTAGACGATGTCCTTGATGTCCTTCGGGTCGTCGCTCAGCAGCGTGACGCCCCACTCCCAGTCGGAGAGGCCCGTCGCGCCCGTGATCAGCTGGATCACGCGTCCCGAGAACTTGGCGCCGAGCCGGCCGTGGCCGCCCATCAGCGTGCGCCGCTCGTCGTACTCGAGGGAGTACCAGTTGTCGCCGCCCTCGCGCTTCTTCGCCATGGGGTAGAAGCAGAGCAGGCGCTTGCGCGGCAGCCGCGGGTGCACGCGGCGCTCGAGCATCGCCATGTGCTCCTCGCTGCCCTCGCGGTTCGTGTACTCGGAGAGCTCGGTCATCGACACGAGACCGAGCTCCGGCACGGGCTCGAGGCGCCGGCCCAGGTCGCTGCGCATGAGCGCGCCGCGGAAGCGCTGGAGGCGCACCATGTCGGGCCCGATCAGCATCACGCCGAGGTCGGCGCGGTCACCGAGGGGCGCGTTCCAGATCGCCTGGTACGGCACCTCGACGGTGAACTCGGCCGTGAGCTGCTCGGCCTCGGCCAGGGCGATCGCCTCGCGGCGGTCGCCCGTGAGCCGGAAGTAGCAATGGATGACGCCCCACCCCTCGCTCGCGAGGAGGGGGTCGGTCACGCGACCGTGACCTCGGGCGAGAGGTAGACGTCCTGGATCGCGTTGAGCAGCTCGATGCCGTCGGCGATCGGCTTCTGGAAGGCCTTGCGGCCGGAGATCAGCCCGGTGCCGCCCGCGCGCTTGTTGATCACGGCGGTCTTGACGGCGTCCTGCAGGTCGTTGGCGCCCGATGCGCCGCCCGAGTTGATGAGCCCGGCGCGGCCCATGTAGCAGTTGGCCAGCTGGTAGCGGGTCATGTCGATCGGGTGCGGCGACAGCAGGTCGCTGTAGACGAGCTTGTCGGTCTTGCCGAACGCGAGATCGGTGAAGCCGGGGGCCGAGACCTCGGGCAGCTTCTGCTTGATGATGTCGGCCTCGATCGTGACGCCCAGGTGGTTGGCCTGCCCGGTCAGGTCGGCCGCGGTGTGGTAATCGTCGCCGCCGTCCTTGGAGCGGTTGAAGGCCCCGTTGCGCAGGTAGCACCAGAGGATCGTGGCCAGGCCGAGCTCGTGTGCGAGCGCGAAGGCCTCGGAGACCTCGACGATCTGGCGCTTCGACTCCTCCGAGCCGAAGTAGATCGTCGCGCCCACGGCGACAGCGCCCATCTCGCGCGCCTGCTCGACCTGCCCGAACATGATCTGGTCGTAGCCGTTCGGGTAGCTCAGGAACTCGTTGTGGTTGAGCTTGACCACGAACGGGATGCGGTGCGCGTACTTGCGGCGAGACCGCGCCGAGCACGCCGAGCGTGGAGGCGACGGCGTTGCAGCCGCCCTCGATCGCCAGGTTGACGATGCCCGCCGGATCGAAGTAGTCGGGGTTCTTGGCGAACGACGCGCCGCCCGAGTGCTCGATGCCCTGGTCGACGGGCAGGATCGAGACGTAGCCGGTGCCGGCGAGGCGCCCGTGCGAGAAGATGCTCTGCAGCGAGCGCAGGACCGGCGCCGATCGGTCGGAATCGCGCATCACGCGGTCGACGAAGTCGGGGCCGGGAAGGTGGAGGCGGTCGCGCGCGATCGTCGTGCACTCGTGGCCGAGGAGGTCCTCCGCCCCCTCGCCGAGGATCGATTCGATGCGGGCGATGCCGCTTGCGGAGCTCGTGATGGCCATAGCCGCAGGGTACCCTCACGCCGCCCTCCGCGTGCAGGCTCCTACACTGGCCGGAGCAGCGGCACCCGCGCGGCGGGTTCGTCGGGTGGAGCGATGAATTCCGCGGCGCCGGCCGGTCGTACGGTCGTCAGCAAGCTCCGCTCACCGTGGATTGGACAGGGGATGGCTGGCCAGGACGCAATCACCGCCGAAGGTCTCGTCAAGATCTACCGCACCGGCAAGCAGGAGGTCCGGGCGCTCGACGGGCTCGACCTCACCGTCGCCGAGGGCAGCGTGCTCGGGCTGCTCGGCCCGAACGGCGCCGGCAAGACGACGACGGTGCGGATCCTCGCGACGCTGCTCGGCCCGACGCCGGCCACGCGACCGTCGCCGGCTTCGACGTCGTGCGCGAGGCGCAGCAGCTGCGCGTCGGCGATCGGCCTCTCCGGGCCAGTACGCGGCCGTCGACGAGAACCTCACCGGCCGCGAGAACCTGGTGCATGTTCGGTCGGCTCTACCAGCTCGCCGAAGGCCGAGGCGAAGCGGCGCGCCGACGAGCTGCTCGAGCAGTTCGCCCTGACCGACGCCGGCCGACCGCACGGTCAAGACCTACTCCGGCGGCATGCGGCGGCGCCTCGACCTCGCCAGCGCGCTGATCGGGCGTCCGCGGCTGCTCTTCCTCGACGAGCCGACCACCGGCCTCGACCCGCGCAGCCGCCTCGGCATGTGGGAGGTCATCCGCGAGCGCGTCCAGGAAGGCACGACGATCCTGCTGACGACGCAGTACCTCGAGGAGGCCGACGAGCTGGCCGCACAGCATCGCCGTCGTCGACCACGGCAAGATCATCGCCCGCGGCACCGCCGACTAGCTGAAGTCGGAGATCGGCGGCGAGCGCATCGAGGTGGTCGTCCGCGACCGCGTCGAGGATCGCCGAGGCGGTCGCGATCATCTCGCGCGACTGCGAGGGCGAGTCGACGATCGACGACCACACCCGGCGCATCACGGTGCCCGCGCGGGCCGGCGCCCAGAGCCTCGTCCAGGTCGTCCGCGACCTCGACGACGGCGGGATCGCGATCGACGACATCGGCCTCCGCCGCCCGACGCTCGACGACGTCTTCCTGACCCTCACCGGGCACTCGGCCGAGCTCGAGGCGAACGGCGACGAGCAAGCGGCGCGGACGACGCGGAGGTGGAGGCGTAGATGGCGACTCAGGACTCACGCGCAGCCGCGGTCGCGGCGGCCTCGGCCAGGCGGTGTCCGACGGGCTGATCGTCGCCGGGCGCAACCTGCGGCGCGTGCCGCGCATCCCCGAGCTCGCGATCTTCGCGATCCTCCAGTCGATCATGTTCGTGCTGCTCTTCGCCTTCGTCTTCGGCGGCGCGATCCCGCTGCCGGGCGGCGGCTCCTACCGCGAGTTCCTGATGCCGGGCATCTTCGCCCAGACGGTCGTCTTCGCGGCCGTGACGACCGCGATCGGGATGACCGAGGACGTCAACAAGGGCATCATGGACCGCTTCCGCTCGCTGCCGATGGCGCGCTCGGCCGTGCTGATCGGGCGCACGGTCTTCGACCTCGTCTACCAGGCCGGCATCCTGGTCGTGCTGATGGTCTCCGGCCTCGCGGTCGGCTGGCGCGTGCACGGCGGGATCGGCGACTTCCTGCTCGGCGTCGCTGCTCCTGCTCGCGTTCGCCTTCGCGATGTCCTGGATCGGCGTCTGGATGGGGCTGACGGTGCGGACGGTCGAGTCGGCGCAGCAGATCGGCTTCACGGTGCTCTTCCCGCTGACGTTCCTCTCGAACGTCTTCGTGCCCACATCGACGCTGCCGTCCTGGCTCCGGCCGATCGCCGAGTGGAACCCGGTCAGCACGCTCTCGGCCGCCACCCGCGACCTCTGGGGCAATCCGAACCCGTACGCCGCGAGCGGCTTCCCGGCGGAGCACCCGTTCCTGCTGACCGTGATCTGGATGGTCGCGCTGCTCGTCCTCTTCGCGCCGCTCGGCGTCAGGCGCTACCAGTCGCTCAGTTCATAGACTGGCCCGGCTACCGAGCGCGGAGGGCACTGTGGATGAGATCGAGGGACTGGGCAGCTTCTACCTCGGCAAGGCGTACGACGCCGAGGCCAAGCAGCTGACGGACGACTACGTCCTCTACGACTCGAAGGACCTGACGACGCACGCGGTCTGCGTCGGCATGACCGGCTCGCGGCAAGACGGGCCTGTGCGTCGGCGCGGTCGAGGAGGCCGCGCTCGACGGCATGCCCTCGATCATCATCGACCCCAAGGGCGACCTCGCGAACCTGATGCTGACGTTCCCGGCGCTGCGGCCGGAGGACTTCCGGCCCTGGATCAACGAGGACGACGCCGCCAAGGCGGGCGTCTCGCCGGACGAGTTCGCGAAGTCGCAGGCCGAGCTGTGGACGAAGGGGCTCGCCGACTGGGGCCAGGACGGCGCGCGCATCCAGCGGCTGCGCGACGCGGCCGACTTCACGATCTACACGCCCGGCAGCGACGCGGGCATGCCGGTCTCGGTCCTCGGCTCGTTCGCGCCGCCGGCCGACCGCTCCGACGCGCGAGGCGCTGGGCGATCAGATCGGCGCGATCGCGACGGGCCTGCTCGCGCTGCTCGGCATCGACGCCGACCCGATCAAGAGCCGCGAGCACATCCTGCTCTCGAGCATCCTCGGCGCGCGCCTGGGCGAACGGGCAGGCGGTCGACATCCCCGCGCTGATCGCGCAGATCCAGAAGCCGCCGTTCGCCAAGATCGGCGTGCTCGACCTCGACTCCTTCTATCCGCAGAAGGACCGCTTCGAGCTCGCGCTGGCGCTCAACAACCTGCTCGCCGCGCCGGGCTTCCAGCTCTGGATGCAGGGCGAGCCGCTCGACGTCGGCCGCCTGCTGCGCAGCGACGCCGGCAAGCCGCAGGTCGCGATCTTCTCGATCGCGCACCTCTCCGACGCCGAGCGCATGTTCTTCGTCACGCTGCTGCTGAACGCCGTGCTCGCCTGGATGCGCGGGCAGTCGGGCACGAGCAGCCTGCGCGCGCTCGTCTACATGGACGAGATCTTCGGCTACTTCCCGCCCGTCGGCGAGCCCGCCGTCGAAGAAGCCGCTGCTGACGCTGCTCAAGCAGGCGCGCGCGTTCGGCGTGGGCGTGCTGCTGGCGACCCAGAACCCGGTCGACCTCGACTACAAGGGCCTCTCGAACGCCGGCACGTGGCTGATCGGCCGGCTGCAGACCGACCAGGACAAGCAGCGGGTGCTCGACGGGCTCGAGGGCGCGTCCGGGCAGGGCGGGCTCGATCGCGCGGCGCTCGAGAAGCTGATCTCGGCGCTCGGCAGCCGCGTCTTCCTGCTCAACAACGTGCACGAGAACGCGCCCGTCGTGTTCCAGACGCGCTGGACGATGTCGTACCTCCGCGGCCCGCTCTCGCGCCCGCAGATCACCGCGCTGATGACGCCGGTCAAGGCCGCGCGCCCGGCTCCGCCCGCCGTCGCTCCGGCGCCCGCGCCGGCTCCCGTCGCGTCCGGTGCCACGCCCGACGTCGCGGCAGCCGCAGCGGCGACGGCCTCCGCAGCGCCGGCCGCTGCGGCCGCGCTCGCGCCGACCGCCTCGGCCGCGGCGACGCAGCCCTCGGCCCCGAGCGGCGTCCAGCCGGTCTACCTCCCGCTGCGCGGCGCCGCCCCCGCAGGCGCGATCGCTCGCGTACGTGCCGATGCTGGTCGGCGCCGGCCGCGTGCGCCTGCTCGACGTCAAGAACCAGGTCGACGAGGCGAGCGAGAACACCCGCCTCGCGAGCTTCGCCGACGGCCCCGTGCCGATCGACTGGGCCACCGCGACCGACGTGGGCATTCCGGCGGCCGATCTCGAGACGACGCCGCGCGAGGGCGCGGCGTTCAAGGAGCTGCCCGCGCCCGCGCGCGAGACCAAGGGCTACGCGCGCTGGACGAAGGACTACGCCGACTGGCTCTACCAGACCCAGACGATCACGCTCTTCCGCAGCCCCTCGCAGAAGCTGCGTGTCGCACCCCGGCGAGTCGGAGGCCGACTTCCGCTCGCGCCTCGCGCAGGGCTCGCGCGAGGGCCGCGACAAGAAGGCCGATGCGCTGCGCGCGAAGTACGAGACGAAGGTCGCGGCGCTGCAGCAGAAGATCCACACAGCGGAGCAGGCCGTCGACCGCGAGGAGAACCAGGAGCGCGGGGCGGGGCTCTCGGCCGTGGTCTCGGTCGCCGGCTCGATCCTCGGCGGGTTCCTCGGCCGCAAGACGCCGTCGGTCGGCTCGATGACCGGCGCGGCGCGCGGGGCCGGGCGCGTGATCCAGCAGCGCGACGACGTCAAGCGCGCCGAGGCCGACGTCGAGCGGCTCGAGGAGCAGCTCGCCGAGCTGCAGGCCTCCTTCGCCGAGGACGTGGCGGGCGTGGGCGGGACGGACGCCGCGAGCGAGGAGCTCGCCTCCGTGCTGATCCGGCCCAAGAAGGCCGACATCGACGTGATGCTCGTGACCCTGGCGTTCGCGCCGCACTGGCAGGACGCGGGCGGCGGGCTGACCGCGGCCTACTAGTGTCCTGAGTCGGAAGTTCCTCGTCATGATCACACCGTCTGGACGCCCTGGGAACGACCCGGCGCCTTGCAGATGCTGACCCGCATGAGCGGCGACGCCGCGCCGCCCCCAGAACGCCCACCCGGCGGCTCATGCCAAGGAACTTCCGACTCAGGACACTAAGGCGTGACGAGCTCGATCTCGACGCGGTTGTCGTTGAACGTGGGCGCGTCGCGCAGCGTCGTCAGACGCTGCGGCGTCGTCGCCTGCGGGCTGTGGCCGCCGGCGTAGTCGCGGTTCCACCAGCCCATGGGCGCGACCGGCACGCCCACGCGCGCGTCGTCGGACACCTGGGCGCGGCACTCGAAGCTGCCGCGGTCGTTGTGCACGCGCACCGCGGCGCCGTCGGCGATCCGCGCGCGCATCCGCGTCGTCGGGGTGGATGACGACGTACGGCTCGGGCTGCGCCGCGTGCTGGCGACGCCCGTTCGCGAACGTCGAGTTGAGGAACAGGTGCGTCTTCGGCGTCAGCAGGGCGAGCGGGAAGCGCGCTGCGAGACCGGCGTCCGAGAGCTCCGCGGGCGGGTCGTAGAACGGCAGATCGTCGTAGCCCGCCTCCGCCATGCGCTCGCAGCGCAGCTCGAGCTTGCCGGACGGCGTCGCGAAGCCACCGTCGGCATGCGGCGTCGGCCCCTGTCCGCGGTCGACCTTGGCGTAGCCGTGCTCGCGCAGCCGCGCGACGCTGATGCCGGCCGGATCGCCCTCCAGCGCGCTCGCGATCATCTGCTCGTCGCTCTCGGCGAAGCACGGGTCGGTGAGGCCGAGCCGGCGCGCCAGCAGGCGGAAGATCTCGCTGTTCGAGCGCGCCTCGCCGAGCGGCGCGATCGCGGGCTCGTTGAGCGTGATGTAGTGATGGCCCCACGACCACACGACGTCGAGATGCTCGAGCTGCGTCGTCGCCGGGAAGACGACGTCCGCGTGCGCCGCGGTGTCGGTCAGGAACTGCTCGCAGACGATCGTGAAGAGGTCGTCGCGGCGCAGGCCCGCGAGCACGCGCTCCTGGTCGGGCGCGATCGCCGCGGGGTTCGAGTTCCAGACGATCAGCGCCGCCACCGGCGGGTCGAGCTCCGGGTCGGTCAGCGACTCGCCGATGCTCGACATGTTGAGCGTGCGCGCCTCGCCCTGCCGGAGGTGCGGCCGCGCGAGCCGCTCGTCCTGCAGCACGGACATCGCCGTCGGGATATACGAGAGCCCGCCGCCGCGGTGCCGCCAGGAGCCGCTCAGCGCGGGGATGCAGGCGATCGTGCGGTACGCGATCGGCGCGCCGGAGTGGCGCTGGGCGCCGACGCCGAGGCGGATCAGCGACGGCTGATCCTCGGCCAGCGAGCGCGCCAGCTCGCGCACGTCCGCGGCCGGGATGCCGCAGCGCGCGGCATGCTGCTCGACCGTCTCGTCGCCGAGCCGGGCGACGAGCTCGTCGTAGCCGAGCGCGTGGGCGCGGCACCACTGCTCGTCGGCCAGGCCGGCGTCGAGCAGCGCGCGCATCACGCCGAGCGCGAGCGCCGCGTCGCTGCCGGGCAGCGGGCGCAGGTGCCAGTCGGCGACGCGCGCCGTGCGGCTGCGGAACGGATCGACGACGATCAGGCGCGCGCCGCGAGTGCGCGCCTCGAGGATCAGGCGCCAGAGGTGCGGCGCGGTCGAGAGCGGGTTCCAGCCCCAGACGACGATCGTGCGCGCGTGCACCCACTCCTCGGGATCGACCTCGGTCGAGGAGCCGTTGGTGGCCATCGTGCCCGCGACGCCGGCGCTCGCGCAGATCGTGCGCACGAGGGTCGAGCCGCCGAGCGCGTCGAGCAGGCGGTTGCCCATCACGTCGCCCTGCACGAGGCCCTGCGTCCCGAGGTAGCTGTAGGGCACGACCGACGCGCCGCCGTGACGGGCGATCGCGTCCTCGAGTCCGCGGGCGGCGACGTCGAGCGCCTCCTCCCAGCCGACCTGGCGGAAGTGCCCGTCGCCCTTCGCGCCCGTGCGCACGAGCGGGTGGAGGATGCGCTCCTCCGAGTACACGCGCTCGAGATAGTTCGAGACCTTGCCGCACAGGAAGCCGGCGGTGATGGGGTGCTCGGGGTCGCCCTTGACGCTCCGGGCGCGGCCCTCGTCGTCCACCTCGACGAGCAGCGCGCAGGTGTCGGGGCAGTCGTGGGGGCAGGCCCCGCGGACGAGTCGGGCGTTTGCGCTCATCAAGTCCCGATCGTACACCTCACGACCACCCCCTGATTCCGCCGAAAGCTCCAGGATCCCCGCATAAATCGTATACCGCTTGGGTGTTACGGTCAGAACCGAGGGGCTCGTTATGACTGAATCGCTGACCGCACACCGGCGGCGCGCGCCACTGGTGCGCGTCCTTGTTGCCGCCGCACTCGTTGCGGGGCTGGTCGCCGTCTCGGCGCCCGCTCTGCGCTCGTCGAGCGCGACCGCCGCGACCGCCGCCTGTACGCCGGGCGCCTGGCCCGCGGCGAACGCGTCGCTGGCACAGCAGGTGGTCGACCTCACCAACCGCCGCCGCGCCTCGCTCGGGCTCGCGACGCTCGGCGTCGACCAGACGCTGACCGACGCCGCTGTCTGGAAGGCGCGCCACATGGCGCAGTACGGCTACTTCGCGCACGACGATCCGGCGCCGCCGGTGGCGCGCTCGGCCTACGACCGGGCGCTCCAGTGCGGCTACTCGTCGAGCGCCGGCTGGGGCGAGAACATCGCCTGGGGCCAGGCGACGCCCGATGCCGTGATGACCGGCTGGATCAACTCCGAGGGACATCGCCAGAACCTCGACCGCTCGACGTTCGGCGCGATCGGCGTCGGCGCAGCCGCCGACGCGAGCGGCCGCATCTACTGGGTGCAGGAGTTCGGCAGCCTCGTCACGACCGGCGGCACCACGCCGCCCGCTCCGCCGCCCGCCCCGCCGGCCCCGCCGCCGGCCCCGCCTGCGCCGCCGCCTCCGCCGGCCACCCCGCCGGCGCCCCCGGCCACGCCGCCGGCGCCGCCCGCGACGCCGCCCGCCGCGCCCGCGCCGCCGCTGCTCGTTCCGCCGCCGGCGCCCGTCGCGCCGTCGCCCGCCGCCCCGCCGCCCGTGACACCATCGCCGAGCGCGGCGCCCCCGGCCGAGCCCGCTGCCACGTTGATCGGCTCCGCCATCGCGACGCCCGCGAAGGGTGAGGCGTCGTCCGTGACGAAGAGCTCGCGCAAGGCCCGCACGACGACCTTCAAGCTCGCCAAGCCGCATGCCGGCGATCCGTACAGGGCGCGCATGCGCTTCGGCAAGGTGCCGGTATCGGTCTCGGAGCTCGACGTCGGCTGCCGCGCACGGCTCTCGGGCAAGCCGCTCAAGGGCAGGGGCGACATCGCCGGGCACGTCGCGACCTGCAGCTGGAAGATCCCGGCCGATGCGGACGGCGAGCGCCTCGTCGTCAGCGTCAAGGTCAGCGGGCGCCACGGCGTCTCGCTCGTGCGCCGCGCCAAGCTCATCGTCGGCAGCTTCGTCGCAGTAGACCGCCCGGCGCAGGACTCGACCCCGCTCAGGCCGGGATCGTCAGGCGCTCGACGATCGGCGGCCGGGCACGCAGCGCGTGCCCGGCCCCGCGGTGATCAGCGTGCGGAGGCCAGCTCGTCGGCCGTGCGCTGGACGGCCTTGACGATCTTCTGCGTAGCCGGTGCAGCGGCAGAGGTTGCCCGACCAGGGCGATGCGGATCTCGTCCTCGCTCGGCTGCGGGCTCGCGGCCAGCAGCGCGGTCGCCGAGATCAGCATGCCCGGGGTGCAGAACCCGCACTGCACGCCGCCCTCGGCGAGCGATGTTGCGCTGCAGGGGATGCGGCTCGGCGACGCTGCCGAGACCCTCGACGGTCGTGACCTCGCGCCCGTCGGTCTGCACCGCGAGGTAGGAGCACGAGTTCACCGGCTGCCCGTCGACGCAGCACCATGCAGGCGCCGCACTCGCAGTCGTCGCAGCCCTCCTTGGTGCCGGTCAGGCCGATCTCGGTGCGGAGCACGCTGACGCAGGATGCGGCCTGCCTCGACGCTGACGGGGTAGGGCGACGCCGTTGACGTTCAGGGTGATCGAGACGCTCATCGGGTCATCCTCCGAGGGGCGCGCCGATACCCGAGGCGCGGTTGACGGGAACAGCGACTGCTCGCCACGTGCGCGAGCGGCCGCGACCTCGACGGCGCGCCGGGCCATGACGCCGACGGTGTGGCGGCGGTAGCGCTCGCTGGCGCGGACGTCGCTGATCGGCGTCGCGTCGGCGCTGGCACCGGCGGCGACGGCTGCGAGCGTCTCCTCGCTGACCGGCTTGCCGACGATCGCCGCCTCGGCCGCAGCCGAGCGCGACGATCGTGGGGGCCACCGCCGTGAGCGCGATGCGGCAGGCCTCGACGTCGCCATCGCCGTTGAGCGTGACGACGGCCGCGGCGCCGACGACCGCGATCTCCATCGCCCGCCGGTACTCGAGCCGCACGTACGCGCTGCCCGAGCGGGCCGGCAGCGCCGGCACCCGGACGGCTCACGAGCAGCTCGCCGTCCTGCGCCGACGTGCGGCCGGGCCCCGTCCAGAGCTCGGACAGCGGGACGCTGCGCGAGCCGTTCTGCGAGCGCAGCTCGACCTCGGCGCCGAGCACGAGCAGCGGAGCGCCCGTGTCCATGGCCGGCGAGGAGTTCATGAGGTTGCCGCCGATCGTGCCGACGTGGCGCGTCGAGGGCGAGCCCACGAGCGCGCTGCCGTCGGCGAGGCCCGACCAGCCCTCGCCGATCTCGGCGCTGCGCCTCGATCGCCGCGTGGTTGACGAGCGCGCCGAGCACGAGCTCGCCGTCCTCGACGGAGATCTCGCCGAGCTCGGCGATGCCGTGGATGGCGACGAGGTCGTCGGGCAGCGGCGCCTTGCCGTGGCGTGCGGCGACGACGAGGTCGGATCCGCCCGCGACGGGGCGAGCGCCGGCGGCGAGCGCCGCGATGGCTTCGTCGAGCGTGGTTGCGGCGGTGTAGCTGCTCACGCGCCCGTCTCCTGCAGGTGCTCCCAGATGCGCTCAGGCGTCATCGGCATCTGCCGCAGCGGGCCGCCGATGAGCTTCGCGAGCGCGTTCGCGATGGCGGCCGCCGTGGCGACGTTGGGCGCCTCTGCGACGCCCTTCGAGCCGCGCGGTCCGCCGTCGGTGGCGTTGGTCTGCACGAATCTGACGGTCGATCGGCGGGGCGTCGGCGCATCGTCTGCAGCTTGTACTCGAGCAGCCCGGCGTTGAGCTGCCGGCCCTTGTCGTCGTACTTCGTGCCCTCCGATGAGCGCCTGGCCGATGCCCATCATGACGCCGCCCTCGACCTGGCCCTCGGCGCCCGATCTCGTTGATGATCGTGCCCGAGTCGTGCGAGCACGCGACGTCGAGCACCCGCACCACGCCGGTGTCGCGGTCGAGCTTGACCCGCACCGCGTGGCAGCTGACCTGCGGGGCGCGCCAGGCGTCCATGCCGAGCTCGCCGACGCAGTTCGTGTCGATCGGTCGCGGGCCCGCTCGGGGGCGTGCCCGAGCCGGTGCCGATCAGCAGCTCGCCGCCGGGCCGCGATGCCGGCCAGATCGGCGATCGCGACGCCGGCTGTCGGGCGAGCCCGCGACCTGGGCGTGCCCGTCGACGAGCACGATGTCGGCCGGCGCGGCCTCCATCTGGTCGGCTGCGAGCTGCGCGCAGCTGATCGGCGATCTGCCTGGCGGCGGCGACCACGGCGCGGCCGTTGTTGAACAGCGTCTGCGAGCCGGTCGCGCCCATGTCCCAGGGCCCGGCGTCCGTGTCCTGGTAGACGAGCGTGAAGTCCTCGGGCTCGCATGCCGAGCTCGTCGGCGGCCAGCTCGCGCAGCGTCATGACCGCGCCGGTGCCGCACTCCTGCGCGCCGGTGACGATCTCGCCCGAGCCGTCGGAGTCGAGCTTGACGTACGCGCCCGACGGCACTCCGAACGCTGGGCCACCAGCCGATGGCGACGCCGATCGCCTCGTCGTCGGGCAGCTCCTGCCCGTAGCCGCTGCATCTCGGCGGCGTTCGCGATGCACTGCTGCACGCCGATCGCGCCGTACGTCTGCCGCGTCGGGCCCTCGTCGCCGGTGTCGACTGCGTTGCAGCTTGCGGAACTCGACCGGATCCATGCCGATCGCGTTCGCGAGCTCGTCGGTGTGCGACTCGAGCGCCCAGCAGGCCTGCGGCGCCGTGGGGGCGCGCACCGAGCCGGACGGCTGGTGGTTCGTGTACACGCAGTGGGCGTCGATGAACGCGCTCTGCGATCTTGTACGGGCCGTGCACGTGCATCGCGGCGAGCTCGGAGAAGAACGCCGAGTCGGCCGTGTACGCGCCGTTGTCGATGATCAGGAAGCCGCGGCGGCCGGTGATCGTGCCGTCCTTCTTCACGCCGCTCTCGATCTCGATGATCATGCCCTCGCGGCGCTTGTCCGGGGCGAGGAACTCCTCGCGCCGCGAGAACAGCAGGCGCACGGGGCGCTGGCGGCCTTGCGCGCGAGGATCGCGATGTGCGCCTCGTAGTGGAAGCCGCACTTGCCGCCGAAGCCGCCGCCCAGCATGCGGCACGATGATGCGCACCTTGCTGGCGGGCAGCTGGAGCGTGTCGCATGACGCCGCTGCGCGCGGCGAACGGCACCTGCGTCGAGCTCCAGATCGTGACGCTTGTCGCCCGCCCACTGGGCCACGATCGCGCGCGGCTCGATCGGCGCAGCGTGGCGAGCCGTCGGCCACGAAGCGGCTCTTGACGACGACGTCGGCGTCGCGCATGCCCTGCGTCGACGTCGCCCTTGACGATCGTCGAGTGCGAGGCGTCGTTGCCGTCGCGCACCATGCCGTCGGTGTCGCCGTAGGAGGCCCAGTCGCTGTGCACGAGCGGCGCGCCCGGCACGAGCGCCTGCTCGAGGTCGTTGACGACCGGCAGCTCCTCGTAGTCGACCTCGATCAGCATCGACCGCCTGCTGCGCGATCTCGGGCGTCGTCGCCGCGACGGCGGCGACGATCTCGGCCTCGAAGCGCACCGTGTCGCGCGGCGAACAGCGTGCGATCCTGCACGAAGTCGCCGTACAGCACGTCCGGCGCATCGGCGTGGGTCAGCGACGGCGAAGACGCCGGGCAGCGCCTCGGCCTTCGACGTGTCGAGCCGCGTGATGCGGCCGTGGCGTCACGCCGGCGTACTTGAACTTCGCGTGCAGCATGCCCGTGAGCGTCAGGTCGGCCGTGTAGCGGCCGCTGCCCGTGACCTTGTCGGGGCCGTCTGCACGGATGAAGCGTCTCTTGGCAACGGTCGCCAACACTGCCTCCTTGAAATCGTGAGGACGGGCGCGAAGCTCGCGTCCGTCAGGTGCCGTACGAGTCGAGCAGCTCCTGCACCCGACCTGGGTCGTATTCCTTCTCGAGCTCCGCGGCGACGGCCTCGACGACCTCCTCCGGACTGCCGTCGCGTGCCTCCCAGTCGCTCTGCCGCCACCCCTCGAGGTAGGCGTCGGAGTCGATCGCGCCGAGCCGCATCGCGGCCTCGTCGATCGCGACCATGAACCGCGCGTCGAGCGCGGCCTTGGCCGTGTGCTCTCCGTCTCTCGCCGTCACCAGCGAGGGGAGGTCGCGCCAGTAGGTCACCCGGAACTCGGTCACGGGCGAAACTCTACGCCCTGGAAGCCCTTCCGGCAGAGGGTTTGCGCCCGTTTCCGGCCTAGGGTCGCCTAACTCGCCGACGGCATCGGTCGCCTGACGGATTGCGCCCGCGCTCCCGATCCTCGATCCTGTGCGTCCGCAACCGTAGGGGAGTCGACGATGACGACCGGTTTTGTCTGGCACGAGCGCTACATGTGGCACGACACGCGACACGCTGCCGCCGCATTTCCGTCCGGTGGATGGATCGAGCCCGACACGCACGCCGAGAACCCGCTCACGAAGCGTCGGTTCAAGAACCTCATGGATGCTTCGGGATTGACGCCCAAGTTGCCCGTGATCGAGCCGCGCCCGGCGACGGTCGAGGAGGTCTGCCGCTTCCACGAGCGCGCCTACGTCGACCACGTCAAGGCGCTCTCGGACGACAACGGCGGCGACGCCGGCGGCCTGACGCCGTTCGGGCCGGGCTCGTACGAGATCGCGCTGCTCGCGGCCGGCGGCGTGATGGCCGCCTGCGACGCGGTGCTCGACGGCGTCGTCGACAACGCCTACGCGCTCGTGCGCCCGCCCGGCCACCACGCGCTCGCGGGCGAGGGCATGGGCTTCTGCCTCTTCGGCAACGCCGCGATCGCCGCGCACCACCTGCGCCAGTCGCGCGGGCTCGCGCGCGTCGCGATCGTCGACTGGGACGTGCATCACGGCAACGGCACGCAGGCGGCGTTCTACGACGACGGCTCGGTGCTCACGATCTCGCTGCACCAGGACGGCTGCTTCCCGCTCGGCTCCGGGCCCGTGACCGACAACGGCGAGGGTGCCGGCGTCGGCGCGAACATCAACGTCCCGCTGCCGCGCGGCGGCGGCCGCGGCGCCTACGTGGCGGCCTTCGAGCGCGTCGTCGTGCCCGCGCTCGAGCGCTTCTCGCCCGACTTCATCATCGTCGCGAACGGCCTCGACGCGAGCGCGATGGATCCGCTCGGGCGCATGCAGATGCACTCGGACGGCTACCGCGAGCTGACGAAGATCATGCTCGGCGTGGCCGACCGCGTGTGCGACGGCAACCTCGTGATCGAGCACGAGGGCGGCTACTCGTCGGCCTACGTGCCGTTCTGCGGCCTCGCCATCGTCGAGGCGCTCTCGGGCCTCTCGAGCGGCGTCGAGGATCCCGATGCTCGAGTTCATCCGCGGACAGGGCGGCGACGAGCTCGCGCCGCACGAGGACGACGCGATCAAGCTCTGCGAGCCGCTGATCGCGCGCGTCCCGACGCCCTAGAGCCCACGGGCAGCACCAGCGCCTCGCGCATCGCGCGCCCCGCGGCGGCGGCGCGCGTCGAGACGTCCAGCTTCTCCAGGATGTGCTCGACGTGCGTCGCCACCGTGCGGTGGCTGACGTGCAGGAGGCCGGCGATCGCGTGGTTCGACGAGCCGCCGGCGAGCAGCGTGAGCACCTCGATCTCGCGCCGCGTGAGCCCGAGCACGTGCGCGCACGCGCGCACGGTCACGAGCGACAGCGAGCGCCCGCCGGCCTCGTCGAGGCACGGCACGATGCGCACGCGGTACCAGCCGTTGCGGCCGTCGGGCCACAGGAAGCGGCGCTCGTGGCCGTCCTTCGGCACCTGCGCGGCGAGCACGTCGAGCAGCGGCGAGCCCTCGTCCAGCACGTCGCCGCGGTCGGCTCCGGCGAGCTCGACCGGCGTGCCGTCGGGGGCGAGCCCGATCGCGGGGATGCCCGGATCGAGCAGCGATGCCAGCGAGCGCACGCGCTGCGTCGCGTCGACGACGTTCGCGAGCGTCTCGTTGAGCGCCGCGATGGCGTCGCAGGCGCGGTCGGCCGGGTAGCGCGGGTCGTCGGTCGAGAGGTTGAGCAGCCCGGCGTAGTTGCCCGCGCGCGTGACGAGGCACATCGTGAGGCCCTCGCGGAAGCCCGCCGGGAGCAGCACCTCCGCGACCGTCGCGAGATCGCCCGGGATCGCCCGGCAGGTCGCGCATGCGCATCGGGCGCAGCGACTCGTGCATGCCGAGGTAGGTGACCTCGCCCTCGAACGTCTGGCACCGCCCAGGTGCTCGAGCAGCGGGCTCCTCGTAGCCGTGGCTCGCGAGCGTCGAGTGGCGCTGCTCGACCGGATCCCAGCAGGTCAGCTGGGCGCACACGAACGGCACGAGGCCGCGCAGCTCGGCGAGCACCTGCTCGGCGCGCGCGGCGGGCGACAGGGCGTCGGAGGCAGCGCGGGCCACGCGCGTCAGCGCGGCGACCTCGCCGCCTGCCAGGACCGTCTCCATCGGCAATGAATCGCACTCCCTCAGCGCGAAGTTAGGCGATGCGCTCCTCCAGCAGTCGCCTCGACTCGGGGCCAGTCGTCGTCGATGACCGAGAACATCGCCACGTCGCGCAACCCGGGCCCGTCGGCGCGCCGCGAGTGCTTGCGCAGGATACCCTCGAACGCGGCTCCGGTGCCGGCGATCGCGCGCCGCGACTGCTCGTTGCGCGCGTCGGTCTTGATCTGGACGCGCGTCGCGCCGAGCTGCTCGAACGCGTGCTGCAGCAGCAGGAGCTTCGCGGTGGGGTTCAGGCGCGTGCCCTGCCAGGGCCTGCCGTACCAGGTGTGGCCGATCTCGATGCGGCCGTCGGCCGGGCGCGATGTCGAGGTAGCTCGGTCGAGCCCGCCGCGACGCCGTCGCAGAGCACCGCGAACGGCAGCCGCGTGCCATGCCTCCGCCTCGGCCAGGGCGTTGCCGAGCCAGCTCTCGAGCGTCGTCGCGCCGCTCACGGGCCCGGCGAGCGGGAACGCGGCGGGATCGGCGGCGATCGCGGCCGCGAGGCCGTCGGCGTGGTGCGCAGCGAGCGGCTCCAGCCGGATCCCGCCGCGAGCGAGGGCGATCGGCACGGGACGCTGCATCGCCGGGAGGTTAGATGGTTGATGACGCGCTCGCGGGTGTGTCGACCCGCACCCACGAACCTGCAACTCATCGAGCGGAGGCCGCGGGCGGTGCTATAACCGGCGCCGTGGACGGCTCCCGTGACGTGCTCGACCTGCTCGGGATCGAGCGAGCGCTCGTGCAGGCGCCGGTCGGCGAGCTGCGTGACGCCCGCGCTCGTCGCCGCCGTCGGCGAGGCCGGCGGGCTCGGCACGCTCGCCTGCACGTGGACGGAGCCCGCGGAGATCGCGCCGCTGGTCGCGCGGGTGCGCGAGCGGACGGCACGGCCGTTCGCGGCGAACCTCGTGCTCTGGTTCGAGCCCGACGCCCAGCTCGACGCGCTGCTCGCCGCGGGCGTTCCCGGTCGTCACGTTCTCGTGGGGGCAGCCCGGGCGCGAGCGCGTCGCGCGCTGCCACGCGGCGGGCACGCGGGTGGTCGTGCAGGTCGGCTCGGCCGCGGGCGCCCGTGCAGCCCTCGCGGCGGGCGCCGACGCGCTGATCGCCCAGGGCAGCGAGGCCGGCGGGCACGTGCAGTCGACGACGCCGCTCGCCGACCTGCTGGCGGAGCTGCTCGAGGTCGCCGCGGGCACGCCCGTGATCGCGGCGGGCGGTCTCGCCACGCGCGCCGACCTCGAGCGCGCCCGCGGGCTGGGTGCCGCCGGCTCGATGCTCGGGACGCGCTTCGTGGCCACGGCCGAGAGCGCGGCGCACGACGTCTACAAGGCCGCGATCGTCGCGGCCTCCGCGCCCGGACACCGCGCTCACGATCTGCTTCGACGGCGGCTGGTGGCACGCCCCGCACCGGGTGCTGCGCAACGGCACGCTGCAGCGCTGGGAGGACGCGGGCTGTCCGCCGCCGGGACGGCGCCCGGGCGAGGACTCCGCGCCCGTGCAGCGCCGCGGCGCCGGCATTCCGCGCTACGCCGACGTCCCGCCGCTCGCGGGCGATCAGGGCGACGTCGCCGACATGTGCCTGTACGCCGGGCTCGGCTGCTCGGCGATCGACGACGTGCCGGCGGTGGCCGAGCTGATGCGGCGGCTCGTCTAGTGCGTGAGCGGCAGTTCGCTGCTCGGGAGTGGGTCGTGAGTCGCAGTCGTTCTGGAGTGGGCTGGGTGGGAGCGCCCGGACGGTGCGATCCTCGCCGACGATGCGCACCGGGAGGTCGCCCGCGTCGCCCGCGTCGCGCGCGTGAGCGCCTCGGCGATCCCGTGCTCGCGCAGGACGCCGGGCGAGCGCTCCGTGCCGCCGGGCTTGCCGAGGCTGTCGATGGGGACGCCGACGACGACGATCGCCGTCACGCCCGCAGGCTACCGCCCGGAAGATCAGGTGCGCACGCGGACCGGGCGGTGGCCCGAGAGCAGCAGCGCCGCGACCGCGAGACAGAGCACGGCGATCACGGCGAACGGCACGCGCTCGTCGATGCTGCCGTGGGCGGCGCTCGCGGCCAGCGGGCCGATCACCGCGGCCACGCCCCAGCTCAGGTTGACGAGGCCGATCACCGCACCGCGCCCGGCGCCCGCCGAGGCCGCGCCGCTGCCGGCGAGCAGGTAGCTGAACGTGTTGAGCCCGGCGCGCCCGGCCGACGAGGCGATCAGGAAGGCCGTGATCGCGAGCGTCGAGCGATCGGCGACCGGCACGAGCCAGGCCGCCCCGAGCGCCGCGCAGCCGACCGCCGTCAGCGCGACGTGGCTGCGCCGCTCGCCCATGCGGCCGGCCAGCGGCGCGACGAAGATCCAGACCAGCGCCCCGAGCGAGAAGAGCACGCCGATGCCGCTCGGCGAGAGGCCGTTCTCGCTCAGGCGCAGCGAGCCGAGCAGGTTGCCGACGCCGCCGACGAAGCCGAGCAGCACCGTGGCGCAGCATCGCGTAGACGACGAGGCGGTCGCGGTGCGCGCCGCGCGTCGCTGCCGGAGCGGGCGCGACGGGCGCCTCGGCGGGCGCGGCGACGGCCTCCGGGCGCTGCCAGTGCGAACCACGGCCATGACCGGGAGCGCCAGCGCCGCGCCGCACGCGAACGGCGCCCAGGTGCCGAGCTGATCGGCCAGCAGCCCGGCGAGCACCGGCCCGACAGGAGCCCCGCCCCGCCCGCGCAGATCGCGCGGCCGGTCGCGCCCGGCCGGGCGGCCGGGAGCGCCGGCGATCATCACGCCGGCCGTCCAGATGATGCCGTTGGCGACGCCGATCAGCGTGCGGCCCGCGAGCAGAGCGGGCAGGCCGCCGGCGAGCGCGAGCACGAGCGAGCCGAGCACGACGAACGCCCCGGCGACCGTCACGAGCGGCCGCGCGCCGACGCGATCGGCGAGCTTGCCGAGCGGGAGCGTGATCACGACCATCGCGAACGTGGTCGTCGAGAGCAGCAGCGCGGTGTCGAGCGACGAGAGCCCGTGCTCGGCGCGAGAGCGTCGGCAGGAGCGGGACGATGGCGACGTCGGCGACGACGGAGACGAAGATCATCGCGTACAGCGAGAGCAGGCTGGAAGACGAGCGGAGAGACCTCACGCGTCTCAGGGTGGTGCACGATCGCCGATGCGTCCAACTAGTCTTTACGAACGCGGTGATGAAAAAGGCTCATCGATTGCTGAACGTCGAGATCCGCCATCTCGCGGCCTTCGAGGCGGTCGTCGCGACCGGCTCGTTCGCGCGCGCGGCGCGCCGCCTCGGCTACACGCAGTCGGCGGTCAGCCTGCAGATCGCCGCGCTCGAGCGCTCGGCGGGCACGCGGCTGCTCGAGCGCCCCGGCGGCCGGCGGCCCGTGGTGACGACGGATGCGGGCGAGCGCATGCTGCGCCACGCAGTGCGGCTGACGGCCCAGCTGCAGGCCGCCGAGGCCGACCTCACGGCGCTCGCCGAGGGCACCGCGGCGACGCTGCGCGTGGGCACGTTCCAGAGCATGTCGATCCGCGTGCTGCCCGATGCCGTGAAGCGCCTGATGGAGCTGCGGCCGGGCGTCGAGGTGCGGCTGCAGGAGGCGTCCTACGAGGACGAGCTGCTCGCGATGGTCGAGCGCGGGAGCCTCGACCTCACGTTCGCGCTCGTGCCGCCGGACGGCCCGTTCGAGCACATCGAGATCCTGCGCGACCCCTACGTCCTGCTGACCCAGGCCGGCTCGGCGCTGGCCGAGCGCGAGCGCGCGCCGACGATCGCCGAGCTCGGGCGGCTGCCGCTGATCGCCTACAGCCGCAGCACCTACGGCATCGAGGCGCTGCTGCGCTCGCGCGGCATCGAGCCGCACGTCGTCTTCCGCAGCGACGAGAGCGGCGCGGTGCAGCGCATGGTCGCGGCGGGCATGGGCGTCGCGCTCGTGCCGAGCCTCGCGCTCGACCGGTCGATCCCCGGCCTCGTCGCGCTCGATGCCTCGCGGCGCGTGCCCGACCGGCGGGTCGGCCTCGCCTGGCACCGCGACGCGACGCTGCCGCCCGCGGCGCAGGACTTCGTCGACGCCGTGCTCGCCCGCTGCGCGGAGCTCGCACGGGCGCCGGGCGGGGCTGCAACCCTGTAGGCCAGGCGGACGGCAACTGCGGAAGGAACGCGCATGCGTGTAGGAATGCTGACCGGCGGCGGCGACTGCCCCGGGCTCAACGCCGTGATCCGCGCGGCGACGCGGCGCCTGATCGACGGCGGCGCCGAGCCGATCGGCGTGCTGCGCGGCTGGCGCGGGATGATCGACGGCCTCTACCGGCCGCTCGACCTCGAGGCGGTCTCGGGCATCCTGCCGCGCGGCGGCACGATCCTGCGCACGAGCCGCACGAACCCGTTCAGCGAGGACGGCGGGCTCGCGGCGGTGCAGCGCTCGTTCGAGCAGCTCGACGGGCTGATCGCGATCGGCGGCGAGGACACGCTCGGCGTGGCCGCGCGCCTGCACGTCGAGCACGGCCTGCCGGTGGTCGGCGTGCCGAAGACGATCGACAACGACCTCGCGGCGACCGACCAGACCTTCGGCTTCGACACGGCGGTCTCGATCGCGAGCGAGGCGATCGACCGGCTGCACACGACCGCCGAGTCGCACGACCGCGTGATCGTCGTCGAGGTCATGGGCCGCCACGCCGGCTGGCTCGCGGTCGCGAGCGGCATCGCGGGCGGCGCCGACGTCGTGCTGATCCCCGAGTTCCCGCTCACCGTCGAGCGCTGCGCCGAGCTGATCCGCCAGCGGCACGCGCGCGACAAGGACTTCTCGATCGTGGTCGTCAGCGAGGGCTGGCCGCTGACGCGCGAGGAGGGCGCCGAGGAGCTCTCGACGACGCACGCCGAGCGGGACGCGTTCGGGCACGTGCGCCTCGGCGGCGTCGGCCAGCAGCTCGCCGACCTGCTCGAGCAGATCACCGGCTTCGAGACGCGCGTGACGACGCTCGGCCACCTCCAGCGCGGGGGCACGCCGACGGCCTACGACCGCATCCTCGCGACGCGCTACGGGCTGCTCGCCGCCGACCTCGTGCTCGCCGGGAAGCTTCGGCCAGATGACGGCGCTGCGCGGCACCGAGGTCGTCGCCGCGCCGCTCGACGAGGCCGTCAAGGAGCTGCGCACGGTGCCGCGCGAGTACTACGCGCTGGCCGAGGCGTTCTTCGGCTGATCCGGCAGGCTGACCCGGAACGTCGTGCCGGCGCCCGGTGCGCTCTCGACCGCGACCGCGCCGCCGTGGGCCTCGACGATCGCGGCCACGATCGCGAGCCCGAGGCCCGCGCCGCCGTGGTCGCGCGAGCGCGACGGATCGCCGCGGTAGAAGCGCTCGAAGACGTGCGCCGTCTGCTCGGCGTCCATGCCCGGGCCCCTCGTCGGCGACCTCGAGCACCGCGCTCGCGCCCTCGCGGCGGACGCGCACCGTCACGGCCGCGCTCGCGGGGTGTGCGCGCGCACGTTCGCGAGCAGGTTGTCGACCACCTGGCGCAGGCGCTCGGCGTCGCCGGTCACCGTGACGACCGTCGGCGCCTCGAGGGTGAGCGGCCGCGTCGGCTCCATCGCGTGCGCGGCGTCGACCGCCTCGCCGGCGAGCGCCGTCAGATCGACCGTCCTCCGCCTCCACCGCGCGGCCCTGGTCGAGCCGCGCCAGCAGCAGCAGGTCGCTCACCAGCAGGCCCATGCGGCGCGTCTCGCGCTGGATCCCGGTCATCGAGCGCTCGAGGTCGTCCGGCCGGTCGCGCGCGCCGCGGTCGAACAGCTCGGCGTAGGCGCTGACGGCCGCGACCGGCGTGCGCAGCTCGTGCGAGGCGTCCGAGATGAAGCGGCGCAGGCGCGCCTCCGAGGCCGAGCGCTCGGCGAACGCGTCCTCGATCTGCCCGAGCATCGCGTTGAGCGAGCCGCCCAGGCGGCCGACCTCGGTCGTGCCGCCGTCCGGCTCGACGCGCCGCGAGAGGTCGCCGGCGCCGATCGCGGCGGCCGTCTCCTCGATCCGGCGCAGCGGGCGCAGGCTCGCGGTGATCAGCCAGAGCCCCGCGAGCAGCGCGGTGGCGATCACGGCGCAGGCCACCAGCAGCTCGATCCAGCGCAGCTGGTCGAGCGTCTCGTCGGTGTCCACGAGCGGAGCGCCGAGGATCAGCGTGTCGTCGGAGGGCAGCGTCAGGGCGAGCAGGCGGAAGCGCGCACCGCCCTCCGTCGCGCCGGTGGTGATGCGCCGCGCGCGACCCGTCGCTCGCGGGTGCGAAGTCCTCCGGCACGTCCGGCCTCGGCGGCTTCTCGCCGGGGCGCGTGAGCACGCCCTCGAGCGGCGTGTCCTCGACCGCGACGTACATGCCCGGCGACAGCACGCCGAGCCGCGCGAGCAGGTTGATCTGCATCAGCGGCCGCTGCTCGCCGCCGGGGCGGCCGCGCTGGACGAGCGCCTGCGAGATGCCCTGCGCGCTCGCGTCGAGCGACCTGTCGACGCGCTCGAGCAGCGACGAGCGCAGCGCGGTGTAGGTGACGACGCCCGCGACCCCGAGGCCGGCCGCCAGCAGCGAGCCGACGACGATGAGCAGGCGGGCGCGCAGCGACATGCCGCGCACGCCGCGCCCGGTGCGGCCGCCCCGGCGCACCGTCCTAGCGGTCCGGCTCGCGCAGCACGTAGCCGACCAGCCTGACCGTGTGGATCAGGGGCGGGCCGGCGCTGTCGAGCTTGCGGCGCAGGTAGCTCACGTAGGTCTCCACGACGTTGGCGTCGCCGCCGAAGTCGTAGTTCCAGACGTTGTCGAGGATCTGCCGCTTGCTCAGCACCCTGCGGGGATTCTGCAGCAGGAAGCGCAGGAGGCGGAACTCGGTCGGCGTGAGGTCGAGCGGCTCGTCGCCGCGGCGCACCTGGCGCGTGTCGTCGTCGAGCTCGACGTCGGCGAAGCGCAGCACGTGCGCGTCGTCGCCGCCGGTGCGGCGCAGCACGGTCTGCACGCGCGCGACGAGCTCGGCGAGGCTGAACGGCTTGGTGACGTAGTCGTCGCCGAGCGCGAGGCCGGCGATCTTGTCCTCCGTCGCGTCCTTGGCCGAGAGGAAGATCACGGGCACCGGCACGCGGCGATCGCGCAGCCGGCGCGCGACGGCGAGGCCGTCGAGGTCGGGCAGCATCACGTCGAGGATGATCAGGTCGGGCCGGAACTCGTCGATCGCGGTGACCGCGGCGCGGCCCG
The DNA here is from genome assembly GCA_963834415.1 of uncultured Actinomycetes bacterium. Taxonomy (GTDB): domain Bacteria; phylum Actinomycetota; class Thermoleophilia; order Gaiellales; family JALYLC01; genus JALYLC01. The sequence goes on along the minus strand of CAWIBP010000006.1, from coordinate 98,351 downwards.
ATGCGATCTCGCAGGTGTCGAAGCCCTCGTAGCGCAGGGCGGTCGCGACGGCGTCCGTGATCGAGGCCTCGTCATCGACGATCAGCACCCGCCGCAGCTCGCTCGTGCGCTCGCTCATGTGCCGAGCATGGCACGTCGGGGGACGGTTCCCATGGCCGCAGCCTGCACCCGGAGCCTGTGAATCGGCTGTGAGTTGCCTGTGAGACCTCGTAGACCCCGTCCGGCAGCTACACCGTCACGCGCTCGCCGCTCTCGGCCGCGCGGTAGATCGCGTCGATCGTGCGCGCCTGGCCGAGCGCGTCGGCACGGCCGAGGCGCGGCTCGTGCTCGCCGGCCACCGCGCCGGCGAGGTCGTCGAGCTCGCAGCCGTACGGGTTCGCGGCGGGGACGTCGTAGCGCTCCTCGCTGCCGTCGAGGCCGATGCGGTCGATGCCCGTCTCGTGCCGTGCCAGGGATCGCTGACGCGCAGGACGCCGTCGGAGCCGACCGCCTCGAGCTCGCTGCGGGCGGGCAGGTCGAGCGCGCAGTCGATGTGCGTCGAGCACGTCGCCCGCATGCGCGAACGTCGCGACGAGGCGCCGATCGACGCCGGACGGGGCCAGCAGCTGATGCGCGGTCACGCTCACGGGGTCGCCCGCGAGCATGCGCGCGCCGCTCACGCAGTAGCAGCCGACGTCCATCAGGCCGCCGCCGGCGAGCTCCTTGAGCAGGCGCACGTCGGCGGGATCCGAGAGCGGGAAGCTGAAGGCCGCGCGCACGAGCCGCAGGTCGCCGATCGCGCCGCCCGAGACGAGCTCGGCGAGCTTCAGCGTCTGCGGGTGATGGCGCCACATGAAGGCCTCGGCGAGCACGACGCCCGCGGCCTCGGCGGCGTCGTAGGCCTCCTCCACGTCGGCGGGCCGGCGCGAGTACGGCTTCTCGCAGAGCACGTGCTTGCCGGCCGCGATCGCGTGCATCGTCCACTCGTGGTGCAGCTCGTTGGGCAGCGAGATGTAGACCGCGTCGACCTCGGGATCCGCGAGCAGCGCCTCGTAGCTGCCGTGCGTCCGCGCGACGCCGAGCTCGCGCGCCTGCTCGTCGGCGCGGCCGGCCTGACGGCTCGCGATCGCGACGACCTCGGCGCGCTCGCTCGCTCGCGCACCCGCCGCGAGCTTCTTGTTGATGCGCGCGGTCGAGAGCATTCCGACTCTGAGCTTCGTCATCCGAGCACGCCTTTCAGTGCGGGGTAGAGCGCGGCGTAGCGCGCACGCCGTTCAGCGTAGAGGTCGAGCCAGGCCGGCTCGGGATCGATCTGGTCGCGCACGCGCACGCACGCCGCGACGGCCTCGCCGGTGTCGGCGAAGAGGCCGCCCGCGATGCCGCCGAGCATCGCCGCGCCGAACGCCGAGCCCTCGTCGACCGCCATGCGGTCGACCGGGACGCCGAGCACGGAGGCGCAGATGCGCAGCCAGAAGTCGCTGCGCGCGCCGCCGCCCGAGGCCCGCGCGACCGTCGTCTCGACGCCGAGTGCCCGCAGCAGGTCGAACGAGTCGGCGAGGCCGTAGGCGACGCCCTCGAGCACGGCGCGCAGCACGTGCCCGCGCGTGTGGCTCGCGCTCAGGCCGACGAACGCGCCGCGCGCATCCGGATCGGCGTGCGGCGTGCGCTCGCCCGAGAGGTAGGGGACGAAGAGCACGCCGCCGGCGCCCGCCGGCACCGCCTCGGCCTCGGCCATCAGCCGGTCGAACGGCACGCCGGGCGCGAAGGTGTCGCGCGCCCACTGCAGCGAGCCGGCCGCCGAGAGCATCACGCCCATCGCGTGCCAGCTGCCGGGCACGGCGTGGCAGAAGACGTGCACGCGGGCCTGCGGATCGGGCTGGTAGGCGGGCAGCGCCGCGAAGACGACGCCCGAGGTGCCGAGCACGAGCGAGACGGGCCCCGGCTCGCGCGACGCCGACGCCGAGCGCGGCGGCGGCGCAGTCGCCGGCGCCCGCCGCCACGGGAATGCCGGCGGCGGTGCGGCCCGAGACCTCGGGCGACTCGAGCGCGCGCGGCATCCACTCGGCCGGCAGCTCGAGCGCCTCCAGCACGGGCGCCGAGAAGCGGCGCTCGGCGACGTCGAAGAGCAGCGTCCCCGAGGCGTCGGCGACGTCGATCGCGCGCTCGCCGCAGAGCCGCAGGCGCACGTAGTCCTTGGGCAGGAGGATGTGGCGGATGCGCGCGTAGGTCTCGCGGCTCGTGCGTCCGCAGCCACAGCAGCTTGGGCGCCGTGAAGCCCGTCAGCGCGCGGTTGCCGGTCAGCGCGATCAGCCGCTCGAGGCCGACGCGCCGCTCGATCTCGGCGCACTCGGCGGCCGTGCGCTGGTCGTTCCAGAGGATCGCGGGCCGCAGCACGCGCTCCTCCGCGTCGAGCGCGACGAGGCCGTGCATCTGGCCCGAGAGCCCGATGCCGGCCACCTCGAGCGTCGCCGAGCGCGGCGATCGCCGCCTCGCTCGCGCGCCACCAGTCGGCGGGATCCTGCTCCGACCAGCCGGGCTGCGGCTGCGACAGGCCGTAGCTGCTCTCGGCGCTCGCGACGACCGCGCCGTCGGCGCCCACGGCGAGCGCCTTGACCCCGGTCGTGCCGACGTCGAGGCCGACCGCGACGGCGGCTCATCGCGCTCAGCGCGCCGAGCGCGGCGTAGACGAGCTCGTAGGCGCGGATCGCGTCCTTGTTCGAGCTGCGCCTTGCGCAGCTCGGGCTCGTCGATGCGGCCCGCGGTGGCGTCGATGAAGTCCCACTGCAGCACGCTGCGGCGGACGACGTCGACCGCGTCCTCGGTGTACGGGTAGAGGTCGAAGCCGAGGCCGCTCGCCGTTCGCGCCGTAGTCGGCGCGGCGCAGCTCGAGCGCGAGCTCGAGCGTCTCCATGAAGGCCGTCGCGCCGACCATGTTGTCGTCGTCGAACGTGCCCCAGCCGGAGTTCGCGTGCTGGTGGCCGAGCAGGCCCTCGCCGGCGAGCATCGCGGCGTACTCGCCGAGCGACTCGCCGTTCATGATCAGGTGCTGCCAGTCCATGTTGACCTGGACGTTCGTCGATGCCCTCGGCGCGCAGCTTGTGGATCACGTGCAGCGTCATGCCGATGTTGCGCATCAGGATCTTCATCGCCGGCTCGCTGTTCTTGTGCTCGAGGAACAGCTTCTTGCCGTGCTTGTCGCAGACCGCCGCGGCCTGGCCGACGGCGTCGATGAACCAGCCCCAGCTCTCCGCGTAGGGCGTCTGGAACGGGTAGTTGTAGCCCTCGATGCCGGGCCAGAGCACGAAGTGCGCGCCCAGCGAGCCGGCGAACTCGGCACCCTCGAGCGTCAGGCGCAGCGCCTCGGCGCGCACCTTCGGATCGGGATTGACGAGGCCGCCGCGGCCGAAGCGCGGGTCGAGGTGCAGGCCGGCGCAGATCGCGTAGATGCCGTGCCCGTCGAGCGCCGAGCGCACCTCGTCGAGGTTCGCGGGCGCGAGCTCGGCCGGGTAGTGGAACTCGTAGTCGTCGATCAGGTCGCCGAGGCCCGCGACGGCGCGGTGGACCTTCTCCGCGGTCGTCGCGCTCGTCAGGTCGGGCTGGTAGCCGACCGGCATGAAGCGGGTCACCATCGAGCCGAAGGCCCAGATGCCGAGGCTGGTCTTGATGCGGCCCATCGCGGGCTCCTTGGTCGTTGGCGTGACAGGCGGCGCGACCGGGGCACGTGCCCGCTCGCGCACGTGCGCTTCGTTGCAGACGTTGCCGCGATACCGTACCGGTGCTGCGGTGCCTGCGTGGCGAACGCGCAATCCGGTAGCGTGGCGCCGCCTCCGTGAACACGCTCGGCGCCTCCTCCGCTCCCGCGCGACCTGCCGATCAGCACGTCGCCGGCACCGCGCCGCGCCGCCGCTGGCGAGGACAGGCGTGCGCCGTTCGCTCGACGCGGGCTCATCCGCCGGCGATGACCACCGCGAGCGTCTCCTGGATGATCGCCGTGACCTCGCCGGGCCGCGAGAGGAACGGCGAGTGGCTCGAGTCGATGCGGCTGACCGTTCCGGCGCGCGCGGACATGCGCTCCTGCAGCGCGCGGCGGCACGGCGTTGTCGCGCTCGCAGATCGACGTAGGTCGACGGCACGCTCGTGCCAGGCGGCGGAGCGGAGCTCCTGCTCGAAGACGGCGCGATTCTGGGGCACGATCTCGGCCGTCGCGCGCGCCGCGACCGCCGGCGGGCAGTCGGCGTAGAAGACGTGCGCCGGGTCGTCGGGGAGCAGCGTGCGGCCGTCCTCCGACGGCAGCCACCAGTCCGGCGGAACGCCGCCGCGGAGGCCGAGCAGCGACTCGCCCGGCTCGAGCATGAAGGCCGCGAGGTAGATCAGATGCGCGGCCTCGCCCGCACCCTCGCTGACGGGCAGGCCGCCGTAGGAGTGCGCGACGACGAGCGCGGGCGCACCGGCGTCGGCGACGGCCGCGCGGACGACCTCGGCGTCATCGTGGAGTCGCCGAGCGAGTCCGCGATCGTCGGCCCGTACTCGGAAGGTCGGGCGTGATGCTGCGGATGCCCTCGCCGGCGAGCCGCTCGACGACGGCCGACCAGGCCCACGGGCCGTGCCAGGCGCCGTGCACGAGGATGACGACGGGAGGCGGCTGCATCTGCGCGGCGAGCTTACCGCCTATCCTCGGCGTGATGGCGGACACCGCGAGCATCGCCGAGGGGCTCGCCCTCGTGCGCGACGGCCGCGGGCTTCGAGGCGCACGAGCTGTTCGAGGAGCTGTGGCGCGCGGCGGCCCCGGCCGAGCGCGAGCTCTACCAGGGCCTCGTGCACGTGGCGGTCGCGACCTACCAGGACGGCCGCGGCAACGCGGTCGGCCGCACGCGCCAGCTCGAGAAGGCGCTGCGACGGCTCGCGCCGTACGCGCCGGCCTACGAGGGCGTGGCGATCGAGCGCGCTGCTCGAGTGGGCGCGCGCGTCGCTCGCGGCGGCCCGCTGCGCGCCGCTGCCCTAGCTCAGATCGACCTTGCGGTTGTCGCCGACGACGTCGGGGTCGGACACGAGAGCCTCACGGGTCGCGACCGCCGCCCGACTCGCCCAGACCTGGGACATGCGTCACGAGAGCGTTCTGCAGCCCTAGCCCGGCCTGCGGGCGGTGACGGCCGACGAGCTCGTGCCCATCCAGATGCCGTCGGGGCGCGCGTAGCGCTCGATCGCCGCGTGCAGGTCGGCCGCGATGGCGGCACGCTTGGCCCTGCCCTCGTCACCGGCCTCGCGGATGATCGACGAGGCGGGGCCGAGCGCGAGCTGGTACGCGACCGCGTCGTCGACCGTCGCGCCGACCCGGACCCGCGCGTCGGTGCGCTCGAACGCGACGTCCGCAAAGCCGGCGCCCGTGAGGATCGCGGTCACGACCGCCGGGTCGGACTGCGAGAACAGGCCGGTGCCGGTGAACGGCGTCCCGCCGCGGCAGAGCGGCAGGTGCGTGCGGCGATGCGCTCGGCGACCGCCATCCACTCGTCGTCCTCGAGCGGCCGCCAGGTCACCATCAGCAGGCGCCCGCCGGGCACGAGCGCCGCGGCGACGTTGCGCATGCCCGCGACCGGGTCGGCGAAGAACATCGTCCCGAAGCGCGCGAACGCGAGCTCGAAGACCGGCTCGAACTGCGCGACCTGGGCGTCGGCGAGCTCGAAGGTCGCGTTCGTGATCCCGGCGGCCTGCGCATCGGCCCGCGCGACGGCGAGGAACGGCGCTGCGGCATCGGTGCCGACGACCGAGCCGCCGGGCGCGACGAGCCGCGCGATCTGCAGCGTCGTCTCGCCGAAGCCGCAGCCGATGTCGAGGGCCCGCAGCCCGGGCCGGAGGCCGGCACGCTCGAGCGGGCCGCGGCTGTGCGCATCGGCCGCCGGCACGAAGACCTCGCGGAAGCGCAGGAAGCGCTCGAAGAGGACGTCGCTCCAGCGCTCGATGGCCTCGGCGTTGGGGGACGCCCCGGAGCCCACGTCAGGCCGTGCGAGGGCCGAAGCGCACCGCGTTGCGCTCGCGCGCACGCTCGACCTCGCGCACGCGGTCGCGTGGCGGGGCCGTGGTGACGAGCTCCTGCAGGAGCGTCGACGAGGCCTCGGCGACGGCCAGGAAGGCGCGGTTGAACGCCTCCTCGTTGACGCGCGCCGGCTTGTTCATGCCGCTGATCTTGCGCACGTACTGCAGGGCCGCTGCCTGAACCTCCTCGGTGGTCGTGGGAGGCTCGTAGTTGTGGAGTGGGCGGATGTTTCGGCACATGCCCGGAGCATACGAACGCCCGGGCCCGAGGTCACGAGCGCAGCGGCACGGCGATCGGCCGCAGCGGGCTGCCGGTCGCGCCGCGCAGCTTGAGCGGGAAGCCCAGGAACGCGAACTCGTACTGCTTCTCCGCGCACACCTCGCGCAGGTCGAGCACCTCGATGATCGGGGCGCCGGCGGTCGCGAACATGTACGAGTGCACCGGCAGGAACGTCTCCGGGTCGGGGTTCGGCACCACCTCGAGGCTCAGGGAGTCCGAGCCGATCGCCATCGCGCCGGCCTCCTCGAGCAGCCATCTCGCCGCGTCCAGCCCGATGCCCGGCTGGTCGGTGATGTAGTCGTGCACGTCGGGCCACACGGTCATGCGGCCGGTGTTGACGAGCACGAGATCGTGCGGCCGCAGCTCGACGCCCTGCTCCCTGACGGCGCTCTGCAGCTCGCCGGGCGTGATCTCGTGGCACGGCTCGAGGCAGTCGACCCCGTGCAGGCCGGCGACGTCGAGCACGACGGCGCGCGCGATGATCGGCGGGAAGTGCTCCGCGCCGCCCTTCAGCCAGTGGCGGCTGCCGAGGTGCTCCTTCTGGTTCCAGCCGTTCCAGAACGTCCCGAAGTGCCCGAAATGGTTGAGCGTGTCGAGATGCGTCCCGCAGTGGACGTACATCTGGATCGCGTCGCCGGCGTAGGAGTACTTCTCGACCTGGTGCGGCGGCGACGCCCGCCAGGCCGTCGATCACGGAGCCCTCGGGCGTGTGCGTCATCCAGATGTCGTACATCGGGTCGCCGGCGGCGATCCAGGACGGCATGCCCTTGAAGAAGTCGACGGAGAGGTCGAACGTGTGCCGGCCGTCGAGGCTGCCGAGGATCGCGGCCGTCGCCTCGGGGGTGATCCAGTTGAGCCGCCCGATCTGGTCGTCGGGCCCCCACGGGCTGCGCGAGACCGTCACGCCGTCCCGCTCGAGCAGCGGCTCGAACACGAACTCGTCGAGGTTCCCGCACACGCGTCCCGCTCCTTCGCTCGCCTCCGGAGGCCGCAAGCGTACGCAGCGTGCGTGCAATTGGGGCCAGGCCCCAATTGCACGGTCCCATTGCACGGCCATACGGCGGGTGCGTGCAATTGGGGCCTGGCCCCAATTGCACGGGATGGGCGTTTCTGGGGTCCGACCCCGATGCGGGGGCTCAGGCCCCCGCGACGACCACGTCGGCGACGCGCCGCGGGTCCTGGCGGTCGAGGTACCAGTCCTCGGCGGCGCGCCAGCGCGCGATCGTCTCGGCCGTGTCCTCGCCGCGCTCGAGCTGGCGCTGCAGGCACAGCTCGCGCGGCGCGTCGACGACCACGATCAGGTCGAGATAGCCGCGCAGCGCGGGCCGCGCCACGTACGTGCCCTCGATCACCACCACGCCACGGGCGGCCACGGTCGCGACGTCCTCGCCCATGCGTCCCGCATCCCAGTCGTAGCGGCGGTAGCGCGCCTCGTCCCCGCGCAGCAGCGGCGCGAGCGCCTCGTCGCGCAGGCGCTCCCAGTCGAACAGCAGGTCGACGGCCTCGAGCGGCGTCAGCGCCTCGCGCGTGGCCTCGGTCAGCGGGCGGTAGAAGTCGTCCCCCTCGACGATCGCCACGTCGCCGCGCAGCAGCTCGAGCTCGCGCGCGAGCGTGCTCTTGCCCGCGCCGCTCGGCCCGTCCAGCCCGACGACGACCGCGGGGCCCTCGTGCTCGGCGGCGTCGATCGCCGCCGAGACGGCGTGCGCGGCGGCGGTGGCCCCGGCCGGGCCGAGATCGTCGAAGAAGTGGCTCGGCATCGGATCCTCGCTCGGCGGGACGGGCACTCGATTGTAGGAGCGACGAGTCCGCCGGCGGCCTGCGCTCCCGCCTCTGCTTCTCGCGCGGGCGTCGCGCGCGAGCCGCCGTGCGCGGGCGGCTATAACTCGTGCGATGGCCGTCAGCACGGGAACCCAGCGCATCGTCACCGTGCTGTTCAGCGACGTCGTCGGCTCGACGGCGATCGGCGAGCAGCTCGGTCCCGAGCGCTCGAAGTTCCTCTTCGACGAGGTCATGGCCCTGATCGCGCGCGAGGTCAGGCGCTTCGACGGCACCGTCGCGCAGCTCACAGGCGACGGGCTCTTCGCGCTCTTCGGCGCGCCGGTCGGCGCACGAGGACGACGCCGAGCGCGGCGGTGCGTGCGGCGCTCGCGATCGAGGCCGCGATCGCCTCGTACGGCGGCGAGCTGCGCAGCGGCTACGGCATCGATCTGGTCGTGCGCGTCGCCGTCAACACCGGCCCGGTCGTGCTGACCGACGGCGACGAGGGCGCCGACCGCTACAACGCGCTCGGCGACACCGCCAACATCGCGGCGCGGCTGCAGGAGCTCGTGCCGGACGGCGGCATCGTCGTCGGGCCCGAGACCGAGCGCCAGGTGCAGTACTGCGTCGAGCTCGAGTCGCTCGGCGAGGTCGAGCTGCGCGGGCTCGAGCGGCCGCTGCGCGCGGCGCGCGTGACCGGCGCGCGCGGGCCGGCCCAGGTGCGCGCGGTGGTGCCGGTCGTCGGCCGCGCGCGCGAGCTCGCGGTGCTCGACGAGGTCTGCGAGGCGATCGCCGCCGGCAGCGGCGCGATCGTCTCGATCACCGGCGAGTCGGGCATCGGCAAGTCGCGGCTCGTGATCGAGGCGCGCCGGCGCTTCGGCGACCGCATCCGCTTCCTCGAGGGGCGCGGCGGCTCGTACGCCGAGAACTTCCCGTACTGGCCGGTGCGCGATCTCCTGCGCGACTGGCTGAGCATCGGCGTCGACGCGCCGGAGGCGCGCGTCCGGCTCGAGCTGAAGGCGGCGCTCGGCGGACTCGGGAACGGCGCGGACGGCGTCTACCCGTTCCTCGCGCGGCTGCTCGGGCTGCCGCTCGAGGCCGAGGCGAGCGCGGCGCTGCGCGAGCTCAGCCGCGAGTCCGTGCAGCAGCAGACGTTCGCCGCGGTGGCCGCGCGTCGTGCGCGGGCTGGCCGAGGAGCACCCGCTGTGCATCGTCGTCGACGACCTCCAGTGGGCCGACTCGCTCACGCTGGAGCTCGTCGAGGATCTGCTCGCCCTGACCGACGAGGTGCAGCTCGGGATCGTGCTGATCTACCGCGCCGACCGCGATCAGGCCTCGTGGAAGCTCGGCGAGCACGCGCGCGCGGTCTTCCCGCACCGCTACCGCGAGCTCGAGCTGCGGCCGCTCCAGGCCGACGCGAGCTGCGAGCTCGCCGAGGCGCTCGCCGAGGCCTCGCTGCCCGCCTCGCTGACGAGCCTGCTGGCCGAGCGCGCCGGCGGCAACCCCTTCTTCCTCGAGGAGGCGCTGCAGGATCTGATCGAGCGCGGCGCGCTGCGCCGCCGCGAGGGCGGCTGGGAGCTCGCCGACGGCCAGGTCGCCGTGCCGACGCTCGTGCAGGGCGCGCTGCAGGCGCGCCTCGACCGCCTGCCGCCGCGCACGCGCGAGGTCGTCTCGGTCTCGAGCGCGATCGGCCGCGGCTTCGGGCTGCCGCTGCTCGAGCGGCTGCTGCCGCACGAGCAGGTCGTCGCCGGCACTGGCCGATCTGATGCGCCTCGACCTGATCGTCGAGGTCAGCCGCCGGCCCGCGCCGGAGTACCGCTTCCGGCACGGACTCGTGCAGGAGGTCGCCTACGGGAGCCTGCTGGAGCCGGCGCGCCGCAGCCTCCACCGGCGCATCGGCGAGGCGCTCGAGACGCTCTACGGCGAGGGCAACGACTCGGTCTACGGCCCGCTCGCGCGCCACTTCGCCGAGGCCGACGAGCCCGAGCGCGCCGCCCGCTACCTGATCGCCGCCGGCGACGCCGCCCGCGCCGTCTACGCCGACCACGAGGCCGTCGAGCACTACCGCCGCGCGCGCGACTTCCTGCGCCGCCTGAACGACCCCGAGCGCGAGCGCGACACGCTCTTCAAGATCGCGCTCGTGCGCCACCTGGCGTTCGACTACGTGCGCGCCGGGCAGGCCTACGACGCGGCCTTCGACTGCATCACGGCGGCGCGCGAGCGAGCGCCAGCCCTCGCCCGCCGTGCTCGAGCTCTCGCTCGTGCGGCCCGACTCCTACGCGCCGGGCGACTCCTACTCGAGCGACTCGGCGGTCGTGATCGAGCAGCTCTTCCGCGGCCTCCTGCGCATCGACCACGACCTCAACGTCGTGCCCGAGCTCGCACAGAACATGAACGTCTCGGCCGACGGCCTGACCTACCTGTTCATGCTCCGCGAGGACGCGTCGCTGGAGCGACGGCCACCCCCTGACGGCCGGCGACTTCGTCTACGCCTGGCGCAAGCTGCGCGAGGAGGGGCTGATCACCGCCTTCCTGCTCGACGACATCGAGTCGGCCGAGGCGCTCGACGACTGGACGCTCGAGGTGCACCTGCGCGAGCCGCGCAACTACTTCCCCTACGTGCTCGCCTCGCACTGGGCCTATCCGTGGCCGCGCCACCGCGCCGACGAGGTCGGCGCCGCGTGGCGCCAGCCCGAGTCGCTCGTCGGCAACGGGCCCGTTCATCCTCGCCTCGCTCGACGAGTCGGGCGCCCGGCTGACCGCGAACCCGCACTGGAGCACGGCCGCCGGGCAACGTCGGCGACGTGCGCATCGCCTACCGCGAGCGCGCGGACGAGACGCTCGCTCGAGTGGCTGGAACGCCGGCGAGTTCGACCTCCAGCTCGCGCGCAGCGCGCCGGAGGCCGACGACGGCACGATCGTCGAGCGCGCGCCGATGCTCTCGACGTCGTTCCTCGCCTTCAACGTCACGCACGCGTGCATGGCGGACGAGCGCGTGCGCATGGCCTTCACGCACGCGATCGAGCGCGGTGCCACGGCGGGCGTCGACCACGCCGCCGGCCGCGGCGGCGCGATTCCGCCGGTCATGCCGGGCCACAGCGAGCACGCGACGCTCGGCTACGACCCCGAGCGGGCGCGCGAGCTGCTCGCCGAGGCCGGCTTCCCGGGCGGAGAGGGCCTGCCCGAGATCGTGATCGCGGTGCCGCCGTGGGCGCCGGCCGAGGCGCTCGGCGCCGATCTCGCCGCGATCGGCGTCCGCGCGCGCTTCGAGCACGTCGAGAAGCGGCTCCGGCATCCGCGAGCACGAGCACGCCTGGTACTCCGGCTGGCACGCCGACTACCCCGACCCGGACGGCTTCTACCTCGGCTTCCTCGAGCTCGACCAGCCGCTCTACCGCGACGAGGAGACGAACGCCGTGCTCGCGCAGGCCCGTGCCTCGCGCGATCGCGACGAGCGCCTGCGCCTCTACCGCGAGTTCGAGCGCGTCTGGATCGGCGAGCGGGCCGCGCTCGTGCCGCTCTCCTACGCCCGCCAGCTGACCCTGCGCCGTCCGCACGTGCAGGCGCTGCGGCTCAACCCGATGCGGGTGTTCCATCTCGAGCAGGTCGTCGTCAAGCAGCGCGCGACGACCTGAGCGCGGGCGCGGAGTGCGCGAAAGCGCCGTAACCGCGGGAAAATCATGCGCTCAATACGATGCCCTCAACGCGCAACAGCGCGGCTGCATCGATTCTGGGAGCGACATGTTCTGGATCTTCATGGCCATCGTCTGGGTGATCGTCGTCGGGGTGGGCCTCTTCATGGTCTTCCACAGCTACCCGGACCCCGACCGCATCAACGTCAAGCGCTACGCCTACCGCCCGCAGGGCCTCGTGGCGATCGGCGTCTCCAGCGGTCTCTTCCTGCTCGGCACGGTGTTCTTCAGCTTCGCGCAGATCGACACCGGCCACGTCGGCGTGGTGCGCACGTTCGGCCGCATCTCCGGGCAGATCAACCCGGGCATCTCGCTGATCGCGCCCTGGCAGTCCTACGACTCGGTCAACGTCCAGGTGCAGAAGCAGACGTTCGACAAGCTCGCCGCGTTCTCGTCGGAGACCCAGAGCGTCGCGATCACGACGACCGTCAACTACTCGGTTCAGCCCGAGGACGCGCGCGACCTGATCGCGCGGGTCGGCACTGACTGGTTCGACCGGCTCGTGCCGAACAACCTCAACCAGGCGTTCAAGGACGAGGCCGTCAAGTTCGCGGCCGTCGAGATCGCGCCGAACCGCGAGACCGATCCGCGCCGCCGTGCTCGCGGCGCTGCGCGACCGCCTCTCGCCCGTACTCGATCCGCGTCAACGACCTGAACATCGACAACATCGAGTTCTCGCCGCAGTTCGAGGCGGCCATCGAGGCCAAGCAGGAGGCCACGCAGGCCGCCCTGCGCGCGAAGGCCCAGGTGCAGCAGGCCGAGTTCGAGGCGCAGAGCCTCGTCGCCAAGGCCCAGGGCGAGGCCGACGCGAACGTCAAGGTCGCCGAGGGCCAGGCCGAGGCCAACCGCAAGCTCAACGCGTCGCTCTCGGACAACGTCCTGCAGTACATCGCGATCCAGAAGCTCAACCCGAAGCTGCAGATCGCCGTGCTGCCGGCCGGCACGAACTCGCTGATCGACCCGACCAAGCTGCTCAATCCCGCCAGCAGGTAGCCGGGCTCCCTGCCGGGCGCCTCGGCGCCCGGCAGGGACGCGGGCTACGTCCTGCGCTCGGACTGCGGCAGGTCGGCCGGCAGCGGCACGTCCTGCGGCGCCGCGCCGGGGCCGCTCTCGTCCCACGACTCCCAGGCGCTGCCGTCGCGGCCCTCGTGCGCTCCGGGCGTCGCGCCCAGCGCGACGATCGAGACGGTCAGCGGGCCGAGGTTGGCGATCTGCCGGCGGACGCCCGGCCCGACGCGTGCCAGCTCGCCGCGGGAGAGGTCGTGGGCCTCGCCGTCGACGATCAGCGTGAGCACGCCCTCCCAGACGAGGTAGACCTCCTCCTGCACGCGCGTGGTCGTGGATGCGCCCGCGCTGGCCCGGGGCGCGAGCACGATCAGGTTCATGCCCATGCCGCTCACCTCGAGCGGCCGGCGCAGTGAGAAGAAGCGCTCGTCGCCGTCGACGGCGAGCGAGGTGCGGGTGAAGCCGGGTGTGGTCATGTGCCGATGCTAGGAGGTCTCGCCCGGTGGCGGCCTCCGGCTCCTCCCGCTGCTGGCACCGGGTGCGGGTTCGGTGGCAGCCACGATGTGCGATCGCCCGGTTCCTCGTGACGTCGTGGTGCGGCTGCAACCGCGCCGCGGAGTCGTCGCCCGCGCGCGGCCGCGTGTGCGACGCTCCGCACATGGACGACTACCGTGCGATCAACCGGGCGAGCTGGGACGAGCGCGCCGCTGCGCACGCCGCCTCGCCCGACTACGCCGTCGCGCGCTTCCGCGACGACCCGGCGTTCCTGAGCGAGGTCGTGACGTTCGATCTCGCCCGGCTCGGCGACGTCGCCGGGCTCGACGGCGTCCATCTGCAATGTCACATCGGCACCGACACGGTGTCGCTCGCCCGGCTCGGCGCGCGCATGACCGGACTCGACTTCTCGGCGCCCGCGCTCGCGGAGGCGCAGCGGCTCGCCGAGGCGGTCGGCGCAGAGGTCGAGTTCGTCGACTCCGATCTCTACGGCGCGCCCGAGGCGCTCGGCAGCGAGCGCTTCGACCTCGTCTTCACGGGCGTCGGCGCGCTCTGCTGGCTGCCCGACATCGCACGCTGGGCCGAGGTCGTCGCGAGTCTCCTGCGGCCGGGCGGGCGGCTCTTCATCCGCGAGGGCCATCCCATGCTCTGGGCGCTCAGCGACCCGCGGCCCGATGGCGTCCTCGCCGTCGAGCACCCGTACTTCGAGCAGTCCGAGCCGATGATCTGGGACGAGGACGGCACCTACGTCGAGACCGACCAGGTGTTCACGCAGAACGTCACGCACGAGTGGAATCACGGCATCGGCGAGATCGTCTCGGCGGTGCTCGCGGCGGGCCTGCAGCTGACGGCGCTCGAGGAGCACGACTCCGTGCCGTGGAACGCCCTGCCGGGGCAGATGACCGCCATCGGACGGCGGCGAGTACCGCCTCACCGACCGTCCCGAGCGCCTGCCGCACACCTACACCCTGCAGGCGGGCAAGCCCGCGCTGATCGAGCTCTAGACTCGCCCGATGGGAACGATCGACGCAGGCGGCGTGCGGCTGTACGCCGAGCAGACAGGGCAGGGCGACGACGTCGTCTTCATCTCCGGGCTCGCCGACGAGGGCGCGTGCTGGGTCGACCAGGCGGCCGGCCTCGGCGATCGCTGGCGGGTCACGACGTTCGACAACCGCGGCGTCGGGCGCTCCGAGACCCCGCCCGGCGAGTACCGCATCAAGCACTTCGCCTCGGACACGGCGGCGCTGATGGACGCGCTCGGCATCGAGCGCGCACACGTCGTGGGCTCGTCGATGGGCGGCGCGATCGCCCAGGAGCTCGCGCTCGCCCATCCCGAGAAGGTGCGCAGCCTCGTCCTCAACGGCACCTACTGCCGTGGCGACCACTTCTTCCGCGAGGTCATCCGCAGCTGGCAGTGGGCCGCGCGGAAGTCGGACGATCTCCGCGACTTCCTCAACGTCGTGAACCTGTGGTGCTTCGCGCCGCGGATCTACAACGAGGGGATCATGGAGGAGTGGCTGACGGCGGCCGCCGAGAGCGAGCACGCGCAGTCGGTCGACGCCTTCTGCCGCTCGGCGGACGCGCTGATCGAGCACGACAGCCACGACCGGGTGGGCGCGATCGCGGTGCCGGTGCTCGTGACGGTCGGCGAGCTCGACCTCTGCCTGCCGGAACGCTTCGCGCGCGAGCTCGCCGGGCAGATCCCCGGCGCCTCGCTGCGGGTGATCCCCGAGCAGGGCCACCAGCCGTTCCAGGAGGGGCCGGCCGAGTACAACGCGCTGCTCGCGGAGTTCTGGACGGGGCCGGCCTCCGCGGGTGAGCGAGACGCGGCAGGCGCGGCGGCCCATCGCACACAACGGTCGAACCCGTCGCACTCGTTGAGGCCGTGCGGCTGCCGGCATGCCGTGTGCGGGGCGTGCATGCGGCCGACGGTGTCGCGGCGCGGCAGTCAGACCCAGGCGTGCGGGCTGCGGCAAGGCCCCTGACATACTCGGGCGGGTGACGACGGTGCCTGAATCCGCGCCTGTCGCTCCCGCTCCGGAGGCACGCACCGCCCGCGTGCTCGCGCGCCTCGACGAGCTCTTCGAGATCGGCCGCGCGGCCGGCACGAACCGCATCGGGCTCGCCGCCGGCGAGCAGCGCGCCTACGAGCTCGTGGCGGGCTGGATGCGCGAGGCGGGCCTCGAGGTGAGCTTCGACGCCGCCGGCAACCTCGTCGGCCGCCTGCGCGGGAGCGAGCCCGATCTCCCCGAGGTGTGGAGCGGATCGCACCTCGACACGCCGCCCGACGGCGGCCGCTTCGACGGCGCGCTCGGGGTGCTCTCGGCGCTCGACGCGGTCACCGCGATCGGCGCCGGCGGGCCGCCCCGGCGCAGCCTCGCGGTCATGGCCTGGCGACTCGAGGAGGGCCCGCGCTTCGGCAAGGGGTGCTTCGGGAGCCGCGCCATCTGCGGCGACCTCTCGGACGACGAGGGCGACCTGACCGATGCCGACGGCGTCACCCTCGCCGAGGCGTTCGCGGCGCTCGGCTACGGCGAGCTGCCGCGCGAGGGCTGGCTCGAGCCGGCCCCCGCGTGCGTCGTCGAGCTGCACATCGAGCAGGGCCCGACGCTCGCCTCGGTCGGCGCGCCGCTCGGGCTCGTCACCACGATCGCCGCGATGGCGGGCTTCGAGCTCACGTTCTCCGGCGCGCGCGGGCATGCGGGGACGGTGCCGATGGGGCTCCGCCGCGACGCGCTCGGCGCCGGCGCGCGTTTCGTCGTCGACGCGCACGACGTGGCCCGCAGGCTGCCCGGCGCGGTCGCCACGATCGGCCGGCTGACGGTCGAGCCCGGTGCGTCGAACACGATCCCCGAGCGCTGCGTGCTGTTCGCCGATCTCCGTGCGCCCGACGGCGAGCGCCTCGACGCGCTGGTCGACGGAGCGCTCGCTGCGGCGCGCGCAGCCGCGGAGGCCGCCGGCTGCGGGCTGGCCGTCGCAGCCCCGCTGGCGCAGCGAGTCGGTGGCGATGGACGAGCTCCCGCGCGAGGCGCTGCGCCGCGGCATCGAGGCCGCCGGCTGCGAGCTGCACGAGCTGCCGTCCGGCGCCGGCCACGACGCGCAGATCTTCGCCCTGGCAGGCGTCCCGAGCGCGATGCTGTTCGTGCGCAGCGATGCCGGCGGCGTCAGCCACGCGCCCGAGGAGCACAGCGGCGCCGATGCCGTCGGCCTCGGCCTCCAGGCGCTCGACGGCGGCGCTGCGCGAGCTGGCGGACGCGTGACCGACTGGAACGCGCTCGCGCGGCCCTCGCTGCAGGGACTCGTCCGCTACGACCCGGGCCCGAGCCGCGACGCGCTCAAAGCCCGGCTCGGGCTGGACGAGCTCGAGCCGCTGAACTGGAACGAGGATCGCTTCGAGCCGCCGCGCCGGGTGCTCGAGGCGGCCGCCGCCGAGGTCTTCAACGCCGCGCTCTATCCCGAGCGGCTGTTCGCCGACTTCCGCGACGGGCTCGCGCGCTGGCTCGAGCTGCCGCCGGAGTGCATCACGCCCGCCCACGGGGCACAGGCCGTGATCGCCGCGATCACGCAGGTCTTCGTCGGGCCGGGCACGCCGGTGATCGCGCCGAACCTGACCTACGGGCTGTACGCCTCGGTCGCCGCCGCCGCCGACGGCAGCGTCACGCGCGTGCCGCCCGACGGGCTCGCGCTCGACCTCCCGGCGATCGCCGCCGCCGCGACCGCGCAACGCGCCCGGCTCGTGTGGATCTGCGACCCGAACAACCCGACCGGCACGCTTGATCGGGCGCACGGCGTGGAGCGAGTTCCTCGCGAGCCTGCCCGGCGATTGCATCGTCGTCGCCGACGAGGCCTACATGGACTTCGCCGATCCCGAGCTGCGCGTCGACCGGCGGCTCGACGTGCTCGCCGGCCGCCCGGTGATCGTCGTGCGCTCGTTCTCGAAGATCTTCGGTCTCGCCGGCCTTCGCCTCGGCTACGCCATCTCGGACCCCGCGGTCGCGCACCTGCTCGACCTCGTGCAGGAGCCGTTCAACGTCAATCGCGCGGCGCTCGCCGCGGGCATCGCGGGGGTGGAGGAGCCCGGCGTTCGTCGAGCTGCGGCGCGGACAGGTCGCTGCCGGCGCGTGCGCTCCTGACGGCCGAGCTGGAAGCCGCCGGCATCGCGGTGCATCCGTCGCAGTCCAACTTCGTGCTCGTCGAGCTCGGGCGCGACGACGGCGCGGTCTGCGACGAGCTCATGCGGCGCGGCATCCTCGTGCGCGGCGGCAGCGAGTTCGGGCTGCCCGGCCTCGCGCGCGTCACCGTCGGCCCCGACGCTCTCATGCGGCGCACCGCGGCCGAGCTGATCGGCATCCTGCAAGCGACCGAAACGGGCTCCGCATGACCTCCGACCCCGAGCACGGCCTGATTCCGGCCGCCGTCCGCGCACGCGACCTCGTCGGCTACGGCCGCGAGGCGCCCGGCATCAGCTGGCCCGGCGGCGCGCGCGTCGTGATCAACCTCGTGCTCGTCTACGAGTCGGGCTCGGAGTACTCCGTCGCCTGGGGCGACGATCGCAACGACGGCTGGGGCGAGTACGCCGACCCGGGCGTACAGCCACCGCAGCGCGATCCGGGAACCGAGGCGCACTACGAGTACGGGAGCCGCGCGGGCGTCTGGCGCCTGGCGCGCATCTTCGACGCCGCGAGCGTTCCGGTGACCGTGTCGGCAGCGGCCGTCGCGCTCGAGCTCAACCCCGCGGTCGCCGAGTGGATGCGCGAGCGCGACCACGATCTGATGGGCCACGGCTGGCGCTGGACCGAGGCCTGGACGTACAGCCGCGACGAGGAGCGCGTGCTGATCCAGCGTGCGATCGAGACGTTCGAGCGCGTGCTCGGGAGCCGCCCGATCGGCTGGAACTCGCGCGGCTGGCCGAGCGAGAACACGCGCGGGCTCCTGCACGAGCTCGGCGGCTTCCTCTACCACTCGGAGGGCTGCGCCGACGACCTGCCCTACTACGAGACCGGCGAGGACACGCCGCCGATCCTCGTGATCCCGTACTCCAAGACCTACAACGACTCGCGCTACCTCATGAATCCGGGCTTCTCGAGCCCGCGCGACTTCCTCGACACGCTCGTGATGGGTCTCGACGAGCTCGTGCGCGAGGGCGGCGAGCGGCCGACGATGATGACCGTCGCGGTGCACGAGCGCTGGAGCGGCCAGGCCGCGCGCGCCTCCGCGCTGCGGCAGTTCATCGAGCACGCGCAGACGATCGAGGGCGTCTCGTTCATGCGCCGCTGCGACATCGCGAGCTGGTGGCTCGAGCAGCACCCGCTCGCATGAGCGCGCTCTGGCACCCGTTCGCGGACATGGGAGCCGTCGCCGGCCGTGAGCTGACGATCGTACGCGGCGAGGGCGTGCACCTCTGGGACGACGCGGGCCGGCGCTATCTCGACGGCTCCTCGAGCCTGTGGTACGCCAACGTCGGCCACGGCAACCGCGAGATCGGCGCGGCGATCGCCGCGCAGCTCGCCGAGCTCGAGACCTTCCACGTCTTCGGCGACTTCGCGAATCGCCCGGCGGCCGCGCTCGCCGAGCGCCTGGCCGCGCTCGCGCCGCAGCCCGGGTCGAAGATCTTCCTGACGAGCGGCGGCGGCGACTCGATCGAGACCGCGGTCAAGCTCGCGCGGCTCTTCCACGCGCGCTGCGGCGAGCCTGGGCGCCAGCACGTGATCAGCCGCACCGACGCCTACCACGGCACGCACGGCATCGGCACGAGCATCCTCGGCATGCCGTTCAAGGACGGCTTCGGATCGTTGGTCGCGCAGACGTCGCAGGTTCAGTGGGACTCGCTGACGGCGCTCGAGGCCGAGATCGGCCGCGTCGGCCCGGCCGAGGTCGCGGCCTTCGTGTTCGAGCCCGTGATCGGCTCCGGCGGCGTCCGGGTGCCGCCCGCGGACTACCTCGAGGCGGTGCAGGCGCTCTGCCGGAGCCACGGCATCCTCACGATCGCCGACGTCGTGATCGCGGGCTTCGGCCGGCTGGGCAGCTGGTACGGGGTCGAGCGCTTCGGCCTCGCGCCCGATCTGATCGTCTTCGCGAAGGGCGTGACGAGCGGCTACCTGCCGCTCGGCGGGGTGGTCGTCGCGCCGGACGTCGCCGAGCCGTTCTGGGCGGAGGCGGGCAGCTCGTTCGGCCACGGTGCGACCTACAGCGGGCACGCCACGTGCTGCGCTGCCGCGCTCGCGAACCTCGACGTGCTCGCCCGCGACGGGCTGGTGTTCCGGGCGGCCGAGCTCGAGGGCGCCTTCTACGCGCGGCTCGCGGCGCTCGCGGCGCACCCGCTCGTCGGCGAGGTGCGCGGCGGCCTCGGGCTGATGGCCGCGGTCGCGCTCGACGAGGCCGTGCTCGCCCGCGCCCCGGGCTCGGCGGGGCGCCTGTGGCAGCTGGCGCGCGAGGCGGGCATCCTCACCCGCGGGCTCTTCGACGGCGTCGCGCTCGCCCCGCCGCTGATCGTCGAGGACGAGCACGTCGAGGCGATCGCCGCGGGCCTGGCGCAGGCGCTCGACGCGCTCGCCCGCGAGCTCTAGACGGGCGGGTCGCCCGGGAGCAGCGGGAACGCAGCGCCGATCACCGGAGCGCTCGGCGCGCTCGGCTGCCACGTGAAACCGGTGCCGGCCCGGGCGATGCGCCCCGCGCCGGCCACGTGCGCGTGCACGACCTGGAGGCCCGAGCTCGCGGCGAGCTCGAGCCAGCGCAGCCTGGTCGCGCGGGCGAGCACGGGATCGGCGTCGAACTCGGGATCCCACGCGGGATGCGCCACGTGCTCCGCGTGATGGACGACGTCGGCGAGGTGCACGAGCCGGCCGTCGACGACGACGCAGGCGTGTCCAGGGCGATGGCCCGGCGCGGCGACCAGGCGCACGCCGGGCGCGACGTCGGTCCCGGTCCCGAGCTCGTCGAGCAGGCCCGCCTCGGCGAGCTCGGTGAGGGCGCGCGTGCCCGCGTTGAAGGGCTCGAGCGGATCGCGCTCGCGCCACCAGGCGAGGCCGTCGCCGAGCACCGCGACGCGAGCCTCCGGAAAGGCCGGCCGCACGTCGCCGGGCCAGCTGCCCGCGAGCAGGCCGCCCGAGTGGTCGAAGTCGAGGTGCGTGATCACGATCCGCGTGATCTCGCCCCGCGGGCAGGCGGCGTCGGCGAGCGCGCGCTCGAGCCCTGCGGCGCCCGGCCACCACGGGTCGCCGATGCCCGCACCCGTGTCGATGAGGATCGCCTCGCCGCGCCCGCGCAGCAGGAGGGCGTTGACGGGCACGTCGACCGGCTCGGCGAACGCGCCATCCGCGCCGGGATAGTCCGGGCCCATGCGCAGCCGCCCGAGCTCCAGCAGCGTCGCGCTCCAGCTCAAAAGGCCATCCAGCCGCCGTCGACCATGACGTTCGCCCCGCTCATGTAGGTGCACTCGTCGGAGGCCAGGAAGACCGCGAGCGACGCGACGTCCTCCGGGCGCCCGAGGCGCGGGAACGGCGTGCGCGCGTGCGAGTACGCGAGCGTCTCCGGCGTGTCGGGCTCGTCGGCCGGCGCGGTCAGGATCTTGCCGGGCGCGATCGCGTTGCAGACGATCCCGCGCGGGCCGAAGTCGACGGCGATCTGACGGGTGAGGTTGACGACCCCGCCCTTTGCGGCGGCGTAGGCGACGTGCCCGGGCGGGCCGACCATGCCGTGCTGTGACGAGATGGTGATGATGCGCCCGCGCGCGTCGCCGACCGGCTCCTGGGTCAGCATCTGCTCGACCGCTCGCTTGCAGGCGAGGAAGACGCCGCGCAGGCCGAGCGCCATGATCGCGTCCCAGTCGTCCTCGCCGGTCTCGAGCAGGCCCTTGGAGCGCTCGCCCGCCACGATCGCGTTGGGCACGATCACGTCGAGCCGGCCGCTCCGCTCGATCGCCGTGCGCACGAGCAGGTCGATGTCGGCGGGCCTCGCGGCATCGGCGCGCACGAAGACGCCGCGCCCGCCCTGCTCCGCGATCAGCTCGGCCGTCGGGCGCCCGCCCTCGCGCGGCTCCTCGCGCACGTCGCCGATCACGACGTCGGCGCCCTCGGCGGCGAAGCGCAGCGCCATCGCGCGGCCGAGCCCGGAGGAGCCGCCGGTGATCACGATCGCCTTGTCCCGAAGCCGGCCCACGGCGCGGATCGTAGCCCGAGCGTGCGCCATGGTAACGTCGCGGGACCGTTCCTCGCCCAGCCCGCGATCGCGACGAGGTCCCGTTGCCCGACGAACCGTTCCGCACCGAGCACGACTCGCTCGGGGATGTCCTCGTGCCCGCCGGCGCCCTCTACGGGGCGCACACGGTTCGCGCGCTCGGCAACTTCACCGTCTCGGGGATCAGCCTGCGCGAGCGGCCCGCCGTGATCGCGGCGCTCGGCTGGGTCAAGGCGGCCGCGGCGGCAGCGAACGCCGCATGCGGCGTCCTCGACGCCGAGCGCGCGGCGGCGATCGTCACGGCCGCGCGTGAGGTCGCAGCCGGTGGGCACGACCGCGAGTTCCCGATCGACATCGTGCACGGCGGCGGCGGGACGGCCGTCAACATGAACGCCAACGAGGTCGTCGCGAACCGCGCGAACGAGCTGCTCGGCGGCGCGCGCGGTGCCTACGACCCAGTCGCCCCGAACGATCACGTCAACCGCTCGCAGTCGACCAACGACGTCTATCCGACGGCGCTTGCGCTGGCCACGGTGGTCGTGGGGCGCGAGGCGCTGGCCGGCATCGCGCGCCTCGAGGCGGCGTTCACGGTGAAGGCAGGGCAGTACGGCGCCCACGAGCGCCTCGCGCGTACCTGCCTCCAGGACGCCGTGCCGACGACGATCGCCGCGACGCACGCTGCGCACGCCCACGCGCTCGCCCGCACCGGGGCGGCACTCGAGCGCGCCCTCGGCGAGCTGCTCGCCGTGCCGCTCGGCGCCACTGCGGTCGGTACCGGCATCGGCGCGCCCGCCGGCTATCGCGAGCGCGTCCTCCCGCTGCTCGCGGCCGAGAGCGGTCTCGCCGTGACCGGCGCGGACGACCTCGCCGATGCGCTCGCCAACCTCGACGGCTACCTCGACGTCGCGGCGCAGCTGCTGCGCGTCGCCGCGGTGACCGGCAAGATCGCCTCCGATCTGCGGCTGCTCTCGTCGGGGCCCGTCGGCGGCATCGGCGAGCTGCGGCTGCCGGCCGTGCAGGTCGGGTCGTCGATCATGCCCGGCAAGGTCAACCCCGTGATGCCCGAGCTGATGCTCCAGGTCGGCTACGAGGCGCGCGGCGCCTTCGCGATCGTGCAGGCCGTGGCGACGGGCGGCGAGCTCGAGCTCAACGTGATGGAGCCGGTGATCGCCAAGCACCTGCTCGCGAGCCTCCACGACATGGGCGTCGCGTGCGAGCTCTTCGCCGCGCGCTGCATCGACGGGCTCGAGTGGGACGCCGACCGGGTCGCCGCCAACCTGGCCGGATCGCTCGCCGCGGCCGTCGAGCAGGCGAGTGCCGAGGGCTACTCCGCGGCGGTCGCCGCACGCCGCGATGCCGCGCCGTGAGCGCGCGGGGATCGGGCTCTTCACGCCGGTCGTGACCGGCCGGGCGGTCTCGGCCGTCGTCGACCAGATCGTCGACCTGATCTGCTCGGGCCGGCTGCGCGACGGCGAGCTGCTGCCGGGCGAGCGCCAGCTCGCCGAGGCCATGGCGGTCAGTCGCCGCACGCTGCGCGAGGCCAGCGAGGTGCTGCAGGACGCCGGCGTGATCACCGTCTCGCCGGGGCCCGCCGGCGGCGCGCGGATCGCGTCGGTCTGGATCCCGGATGGGCTCACGCGCGCGCCCGACCCGGTCTCGGCGGGCCGCGTCCCGATGATCCTGGAGGCGCGCCGCGCGATCGAGCCGCGCGTCGCCCAGCTCGCGGCGCTGCGCGGCACGGACGAGGACTTCGCGATCATGCGCGAGACGATCGAGCTGCAGCGGGCGCACCAGGACGACCGGCTCAAGGTCGTCCAGGGCAACACGCTCTTCCACCGCCAGCTCTGGCGTGCCGCGTGCAACGACGAGCTCGCTCAGGCCATGCGCTCGATCTACCGCCACCTCTCGCACGCGTTCTACGAGGCGCTCGCGCGCGACCGGGAGTCGGCATCGACCGGCGTGGGCATCGAGCTGCACGAGGAGACGCTCGCGGCCGTGATGCGCGGCGATCCGGCCGGGATCGACGAGGTCATGGATCGCCACCTGGCCTACCTCGAGCGGCGCTGCGAGGCGGCCTTCGGCGGCGTGCCCTACGGCGTGACGGGCGCGACATAGCGCCCGGAGGCCGTCGGTGCGACGACCTCGCCGCCGTGTGCGACGAGCGTCCCGCGCAGGTACACGCGGTCGGGCCAGCCCGCGAGCTCCTCGCCCTCGAAGATGGAGTAGCGCGAGGCCGATTGCAGCCGCTCGGCGGCGACCGGGCGCGAGAGCGCGGGGTCGAAGACGACGATGTCGGCGTCCGAGCCGACCTGGAGCACGCCCTTGGCGGGATACATGTCGTACTGGCGCGCGACGTTTTCGCTCAGCACGCGCGCCATCTGCTCGAGCGTCACCTGGCCGCGGTTGAGCCCGGCGGTCACGATCGCCGGCAGCGATGTGCCGAGCCCCGGCCCGAGCCCGACGCGCTTGTCCCAGAAGTTGCCGCCGGCGGCGTCGAGCGTGTACATCAGGCTGTCGGTGCCGACCTGCGTGATCGTGCCGTCGCGGATGCCGCGCCAGAGCTCCGCGCGGTCGGCCGCGAACTTGATCGACGGCTGCACCTTGCCCTTGGCGCCGACGCCGCGCGCGTCGGCCTCGTCCGCCGTCCAGTAGAGGAATGCCGAGAGCGTCTCGCCGATCGTGCGCCAGCCCTTGGCCTGGAACTCGCGCAGCATGCCCACTGCCTCCTTGCTGGAGACGTGCACCATGTAGAGCGGGATGCCGACGTCCTCGGCGATCCACGCGGCCTGGCCGAGCTGGAGCGGCTCGAGGATGTTCGGGTTCGCGTGCGCCCAGCTCACGAGGCTGCCCTCGGGATCGCGCGCGCGCCAGCGCTCGATCAGCAGGTAGCGCAAATCGGGATCCTCGGCGTGGATCATGGGGAAGGCGTTCGGGTGCGCGTCGCGCAGCTTCTCGCACGCGGTGTAGAAGAGGCCGGTCGAGACGCCTTCCTCGGCGAGGCCGAAGCTCGCCGCCTGCGCGCCCTCGTAGCCCCAGTAGTACTTGAACGAACGCACTCCGAGGCCGACGAGGTCGGGGATCTCGTCCTGGTGCTCGCGCGTGACCATCAGTGCCGTGACGCGGAAGTCGGCGTGGCTCGCGCTGTTGCCGGAGGCGATGTTCGTGCGCACCATGTCGGTGCGCGGCGTGCGGCCGTAGACGCTCGTCGTCACCAGCGTCGTGACGCCGCCGGTGATCGCGTCGCGCGACTCGCTCGCGATGTCCGACTCGAACTTCTCGGGTCCCCAGTCGTCGCCGACGCCCATGTGGGTGTGGGGGTCGATGAGGCCCGGGAAGATGACCTGGCCGCCGACGTCCACGTCGGCCGTGCCGCGTGGGAGCGCCGAGTCGGCGCCGATCTGGGTGATGACCCCCGCGTGCGCCGAGAGGCCGCCGCGCACGATGCCGTGCGGTGTGACAACGCGGCCGTTGCGCAGGGTGAGATCTGCATGCACCAGGGTCTCCGAGGCCGATGGCTGCCAGGTAACGGTCTCGTGAGGATACCCTTCGCGCTTTGCGCAGTGTCAACCGGCGCGGGCACCCGCCGGTCGTGGGTCTGGCCCGGGCGTGTGGGTCAGACCCCGGATCCACGCCGCATTCGTCGCCGGAATCGCGGCTCGGCCGTCTTGCTCTTGATCTGGTGCAGTAACGTCCTGCGGCCAATGGCGGAGCGCGACCTCATCTGGCATCCGATCTCGCGTCTCCGGGGAGCGGGCGGCTGATGGTGACGTTCGCCGAGCGCCGCCGGGCCGACGTGGAGGCCCACGCCGAGGCGCCCTCGCGCAGCCGGCGGGCGACGGCGCTGGTCGCGCTGCTCGCGGTGCTGCTCTTCGCCGCGGTCGCCGGCGCGCTCGCGTGGCGCCAGTACGACGACGCGCAGGAGTCCGCGCTCGACAACGCCCGCGCCCGGGCGGTGCTCGCGGCGACCGTCTTCGACACGTACTTCGGCGGTCAGATCGACACGCTCACGTCGATCGCGCAGGCGCCCGCGGTCGTCGCTGCCGACGAGGCTGCGATGTTCGCCTACTTCGAGCGCATCCAGCCGCCCGACGGCAAGCTCTTCACAGGCGGGCTCGCGTGGGCGAATCGTGCCGGCGTCGTCCGCGTCAGCACCGGCGCCGATGCGCCCGGCGCGGTCGCCGACGTCTCCGATCGCTCGTACCACGAGCAGGTGCTGAAGACGCGCAAGCCGTTCGTCAGCGAAGGGCTGACGAGCCGCCTCAGCCGAGAGCAGGTCGTCGTCACGGCGGTGCCGACGCGGGACGCGGCGGGGAAGCTCGCCGGGGTCCTGATCGGGACGATGCGCATCCGCTCCTCGGCCCCGAACCAGAGCTCGCTCGACCTCGGCTTCGCCGGCCTCGCGATCATCGACCGCGCCAACCAGTCGATCGACGCCGGCTTCCTGCAGCCCGACCGGCTGCGAGATCCCGGCCGCTTCGCGAAGGCGCCGGGCGTGCTCGACGATGCGACGGGGCTCGACGGCGAGTCGGGCCACGTGCTCGCGTACGCCCGCGCGCTGGTGCCCGGCTGGACGGTCATCCTCGACCGTCCGCGCTCGGAGGTCTTCGCCGCAGCGCGGCGCACGCTCGTGCTCGAGATGGCCCTGCTCGGCGGCGTCGCGCTGCTCGACCTCGCGCTGCTGGCGTGGATCCTCGTGCGCTCGCGCGCCCAGGCACGCGCCGAGCGCGAGCTCGCGGCGCGCAGGCGGAAGCGCTACGAGCAGGAGCACCAGGTCGCCACGACGCTGCAGCGCAGCCTGCTCGTCGACGTCCCCCAGATCGACGCGATCGACTCGGCCGCCCGCTACCAGGCCGGCAGCACCGGGCTCGAGGTCGGCGGGGACTGGTTCGACGTGCTGCGCCGCCCCGACGGAATCGTGCACGCCACAGTCGGCGATGTCGCCGGGCACGGCGTCGCGGCGGCCGCGCTGATGGGCCAGCTGCGCAACGCGTTCCGCGCGTACGCCTACGAGCACACGTCGCCGTCGGCGATCATGACGCGCCTGCTGCGCCACATCGGGCGCGACGAGATGGCGACGGCCATCTGCATCACGATCGACCCGTTCGCACGCGAGCTCTCGTACGCCTCCGCCGGGCACCCGCCACCGCTCCTGCGCGATGACGACACGGGCGAGATCATCCACCTCGACCGCGCCCAGTCGCCGGTGCTCGCGCCCGTCACGCGGACGGTCGGGCTCGAGCAGCAGGTCGCGCTGCCGCGGCACGCGACGCTCGTCGCCTACACCGACGGCATGGTCGAGCAGCGCGACCAGGTGATCGACGACGGCATCGGGTGCCTCGTCGACGAGCTGCGCTCGGCCGCTGCCGCGGTGACCGCCGACGCGCTCGCCGACATCCTGATCCGCGACGTCGCCGAGGTGATCGCGGCGGCCGACGACGTCGCGCTGCTCGTGATGCGCTTCGCGGACATCCCGGCTGAGATCGACATGGTTCTGCCGCCCGATCCGGCGGCGCTCGCGGAGACGCGCCGGCGGCTGCGGCTGTGGATGCTCGCGCGTGGGATCGAGACGGAGCGCTGCGAGGGCGTCACTCACCGCGATCAGCGACGCGGTGCTCGCGGAGCTGGCTGCCGCCGATCCGGCCGAGCCGCCGCTCGGCATCCGCCTGCGCGTCGCTCACGAGGGCGACGAGGTGCACGTCTCCGCGTCGGCGACCTGAGCGGCCGCGGGCCCCGGGTCAGGCGAAGAGGCTGCTGAGGCGCCGCTCCGCGAGCAGCTGCGCCATCTCGGCCTCTCCGGGTCGCGGCGCCAGGCGCTCGGCGGCGTCGAGCACGCGCGGCAGCAGCTCGAGGTCGCCCGCGCTGTTGAGGAACACGCCGGGCTCGCCCAGCACCCAGTGCACGGCGAGGTCGATCTCGCGTTGCTCGGCGAGCGGCTCGTACCACGTCGTGGAGGTGTGCTCGCGCGAGCCCCAGGGCCCGCGCCGCGATGCCCTTGATCGTCTGCACGGCGATCTCGCGCTCGCGGCAGGCGGCGAGCACGCGCGCGACGTCGGTGGCGTAGGTCTCGTCCTGCACGAGCACGTGGCTGTAGGGGAGGAGCACCGAGTCGAACGGGAAGCGCGCGAGGCTGCGCAGGTGCATCGCGGCGACCGTCAGCCCGTGGCCGGTCACGCCGATGAAGCGCACGAGGCCCTCGTCGCGTGCCTCGATCGCGGCGCGCAGCGCGCCGTCCTCGCCCATCGCGACGTCCCACTCGTCGGGGTGCACGAGGCAGTGCAGCTGGATCAGGTCGACCTGATCGACGCCCAGGCGCTCGAGCGAGCGGCGGATCTGCTCGCGGGCCGGCGCGTAGGCGCGCTCGCCGGTCTTGGTCGCCAGGAAGAAGCGGTCGCGGTAGCGGGCCAGGCCCGGGCGCGAGCCGGAGCTCCGCCTCGCCGTAGCTCGCGGCGATGTCGATGTGGTTGACGCCGTGCTCGAGCAGCAGCTCGATCGCGGCGTCCGCCTCGGCCTGTGGCGTCTCCCAGAGCGCCGCGGCCCCGAAGATCACGCGCGAGCTGTCGTGTCCGGTCGAGCCGAACGGCGCCGTCTCGATCATGGCCCGAACGGTACCTGCATGCGAGCTGCTGCTCACGCTCGGCGGACGCCGGATGAGCGCTCAGTCGGGCTCGTTCCAGCCGCCGGTCAGCGTCGCCCCAGCGCTCGTCGGGCTCGAAGAGGTTGCCGTCCGTCGGCTCGGCGCGCTCGCCGCCGTCGAACTGGTCGTCCACCGCGCGCTTCGCGAAGATGCGGTCGACGACGCCCGGCGCGAGATGACGCGCGGTCACGAGCCACTTGCCCGAGCGGCCGATCACGACCTCGCGACGGGGCCGCAGCAGCAGGCCGGAGATGACGCGCGCCGCCTGCTCGGGCGGATAGGTCGGGGTGAGCGCCTTGACGCGCCGCCCGCTGTAGTTCGCGGTCTGGCGGAAGATCGGCGTGTCGATCGACGCGGGCCGCACGCTGCAGACGTCGATGCCGTCCTCGTCGCGCACCTCCTCGTAGAGCGCGAGTGAGAAGCCGCGCACCGCCCACTTCGACGTCGCGTAGGCGCTCACGTAGGGGCCCGGTAGGCCGCCGATCATCGACGAGACGTTGACGAGCACCCCGTGCCCCTGGGCGCGGAACAGGGCGAGAGCCGACCGCGAGCCGCGCACGACCGCCTTGAGATTGACCTCGAGCACGCGGTCGAAGGCCTCCGGCGGGATCTGCTCGAAGCGGCCGACCGAGTACACGCCGGCGTTGTTGATCCAGGCGTCGATCTGCCCGAACGCCGAGGTGCCTGCGGCCGCGAGCTCGTCCATGGCACCGGCCTCGGCGACGTCGAGCGCGGCGACGTGCACCTCGCCGTCCCACTCGCGGCAGGCGCTCGCGAGCGTCTCCAGCGCGTCGCGCTTGCGCGCGGCGGCGACGACGCGAGCGCCCTGGCGCGAGCATGCCAGGGCGGTTGCTCGGCCGATGCCGCTGGACGCGCCGGTCACGACCACGACCTTGCCCGCGAGCGGCGGCCCGCTCATGGCTGCAGCAGGATCTTGATCGCTCCGTCGCTCTTCGTCTGGAAGGTCTCGTAGGCGTCGGGCGCGTCGGCCAGCGGCAGGTGGTGGGTGGCGAGGTCGTCGACGCCGAGCGGATCGTCGTCGCCGGTCAGCGAGCGGCAGGATGTCGTCGACCCAGCGCTTCACGTTGGCCTGGCCCATCCGCACGGTGATCTGCTTGTCGAACAGCGTCATCATCGGCATCGGGTCGACCATGCCGCCGTAGACGCCGACGATCGAGACGGTGCCGCCGCGGCGCACCGTGTCGATCGCGGCGTGCAGCGCCGTCAGGCGGTCGACGCCGGCCTTCTCCATCAGCTTCGCGGCGACCGCGTCGGGCAGCAGCCCGGCGATGTCCTGTGCCAGCTTGCCGAGCGGCGCGCCGTGCGCCTCCATGCCGACCGCGTCGATCACCGAGTCCGGGCCGCGCCCGTCGGTCATGCTCGATGATCGCCTCGACGACGTCGTCGTGGTCGCGCAGGTCGACCGTCTCGATCGCCGTGCTGCTGCGCGAGCGCCAGGCGCTCGGGCACGAGGTCGATGCCGATCACGCGCCCGGCGCCGCGGTGCAGCGCGACGCGGCAGGCCATCTGGCCGATCGGGCCGAGGCCGAAGACGGCGACGCGTGCCGCCCTGCGGCACGTCGGCGTACTCGACCGCCTGCCAGGCCGTCGGCAGCACGTCGGAGAGGTAGACGAAGCGGTCGTCGGGCGGGCCCTGCGGGCACCTTGATCGGGCCGTACTGGGCCTGCGGGCACGCGCAGGAACTCGGCCTGGCCGCCCGGCACCTGGCCGTAGAGCTTGGTGTAGCCGAACAGCGCGGCGCCCTTGCTCCTGCTCGCGCACCTGGGTCGTCTCGCACTGCGACTGCAGGTCCTGGTCGCACATGCAGCAGTGGCCGCACGAGATGTTGAACGGGATCACGACGCGGTCGCCGGGCTTGATGTTGGTGACCTCGGAGCCCGACCTCCTCGACGATGCCCATCGGCTCGTGGCCGAGGATGTCGCCCTCGTCGATGAACGGCCCGAGCACCTCGTAGAGGTGGAGGTCGGAGCCGCAGATGCCGCTCGAGGTGACGCGGATGATCGCGTCGGTCGGCTTCTCGATCTTCGGGTCGGGGACCGTGTCGACACGGACGTCGCGCTTGCCGTGGTAGACCACGGCCTTCACGAGCGCTGCTCGCGGAGCGGGAGGATGTCGGGGATCAGCATGCCCCGGCTATGCCCGCCCGAGCAGTCGGCAAACAGCAGTCTCGCCGGCAGCTGTAAGATCGCCCGCATCGGCGTCTTGCAGCGGAACCAGGTGCGTGTCGGCGGCGCGGCGGACGGCCAGCCGATGGTGTTCGCGCACGGCTTCGGCTGCGATCAGCACATGTGGCAGCACGTCGAGCCCGCGTTCGCCGGCCGCTACCGGACGGTGCTCTTCGACCACGTGGGCGCCGGTGGCTCCGACCTCGGCGCCTGGGATCCCGCGAAGTACTCCTCGCTCGCCGGCTATGCGGGCGACGTGCTCGAGATCTGCGACGAGCTCGGCCTGCGCGACGTCGTCTTCGTCGGGCACTCGGTGAGCGCGATGATCGGCGTGCTCGCGGCCGCCGAGCGGCCCGAGCTGTTCTCGCGGCTCGTGCTCGTGGGCCCGTCGCCATGCTACGTCGACGACGGCGACTACGTCGGCGGATTCACGCGCGCGGACATCGACGGCCTGCTCGACTCGCTCGAGAGCAACTTCCTCGGCTGGTCGCAGGCGATGGCGCCGGTGATCGTCGGCAACGCCGATCGCCCCGAGCTCGGCCAGGCGCTGACGGACAGCTTCTGCCGCACCGACCCGGAGATCGCGCGCCACTTCGCCCGCACGACCTTCCTCTCGGACAACCGCGACGACCTCGCCCGGGTCGCCACTCCCGCGCTCGTGCTGCAGTGCCGCGACGACGTGATCGCGCCACGGGTCGTCGGCGAGTACGTGCACCGGGCGCTGCCGGGCTCCCAGCTCGTGCTGCTCGAAGCGACGGGCCACTGCCCGAACCTCAGCGCGCCCGACGAGGTCGTGGCCGCGATCGACGCGTTCCTGTGAGGCCCGGGAAGGCGACCGCGAACGAGCAGCCGCCATTCGAGGAGGACGCCGACGAGCTCTTCGAGCGCGCGCCGTGCGGCTATCTGGCGATGGCGCTCGACGGAACGATCGCGCGCGTCAACGGCACGCTGCTCGGGTGGCTCGGCAGCAGCGCGGACGAGGTCGTGGGCCGGCGCTTCGCCGAGCTGCTCTCGGGCGGCGGCCGGATCTACTACGAGACGCACTACGCCCCGCTCCTGATGCTGCACGGAGCGGTGCGGGAGATCGCGTTCGACATGCGGCGCAGCGACGGCACGCTGCTGCCGATCCTCGTCAACGCGTCGCTCGAGCTCGATGCAGACGGCGCCCCGCGCATGATCCGGGCGGCGCTGTTCGACGCGACGCATCGCCGCGAGTACGAGCGCGAGCTGCTGCGCGCACGCGACGACGAGCGCGCCGCGCGCGAGCGCATGGAGCGGCTCCAGGACGTCAGCCGCGCGCTCGTCGCGACGCTCGACCCGGCGGCGATCGGCGAGACCGTGCTCGCGGGGATCGCCGCGCTGGCGACCTCCGGGCAGGCGATCGTCCTGCGCATCGACGAGGCCGACGGCTCCGTCGCGCCCCTGGCCTGGCGCGGGGCCGAGCCCTCGCCGGACGCTGCGCTGCTGGATCGCGACGCCCGCCTCGACCTTCTGCAGGCGGCGCTCGAGCACGACCTCGCCGGCGTCTTGCAGCCGGACGCGCTCGCCGGCGTCGCGGCCGGCGCGTGGGGTGAGGGCATCGTGATCCAGCCCTGCGTGGCCGAGGGCCGCGTGGTCGGCGCGCTGTGCCTCGGCCGCTCGCCCGGCAGCGCGCTCGAGCCGCCCGAGGAGGCGCTGCTGGTCGCCGTGTCGGAGCAGTGCGCCCTGGCGCTCGAGCGTGCGCGGCTCTTCGACCGGGAGCAGGGCGTGGCGCGGAGCCTGCAGCGCAGCCTCCTGGCCGGCGGATTCCCCGACGATCCGCGCTTCGAGATCGCGGCCTTCTACGAGGCCGGGATCAGCGACCTCAGCGTGGGTGGCGACTGGCACGACGCATTCACGCCCTCGCCCGGCCGGCTGATGCTGGTCGTCGGCGACATCGTCGGCCGCGGCCTCGAGGCCGCCTCGACGATGGGCCGTCTGCGCAGCGCCGTGCGTGCCCTCGCGGTTGCGGGCTTCTCGCCCGGCGAGCTGCTCGCGCGTCTCGACGCGTTCGCCGAGCTGGACGAGCCGGCGCGGATGACGACGCTCGTGTGCGTCGAGATCGAGCTCGCGAGCGGCCGCGCACGGCTGGCCAGCGCGGGTCATCCGCCGGTGCTCGTGATGCGCGAAGGCGAGGCACCCGAGCTCGTCTGGGAGGGCCGCTCCCTGCCGCTCGGCGCGCTCGGTTCGCCGATGGCACGCCCCGAGACGACGCTCGAGCTCGGCCCCGGTGCCGTGCTCATCCTGTGTACGGACGGCCTGATCGAGCGGCGCTCGCGGCCGATCGACTCGGGCCTCGGCGAGCTGGCCGAGCAGGCGGCGCTCAGCCGCCAGCTCCCCCGGCCGGGCTGATCGGGGAGATCACACGGCGCCTGCTGGTCGACGAGACCGCCTCCGACGACGTCTGCCTGATGGCCGTGCGACTGACCTGAGCGCCGGCGGGATTGTGAATCGCGCGCGCGGGAGCAGACGGGTGGCAACTGAGCGCTCGCGGTGCACGGCGCGGTTGTAGGCTTAATGGACCCGTAGGTGAACCAATCGGCCACCGGAGGTTCCCGTCGTGCCGCTCGACCCCGTGGCCAGGAAGCTGCTCGACGAGGTAGCCGCGTCCGGGCGCCCCAACGCCCATCTCCTGCCGGTCGCCGAGGCGCGCGTCAACTTCGAGTCGCTGTTCGCCGGGCTCGGCGCGAAGCAGGAAGTCGCGGCGGTCGCCGAGCACGCGATCCCGGTCGCGGGCGGCTCGATCCCGGCCCGCTCGTACCGGCCGGCCGGATCCGCGGCGGACCTGCCGCTCGTCGTCTACTTCCACGGCGGCGGCTGGCTGCTCGGCTCGGTCGAGTCGCACGACGGCATCTGCCGGGCGCTCGCGAACGCCTCCGGCGCGGTCGTTCTGAACGTGGGCTACCGCCGTGCGCCCGAGGCGCGCTTCCCGGCCGCTGCCGACGATGCGCTCGCCGCGACCCGCTGGGCCCATGTCAGCGCCGCGGCGCTCGGCGCGGACCCCGCCCGGCTGGCCGTCGCCGGCGACTCGGCCGGTGGCAATCTCGCCGCGGTCGTGTGCCAGGACCTGCGCGACGCCGGCGAGCCGATCGTGCGCTTCCAGCTGCTGATCTACCCCGTCACGACGGTCGATCTCGCGATCGGCTTCGACATGGATTACGAGGGCTATTTCCTCTACCGCGAGGAGCTGCTCTGGCACCAGGAGCACTATCTCGCCGAGCCCGGCGACGCCCGCAGCCCGCGCGTCTCTCCACTGCTGGGCGACGCGTCCGGCCTTCCGCCCGCCGCGATCCAGGCGGCCGAGTGCGACCCGTTGCATCCGCAGGCCGAGCTCTACCGCGACCACCTCGCCGCCGCGGGCGTGCCGGTCGCGTTCCGCCGCTACGACGGCATGATCCACGGCTACTTCGGGCTCGAGAGCGTCTTCGACCTCGCCGGCGAGGCGATGGGCGATGCCGGGTCAGCTCTGCGCGAAGCGCTTGTCTAGGCCGTAGCCGCGGATCTGGCCGAGGCTGATCCCGCCGTCGACGACGAGCGTCGCGCCGGTCATGAAGCGGGCGGAGTCCGAGGCCAGGAAACCGACGACGTCGGCGATCTCGCCGACCTCGCCCCAGCGGCCGAGCGGCGTGTGCGCCCGGATCCACTCGTCCCGCTCGTCGGCTTGCGCGCCGGCCGTCATCGGCGTGCGGATGAGGCCCGGCGCGACGGCGTTGACGCGGATCCCGCGCGGCCCGAGCTCGGCCGCGAGCGTCTCGGTGAGCGAGCGCAGGGCGGCCTTCGTGGAGGCGTAGAGCGACGAGGTCGCGCCGGACATGGCGAGCACGGTGATGGCCTCGATCGAGGCGATGTTGACGACGGAGCTGCCGGGCGGCATGCGCTCCGCGAGCGCCTGCAGCAGGAAGAACGGCGCGCGGGCGTTGACGCCGACGACGCGCTCCCAGTCGGCGGCGCTGACCTCGCCGAAGATCGCGCTCTCGACGACGCCGGCGCCGTTGACGAGCACGTCGATCTGCGGACAGGCGGCGCGGATCGCCGCGATCGCCGCACCGGCGTCGAGCAGGTCGGCCTCGACGTGCGTGCCCGGGTGCGGCTCGGCCGGGGCCGCGCGGTCGACCGACACGACGTCGAACCCGTCGCGCGCGAGCCGCTCCAGGCAGGCTCGGCCGATTCCCCCAGAGCCTCCGGTCACGACGGCAACGGCCATGCTCTCCTCCTCAACGGCGGGCGAGCGCGGCCACGTCGGCGCGCGTGCCCTCGATGTGCGTCGTCATCGCCGCGGCGGCGCGCTCGCCGTCGCCGTCGGCGATCGCCGCGGAGATCTCGCCGTGCTGTGCATGGGCGGTCTCCTCGAGGCGGCCCCACACGGCTCCGACGGGATTGAACATCCCCGCGCGGCCCGACTCGATCGCCCGCGCGAGCAAGGCGTTGCGGGCCGCCTTGCCGATCAGCACGTGGTAGTCGGAATCGGCTCGCAGCCAGTCGCCGAAGCGGCCTTCGGCGCCGTGGGCGGCGAGCACGTCGAGCCGCGCGAGCGCGCGCGCAAGGGCCTGCAGCTCGCCCTTGGTGCGCCGCGCAGCCGCGAGGCGCGCAGCCATCGGCTCGATCGCGAGCCGGAAGTCGATGATCTCGTCGAACTCGCGCTGCCGTGCGCGCGAGCCCGCGGCGTGCGCGGGGCGCTGCAGCACGATGATCCCGCCCGTGGAGCCGCGTCGCACCTCGACGGCGCGCTCGGCCTCCAGCACCCGCACGGCCTCGCGCAGCGTGGTGCGCGAGACGCCCAGCTGGCGGGCCAGATCGCGCTCGGGCGGAAGCTTGTCGCCGGGGGCGAAATGGCCCTGGCCGATCGAGCGGCGAAGCTGCTCGAGCACCAGCTCGTAGGCGGGCACGGGCGTGACGGGGTTCAGGCGCACGCGCAGAGTATGCCGCGCCCACCCGATCCATTGGTCTAGCTTGTGGTCCATGGCAGCCGACCCCGAGAGCTTCGACGTCGTGATCGTCGGTGCGGGCCTCTCGGGCCTGCACCTGCTGTACCAGCTGCGTGCGGCCGGCCTCGCGGTGCTCGTCGTCGACCAGGCGGGCGGCGTCGGCGGCACGTGGTTCTGGAACCGCTACCCCGGCGCGCGCTGCGACATCGAGAGCATGACCTACTCCTATTCGTGGTCGCACGAGCTCGAGCAGGAATGGACGTGGACGGAGCGCTACGCCGCCCAGCCCGAGATCCTGCGCTACATCGAGCACGTCGCCGAGCGCTTCGACCTGCTGCGCGACATCCGCCTCGGGACGCGTGTGGCCGAGGCGGCGTTCGACGAGGGCGAGGGCCGCTGGGCGGTCGTCACCGGCGACGGCGCGCGGCTCACTCCGACGTTCCTGATCATGGCGACGGGCTGCCTCTCGGTGCCCCGCATCCCGCCGATCCCGGGGCTCGAGCGGTTCGCGGGCGAGCTGCACCACACGGGCCTGTGGCCGCACGAGGGAGTCGACTTCACGGGCAAGCGCGTCGGCGTGATCGGCACCGGCTCCTCGGCCGTGCAGGCGATCCCGGTGATCGCCGCGGAGGCCGAGCACCTGACGGTTTTCCAGCGCACGGCGAACTTCAGCGTGCCCGCGTGGAACGGCCCGCTGGCCGACGAGGCGATCGCCGACCGCAAGGAGCGCTACGGCGTGTTCCGCCACGTCGCGCGCACGACGACCGCCGGCAACCCGTGGAACGCGCGCCCGCAGAGCGTCTGGGCGGCGACGCCCGAGGAGCGCGAGCGCGAGTTCGAGGCGCGCTACGCGATCGGCGGCTTCTGCCTGCACTCGGCGTACTCCGACCTCTTCTCCGATCCCGAGGCCAACGAGCTGCTGTGCGAGTTCGTGCGCGGGAAGATCCGCGAGCGCGTGCACGACCCCGAGGTCGCCGAGCTGCTGTGCCCCTACGACCACCCGCTCGGCACCAAGCGCATGTGCGTCGACACCGGCTACTTCGAGACCTACAACCGTCCCGACGTGCGCCTCGTCTCGATTCGCGAGACGCCGATCGACGAGGTCACCGAGACCGGCCTGCGCATCGGCGACGAGGAGTTCGCGCTCGACACGATCGTGCTCGGCACCGGCTTCGACGCGATGACGGGCGCGCTGCTCGCGATCGACCTGCGCGGGCGCGGGGGCGTCTCGCTGCGCGACGCCTGGGCCGACGGACCGGTCTCGTGCCTCGGGCTGACGATCGCCGGCTTCCCGAACCTCTTCACGGTGACCGGGCCGGGCAGCCCGTCGGTGCTCAGCAACATGATGGTCTCGATCGAGCAGCACGTGGACTGGATCGTCGACTGCATCGCGTATCTGCGCGAGCACGAGATCGCGACGATCGAGGCGACCGACGCCCAGCAGGAGGCCTGGGTCGCGCACGTGCGCGAGGTCGGCGACGCGAGCCTCTACCCGCGCGCGAAGTCGTGGTACATGGGCGCGAACATTCCCGGCAAGCCGCGCGTGCTGCTGCCGTACGTCGGCGGGGTGGGGCGCTATCGCGAGATCTGCGACGGCGTTGCCGAGGGCGGCTACGCCGGCTTCGTCCTAGGCGAAGTGCGGTAGCACCTCGCGCGCGTAGAAGTCGACGAATGCCCCGTGGCCGGGCCCGATCTGGCCCACGAAGATCTCGTCGAAGCCCGCATCGACGTACGCCTGCACGTTCGCGATGTGCTCCTCCGGATCGGGCCCGCACGCGATCTCCCCGGCGATCATCTCGGGCGTGACGATCTGCGAGGCTTCCTCGAAGTCCTTCGGCCGCGGCAGGATCTGCATCAGATCGCCGGTCAGCCCCGAGGTCGCCCACATCCGGTGCGCCGTCTCGAGCGATGTCTCCTTGCTGGGGCCGTAGCAGCACTTCAGCGAGGCCTGCGTCGGCCCGCGCCCGCCGAGCTCGCGGTAGCGCTGCCGGCTCTCGGCGTCGGGCTTCACGGTCGCGAAGCCGTCGCCGATGCGCGCGGCGAGCTCGAGCGCCTCGGGCTTGAACGCCGAGATGATGACCGGCGGCGGCTCCTCGGGCAGCGAGTAGAGCCGCGCGTGGTCGAGCTCGTAGTACTCGCCGCGGTGGCTCACCTCGTCACCCGTCCAGAGCAGGCGGATGACGTCGATCGCCTCCTCGAGCATCTCGAGCCGGATCGACGCACGCGGCCAGCCGTCGCCGAGGATGTGCTCGTTGAGTGCCTCGCCGGTGCCCACCCCGAGGCGGAAGCGCCCGGGCATGAGCGTCGCGGTCGTCGCCGCGGCGTGGGCGATGATCGCAGGATGGGTGCGGAACGTCGGGCACGTGACGGCCGTCTCCCACGACATCTCGCGGGTCGCCGTCGCGATCGCGCCGAGCACCGACCAGACGAACGGGCTCTCGCCCTGCTCGTCGTTCCAGGGATGGAAGTGGTCGGAGATCCAGCCGGCCTGGAAGCCGGCCTCCTCGGCGTGCTGCGCGGCGTCGACGAGCTCGAGCGCGGTGCGCTCCTCGCTCGAGAGGAAGATTCCGATGGTCGGCATGAATGTCCCTGGGTGTGGGCGTCAGTCGCCGACGCCGGGGGTGGAGCTGCCGACCCCGCCGCGCAGCTCCTCGAGCCGGCCGGAGAGCCCGGCGCGTGCTGCCAGCGGCGGCGTCTCGCCGCCCGCGGCGTCGGCCATGCCGTCGAGCGCCTCGGCGATCGCCTCGAGGGCGGAGTGGCGGGGCTGCCAGCCGAGGCCGGTCATGCGCGCAGAGTCGATCAGCGGCGTCTCGAGCGCGAGGTCGAGCCAGCTCGGCTCGGCCGGGTGGAGGCGCAGCGCGTAGGCCGCGCCGAAGGCCGAGCGGGCGAGCCCGCGCGGAACCCTGAGCGTCCGCGCCCGCCGCTCGCGGGCGAGCGCCGGCATGTCGATCACCGGCTCGGCGGCGACGTTGTAGGCGCCGTGCGCGTCGTCGGACAGCAACGCGAGGCGGTAGGCCTCGGCGATGTCGGCCGTGTGCACGGCCTGGAAGCGCAGCCCCGCGATGTCGGGCAGCAGCGGAAGGCGCCCGGGGCGCAGCAGCGCGTTCGGCACGAACGGGCCGGCGAAGAGCCGGCGCTGCTCGCTGGCCGCCGCGCGCTGGAAGATCAGGGCGGGCCGCAGGCGGATCACGCGCAGCTCGTCGTTGCGGCCTGCGCAGAGGTCGAGCTGCCGCTCCATCGTGACCTTGTGCATGCTGTAGGTCGACGACGCGATGCCGGTCACGGGCCAGTCCTCGGCGACGGGATCTTTCGGGCCCGGGCCGTAGGCCGCGATCGACGACGCGGCGACGATCCGCCCGACGCCCGCGGCGACGGCCGCGTCGAGCACGCGCTTCGTGCCCAGCACGTTCGTGCGCCAGAGCCGCTCGCGGTCGCGCGAGGGCTGGATCTCCCAGGCCAGGTGGACGACCGCGTCGGCGCCGGCGAAGGCGCCGGCCAGGTCGTCGTGGGCGACGTCGGCCGCGACGAAGCGCGTCAGCGGGAACCCGGCCGCAGGCCGCCTGCGCGCAACGCCCACGAGCTCGCCGACCGCAGCGTCACCGGCGAGTGCCGCCACGAGGGCCGCCCCGACGTTGCCGGTCGCACCGGTGATCGCGATTCGCATCGCGTGATGCTCCCCAGCGCCCGGCACCTCAAACCGCAGCGACGGCAGCTCGCCACGGTGCGCCGGGCGACGCAGCGGCTCGACGCGTGCTAGAGCGCCCGCTCGACCGCCGCGAGCGTCCGGGCGACGTCGTCCTCGGTGTGCGCGCTCGTGAGGTACCAGCGGCCGGTCGGGATCACGCGCACGCCCTCGCTCGCGAGCCGTGCTGCGAAGCCGGCGTAGCCCGTGGCATCGGCGCTCAGGTGGTCGCGGAAGCTCTCGACGGGGCCCGCGGCGAGCCAGGTGTAGAAGACCGGCCCGGGCCCCTGTGCGACGAGCGTGCGCCCAACGGCCGCGAAGCGCTCGCGCAGACCGTCCATGAGCAGCGCGCCGAGGCGTCGCATGTGGTCGTAGGCCGCGCCGTCGTCGGCGAGCAGGGCATCGAGCGTGGCGCTCGCCGCCGCGACCGAGATGCCGCCGCCGTTGAAGGTGCCCGCGTGCATCGAGCGGTTGCTCGCGACGAGCTCCATCAGGTCGGCGCGCCCGCCGAACGCGCTCACCGGGAAGCCGTTGCCGAGCGCCTTCGCGACGATCGTGAGGTCGGGCGTGATGCCGAGCAGCTCCTGCGCGCCGCCGGGCGCGACGCGGAATCCGGTGATGACCTCATCGAAGATCAGCAGCGCACCGGCCGCAGTCGTGAGCTCGCGCGCGCAGCTCGAGGAAGCCGGGCTGCGCCGGGATCACGCCGGCGTTGCAGGGCAGCGCCTCCATGATCACGGCCGCGAGGCGCTCGCCCGCATCGGCGACGACGCGGCGCAGCGCC
Organism: uncultured Actinomycetes bacterium; assembly: GCA_963834415.1. GTDB lineage: Bacteria > Actinomycetota > Thermoleophilia > Gaiellales > JALYLC01 > JALYLC01. The sequence goes on along the minus strand of CAWIBP010000006.1, from coordinate 58,706 downwards.
TCCTCGTCGTTCCACTCGACGACGACGATGTCCGCGATCGCGGAGGCGGGCTGGCCGAGCGTCTCCGGGAGCGCGGGCGGCAGGTGCCCCGTGCCCGTGAGGATCGAGTCGAGCCAGCCGTGGTAGTGCCCGGCGAACTTGACGATCAGCGGCCGGCCGGTGGCCGCGCGTGCGAGGCGGATCGCGGCATGTGCAGCTTCAGAGCCGGAGAGCCCGAGGCGCACGCGCTCGAACGCCGGCACGAGCTCGCAGAGCCGCTCGGCGAGCTCGATCTCGGCGCGGTGCTGCGCGCCGACCTGCTGGACGCCCGCCGCGGCTTGCGCGACGGCGGCGGCCACGCCGGGATGGCCGTGGCCGACGATCACCGGCCCGTAGCCGCAGACGTAGTCGATGTACTCGTTGCCGTCCTCGTCCACGAGATACGCGCCGCGGGCCTCGCGGATGAACAGCGGCACCGGCTTCTCGAACATGCGGAACGCGGTCGAGACGCCGCCTGCGAGCGAGCCGCAGCCGCGCTCGTAGAGCTGCCGCGACTGCTCGAACGACGGGTCCGCGGGGCTGTCCATCGAGCAAGATTACGCGTCGCGGCGCCGGCCGAGGCTGAGCGCCTCGCGCAGCGGCACGCGCTGGCCCGTGCGCAGGACGGTCGCCGCGTAGATACCCGCCGCTGCGCGCAGCACGATCAGCGCGGTCGCGAGCGTGAGCCCGGCCGCGAGCGCGATCTGCCAGGCAGGGACGTCGGTCAGCGCGACGCGCGAGGGCATGGCGAGCGGCGCCGTCAGGGGCACGATCGAGAGCACCTCGGCGAGCGCGCCGTGCGGTGCGTCGAGCGCGGTCTGCGTGAGGATGAAGCCCGCGACGAGGATCACCGTCAGCGGCGCGCTGGAGCCCTGCAGGTCTTCCTGCCGTGAGACGAGCGAGCCGGCGACGGCGAACGCGCACGCGTAGAGCACGTAGCCCAGGAGCGAGAAGAGCACGATCAGCGCGATCGCCAGCGGCGCGCCGGCCGGCAGATCGACGCCGGCCACGACCGCCGTGCCGAGCGCGACCACCGCCACGAGCGAGAACTGCGCGAGGCTCAGCAGGCCGAGCCCGGCCACCTTGCCGGTGAGCAGCTCGAGCGGCCGCACGGCCGAGAGGATCACCTCGACCACGCGCGTCGCCTTCTCGGTGACGATCCCGATCGCGATGAAGAAGCCGTAGGTCAGGATCGCCAGGTAGAGCAGCAGCGCGCCGAGGTAGGCGATCCCGCGCGAGGTGTCCGTGCGCGGCGGGGTGATCACCTCGAGCGGTGGCCCGTCGGCCGAGAGCGCCCGCTGCGCGACGGCGGCGGCGACGCCCTCGCGCTCGAGGATGCTGCGCGTCTCGCGCTCTGCGAGCAGGCCCTGCAGGAGCGCGACGGCCGTCCGCGGCGCATCCTTGCCGACGAGCAGGCGCGGGCCGTCTCGCGCCGTCACGACGAGGGCGGAGCCGAGCTCGCCGTCGACGACGGCCTCCCTGGCGGCGGCCGGGCTCGCGTACGGCTCGACCTCGAGGCGCAGGCCGGCGGCCTCGGCGCGCGCGGAGGCGGAGCGCACGAGCTCACCCGCAGCCGGCCCCGCGGCGCCGATCGTCGTCGAGGTCTCGCCGCCGCTCCTCGTCGAGAGCACCGTCAGCCCGGCGACGACGACGAGCAGGATCACGGTGCTGAGCAGGAAGGCGCGGGTCTGCGCGCGCTCGACGATCTCGCGGCGTGCGACCAGCGAGACGACGTTCCAGCGAATCACCGCGACACCACCTCACGGAAGAGCTCCGCGAGCGACGGCTCGACGGGTGTGAACTGCCGCACCGGCCCGGCCGCGAGCGCGGCCTCGAGCACCTCCTGGTCGTTGGTGCCCTCGCGCAGGCGCAGCACGACCCCGCGATCGTCCTCGCTCGCGAGCTGTGCGCCGGGGAGTGCCGTGTGCCACCCGCGCGGACCGTCCACCGAGACGCGCAGAAGGCGCTCGCGCGTGCTCTCCCGGCGCAGCTCCTCGACGCCGCCGGAGGCGACGAGGCGGCCGTCGGCGATGATCGAGATCTCCTCGCAGAGTCGCTCGACGAGCTCGAGCTGATGGCTCGAGAAGAGCACGGCGGCACCGCTCCGCGCAGCTTCGAGCAGCACGTCGGCGAGCACGTCGACGGCGACCGGGTCGAGGCCCGAGAACGGCTCGTCGAGCACCAGCACGTCGGGATCGTGGACGAGGGCAGCGGCCAGCTGCACGCGCTGCTGGTTGCCCAGCGAGAGCGCGTCGACGCGATCGCCGCGGCGCTCCTCGACGCCCAGGCGCTCGGTCCAGCGGTCGGCTGCCGCCCGTGCCTCGCCGGCCGACGCGCCATGCAGGCGCGCGAGGTAGACGAGCTGCTCGTGGACGCGCATGCGGGGGTAGAGGCCGCGCTCCTCGGGCATGTAGCCGAAGCGCCGGCGATCGCTCTGCGTGACCGGTCTGCCGTCGAGGCGCACCGTGCCCGCATCGGCTGCGAGCACGCCCATGACGATGCGCATGGCCGTCGTCTTGCCTGCGCCGTTGGGCCCCACGAAGCCGTGCAGCCGACCGCCGGCGACCGCGAACGAGAGGCCGTCGACGGCCACGCGGGCACCGAAGCGCCGCGTCAGATCGTCCAGCTCGAGGCGGGCCGGCGTCACCCGGCCGCCAACCCCTGCGCGGTGGGTCGGAACGGTCGTCGGGGAGGGGTCCTGCCGAAGTTCCGCGGTGCCCCACGCTCGCGCCATTTCCGGTGCGGAGATGCCGTCATGCGGGCCCTGGGCGAGGACGTCCCGACCGGGAGCCCCGAACGGGTGGTCCGGGCGCACCGGAGAGGTCTGGCTCGAAGCACCGCATCGGGCATCGATTCTAGGCCGACCCGACGATCACTCGGAGCATGCCGCGACCTTGCTGCGGCGCGGTGACGTCGACCACGCAGCGCCCGGCGGGAGCCGGGAAGGACGCGTCAGCCTCAGCCGAGCAGGTCCCAGCGGTTGCCGGCGATGTCGGTGAAGACGACGACGCGGCCGTACTCCTCGGTGCGCGGCTCACCGGCGAACTCGATGCCGGCCGCCTGCAGAGCTGCGTAGATCGCGTCGAAATCGTCGACGCGCAGGAAGAAGCCGACGCGGCCCGCGAACTGGTTGCCGACGGCGGCGGCCTGCGCGTCGCCGTCCGCGCGCGCGATCAGGATGCCGGTCTCGGCACCCGGGGGCCGCACGACGACCCAGCGCTTCGGCCGGCCGTCGTTGGTCAGCGAGGGCGAGTCCTCGACCAGCTCGAAGCCGAGCACGCCGACGAAGAAGTCGATCGCCGGCTGGTACTCGTCGACGATGATCGCCATGGACTGGAGGTGCATCGGGCCAGCATAGGCGGCGCGTGAGCGAGCTTTGGGGGGTTGCGTGTTGCGGGGCCGCGAGCGTGGCATCCTTGCCGGGCGCCGGGGCCGTCCCGCCGCGCGCCAGCCCCGGAGGCATCGCAGATGAAGGTGACAGGGATCCGCTGCAGCGTCCTGCTCGACCCCGGCTACGACGCCGAGGCGACCAGCTCGAATCAGGACACGATCGTCGTCGAGGTCGAGACCGACGAGGGGCTCACGGGCATCGGCGAGACCGACCTGAATGCGTGGGTCGCGCGTGCGTGCATCGAGGCGCCGGCGACGCACACGATGGATCGCGGGCTCGGCGAGATGCTGATCGGCATGGATCCGACCGATCCGGTCGCGTGCTGGCAGGAGCTGTATGTCGGCACGGCGATGACGGGGCGCCGCGGGGCGCTGGTGCATGCGCTCGGGGCGATCGACATCGCGCTCTGGGACATCGCAGGGCAGGCGGCCGGGGTGCCGGTCTGGCGGCTGCTCGGGAGTGCGCGCGGGGAGGGCGAGCTCGTGCCGTACGCGTCGCTGCTGCCCAATGCGGGCTCCGACTGGCAGGCCTTCGCGGACACGCTCTCGGGTCAAGCGATCGAAGCGCATGCGCGTGGCTTCCGCGCCGCCAAGCTGGAGCTGCTGACCTCCGGGCCGTATCGCCACAGTGGCCTCTCGATCCCGGATGAGCAGCTCGTCGAGGTGATCGCGGCGGTGCGTCGTGCGACCGGGCCGGACTTCGCGATCATGGTGGACGTCGGCTATGCCTGGGAGGATTGGCGGTATGCGCTCGGGGTGATCGAGAGCTGGGCCGAGCACGATGTCTTCTTCGTCGAGACGCCGCTCTGGAGCGATGACATCGACGGCTATGCCGAGCTGACGGCGCACTCGCCGATCCCCGTTGCGGCCGGGCGAGTGGCTCTCGACGCGCCACGAGTTCAAGCACTTCACGGAGCGCAGGGCGCTGAACGTGCTGCAGCCCGACGTCGGCCGTGTCGGCGGACTCACGGAAGCCCTGCAGGTGACGAAGCTGGCGGCCGACAACGGGCTCACGGTCGTGCCCCACGGGTGGAAGACGGGCATCACCGTCGCCGCCACCGCGCACCTGGCGGCGGTCACGCCGCACCTGCCCTTCTTCGAGTTCGTGCCGCCCGCGATGGCCGAGTCGCGCCTGCGCCGCGAGCTGGTGCGCGACGAGCTCGAGCTGCGCGAGGACGGCACGCTCGCTCTCCCGGCGCGACCGGGGCTCGGCATCGACCTCGACCGCGACGCGTTCGCGGAGTTCGCCGAGGCGGGCGCGCGCCTTCGGCCCCGGGGCTGACGGCCTGCGTCACCGCGGTGGAGCGTGTGGCTGGTTGGCGGTGATGGTGCGGCTGCCGGCGTCGTTGAATGTGGGGTTCTCGGCCGGTCCGTGGGTGTGGATGTGGTGGTCGTGGAGGTGCTTGTGGTGGCGGTGGCAGAGCAGGATCAGGTTGGCGAGCATCGGTCTTGCCGCCGAGCTCGGCGGGGACGAGGTGGTGCGCGTCGAGCTTGCGCGTGGACGTGCAGCCGGGGTACTGGCAGTGACCGGAGCGCTTGAGCAACGCGCGTCGCTGCGCGTAGCTCGCGCAGCGTCCGACGCGTGAGTGGATGAGGTCGCTGCCGTGGGGCTTGATCGTGAGCCGGCGGGCGTCGCAGGTGAGCAGCGCGGCGGTCTCGGGGCTGATCGGGCCGGCGCCTTCGAGCAGCGGCGGGGTGCCGTCGTCGCTGAGGTGCACGATCACGGTGGTCTGGCTGCGCCGCGCGCCGTCTCCGCCCGCGCCCGCGCTCGCCGCGCGTTCGGCGAGCGTGACGAGTGCGTCGGCGGCGGACTGCTGCCAGCCGAGCACGACGCCGGACTGCTTGTCGTCAGCGCGCTGCGTGCACGCGATGCTCCCAGATCGCCTGCTCGAACGCGAGGCCTTGCTCGAGCGGGAGGCGGCCGTGGATCGCGAGCTCGCGATTGCCGTTCGTCCAGGTCGTGCTCAACGAGCGCCGCGCGTACAGCTCGGCGTCGTCCTCGAGCTCGGGCGGTGCGAGCGTGCGCGCGACGAGCGCGATCTGGGATGGTGCCTTCCCGACCGCGACCCGCGCGAGCTCGGCGTCGGTCGCGGGGGTCGCGAAGCGGGTGGCGGCGGCGACCTGATCGAGCGTCAGCGCGCCGGTGCTGAGCGCCTCGTCGAGCGCCGGCAACGCGCGCAACGCCTCGGCCGTCTTCGTGATCCGCGCCGCGGTGCGGAACTCGCTGCGCGCGGTCTGCGCGAGCCAGGCCGCGCCCGAGGCGCAGCCGGCGGCCTGCCAGTCACCGGCATCACCGGCCGCGCGCGCGATCTCGGTCAGCTCGTGATCGATCCGCGCCCGCTCCGCAGACAACGCCCGCACCCGCCGCACACGCGCATCGCGCGCACGCGACAACACCTGGTCGACCGTCTCATCATGCAAAGCGAACATCTGTTCGTAATGTACCCGACGAGGACCCGCAACATGTGCCGAGATTGTGCCGATATGCGGGGCTTTCGACCCCCACATCCGTCACGCGGAGCACACCACCCGCCCGCACCAACCACCCTCCCAGCCGATGCCCGGAGACGCCGACACCCACCGACCCGCAACGCGGGAGCACCACGAAGACCCCGCTTCACAGGATCCAGCCACAAGCCACGCCGCCGACCCAGCCAGATACAAGAATCAGAGACCCCTCATCCAGCGGCGCCGCGCCCGCACCAGCCCTCGACCCCGCCGCGCAACCCGACCCCCGAACGCGCGGCTCAGCGCACCGTGTACGGACCCGTCGAGACGGCGTGGTAGCCCTTGCGGCCGACTCGGCCGCGCAGCGCGCTGCGGAAGTCCTCGCCGGCCGCAGCCGCTCGAGCACGAGGCGGAAGTCGTAGCGCGGCTCCCAGCCGAGCTCGGTGCGGGCGCGTCGTTGACGTAGACGCGGTCGAGCGCGGGGAACATCGCCAGCCGCGGCGGGCGTACTCGGCCTCGTAGCCGGGCACGCGGCGGCGCACGACGCCCGGCAGCGTCGTCGGCGCAGCTCCCGGCGTCGATCGCGCGTGAACGGCGTCGTGGCGCTGACGATGTAGCGGTCGAAGCCGATCGCCGGCGCCCGCTCGAGCGCGAGCAGGTGCGCGCTCACGACGTCCTCGATGTCGACCCGGCGATACAGGTACTCGTTGGCCTTCAGGTTGGCGTCGTCGTAGCGCGGCGCGGACCTCGTCGCGGTCGTCGGACTCCGGGAAGAAGCGCGACGTCCGCAGCACGAGCACCGGCAGCCCGTGGTCGCGATGGACGAGCTCGCACAGGTCCTCCGCGGCCGCCTTCGTGACGCCGTAGATGTTGCGCGGCACCGGACACGACGTCCTCGGTGATCCACGCCGCGGGCGCGCCCGGCGCCGGCGACGAGCGCGCCGTGCCGAACGCGCTCGTCGTGCTCGTGAAGACGAAGCTCGCGACGCCCGCCGCGACGGCTTCCTCGAGCAGCGTGAGCGTGCCCGTGATGTTCGTGTCGACGAACGCCTGGCGCGTCGTGCGAGCGCGACGTGCGGCTTGTGCAGCGTGGCCGCGTGGAGCACGTGCGTCGACGCCGGCGAGGCTCTGCGCGCACCAGCTCGCGATCCGCGACCGAGCCGACGACGTCCGTGAACGGCGAGGCGAGGATGTCGAGTCCCACGACGTCGCCACCCTGCGCCCGCAGCACGCGCATCAGCGCCTCGCCGAGGTGGCCGGCCGAGCCGGTGACGAGGATCCTGCCGCTGCTCACGGAGCGGAAGATACCGAGCCCGGGGCTCTCGGCGGCGCGACCAGGGCGCGCGGCGTCGTCGTCACCATCTGCTCCGCCTCGGCCTCCGGCAGGCCGTTCGCGACGAGCGCGGAGACGAGCGCCGCGAGCACCTGCGGCGGCCAGTCGTTGGCGGGCTGGCCGGCGTCCGAGGTCAGGACGCAGCGCCCGCCGCCGAGCTGCCGGGCGAGCTCCGCGAGCTGCGCGGCCGTGCTCGAGCCGTCGAGCAGCTGGATCGCGGTGATCTCGACCACCGCCCCGAGGCCGGCCAGCCGCAGCAGCCGCTGCGTGCTCAGCGCCGGAACGAGCCACGACCCGTGCGTGATCACGATCCGCCGGACGCCCGCCTCGAGCGCCGCCGGAACGAGCCATTCCACCTCGGCGGCCGTGAGGTGGCCGGTCGCGAGCACGGCGTCGGCCTGTGCGATGGCGCGCAGGATCGCGAGCACGGCGGGCTCGGACGAGCGGTCGAGCGGAGGGATCGCGAGATCGGCGCGCGTGCCGAGCGCCGGCCTCGGCAGGCCGGCGAGCGCATGGCCCGCAGCGTCGATCGTCGGCATCCAGACCAGACGGCCGCCGGTCAGGAGGGCCGCCTCGACCACGTGCGGGTCGATCGCACCCGCCGCGCGATTGAGCACGACGCCGCCCCAGACCTCGAGGCCGGTGGCCTCGGCGACCGCCGCGGCGCGCCCGACGGTGCTCTCGCAGTGGGCCTTGAGCGCGAAGCCCGCGTAGCCCGCGTCCGCGTAGTGCCGCGCGATCTCGAGGTCGCTGCCCTTGCGCGGCAGCACGCACGGCGCGGAGTGCACGTGCAGGTCGATCGGGGCGGCGCGCTCCACGCCTGCAAGAATCGCAGAGCGCAGCAGCCGCCCGCCGGCGGCGTGCGCGGCCCGGCAGCGGCGGCGGCAGCAGCCGCGCTAGGCCTGCTCGCCGAGCAGCACGGGGGTGTCGGCGATCAGGGCGGCCGTGTACGGATCGCCCGGAGCATCGAGCACCGCCGCGGTAGAGCCGTGCTCGACGATGCGGCCGAGGTGCAGCACCGCGACGCGGTCGGCGATCGTCCGCACGAGCGCGAGGTCGTGCGTCACGAACAGGATCGCGAGCCGCTCGGACTCCTGGAGCTCTGTCGAGCAGCCGCACGATCGCCGCCTGCACCGAGATGTCGAGCGCCGAGGTGATCTCGTCGCAGATCAGGATCTCGGGTCGCGCCGCCAGAGCCCGTGCGATCGAGACGCGCTGGCGCTCGCCGCCCGAGAGCTCGCCCGCATAGCGCCGCGCGGCCGACGGCCGGCAGCGCGACGCGCTCGAGCAGCTCGGCGACCCGCGCTTCGGCCGCGCGCGCCGCGCAGGCCGAAGAAGTGCTCGACGGGCGTGCGCACGATCTCGCCGATCGTGCGCCGCGGATTGAGCGAGCTCGTGGGGCTCTGGAAGACGTACTGGACGACGCGGCAGAGCTCCTTCGAGCGCTCGCGCGCCGTCGCGGGCGAGCGGCGTGCCCGCGAGCCGGATCGGCACCCGCGTGCGGCGCGTGCAGGCCGACGATCGCGCGGGCCAGCGTCGTCTTGCCCGAGCCCGACTCGCCCACGAGCGCCAGGCACTCGCGCGCGTGCAGCTGCAGCGAGACGTCGTGCAGCACCGGGCGCGAGCCGTGGAACGCGCTCACGGCCCGCGACCTCGAGCAGCGGCGCGGCGGCGGTCGCAGCCGGTCGCGCGGGCAGGCTGCCGAGCACTGGCGGCGCGAGCTCGGCGACGCGGATGCAGCGCGCCACGTGGCCGGGGCCGACCGTCACGGGCGGCGGCGGGGCCGCCGTGCAGGCGTCGATCGCGTGCTCGCAGCGGGGCGCGAAGACGCAGCCGACCGGCCGCGCGCCCGGCGCGGGCACGCGCCCCGGGATCGCCGTCAGCAGCCGCGCGGGCCGCGATGTCGGGAATCGCGCCGACGAGCTTGCGCGTGTACGGGTGCGCGGGGCGCTCGAAGAGCGCGTCCGCCGGCCCGTCCTCGACGATCCGGCCGGCGTACATCACGAGCACGCGGTCGGCCAGGCCGGCGACGGCCGCGAGGTCGTGGCTGACGTAGACGGCCGCCGTGTCGTGGCTGCGGCAGAGCGCGCGCACCGTCGCGAGCACGTGGGCCTGCGTCGTCACGTCGAGGCCCGTCGTCGGCTCGTCGAGCACGATCAGCGGCGGGTCGCAGCAGGAACGCGATCGCGAGGCACACGCGCTGCTGCTGGCCGCCCGAGAGCTGGTGCGGGTAGCGCTGCAGCAGCTCGCGGCCGGCCGGCAGGCGTACCTCGGCGAGCGCCTCGGCGATGCGCTCGTCCGCCCGCCCGCGCTCGCCGTGCTCGCGCATGACCTCCGCGAGCTGCGCGCCGATGCGCAGCGAGGGGTTGAGTGCCGACGAGGGATCCTGCGGCACGTACGCGACGATGCGCCCGCGGGCGCTGCGCAGCGCGTCGGCGCCGAGCGCGAGCACGTCGGTCTCGCCGATGCGCACCGACCCGCCGGCGATGCGCGTGCCGCGCTTGGCGTGGCCGAGCAGGGCGACGGCCGACCGTCGTCTTGCCCGAGCCCGACTCGCCGACGAGCCCGACGATCTCGCCGGGCGCGAGCGCGAAGCCGATGTCGTCGACGATCTCGCTGCCGTCGGCCGTCAGCTCGACGCGCAGGCCGGACACGGTCGACGGCGTTCACGCGTCCCTCCGCCGCCACCCACGCCGGCGACCGCGCGCGAGATGCCCTCGGTGACGAAGTTGGTGCCGATCGCGAACAGGCGCGATGCACAGCGCCGGGCCGACCACCGCCCACGGCTGCACGGTGATGCCGACGCGGTTCTCGTTGATCATCAGGCCCCAGTCGGCGTTCGGCGGCTGGATCCCGAAGCCGAGGAAGCTGACCGCGGCGATCACCGCGATCGACCACGTCAGGCGCAGTCCGTACTCGACCATCAGCGGCGTCGCGACGTTCGGCAGGACCTCGCGGAAGAGGATGCGGCGGCGCGGCAGGCCGATCGCCTCGGCTGCCTGGACGTACTCGCGGTGCGCGACCTCGGCCGTGACGCCGCGCGCGACGCGCGCGACCTGCGGCACCCACGAGAGCGCCACGAGCGCCACGATCAGCGCGAGGTTCGGAGCCGAGCATCGAGACGAAGACGAGCACCAGCACGATCTGCGGGAACGCCAGGATGACGTCCATCAGCCGCGCATCAGGCCGTCGTCGAGGCGCGAGCGGCTGATAGCCCGCGAGCATGCCGACGGCGGCGCCGACCGCGACCCCGAGCGTGGCGGCGGCGAACGCCATCCAGACGACGCTGCGCCCGCCCCAGAGCAGGCGCGAGAGCACGTCGTGGCCGAGGTAGTCGGTGCCGAGCGGGTGGTCGCCCGTCGGCTTCTGCAGCGGGATGCCCGCGAGCGCGGTCGGATCGTGCGGCGCGAGCAGCGGCCCGAGCAGCGCGGCGAGCACGACCAGCGCCGTGATCGCGAGCCCGATGCGCGTGCGGCCCCCGGCGAGCGCGCGGGCGGTCGCGGGCGAGCGCAGCCGCCGCCGCGCGGCGGAGCGTTGCGATCGCCGGCTGCGCTCACCGCCGGAAGCCCGTGCGCAGGCGCGGCGACGCGAAGATCGTGAGCACGTCGGCGAGCAGGTTGAAGAGCACGTAGCTCGCCGCGAAGAGCAGCACGATCGCCTGGACGACCGGCAGGTCGCGGCTCTGCACGCCGGCCGCGAGCGCGCTGCCGAGGCCGGGATAGGCGAACAGGTACTCGATCGTGACGATGCCGCCGGTCAGGTAGATCATCGCGAGCGCCGAGCCCTGGATGATCGGAACGACCGAGTTGCGCAACGCATGCCGGCGGATCACCGTGCGCTCCGCGCAGCCCCTTGAGGCGCGCCATCTGCACGTACTCGGAGTCGAGCACGTCGATCATCGCGGCCCGCTGCAGGCGCGCGAGGTACGGCACGCACGGCGAGCACCAGGGTGAGCACGGGCAGCGCCAGCTCGGAGGGGTGCGCGAAGGCGTTGTCGCCGGGCGGGATCAGCGCCACCGCCGGCAGCGCGTGGAAGACGGACGTCGCGAGCAGGAGCAGCAGCCCCAGGCCGATCACGAACTCCGGCAGCGCCGTGAGCACGAGCAGCACGAGCTGCGAGCCGTGGTCGAACGGGCGGTCGCGGCGCACGGCGGCGTAGGTGCCGAGCAGCAGCGAGAGCGGGATCGCGATCAGCGCCGAGCAGAGGACGAGCGCCAGCGAGTTGAGGCCGCGCTCCGAGATCACGCTCGAGACCGGCTCGCGGGTGGCGAGCGACGTGCCGGGCGAGCCCTGCGCGAGGTCGCCGATCCAGTGGGCGTACTGCGAGAGCAGCGGCCGGTCGAGCCCGAGCTCGCCTCGGAGCGCGTCCAGCTGCTCGGGCGCTGCGGCGTGCCCGAGGATCTGCTGGGCCGGATCCCCGGGCAGCGCCTGCGTGGCTCCGAAGACGAGGATCGAGACGCCGAGCAGGATCAGGACGCTGAGCGCGAGCCGCCGGGCGATCCAGACCGTCAGGCTGGGCAGGTCGTCGCCGTGCAGCCCCGTCATGCTCACCCGCGGGCCTCGCTCAGACGAACGAGAGCCGGTCGAGCTGACAGCGCCCGAGCCCCCAGCCCGTCTGATCGACCTTCGTGAAGCCGGTGACCTTCTTCGAATAGGCGTCGATCGTGTTCTGGTACGACCAGATCAGGTTGCCGCCCCGCTCGAACTGGATCTTCTGCATCTTCTTGATGATCGGCTTGCGCTTGCCGGCGTCGAGCGTGCGCGCGGCCTGATTGAAGAGCTTGTTGAACTCGCGGTCGTCGAAGTGCGTCGTGTTGACGACGTTCGCGCCCGGGCCGTCGTTGAGCGAGGCCGTGACGAGATACGGCAGCCCGACCCAGTAGTCGACCGCGAACGGCCACTTGCCGTAGCCGCCGAAGTAGGTCGAGACGTCCACCTTGCGCAGGCTGATCTCGATGCCCGCCGCCTTCGCGTTCTGGGCCAGCACCTGGCAGGCCTCGACGATGCCCGCCGAGATCGGCGAGGTCACGAGCTCGACCTTGAGATTCTGCTTGCCCGCGGCCTTGAGCAGCGACTTGGCCCGCTCGATGTCCTGGTTGCGGACGAGGCCCGTCCCGGCCACGGGGTCGAAGCGGCCGTAGTAGTCCGAGGCCGGCACGCCCTGGCCGAAGAGCGCCGTCTGCACCGCTTGCTTGCGATCCATGCAGAGGCGGATCGCCTGGCGCACGCGCACGTCGTCGAACGGCGCGGTGTCGACGCGCATCGTGATCGGGTTCCAGGCGGCGGTCGGCGAGACGACGGTCTGCAGGTTGCCGTTGGCCTTGAGCACGGGCACCTGCGCGAACGGCACCTGGTTGATCGCGTCGACCTGCCCCGAGAGCAGCGCGTTGACGCGCGCCGAGTCGTCCGGCAGCTCGACGAGCACGAGCTTGTCGACCTTCGGCCGCTCGCCCCAGTAGTTGGCGAACGGCACGAGCTCGGTCTGCTGGCCGGGCTTGAAGCTGACGAACTTCCACGGCCCGGTGCTGACCGGCTTCCTCGGGTTGTAGCCGATCGGGATGATGTAGACGATGTCGCTCAGGATCTCGTCGAAGAACGAGGTCGGGCGCTTGAGCCGGAACTCCACGGTGCGCTTGTCGATCGCCTTCGAGCGCTTGAGGTCGATCGCGCCGAGCTGCGCGGCCGCGGTCGCGCCCGACTTCGGGTCGAGCAGGCGCCGGATCGAGAACAGCACGTCGGCGGCGGTGACCGTCTTGCCGTTGTGGAACTCGAGGCCGTCCTTGAGCTTGATCGTCCAGACGTCGGCGCTCGCGTTGGGCTCGCAGCTCGTGCACAGCCAGTTGTGCAGCTTGAACGTGCCGTCGAGCCAGACCAGCGTCTCGTAGAAGACCTGGCCGCGCGTCGTCGCGGACGGGCCGTTGATGAGCGCCGCGTCGAAGCTGTCGGTGGGGCCGCCGCCGCCGATGCCGACGCGCAGCGTGCCGCCGCTCTTGGCCGCGCCGGCGAGCTGCGGTGCGACGAGGCCGCCGGTGCCGAGCAGCGCGGCGCCGCCGGCGCCGGCGAGCAGGAGCTCCTGGCGCGTGAGCGCGCGGCTCGGGGCGGGTGCTGCGGAGCTGAACGAAGCGTCGCGCATGTGAGGCTCTCCTGGGTCGACCGGCTTGCGGGCGGGCTTCCTGCGGCCGGCGTCGGCTGCGCGGATCATCCTCACTTCCTGTGCATCTGTCAAGTAGCGCAGCCGGGTAGGCTTGCCGAGTGGCTCCGGCGCCCGAATCCGAGCAGCGCGCGATCTCGCGCGGCGAGGGCCGCGACGCGCTCTGCGAGGCGCTCGCGCGGATCGTCGCGCGCGAGGGGCTGGACGGTGTGACGTTCCGCTCGGTCGCGGCCGAGGCGGGCGTGACGCATGGCCTCGCCTCGTACCACTTCGGCAATCGCGAGACGATGATCGTCGAGGCGCTGACCTGGGCGACCCGCGAGTCGATCGCGCTGGGGCGGCTCGGGGAGGACGCGGCGACGCTCGAGCAGTTCGCCGCCGACGTGCCGGCGCTGATGGCCGAGCAGCCGCAGGAGGCCATCTTCCAGTTCCAGCTCGCGCTCGAGGCGCAGCGGCGCCCCGAGCTGCTGGCGCAGGTGCAGGCGACCTACGACGAGTACGTCTCGGAGGTGCGCGGCACGCTCACGCGCCTCGGCCTCGCCGACGACGAGCCGCTCGCGCGGCTCGCGTTCGCCGCGATCGACGGCCTCTCGGTGCAGCAGCTGATCTATCACGACCCCGCGCGCACCAGCGAGGCGCTCGCGCGCCTGCGCGAGATCCTCGCGGCGATCCCCCGCACCGCTCCCGACGAGGATGATCCCCATGGCGCATGACGACCCCGACGCCCACAGCGCGAGCATCGCCGTGGAGGTGCACGCCGATGTGGCCTACGCGTTCCTGGCGGACGGCATGAACCAGTCGTACTGGGCGCTCGGAAGCTTGGAGCGCCGCGACCTCGGCGACCATCTCTACGTCGGCACCTCGATGTTCGACGGTGAGGAGCTGTACGTCCGCCTGCGGGCGAACGCCGAGCTGCGGCTCGTCGATTACTTCCTCGGCGGCGATCCCGGCCGGCTCGCCCACCTCGTCGAGAGCCGCGTGATCCCGGGCGAGGAGCTCGGGCGCGCAGCGGGCACGTGCGTCGTCACGAACACGCACTGGCGGCCGGAGGAGGCGACCGCGGAGGAGTGGAAGATGACGTACTACCTCTGGAAGACCGAGGTCTACCTGATCAAGGGGCAGCTCGAGCGGTCTCACGACCAGAGGTCGTAGCGCGCGGTCGAGAGGCGCATCGAGATCGCCTTCGCGCTCGTGTACTCGAGCATCGTCTCAGCGCACATCTCGCGGCCGTAGCCGCTCGCCTTGACGCCGCCGAGCGGCTGCCCGGCGACCACGTCGAACCACGTGTTGATCCACACGGTGCCCGCCTCGAGGCGCTGCGCGATGCGGTGCGCGCGCCCGAGGTCGCTCGTCCAGACGCCGGCGGCGAGCCCGTACTCGGTGCCGTTCGCGCGCGCGATCACGTCGTCCTCGTCGCTCCACGACTGCACCGTCGTGACCGGCCCGAAGATCTCCTCGCGCACTGCCGTCGTCGTCCCCTCGGGGTCGTCGATGATCGCGGGCTCGAGGTAGAAGCCGCCGGCGAGCGCGCCCTCGCGCGCAAGCCGCTCGCCACCGATCACGCGGGCGCCCTCGGCGTGCGCCTTGGCGACGAAGCCGTGCACGCGCTCCAGGTGCGCGGCCGAGACGAGCGGCCCGACGTGGGTCGTCTCGTCGAGCGCGTCGCCGATGCGCAGACCGGCGAGCCGCGCGCTGAAGCGCTCGAGGAACTGCTCGCGCACGGCGGCGTGCACGAACAGGCGCGAGGCGGCGAAGCAGACCTGGCCGTTCTGGAACGCGATGCCCATGACGGCGTCGGCAACGGCGGCGTCGAGGTCGGCGTCCTCGCAGATCACGAACGCGCTCTTGCCACCCAGCTCGAGCAGCGCGGGCGTGATGTTGTCGGCCGCGCTCGCGAGGATCCGCCGGGCGGTCGGGATGCCGCCCGTGAACGAGATCTTGGCGATGCCGGGGGAGGCCACGAGCGCCGCGCCCGCCTGCGGGCCGAGGCCGGTGACGACGTTGACGACGCCTTCGGGCAGAAGATGCCCGACGCGGCGGGCGAACTCGACGACGCTCGCCGAGGCGAGCTCGGAGGGCTTGAGCACGATCGTGTTGCCGGCCGCGAGCGCGGGGGCGACCTTCAGCGCCGTCGAGATCAGCGGCGAGTTCCACGGGATCAGCGCGCCGATCACGCCGAGCGGCTCGCGCGTCGTCCAGACGAGGCTGTCGCGGCTGCCGGTCGGCACGAACGCGCCTTCGAGCCCGCGCGCGAGGCCGCCGAAGTAGCGGAACACGTCGGCGGCGGTCGGCACGTCGGCGATGCGCGCCTCGCGGATCGGGCGGCCGTTCTCGGTCGCGAGCATGGCCGGCCAATCGGGGTCGTCCTCGAGCGCCGCCGCGATCCGCTCGAGCGTCGCCTGGCGCGTCCCCGGGGAGGTCTCGCGCCAGCCCGCGAACGCGCCGCGGGCGGCGGCGACCGCGTCCTCGACGTCGGCGGGGCTGGCCTCGCCCATGCGCGCCCAGCTCTCGCCGGTGCTCGGATCGACGATCGGGAAGCTCTCCCGCGTCGCCACCTCCCGCCCGCCGATGACCAGCGGATAGACCTCGTCCGCGACGTAGCTCGCGCGCGTCATGATTGCTCCTCTGCGGGCGCGGCGACGGGCGCCCCGCGGTCGTCTGAAAGGGTCGTGCGGGCGCCGGGCTCCGTGCCCTCGAGGCGTGCGATCAGCACGCCGCCGCCGTCGGCCGCGATGCTCGCGACCACGACCGGCGGGCGCTCGCCGCTCGCGAAGCGGTGCACGGTCGTGCGACTCGGCGACGCTCCCGCCGGTGACGGCGACCTGCTCGACCGCAGCGGCGCCGCAGGCCGGGCACCACAGCCGCCGCGGCGTGCCCTGCCAGCCGCAGCCGGCGCAGCGGCTGATCGCGGCGCCGCTCACGGGGCCTCCAGGACGACCGCGTTCGCGCATGCCCCGTGGCGGTAGGCGACCATGCCGTAGCCGCTCGCGAGCCCGAGGCGCGCGCCCTCGACCTGGCGCTCGCCGCCGCGGCCGCGCAGCTGCTCGACCACCTCGACGATGCCGTGCATGCCCCCGGCCGCGCCCGCCTGGCCGGCCGAGAGCTGGCCGCCCGAGGTGTTGACCGGGAGGCTGCGCGTCTCGATCGCGGCGAGCAGCGCCTCGGGCTCGCCGAAGCCGAGGTCGGTCGAGCTGGATCAGCGCCATCGCCGGGTAGTCGTCGTAGACCGAGACCACGTCCATCTGCCGCGCGCTTGCGCGCGCGTCCGCCCAGAGCCGCTCGGAGAGCGCGGCGAGTCCCGTGGTGAGGCCGTCGCCGTCGTGCTGATCCCAGTTGTGGGCCGCCCGCAGCGCGCGCACGCGCACCCCGCCGCCGCTCGCCGCGACGATCAGCGCATCGGCGCCTGCGACCACGGGCACGCAGTCGAGCCGGCCGAGCGGATCGGCGACGAGCGGGGCGGCCAGGTACTCCGCGGCGCTCAGCGGCGCGCGGTAGACGGCGCCGGGATTGCCGGCCGCCCAGGCGCGCTGGGCGCACACGAGCCGCCCGTAGTCGGCGCGCTCGAGCCCGTGCGCGCGCATGTGCCGTTGCGTGAGCAGCGAGAACAGCGCGTTCGGGCCGCCGAACGGGATCGGCGCGAGGCGCTCGCGCGTCGCGACGTTGTACCCGTCGACGAGCTGCGCGAAGGCGCCGGCGTGGAAGACGTCGCCGGCGACGAGCAAGATGCAGGTTGCGTCGCCGGCCGCAACGGCCCGCAGCGCGTGCTGGAGCATGTCGATGCCCGCGGCCCCGCCGGTCGCGCCGTCCATCAGCCAGCTCACGCGCAGGCCCAGCGAGACCGCGAGGTCGATGGCGTGGTCGGGTGCCAGCGTGAAGGACGCGACGCCGAGGCCGTCGATCGCGCGCGGCTCGAGGCCCGCGTCGTCCAGCGCGCGGCGCGCGGCGGCCGCCAGCAGCTCCGGCGTCGTCAGCCCGGGCGCCGGATGGCGCGTGTACGGCTGCTCGGCCGCGGCGATGATCGTCGGCTCGGCGCTCACGCGCTCATTGTCGCCGCGCGGCCGCGGGTGCGCGGCGCGGCGCGCCGTCACGGCGCGATGTTCTGGTTGACGCGGAAGAGGTTGTCCGGGTCGTAGCGGCGCTTCGTCTCGACGAGCGCGTCCCACACGGCGGGCTCGAAGGCGCCGCGCACGCGCTCGCCGCCCTCCTCGCCGATGAAGTTGAGATAGGTCGCGCCGGCCGAGAACGGCGTCATCGCGGCGTAGAAGTCGCGCGCCCAGCCGACGTGGCGGTCGCGCTCCGGATCGCCGTGCTCCCACACCGCGTTGCTCTGGTACAGGAAGGGCGCGTGGCGGAAGCCGATCGCCGTCTCGTCCTCGCCGACCTCGGAGATCGCTCCGCCGAGCGGGTCGATCTCCATGTAGCTGATCGGCGAGGTCACGCGCCCGACGTGCTCGACGAAGGCGTCGATCGCCGCGTCGGGGAGGCCGGAGAGGTACTCCGCCTTCCAGTAGTTGCCGTAGCCGGGCAGCGCCTGCGGGGCGTCGACGAAGGCCCTCTGGAGATCGAGGTAGCGCTGCGGCTCGAGCGCGTCCACGACGACCGGGGCAGCCGTGCGGAGGCCCGCGAGCACCCGCTCGCCTGCGCGGGGCTCGCCGCTCCAGCACGCGCCGAGCAGCATCACGGGCCTGCCCCAGAGGCGCTCCGGCATCGGCGCCTTGGCGTCGGCCGACATGATGAAGAGCAGCGTCGTGAGCTCGCGGGGGAAGTCCGGCGCGGACTCGCGATACCAGCGCAGCAGGTCGCCGAGGTGCTCGATCTCGAACGCCAGGTAGCCGCCGATCGACGGTCTCGAGCTCGTGCAGCGCGAACTCGAACGACGTCACGATCCCGAAGTTGCCGCCGCCGCCGCGCAGCGCGCGGAAGAGCTCGGGATGCTCGTCGGCGCTCGCGCGCACGAGCGAGCCGTCGGCCGTCAGCACGTCGGCGCCGATCAGGTTGTCGCAGCTCAGGCCGTGGTTGCGCTTGAGCCAGCCGATGCCGCCGCCGAGCGTGAGGCCCGGCGACGCCGGTCGAGACGACGACCCCGCCGGTCGTGGCGAGCCCGAAGGCCTGGGTCTCGGCGTCGAAGTCGGCCCACGTCGCGCCGCCCTGCACCGTCGCGCTGCGCCGCGAGGGATCGACGCGCACGGCGCGCAGCGCGCCGAGGTCGCACACGAGCCCGCCGTCGCAGGTGCCGAAGCCGGCCACGTTGTGGCCCCCGCCGCGCACGGCGAGCGGCAGGTCGTGCTCGCGCGCGGTGCGCACGCAGAGCGCGACGTCGGCGACGCCCTCGCACTGCGCGACGAGCGCGGGACGGCGGTCGATGTCGGCGTTCCAGACCGCGCGCGCGGCGTCGTAGCCCGGGTCGCCGGGCGCGCTCAGGCGCCCGCGCAGGCCGGCCGCGAGCTGCTCGCGCGCGCTTGCTATCGCGCGTCCCCGTGACAGCAGGAGTGGCTCGAGCGCGGCGGCGGCACGTCGAGCGTCGGATTGCGGTCGAAGAAGCCGCTCGGCTTGAGCATGAAGCCCATCTTCCAGACCGGCATGATCGGCCAGTCCTCGGTGCGCGGCAGGTGGTTGTGGCCGAGCGAGTACCAGAGCACGACGTCCTCGTCGACGATGCCCTCGTCGTCGGCGACGAACTCGGGCAGGCCCGCGCCGCCCGCGTGCAGGTTGGGGTACTCGCCGGCGGCGTAGCGCTCGTCGGCGTGGAAGCGCGTGACCCACACGTGCTTGAACGCGAAGCCGCGCGCGCCTGCGCGAAGCTCGAGTCCGCCTGCACGTAGGGCAGGCAGTTCTCGCCCGGCACGAGGCGGTAGCCGACCGGCGCACCCACGGCGTTCGTGCGCTCGTGGTTGACGACGACCCAGCCGCGCGACGAGAGCGGGTCGATCAGCTGCGGCGACTGCGCCTCGCTCTCGAGCAGCGTGCGCACGCCCGCGAAGGCGCTCCCGATCGGGTTGCCGGGGCCGGGCGGAGAGGCCTCGGTGTGCACCTCGTAGACGGCGTTGCGCTCGCCGTCGAGGTCGAAGTCGAGGCGCGCGTTGAAGAAGTGCTGGTGGTTCATCGCGTAGAGGTCCTCGGCGATCAGCGTGCCGTGGCCCGGCTGCTCGCCGCTCTCGATGGCGCCCGTCGCGACGATGCCCGTGAGCTTGATCTCCAGCTCGATCGTGCCGTCGAGCGAGAGCATCCAGTAGAAGCCGTAGTCGTAGTTGCCGATCGTCGTGATGAAGCTGATCACGAGCCGGCGCGCGCGCCGCACCTCGGTGTCGCCGGTGCGGAAGTCCCAGTGCTTCCAGAGCAGGCCGGCGTCCTCCTCGTGCAGGCAGATCGCGTTCGGCAGCGTGATCGGCTCGCCCTCGCCGTTGCACACGACGGCGTCGAAGTAGTGGATCAGCCCGAGGCAGTCGCAGCCCAGCTCGAGCGCGTTCGCGAACGAGCCGATCAGGTTCTCGCCGATGTCGAACGGGCACTGGATGTAGCGCGACGGGCTGGGGTCGCCGTAGGGCACGGCCATCTCGCAGACCGACGCGCGGTGCAGGATCGAGCGCCGCTCGCCGGCCTGGCGTCGTAGGCGAGCGTCGTGCAGGACGAGGCCCTCGCGCATCGTCCAGCCGGCGCGGAACGACCAGCCCTGCCACGTGATCAGGTTGCCGTCGACCGCGAAGCTCGCGCCCTCGGGCTGCACGATCTCGATCGGCTTGACGCCCTCGCGCTCGGGCCCCGTCATGCCGGTGCGGTACTCGCCCCGCTCGGCCGGGATCGGCCGGACGCCGTAGTCGTCGATGCGGATGACCTCGCGGCGGTTGAGGTCGACGAGCGCGACGATGCCCTCGATCGGGCGGCCGTAGGGGTTCACGCCGGGCGCCGGGCGCATCCACACGAGGCCGCGGCAGATGCGCCGGCCGGCGAGCTCCTCCGGCACCTGCGTGCCCGCGGGGATCGGGTCGACGCAGACGAGCGTCTGGTCGGTGATGCCGCGCCGCGCGAGCGCCGCGGCGAAGTCGGGATGCGCCTTGACGAGCTCCTCGCAGGCCTCGTACTCCTCGCCGATGATCGCGGCCTGCATGCCCGCGAGCACCTCGAAGCGCAGCAGGCGATCCTCGCTCAGCGAGACCGTCGCCTCGCAGCTCGACCTCGTTGACGCAGTCGACGAGCACGATCGCCGCGGTGCGCGCGACGGCGTCGCCCGTCGCGGTAGGAGCGCAGCGTCTCCTTGCCGGGCTCGGCGAGCTCCATCGAGATCACGAGCGTGCGCTCGCTGAGCGGCGTGCTCGCGGCGCAGGATCGCCATCGCGGCCGCCATCTCCTCGGCGGTCAGCGGATCGAGCGGATGCAGCAGGGAAGCAATGGCCATGTGCGGATCGAACCAGTCTCCTGTGCAAATGTCAAGGACGGGCCGATCTCGTTGTGCAGCATGACGATGCGCTCGGTGAGAGAATGGCCGCGTGACGAGACTCCCGTGACGTCGTTCTGGTCGTGGGCGCCACGGGTCAGCTCGGCACGGAGGTGTGCCGCCGGCTCCGGGCGCGCGGCGAGCAGGTGCGGGCGCTCGTGCGCAGCAGCTCGGACGCCGCCGCCCGGGCCCGGCTCGAAGCGCTCGGCGCCGACGTCGTCGAGGGCGACATCGAGCAGCCAGAGAGCCTGACCGCAGCGTTCGCGGGCGCCGGCGTCGTCATCTCGACCGCATCGGCCTTCCCGCGCGATCCGCGGCCGGACGCGATCGCGCGCGTCGACGAGGCCGGCCAGCTCGCGGTCGTCGACGCCGCCGAGGCGGCCGGCGCGACGCGCATGGTCTACGTCTCCTTCCCGCCGGCCGCGCACGACCACCCGTTCCAGCGCGCCAAGCGCGCGGTCGAGGCGCGCCTGCGCGCGGCCCGGCTCGAGCACGTGATCCTGCACCCCGAGAAGTTCATGGACGTGTGGTTCACGCCGCCGCTCGGCTTCGATCCCCACGGCGGCGGTGACGCTCTACGGCGGCGGCGAGGCCGCCGCAGGCCTGGGTCGCGGTCGCCGACGTCGCCGAGGTGGCGGTGCGCGCCGTGCGCGACCCCCGCCTCGCCGGCCAGACGATCCCCTTCGGCGGCCCCGGCGCGGCTGACCCAGCGCGAGGTCGTCGCGCTCTACGAGCAGCTGCACGGCCAGCCATCGAGACCGCGGACATGCCGCGCTCGGCGATCGCCGAGCATGGCGCGCCGGCGCGTCCTCGCCGACCGAGGAGTCGCTCGCCGGCGTGCTGCTCGAGGCGACCGAGCCGAGCGGCGCCGAATGGCCCCGGCTTCGACGAGATCCTTGACATACGACGCACCTCGGTCGCAGATTTCGCGGCATCCCCCACCGACCAGGAGAGCCATCGATGACCCTTCGCTTCGGCACCTACACCGAATTCCAGAGTGAGCCGAACGGCGATCACGCCAAGATCGTGTGGGATCACATCGAGGTCGGCGTGCAGGCCGATCAGCTCGGGCTTCGACGTCTTCACCTGTCTCGAGCACGACTTCTTCGAGCAGTTCGCGATCATGCCCGACCCGCTGCAGCTGTTCGCGCTGATGTCGCAGCGGACGAGCAACATCCGCTTCCGCGCGCTCTGCCACACGCTCACGCTGCACAACCCGATGGTGCTCGCCGGCCAGATCGCGCTCGCCGACATCCTGCTCAAGGGCCGGCTCGAGGTCGGACTCGGACGCGGTCACGCGTGGCTGATGGATCCGGCCAACGTGGTGCTCAACGAGAGCGTCGAGCGCTACCCCGAGGCCGTCGAGATCCTCTTGAAGTCGTGGACCGAGGACCGCTTCACGTTCGAGGGCACCTACTACCAGGCGCACGACCTCCAGGTCGTGCCGAAGCCGATCCAGAAGCCGCACCCGCCGATCTGGCAGGTCGGCACGAGCGCCAAGTGGGTCGAGCGCGCCGTGCGCAACGGCTGGGGCGTCGCGCTCGGCGGCCCCGCGCCGAACATCGCCTTCGAGGAGGCCATCCGCAAGTACCACGAGGCCTGCGAGGCGTTCGGGGTCGGCTCGAACTTCGCGTACATCAAGGCCTGCCACCTCGACGAGGACAACGACCGCGCGATCGAGGACGGCAAGGAGTACCTGACCAACTTCGTGCACTTCAACGTCGCGCCGACCGACTCGCTCGACCGCTCGCCCGAGGGCAAGCAGAAGCTGATCGACGCGCGCTACGAGTTCTACGCGGCCGACGACTTCCCCAACACG
The DNA here is from genome assembly GCA_963834415.1 of uncultured Actinomycetes bacterium. Lineage (GTDB taxonomy): Bacteria > Actinomycetota > Thermoleophilia > Gaiellales > JALYLC01 > JALYLC01. Next base: position 36,115 of record CAWIBP010000006.1, on the reverse strand, counting down.
CGCAACCTCTCCTACGAGCAGTTGCTCGACCTCAACATCGTCTACGCCGGCAGCCCCGAGAAGGTCGCCGAGCAGCTGATCGCCCTGCAGGATCAGTTCCGCTTCGACGAGTTCCTGCTGATCGCGAACTACGGCGGCAACGCCCGCTGGCAGGCGATGCGCAACCAGGAGCTGTTCATGACCCAGGTCGCGCCGAAGATGCGCGAGGCCGCCGAGAAGATGGGGAAGAAGAGCGCGGTCGCCGCGAGCTGAGGCACGCTGATGCAGGTCGATTTGGGGACGGGCCGCGCCGCCGTGGTCGTTCTGGACGTGCAGTCGCTCTTCGCTGCCCCGGACGGCCCGTTCGGCAATCTGACGGCCGGGCCGATGATCGCGGCGATCAACGCGCTGCTCGTCCCTGCGCGCGCGGCGGGCCTGCCCGTCGTCCACTCGCGCTACGTCCTGCGTGACGACCTCGGCGACGCCGGACTGCTCGCCGGCTGGGGGATGGATCTCGCGCCCTTCGCGCGCGGCGCCGCCGCTGCCGCCATCGATCCGCGAGTGGAGGTCGCCGCCGGCGACCTCCACTCCGAGCACCACCGGCCGAGCGCGTTCTTCGGCAGCGACCTGGACGGGCTGCTGGCGCGGCTGGGCGTCGACCGGCTGGTGCTCTGCGGGCTGAGCGTCAACAATGCGGTCGCGGCGACCGCGCGCGACGGATTCGCGCGCGACATCCCGTGCGTCGTGGCACGCGAGGCGACCGGCGGTGCCCCGTTCGAGTCGGCCGAGGATGTGGCCGCGGCGTTCCGTGCGCTCGACACCTGGACCGCCGAGGTCGCCGCGGTCGACGACCTCGCCCGCCGCCTGCGGCAGAACAGCTAGATCCGGGCCGCGACCACGAAGGCGCGGACGCGGCCGCCGACCTTGCGGTGGTGCTCGTCCTCCACCGCGCTGATCACGTCGACCGCGTACGGCCGCACCTCGGCGACGGCGGCGGCGACGTTCTCGGGCGTCAGCCCGCCGGCCAGCAGCACGGGCGCGTCCAGCCCGCTCGACCACCGCGCGCGCGATCGCCCAGTCGAACGCCTGCCCCGTGCCCGCCGGGCGCGCCGCCGTCTTGGAATCGAGCAGGATCGCGTCGGCACCGGCCTCGACGAACGCGCGCGCTCGGCTCAGCCACTCCTCGGCCGGGGCGACCGCGGCGCCGTCGGCCGGGATCCTCACCGCCTTGACGATCCTGACCCCCGTGCCGGTGAGGCCCGCGCGGACGGCCGCGACCGTCGTGGCGTCCTCGTCGCGGTGGAGCTGCACGACCGACGGCTCGACCTGCTCGGCGATCGCGAGGATCGCGGCGGCGTCGCCCCCGACCACGGCGACCCGCGCGGCGAACGGCGGCACGCGCGCCATCAGCTCGCGGGCGCGCTGCGGCGTCAGGTTCCACGGCACGGGCTCCGGGTAGCCGACCACGAAGCCGAGCGCGTCGGCGCCGGCCGCGAGGCACAGCTCGGCGTCCTCGGCCGTCGTGATGCCGCAGAGCTTGACGCGCGTCATGCCACCCAGCCGATGCCGATCAGCCCGTCGATCGCCTCGCCCGGGTCGGCCGCGCGCAGGATCGCGGTGCCGACGAGCAGCGCGTCCGCCCCGGCGGCCCGTGCGCGGAGCGCATCCTCCGGCCCGCTGATCGCGCTCTCCGAGAGCACGAGCCAGCCCTCGGGCACGGCGGCCGCGATCGCCTCGGTCAGCGAGACGTCGCCGTCGTCGGTCTCGCCCACGAGGATGTCGCGGTTGTTGATCCCCAGCAGGTCCGGCGCGACGCCGAGCGCCAGGAAGCCGGCGAGCTCGCTCGCGTCGTGGGTCTCGACGAGCGTCTCGAGGCCGCAGCCCTGCGCCACGGCGTGCAGCTCGCCGAGCAGGTCGAGACCGAGCACGCCGACCGTCAGCAGCACGGCGGAGGCCCCGGCCGCGGCGGTCTCCTCGAGCCCGGCCGCCGTGCGGATGAAGTCCTTGCGCAGGATCGGGGCGTCGACGAGCGGTGCGACGCGCCGGATCAGATCGAGCGAGCCGCCGAAGTCGTCGGGCTCGGTCACGATCGAGATGCCGGCGATCGGCCGCGACGCGTACGCGCGCGCGAGCTCCTCCGGCGTGCGCCCGCGCAGGAGGTCGCCCTCCTTCGGGGAGCGCACCTTGATCTCGGCGAGGACGGGCATCGCGCCCTCGCCCTGGCGCTGGCGTATGCGGCCGACGAGGCTCGGGCGCGCGCCGCTCACGCGGTGGCGTAGCGCTGCGACGCCGCGGCGAACTCCTCGAGCTTCGCGAGCGCGCGGCCCGGACTCGATGTTGTCGATCGGCCTTCGCGAGGCCCTCCTCAGGGCTCTCCGCGGCACCCGCGACGTAGAGGGCGAACGCATTGTTGAGCACGAGGAAGTCGCGCCGCGGGCCCGTGTCCCGGCCCTCGAAGATGCCGCGGATGACGCCGGCGTTGTGGGCGGGGTCGCCGCCCTGCACGTCGGCGAGCGTGGCCCGCGCGAGGCCGAAGTCCTCGGGCGCGATCTCGTAGCGCTCCAGCTTGTCGCCCTTGACCTCCGCGATCGAGGTCGGGCCGAGGATCGAGATCTCGTCGAGCCCGTCGAGGCCGTGGGCGACGATCACGTGGTGCATGTCGAGCTGCGTCACGGCCTGGCCGACGAGGTCGACGAGGTGCGGCTGGTAGACGCCCATGAGGTGATTCGGCGCGCCGGCGGGATTGATCAGCGGGCCGATGATCGTGAAGAAGATCGTCTTGATGCCCAGCGCGTACTCCGGGAAGAAGACCTTCATCATCAGCGGGTGGAAGTTCGGCGCGTAGAGGAACGAGATGCCGACCTCCTCGATCAGCTTCTCGCCCTGCTCCGGCGTCAGCTCGACGTGGACGCCGAGCGCCTCGAGCGCGTCGGCGCTGCCGGAGGAGGCCGAGATCGAGCGCGAGCCGTGCTTGGCGACGGGCACGCCGGCCGCGGCGGTGAGGATGGCGTTCGCCGAGCTGACGTTGAAGGTGTTGAGGCCGCCGCCGGTGCCGCACATGTCGGTCAGGCGGCCGCTCACCTGCGGGTTGATCTGCACGCAGTTCGCGCGCATGGCGCGGGCGATCGCGGCGACCTCGTCGACCGTCGGGCCCTTCATCACCAGCGCAACGAGGAAGCCCGCGATCTGGACATCCGTGATCACGTCGTCGCGCATGTCCTCGACGAACTCGGTGAGCTCCGCCGCGCTGAGCTCGTTGCCCTGGGTCAGCTTGCCGAGCGATTCCTTGAACACGGGCGGTCTCCCTTGGATGCCATCTGCGGAGCTGGGCGAAGGCAGAGCCTACGGGCCGCGCGCGCGCCGTGCGCGACCGTCCGGCCCGCAGCGCGGCCAGGCGCACCGCACGGGCGGCGGGCGCCGCTAGACTCGCCGGCGTGACCGGCTCCCAGCTCATCCGTCGTCGCGTGGAGCGGATCTGGGGGCGGCTCGAGGGCGAGCGGATCGACGCCATCGTGGTCTTCGGCCACGGCGTGATCGGGAGCTACGGCTACCTTGCCTACACGAGCGGCTACGCGCCCGTCGTGCGCGCCGCCAACGTCGTGCTCTGCCCGGGCGCCGACCCGATCGCGATCGTGGCGACGGGGGCGGACGCCTGGTACGCGCGCAACCGCGCCGGAATCGCCGACGTCCGCGTCGCCGGCCAGGGCGACATCCTCTCGGAGTACGACGATCTCGGGGCGAGCGTCGCGGCGCTGCTCGCCGAGCGCGGTGCGAGCGCGGGCCGGATCGGCGTCGTCGGCATGCGCCACGCGGCCTCGGCCTGGGAGGCCGAGCGCCTGCGGGCGCTGCTCCCGGATGCCGAGCTGGTCGACGTGACGCACGCGGTGGCGGCCGTCAAGGCCGTCAAGGACCCCGAGGACATCGCCGAGCTCGAGGCGACCGCCGCGATCGGCGACGACGCGCTCGACGCCCTGCTCGCGCAGCTCCGGCCCGGCATGACCGGGTGGGAGGCCAACGGCGTGATCGAAGGGGCGGCGCGTGCGCAGGGCGTGAAGGACGCGCTGATCTTCGTGAGCGCCGGCGCCTACTTCCTCGAGCGGCCGACGGACGAGCCGTTCGCCGACGGCGATCTGCTCACCGTGTACGTCGAGATCATCGGCCCGACGGGCTACTGGATCGAGCTCGCGCGGCTCGTGGCGCTCGGCGAGCTCGACGACGACCGCGCGGCGATCGCGGCCTCCTGCCTCGAGGCCGCCCGCAGCGCCGAGGCCCTGCTCGAGGCCGGGCGCAGCGCGGGCGAGGCCGCGGGCGCGATCGACGACGTCGCGGAGCGCGCGGGCATCCGCGTCGGCATCTGGCACGGGCACGGCGTGGGCGTCGATCACGACGCGCCGGTGATCACGGCCGGCGATGCGACGCCGCTCGAGCGCGACATGGTGATCGCGCTGCACCCGAACTTCTCGACCGCCGACGAGCGCCTCGGAGCGAGCGTCGCCGACACCTACGTGATCGGCGCGGGCGCGCCGCGCCGGCTGTCGCGCATCGACCCCGGTCTGCTCCAGGCCTGAGATGAGGTTCAGCGTCGGGATCGATGTCGGGGGCACGTTCACGGATCTCGTGCTCGCCGACGCGGAGGCGGGCGACGTGATCCAGCACAAGACCCCGACGACGCCGGGCGACCCCTCCGTGGGCACGCTCCAGGGCCTCGCCGACCTGGCCGAGAAGGTCTCGCTCCCGCGCGCCGGGTTCCTCTCGCAGGTGGGCCTGATCGTGCACGGCACGACCGTCACCACGAACGCGATCCTGACCGACGGCGGCGCGCACACGGGACTGCTGACGACCGAGGGCTTCCGCGACATCCTCGAGATGCGGCGGGGCGTGCGCAGCCGGCGCCACCTCTACGACAACAAGTACGTCCCGCCGAAGCCGCTCGTGCCGCGCTACCTGCGCCTGCCGGTGCGCGAGCGCATCGACGTGCACGGGAAGGTGCGCACGCCGCTCGACGACGCCTCCGTGGCCGCGGCGGTCGACGTGCTGCTGGCCGAGGGCGTCGAGTCCGTCGCGATCTGCTTCATGCACGCGCATGCGAACCCCGAGCACGAGGAGCGGGTTCGGGAGGTCGTGCGCGAGCGGGCACCCGGCGTCTTCCTCGCCGTCTCGTCCGAGATCCTCCCGCAGGTGCGGCTCCAGAACCGCGTCTCGACGACCGTGATGAGCGCCTACGTCGGCCCGGTGCTGCAGCGCTACATGGAGCGGCTGGTGCAGGCCCTGAGCGAGGCGTCGTTCAGCGGGATCCTGCTCGTGATGCAGTCGAACGGCGGCGTCGCGACGCCTGAGATCGTGGCCCACAACCCCGCGACGACGGTGCTCTCGGGCCCGGCCGGCGGGCCGGTCGCCGGGCTCGCGTACGCGCGCGGGCAGGGCGCGCAGGACTGCGTGGTCGTCGACATGGGCGGCACGAGCTTCGACGCCTCGCTCGTCAAGGACGGCGAGGTGCAGGTGACGCGCGACGGCGAGATCAACCGCCATCCCATCTCGCTGCCGATGATCGACGTGCAGACGATCGGCGCAGGCGGCGGCTCGATCGGCTGGCTCGACGAGGGCGGCCTCCTGCACATGGGGCCGCGCAGCGCGGGCGCCGACCCCGGACCGGCCTGTTACGGCCGCGGGGGCACCGAGCCGACCTGCACGGACGCCGACGTCGTGCTCGGCTACCTCGACCCCGACTACTTCCTGGGCGGCCGGATGCGCCTCGACGCGGGCCGCGCGCGGGAGGCGATCGAGCGCAGGATCGCGGGCCCGATGGGCCTTGGCGCCGTGGCCGCCGCGGCCGCGATGGTCGAGGTCATCGACCTCGCGATGGCGACGCGCACGAACGACGTCGCGATCCAGCGCGGCTACGACCCGCGCGAGCTGCCGCTCGTCGTCGCCGGCGGCGCGGGCGCCGTGCACGCAGGCGCGATCGCCGAGGAGCTCGGCATCGGCACCGTCATCGTCCCGCGCCTCTCGTCGGTGCTGTGCGCGTTCGGCATGCTGCTCGCCGACCTGCGCCACGACTACACGCGGAGCTTCCCGCGCGCCTGGGACGGCTTCGACGCGGCGGAGGCGCGCGGCGTCCTCGACGGGCTCGTCGAGCAGGGCATGGCCGCGCTCGAGCGCGAGGGCGTGCCGGCGGAGCGCCGCTCGGTGGTCGCCGCCGCCGACATCCGCTACGCCGGCCAGCACCACGAGGTGACCGTGCCGTTCCCGCTCGACGACCTGGCCGAGCCGCAGCGCATCGAGGACGCCTTCACGCGCCGCCACGAGGAGCTCTACGGGTTCGCCTCGCCGGGCAAGCCGATGTCCGTGATCGCGCTCCACGCGACCGTGCTCGGACGCCGCGACGCCCTCGGGCTCGGCACCCCCTCGGCGGCCGCCGGGGAGGCGCCGACGCGCCCGAGCCGGCGCATGTACCTGCCCTCGACGCGCGCGCTCGAGGAGGTGCCGGTGATCGACGGCGACCGCCTGGGAGCCGGCCAGGGGGCCGCCGGGCCGGCGCTCGTCGACATGGCGACGACGACGATCGTCGTGCCCGAGAGCTTCGACGTCGCCTTCGACGCGTCGGGCTCGTTCGTGCTCACGCGGAAGGCCGGGCAATGACCCAGGACGCGGTCCTCACCTCGGTGATCGCGAGCCGGCTGAAGGCGATCGGCGAGCGGATGGGCGTCGTCGTCGAGCGCAGCGCGCGCTCGCCGCTGCTCGTCGAGGGCCGCGACTTCTCGCTCGGCATCTACGACGCCGACGGCGTGCTGCTCGAGCAGACCGAGTACATCCCGGTGCTCGGCTACGCCACCGCGCCGGGCATGCGCGCGATCGCCGAGGCCTTCCGCGGCAACGTCGCCGAGGGCGACGTGATGCTCCACAACGACCCCTTCACCGGCGGCAACCAGCTCTCCGACTGGAAGGTCGCGAAGCCCGTCTTCCACGAGGGCGAGCACTTCGGCTGGGTCGTGATCGCCGCCCATCAGGCCGACGTCGGCGGCGCGGTGCCGGGCTCCTACAACCCGAATGCGACCGACCTCTGGCAGGAGGGCCTGCGGATCACGCCGCTCAAGCTCTACGAGGGCGGCAAGCGGCGCGACGACGTCTGGAACTTCGTCTTCGGCAACGTGCGCCTCGACGTCGTGGCCGACGACGTCAGCGCGATGATCGGCTCGTGCACGGTCGGCGAGCGCGAGCTCAAGGCGCTGCTCACCCGCTACGGCATCGGGACCGTGCGCACGGCGACCGACGGCCTGCTCGACGCCGCCGAGCGCGCCGCCCGCGCGGTCATCGAGCGCATCCCCGACGGCGAGTACAAGGCCGAGTGGTACGTCCACGACGACGGCATCGACCACGACCTCGAGGCCACCATCCGCGTGGCCGTGATCGTCGACGGCGACCGCATGGTCTTCGACTTCACGGGCACCGACCCGCAGGTGCGCGGCTACGTCAACGCGCCGCTCGCCGTGACGCTCTCGTCCGTGATGATCGCGTTCTTCATGATCGCGGAGGACGATCTGCCGCACAACGACGGGATCATGCGCTGCGTCGAGATCGTGGCCCCCGAGGGCTGCCTGGTGAACCCGCTCTTCCCGGCCCCGACCGGCTTCGGCAACCACCTCTCCGATCAGATCGCGGCCGTGATCATGCTCGCGCTCGCGCCCGCCGTGCCGCGCCAGGTCACGGCCTGCTGGAACCACCTGCTGGCGACGATCATCGCGGGCGTGCACAGCGCCACCGGGGCGCCCTACGTCGACATCCTGATCAACGCCTGCAAGGGCGGTGGCGGCGGCACCTGGGACGCCGACGGCTACGACCACATCGGCCTGATCACCTCGGGCGGGGCGATCGCAGCCCAGGATCCCGAGATGTTCGAGGTCGTCAACCCGGTGATCCTGGAGCGCTTCGAGTACCGCGCCGACTCGGCGGGTGCCGGGCGCTGGCGCGGGGGCCTCGGCGTCGAGACCGTGTTCACGTTCGAGGACGGCCCGGTGCAGGCGAGCGTCTTCGGCGACGGCGGCACGGACGAGACCGCGGCCTTCGGGATCCTCGGCGGCACGTCGGGCTGCGCCAACTCGATCGAGCTGCGCTACCCGGACGGCGCCGTCTACCGCCCGCACCTGAAGGACATCATCTCGGAGATCCCGGCCGGCACGGTGTACCACCAGATCGCCGGGGGCGGTGGCGGCTACGGCGACCCGCGGCTGCGCCCGGCCGAGCGCGTGGCCGAGGAGGCACGCAACGGCGTCGTCTCGCTCGAGCGCGCGCGCGAGCTCTACGGCGTCGTCGTCGACCCCGCGACGTGGGAGATCGACGAGGCGGCGACGGCTGAGCTGCGCCGCGACGCTCCTCCCGCCTGACGCCCGGCCCTAGTGGTCGTGCCCGTGGTCGTGGTCGTGGTCGTGGCGGTCGGCGTGCGCGAGCTGCTCGACGCGCGCCGCGACCTCCGCGTCGCCGACGAGGCCGAGCTCGGACACGAGCCGCTCGAGCGACGCGAGCCAGCGCTCGTAGTAGTCCCAGCCCTCGGCACCGGGGCCGTGCTCGCGCTCCCAGGCGCCGATCTCGGCGATCAGGCGGCTGCGGAACACCTCCCAGTCGATGCCCTGCTGCTCGCACAGCGCGATCGCGACGCCGAAGGCCCGCGCCTGCCAGGGCTCGGCGAAGACCAGCTCGCCGTTCTGCCGCGGCAGGCCGGGCATCTGCGAGATCGAGGGATCGACGGGGCTCATGCGCCCGGCGTCCGCGCGAGGCCGGTGCCGATCATCGACTCGCGCGTGACGAGCGCGGCGAGCTCGGCCTCGGACAGGTCGTCCGTGCCCACGGGGCGCTGCGGCAGCACGATGTAGCGCAGGTCCGCGCTCGAGTCCCAGATCGCGGATCTCGGTCTCCTCGGGCAGCTCGACGCCGAACTCGCGCAGCACCGCCCGCGGCTCCCGCACCGTGCGCGCGCGGTACTCGGGCGACTTGTACCAGGTCGGCGGCAGCCCGAGCAGGCCCCACGGGTAGCACGAGCAGAGCGTGCAGACGACGATGTTGTGGAGGCCGTCGACGTTCTCGACACAGCGGACGTACTCCGAGACGAAGCCGCCGACGCCGAGCTCGCGCGCGGCCGGCGTCGCGTCGTCGAGCAGGCGCGCCTTGAACTCCGGGTCGGTCCAGGCGCGGGCCACGACGCGCGCGCCGTGCAGGGGGCCGATGTCGCTGCCGTAGGCGTCGACGACGACGTCGACCGCCGTCTCGCTGAGCAGCCCCTTCTCGATCAGCAGCGACTCGATCGCGCGCGTGCGCAGATCGGCGTAGCGGGTGCCCTCGTCGTGCTCGCTCATGCTGCTCCTCCGCTCGCCGCGGTCTCGAGGTACGACTCCCACAGGTCGAGCACGATCTCGGAGCGCTCGTCGGCGTCGGGCCACAGCTCGCGGCCGGCGAAGCGCACGGAGTAGACCGTCTCGGGCTGCTCGCCCTGGCCGAGGCGGCTCGCGTCGGGCTCGGGGAAGGCGGCGTTGACGTGCAGCACCACCCCGCGCTTGCCCTGCGCGTAGACCGGGATGCGCGCGTGGCGCGAGCCCTCGACCACGCGCCCGACGACTGCGTCGCCGACCGCGAAGGCCGGCGGGGCCGGTGCCTCGGACGGGGCGGGGACGCTGAAGTAGATGAGGTTGCGCAGCTGCTCGGCGATCAGCTCGTTCGCGCCCGGCGGCAGCGGATCGCCGGCGGCGACCGCCTGGATCCGCGCCTCCAGCTCCTCGGGGCTGAAGACGCCCGTCTTCATGCAGTTCACCTCGAGCGTGTGCAGCCAGCGGCGGTAGTAGCCGAGCGTCAGGTAGGAGAGCGGCTCGAGCTCGTCGATGCCCTCGCGGAACTGATCGACGTTGTAGAGGCCGGCGCTGATCGTGGCGAGGATCCCCGCAATCACGGACGCCTGCCAGCGCTCGTCGAAGACGGGCTCGTCGCGGTCGATCGGCACCTCGCCGAAGCCGCTGCGGCCGCCGAGATCCTGCGGCCGGACGGTCATGCGAGCTCCAGCAGGCGCGCGGCCTCGGCGATCACGGCGTCCTGATGCGGCTGCAGCTCCTGGTAGCCGAAGCCCGTGAACACCGGCAGGAAGGGGTCCTCGGCGTCGGTGCGGATTCCCGAGAGCTGCTCGAGCACGGCGAGTCCGCAGTAGGGCGCATAGGCCGGAGCGTAGCCACCTTCGTGGATCACGACGACCCGGCCCCCGGCGTGCCGGTCGGCGATGCCCAGCAGCCGTCCGGTGAGGTCGCGGTAGGCCTCGCTGTGCAGCATCAGGCGCGCGTGCGAGTCCCACGCGCAGGAGTCGAAGCCGCACGCGATCAGCACGAGCCCGGGCGCGAAGCGCTCGAGCGCCGGGAGCACGACGCGCTCGAAGGCGGCCTCGAATGCGCCGACGCCCGAGCCGGGCGGGAGCGGCAGGTTGACGTTCGTCCCGCGCGCGCCGGCGCCGCCGAGCTCGTCCACCGCGCCCGAGTCGGGCGGGAAGCAGCCGGCCTGGTGCAGCGAGATCGTGAGCACGGACGGGTCGTCCCAGAACGCCTCCTGGGTGCCGTTGCCGTGGTGGGCGTCCCAGTCGATCACGGCCACGCGCTCGATGCCGTGGACGGCCTGCGCATGCATCGCCGCGAGCGCGGCGTTGCCGAAGAAGCAGCCGCCCATGCCGTGCTCGGCGAGCGCGTGGTGGCCTGGCGGGCGCACCAGCGCGTAGGCGTTGTCGAGCTCGCCGGAGACGACGGCGTCGACGGCGGTGAGGCACGCGCCGGCCGAGAGCGCGGCGATCTCGTACGTGCACGGGCCGACCGGGGAGAAGAAGCCGGCGTCGCCGTGGCCGGCCTCCGACAGCTCGGCGACGCGGTCGAGATAGGCCTCGCTGTGCAGGCGCAGCAGCTCGTCGCGCGTCGCCGCTCGCGGGCGCAGCTGCACGAGCTGCTCGCCGAGGCCGCTGACCTCGACGAGGCTGCGGATGCGGCGCACGCGCTCGGGCGACTCGGAGTGGGGCCCCGGCTCGACGAACGGGCCAGGGGGCATCACGGCCGCCGCCGCGCCGGGGTCGTGCCAGAGCATGCGCTCGTGGAAGACGAGGCCGGTCCGACGCACTGCATTCCTCTCGTTCGGGTGCGGGCGGGGCCGCCCGGTCGCAATCGGGCGGCCCCGCGTCGCGGCTCGCTTACTTCTTGGCGATCCAGGCAGCCGGGATCTTGCCGATGGTGACCTTGCGCTTCATCGGGTCGACGTAGCTCTTGACGTTCTTCGCGTCCCAGATCTTGATCGGGACGAGCACGACCTTCGGCAGCGACGAGAGCGACTTTCCGTCCTTGAGGTGCGAGGCGAGCAGCTCGACGGCGATCGTGCCCATGACGCTCGGCTGCGGATCCCACGTGCCCGTGATCAGGCCGCTCTTGACGCCCTGCGCGGCGTCGCTCGAGCCGTTGGCGCCGGTGATCACGATGCCCTTCTGCTTGCCCTCGACCCACGGCTTCTTGCCGGACGAGCGCACGACCGCACCCGCGCCGAGGCAGCTCGGGTCGTTGTAGCACCAGATGGCATTGACGTCGGGGTTCTTCGTCAGCAGGTCCTGCACGATCGGCTGCGCCGTCGCCGCGGTGTCCTTGACGTTGTTCTGCTTGCCGACGACCTTCAGCCCGGCAGCCTTCGCGGCCTTCACGAAGCAGTTCGTGTAGTTCGTGATCGACGGCACCGGCGGCCCGCCGATCACGAGCACCTTGCCCTTGGGGACGCGCTTCGCGATGTAGGCGGCGGCCTTGCGGCCGGCGGTGCAGCCGTAGCCGCGCTCGTCGAACACGGCCGAGGTGACGTTGGCGGTCGAGCCGTAGTCGATGACCGGGATGCCCTTGTCGGTCGCGCGCTTGTAGGCCGCGCCCGCTGCGCCGGCGTCGAGCGTCCAGGTGATGATGCCCTTGACGCCGAGGTTGACGAGCGTGTCGATGTCCGAGACCTGCTTGTCGGGCGAGAGGTTCGCGTCGAGCGTCTTGACCTTCCAGCCATAGGTCTTGGCGGCGATGTTGCTCGCCGCGCGTGATCGCCTGCTGGTTCGGGTTCGAGAGCACCGGGCTCGACTCGCCGATCTGGTCGGCGGCGGACGCGCTGACCGCGGTCGCGAGCGTCGTCGCGAGCGCCGCGGCGCCGAGCGCGAGGCGCAGCGCAGTGGGACGTTTCATGCTTTCTCCTCTGTGGTTGCGTGCTGTACGTGCGAGCGTCTCGCCCTCCAGCGAGTCAGCGCGCCGCGATCCCGGAGCACGCCGATGCCGACGGCGAGGATCAGGATCAGGCCGCTCACGGTGCCCTGCCAGAACGTCGAGACCGACGAGAGCTGGAGGCCGTTCTGGACGATGCCGAGGAAGAGCACGCCGATCACCGTCCCGAGCAGGCCGCCGTCGCCGCCGGTGAACGCGGTGCCGCCGATCAGGACGGCCGCGATCACGCTCAGCATCAGGTTCGGATCGACCTGCGGGCTGGCCGCGGTCAGGCGGCCCGTCTGCACGACGCAGGCGAGCCCGGCCGAGAGCCCGGCGATGGCGTAGACCGACACCAGCACGCGCGTGACGCTGATGCCCGTGAGGCGCGCGGCCTCGGGGTTGGAGCCGACGGCGTAGACCGAGCGCCCGAAGTGCGTGAAGTGCAGGACGAAGGCGCCGATCGCATAGAGCACGGCGGCCAGGATCAGCACCGTCGGGAACGGCCCGGTCTCGCCGTTGATCAGCGTCTGCACCTGGTTGAAGCGCGGGAACGCGAAGAGTGAGACCGTCTCGCCGCTCGTCGAGAGCAGCGCGACGCTCTGGTAGATCGAGAGCGTCCCGAGGGTGACGACGAAGAACGGGATCTTGAGCATCCCGATCACCAGCCCGTTGACGAGCCCGAAGCCGAGGCCGGCGCCGATGCCCGCGAGCACGGCCAGCCACCACGGCGCGCCGTGCTCGATCGAGATGCCGAGCAGCATGCCGGCGCCCGCCGCGGCGGACGCGATCGAGAGGTCGATGCCGCCGGTCAGCACGACGAACGTCATGCCGAGCCCGAGCGTCAGCACGACCGCCTGCGAGCGGATGATGTTCTGCCAGTTGGCCCAGGTCAGGAAGACCGGCTCGGTGGTCGCGAGGTAGGCGAAGATCACGGCGATGCCGATCAGCACGCCCATGTAGCGGCCGAGCGAGAGGTGGCGCAGCGAGAGCAGCGCCGGCAGCGACCTCGCGGGCGCGCTCATGCGACCGCCACGCGCTCGTCGTGGCCGAGCGCGATCGCCGCGATGCCCTCCTCGGTCGCCTGAGCCGTCTCGAACTCGGCCTCGATGCGGCCGCGGAACATCACGAGGATGCGGTCGGTGACGCCGAGCAGCTCGGGCATCTCGGACGACACGAGCAGCACGCCCGCGCCGGCCTCGGCCATGTCCTGGATGATCTGGTAGACCTCGCTCTTGGCGCCGACGTCGATGCCGCGGGTCGGCTCGCTGAGCACGATCACCTGCGGCTCGAGCGCGAAGCAGCGGCCGAGCACGACCTTCTGCTGGTTGCCGCCCGAGAGGTGGACGATCGAGGCGCGCAGCGACGAGGTCTTGACGTTGAAGCGGTCGACTGCGGTGCTCGCCATGCGCTGCTCGTCGCCGACGTGGATCACGCCGAGGCGGGTGAGCCGCGACGACCACGCGGCCGAGAGGTTGTGCAGCACCGAGCGCGTGGGCAGGATCGCGCTGCGCTTGCGATCCTCGGGGATGAAGCCGATGCCGGCGTTCATCGCCGCGCGCGGCGAGCGCAGGCGCACGCTCTCGCCGTGCACCGCGATCTCGCCGTCGGCGGGGATCACGCCGCCGAGCGCGAGCGCGAGCTCGCTCTTGCCGCAGCCGACGAGGCCGGCGACGCCGACGATCTCGCCGGCGCGCACCGTGAAGCTCGCGTCCTGGACCGTCTCGTCGGGCGTCGTCAGCCCCGAGACCGTGAGCACCGGCGCGCCGTGCTCGAGCTTCCGCTTGCCGAAGAGGTCGGTGATCTCGCGGCCCACGAGCATGCGCACGAGCGCGGACTCCCGGGTCGCGGGCAGCGGCTCGGTGCCGATCAGCCGGCCGTCGCGCAGCACGGTCACGCGCGAGCAGCACTGGTACATCTCGCGCAGGCGGTGCGAGATGAAGACGATCGCGACGCCGCGCTCGCGCAGCAGCTCGAGGCGCTCGAGCAGCCGCTGCGTCGCGGCCTCCGAGAGCGAGCTCGTGGCCTCGTCGAGCACGATCACGCGCGAGTCGGCCGAGACGGCGCGGGCCACCTCGACCTCCTGCTGCATCTCGATCGAGAGCGTGCCGACCCTGGCGCGCGAGTCCACGTGCACGCCGAGGTCGGCGAGCGCGACCGTCGCCCGGCGGTGCGCGGAGGCCCAGTCGACCGAGCCGCGCCGGCGCGGCAGGCGGCCCATCAGGATGTTCTCGGCGACGGTCAGCGTGGGCGCGAGCGTCAGCTCCTGGCTGATCGCGACGATGCCGTGCTCGATCGCCGCCCGCGGCCCGGCGAAGCTCACGGCCTCGCCGTCGATCTCGATCGTGCCGGCGTCCGGCTGCAGCGCGCCGTAGAGGATCTTCATGAGCGTCGACTTGCCCGAGCCGTTCTCGCCCGCGAGGCCGTGGATCTCGCCGGCGCGCAGCTCGAAGTCGACGTCCGTGAGCGCGTGGACGCTCGCGAACGCCTTGTGGATGCCCGTCATGCGCACGAGCGGGCGCGCGTCCACGGCCGCTTCCGGGGCGGCGGCCTCGCTCACAGCGCGCCCCCGGCCGCCTCGACGGCCGCGGCCACGAGCCGGCGGCCGGTGACGACGTTGGCCTCGACCGCGGCCGCGGCGCGCGCGCCGTCGCCGGCGGCGATCGCCTCGACGATCTCGGTGTGCTCCTCGGTCGATGCGCCGGCGTCGGTGGAGGGCAGGCCGAGGATCGCGCGGTCGACGAGCTGGTGCACGTTGAGGCGCCGGTAGATCTCCGAGATCACGGCGTTGCCGGGCAGGTCGGTGATCGCCTCGTGGAACGCGCGGTTGGCCTCGAGGTAGGCGGCCTTGTCGGTGAACTGCTGCTGCTCGACGGGCGCGAGCGTCGCGGCCAGCAGCTCGCGCAGGTGGGCGAGCTTCGCGGGCGCGAGCGAGGCCGCCGCGCTGCGCGCCGCGAAGGTCTCGAGCGCCAGGCGGGCGTCGAGGGAGTCGTGCACGAGCTGCGTCGTGATCGGGCGCACCGCGTAGCCGCGCCGGCTGACCGTCACGAGGCCGTCGCTGACGAGACGGGTCAGCGCCTGGTGCACCGGGCTGCGCGAGACGCCGAGCTCGTCGGCCAGCCCCTGCAGCCCGAGCCGCTCCCCGGGACCGAACCGGCGCGTGACGATGCGCTCGCGTAGCCAGCCGTAGGCTTGCTCATTGAGGTCGACCCGCACGAGCGGCGACGAGGCCATCTCCGTCTTTCCGGTCAGCATCGGATGGGCGAAGCTATCACGCTGCATGACACACGACAAGCAGCACGTCAGCGGTCCGCGACGCCGAGGTCGGCGCCCGCGTCGGCCGCGTGGAGCTGGATCGCACGGCTGAAGTCGTCGCCGCCGAAGCCGCGCTCGACCGCGCGCTCGAAGGCCGCGCGGGCGACCTCGACGCCGGGCACGGGTACGCCCAGCTGCTCCGCGAACGCGCTGATGATGCGCATGTCCTTGCACATCAGGTCGAGCGAGAAGCGGCGCGCGTAGTCGCCGGCGAAGACCGTCTCGGGCACCCATTCGCGCAGGATCCAGCTCGAGCCGCTGCCGCCGG
Organism: uncultured Actinomycetes bacterium; assembly: GCA_963834415.1. Classification (GTDB taxonomy): domain Bacteria; phylum Actinomycetota; class Thermoleophilia; order Gaiellales; family JALYLC01; genus JALYLC01. The sequence goes on along the minus strand of CAWIBP010000006.1, from coordinate 20,326 downwards.
CGATCGCCTCGCTGACGCGCTGCACGTCGGCGCCCGCCTTGGCCGCGAGCGCGAGCCCCTCGCTGATGCCCTCGATGATCACGGCGCCCATCAGGTTGTTGGCGAGCTTCGCGATCTGCCCGTGGCCGAGCGGCCCGATGTGCACGACGGTCGAGCCGATCGCCGCGAGCACGGGGCGCGCTCGCTCGAAGACCTCCGCGTCGCCGCCGACCATCACCGAGAGCGAGCCCGTCTCGGCGCGCGCGGGCCCGCCGCTGATCGGGCAGTCGAGCACGTGCACGCCCTGCGGCGCGAGCCGGCGGCCGAGCTCGACCGGCGTCTCGGGCGCGACGGTGCTGACGATCAGCACGATCGCGCCGGCCGCGAGCTCGCTCGCGATCGCGTCCATCACCTCGAAGACGTCGCCCGAGTCGGGCAGGATCAGGAGCAGCGCGTCCGAGCCGGCCGCGAGCTCGCCGGCGAACGCCGCGGCCGTGCCGCCGGCGCGCGCGGCCTCCGCCGCGGCCTCGGGGTCGCGGTCGTGCACGAGCACGGGAAAGCGGTTGCGCGCGAGGCTCGCGACGATGCCGCGCCCGAGCGCGCCGGTACCGATGACGCCGCAGCGCATCACGTGCGCAGCGCCGCGGCCAGACCCTGAGCGACGCGCTCACGGGCGGCGCCCGAGGCCAGGACGAACGAGCCGTAGTCGTCGACCGACAGCTCGAAGCCTGCGAGCACGACGATCGTCGTGTTGGCCAGCTCGACGATCGCAGGCCCCGCGACGCGCTCGCCCGCGGCGAGCCGGAGGCCGTCGTGGACGGGCGTCTCGCGCACGGTGCGCGACTCGGGATCCCACACGGGCCGGGTGCCGCCGCGCGTGGCCTCGGCCTCGTCGACCTCGAGCTCGTCGAGCTCGCTCGTCGGCGGCTTGACCGTCGAGCCGACGGCGGTCGTGCGCACGGCCAGCAGCTCGATCGGGCTTTCCGGCGAGGAGTAGCCGAAGAGCCGGTCGTGCTGCGCGTGGAAGGCATCCGCGATCGCCGCGGCCCCGGTGCCCTCGATCGTCACGGTCAGCTCGTGCCACTGCCCGACGTAGCGCAGGTCGAGCGCGGCCCGGATCGTGATCCGCTCGCGGCGTCACGAGCTCGCGGGCGAGCACGGCGCGACCCTCGGCCTCCATCTCGCCGAGCAGCTCGTCGAGCCGCCCGGTCTCGGCGCTCGCGAGCGGCGTCTTGTAGGCGCGCACGAAGTCGTGCTTGAAGTCCGACATCAGCATCCCCGCGGCGCAGAAGATCGACGACTCGCGCGGCACGACGAGCAGCGGGATCTCGAGCTCGGCGGCGATCGCCGCCGCGTGCACGGGGCCCGCGCCGCCCGCGACCACGAGCGGGAGGTCGCGCGGGTCGAGGCCGCGGCGCACGCTGACCTCGCGCACGCCGGTCGCCATCGTCACGTTGACGACGTCGTAGATGCCGGCCGCGGCCTGCTCGACCGTGAGCGCCGAGCGGCGTCGCGACGTGCTCGTCGATCGCGCGTGCCGCGGCGGCGCGGTCGAGCGCGCAGGCCGCCGCCGAACGAGCTCCCGTCGGCCGAGGAAGCCGAGCACGAGGTCGGCGTCGGTCGTCGTCGGCAGCGTTCCGCCGCGGCCGTAGCAGACCGGGCCGGGCTCGGCGCCCGCGCTCTGCGGCCCGACGTGCAGCATCCCGCCCGCGTCGACGCGGGCGATCGAGCCGCCGCCGGCGCCGATCGTGTGGATGTCGATCATCGGCAGCGCGATGCGCCAGCGGTCGACGACGCCGTCGGTCATGACGAGCGGCTCGCCGCCCGTGACGAGCGCGGCGTCGAAGCTCGTGCCGCCCATGTCGATCGTGATGCAGTCGCGCAGGCCGTGCGGCGCCAGCAGCCACGAGCGCCGCGGTCGGCGCCGACGGCGGGACCCGAGAGCAGCGAGAGCGCGGCGCGCTCGGCGACCTCGGCGGGCGTCGCCACGCCGCCGTTCGACTGCATGATCAGCAGCACGCCCGCGAAGCCCGCGCGCGCGAGGCGCGTCGGTCAGCGCCGTCGAGGTAGCGCGTGATGATCGGCCCGACGTAGGCGTTCAGCACCGTCGTCGAGGTGCGGTCGTAGTAGCGCACCTGCGGCAGCAGGTCGCTCGAGGCCGTGACGTAGGCCTCCGGCAGCAGCTCGCGGCAGAGGTCGCGCGCGCGGCGCTCGTGCGCGGCGTTCGCCGGCGAGTGCATGAACGAGATCGCGACCGCCTCGACGCGCCTCGGCGCGGAACGTCTCGCAGGCCGCGCGCACGTCGCTCGTCGGAGAGCGGCGCGACCTCCTCGCCGGCCCAGTCGATCCGCCCCTCGATGCCGAGGCGCAGGTAGCGCGGCGACGAGCGGGACGGGCGGCTGCAGGCGGTTGTCGTACGGCTCCTCGCGCAGCCCGTCGCGCAGCGCGAGCGTGTCGCGGAAGCCCCTCGGTCGCGAGCAGGCCGGTGTGCGCGCCGCGGCGCGTCAGCACGGCGTTCGTCGTCACGGTCGTGCCGTGCACGATCGCGTCGATCACGGCGACGGAGGCCGGCGAGCGTCGAGGCCGAGCCGCCCGGCGATCTCGCTCGAGCCCGTGAGCGACGCCGACCGACGGGTCGTGCGGGCGTCGAGCTCGTCTTGTGCACGAGCCGGCCGGCCCTCCGACCCGGTCACGAGGAAGTCGGTGAACGTCCCGCCGACGTCGATGCCGATGCGGTAGCTCATGCGCCGCCCCGCGCAGGCGCGCCGTCTCGGCCGCGTCGATGGCCGACCAGGTCGTGGCCGCACGGCGACGCCGTAGCTCGCGCGCGCCTTGGCCGCCGAGAGCAGCCCGTCGCGCACCTCGGCGAGCACCAGCTCGGCGGGTCGCGCTCGTGCGGATCGCCGTAGCCGCCGCCCCCGCCGTTGCGAGCGATCGCAGATCGTGCCGACGGGAATGTCGTGGACGATCTCCTTCGAGCCCCAGTCGCGCACCGTGCCGTCCGGGAAGTGCAGCTCGAGCGTCGTTGAGGCCCGCCGTCCTCGCCGCCGAACAGGCCCGCGCGCGGCGATCGGCGCCCTCGCTCGCCGCGTCGTCGCCGATCGAGACGCCGCAGCTCGCCCTCGCCGTAGAAGCGCCAGCTCGACGTGGTGCCGAGGCCGCCGCGCCAGCGCCCCGCGCCGGCCGAGTCGGGCAGGTACTCGTACGTGCTCGCATGAAGTGCGGCGTCGAGAGCTCGAACATCTCCATGTCGGGCGAGCGCATCGACCCGGGCGTGCCGGTGAAGCCGAGCGCGTCGAAGCCGTCGGAGCCGCGCATCGCGCCCGGGCCGCCGCGCATGAAGATCGAGAGCGACGACCGAGGGCTCGCCGGTGCGCGGGTCGACGCCGCGACTGCGCGGTGCAGAGGAACTGGTTCCAGCCCGCCGTGACGCGGTCGGGCAGCGGCTCGGCGAGCGCGAGCATGATCGACTCGAGCACCTCGTCGCACATCTGGTTGCCGAAGATCGTCGAGGCCGGGAAGCGCGGGTCGAGCAGCGACCCCTCGCGGAAGACCGTCGTGATCGGCGCGAACAGGCCCTGGTTCGTCGGGCACGTCGATGCCGCCCGCGCTGCAGCAGCATCAGGAAGGCGATGCGGATCGCGCCGATCGCCGAGGCCGGCGGCATGTTCGTGAAGCCCGGCGCCTGGTCGTCGGTCTCGCAGAAGTCGAACGTGATCTCGGAGCCGGCGATCGTGATCTCGACGGCGATCGCGGTAGCGCGCCGTCGGGTCGATGCCGTCCGAGACCATCCAGCTCTCGCCGCGGTAGACGCCGTCGGGCCAGCGCTCGATCTCGGCGCGCGCGAGCCGCTCGGACGACTCGATCACGGCGTCCATGTGGAGGTCGAACGACGTCGCGCCCGTAGCGCGCGAGCACCTCGCGCAGGCGGCGCTTGCCGATCGTGCAGGCGCCGATCATCGCCTTGATGTCCTCCATCACGATGTCGAGCCGGATGTTCGCGCGCGACGAGCTCCCACACGTCCGCGCGCAGCACGCCGCGCTCGTCGAGCTTGCAGCGGCGGGATCCGGAACGCCTCCTGCCAGACCTCGCGCGCGTTGGGGTCGTAGCCGCCGGGCGTCATGCCGCCGATGTCGGCGACGTGGCCCTTGCTCGCCGTCCACGCGACGAGCTCGCCGTCGTCGAAGACCGGGACGTAGATGCCGACGTCGGCGTTCTGGTTGCCGCCGGTGTAGACGTCGTTGTGGATGATCACGTCGCCGTCGTGGAGGTTGTCGCCGAAGCGCTCGATGATGACCGGCAGCGGCGGGCCGGCGCCGTTGGCGATGATCGAGGCGTACTCGGTCTGCGCGAGCGTGCGCCCGCGCGCGTCGAAGACGACGGTCACGAGGTCGCCGATCTCGTTGAAGATCGGCGAGCGCGACGAGCGCATGAGCACGGTCGCCATCTCCTGCGGTGATCGGCGTGCACGCGGCGCTGCAGCACCGACGCGAGGATGCGGATCGGCGGCCGGCGCTCACTCGACGACGTAGAGCGTCAGCGGCTTCTGCGAGAAGGCCTCGCCGCCCGCCGGGCGTGACGAGGAACGTGTCGGCCATGTAGCCGACGGCCTCGCCGCCGCGGTCGACGGCGTAGGGGTGGTTCGCGAGCACCATGCCGTCGGCGAGCTCCCAGCGCGAGGGCACGCGCGCGATCCTGCACCATCTCGAGCCCGAGCCACGGCTCCTCGATCACGTCCTGCCCGATGCCGTGGCCCGACCAGTAGCTGCAGTCGGCGCCGTGCGTCGCGACCGCGTCGAGTGATCGCGCGCCTGCACCTCGTCGGGCCGCTTGCCCGGCCGCATCTGCTCGGCGCCGGCCTCGAGGCCGGCGATCACCGCGGCGTTCATGCGCTCCTGCAGCGTCGGTCGGCTCGCCGAACACGACCATGCGCGCGAACTCCATCCAGTAGCCGATGCGGCCGACGAGCTCGAACGAGAAGACGAGCTGCTCGCCGCGCTCGAGGACGCGGTCGACCGGCGGGCCGAAGCGGCCCTCGGCGCGGCCGTCCCGGCGCTCGGGGTACATGCTCAGGAAGAGCGGATCCTCGCCGCCGAGCGCGTAGCAGCGCTCGTACATCGCGGCCCCGATCTCGCGCTCGGTGATGCCGATGCGCGCGACCTCGAGCAGGCGGTCGAAGCAGCGCGTCGGCGATCGCGGCCGACTCGCGCACGCCCTCGATCTCCGCGGGCACCTTGTGCGCGCGGAGCGCGCTCGAAGGCGTCGCTCGCGTCGACGATCTCGGCCTCGGGGAAGGCCGTCGCGCAGCGCCAGGTAGTCCTCGACCTTCATGACCTGGCCGAGACCGACGACGCCGATCCGGCGCATCGGGCCGATCGCGCGCAGCGCCTCGGGCAGGCCGATCCGGAGGTCGCGGGCGAACGCGACCGGCACGTCCCAGCCGCCCGGGCGGGCCTGCGCCGAGGTTCTGCGGCAGGAGCAGCTCGGGCGCGCCGTCCCGGCGCGGCGATCGCGAACCCGTAGCGGTGCACGAGGTTGTAGTCGGCGACCCAGCGCAGCGTGCCCTTGTGGCCGCGGTAGTCGGCTGCCGGCGAGCACGAGCGCGTCGAGCTCGAGCTCGCCGACGAGCCGTTCGAGCGCCGCGGCGCGGCGTCCCTGCTCGCTCGCGGGCAGCGTCACGGCGGGGTGCGTTCGAGCGTCGGTTTTCACACGGCGGTATGTAGCATGACGGCGCCCGAAACCCCAACTCGCGCGGGGCGTCGCGCTGCGGTCGGGCCCCGACTGCACGGCCGGCGTCGAGCCGCACGTTCAGAGCCAGGCCCACAGGCGCGGGACCGTGCAATTGGGGCCAGGCCCCAATTGCATGCGGGTAGCGTAGGTCGGGGCGAAGCCCCGTCTGTAGGGGGTCTGACCCAGCTCCGCCGAGCCGGGGTCAGATCGCATGGCGGCGCGCGTGAAGGCGGCACCCGTGCAATCGGGGCCAGGCCCCAATTGCACGCGCGTGAGAACAACGCGATCGGGGACCGTGCAATTGGGGCCTGGCCCCAATTGCACGGGCAGGCGGCTTCAGGGAGGCAGTGAATTGCAGGTCGGGGAGATTGCGGAGGCCGTGCGCTCGGGGCGCATGAGCGCCTCGGACGTGCTCGAGGAGCACCTCGAGCGCATCGAGGCGCGCAACGGCGAGCTCAACGCCGTCGTCCACCTCGACGCCGAGCGCGCCCGCGCGGCCGCGGCCGCTGGGCCGCGGGGGCCGCTCGCGGGCGTGCCGTTCACCGTCAAGGAGGCGATCGTCACGGTGAGGCTGCCGGGGCGCGAGGCCTCGTGGCTGCGGCCGCTCGAGCTCGGCGCGCGCGACGCGACCGCGGTCGCCCGCCTGCGCGCGGCCGGCGCGATCCTCGTCGGCAAGACCAACACCTCCGAGCTGTGCGCGCACCCCGACTCGGTCAACGCCGTCTACGGCGCGACGCGCAACCCGTTCGACCCCGAGCGCTCGGCCGGCGGGTCGAGCGGCGGCGAGGCGGTCGCGGTGGCCACCGGCATGTCGGCGTTCGGCCTCGGCTCCGACTACGGCGGCTCGATCCGCGCGCCGGCGAGCTTCTGCGGCGTGGCCGGCATCCGCCCGGGCCTCGGCCGCGTGCCGGTCGACGGGCACCTGCCGCACGCCAAGCCGCGCTTCCGCGAGCAGCTCGCGACGATCGGCCCGCTCGCGCTCTCGGTCGCCGATCTGGAGCTCGTGCTCTCGGTGCTCGCGGACGCGCCGATCGGCCTCGCGCCGCTCCCGCCGCGCGTGGGCATCTTCCGCGACGCCCTCGACCGCTCGTCGATCGCCCGGAGTGCGCGGCGGCCGTCGAGGCCGCGGCGGGCGTCCTCGACGTGCGAGGTCGCCGAGCTCGTGCCGCCCTTCCAGCTCGCGGCCGAGGAGCTCTTCGACGCGATCAGCGCCGCCGAGGCGCGCGAGACGATCGAGGCGCTCGGCCCGCTCGGCCAGGCCTCGCCGCAGCTGCAGTCGATCGCCCGCGGCACGGCCGGAGCGCCGCCCGCGCCGCCCGACGCCGGCGAGCGGCTCGCGCTGCTCGCGGCCGAGGCGGAGCGCTGGCTGGCGGACGTCCCGGTGCTGCTCGCACCGGCTGCCGCCGAGCCCGCGTTCGCGCTCGGGATCCTCGATCGCGACGTCTTCGAGCTCTTCCACCACTGCAAGCTCGCGAGCGCCCTCGGGCTGCCCGCGGCGGTCGTCCCGGTGGCGCTCTCGGCCGCCGGGCTGCCGATCGGCGTGCAGGTGATCGGGCGGCGCGGACGCGAGGACGAGGTGCTCGGCGTCGCCCGTGCGATCGAGCTCGGACGTGCCACAATCGCCCCATGACCGACCGTCTCGCGCTCCTGGCCGTGCTCGCCGACACGCTCGTCCCGGCCCTCGACGACGCCGGCGACGACGCCGTCGCGGCGTTCCGGCGCCGCTCCGCGTCCGACCTCGGGCGTCGCCCCGCTGCTCGCGCCCGGGCTGACGGCGGCCCAGGACGAGCTGCTCGCCGAGCTCGAGCGCCGCGGCTTCGCCGGGCTCGCCCTGGACGCCCGCACCGCGGCCCTGCACGAGGTCGCAGACGACCCCGGGCATCGCCAGGCGCTGCGCGAGCTCAAGCTCGGCGTGATGGGCATCTTCTACGCGCTGCCCGACGCCGGCGGCCGCAACCCGAGCTGGGACGCGCTCGGCTTCCCCGGCCCCGCGACCGCCCCGCCCTCGCCCGCCGAGGCGCCGAAGACGATCGCCGTCGAGCAGCTCGACGGCCCGTCGACGATCAGCGCGGACGTCTGCATCGTCGGCTCCGGCGCCGGCGGCAGCGTGATCGCCGCCGAGCTGCAGGCGGCCGGCCACAGCGTCGTGATCCTCGAGCGCGCGAGCTACCGCAACGAGGCCGACTTCCGCCAGCTCGAGGCGGTCGGCGGCGAGCTGTACCTGCACGGCGGGCTGTTCTGGTCGGACGGCGGCTCGGTCGGGCTGCTCGCCGGCTCGACGCTCGGCGGCGGCACCGTGATCAACTCGATGGTCTGCCTGCGCCCGCCGGCCGACATCCGCGCCGAGTGGGCGGCGCTCGGCCTCGACGGGCCTCGACGGGCCCGAGTTCGATGCGCACCTCGACGCCGTCGCGCGCCGCATGAACGTCAACGTCGAGGCGACGCAGCCCAACCGCACGAACGTGATGATGGCCGAGGCGCTCGAGGCCCGCGGTCTCTCGTGGGAGGTGCTGCCGCGCAACGCGGCGCTCCGACGACGACCCGGCGTTCTGCGGCTACTGCAACTCCGGCTGCCAGCAGGGCTGCAAGCAGTCGACGCTCAAGACCTACCTGCAGGACGCCTCCGACGCGGGTGCCCGCGTGGTCGTCGACTGCCTCGTCGACCGCGTGCTCAGCGAGGACGGCCGCGCGACCGGGCGTCGCAGCGCGTGCGCGCGCAACGAGCGGCGAGCTCGTCGACCTGCAGGTCGAGGCGCCGGTCGTCGTGATCGCGGCCGGCGGCGTCGAGTCGCCCGCGGTGCTGCTGCGCTCGGGCATCGGCGGGCCCGCCGCGGGCGCCTTCCTGCGGCTGCATCCGACGTACTTCGTGGGCGGCGTCTACGACGAGGTCGTGAACCCCTGGGACGGGCAGTTCCAGGCGCTCGCGAGCTTCGACTTCACGCACGCGGTCGAGGACAGCGGCTTCCTGATCGAGTCGGTCAACGTGAGCCTGCCGTTCTGGGCGGGCGGGCTGCCGTTCCGCGACGGCGCCTCGCACAAGGAGCGCATGCTGACGCTGCGCAGCGTCGCCTCCTGGCACGCCGTCTCGCACGACCACGGCTCGGGCCGCGTCGTGCTCGGCGACGACGGCCAGGCCGTCGTGCGCTGGCAGCTCGACGATGCCGTCGACCAGCAGCTCGCGGCGCGCCTGCACGTCGAGCTCGCGCGGCTGCACGAGGCGCGCGGGGCGAAGGAGATCCTGACGTTCCACTGGGACGACCACACCTGGCGGCGCGGCGAGGACTTCGACGCCTACGCCGCGCGCCTGGAGTCGACCTCGTACGAGCGCACCGCCTACTCCGCCCACCAGATGGGCTCGTGCCGCATGGGCGCCGACCCGGAGAGCGCGGTCGCCGACGGCGACGGCGAGCTGCACGACACGAAGGGCGTGTGGATCGGCGACGCCTCGGCGCTGCCGACCGCCCCGGGCGTCAACCCGATGCTGACCGTGATGGCGGTCGCGCGCCGCACCGCGCACGCGATCCTCGAGCGCGTGCCGGCCGCGACCGCTCGCTAGCGCGACGCGAACTCCGAGAGCACCTCGACGAAGCGCTCCTTCTCCTCGATGAACGGGTAGTGCGCGCTCTCCTCGAACACGACCGCCTCGCCGCGCGGGCACTGCTCGGCGATCCACGTGCCGAGCTCGACGGGGTAGTACGGGTCGTGGCGGCCGTAGAGCGCGAGCACCGGCACCGAGAGCGTCGGCAGCAGGTCGCGGAAGTCGAGCCTGGCCTGCGCGCGCACGATCTTGAGCAGGCCGTCGAGCGGCGCCTGCTGCGTGATCGCGAAGATCACGTCGACGAGGTCGGGCCCCGGCTCGTGGAGCGAGTCGGTGATGAACTGGCGCTCGCTCGAGGGCCAGTTCCGCTCCATGTCGGAGAAGTAGGCCTCGAGCACGTCCTCGGTCATCGACCACGGGAAGCTGTCGTCGTCGGTGCGCGCGAGCCTTGATCGGGCCGTTGATCAGCACGAGCCGCCCGACGTGGCGGCCGCCGCGCGCCATGTGCTGGAGCGCGACCGAGCAGCCCATCGACCAGCCCACGAGCGTGACGTCCTCGAGCCCGAGCTCGCTCAGCACGAACTCCAGGTCGTCGGCCAGCTCGTCGAAGTCGTAGCGGCCGTCCGGCTTGTCGGACTCGCCCATGCCGCGCAGGTCGAAGGCGACGACGCGGTGCGTGCGGGCGAGCCGCATGATCGCGTGCTCGAACGGCCGGTGCGAGAGCTTCCAGCCGTGCACGAGCACGATCGTGCGCTCGCCCGAGCCGCGCTCGGTGAGCCGCAGGCGGACGCCGTCGGGCGTGGTGATGAAGCTCATGGCGCCGTACTGTAGGACGCCGTGAACCTGAGAACACCGTTCTGCGAGCTGATGGGGATCGCGCTGCCGATCGTCGGCGCGGGCACCGGCTCGATCGCGACGCCCGAGCTCGCGGCCGCCGTGACCAACGCCGGCGGGCTCGGCATGACCGGCGCCGCAGGCGATCCGGCCGAGGCGATCGTCGCCCGCATCCGCGCGATCCGCGCCCTCACGGACGGCCCGATCGGCGTCAACGTCATCCTCCAGATCGTGCCGCCCGAGTCGCTCGCGGCGATCCTCGCCGAGGGCGTCGACGTGCTCGGCGACCGGCTTCGGCGAGCTCGGCACCTGGGGCGAGCGCGCGCATGCGGCGGGCGCGAAGGTCTTCCACCGCTGCGAGACCGCCGGCGAGGCCGAGGCTGCGGTGCGCGCGGGCGCCGACGTCGTGATCGCGCAGGGCTCCGACTCCGGCGGGCACACCGGCAGCGTGCCGACGTTCGCGCTCGTGCCGCAGGTGGCCGATGCCGCCGGCGACGTGCCCGTGCTCGCCGCCGGCGGCGTCGCCGACGGCCGCGGCCTGGTCGCCGCGCTCGCGCTCGGGGCCGAGGGCGCGCTGCTCGGCACCTGCCTCGTGGCCTCGCGCGAATCGGGCGCGCACGAGCTCTACAAGCAGCGCATCGTCGAGGCCCGCGCCGAGCACTCGGTGCTCACCGACGTCTTCGAGATCGGCTGGCCCGGCCTGCCCGAGCGCGCGCTGCGCAACGCCACGATCGACGCCTGGGAGGCCGAGGACGAGCCGCGCGCACGGCCGAGCGATCGGCCCGAGGAGATCATCGCCACGCGGCCCGATCCCGCCGGCAACATCCCGATCCCGCGCTGGTGGGTCGACACCCCGCACGCCGGCGACCGCGGTGCGGTGGGGGAGATGGCGCTCTACGCCGGGCCGGCCGCGGGGCTCGTGCGCGAGGTGCTGCCGGCGGCCGAGATCGTCCGGCGCATCGCGGAGGAGGCGCGCGCAGTCCTCGACCGCCTGGGCGCGGGCCCCGCGTGAGGGCTCGCCGGGTCGTCGCCGCGCCCGCCCCGCTCGCGCCGATAGCCTGTCGCGCATGGATCCCGTCCCTCCCCGCGAGCGCACGCTGCCCGCGCTCCTGGAACGCCAGGCCACGGCCCTCGGCGACAAGCCGTTCCTGCGCGTCGGCGAGACGCGGCGCTCGTTCGGCGAGATGCGCGACGCGGTCGCGCGCCTCGCGGGCGGCTTCGCCGAGGCCGGCGTGGGCCACGGCGACCGCGTGGCGATCATGGCCGAGAACCGGCTCGAGGTCATCGACGCATGGTTCGCGTGCGCCTGGCTGGGCGCGATCCTCGTGCCCTTCAACACGGCCACGCGCGGGCCGCAGCTCGAGCACGTGCTCACCGACTCGGCGCCGCGCGCGTTCATCGTCGAGGCGCGCTTCCTCGAGCACCTCGAGGTCGTCGAGCGCATGCCGGCGGAGCTCGAGCGCCTGTGGGTGCTCGACCAGGCGCCCGGCGGGACGTTCCGCGAGCTCCCGCTCGAGGCCTTCCCCGAGCCCGTGGCGGCGGGGGTGCCCGCGGCGGACGTGCACCCCGGCGACACGGTCGCGATCCTCTACACCTCCGGCACCACCGGGCCCTCGAAGGGCGTGATGTGCCCGCAGGCGCAGTTCTACTGGTGGGCGCAGGGCACGGCCGCGATGCTCGGCGGCCTCACGAGCGACGACGTGCTCTACACCTGTCTGCCGCTGTTCCACACGAACGCGCTCAACGCGTGCATCCAGGCGCTCAGCCACGGCGCCGAGTTCGTGGTCGGCGAGCGCTTCTCGGCCTCGCGCTTCTGGGATCGCGTGCTCGCCGCCGACGCGACGGTGACCTACCTGCTCGGCGCGATGGTCTCGATCCTCGCCAAGACGCCAGCCGTGCCGGCCGAGGAGCAGCACCGCGTGCGCGTCGCGCTCGCACCCGCCACGCAGGCCGAGCTGCACCAGCTCTTCCTCGACCGCTTCGGCGTGCTGCTGCGCGACGGCTTCGGCATGACCGAGACGAACGCCGTGATCGGCGCGCGCGACGGCCTGCAGCGCCCGGGGACGATGGGCCGCGCGATGCCCGGCTACGAGGTCAAGGTCTTCGACGAGAACGACGAGGAGGTGCCCGACGGCACCGCGGGCGAGCTCGTGATGCGCGCCGACGAAGCCTTCGCGTTCGCGACCGGCTACTGGCGCATGCCCGAGCAGACGATCGCGAGCTGGCGCAACCTCTGGTTCCACTCGGGCGACCGCGCCGTGCGCGACCCCGACGGCAGCTTCCGCTTCCTCGACCGCCTCAAGGACGCGATCCGCGCGCCGCGGCGAGAACATCTCGGCGCGGGAGGTCGAGCAGGTGCTGCAGTCGCACCCCGACGTGGCGGCCGCGGCCGTGATCCCCGTGCCCTCCGAGCTCGGCGAGGACGACGTCATGGGCGTCGTCGTGCCGCGCGAGGGCTGCGCGCTCGACCCGGTCGCGCTGATGGATCACTGCCAGCCGCGCCTCGCCTACTTCGCGATCCCGCGCTACATCGACATCGTCGAGGCCCTGCCGCTGACCGAGAACGGCAAGGTGCGCAAGTTCGTCCTGCGCGAGCGCGGCGTCGGCCCGGCGACGTGGGATCGCGACACCTCCGGCTACGTTCTGAGCGATGAGCACCGCCGAGCCCACCGCCGGCGAGTGGCTGCGCCGTCTGCGCGCCCGCGAGCTGCTCGGCCGTCGAGCTGGCCGAGCGCCAGCTCGCTCTCCTGCACGAGGTCGGCGCGCGCCTCAACGCGATCGCCGCGGTCGACGACGAGCAGGTGCTGCGCGACGCCGAGGAGGCCGACCGCCGCCCGGCGCGGCGGCGACGAGGGCGCGCTGCTCGGCCTGCCGATCACCATCAAGGACTCGCTCGCCGTCGCCGGCCTGCCGAGCCTGACCGGCCCGTACCGCCCGGCGAGGGCACCATCCCCGGATCGACGCGACCGTCGTGGCGCGCGTCAAGGCGGCCGGCGCGATCGTGCTCGCGAAGACGACGACGCCCGAGTACATGTGGTCGTACGAGACCGAGTCGACGGTGACTCGGGCGCACGCTCAACGCCTACGACCCGGCGCGCACCTCGGGCGGCTCCAGCGGCGGCGAGGCCGCGCTGATCGGCGGCGGCGGCTCGATCTTCGGCATCGGCACCGACGGCGGCGGCTCGATCCGCGTGCCGAGCGACTACAACGGCTCCGCCGGCCTGCGCCGAGCACGCGGCTCGTGCCCGAGACCGGCTGCTGGCCGCCGACGCGCGCGACCGGCATGCTCGACACCTCGGCCGTCGGCCCGATGGCGCGCTCCGCCGACGACCTCGCGCTGCTCCTGCCGGTGATGGCCGGCGGCGACGGCAACGACCGCTTCGTCGGCCCGCGCACGTCGGCGATCATCGCGCCGTGGCGATCGAGGGCCTGCGCGTCGGCTTCTATCCCGACGACGAGCAGCCTGGCCGGCGACCCGCGAGACGCAGGCCGCGATCGAGCGCGCGGCCGCCGTGCTCGGCGAGGCGGGCGCCCAGGTCTCGGAGGTCGCACCGCCGCCCGTGGCCGAGTCGGTGGACATGTTCAAGACGACGGCCGCCGACCGGCGGCGCCCGCGCACGCGCCGACCTCGCCCCGGCCGGCGGCCGCCACGTGCCGCAGATGACGCGGCTGTCGAGAACCTCGCTCAGCAGCTCTCGGCCGCGAGCTCTTCGACGTGCTCGAAGTGGGCCGCCTACCGCGCGCGGATGCACGCGTTCATGGCGACCTACGACGTCGTGCTCGCCGTCGCGCCGCCCCGGCGCCGCTGCACGGCTGCCGCCCCGGCGACGACCAGCCGGTCCGAGACCTACCTGCCGTGGGCCAACGCGGCATGGCCTAATCGGCAGCCGGCGTGCCCGTCGCCGTGGGTCGCGTCGCGCGCGAGCGCGGCCTGCCGCTCGGCGTGCACATCGCGGGCCGGCAGTTCGAGGATCACGTGCCGCTCGCGGCGGCGGCGGCGATCGAGCGGGCGCTCGCGGCGGCTACGCCGGCTGAGATCTCGTTCCCGCTGCTGCCCAGCACCGTCTCAGCGCGATGAACGAGCCGCCGTTGACGTCGAACGTCGACCCCGTGACGGAACCCCGCCGCGTCCGAGGCGAGGTAGGCGATCAGCGCGGCGACCTCGTCTGCGCGGCCCAGCCGGCCGAGCGGGATCGAGGCGGTCAGGCGGGTGACGGTCTCCGGCGGCAGCGCGTCGACGAGCGGGCCCTCGATCGCCGCGGCCGCCACGGCGTTGACCGTGACGCCGTCAGGCGCGAGCTCGCGCGCGACCGTCTTCGAGAGCGCGACGATGCCCGCCTTCGAGGCGGAGAGCGGGCGCCGTCGACGGCGCTGCCCTGCGGCCGCGAGCGAGCCGAGGTTGACGATGCGGCCGCCGCGCTGCTCGCGCATGTGCGCGCCGGCCAGCTGGCAGCCGACGAAGACGCCGCGCAGGTTGACCGCGAGCACGTTGATCGACGGTCGTCGTAGTCGAGAACGGCTGGACGCCATCCGTCAGCGCGGCGTTGTTGACGAGCACGTCGAGCCCGCCGAGCTCGGCGAGCGTCGCTCTCGACGGCGGCCGCGAACGAGGCGCGGCTGACGTCGAGCTCGACGGCGAGCGCCGACGGGCCGATCGCCGCAGCGGTGTTCGTGCGGCGCCTGGTCGACGTCGGCCTGCGCTACGCGCGCGCCTGGCTGGCGAGCCGGCGGCCGTGGCGGCGCCGATGCCGCGCGCGGCGCCGGTCACGAGCGCGACCGGCTCGAGGGGCGACTCGGTGTGTCGGGGGCGATCATGCGGTGGTCATAGGGCGAACGCCGCGGGGAGTGCGATACCCGCGCCGCAGCCGCCCGTACGCGAGGAGAATGAGCACGTGTCCGAGACCGAGCAGCCAGCGCCGCCGCCGCCCATCGTCTCGGAGAGCCCGTCGAGGTCGCCGACGGCATCTACGTGATCCGAACGGCGCGTCCGCTCGTGCCCAACATCGGCATCGTCGTCGGCAACGACGCCGTGCTCGTCGTCGACACCGGCATCGGGCTCCAGAGCGCCCGGCACGCTCGAGCACGCCAAGCGCGCCTGGCCGCCGGCAAGCCGCTCCAGCTGACGCTCACGCACTTCCACCCCGAGCACGGCTTCGGCGCGAAGGTCTTCGAGGACGACGCGACGATCATCTACAACAGCGAGCAGCGCGACGAGCTGCGCAGCAGGCGCGGGCTACATCGAGATGTTCAAGGGCTTCCGGCGAGAGCGTCGCGGCCGAGCTCGAGGGCGTCGAGCTCATCGACCCGAGCGAGGTCTACGAGGTCAGCGCGAGCTCGACCTGGGCGGTCACACGGTGCTTCTGGCGACACGTTCGGCCGCGCGCACACCGGCGCGCACCAGATCGTGCTCGTCGACGGCCGCGTGCTCTTCGGCGGCGACCTCTTCGAGACGCGCATGTTCCCGATCGTCCCGCACTTCCGCCGGACGACACCGACGTCGACGGCGACGCCGAATCGCCACGCTCGACGAGCTGATCGCGCTCGACGCCGAGATCGTCGTCCGGGGCGACGGCGAGGTGACCGACACGGGCCTGATCCGCGACGTGCGCGACTACCTCGACTTCGTGCGCGGCGAGGCCGCGCGCTGCGCGCGACGGGATCGAGCTCCGAGGAGGCGGTCGCCGCGATCGAGGCCGCCGCGCTCGAGCGCTGGAAGCACGTGGGACAACCCCGAGTCGATCGGCTTCGCGGCGCGGCACCTTCTACGACGCCGCGGATCTGGTGTGAGCGAAAGGCGCTCCGATCGGGGTAACGCGGGCGATCGCAGCCGGCTCGGGGCCTGGCTCGACGCGGCCGAGGAGGCGCAGCTCGAGCGGCTCGCCGAGCTCGTCGGCATCGCGAGCGTGAGCGCGAGCGCGGACGCCGGCCGGAGCTCGCGCGCTGCGTCGAGTGGGTGCGCCGCGAATGCCTCGCGGCGGGGTTCGAGACGGCCAAGGCGTTCGCGACCGCGGGCGATCCGATCGTGGTGGCGCAGCTGCGCAGCCGCCTGCCCGCGGCCCCGACCGTGCTGATCTACGGCCACTACGACGTGCAGCCCGCCGATCCGGCCGAGTGGGCGACGCCGCCCTTCGCGGCGGTGATCCGCGACGGCCGCATCTACGGCCGCGGCGTCTCCGACGATAAGGCGCCGCTGCTGATCAACCTCGGCGCGGTCCGCGCCTGCCGCGAGCTGGACGGCGGGGTGCCGTGCAACCTGACCTACGTGATCGAGGGCGACGAGGAGCGCAGCGCCGAGCCGCTGCGCGCATTCTCCGCCCAGCACGCCGAGCTGCTCGCGGCCGATGTCGTGCAGGTCGCCGACTCGTGGATGCACGCGCCGCGTGCCGGCGGTGACGACGGCGGTGCGCGGCATGGCCGCGATCGACTTCTCGCTCGCGACTGCCGACGGGAACCTGCACTCCGGCATCTACGGCGGCGCCGTCCCGAACGCCGCCCGCGTGCCGCGCGGCTGCTCGCGAGCCTCCACGACGAGCGCGGCCGCGTCGCGGTCGACGGCTTCTACGACCGGGTCGAGGAGGTCGGCGACGACGAGCGCGCGCGCTGGGCGGCGTTCGCGCCCGACCCCGCCGCCTTCCTCGCCGAGGCGGGCGCCCGCGCGCTCGCGGGCGAGCAGCCGTATCCGCTGCTCGAGCGCATCTGGGCGCGCCCGACGCTCGAATCAACGGCGCCTGGAGCGGCTACCAGGGCGAGGGCATCCACACGATCGTGCCGGCTCGCGCGCACGCCAAGCTGACCTGCCGGCTGGTGCCCGATCAGGACGCCCAGGAGACGATCGACCTCGTCGTCGCGCACCTGCGGGCGGCACGTGCCCGAGGGCGCCGAGCTCGTGATCGAGAGCACGCTCGCCGGCGCGCCGCCGCTCGCGATGGACGCCGGCTCGCCCGCCGTGCGCGCCGCGGCCGCTGCGCTCGCAGCGGTCTGGGGCCGGCCCGCGGTCGTCGGCCGCTCGGGCTTCTCCGGGCCCGCTTTCGAGGTGCTCGCGCCGCACGCCGGCGGCAACGCGCTGCTGCTGGGCTTCGCGCTCGCCGGCGAGCGCGCCCACGGCGCCGACGAGCACTTCCACCGCGAGAACCTCCGCAAGGGCACCGAGGCGACGGTGCTCTTCTGGCGCGGCCTCGCGGCCTCGACTGTGACACCGCGGGCGTGACGCGCCCGGATGCGGCCGCGCCGATGTGCTCGAGGTCGGCGGTGTCCGCCGCGAGCGGAGCGTCGAACCCGACGACATGGCTCGGGCCGTTTGGCCCGACCGAGGCAGGGTAAGGCGTGCTCATCTGCCATTTCTCGAGACAAGGGTTCCGGCATGGAGAAACGTTTGATGCGCATGCTCGTGGTAGCCCGCCGTGCTGGGCATGGTCGGGCGGCGGGTGCAGAAGAGGTTCCAGCAGGGCGCTCCATCCGACAGGCACGGCGCCGATGCCGAACCGACGGCTACGCCCTTCACGGCGCACGTCCGAGGAGAGGTCTCTGTGACCTACGAGGCCGATGATCCGACTCCGCGCAATCCGGACGACGCCGACGAGCCTTTCAGCGGACGGTCTCTCGACGACGCACGCCCGTGAGCCTTCGGGGGATCTGCTCAGGTTGAAATGCTCGGCGGGCGGTGCAGGGCCTGCCTCGGAGGCCGCGAGCGGACGGAGCCCGAAGCTCCTGCAAGCATGGGACTCGACCCGCTCTCCTCCGGCCTTGTCCCTGCCGAGCAGAGCCGGCATGCCGAGGACGGCGCGACAACGCGTCGCAACCGGCGGTGCGGCTACCCGGGATTCCGCGCGAAGCCGCCTCGGACTAGGTGTACGCCTCGGGCCGCGTAGCGCAGCGCGTCCATCTGCACCGGGTCGTGCCCGAAGATCATCAGCGCGTCGCGCTCGGACGCCAGCGCGACGAGCCGCGCGCCGCTCGCCTGCGCCGTGTCCGGATCGGCCTGCGTCGCCCAGCTGTCGGCTGCTCGAGGTTGGCGCGCGAGAGGATCGCATCGCCGCACAGCAGCACGCGCTGCCCGCTGCCGAGCGTCACGAGCAGCGACTGGTGACCCGGCGCGTGGCCCGGTGCGCAGCAGCAGCTCGACGCCGGGAAGACGGTCTCGCCGTCGAGCAGCTCGTAGCGCAGCTCGGGGAGGTTCCAGAGCCCCGTTCCGGGTAGCGCGGGGTGCCCGGCCGCCTCGGCGTCGTGCTCGCGCTCGATGTAGATCGGCACGCCCGGGAAGAGCGCGTCGCTCCCGGCGTGGTCGAAGTGCGGATGGGTGTTGATCCACGGCCGTGACGTCGCCGTGCGCAGGCGGCCTCGGCGAGCCGGGCCTCGAGGCGGTCGGCCTCGGTCATCTGCGGCATGAGGATCGCGTCGAAGCCCTCCGGGAAGCCGCCCGGGCTCGTCGATGTGCACGGGATGCATGCCCGTGTCGACGAGGATCAGCTGTCGTCCAGCTCGAGCACGTAGGCGTAGACGGGCGTCGTCACGCGCGTGCCGGGCGGCGAGATGCCGGGCACGAGCAGCGCGTTCTCGTCGACGTCGAGCCGCCGAGCCAAGCACGGAGGGAGCGCGGGGTAGTCGTGCCTCCTAACCGCCCGGGCTGCAGGGACGTCTAAGCAACCACGTCGGGTGTCGCGGTTTGGGCTGCAACCCGCGGCGGTTACGCCGCTGTCATGCAGCACTGGCTTGTTTTTCCGTACGGGTCATGGTCTCATCCCCTTTCCGCGAAGCCGTGTGTATTTGATCAGGTCGCCAGAATCCGCCTCTGATGATACTTTTTCTTTATATAAATAATTTGGATTATTAATTATAAAATAATTATAAAAATAATTAAATTATATATTATTATTAAAACTAACTAAATATTAAAACGTCTCGTTCGTCTGAGGGTGGTAGGCTGAGGTCATGGCGACCGTGATTTTTAACTCCTCACACAGTCCGTTAACCAGGTGGTTATTGAACTCACGCCCCTGGTCGTGAAGAAGGACCTGACAGGCCCCAAAGCGGAAGACGAGGCCCATGAGGAATTTGTGGACTCCCTCGGCGGTTTTGTCGGGGATGGCTTGCTCTTCAGGCCAGCGCGTGAGGTACTCTGTTGCGACGACAAGGTATCGATTACCTCGAGGGGTTTCGACGAGAGGGCCGACAAGGTCGATTCCCCACCGGTGGAACAGACCCTTCACAGCGATGGGGTGCAGCGTCGAAGGAGGAGCCTTGTTGGAAGGGTTTGCCTTCTGGCACATCTCGCAGCTTCGAACGAAGTCGCGGGTGTCGGTCGTGATGCTGCGCCAGTAGAAGCGATCTGTCACTTTGCGGATAGTGGCGGCTTGTCCGTAGTGCGCACCCCCGATCTGGTCCGCATGCAAACTGCGTACGATCCGATCGCGCTCGTCGAGGTCTACGACAACGCGACACCACTTCCTTTCCTTCCCGCGGTCGTTCGATAGGTGCATAAGGACACCCTCATTGACAGAGAAGGGCTTAGCTTTCTGACGAAGTTGGCGCTTTTCTTTTTTATCCATCTTATCGGGATATTTTTTATCCACTAAATAACTGACTAACTCGTCATACTCCTCTAAAGTAGCCATAGTTCCTGAATCTGTAAGGGAATATTTCAAATATAATTAATTAATATTAAACTAATACATTAAAATTAAAATTAAAATCCAATACATTAAAAACCAATATAGTTTTAATAAATAATTAATAGCTGTCACATAGATTTTAATATTAATGTAACATAACATATGATGTGCTTTAAATTCAAATATATTCTTAGTAGAAGAAGTGAATAAAGTTTAAATAAAAAAATAATAGCTGTCACGTAGATTTTAATATTAATGTAACATAACATATGATGTGCTTTAAATTCAAATATATTCTTAGTAGAAGAAGTGAATAAAGTTTAAATAAAAAAATAATAGCTGTCACGTAGATTTTAATATTAATGTAACATAACATTGATGTGCTTTAAATTCAAATATATTCTTAGTAGAAGAAGTGAATAAAGTTTAAATAAAAAAATAGCTGTAATCCATTAATATACAGTTAAGTTTATCTTACCTGAGCTAAACGGTGACCTCCAACTCAATTCGGATCGTTCAGATCGAAATAAAATTTTACTAAACACGTTAAAAGAAACTGATAATGAACCAAGAAGCTCTACGTTTATATAATATTTGTTAAATGCCTGTTTAAACTTGCATTGATAAGAAGGGACG
>CAWIBP010000005.1:0-407057 GCA_963834415.1 uncultured Actinomycetes bacterium | reverse complement strand
GCGCCCGAGCCCGATCAGCTGTTCCGGCTCGACGGCCGCGTCGCGCTCGTCACGGGCGCCTCGCGCGGCATCGGCGAGCGCTTCGTGCGGGTCCTGCGCGCCGCCGGGGCCGAGGTCGTCGCCGCCGGCCGGGACGCCGTCGCGCTCGAGCGCCTGGCCGCCGAGACGGGAGCGACGATCGAGGTCGGCGACGTGCGCGACGGCGCCCACCTCGAGCGGCTCGTGCAGCACGCGCTGACCCGCCACGGGCGGCTCGACGTCGCCGTGCCGAACGCCGGGATCGCCGACGTCGTGCCGTTCGAGGATCAGGATCTGAGCGAGCTCCGCGATCTGCTCGAGATCAACCTCGTCTCGGTGCTGGCGCTCGCGCAGCTGGCGGGGCGGGCCATGCTCGCGGGCGGCGGCGGCTCGATCGTCAACGTCGCGTCGATTCTCGGGCTCGTCGCACCCGGCGACACCGCGATGGCCGGCTACACGGCGGCCAAGGCCGGCGTGATCGGCGCCACGCGCGACCTCGCGGCCGAGTGGGGCCGGCGCGGCGTGCGCGTCAACGCGCTCTGCCCCGGCTACTTCCCGACCGCGATGACCGAGGGCCTCGAGCATCCGGGGGCGATCAAGCGCATCGAGCGGCGCACGCTGCTCGGGCGCGTGCCGCGGCTCGACGAGCTCGACGGCGCGCTGCTCTTCCTGTCCTCCGATGCCTCCAGCTACATGACCGGGCAGACGCTCGTGATCGACGGCGGTTGGACGGCCTGGTGAGCGGTGCACGACATATCAACGACTAGTCAATGATATGCTGCCGGAATGGCCGCCACCGACACCGCCACCGCCCTCTCCACCGTCCTCCAGCTCGCCTACGCACGCACCGTCGTCGTGCGCGACGTGGACGCCTCGCTCGCCGGCCATCACGGCCTCGGGCTGAACGATCTCGCCCTGCTGCTCGAGCTCGACGGCGCGCCCGACAAGCGCCTCCGCAGGCTCGATCTCGCGGAGCGGCTCGGCATCACGCCCTCCGGCGTCGCACGGCAGCTCGCGCCGCTCGAGCGCCGCGGCCTCGTCGGGCGCGAGTCGCATCCCCACGATGCCCGCCTCGCGCTCGTCGTGCTCAGCGAGGCCGGGGCGCGCGTCGTCGGCGACGTGCTGCCGACAGCCGAGGAGGCCGCGACGCGCGTGCTCGGCAAGCTCTGGAACGAGGGCGAGCAGCAACGCGCCTCGGCGCTGCTGCAGCGCGCACGGTCGTAGGGCACACTCGGCCGATGCGAGTCGCGCTGCTGGGCACCGGGACGATGGGCGGGCCGATGGCTCGCCACCTCCTGCGCGCCGGACACGACGTGCGCGCGTGGAATCGCACGCGCGCCAGGGCCGAGGCCACCGGGGCGGCGGTCGCGGACACCCCCGCAGCCGCCGTCGCGTCGGCCGGCGTCGTGATCACGATGCTGGCCGACGGCGAGAGCGTCGACGCCGTCATGCGCGAGGCGCTGCCCGCTCTCCCGGCGACCGCGATCTGGGTGCAGATGAGCACGGTCGGCGTCGAGTGGGCGGACGCCTTCACGAGGCTGGCGGCGGAGCACGGGGTCGCGCTCGTCGACGCGCCCGTGATGGGGTCGCGCCCGCAGGCCGAGGACGGCCAGCTGCTGCCGCTCGCGGCCGGGCCCGGGGCCGCCTGCGCTGCGGTCGCCCCGATCCTCGACGCGTTCTCGCGCGGCGTCCTGTGGCTCGGCGACCAGCCCGGCGCCGCCTCGCGCCTCAAGCTCGTGGTCAACCACTGGATCCTCAACAGCGTCGAGAATCTCGCGCAGACGCTGGCCTTCGCCGACGCCCTCGAGCTCGACCCGCGCCGCTTCCTCGAGCTCATCTCGGGCGCGCCGTTCGACATGCAGCACGCGCACCGGAAGGCCGCGCTGATGCTCGAGGAGCGCTTCCCGGTCGCCTTCGCGCTCAAGCTCGCGCGCAAGGACATGGAGCTCGCGCTCGACGCGGCCGCGGAGGCGGGCGTCAAGCTGCCGCTCGCAGAGGTCACGAGCAAGCGCCAGGGCGAGGCGATCGACGCCGGCTACGGCGACGACGACAGCGCCGCGACCTACCTGGTCGCACGCCGGCCCCGCTGACCGCTCGGGACGAGGGTGACGCGAGGCGCGCGCACCGGAATCCGGGAAGTGCGCGCGCCTCGCGTCGGCGCAGGTCGCGCGGCGTCGGGGGGGAGCACCGCAAGAACGACCTGGCGGAGAGCTCGCGTGTTCCCACCCGCAGCGGCGCCGAAACGCCGGGGCGGCGCCGGATCAGGTGGCCTTGCGGGCCTTGCGCGCATCGACCCCGAGGCGCGCGAAGCGCTCGGGATTGGCCTCGATCCAGCCCCGCACCGACTGCGCCGGCCGCCCCGTGACGCGGCGCACGACGTCGGAGGTGATGTCGAACTCGCCGCGGCGCAGGGCCTCGTAGGAGCTCTCGCCGGCCGCCGCGTCCCAGGCCTCGATGCCGCCGGCGATGCGCGATGCGATCCAGGCCTCGCGCGTGCCGGGCTCGTAGCGCAGCGGACGGCCGATCCCCCTGCTGCAGAGCACGGCGAGCTCGGTCAGCGAGTGCGACTCCTCGCCGGTGAGATCGAGCACCTCGTGCTGGTAGCCGGGGCCCGCGAGCACGCCGGCCGAGACCGCGGCGACGTCCTCGCGCGAGATCAGGGCCACGCGGCCGGCCCCGCCGGCTCCGCGGCACACGCCGTCCGGGTCGAACCACAGCGGAAGGTCGTCGAGGAAGAGGTTCATGCGCAGGAACGCCCAGGGCACGCCGCTCGCGCCGGCCAGGCGCTCCGTCTCGGCGTGCGAGCGGGTGTGATGGAAGGCCGCGTCCGGCGACGGCGCGACGATCGAGAGGTAGGCGAGCAGCCCGACGCCGGCCTCGGCCGCGGCGTCGATGAACGATCGGTGCGCGGCGATCCGCAGCTCGACGGACTCGTGCACGCTGACCATGAACACGCGGTCGCGGGGCCGGAGCGCAGCGCGCACGGATGCCCTGTCGCCGTAGTCGGCGACGACCACCTCCGCGCCCGCGAGTTTGGGAGCGCGGGAGGGATCGCGCACGAGCAGGGTCTGGGGCACGCCGGCGGCCGCGAGCCGGGCGGCGATCATGCCGCCGACCTTGCCGGTCGCGCCCGTGACGACGATGCGGGGCTGCTCGTGCGACGACATCCGGTTCACGGTACCGGCCGCGGCGCCAGCGATGCCCGGCGCGCCAGCGCCACGGCACCGGCGATGACGCCGCAGGGCGCAGCGAGCGCGAGCGCCGGGGTGATGCCGAGGTG
This sequence comes from uncultured Actinomycetes bacterium, assembly GCA_963834415.1. Taxonomy (GTDB): domain Bacteria; phylum Actinomycetota; class Thermoleophilia; order Gaiellales; family JALYLC01; genus JALYLC01. Next base: position 403,759 of record CAWIBP010000005.1, on the reverse strand, counting down.
CTCGACGGCGATGCCGCCCGACGAGGTGCCGACGGCGAGGCCGGTGACGATCGCCGTGCCGAGCCACGCGAAGGCCTCCGTCGTCGTGCCGGGCACGGCCAGCTCGTCGATCAGGCCGTACGAGGCGGCGAACGCCGGCGCGACCGGCAGGCCCGCGAGCAGCAGCAGGACGCACATCACGGGGAGCGACGGTGCCACCAGAGGCGGCAGGAGCAGCGTGCCGAGCGCAGTCATGGCGAAGCCGAAGCGCAGCGCCTGGCGCCGCGCCGGCGGGCGGGTGCCGATCCAGAGGCCGCCGGCGAGCGATCCGAGCGCGAAGCACGAGAGCGCGAAGCCGCCCTGCGCACGCGAGCCGTGCGCCTCGGCGAACGCCGGGATCGCGACCTCGACGATGCCGAAGGCGCAGCCGAGCGCGAACGTCGCGAACACGATGGTGCGCACGGCCGGCGCTCCGAGCGCCCCCGCCCGGGTGACCGGGCGGGGAACGCGCTCGGCCCGGCGCACGGCCGGCGTGAGCGCGAACCAGAGGGTGCCGATCAGGGCGCAGGCGGCCGCGGCGAGCACGGCCACCCAGGCCGGCGCGACGACGGCGATCGTCGCGACGATCAGCGGGCCGAAGATGAAGAAGACCTCCTGCAGCCAGGCCTCGAGCGCGTAGGCCGTGTCGCGCAGGTTCTGGCCTGCGAGCAGCGTGGGCCAGAGCGCGCGCATGCAGGCGCCGAGCGGCGGCAGCGTCGCGCCGGCCACGGCCGCGCAGGCGACGAGCGCGAGCACCGGCGCGTCGCGGGTCGCGAGCAGCGCGAGCGCGACGAGCGCGGCCGGGTAGAGGATCGCCTGGGGCAGCAGCACGCGTGCCTGCCCGATGCGGTCGACGAGCCGGCCCCAGAGCGGCCACCCGATCGCGCTCGTGAGCGACGAGGCGGCGGTCACGAGACCGGCCACGGCATACGAGCGGCCCTCCGCGCGCACGAGCAGGAGCGTCGCGAGCGGCGCCATCCCGGCCGGCATCCGGCCGAGCAGCGCCGCGGCGACGACCCGCGCCGACGCCGGGCGCGCGCAGCACGTCCGTGTAGCGGCGCAGACCGGCCGACTGCTCGCTCACCGCCACGGCAGCGCTCTCAGGCTGCGGCCCAGCGCGTCGCGTCCGGCGCGAGCCGCCAGAAGCCGCGCTGATTCGTGCCGAGCAGGAACGACGTGCCGCTCGCCGCGAGCGGCGAGGCGTGGATCGGGGGCGTCTTGGAGCCGAGCTCGAGCAGGGGCGCAGACGCCCAGTGCTCGCCGCCGTCCTTGGAGAGGAAGATGGCGCGCCGGCCGCCGATGCGTACGAGCGCGAGCGCGCGGCCATCGCTCGCGAAGGCGAACTGGTCGACCACGACGCCGCGCAGCGCGCCGGCGGGCCGCACGCGCTGCCACGAGAGCCCAGCGTCCTGCGAGCGGTAGAGCGAGCCGAGCGTCGCGTCGTCCGCGGCGAGCAGGAGCGCGGTCGAGGGCTGCGAGGGGTCGAAGGCGAGCGCGTGGCCGTTGTAGTCGAGCAGCGGATGGCGGGGGGCCTTGAGCGCCCGCCAGGTCGCGCCGCCGTCGGTGGAGCGGAGGAGCTTGCCGGGAATCTTCTTGGCGTTGCGGGCCTTCGACTGCACGAGCAGGATCAGCGTGCGCTGCTTGCCGGGCGCGATCGCGAGCGCCGCGCAGTGCCACGGGCGCTTGAAGCGCGGCGTCGCAGGCGACCAGCTGCGGCCCGCGTCGTGCGTGACGTAGAGGTTGCCCTGACAGAACCAGGCCGTGCGCGGATCGACCGGATCGGCCGTCACCGGCGACTCGCCGACGAAGCCCGGATCGTCGCCGAACTCGTAGTGCGCGTCGGCGCCCTTGAGCGCGCCGGCACGCCAGCTCGCCCCGCCGTCGGCCGACCAGCGCGGGGGCGTGAACTGCTGGGCCGACCACACGGCCGGCATGGCGACGAGCGTCTTGCCGTCGGCCAGGAGGGTCGCCTGGGCGACCTGCGCCTTCTGGAACGCGGCGGTCGAGAGCGGCGCGCGGAAGCTGCGCCCGCCGTCGCTGCTGAGGAACCCGCCGGCCGGCGACTCGACCCACACGCGCGCCGGATCGCCCGCGGCGGTGCTGACCCAGCTGACCGGCCGCGCCGCGCTGAAGCTGCGCGCGAGCGGCGAGGCCGCGGCCTGCGACGCCAGGGCGGCCCCGGCCACCGCCGCGGCCAGCACGAGCGTTCTCCTCGAGCGCATGACGGGCATTCAAGCAGCGGCGCGGCCGCCGGGGGCGTCACACGGGGGTGCCGGGCGCCTTGCGGAATGGACGATGGCGGTCGAACTTACGGTCCATGTCTCGCGGCGGGACGGGCCTGCGCCCGAGCCCGCTCGTGCCCGCGCACGTCGTGGACGGCGTGCGCGCCGCGCTCTTCGCCGCCGCGATCGTCGGCGTGTTCGCGGCGCTGAGCGCGCTCGGCATTCCCGCCCGCACGCGCCCGCAGCCGGCCGTTGCACGCCCGGCCGTGCCGCTGCCCTGATCGCGCGGGCGCTGCTTGACACCCGCTGTGCCCGCTCCTAGCGTCAGCGCCTATGGCAAGCGCTTACTGGCATCCGTTCGCAGACATGGCGGCCGTTCCCGGGCACGAGCTCACGATCGCGCGCGGCGAGGGCGTCTACCTGTGGGACGCCGAGGGCCGGCGCTACCTCGACGGCTCGGCGAGCCTCTGGCACATGCACATCGGGCACGGTCGCGAGGAGATGATCGAGGCGATCGCCGCGCAGCTGCGCACGCTCGACGCGTTCCAGACCTTCGGAGACGTGGCCAACCCGCCCGCGCTCGCGCTCGTCGAGCGACTCGTCGAGCTCTCGCCGATGGCCGATCCGCGCGTCTTCCTGTGCCTCGGCGGCGGCGACGCGATCGACACGGCCGCCAAGCTCGCGCGCCAGCACTGGGCAGCTGCCGGGAAGCCCGAGCGCATCCACCTGATCAGCCGCACGTACGCCTACCACGGGACGCACGGCTTCGGCACGAGCCTCGTCGGCATGGAGGCGATGCGGCAGGGCTACGGACCGCTGCTCGGCTCGGTCTCGCACGTCGACCACCAGTCGCCGGCGGCGCTCGAGGCCGAGATCGAGCGCGTCGGCGCCGACAACGTCGCCGCGTTCTTCTGCGAGCCGGTGATCGGCGCCGGGGGCGTGCGGCCCCCGCCCCCGGGCTACATCGAGGCGGTCGCGGCGATCTGCAAGCGTCACGGCGTGCTGCTCGTGATCGACAGCGTGATCTGCGCGTTCGGGCGCGTCGGCACCTGGTTCGGCTACGAGCGCTGGGACATCGAGCCCGACATGGTCGTGCTCGCCAAGGGCATCACGAGCGGCTACCTGCCGCTCGGCGCGGTCATGATCTCCGGCGCGATCGCCGAGCCGTTCTGGGCGGGCGCCGGCGGGCCGATGTTCCGCCACGGCGCGACCTACGCCGGGCATCCCACGTGCTGCGCGGCGGCGCTCGCGAACATCGCGATCATCGAGCGGGAGGGCCTCGTGACGCGCGGCCGAGAGCTCGAGGGCGAGCTGATGGAGGTGCTCGCGCCACTCGCCGACCACCCGGCCTGCGGCGAGATCCGCGGCGGGCTCGGGCTGGCGGCGGCCGTCGACCTCTCGCCCGAGGCGCTGCAGGGCGTGCCGGGCGCGGTGGGCCGCTACGCGGGCGCCATCCGCAGTGCGGGCGTGCTGCTGCGCCAGCAGGCCACCGGCGTCGCGATCGGCCCGCCGCTGACGGTCGAGCGGGGGCACCTGGAGGAGATCGCTGCCGCCGTGCGCGCCGGGCTCGACGTCATCGCTGCGGGGTAGCGCGCTCCGCTCGGGCTCTCGTCCGGGCTCAGCCCCTCCGCCGGAGCCTCTGGGATCCGCTCGAGCCGCACCCCCACGACGTCGACGTCAAGGCGCTCCTGCGCATCGCGGTCGTCTACAACGTGCCGATCGCGTGCAACCGCGCGACCGCCGACTTCGTGCTCTCGAGCCCGCTGATGGGCGAGCAGTACCACCGCGCGGCGACGGCCTAGCTCTGCGCGTCCGGGGTCGCGCCCCGAACTGCGCAGGCGTGCGATGGGGCCTGCGTGCAATTGGGGCCAGGCCCCAATTGCACGCACGCGTCAGCCGTGCAATTGGGGCCTGGCCCGATTTGCACGGTCCGACCCATCCGACTACGCGGTCGCGGCGCTCTCGCGCAGCCCGGCCGGGTGCGCGCGCAGGTGCATCGTCAGCGCGACCGACGCCAGCACGATCCAGAGGCCCGCACCGATGAAGCCGGCGAAGCCGAACGGGGTGAACGTGATGATCCCGAGCGGGAGGGCCGCCCAGCCGAGCCAGCGGAGACCGCTGCGCACGGGGATCAGCGCGCCCCCGGCGCCCAGGAGGAGGACGCCGAGACCGCCGGCGAAGAGCGGGTAGCTCTCGTTGGAGAGCGTGTTGAGGCTCTGCGCCGCCGAGCTGCCGAGGGCCTCGGGCTCGGAACCGAGCGCGAGCGACAGGCAGGCGAGGAAGAGGAAACCCGCGCTCGCCACCATCGCTCCGGCGAAGAACACGTTGGCCCAGATGGAGCTCTCGCCGCCGCCGGCCTCGATCAGCACGGTGCGCACCGCGGCCGCGAAGATCAGCAGGAACGGGATCGCGATCATTGCGATGTACCCGGCCGCGGACTGGCTCGATGCGTTGTCGACGTAGAACGCCTTGACCGTGGCCGCGGGCTCGCCGTTGCCGGGGGCCTCGCCGGCGATCCCGAAGGCGACGATGAACAGGATGACGGACACGAGGCCGCTCAGGATCATGAGCTGACGTTGCATGCGGAGCCCTCCAGTGCGTTGCGGGGCCCGCGCCGGAGCGGCGCGAGCATCTGCCGAAGACGCTACGAGGGACGCGCTTCCGGCACATCGGAGCGATCCTCGGTCTTGATCTCGGGGTTTTCTCCGATGGCGGCGCGCTCCGCCAGCTGGGATGATCGAACGGTGCGCACGCTCGTCATCGTCGACGACCACGCCGGCTTCCGGAGCTCCGCGCGAGCGTTGCTCGAGCTCGACGAGTTCGAGGTCGTCGGCGAGGCCGAGGACGGCGCGAGGGCGCTCGCCGAGATCGCACGGCTCGCGCCCGAGGTCGTGCTGCTCGACATCGGGCTGCCCGACATGAGCGGCTTCGACGTCGCCGAGCGCGTCGCCGGGACGACGACCGTCGTGCTCGTCTCGAGCCGGAGCCCCGATCAGGTCAGCGCCCGCGTGCACGGCTGCGGCGCCGCCGGCTTCATCGCCAAGGACGAGCTCAGCGGCGCCGGCCTCGAGGCGCTCGTGGCGGCCGCCCCGTGAACGCGCGCACCGTGACCGCGCGCGCCGTCGACTGGCGGCCGACCCTGGTGCGGGCCGCCGCCATCGGCTCCGGCGCCGCGGTCCTGCTGCTCGTGATCCCGGCCGTCCGGCTCGAATACCTGGTGCGCGGCAACGATGCCCTCCACGAGGGCTGGGCGTTCCTCGCATTGGCGCTGGCCGGTGCGCTCTCGACGACCGGCGTCGGCTCGTTCCTGGCCGTGCGCCGGCCGGAGAACGCCGTCGGCTGGCTGCTGATCGCGCTCGGATTCACGTGGGTCGCGGGCGGGCTCGGCAACCTCTACGCCGGCTACGGCCTGGTCGTGCGACCCGGCGCGCTGCCCGGCGCGCTCGAGGTGGCCTCGCTCTCGCGCTACACCTGGCCGGCGCTCTTCGGCCTGCTCGTGCTGACCGTGGTGTGCTTTCCCGAGGGGCGGCCCGCGACCCGCACGCGCCGGCTCGTCGCACGCGGCGCCATCGCCACGACGGTGCTCGTGACCGTCTTCGGGGTGCTCGCCAACGACGAGGCGCTCGACCCGCCGCTCGAGCGCTTCCGGCCGGCCTTCCTCGTGCTCGGCTCCGAGTGGCAGGTCGTCACGCTGCTCGCGATCCTCGGGCTGTTCGCGTGCCTGGTCGCGGGGTCGGCCGACATCGTCCTGCGCCTGCGGCGTGCGCGCGGCAGCGAGCGGCGGCAGCTGATCTGCTTCGCGTACGGCGCGCTGCTCGTGCCGGCGAGCATGGGTCTGTGCCTCCTGCTGGAGGCGATCCTCGGCGTCGGGGAGGTAGCGATCATGCTCTCGCTGGGCCTCGCGATCGCGCTGCTCCCGATCGCGACCGCGATCGCGATCCTCCGCTACCGGCTCTACGCGATCGACCGGATCGTCAACCGCACGCTCGTCTACGGCCTGCTGACGGCGCTGCTCGGCGCGGCCTTCCTGGTGCTCATCGTCGGGCTCACACGGCTCTTCGCGACGATGCGGGAGGATCCCTCGGAGCTCGCCACGGCGCTCGCGACCGTGGCCGTGACGGCGGCGTTCCTGCCGTTGCGCGCGCGCATCCAGCGCATCGTCGACCGGCGCTTCGCACGCCGCCGCTTCGCCGCGGTGAGCATGGTGGAGGAGTTCGCCCAGCGTCTGCGCACCGACAACGAGCCGCCCGAGCGGATCGGCGCGGTGCTCGCCGCGGCGCTCCGCGACCCCGGGCTCGTGGTCGCGTTCCCGCGGCTGCGCGAGGGCAAGCTGCTCGATCCGTACGGCGCCCCGGCCCGAGGCGCGACCGCCTGCTCGACGACGCTCGTCGGCCCACTCGACGAGCCGACCGCGGTGCTGCTGCACGATCCGGTGCTCGGCGAGGATCCCGACGTGCTCGGGGCCGTCACCGCGGCGGCGCGCCTGCCGCTCGAGATCGCCCGCCTGCGTGTCGAGGTGCGCGGGCAACTGGAAGACGTGCGCGCCTCGCGTGCGCGCATCGTCGCCGCCGGCGACGCCGAGCGCCGGCGCGTCGAGCGCGACATCCACGATGGCGCGCAGCAGCGGCTGGTGGCGCTCGCGCTGACGCTGCAGGTAGCGCGCCGCAAGCACGAGAGCGACGGTCGATCGACGTCGCCGAGCTGCTCGACCGCACGGCGGCCGAGCTCGCAGCGGCGGTCGAGGATCTGCGCGAGCTCGCGCGCGGCGTCTACCCGGCGGTGCTGCGCGAGGACGGGCTCGCCGAGGCGCTGCGGGCGCTCGCCCGGCGCACGCCGCTGCCGGTCGAGATCGCGGCGGACCTGCCGCGCCTGCCGGCCGGCATCGAGGCCGCCGCGTACTTCCTCGCCTCGGAGGCCGTCACCAACGCCGTACGGCACGCGGAGGCGACGCGCATCGCGATCAGCGCCGAGGTCAGCGCCGGGCGGCTGCTCGTGAGCGTCGACGACGACGGCAGCGGCGGCGCGGACGCGCGGGGCGGCTCGGGCCTGGCCGGGCTCGCCGACCGGCTCGCCGCGCTCGGAGGGACGATGCGCGTCGAGAGCGCCCCGGCGCGGGCACGCGCGTGACCGGGGAGCTCCCGTGCGCATCGTGATCGCCGAGGACGGCGTGCTCATGCGCGAGGGCCTGCGCAGCCTGCTCACCAGCGAGGGCCACGACGTCGTCGCCCAGGCCGGCGATGCCGCCGGCCTCGCCGCTGCGGTGCGCGAGCACCGGCCCGAGCTCGCGATCATCGACGTGCGCATGCCGCCGACCCAGACCGACGAGGGCGCGCGGGCCGCGGTCGAGCTGCGCGGCGAGTTTCCCGAGCTGGGCGTGCTGCTGCTCTCGCAGGACGTCGAGACACGGCTCGCGCTGACGCTCATGGAGGAGCAGCCGAGCGGCTTCGGCTACCTGCTCAAGGATCGGGTGCTGGCGATCGGCGACTTCCTCGACGCGGTCGAGCGGGTGGGGCGCGGCGGCTCGGCGATCGACCCCGAGGTCGTGCTGCGGCTGATGGATCGCCGCAACGGCGGCAGCCGCCTGGCCGAGCTGACGCCGCGCGAGCGCGAGCTGCTCGGGCTGATCGCGGAGGGGCATTCGAACGCCGCCATCGGCGCGCGGCTGTTCCTCAGTCAGAAGACGGTCGACACGCACATCCACAGCATCCTCGGCAAGCTCGGGCTGCCGGCGACGCCGGACCAGAACCGCCGCGTGCTCGCCGTGCTCGCCTACCTCGGGGGCTAGATGGTCGATTCGGCGATCATGGGCGTGTCGGGGCGCCACTTATCTCGGCGGGGGCACGCACGCCCGGCGAGCGGCGCCTAAGATCAGTCCCATCTCCGAGGACGGGCGGGCATGCGCGAATTCGACGTGGTGGTGCTCGGTGCCGGTGCGGCCGGCGAGGTCACGGCGGGCAGGCTCGGCGAGAACGGCCTCTCGGTCGCGATCGTCGAGTGCGCGCTCGTCGGCGGCGACTGCTCGTACTACGCGTGCATGCCGTCGAAGGCGCTGCTGCGGCCCGTCGAGCTGGCGAACGAGGTGCGGCGGGTGCCCGGCCTCAACGTCTCGCCGATCGACAGCGCGGCCGTCCTGCGGCGCCGCGACGAGGTGATCCACAACCGCGACGACAGCTCGCAGCTGCCGTGGCTCGAGGAGCGCGGCGTCACGCTCGTGCGCGGTCGCGGCCGCATCGCGGGGCGGCTGATCGTCGACGTCGACGGTCAGGAGTCGCTCGTCGCGCGCCGCGCCGTTGTGGTCGCGACGGGCTCGTCCGCGCTGATCCCCGACATCCCGGGCCTGCGCGAGGTGCGGCCGTGGACGAGCCGCGAGGCCACGACCGCGAATGCCGTGCCGCCGCGCCTCGCGATCCTCGGGGGCGGTGTCGTCGGCGTCGAGATGGCGCAGGCCTGGGGGTCGCTGGGTGCGCAGGTCACGCTGATCCACCGCGGCGACCGCCTGATCGACCGCGAGGAGCCCTTCGCGAGCACGCAGGTGCTCGAGGCGCTGCGCGCGCTCGGCGCCGACGTCCGCCTGGGCACCTCTGCGCGCCGCGTCTCGCGCGCCGGCCCCTACGCGCTCGCGCTCGACGACGGCACGACGGTCGAGGCCGAGGAGCTGCTCGTCGCGGTCGGCCGCGTCCCGGGCACCGCCGGGATCGGGCTCGAGCAGATCGGAATCGCGCCGCGCGGCCCGCTCGAGGTGCGCGACGACCTGCGCGTGCCGGGCCACGACTGGCTGTATGCGGTCGGCGACGTCAACGGCCGCGCGCTGCTCACGCACATGGGCAAGTACCAGGGCCGGCTCGTGGCCGACGCGATCCTCGGCCGCACGGTGAGCCTGCGCTCCGACGGTGGCCGCTCGCCGCGCGTGATCTTCACCGACCCGCAGGTCGGCGCCGTCGGGCTGACGCTTGCCGCCGCGCGGGAGGCCGGGCTGCGGGTGCGCTACGTCGACGTCGAGACCGGCGGCAATGCGGGCGGGTCGTTCATCGGCCGCGGAGCGCCCGGCACCGCGCGCCTGGTCGTCGACGAGGATCGCCGCGTCGTCGTCGGCGCCACGATCACCGGTGCCGAGGTCGTCGAGTCGCTGCACGCCGCGACGATCGCGGTCGTGGCCGGGGTGACGCTCGACGATCTCTGGCACGCCGTGCCGTCGTTCCCGACGCGCAGCGAGCTGTGGCTCCGCCTGCTGGAGGCGTACGGGCTCTAGGCGATGCGGCTGGGCGGGCCGTCGCCGGCCGCGAGGCTGCGCAGCCCGTCGTCGCGCGTCGGGTGCGTCGGGATCACGTCGGCGATGCCCATCAGCTCGGCGACGCGCGCGACGTGCCCGTGCGACTCGCCGTCGATCACGATCTCGAGACGAGCGTCGTTCTCCTCGAGCGCGCGCATCGTCTGCAGCAGCAGTTTGACGATCGTCGAGTCGATGAACGTGCAGTCGGTGAGGTCGACGAGCAGGTCACGGCCCGTGGCAGCGACGCTGAACGCGTCGGCGACCACGCCCCGGCTGGCGACGTCGTGATCGCCCTCGAGCGTGACGACGGCCGCACCGGCCGAGACGACCTCGATGTTGACGGGCCCGGGGGGCGGCCCGCTGCCGTCGAGAAGATCCCCTGCGTGATCGGAGCGGTCCGTGATGTCCCTCCTGCACTCGTTCTGCGCGTCTGAGGCTGCGCGGAGGCGAGTGACCGCCGCCGCTCCGTCGCATTATCGCCCGGGTTGGCGGATTACGGAAAGAAGTTAGGGCAGGACTTTCGAGAAGTTCACGAAAACGCAAAGAGGAGGGGCCGGAGCCCCTCCTCTCGCGTGCGTCGTGCAGGTGGCTCAGGCGCAGATGACGTACGCCTTGACGCTGTAGGTGAGGCTGGCGTCGGAGCTCATGTAGGCCGTGGCCGTCCAGGCCTCGCCGCTCGGCCTCGACGTGAGCACGGCGAGCCGGCTGTTGCTCAGCTCGATGCCGCCGCCGACCGCCTTCTTGCCCACGGCGCAGGTGGCCGTGGCGGTCTGCGTGGTGCCTCCCGACTGGTTGCCCGTCGTGAAGTTCGTCGTCGCGGTCACGACGGCGGTCGTGAGGGTGTACCCGGCGGGGCCGGCGGGACCGGCCGGGCCGGCCGGGCCCGCGGGACCGGCGGGACCGACGGGGCCGGCGGGGCCGGCGACGCTCGAGTCGGCACCGGCGGCACCCTTGTCGCCCTTCTCGCCCTGCTCGCCCTGCTCGCCCTTCAGGCCCTGCGGACCCGGAACGATCGAGTCGGCGCCCGGCGCGCCCGTGTCGCCCTGCTCGCCCTTGAGGCCCTGCGGGCCGGCGACGAACGAGTCGGCGCCGGTGTCGCCCTTCTCGCCCTTGTCGCCCTTGAGGCCGTCGTTGCCGTTGGTGCCATTCTCGCCCTTCGGGCCGGCGACCGTCGAGTCGTCGCCCTTCTCGCCCTTGTCGCCCTTGAGGCCGTCCTCGCCCTTGGGACCTGCGACGTTCGAGTCGGCGCCGTTGTCGCCCTTCTCGCCCTTCTCGCCCTTGTCACCGTTGGTGCCGTTGTCGCCCTTGGGGCCCGCGACGAGCGAGTCGGCGCCGTTGTCGCCCTTGTCGCCCTTGTCGCCCTTGTCACCGTTGGAGCCGTTGTCGCCCTTGGGGCCCGCGACGAGCGAGTCGGCGCCGTTGTCGCCCTTCTCGCCCTTGTCGCCGTTGGTGCCGTTGTCGCCCTTCTCGCCCTTGTCGCCGTGGAGGCCGTTGTCGCCCTTGGAGCCCTTGGCGCCGTCGTTGCCGTTGGCGCCGTTGTCGCCCCGGTCGCCCTTGCCGCCCTGCGGGCCGTTGGCGCCGTTCGCGCCGGTCGCACCGGTCGCGCCCTTGGTTCCGGGGATGCCGTCGACACCATTGATCCCGTTACTGCCGTCCTTGCCGATCTTGGCCTTGGTCATGACCAGCTTCTGCACGTCGGGCGAGAGCCGGTTGAGGGTCACGGCGCCCTTCGCGATATTCGCCGTGCGGATGAGGCCCGTGGCCTCTGCGGTGCCGCCGGCGATCACCATGAAGGCGGCCATGCTGCACGCGATCGTCGTCTTGGTCTTCATTGCTCGTCGAGCCTTTCCGTCTGCACCTGCCGCGATATGCGGACAGGCCGATGCCGACCGACTTGCTCAGCGGCCTGGCACAAAAAGAGGACTTGCGGCAGCTACTCCCGTTCGCTGCTCGGCGCCATCTGACCCCGGACCCGACGAACGCCCAACCCCCCGATCGAGGGTTTAGTCTGGATTCACCGCTTCGCGCGGGTGTGGGATTCGTGGAGCCACCTCCACGAACCCATGCGTACACCCACCTCGGCGTTCCAGACTGGTCTTTCGCGCTATGCAACGGGCTTTCGCACAGGTCGACGTGTTCACGAACACGCCGTATGCAGGCAATCCGGTCGCCGTGGTGCTCGACGGGAGCGGCCTCGACGATCGTGAGATGCAGCGCTTCGCGAACTGGACGAACCTCTCGGAGACGACGTTCGTGCTCCCGCCGAGCACGCCGGAGGCCGACTACCGGGTGCGCATCTTCACGCCGTCGCTCGAGCTGCCCTTCGCCGGGCACCCGACGCTCGGCACCTGCCACGCGTGGCTCACGCTCGGCGGCGGCAGCCCGCGCGCCGGCGACGTGATCGTCCAGGAGTGCGCGGCGGGCCTGATCCCCGTGCGCCGCAGCGACGAGGGCCTCGCGTTCGCCGCCCCGCCGCTCCTGCGCTCGGGCCCGCTCGACGAGGAGCTCATCCAGCGCCTCGCGCAGCTCACCGGCATCGAGCGCGAGCGCATCCACGCCGCGGAGTGGATCGTCAACGGCCCCGAGTGGATCGGCATCCTGCTCGCGAGCGCCGAGGAGGTGCTCGCCGTGCGCCCCGGGCCGATGGATCTCGATCTCGGCATCGCCGGCCCCTATCCGGAGGGCTCGCCGGCCGCCTTCGAGGTGCGCGGGTTCTTCCCCAAGAACGGCGCGACGGTCGAGGACCCGGTCACCGGGAGCCTGAACGCCTCGCTCGCGCAGTGGCTGCATCGGCAGCGGCCGGGCGAGCGCGCCCTACGTCGCGAGCCAGGGCACCGCGCTCGGGCGCTCCGGGCGGGTGCACATCTCGGCGGGCGACGACGGCGCAGTCTGGGTCGGCGGCGGCACGGTCACCTGCATCTCCGGCAACGTCGATCTCTAGGGGCGGCGTGGCCGACGTCGCGATCGAGCCGCTCGCCGCCGGCGACCTCGCGCGGCTCGAGCCGCTCTGGCTCGAGCTGCACGCGCACCATCGGGCTGTCGCGCCCGAGCTCGCGCCCTACGTGACCGACGCGGCTTCCTGGGCCGCGCGCCTCGGCTACTACGAGGACGTCCTCGCCCACAGTGGGATCGCGTTGATCGCCCGCGTGGACGGCGCCGACGCCGGCTACGCACTCGCCGTGATCGAGCCCGCACGCTGGCCGGCCACGTTCGCCGGAGGGCCGGTGAACGCCGAGCTCGCGAGCCTCGCCGTGCGCGGCGAGCTACGCGGGCGCGGCCTGGGCGCGGCGCTGCTCGCCGCCGTGGAGGCGCGACTCGACGAGGCGGGGATCGGCGACCGCATCATCGGCGTGGTGCCCGGCAACACGCGCGCGATCGAGCTCTACTCCCGGCGCGGCTACGAGCCCACGTGGCTCGCGCTGACGCGCTTCGGGCGACCCTCGGAGCTGCCGGCGGCGACCATCCCCGAGCCGATCGGGCTGGTTGCGCCGGACGAGGTCGACGCCCTCGAGCGGCTGTGGCAGTCGCTGCACGCCCATCACCGCGCCGTCGCTCCCGGGCTCGGCCCGTTCGTCTCCGCTGACGCCTCGTGGGCGGCCCGGCGACCGCTGCTCGCGACGGCTGCACAGGCTGGGCTGCTGCTGCGCGCCGGCCCGCCGGAGCACCCGCTCGGCCTGGCCTGCCTGACGATCGCGCGCGACGACCCGATGTGGGCCGACAGCTGGGTCACCGGCCGCGACGTGGCCGAGATCAGCGTGCTCGCCGTCGAGGACTCGGCGCGCGCGGCCGGAGTCGCCTCTGCGCTGCTCAACGCTGTCGACGCCCAGCTCGCCGCGGCCGGCGTGCACGACCAGGCGATCGGCGCGGTGGCCCTCAACGCCGCGGCGATCCGGCTCTACGAGCAGCACGGCTTCCGGCCCGCGTACCTCGACATGACGCGCTTCGCGCTCCGCGGCTAGCTGAGTGATTGCGCGGGTGCGGGGTCATGTCGACGCCGGCCGGGCGCAAACCGTCGATGACGAGTCGCGCAGGCGCGTACCGGTGCCCGTTCGCATCCCCCTGCGCCTGCTCGGCGTCGCCGACTTCCCGTGCCTCGGCGAGGCGCGGGACGACAGCTCGGGCTAGACCCCGCTGATGCGCTCGACCGTGCGCATCCCCACGCGCTCGTAGAGCCGGATCGCGGACGCATTGTCGGCGTGCACCTTGAGCTCGACCGCCGCGATCCCCCGCGCCTGGAACGTCGCGAAGGCCAGGCGCAGCAGCGCCTCGCCGAGGCCGTGGCGACGCCACGTCTCGTGCACGACGATGTCCTTGACGAAGCCTGGCGACCAGCACACGGCGGCCGCCGCGAGCTCGTCGCCGACCTCGACGAGGAAGCACGTCGCGGGGTCGAACTCGCTGTCGCCGATGAGCGCCGGCAGCCAGACCCCGAGGGCGTCGACCGCACCCCCGCCGTTGCGATAGCCGTGCTCGAGCAACGCATGCAGGCGCGGCCCGTCCGAGGCGTGGAACGTGCGCACGCCACTGCCCTCGGGCCAGCGCGGGGGCGGAATCCCGCCGAGCAGATCGATGCGCATGCGCAGGGTCTCGCGCGGCTGGCCGTGGAACTCCGACACGCGCGCATTCTTGCGGGCGGAGCGCACGGCGGCGTCCTCCATCCGGCGCAGCCCCTCCCGGGCCGCGCGCGCTGCGGCCCGGGGAGGTCTCGGGGGGGCCGAGTGTCCTAGCCGGCGCCCTGCACCATGCGGAAGTGGTTGCCGGAGAGGTCGCGGAACCCGGCGTCGACCCCGTACGGCCGCTCCTCGGGCTCCTGGATGAACTCCACCCCGCGTCCCTTGAGATCCTCGTAGTCGGCCTGGGCGTCCTGCGTCGAGAAGAAGAGGGCTCCGAGGGCGCCCTTCGCCAGCAGCGACCTGAGCTGCTCGGAGGTCTCGGCGTCGAACACGGGCGGCCCTGGCACCTTCATCAGCACGAGCGCGATCTCGGGCTGGCCGACCGGGCCGACCGTGAGCCAGCGGAAGTTCCCCATCTCGGGGAGCGTGATGTCGTCGCGCAGCTCCATCCCGAGCTTGTCGGTGTAGAACGCGAGCGCCTCGTCCTGGTCGTCGACCCAGACGTTGACGTGCGAGAGCTTGAGCATGAGCGGCCTCCTGCGTGACGGTTCGGTGGGACGGCCGTCACGCTAGTGCCGCCGCGAGCGCGTGTCTTCTCGAAACGTGCTGTCTTGCGGAGCGTCCCGGAATGCCCGCCCCATGGAGCCCGGCGGCACCACCGGCCCGCCGGCCCGGACTGAGCAGCGCCTACGGCGCCGGATCGCCTGATTCCCGAGGATGTCCCGGAACCACTCTCAGCGATCGTCGCGGGAGCCGTGTGCGGGCGCCTCGCCGCGGGCGGCGACGGAGTGCGGCCGCGCCCAGGCGAGCAGCATGCAGGTCGGGATGCGCGCGCGATCGGCGGCCGGCGGGTACGCGGCGCGGTAGGCCGTGGGTGACTGGCCGAAGGCCCGCCCGAAGCTCGTCGTGAACGAGCCGACGCTGCGCAGGCCGACGGTCACGCAGATCTCGGCGACCGAGCGGTCGGTGCTGCGCAGCAGGGCGGCGGCGCGCTCGAGCCTGCGCGTCAGCAGGTACTGGTGCGGCGGCTCGCCGAAGACGCGGTGGAATTCGCGACTGAAGTGGGCGGGCGAGAGACGTGCAGCGCGTGCCATCGCCGCGACGTCGATCGCCTCGGCGTAGCGCGCGTCGGCGAGATCCTTCGCGCGCAGCAGCTGGCGAGCGGACGGGGCGAACGTCATCGGCGAATGGGTGCGTGAGTGCGGGCTCGGTCGGGGTGCCTGAGACGGAGCAGCCGTCTAGCCCCGAGTATTCCTCAGCTCCTGCAGCCGCGCAACGGCGGCGCGATGATCGACGATCGGCTCCGGGTAGCCCGCCGGCTGCTCGGCGAGCTTCCACGGCTCGTGCACCGCGCCGCCCGCGACCCCGGCGAGCTCATCGACGTAGCGGCGCACGTAGACGCCGTCGGGGTCGAAGCGCTTGGCCTGTGCCGTCGGGTTGAAGACGCGGTTGGGACGGGTGTCGACGCCGGTGCCCGCGACCCACTGCCAGTTGCCGCAGTTGCTCGCCACGTCGCCGTCGACGAGCAGGTCGAAGAAGTGCGCGGCGCCGAGGCGCCAGTCGATGTACAGGTCCTTCGTCAGGAACGAGGCCGTGAGCAGGCGCGCGCGGTTGTGCATGAAGCCCTCGCGGGCGAGCTGCCGCAGCCCCGCGTCGACGACCGGGTAGCCCGTGCGGCCCGCCTTCCAGGCGGCGAGTCCGGCCGCATCGTCGCGCCAGCGGTGCCCGCGCGGCCGGAAGTCCTCGTGCGAGGTCTCGGGGCGCGCGGCCAGCAGCTGCGCGTAGAAGTCGCGCCAGGCGAGCTGGCGCAGGAACGGCTCGGCGCCCAGCCGGCCGCTCGCGCGCTCGGCGAGCTCGAGTGGCGAGAGGCAGCCGAGATGCAGGTACGGGCTGAGCCGCGAGGTGCCGTCGGCGGCGAGGTCGTCGTGCCGCTCGTCGTAGCGCTCGAGGCCGCGCGCGAGCCAGCACGTGAAGCGCTTCGCGTCCTTCCGCCTCGCCGCCGGGCAGCCGCTCCGGCGACGGCTCGCCGCGGGCGAGATCGCCGACCGCCGGGAGCCTTCCCGCGCGCGAGCCGGTCGGGCACCGCGAGCTGCCGCGGCGCCGGCGCGAGCGAGCGGCGCTGCGCGTCGTGCCAGCGGCGCCAGTACGGCGTGAACACGCGGTAGCAGTCGGCGCCGTCGGGCGCGAGGTCGCCGGGCGGGATCGCCGTGACGCCCGGCAGGGCGTGCAGGTCGACGCGCGCGTCCGCGCAGGCTGCGCGCAGGCGCTCCTCGCGGCCCTGCGCGTAGCCGCTGACGTCCTCGCTGACGTAGATCGCCTCGGCCCGCGCCTCGTGGGCGACCCGCAGCGCCTGCTCGACGACCTCGCCCTCGCGCACGAACAGCGCGCCGCCGCGCTCGCGCAGCGAATCGTCGAGATCGCGCAGGGAGTCGAGCAGGAACGCCACGCGGTTGGGGGCGCCGAAGCGCGCGAGCAGCGCGCGGTCGAACACGAACAGGGGCACCACGCGCTCGGCCGCCGCGACCGCCGCGGCGAGCGCCGGGTGGTCGTGCACGCGCAGATCGCGGGTGAGCAGGACGACGGCCGTGCGCACGCTAGACCGGCTCGACGAGGACGGTGGGCGACGTGCCGCGCGGCAGGCCGAGGAAGTCGCGGTAGCGGTGCACCTCCGGCTGTACCAACTCGGCGAGATCGCCAATCCCGTCGGCGAGCGGCTGCAGCGTGACCGTCAGGGCGGCACCGCGCACCGCCCGCCCCCAGGTGGCCACGACCTGCCCGTCCACGACGACCACGGGCCGGAAGACGCCGTTCGCACCGGGGACGACCTTCGCCGCGTGCTCCGCCGCGAGCTGCGCCGTGCGATCGCCGTAGCCGAGGATGTACTCGTCGAAGCCGGCCAGCAGGCGCGCCGTTCCCCGTCCCGCGCGCGGGACGGGTCGGCCTGCGGCCTCCGCGGCGAGCCAGTGCTCATTCCCGGCGAAGGCCTTCACCGCGAGGCCCGGCGCCGCGCGCAGCGCCGCGCGCGCGGCGGTGAGCGTCACGCCGGCGAAGCGCGCGAGGTCGTGCTCGGTGACGGGGCCGCGGCTCGCTGCGAAACGCGCGGCGAGCAGGGCGAGCGTCTGCTCGGCGTCCGGATCGTCCCGCCGCGGCGCGCGGAGCCCACTCGTCGAGCAGGACGAACGTCGCCTGCCTGCCCGCCTGCGGGCCGATGCAGAGCAGGCCCCGGCGGGCCAGGCGCGCGAGGATGTGGTAGCCGCGCTGGCCGGTCGTCTCGATGCCGGCCTCCTGCGAGCAGCGCGAGCGCCGCCGGGCCGGCTCAGCCGATGCTTCCCCGGCCAGTGCCGCCGCGAGCAGCTCGCCGCTGCGTGCGAGCTGCGCGGGCGTGATCCCGAGCTGCTCGCCGCGGCGCCGGTAGGTCGCCGCGAGCCCCGGCGCGGTCAGCGCGAGCAGCGGCCGCACGTCACCGGGGAGTGCGAGGTGGATGGTGCCACGCATCAGCCACGTGCGCACGATCCGCCCCTCCGCGAGCGCGCGCTCGACCTCGGCGGCCGTGCCGCGCCGCAGCCGCGAGCCGATCGCCCACAGCGACTGGCCGTAGTCCTGGGCCTGGACGGCGCCGAGCAACCCGACGACGTCAGCCGGATCGTCGAGGCTGCGGGATACGAGACCCTGGCTCGCGAGCCGGCGGAGCGCGATCGCGGAGGCCGTCATGGCAGCAGGATGACGCCGACCCGGCGGCTGCGCGATGAGTTCTGCACGATCCCCACGTCTGAGCCTCGAGCACGCGAATCCCCGAGGAGGCAGCATGTCGACGACCGAGAACACCGCGGCGACTCAGGTCTACACCATCTACATCGATGCGGCCCCCGCGGACGTGTGGGATGCCGTGACGAACCCCGATCAGACCGATCGCTACGGCTACCGGGGCCGCGTCGAGTACGACCTGCGCGCGGGCGGCCGCTTCGTCGCGCACCCCACGGAGGAGATGCAGGCGCAGGGTGCGCCCGCCGATCTGATCGTCGGCGAGGTCGTCGAGGCGCTCGCGCCGAGCCGGCTCGTGCAGACCTGGAACCCGCAGTTCGGCCCGCCGATCACCGACGAGGCGGTGACGACGCTGACGTGGGCGATCGAGGAGGCCGACGGCGCCACGAAGGTCACGCTGACGCACGAGCTCGAGGGCGCGCCGCTGACCGCAGAGCTCGTCGGCGGCACCGTGCCCGAGATGGGCGGCGGCTGGGCCTGGGTGCTCAGCGACCTCAAGACACTGCTCGAGACCGGCCAGTCCTTCGCGGATTGACCGGCATGCGACGAGCACCGTTTTGCATGACAGAGGTGAGCCCGTAGCATGGGCGCCGTGCAGGAATCGTCGCCCAGCGCGAGGCCGGCCGCCGCCGAGCTGGAAGGCCGGCTCGAAGGACACCGCAGCGAGCTCACGGCCTACTGCTACCGCATGCTCGCCTCGCCCTTCGAGGCCGAGGATGCCGTCCAGGAGACGTTCATCCGCGCGTGGCGCAGCTACGACCGCTTCGAGGGCCGGGCCGCGCTGCGCTCGTGGCTCTACCGGATCGCGACGAACGTCTGCCTCGACATGCTGAGCGGACGAGAGCGGCGTGCGCTGCCGATGGACCTCGGCCCCTCGCAGGCGCCCGAGGCCGCCAACCTCAAGATCCTGCCCGAGACGACCTGGATCCAGCCGATCCCGAACGGCCTCGTCGCGCTCGACGGCGATCCCGCCGACGTGGCGGCCGGGCGCGAGAGCATCCGGCTCGCATTCGTGGCCGCGCTCCAGCACCTGCCGCCGCGCCAGCGAGCGGTGCTGATCCTGTGCGAGGTGCTGCGCTGGAAGGCGGCCGAGGTCGCCGAGCTGCTCGAGACGAGCGTCGCGTCGGTCACCAGCGCGCTGCAGCGCGCGCGGGCCACGCTGGCCGACGGCGACGTCGCCGTGGACGATCCCGCACCCGCCCTCGACGATGCCGAGCGCGCGCTGCTCAGCCGCTACGTCGCGGCCTTCGAGGCGCTACGACATCGACGCGCTCACGGCCCTGATCCGCGAGGACGCGACGCAGTCGATGCCGCCGTTCGACCTCTGGCTGACCGGCCGCGCAGACATCTTCGCGTGGTGGTTCGGGCCCGGCATCGAGTGCGCCGGCTCGCGCGTCGTGCCGACGATCGGCGCCAACGGCTCGCCGGCCTTCGGGCAGTACAAGCCGAGCCCGGACGGCAACGGCCACGTGCCCTGGTCGCTCCAGGTGCTCGAGCTGCGGGACGGCCTGATCGGCGAGATGACCTTCTTCCTCGACACCGAGACGCTCTTCCCGCTCTTCGGCCTGCCGCTCAGCCTCGACGCCTGACCGCCGCGCGCGCCTCAGGGCGCATGCGGCTCCGCGGGCCCGGGCGGTGCCTGCGCCTGCGCGCGCAGCAGCTCGCCGAGCCCGCAGAACGCGAGCAGCTGCAACAGCTCTGCGGACGCTCCCCCGAGCAGGATCTCGCTGCCCTGCCGCCGTGCACCGAGCTGCAGGCGGGCGAGCGCGGAGACGGCGGCCGCGTCGGGGGCGATCCCTCCCGCGTCGCAGACGATCTCGTCCGGAGGCTGCCCCGTCATCTACGCATAGGACGGCCGATCACGTCCAAACTCATCGGGAATCGCCCCACGCGCCGATGAGTTCTCCCAGGTGACCAGGTCCATCCTCCGAGCCGTACGACCCGAAAAGGAACGCCGCATGACGCTGGATGGCCGCACACGCTGGTACGCCCTGATCGTGCTCTGCATGGGCACGTTGATGATCGTGCTCGACTCGACGATCGTGAACGTCGCGCTGCCGTCGATCCAGGACGACCTCGAGTTCTCCGAGACGTCGCTGGCGTGGATCGTCAACGCCTACCTGCTGACGTTCGGCGGCTTCCTGCTGCTCGGCGGGCGACTCGGCGACCTCTACGGCCATCGCAGGCTGTTCCTCGCAGGAATCACGCTCTTCACGCTCGCCTCGCTCGCGTGCGGTCTCGCGAACTCGCAGGAGACGCTGATCGCGGCGCGCGCGGTGCAGGGCCTCGGCGGCGCCGTCGCCTCGGCCGTCTCGCTCTCGCTGACGATGAACCTCTTCACGGAGCCCGCCGAGCGCGCCAAGGCGATGGGCGTCTTCGGCTTCGTCGCCTCGGGCGGCGGCTCGATCGGCGTGCTGCTCGGCGGCATCCTCACCGAGTACCTCGACTGGCACTGGATCTTCCTCGTCAACATCCCGATCGGCGTCGCCGTCGTCCTGCTCTCGCTGCGCCTGCTGCCGGGACTCCGCGGCGTGGACTCGGGCGCGAAGCTCGACGTCGCGGGCGCGGTCACGGTGACCGTCTCGCTGATGCTCGCGGTCTACGCGATCGTCAACGGCAACCAGGATGGCTGGCTGTCGCTGCAGACGCTCGGCCTGCTGGGCATCGCCGCGCTGCTGCTCGGGGTGTTCCTGACGATCGAGTCGCGCGTCAGCTCGCCGCTCATGCCGCTCGGCCTGATCCGCAAGCGCAACGTCGCCACCGCGAACGTCGCGGCGGTGCTCTGGGCGGCGGCGATGTTCGCGTGGTTCTTCCTCTCCGCGCTCTACCTGCAGCTCGTGCTCGACTACAGCCCGCGCGATGTGGGACTCGCGTTCCTGCCCGGCAACATCGTCATGGGCGTGCTCTCGGTCGGCGTCTCGGCCAAGCTCGTGATGCGCTATGGCATCAAGAAGCCGCTCGGCACGGGGCTCCTGATCGCGGCCGCCGGCCTCGCCTGGCTGGCGCGCGCACCCGTCGACGGCATCTACGTCACCGACGTGCTCCCGAGCATGCTGCTGCTGGGCCTGGGAGCCGGCATCGCCTTCAACCCGATCCTGCTGGCGGCGATGAGCGACGTGCAGGCCGAGGAGTCCGGGCTCGCGTCGGGCATCGTCAACACGGCGTTCATGATGGGCGGCGCGCTCGGCCTCGCGGTGCTCGCGAGCCTCGCGGCGTCGCGCACCGACACGCTTGAGGCGCAGGGCGACAGCGTCCTCTCCGCGCTCACGGGCGGCTACCACCTGGCCTTCCTGGTCGGCGCGCTGTTCGCCCTCGGCGCCGCGCTGATCGGCGTCCTGCTGCTGCGCATCTCGCAGCCTGCGGGCGCGCACGGTGTCGCCGCGGAGGAGCCCGAGCCGGCCGGCGTCGTCTGATGGGCAAGCTCGTCGTCAGCGAGTTCATCACCCTCGACGGCATCGTCGAGGCGCCCGGCGGCGAGTTCCACCCCGACGGCCGCACCGCCTGGGTCGTGCCGCACTTCAACGACGAGATGGGCGCGTTCAAGCTCGAGGAGGTGCACGCCGCCGACGCGCTGCTGCTCGGCCGCTCCACCTACGAGCAGTTCGCGAAGGCGTGGCCGACGGCGTCCGACGAGCAGGGCTTCGCCGAGCGCATGAACGGCCTGCCGAAGTACGTCGCCTCGACGACGCTCGACGACCCGCTCGAGTGGAACGCGACCCTGATCAAGGGCGACCTGCGCGAGGTCGTCGAGCAGCTCAAGGCCGAGTACCGCAACGACATCCTGATCGCGGGCAGCGCCGACCTCGTGCACACGCTGATCCCGCTCGGCGTGATCGACGAGTTCCGGCTGATGGTCTTCCCGGTCGTGCTCGGGACCGGCAAGCGCCTGTTCCGCACCGGGATCGCCCAGCTGCCGCTGCGGCACGTCAGGACGACCGCGTTCACGACCGGCGTGCAGGTCCACTCGTACGAGCCCGGCGGAGGCCAGGCGTGAACGCGATCGGCTCGAGCGACCTGAGGGTCTTCCCGCTCTGCCTCGGCACGAACATCCTCGGCTGGACGATCGACGAGGCCGAGTCGTTCGCCGTGCTCGACGCGTACGCGGCGGCCGGCGGCAACTTCATCGACACCGCCGACGGCTACTCGGCCTGGGCGCCGGGCAACGGCGGCGGCGAGTCGGAGACCATCATCGGCAACTGGATGGCGGCGCGGGGCAACCGCGACGACATCGTGATCGCGACGAAGGTCGGCAAGCTCACGGGTCTCGAGGGCACGGCCCCGGCGACCGTGCGCGCCGCCGCCGAGGGCTCGCTCGAAGCGCCTGCGCACCGACCGCATCGACCTCTACTACGCGCACATGGACGACGAGAACACGCCGCTCGCGGAGACGCTCGGCGGCTTCGGCGAGCTGATCGCCGAGGGCAAGGTGCGCCACGTCGCGGCCTCCAACTTCACGGCCCCGCGGCTCGCGGCCGCGCTCGCGCTCGCGCGCGGCGGGAGCCTGCCCGCCTACGTGGCCGTGCAGCCCGAGTACAACCTCATGCACCGCGGCGAGTACGAGGGCGAGCCGGCCGAGCTGTGCGCACGCGAGGGTCTGAGCTGCATCCCGTACTACGCGCTCGCCACGGGGTTCCTGACCGGAAAGTACCGCAGCGGCGACGAGAACGCCGGCTCGCCGCGCTCCGGCGTCGCGCGCACGCACGTCGGGCCGCGCGGCCTGGCCGTGCTCGCCGCGCTCGACGAGGTCGCAGCGAGCCACGCCACGACCGTGGCCGCGGTCGCGCTCGCCTGGCTCGCCGCGCAGCCGACGGTGGCGGCGCCGATCGCGAGCGCGCGCACGCCCGCCCAGCTAGCCGATCTGCTGCCGATGGCGGAGCTCGACCTGAGCGCCGACGACCTGCAGCGCATCACGACGGCGTCCGAGACCTAGTCCACGACGGGCGCGCGCAGCTCGATCTCGAGCCGGAGCTCGCGTGACCGGGCGACGGTCACCTCGGCGACGCGGAAGCGATCGCCGCCCGCGACCGTGCGGAGGCCGGCCAGCAGCCGGCCGACGAGCTCCGCGCTGCCATGCGTGCGCGCGGCGCCGGTGAGGAAATGCACGGAGAGGCTGAGGGAGGCGTACGCGGAGGCCTCCGGAGGGAAGACGCCGCCGAGCGCCGCGATCACCGCGAGGCGCACGCTCTCGGCCGACTCGAGCTCGTGCCCGTCGGTGATCGGGACGCGGAACGCGGCCACGACCTCGCCTGCGGCCTCCGGCGCGGCCGGCGCGAGCGGCACGCGCGTGTAGCGAAGCAGCACGCCCGCACCCTCGGCGGGCAGGCGCAGCAGGCGCGCGCCTGCGTGCAGCTGGGCCGGCGGGACGCAGCCGTCCACCAGCAGGGCGTCCTCGAGCGCGGCGCCCAGCGGCGGCTCGCCGCCGAGCGCCGCCTCGAGCAGCGAGTCGGCCTCGATCGGGAGCAGCCGCAGCTCGTCCCGGATCGCGCCGATGCACTGCGCCATCCACGCGGGTCGCTCCGCGCCGAACGGGAGCAGCACCTCCGGGCACACGGCGACGACCCGGCTGCCATCTCGCTCGACCGACCAGTAGCTCGCCATGCGGCGATCCTAGGGCGTGACGCCCAGCGTGACAGCCACCGCAACCCGCGTTCAGGGCCAGGCCCTGAACGAGCGGCCGTGCATTTGGGGCCTGGCCCCATCTGCACGCGTCCCCCTGAACCAGCGGCCGTGCATTTGGGGCCTGGCCCCGTTTGCACGCGAACGTGCGGCCGTGCACTTGGGGCCTGGCCCCGTTTGCACGGATGCGGCAAGCGCCTGGAGCGCCGGCCGCCGAAGGCGCCGCCGGCTGATGCTGACCGGGCGCGCGGGCGGCCCGCTGCGGCGCGATCGCGCCGGCTGGGAGCGCGACCCGCTCGACCTGCGCTCCGGCGAGCGCTGGCGGCCCACGGAGAGCCCGAGTCGGGCTCGCTTTCGGGGCTCCGTTAACGTTGCCCAAAGATGCGGGATCACGGTTGCAGCAGGCCGGATTCTGGTCTACAAAGGGAGGCCTATGGCCGCCCCGGCGAAGGAGCGCGGCCACCGCATCGGGGCGGTGGCGGCGCGCCTCGGCGTCACCACCCGGACGATCCGTTACTACGAGGAGCTCGGGCTGCTCGGCACGGGCGCGCAGCGCACGCCGGGCGCCCACCGCGTGTACTGCGAGGCCGACATCGCGCATTTGCAGGAGGTGCTCCGGCTGCGCGACCTGCTCGGGCTCGCGCTCGAGGAGATCATCGACTTCGTGCACGCCGAGGAGATCCGCGCCGGGCTGCGCGACGAGTGGGCGCACGACCCGAGCGACGCCGACCGCCTCCGCATCATCGACACCGCGGAGCCGCTGATCGAGCGTCAGCTCGAGCTCGTGAAGGCGCGCCAGAAGACGCTCTCGCAGTACGCGAGCGAGCTCAAGGGCCGGCAGAAGCTGATCGCCGAGATCCGGGCCGGGCTCGAGTCGAAGCGCGTAACCTGAGCGCGCGCGGCCGGGCGCGCCTCCGGGCGTCAGCCGCCGCTGACACGGGCGATCAGCCACGCCCGGATCGCGGTGGTGATCGCCTGGGCGTCGCCGCGCAGGCTGTGGTCGCCCGGCACGACGGCGACCTCGCAGCCGGGGCCCGCGGGTGGCATCCCGAACGGATCGCGCGCGCCCTGCACGATCAGCACCGGCACGGTCACGGCCTCCAGCTCGGGCAGGCGGCTCGGTGCGTGGCTCCCGCTCGGGCGGTCGCGGCGGCTGGAGCGGGAACGCGAGGCAGAGCACGCCCACGGCGTCCGTGGCCGCCGCGGTGCGGCACGCCACGCGCGCGCCCGACGAGCGCCCGCCGACGAGCAGCGGCAGCCCCGCCAGCGGACCGTCGCGCAGGTGCTCGAGCACCGCGCCCCAGGCCGCGTCGAGCTGCCGGGCGGGCGGCGGCGAGCGGCGGCCCGCCACGCGATAGGGCTGCTCGATCAGCGCGACGCTGATTCCCTCGGCGAGCGCGACCCCGGCCGCGGCGACGAGGTCGGGCGCGGCGACCCCGCCGCCGGCGCCATGGCCGAGGATCAGCGCGGCCCGCGCGTCGCCGGCAGGGCGCAGGTGCGCGCGCGCAGGGCCGTGTGGCGTGTCGATCGCGAGCGTCTCCACGGGCTGATCTTGCCAGCCGGCGCCGGCCGTCAGTCCGGCAGCAGCGGCATCGTCGGCGCCCTGGTCGCGGCCGAGCAGCACGCCGCGCGTGATCGCCGCCGTGCCGAAGCGCTCGCGCACGCCGTCGAGCGCCGAGTCGAGCGCGCCGGGGTCGGCGCCGTCGAGCGGCAGCGTGAGCTGCACGGCGCGCCGTCCTCGAGGTTGGTGACCGAGATGCCGACGCAGCGTGATGCCCTGCGCGCGCGATCAGCGGCCGCGCCGCGGCCAGCAGCTCGCGCGCAGTCGCCAGGATCGGCCGCGTCTGCGGCGGTCGCGCCCGGCAGCGTGTGCGAGCGCGTCGCGCGCGTGAAGTCGCCGAAGCGCAGGCGCAGCACGACCGTGCGGCCGACGCGGCCGCGCCGGCGCGCATGCGGCGGGTGACGCGGTCGACGAGCGCCGACGAGGATCGCGTCGAGCTCGCCGCCGGCGTCCGGTGCGCGCGCCCGAGCGCGCGCTGCGAGCCGATCGAGCGCCGCCGGCGCCCGGCCTGCACGCGCCGCGGATCGCGGTTGTGCGCGAGCGCGTGCAGGTGCCGGCCCGAGCCGCGCGCCCGAGCAGCGCGACGAGCGCCGCCTCCGCCAGCGCGCGCGACCTCGCCGACGGTGCGTGAGCCCGCGCGCGTGCAGCTTCGCGGCCGTCACCGGCCCGACGCCCCACAGCCGCTCGACCGGCAGCGGGTGCAGGAACGCGAGCTCGCCGTCGGCCGGCACGACGAGCAGCCCGTCGGGCTTGGCGACCGCGCTCGCGACCTTGGCGAGGAACTTGGTGCGCGCGACGCCGACCGTGATCGGCAGGCCGACCTGCTCGCGCACGGCCCGCGCGCAGCCGCAGCGGCGATCTCGCGCGGGCGTGCCGGCGATGCGCTCCATGCCGCGCACGTCGAGGAACGCCTCGTCGATCGAGAGGCCCTCGACGACCGGGCGTCGTGCTCGTCGAAGACCGCGAACATCGGCCTTGCTCGCCGCGGTGTAGGCGGCCATGCGCGGCGCGCACGACGATCGCGTGCGGGCACAGCCGCCGCGCCTCCGCGCCGCCCATCGCGCGTGCGGACGCCGAACGCCTTCGCCTCGTAGCTCGCGGCGAGCACGACCCCGCGCCGACGATCACGGGCCGGCCGCGCAGCCGCGGAGTCGTCGCGCTGCTCGACCGACGCGAAGAACGAGTCGAGCGTCGGCGTGGAGGATCGTGGCTGTCGAGCGACACGAACACATGTTCGCAGCACCACGCGTGCGAGGGCAAGCCGTCACCGCCCTCGAGCGCGTCGGGGCGCGTACCTCGCGTGGCTCGGCGCCCACGCGCCGAGCTGCGGCTCGCGGTCGAGTCGCAGTCGCGCTGACTCGCGCTACGGCGAGGTCGTCGCGTCCGTGGTCACGGTCTCGGGCGTCGTCGGCACGGTGACCGTCGTCTCGCTCGTCGTCACCTCGGGCGGACCCTGCGAGACGCTGAGCTCCACCGTCGAACCCTTGCTCGCCTGACCGCTCGACGGATCCTGCGCCACGACCGTGTCGACCGGCTCGTCCGACTCGACGCGCGTGACCGAGGTCTTGAAGCCGGCCGCGGTGAGCTCGGACTCCGCCTCGTCGACGAGGTTGCCGACCTCGCTCGGCACGTCGGCGCTCGCGACGCCCTTCGAGACGTTCACGCGCACCTTCGAGCCCGGCTCGACCTTCTCGCCGGCTGCGGGATCCTGCGCGACGACGGTACCCGGCGGCTCGTCCGAGTTGACCTGGGCGGTCGTCACCGCGAAGCCCGCGTCGACGAGCGCGGCGCGCGCCTCGGCCTGCGAGAGCCCGACCGCGTTCGGCACGGTCGAGGTGCTCGGCCCGTCGGACACCAGCAGCTTGACCGACGAGCCGTCGTCGGCCTCCGTGTCGGCGGCCGGGTTCTGCCCGATGACGACGCCCTCCGCCTTCGCGTTGGACTGACGCGTGATCGCGACCTTGAAGCCGTCCGACTGGAGCTCGCGTCACCGCCGCGTCGATGCGCTGGCCGACGACGGCGGGCACCGGCTTGCCCGAGGACTGCGTGAAGAACCAGACGGCGGCGCCGGCGATGATCACGGCGGCCAGCAGCGCGATCAGGATCCACGGCAGGCGATCGCGCATCGTCGTCTCGACGCGGTCGGTGTCGCGCACCACGGTGCCGTCGGGCAGGACGCGCGTACGCTCCTGCTCGTGCACGACGTTGACGTCGGCATCGCCCGGTGGGACGATCACGGGCCTCGCGGGGTCATCCGGCGGGCGGGGCGGCGGGGTGCCTTGGTCATCCATCGGGGAAGTGCCTTCCGTGGTCGCGCGAGTGCCCGGGCGTGGACTCAATACCCCGCAGGGCCTGCGGGCAAACGGTGCCGCGCGGTCGCCTAGGGCGCCGCGGGGGCGCCGAGCACCGAGTCGAGCAGGCCCGGAAAGCGCTCGTCGAGCTCGGGGCGGCGTA
Organism: uncultured Actinomycetes bacterium; assembly: GCA_963834415.1. Classification (GTDB taxonomy): domain Bacteria; phylum Actinomycetota; class Thermoleophilia; order Gaiellales; family JALYLC01; genus JALYLC01. The sequence goes on along the minus strand of CAWIBP010000005.1, from coordinate 376,243 downwards.
GGCGGATGTACTTGCACACGCCCTGCTGGCGCTCGGCCGTGAGCCCGGCGAGGTGCAGCGTCTTGAGGTGATGGCTGCCCGTCGACTTGCTCACCGGAAGATCGATCTGCCCGCACATCAGGCCGCTCGCGCTCGCCTCGCAGGCGGCCAGCTGCCGGACGATCGCGAGCCGCACGGGGTCGGAGAGCGCCTGCAGGACGGTGAGCACGTCGATCGACGCCAGCTCGGGCGCCTTGGGATCGACGGGGTGCACAGCGGATTCAGTCATTGTTTGACCTGTGTCGAACTAGTATGTACGATGCCGATCGAACAATAGCTGAGCAGTGCCGCTTCCGCCAGCTCGACACCCCGCCGCAAGGAGTTGCCCATGACCGCGACCGCCACACCGCTCCCGCACGCGCTCGACGATGGCAGCGGAGGACTCAGCCGCCGCGCCTGGGGCGCGCTGCTCGTGCTCTGCGGCGCCCTCTTCCTCGACGCGCTCGACGTCTCGATGGTCGGCGTCGCGCTGCCGTCGATCAAGACCGACCTCGGCCTCTCGACCAGCTCGCTGCAGTGGATCGTCAGCGCCTACGTGCTCGGCTACGGCGGCTTCCTGCTGCTCGGCGGACGCGCCGCCGACCTGCTCGGTCGTCGGCGCGTGTTCCTGATCTCCCTTGGCGTGTTCGCGTTTGCTTCGGTGCTCGGCGGGTTCGTCGACGACGGCACGCTGCTGATCGCGACGCGCTTCATCAAGGGCGTCGCCGCGGCCTTCACCGCGCCGGCCGGGCCTGTCGATCATCACGACGACGTTCGCCGAGGGACCGGCGCGCAACAAGGCGCTCGCGATCTACACCGCGACCGGCGCCACCGGCTTCTCGCTCGGCCTCGTGATCGGCGGGCTGCTGACCGAGATCGGCTGGCGCTGGGTCTTCTTCCTGCCCGCTCCGGTCGCGCTCGATCGCGCTGATCGCCGGCCTGCGGCTCGTGCCGACGCGGACGCCCGCCGCCCGCGCCGCGGCAGCGTTCGACGTCGCCGGCGCGGTGACCATCACCGGCGCCATGCTGCTGCTCGTCTACACGCTCGTCGAGGCGCCGAACGCCGGCTGGGCGTCGCGCCCGCACGATCGGCTCGTTCGCCGGCGCGGTCGTGCTGCTGGCCGCCTTCGTCGCACGTCGAGCAGGCGCACGACCGTGCCGCTCGTGCGGCTCGGCATCCTGCGCTCGCGGCTCGCTGGTGCGGGCCAACCTCGGCGCCATGGCGCTGTTCGGCGGCCTGGGTCGGCTTCCAGTTCATCGCGACGCTCTACATGCAGCAGCTGCGCGGCTGGTCGGCGCTCGAGACCGGCCTGGCGATCTTCCCCGGCGGGCGTGCTCGTGGCGATCATCTCGACGCGCATCGCGCCGCTCGTCGATGCGCTTCGGCGTCACGCGGCTGATCGCGACCGGCATGGTCCTCGATCGTGTGGGCTACGCGCTCTTCCTGCCGATCGGCGCTCGAGTCGAGCTACGCGCTGCGCGATGCTGCCGACGATCCTGCTCAGCGGGCTCGGCTTCGCGCTCGCCTTCGGGCCGCTCAACATCGCGGCCACGAACGGCATCGCGCCGGGCGAGCAGGGCCTCGCGGGCGGCCTGCTCAACACCTCGTTCCAGTTCGGCGGCGCGCTCGTGCTGGCCGTCGTCGCCGCGGTCGTGAACGCCAACACGGGCACGGGCGGGACGCCGCAGGCACTGCTCGACGGCTTCAAGCCCGCGCTGATCGTCCCGCTGATCGTCGGTGCGCTCGGCATCCTCGCAGTGACGCCGGTGCTGCTCCGCCGCAGCGCACGCGCGGTGCCCGTGGCCGAGCGCGAGCCCCAGCTCGAGCTGGAGTACGAGGCGGCCTGAGGCGCTAGCCGATCACGCGGAAGCGGAGATGGGTGACGTTGGGCGACGCGACGACCCTCTCCGCTTCCAGCGCCACGGCATCGAGCTCGATGCCGTCGAAGAGGCGGACGCCGCCGCCGAGGAACAGCGGCACGAGGTGCACCTGCACCTCGTCGACCAGGCCGGCGCGCAGGAACTGCTGCGCGACGTCGCCGCCACCGGCCAGCAAGACGTCCTTGCCGCCCGCGGCCGCACGCGCCTGCTCGAGCGCCGGCTCGATGCCGTCGCCGACGAACACGAAGTCGGTGCCCCCGGCCATCGGCTTGCGCTCGCGCGCGTGATGCGTGAGCACGAAGACCGGCATCCCGAACGGCGGCTCGTCGCCCCACCAGCCGTCCGCGTTCGGGTCGTCCGCCCAGGGGCCCGAGCCGCCGCTGAACATCTTGCGGCCCATGATCACGGCGCCGTTCGACGCGAGACCCTCGGCCACGATCTCGTCGTCGCGGTTCGTCACGCCGCCCGGCATGCCGTGGTTCTCGCGGAACGTCTTGAGCCCGAAGACCCACTCGTGCAGGCGCTCGCCGCCGATGCCGAGCGGGAGCTCGAGCGTCGCAGCCGGACCGGCCACGAAGCCGTCGAGCGACATCGAGATGTCCAGCCTCACCTTGCTCATCGCCGTGCTCCTTTCTCTCTGCTCCCCTGTGCGGTGCAGACGACCGCGAACGGCGGAAGTCATCGGTCGCCCGCTCCCTGGGTCGCGCCGGTTGCAGCAGCCGCGGCGCGCAGCGATCGCGAGCTCGCCCGCAGCCTGGGCGCACCCGCGAGCAGCGCGCAGCCGGCCGGATCGAGGCGATCCAGGCGCTCCGAGACACCGCGACCGCGGAATCACGCTCCGAGCTCGTGGCGGATGCCACAGCAGGCTCGTGCGGAAGCGCACCGATCTCGTGCCGGGTGGCACAGAACCGCCCAACAGCCCCACCCAGCGAATCGCCAATCCGAGCTAGGCGCTCAATCCGTCAGCCTGACAGGGATCGCGCGGATCCCGCGGAAGAACGCGGGCAGGATCACGAGGTTCCGGCCGGATTTCCGGTCGGAGGGTTCCATAAGACTTCGGCGGAAATGGTCCGTTCAGCGGTCCAGAACATCCGGCAGAGCGACGATGGTTCGGGGCATGGCACGCATCTCCCATCGTCTGGCTCTCCTTCTGCTCGTCGTTCTCGTACTGCCCGCGACGGCGTCGGCGAAACGTGCCGCGCCGTATTCGCCGGGCGCGGCGAAGAGCTTCGACGCCGTGCTCACCGACTGGACGGCGATCGCGAAGACGCCGGCCGGCGAGCCGGTCTTCGAGATGCAGCCGAAGACGTTCTACCGCAAGGTGCAGCAGCGCCTCCTGGTGCTCGAGGCGCGCGACGTCGCCGGCGAGCGCTGGCTCAAGGTGCGCCTCCCCGCCTGGTTCTCGCACGGCATGACCTCGGGCTGGCTGCGCGCCGAGCGCGTCAAGCTCGTCGTCAACCGCTGGCGCGTCGAGGTGTCGCGCGAGCGCGGGACGCTGAAGATCATGCACGACGGCCGCATCGTACGCACCGCGCACGTGGGCACCGGCTCGAGCGGGACGCCCACGCCGGTCGGCCTGCACGCGACCTACGACCACTGGCGCTCCGATCACGCGGTGCTCGGTGACTGGACCGTCAGCCTCACCACGCACAGCCCGCAGGTGCCGGTGTTCGACGGCAAGCAGGCCGTCGTCGCCATCCACGGCTGGAGCGCCGCCGGCGGCGGCCGCGGTGCCGTGAGCCATGGCTGCGTGCGCGTGACCGACGACGCGCTGATGCGCCTGGTGGCGCTCGAGCTGCCGGTCGGCACTCCCGTTCACGTCAGCTGAGCAGCCCCACTCGGCGCGGGTGATCGCGTACTCGACGTCGCCGTGCTCGTCGCCGTCGATCTTGTCGCGCCAGTCCGCGCGGAACGTGCGCACGTGGCGCATGCCGGCCTTCTCCAGCGCGCGGCGTGAGGCCGCGTTGACCGCCATCGTCTCGGCGGTCACGCGCATGGCGCCGAGCTCGCGGAAGGCGCGCTCGATCAGCGCGGCTACCCTCGGTGGCGTAGCCCTTCCCCCAGACCGCGGTGCGCATGCGGTAGCCGAGCTCGGGCTCGTCGGACGGGACCGCCCTCCCGCGGGCGCAGGTGGAACCAGCCGGCGAACGCACCGGATGCTTTCTCGATCGCCGCCCAGAAGCCATGGCCCGCGTCCTCGTCGTAGTACCCGAGCCAGGCGGGGAGGTACTCGCCCTCGATCTCCGCGCGTGAGCTCGGGCGCCCGCCGGTGATGAAGCGCATCACGGCCGGGTCGGAGTCGAGCTCGACCAGCAGTCCCGCATCGTCCGCCGTGAAGCGGCGCAGCAGCAGGCGCTCGGTCTCCAGTCGACCTGCATCGGTCGTGACAGCGTACGCCCGCTGCCGGTTACGCTCCGCGTATGAGCCCGCTCTCCCTCGGTCAGATCGTCGACCTCGACCGCTACCCCATCGATCGACTCGACAGCTCCGGAGGCGAGGCGCTCGTGGCCGAGGCGCGCGCGGCGCTCGGCGAGCTGGGCGCGTGCGACCTGCGTGGTTTCCTGCGGCCGGAGGCGATCGCTGCCGCCGTCGAGGGAGCGCTCGCGGTGCGCGACAAGGCGTACCGTACCGAGCAGACCCATGACGTGGAGTTCTCCGGGCTCGCGGCCGACTCGCTCGCAGAGGACGACCCGCGGCGCACGCGGATCCGCTCGGGCAAGGAGGGCACGGCGCTCGACGACATCCCCGCCGACTCGCCGGTGCGCACGCTGTACGAGTCCGGCGAGCTGCTGCGCTTCGTGGCGGCGGCGCTCGAGCGGGACCCGCTCTACCGCTCCGAGGATCCGCTCGGCGCCATGAACTACATGTACTACGCGCCCGGCGACGAGCTCGGCTGGCATTTCGACGGCGCCGACTTCGTGGTCACGCTGCTGCTGCAGGCGCCCGAGGCGGGCGGCACGTTCGAGTACGCGCCGATGCTCCGCAGCGAGGACGACCGCAACGACGCGGGCGTCCGCGATCTGCTCGCCGGCGATCGCGGACCGATCCGGACGATGTCGGGGGAGCCGGGCACGCTCGCGCTCTTCCGCGGTCACTGGAGCCCCCACCGCGTGACGCCGATCGAGGGCTCGCGCGTGCGGATCAACGCGGTGCTCTCCTACGCGGGCGCGCCCGGGCACCGGCTCAACGCCGAGACCTACCGCCTGTTCTACGGGCGGACGCCGGCCTAGGATCCGGGTTCTGCCAGGCACCCCCCGGCGTTTCGCGACGAGGAGCGAGTGGCACGCTCCGCCATGCGTGTCTGCGTCTTCGCCCCTGCGCCCATCCTCACCGTCACGATCGAGCGCGCGGCGCACGACGACGACGAGAGGCACGCCGGCGAGCTCCACATCCACCCCGGCGGCCAGGGCTTCTGGGTCGCGCGCATGTTGCAGACCCTGGGCGCGACCGTGACGTTCTGCAGCGCGCTCGGCGGCGAGACCGGCGACGTCTACGGCCACCTGCTCGCGAGCAGCGGCATCGATGTGCGCGTCGTCACCGTGACCGAGCCGAGCGGCGCCTACGTGCACGACCGCCGCGAGGGCGAGCGCGAGGAGTGGTGGCACGCCACGCTCGGCCCGCTCGGGCGGCACGAGGTGGACGACCTCTACTCCGTCACGCTGGCGGCCGCGCTCGAGGCGGGCGTGTGCGTGCTCACGGGCACGCACCGGCAGGACTCCGTGCTCCCGGACGGCACGTTCGCGCGCCTCGCGTCCGATCTGCGCGCCAACGGCGTGACGGTCGTCGCCGATCTCCAGGGCGGGTTCCTGCGCGAGGTGCTCGAGGGCGGAGCGGATCTCGTCAAGATCAGCGGCGACGAGCTCGTCGAGGACGGCTGGGCGAGCGGCCAGGAGGACGCCGACGTGAGCGGCGGGATCGAGCGGCTCGCCGAGGCAGGCGCGATCGACGTGGTCGTCTCGCGGGCCGCGGGCGGTGCGATGGCGCTGCTCGACGGCAAGCTGCTGACCGCCTCGGGGCCCGTCATGACGGCGGTCGACCCGGCCGGGGCCGGTGACTCGATGACGGCCGCGCTGGCCTGGGCCCGGGTGGCCGGCAAGCCGGCGGTCGAGGCGCTGCGCCATGCGGTTGCCGCCGGCGCCATGAACGTGACACGGCACGGGCTCGGCTCGGGGGACGCGGAGGCCATCGCGATGCTCGCCGGGAACGTGCAGGTCGAGGAGCTCGAGAGGAGCCGCCGGTGAGGGTCTTGTTGACCAACGACGACGGCATCGCGTCGCCGGGTCTGCACGCGCTCGCGGCCGCGGTGCACGCGCTCGGCCACGAGGTGATCGTCGTGGCGCCGCAGGAGGACATGAGCGGCGTCGGTGCCGCGATCGGGCGGATCCGCGCCGACCAGCGCATCGACACGCGGCCCGAGGTCATCCCGGGTGCGCCCGACGTCGCCGGCTTCTCGCTCTCCGGGCCCCCCGGGCTCGCGGTGATGGCGGCCTGCGTGGGCGCGTTCGGGCCGATCCCCGATCTCGTCGTGTCCGGCGTCAACTCCGGCCCCAACACCGGCCACGCGTGCCTCCATTCGGGAACCGTGGGCGCGGCGCTGACGGCCGCGACGTGGGGCATCTCGGGACTCGCGACGAGCGCGAACATCAGCGGGTCGATGCACGCGGACGAGGGCACCACGTGGCACTGGGACACCGCCTGCGGCCTGATCGCGGAGCCGATCGACCTGCTCACGCGCCTGCCTGCCGGCACGGTGCTGAACCTCAATGCCCCGGCGCTCCCGCCCGACGAGGTGCGCGGCGTGCGCTGGGCGTCGCTCGACCGCTTCGGCCGCGTGCGCGTGGCGCTGCAGGAGACGAGCGACCGCTGGCTGCAGATGGAGTACCGCACGAACCAGGATGACCTCGACCCTGATTGCGACACGGCCCTGCTCGAGCAGGGCTACGCGACGCTGACGGCGCTCGAGGGCATCTCGGAGGTGCCCCACGGCGAGCTCGCCGAGCAGGAGACTGCTCCGCGCGCCACCTCGGCGATCGCCGAGGTGCCGGACTGACTCCGGCCCGGTCCACCCCGCGCCCTGGCGGGGCACGTGGCGGCGCCGCGCCGACGCAGGATCGAGCCTCCGCTGCGTAGCATGCGAGCGGCAGCTGCCGCTGCACGAGCCGAGGATCCCGCGCCAATGCGTACGTCTACCACTGGACGCGACCTGCCGAGCTGGGCGCTCGGGGACTCGGCGCGCATCGAGACCGACATCGAGGGCACCGTGATCGCCTGGAACGCCGCCGCGGAGGAGCTCTACGGCTATGCGCCCGAGGAGGCGATCGGGCAGCCGATCGGCCGCCTCGTCGTGCCCGTGCGAGGACGCAAGCAGGCGGCCGAGATCATGCAGGCGCTCGCACTCGGCCGCTCGTGGGAGGGCGAGTTCGACGTCCGCCGGCGCGATGGCCGCCTGATCCGCGTGCTCGTGCACGACGCGCCGCTCACGAACGCCGGCGGCGCCCTCAGCAGCGTGATCGGCTATTCGGTGCCGGCGGCGTCGGCACCCCCGGTGGCGAGGCCGGCCGTCAGCGCCCGGGCACGCGCGCTGACGCTCGCGCTCCTCGATCCGTCGCTGCGCGTCGGCAGCCGCGTGCGCTCGGCGCTGATCGCGATCGGTCTCGCCGCCGAGCTGGCCTGGGCGTTCGCGGCGCGCGAGGTCGGCCGCGACCAGACGGTCGGCGTGGCCGGCGCGGTCGCCGTGATCGGCGTGCTCGCGATCGCGATCGTGGACGTCTGGGCGGGCGTCGCCGTCGGGCTGCTGGCAGGCTCCGGCTTCGTCTACGTGGTGCTCCACTCGGAGCCGCCCGATCCCTTTGCCCTCGGGCTCCCGCTGGTGGCGATCTGGATCGTCAGCGCGCTCGCGGCGGGCGCCGTGACCAAGCGCCTGCGCGCGCAGGCGCAGCGCGGCGTCGCCGAGGCGGTCGCGCTGCACCGCGAGCTCGTGGGCTCGCTCGTGCCCGCACCGCGCCTACGGCGGCTCGACGTCGCGGTCGCATCGCTCTACCGGCCCGGCGAGCAGCGGCTCGAGCTCGGCGGCGACTTCTACGCCGCGATCGAGCGGCCCGACACCGGCGTGGCGCTGCTGATCGGGGACGTCTCGGGCCATGGCCCCGCCGCGGCCGGGCTCGCGGCGATGCTGCGCGCCGGGTGGGAGGCGCTCGTCGAGGCCGGCGTTCCGCCCGAGGTGCGGCTCCAGAGCCTCAACCACCTGCTGATCGAGCATGCCCGCTACGAGGAGTTCTTCGCGACCGTCTGCTCGGTGGTGATCGACCCGGAGCTCACCGGCGCGACCGTCGCGCTGGCCGGCCATCCGCCGCCGATCCTGATGTCCGAGGGTGCCGCCATCCCGATCGGCGCCACGCCCGGGCCGCCGCTCGGTGTCAGCGAGCTCGTGAGCTGGAAGCCCGTGCGCGTCGAGCTCCCCCGGCGTTCTCGCTCCTGCTCTACACCGACGGCGTGATCGAGGGGCGCGCCGCGGCACAGCCCGGCGAGCGCTTCGGCGAGCAGCGCTTGCACGACCTGCTCACGCGGTCACGCGCCTCCGGCCATGGCCTTCTGCGGGAGATCCTGCTGACGGCGTCGGCCGCGCACGGCGGCCCGCTGCCCGACGACGCGGCGCTCCTGCTGCTCGAGCACGACCGCGCAGACGCGCGCGCCGGTGAGGCCGAGCAGCTCAGCCGCTGACGGCGCCGGTGGCGAAGCCGGCGTCGGCGAGACGCCGTGCGAGGGCGGCGATGTGCTCCGGCCCGACCTCGCAGCAGCCGCCGACGATCGCGGCACCCAGCTCGGCCCAGCCCAGGGCGAAGCCGGCGTACGCAGCGGGGCCGAGATCGAGCCGTGCATCCAGGACGTCCACGCTCGTGCCGTGCTTGAGCCGGTCGACGGCCGTGAAGGCGTTGGCGTACGCTCCGACGGGCCCGCCGAGCGCGAGCAGGCCGGGCAGCGCCGCGTCCACCGCCTCGGGCCGGCTGCAGTTGACGAGGCGCGCCGCCAGGGGAATCCCGGCGAGCGCCGCGTCGGCCTCGGCGAGCGTCTCGCCGCTGCGCAGCCGCGGCGGCCCGTCGTCGGCGAGCGTCCACGCGAGCCACACCGGCTTCCCGCCCTCGGCCGCCGCAAGCGCTGCGGCTCGCGCCTCCTCGGCGGAGGCCATCGTCTCGCAGAGCATGATGTCGACGCGCCCGGCCTGCTCGGCGACGATGCGCCGGTAGATCGCGAGCGTCTCCTCGAAGGAGATCGTCAGCTCGGGGTGGTAGCTGCCGAAGAGCGGCGGCAAACATCCGGCGATCAGCACCTGCTCGGTCGCCGCGGCCTCGCGCGCCTCGTGGGCGAGGTCGAGCGCCCGCTTCTGGAGCGGCCGGAACTGATCGCCGACGCCCTCGCGCTCGAGCCGCTCGGGCGTCGCGGCGTACGCGTTGATCGTGATCACGCGCGCGCCCGCGCGGATGAACTCGGCGTGCAGGCCGCGCACGAGTCCGGGCTCCTCCATCAGCACACGGCCCGACCAGAGCGGCGTGGGCGGGCCCTGCGAGCGGCGGATCAGCTCCTGGCCCATGCCGCCGTCGGTGAGGATGACGCTGCGCATGGCCGCATGCTGCCAGCGCATGGCCGATGATGGCGGAATGCCCGCCCGGCCGCGGGCGTTGCACTCCTTGCACCGGCCCTTCCCGAGCGGAGTCCCGCCACGTCCCTCCTTCACACACCCATCACCCTGCGGGGCGTCGAGTTCCGCAACCGCGCGTGGGTCTCGCCCATGTGCCAGTACTCGTCGCTCGACGGCGTCCCGAACGACTGGCACCTCGTCCACCTCGGCGCACGCGCGACCGGCGGTGCCGGCGCTGTCATCGTCGAGGCCAGCGGCGTCGTGCCCGAGGGCCGCATCAGCCCCGACGACTCCGGCATCTGGTCGGACGAGCAGGTCGCCGCCTTCCGGCGCATCACGGCGTTCCTCTCGCAGCACGGAGCCGTGCCCGGCATCCAGATCGCCCACGCCGGCCGCAAGGCCTCGGTCTCGGCGCCCTGGCTCGACGGCAGGCCGCTCGGGCCGGACGAGCGCGGCTGGCAGCCCGTCGCACCGAGCGCGCTCGCCTATGACGACGGCTGGCACGTGCCGCGCGCGCTCGCGGCGGACGAGCTCCCCGGGCTCGTCGCGGCCTTCGCGGGCAGCGCCCGGCGTGCGCACGCCGCCGGCTTCGAGCTGCTCGAGGTGCACGCCGCCCACGGCTACCTCCTGCACGAGTTCCTCTCGCCGCTCTCGAACCACCGCGACGACGCCTACGGCGGCGACTTCGCCGGGCGCACGCGGCTCGTGCTCGAGGTCGTCGAGGCCGTGCGCGCCGCCTGGCCCGCCGAGCTGCCGCTCGCCGTGCGCATCTCCGCCAGCGACTGGGTCGAGGGCGGCTGGTCGGTCGACGACTCCGTCGCGCTCGCGAAGCTGCTCGGGCCGCTCGGCGTCGACCTCGTCGACTGCTCCTCGGGCGGCAACTCGCCCGCCCAGCAGATCGCGCTCGGACCCGGTTACCAGGTGCCGTTCGCCGCGGCCGTCCGGCACGGTGCCGGCATCCCGACCGCCGCCGTCGGCCTGATCACCGAGCCGCACCAGGCCGAGGAGATCCTCGAGGCCGGTGACGCCGACGTGATCCTGCTCGGGCGCGAGTCATTGCGCGACGCTTCCTGGCCGCTGCGCGCCGCGGTCGAGCTGGGCGTCGCGAGCGAGGACTGGCCGCTGCAGTACGAGCGCGCCAGGCCGCCGCGCGTCGCGGCTCCGGCCACGACCCGGTGACGGCCCTGCGCATCAGCGTGCTCGATCAGTCGCCGATCCGCGAGGGCGGGACCGGCGCGGAGGCGCTCAAGAACACCGTCGACCTGGCCCGGCTGACCGACGCGCTCGGCTACTCGCGCTACTGGATCGCCGAGCACCACGGGATGCCGATGCTCGCGAGCACGGCACCCGAGATCCTGATCGCCGAGGTCGCCGCGGTGACCGAGCGCATGCGGGTCGGCAGCGGCGGCGTGATGCTGCCGCACTACAGCCCGCTCAAGGTCGCCGAGACGTTCAGCATGCTCGGCGGGCTGCACGGCGATCGCATCGACCTCGGCATCGGCCGCGCGCCGGGCTCCGATCGCGAGACGATGATCGCGCTGCAGCGCGACCGCCGCCAGTTCTCGCCCGACGACTTCCCCGAGCAGCTCGCCGAGCTGCTCGCCTACATCGAGAACGACTTTCCGCCCGAGCACCCGTGGGCGCGGCTGGCGGCCCTGCCGGGCGCGCCGGGGCGGCCCGACGTGTGGCTGCTGGGCTCCTCGCCGCAGAGCGCGATCTGGGCCGGCGAGCTCGGGCTCCCCTACTCGATCGCCGACTTCATCAATCCGGGCGCGGCCGGCAACGCCCGGCTCTACCGCGAGCGCTTCGAGCCGTCGGTGCGCCGTGCGCAGCCCGAGGTCACCGTGTGCGTCTCGGCGATCTGCGCCGAGACCGACGATGAGGCTCAGCGGCTGGCGTCGAGCCAGCGCATGGCGATCACGCTGCTGCACCAGGGCCGGCTGATCGCGGTGCCCTCGCCCGAGACGGCCGTCGCGTTCCTCGCCGAGGCCGGCGTCACGCCCTCCGGGCGGCGTGCCGTGGTGGGCACGCCCGAGCTGGTGAAGGCCGGCCTCGAGGAGGTCGCCGCCGAGTACGGCGCGGACGAGGTGCTCGTGGTCAGCATCGTCCACGATCACGCCGCACGCCGGCGCTCCTACGAGCTCATCGCGCGGGCCTTCGGGCTCGCGCGCGCCGTCGCGGCCTGATCGCCGGCGGCGCGGTGGCGGTTGCGCCCGCCGCCCGGCCCCTCGGGCTCGCCGGAGGGCACGTTCAGCGTTGTTCCAGGAGCTCCCGCTCGGCGCGGATCCAGTCCTCCTCGGGACTGCCCGCGTGCTCGGACTGCGAGATCAGGTACGCGCGGCGCGCGATCTGCGAGCGCAGGTCTCCATCATCAGGGTCGAGCCCGGCGCCCTCGGCGCGGCTCGCTGCGGCCGGACCGGGCGGCTGCCCGTCGGCGCTCTTCGGCGTGGCTGCGCGCCTGCGGGGCTTCGCCGGCTTGGTGCTCTCCGGGGTCTGGGACGTGGGGTCGTCAGGCATGGCCCGTCCTACCCGGCACGGGGCTCCGTCACACCCACCCCGAGGGCCGGCGAACGCGCGGCCGATTGGCCGGTGCGGGGTGCTCGCTGACGAATCTCGCAGGGCTGTCGATTTCGGCGGGGGCTCGTTCGTAGACGAGGTGAAGGGACGGTACGGTGCCGTCCCCGCGACGAGGAGGAACGACATGACGCAGTACATGCTGTCCGTGCACATGGTCGAGGGCGAGGAGATGCCGGCGCCGGACGTCATCGAGCGGATGTACGCCGACGTCGACGCGGTCAACGCCGAGATCAAGGCGGCGGGCGCCTGGGTGTTCGGCGGCGGGCTGCATCCGGCCGACGACGGCGACCACGGTGCGGGTCGCCGACGGCGAGGTGCTCTTCACCGACGGCCCGTTCGCCGAGACCAAGGAGCAGCTCGGCGGGTTCTGGGTGATCGAGGCCGCCGACCTCGACGCCGCGCTCGCGTGGGCCGTCGAAGGCGACCGTCGCCTGCCAGGGCCCGGTCGAGGTGCGGCCGTTCCAGGACGACCCGGGCGCGTAGGTAGCGGTGCCGGACGCCGCGGCCACGGTCGAGCGCGTCTTCCGCGAGCAGTACGGGAGCGCGGTGGCGACCCTCGTCCGCCTCTTCGGCGACATCGACGTCGCCGAGGAGGCGGTGCAGGACGCCTTCGTCGTGGCCGCCGGCAGCTGGCCCGGCGAGGGCGTCCCGCCCAACCCGGGCGGCTGGATCGTGACCACCGCGCGCAACCGCGCGATCGACCGGTTCCGGCGCGAGTCGTCGCGCTACGACCGCTACGTGCAGGCCGCGGCCGGAGTGCCGCTCCACGATGAGATCGAGGTCGACCCCTTGAGCGACGACCGGCTGCGGCTGATCTTCATGTGCTGCCACCCGGCGCTCGCGCCGAGCGCGCAGGTCGCGCTCACGCTGCGCCTGCTCGGCGGCCTCCAGACGCCCGAGATCGCGCGCGCGTTCCTCGTGCCCGAGGCGACGATGGCGCAGCGGCTCGTGCGCGCCAAGGGCAAGATCCGCGCCGCGAACATCCCCGTATCGCGTCCCGGGCGACAGCGAGCTGCTCGGACCGCCTCCGCCCCGTGCTCGCCGTCGTCTACCTGATCTTCAACGAGGGCTACGCGGCGAGCGCCGGCGACGAGCTGCTGCGCGACGACCTCAGCGGCGAGGCGATCCGCCTCGCGCGGCTGCTGGCCGAGCTGATGCCCGACGAGCCCGAGGTGCAACGGGCTGCTCGCGCTGCTGCTGCTGAGCGAGTCGCGGCGCGCGCGCGCGCACCGCCGCCGGACGGCGCGCTCGTGCTGCTCGCCGAGCAGGACCGCGCGCGCTGGAACCGCGCGCTGATCGACGAGGGCCACGAGCTCGTGCGCGCGTGCCTGCGCCGCAACCAGCCCGGCGCCGTACCAGATCCAGGCGGCGATCAAGGCCGTGCACGCCGACGCTGCGACCGCCGAGGCGACCGACTGGGCGCAGATCGTCGCGCTCTACGACCAGCTGCTGCCTGTACGCCCCGACGCCCGTCGTCGAGCTCAACCGCGCCGTCGCCGTCGCCGAGGCGGGCGAGCCGGCCGCGGCGCTCGCGGCGATCGAGCCCCTCGAGCTCGCCGGCTACCACCTCTTCCACGCCACCCGGGCCGACCTGCTCACGCGCCTCGGGCGGGACGCCGAGGCGGTCGCGGCCTACGACGAGGCGATCGGCCTCACCGCGAACGACGCCGAGCGCGCGCTGCTCGATCGCCGGCGCGGCGGCATCCGCAGCTAGCTGCCGCCGCCCGGCTGTTCCACGCCCGCGGGCACTGTCATGGACACCCGCCGACGATCGCCCTCGAGCGAGCGTCGTGGCAGGCGAGGCGTTGCATCCGCTCGAGGGGCGCGCACGCGGTGCCCGCCGCTCACTGCAGGTCGATGGCGAGCGGGCGCGTCGCGGCAGTGCCGGCCTCGAGGTCCCACGGGCACGCCGAGACGACGACCACGCAGTCGCGCTCGGCGCGCAGTTGCACGTAATCGCCGGGCTGCGAGACGGTCGCCTGCCACTCGAGCGACCCGTCGGGCCGCACCGCCGTGCGCTCGAAGAGGTTGACCGGCTGGGGCACCGGGACGGGGCCGAGCCCGAGCGCGGCCAGCGCCGACTGCAGATTGCCCGCGCACGACGCATGGCCGGGCGAGCCGGCGTAGCTCGCCGCGTCGCAGGCGGCGAAGAGCATGTCGTGGAAGCCCGGCGAGGTGTCGGCCTCGAACAGCAGCAGCGGCCGCCGGGTGTTGCTCACGAACGCCTCGCCGACCCGCGGGAAGAGCCGGTAGAGCTCGCTGCAGGTGTGCGCGGCGCTGAGGTGCTCGCCGGGGTCGTCCGCGCAGAACGCGAAGAGGTCGCCGATCTGCCCGCCCTCGAGATCGACGACGCGGAAGCTGCGGCCCGCCTCGACGGGCACGGCGACCGCCTCACGCGCGGGCACGATGCGGCGTTCGCTCACGCGCGCATCGTGACCGAACGAGCGTGCGCGCGGCGGATGCGCAGGCGCCCGGCATGCGCGCCGCCCGGTCATGCCGCTCGCAGGCCGTGGAGGCATCATGCACCCCTGCCCGGCGCTCGCGCCGGGTACATTGTCCGCAGGGACGAGGCACGACCCCGAGCTCCGGGACACGCTCTCGTGATCGCGTTCGATCGTTCGGACGGTGAGTGGAACGGATCGATCGAGCGCTCGGCAGCAGCCGCAGCCAACACGGCGAGGAGCCCGGATTCGGTGGCGGATGCAGAGAAGATCGCGTTCGAGAGCGGCGGGGACTTCCTCCAGGAGACCCGCCGCGAGGTGGATGCCTACCTGGCGAGCGCAGCGACCCGGCGCATCGGGTACCTCAAGCTCTACGCCAAGATCCCGGTGGCCATCGGCCTGACGGCGGTCTCGTGGTGCCTCCTGCTGTTCGGCTCCCCCGGGCTCGTGCCGACGGCGCTGGCGTTCGGCGGGCTCGTGGCGGGCGCCGTTCTCACCGGCTTCTGCATCCAGCACGACGCCAATCACGGCGCCTCGTTCCGCTCGCGGCGCTCCAATCACCTGCTCGGCTGGACGGGCGACACGCTGCTCGGCTTCTCGAGCTATGCGTGGCGCGTCCGGCACAACGTGGCGCACCACACCTACACGAACATCGACGGCTACGACGGCGACATCACGCAGATGCCGGTCGCCCGGCTCGTGCCCGCGCAGCCGGCGCGGCCGTGGTACCGCTTCCAGCACCTCTACATCTGGCCGCTCTACAGCTTCATGGGCCTGCGCCTCCAGACCTACGGCGACCTCGCCGCGTTCCGCCGCGGCAACATCGGTCACACCGCCCTGCGCCCGCCGCGCCGCTGGGATCTCGCCGCGTGCATCGTCGGCAAGCTGATCTTCGTCAGCTGGACGCTCGTGATCCCGATGCTCTTCCACCCGTGGTGGGTCGTGCTGCTCGCGTACCTCGGCGTGTCGCTCGTGCTCAGCTTCACGCTGGTGATCGTCTTCCAGCTCGCGCACTGCGTCGAGGAGGCCGCGAGCCCGTCGCCCGAGGAGCTGCGCGCGAATCCGCAGACCTGGGCCGTCCATCAGGTCGAGTCGACGGTCGACTTCTGCCCGCGCAACCCCGTGCTGACCTGGCTGCTCGGCGGGCTCAACTTCCAGATCGAGCACCACCTCTTCCCGCGCGTCCCGCACACGCACTACCCCGCGATCGCGCGCATCGTCCGCCGGAACGCCGACAAGCACGGCATCCGCTACACGGTGCAGCCGTCGTTCTGGGATGCCATCAGCTCCCACGGCCGGCACCTGCGCAGCATGGGCGAGCAGGGCCTCGCGGTCGAGCTCGAGATGGGCTGACGCCGGCCGCGCCTCCGCGCCCCAGGCGTGCGGAAGCTCACAAGCTCCTGCAAATCCCGTACAGCCGTGATCCGGCCGCGCGCGCTGCCCGCGTCACGCTGGGAGCGTCGCGGACCGGCGTCGGACGCGGCATTTCCCATGGCTCCGCGCACGTGCAAAGATGGGCCGCGAAGCGCCCTCTGCGGGGAGGCAGAATGCGGCAATCCACGAGCGGAACGACCTGCGCACGGCGCCCTGCCAGTGGCGTGCGGGACGGCGCCGGGACAGCCCGGTCGTGCGAGCCGCGCAGGCGCTGCCGATGACGGATGCAGCTCCAGCGGACGCGAGCCGGCGGGCGAGATGATCCGGCTCGAGGGCGTCCGCAAGAGCTTCGGCGACAACCTCGTGCTCGACGGGATCGACCTGCAGGTCGCTCCCGGCGAGGTGCTCGTCGTGATCGGCGCGAGCGGCAGCGGCAAGAGCACGCTGCTGCGCTGCGTCAACCTGCTCGAGCCGCTCGACTCGGGCGCGGATCTTCTTCGAGGGCCGGGAGATCACCGCCCGCGGCACCGACGTCTCGGACGTCCGCCAGAAGATCGGGATGGTCTTCCAGCAGTTCAACCTGTTCCCGCACCTGACGGTGCTCGAACAACGTCACGCTCGCGGCGCGGCGGATCCGCAAGATCGGCCGCAAGGACGCCGAGCTGCGCGCCCGCGAGCTCCTCGCGCAGGTCGGGCTCGAGGAGAAGGCGCGACCAGCATCCGAACCAGCTCTCCGGCGGCCAGCAGCAGCGCGTCGCGATCGCGCGGGCGCTGATGATGGAGCCGCGCGTGATGCTCTTCGACGAGGTCACCTCGGCGCTCGATCCCGAGCTCGTCGGCGAGGTCCTGGTCGTCATGAAGGAGCTCGCGCAGCAGGGCATGACGATGATGGTCGTGACCCACGAGATGCAGTTCGCCCGGGAGGTCGGTGACCGCCTGATCTTCATGGACGAGGCCCGGATCGTCGAGCAGGGCGTCCCCGCCTCGATTCTCGACAGCCCGCAAGAGGAGCGGACGCGGCGCTTCCTCCGCCGCTCGCTCCAGCTCGCGCACTCGCTCGAGGAGTTGTCCATCAACAAGGAGGAGATGGCTCGATGAAACGGTTCTCGCTTTCGATCGCCGGGGTCGCGGTCGTCGCATTGGTCTTCGCGACGCCGGGATCCGCACAGCCGGCCAGACAGGCCCAGCCGGCCGAGGCCGCCACAGCGGCCGGCGCCACCGCGGCAAAGCTGCCGCCGCTCCCCGCGAACATCAAGTCGCGCGGGCGCTGGAACATCGGCGTCAAGTGCGACGTGCCGCCCTTCGGCTACACGGACGTCCGCGGCAACAACGCCGGCTTCGACGTCGAGGTGGCAAAGCAGTTCGCGCGCTACGCGTTCGGCCGCGCCACCAGCGTCAACTTCCTGTGCGCGCCCACCGCCTCGCGTGAGCCGCTGCTCACGAACGACCGCGCCGATCTCGTGATCTCGACGTTCACCTACACCGCCGACCGCGAGGCGCGCATCGACTTCTCCCGCGCGTACTACAAGGCCACGGGCCGACTGCTCGTGAAGAAGGACGGCGCCGTGCAGAAACTCGGCGACCTCGCAGGCAAGAAGGTGGCGACGACGAGCGGCTCGGTCTACGACCGCTGGATGAAGAACTGCTTCAAGAGCACCGAGGTCATCGTGGCCGACACGTTCACGAACGCGATGCTGGCGTTCCAGCAGGGCCGCGCCGACGCGGTCATGTACGACGACGCCGTCCTCCTGCCCGTCGCTGCCGCCGATCGCAACGTCAAGCTGAGCGATGACGCCTTCCTCGAGGCGCCGTTCGGGATCGGCATCAAGCAGGGCAACGTCGCCCTCAAGAAGTGGGTCGACTCGCGCCTCAACCTGATGCGCAAGCGGGATCAGTTCCAGCCGATGCTGAAGGCGAACATCGCGCCGCGGTTCGTGAGCTCGTTCTCGAAGAACGTCCTGCGCCCGGACACGACGTTCGGGTATGCGAAGCCGGGAGCGCCCAGCGTGGAGACGGTCTGCCCCGCATAGCGGAGCCCGGGGGAGGCGGCCGCGTGGCCGCCTCCCCCCTCCCCTGATGGCCTTCCTCCAAGATCTCTGGAGCTTCGTCTCCGACAACTGGGACGAGCTCATCCAGGGCTTCCTCAACACGCTGAAGGTCTCGGCGATCGCGATCGTCGGCGCGTCCGTCATCGGTCTCGTGCTCGGCGCGGCGCGTGCGCACCGGATCCCGGTCGTCAGCCAGCTCACGGCCGCCTACGTCGAGGTCATCCGCAACACGCCGATCCTCGTCCAGATCTTCCTGCTCTTCTACGGCCTGCCCGAGCTGGGGGTCACGCTCGACGCGTTCACGGTCGCCTGGCTCTCGGTGATGATCTGGGGCGGCGCGTTCAACAGCGAGAACTTCCGCGCGGGCTTCCTCGCCGTCTCGCAGCGCCATCGCGAGGCGGCCGGCGCGCTCGGCTTCCGGCCGCTCGGGGCGTTCCTCAACGTGACGCTCCCGCTCGGCGCCCGCATCGCGCTGCCGTCGTCGATCAACACGTACATCTCGGTGATCAAGAACACGTCGCTGATGTACGTGATCGCCTACTCGGAGCTGACGACGACGGCGATCAACATCAGCAATCTCACGCTCGAGACGACCGAGTCGCTGGCACTGCTCGCGATCGTCTACCTGTCGCTCGTGTGGAGCCTCTCGTGGGGCATCCGCCGGCTCGAGCGCCGCCTGGCGCTGCCCGAGGCCGCCTGATGCCCGACTGGGTCGAGCCGGTCGCGCGCTACATGCTCCAGGAGGGGCTGCCGAACACGCTGCGCGTGGCCGTGACCGCCGTCCTCGGCAGCATGCTGATCGGCGTCGTCCTCGGCACGCTCCTGACGATCCGCTTCAGCCCGCTGCGCGCCGCGATCCGCCTCTACGTCGAGATCCTTCGCGGCCTGCCGATCCTGGTGACGGTCTTCGGGACGTTCTTCCTCCTCCCGACGATCTCGTCGCAGCTCGAGTTCTCGGCGCTCACCGCGGGCACGATCGCGCTCACCCTCTGGGGCAGCGCGCAGGTGGCGGAGACCACGCGCGGCGCCGTGCAGTCGATTCCGAGCGAGCAGCGCGACGCCGCGTCCGCCCTCGGGTTTCGCTGGGTCGGCAGCCACGCCTACGTGATCCTGCCGCAGGCGCTCCGCCGGCTGCTCCCGCCGCTCGTCAGCCTGCTCGTGAACATCATCCAGAACACCACCCTGGTCGGCGTGATCGGCGGGCTCGACCTGCTCGAGGCGAGCAATCGCCAGACCCAGCGGCTCGCGGCGTACCCGCCGATCGGCGTCGGCGACAGCCACGCCTTCGAGATCCTGCTCGCCGTCGCCGCGATCTTCTTTTGCCTCTCGTTCCCGCTCGCGCGCCTCGCCGCCTACCTCGAGAAGCGCCTCGCCGTGTAGCGCGGCCCTTGCCGCGTCCGGCACTGGAGGCTAGCCTGGCACTCCATGGCTGACGACAGCGGCATCGGCCTGTTCCTCACCTCGCTGCCGGCTCCCGTGGCGATCGATCTCTCGACTCGCGCCGAGGCCGCCGCCTTTCGGAGCTGCTGGTTTCCCGAGATCACGTTCGGCGATTCCTTCGGGCCCGCAACGGCAGCAGCTCTGCAGACGTCGCGAGTGGAGATCGCCACCGGGGTCGTGGGGGTCTGGTCGCGATCCGCAGTGACGATGGCGCTGCAGGCGGCGACGCTGCATCAGCTGTCGGGAGGGCGGCTGGTACTCGGCCTGGGCGTCCAGGCCCGCGGCTACGTCGAGGGCTGGCACGGGCAGGTGTACCGCAAGCCGGTCACGGCGATGCGCGACTACATCGCGATCCTCCGCGCCGCGTTCGGCGGCGAGCTGGTCTCGTACGAGGGCGAGGTCTTCTCCGTCCGGAACTTCCACCTCGACATGGAGCTGCCGCAGCCTCCTCCGAGGATCTACATCGCCGCCAACGGCCCGCGCATGATGGAGCTGGCCGGCGAGGTCGCCGACGGCATGGTCGGATGGTTCCAGTCGCTCGAGTACGTTCGTGACGTGACGATGCCGGCCCTCCGCCGGGGCGCGGAGCGCGCGGGGCGCTCGCTGGACGGCTTCGACGCCACGATCGGCTTCCCCGCGGTCGTGACCCGCGACGACAGTGGCGTCGAGCTTGCGAAGGGACAGGTGATGATGTTCGCGAGCGCGCTCGGCTCCGCCCCGGCCTATCTCGAGAGTGCTCGCGCGGCCGGGTTCTCGGCGGAGGCCGAGGCAATCGGAGAGCGAGTCCGCCGGGGAGACCTCCACGGCGCAGTCGCGCAGGTATCGGACGAGATGTGCGCCGCGCTGGTCATGGCCGGCAGCGTCGAGCGCGTCCGCGAGAAGATCGACGACTACCGCGCAGCCGGCATCGGCGGGGTTCACCTCCTGCCGGCTCCGCCTGGCGGCTTCTATCCGCTCTACGAAGACCACTTCCCGGTCGAGTCGCTCTCACAGCTACCCGAGTTCGACTTCCCGGGCCTGGTCGGGTCCTTCGAGGACACGATCGCGCTGCTCGGGGAATAGCTCAGTCGTCACGGCCGCGTGCACTCGCTGGTCATGTTGGAGCCTGAGGCTCGTGCCCCCGCCGGGTGGGCCGTCGCTCGTCGAGCGCGTCGAGGATCAGATCGAGGCCGTACTCGAACGCCTGCCCGAAGTCGTGGCCGACGCGGGCGACGTGTCCCGCGACGACCTCGTGGAGATGCGGAAACTCCTCTGCGAGCGCGGCGACCTCGGGATCCGCCGCTCGCGCCTCGAACGCGCGCGCCTGCTCCTGCGCGACCGCCGCGGCGCCCTCGGCGTCCTCGAACGGGACTGTCTGCTCCTGCAGCGCGAAGCCGTAGATGTAGCTGTCGAGCACGGAATAGGCCTGGATCGTCGCCTCGATCGAGAAGCCGCCCGAGCGCAGGTATCCGAGCACCGTGTCGTGCACCCGGAAGCTTGCCGGGCCGGGCATCGCACGCGATTCCATGAGGCCAACCGCCCAGCGGTGGCGATCGAGCGCCGCGCGGGTCGAGATCGCCCGCTGCCGCATCGCCGCCTTCCAGCCATCGTCGGCCGGGGGGAGCTCGATCTCGGCGAAGACGATGTCGACCATGCCCGTGATCAGCTCGTCCTTGCTCGGCACGTAGTAGTAGAGCGTCATCGCCGCCACGCCGAGCTCCTCGGCCAGCCGGCGCATGGTCAGGGACTCGAGCCCGCCGCGATCGGCGAGCGCGAGCGCGGCCTGGAGCACGCGCTCCCTGCTCAGCGGCGCCCGCTCCTCCGTTGCTCGTTTCGGCTGCTCGGCCATCGTCGGGGGCGCGACTCGCGCGCCGGCGCATCGTACAAAGTACGAAGCGCGCGGCCACCGCCCGGACGGGCGGCTACGGCTGCACGAGCGGGAGGAAGATCGTGTCGAGGATCTCCTCGATGGCGGCGGTGGGAACCGGCTCGAGCGTCATCGTGATCTGCTGCCGGACGAGGTCGAACGGCAGGCGTGCGATGCGCGGCGTCAGCTTGACCTCGTCCAGCTCGCCGCGCTCGATCGCGCGGGCGAAGATCAGCTCGACGGCCTCGCGATGCGCGCCCCCGAGCCCGTCCCGCAGCTCCGCGAGGCTCGTGCCCGTCTCGCGGTAGTAGCTGCCGAGCTGCAGGTTGAGGAAGATGATGAAGCCGAGGCGCGCCGTGTTGGCGTGCTCGAGCAGGCTGACGAGATCGCCCCGGAGGCTCCCGGTGTCGGGCATCTGCGGCCGAGCCCGGGCGCCTGCGTGTGCAATCGCCGCGCGCACGAGCTCGTGCTTGCCCGGCCAGCGGCGGTACAGCACCGGCCGGCTCGTGCCGGCGCGGACGGCGACCGCATCCATTGTGAACCCGTCGTAGCCGCGCTCGGTCAGCTCGGCCCAGGCGGCGTCCAGCAGGGCGCCTTCGAGGTCGGCGCCGCGCCGCCGTCGCCGCACGGGCGCCGGTTCCGGGTCACCATGCACAAGATCCACTTGCGTATCCTATATCGGCGAGCTAGACTCCGCCTCATAAGATACATTGTGTATCTAATGAGCAGGTTGGAGACGGCATGGCTCCGGACACGGGAACACACGCACGAACCTCGAGCACGCCGGCGGACGGGGCGCCGTCGGCGCGCTGGGCACTCGCGAGCCTGTCGCTCGCGATGGTGCTCGCCTCGCTCGGGACGAGCATCGCCAACGTCGCCCTGCCGACCCTCACAGAAGCATTCTCGGCGTCGTTCCAGGACGTCCTGTGGGTCGTGCTCGCCTATCTCGTCGCGGTCACCACGGCGGTCGTGGGCATCGGGCGGCTGGGTGACATCGTCGGTCGCCGGAGGCTGCTCCTCGCAGGGATCACCCTCTTCACGCTGTCGTCGATCGCGGCCGGCGCGGCGCCCGCGCTATGGCTGCTGATCGCCGCGCGGGCGGCACAGGGCCTGGGCGCCGCGGCCATGCTGGTGCTCACCCTCGCGTTCGTCGCCGACACGGTTCCGAAGGCGAGCACGGGCCGGGCGATGGGGCTGCTCGCGACGATGTCCGCAGTCGGAACGGCGCTCGGCCCCACGCTCGGCGGGCTGCTGATCGCCGGCGTCGGCTGGCGCGCGATCTTCCTCGCGAGCGCGCCGCTCGGGGCTCTGACCCTGCTCCTCGCGCACCGCCACCTGCCGGCCGAGCGCGCGGCGCAGGCGCGCGCCCACGGCCGTTTCGACGGCAGGGGCACGCTCGTGCTCGCGCTGACGCTCACCGCGTACACGCTCGCCCTGACGCTGGGGCGGGGGAGCTTCGGCCCGCTCAACATCGCGCTGCTGCTGGCGGCTGCCGGCGGCCTCGGGCTGTTCGGCCTGACCGAGGCGAGGGCCGCCATTCCCCTGATCCGGCTCGAGCTCTTCCGTGATCGAGCGCTCAGCGCGAGCCTGGGCATGAGCTCGCTGGTCGCAACGGTGATGATGGCGACGCTCGTCGCCGGCCCGTTCTACCTCGCCCGCACGCTCGCGCTCGACGCCGCCCTCGTCGGGGTCGCCCTCTCGGCCGGCCCGATCGTCGTCGCGCTGACCGGCATCCCGGCCGGCCGCCTCGCGGATCGCTTCGGCGCCCCGCGCGTGACCGTCGCGGGGCTCGCCGTGATGGCCACCGGGGCCGGGGGCCTCGCGGTGCTCCCGACGGGGCTCGGCATCGCTGGCTACCTCGCCCCGATCATCGTCCTCACCTCCGGCTACGCGCTCTTCCAGACAGCCAACACCACAGCCGTCATGGGTGCCGTCGCCGCGGATCGGCGCGGCGTGACCTCCGGGCTCCTGAACCTCTCGCGCAACCTCGGCCTCATCACCGGCGCCGCCGCGATGGGCGCCGTGTTCGCGTTCGCCTCGGGCGCAGACAGCGTCGCGACCGCCGCACCTGCGGCCGTCGCGACGGGCATGCGGATCACGTTCGCGGTCGCCGTCGCAGTGATCGCCATCGCCCTCGTGATCGCGGCGCGGGGACGCGTCTCGCGCACGCCGCCTCGGAGCGTCCGGCAGCGCGAGCCGGGACCGGCCGTCGGCGCCCACGGCGCCTGAGCGACGGGCCCGCACCCGCTCGATCCGGCGCCTCGGGCTCGCCTCTCGCAGAAGTACGGCTAGCCCCCTGTTCGCCTTACAGCGTACGACTAGGCTCGCTCTTACAACGTACGACAACTTGTCGGAAGGGATCGTTTATGAACCGCCTCACCGCCGTCGTCCTCAGCCACAAGCGGCTCGTCCTCGGCTTCTGGCTCGTGGTCGCGATCGCTGCATTCGCGGCCATCGGCCCGGCGGGCAAGGCGCTCTCGCCGCGAGTTCGACACACCCGGTGAAGGCTCCGACACCAACCGCCAGATCGCCGCGCTCTACGGCAACGGCGGAGACGTCGCCCCGATCGTCCCGGTCGTCCGCCTTCCGCACGGGACGACGGTCGACTCGCCCGGCGTCGGCGACGAGCTCGCACGCGGCTCTCGCCAAGGTCGAGGCGGCGCTGCCGGAGTCGCGCATCACATCGTACGCCTCGACCCGCGATCGCGCCTTCGTCTCGAGGGACGGCCGCACCACGTTCGCGCTCGTCTCCATCCCCGCCAAGGGCGGAGTCGATCCGGGCCAGGCCGAGGCGAGGACGGCGCAAGCCGCGCTGGCCGGCGTCACGGTCGGCGGCTCCGCCGTCGCGGTGACGGGCCTCGACGCGCTACGTGCCGCCGCGGGGGACGACGGCGGAGGCACCGGCGTCCTGATCGAGACGCTGCTGGCGGCCCTCGGCGCGCTGCTCGTCCTGATCTTCGTCTTCCGCTCCTTCATGGCGATCGTGCCGCTGCTCATGGCACTCGTCGCGATCCCGACGACGTTCCTGCTGATCTGGCCGCTCGCGAGCGTCACCGACGTCTCCGTGCTCGTCCAGTTCCTGGTCGGTCTGATCGGGCTCGGCATCGCGATCGACTACGCCCTGCTCGTCGTCGCCCGCTGGCGCGAGGAGCGCCGCGATGCCGGGCTGTCGAACGAGTCGGCCGTCCGCAACGCGATGCAGCACGCCGGCTCCGCCGTCGTCTTCAGCGGCACGACCGTCGCGATCTCGCTGCTGGCCCTGGTCGTCCTGCCGGTGCCGTTCCTGCGCAACATCGGCATCGCCGGCCTCCTGATCGCGCTCGTCAGCGTCGCCGTCGCGATCACGCTCCTGCCCGTCCTGCTCGCCACCGTCGGCCCGCGGCTCGACCGGCCCCGCCCCCGCGGCCACGACGGCGCCGGGCGCGCCTGGTCGGCCTGGGCGCGCATCATCGTGCGTCGGCGCTGGGCGGCCGCGATCACGGCGACCGCGGTGCTCGCCGCGCTCGTGGTCGCCGCCTCGACGATCCAGCTCGGCAACCCGCGCGCCGACTCGCTCGCTCAGGCCGGACCCGCCCGCGTCGCGCTCGAGCAGCTGAAGGACGCCGGCATCGGCACCGGGCCGCTCTCGCCCTTCGACGCGCTCGTCCGCTCGGGCGACCCCGCTGCGGTCGCGCGCGGCATTCGCCGAGGTCGAGGGCGTCCAGAGCGCGGTCGCGCCCACCGCCTGGCGCGTCGGCGGTACCGCGATCGTCACCGTGATCCCTGCCGTGGACGGCAACTCCGCAGCCGGCCGCGCGACGCTCGACCGCCTCCGCGCCACCGCAGGCACCCTGCCGGGCGACGTGACCGTCGGCGGCGAGGCCGCGCAGAGCGCCGACTTCCTCGACGCGGTCTACGGCAACTTCCCGCTCTTCGTCGGGCTGATCTCGCTGCTCACGTTCCTGCTGCTCGTCCGCGCATTCCGCTCGCTGCTGCTGCCGCTCAAGGCCGTCCTCCTGAACCTCGTCTCGGTCGCGGCGGCGTGGGGGCTGATCGTCCTCGTCTTCCAGCACGGCTTCGGCTCGGCGCAGATCTGGGGCATCGGTGCGACCGGGGCGATCAACGTCGAGCTGCCGCTCGTGATCTTCGCCTTCCTCTTCGGCGTCTCGATGGACTACCAGGTGTTCATCATCAGCCGGATGCGGGAGGCCTACGACCGCACGGGCTCCACCGAGGAAGCGGTCGTCGAGGGCATCGGCAGCACGGGGCGGCTCGTGACGAGCGCGGCGCTGATCATGGGCCTCGCCTTCGTCGCCTTCAGCGCCACGCCCGGCACCGAGGCGAAGATCTTCGCCACCGCACTCGGCGGCGGCATCCTGATCGACGCGACGATCATCCGCGGGATCCTCGCCCCGGCGGCCGTCGCGCTCTTCGGCCGCTGGAACTGGTGGCTGCCGAGCCCCGCGGCGCGCCTGCTGCGGGTCGCGCCGGCCCGTCCGCGGCAGAGCGCTCAGCTCGAGCCGGTCGCCGACCTGCCGTGACGCCCCCGGCTCCCGGCACGGCGGGCGGCGCCTCACGGCGCCGTCCGCCGCGGCCGCGAGCGCTCCGGGCCCTCAGCCGATCTCCTCCGCGAGCTCGACGATGATGCCTTCAGGGCCGCGGATGTAGCAGAGCCGGTAGACGTCCTCGTACTGCTCGACCGTGCCGACGAGCTCGGCACCGCGCGCCTGGAGGCGCGCGACGACGTCGTCGAGATCGTCGACCGCGAAGCAGGCAAGATCAGCGGTTCCCGGTGGCTCCGGCGACGGCTCCACCGAGGGCCGCCGTCGGGGCCGGAGAGGCGCCGGACCGGCACTCCGTACGCTTCGCGAGAGCCCCTCGGCGCGTCAGGCCCGCGCGCCGGGCCCGTAGGCGAGCGGCAGCAGCCGGCCCTCGGCGAAGCGCTCCAGGCGCAAGGCCGAGACGTCGATCGGCGGCGCGGCACCCAGCACCTCGGCCGAAACGACCTCACCGACGGCGGGCGAGAGCTTGAAGCCGTGCCCGCACCAGGCCAGAGCGAGATGCAGGCCGGCGACGCCCGGCGCCTCGCCGATGATCGGGTTCCAGTCGGGCGAGTAGTCGTAGACGCCGGCCCAGGCCCGCTCCCAGGCTGCGCCGGCGAGCGCGGGGAAGCGCTCACCGAGCGAGTGCCGGATCGCGCCCTCGTAGCCGGCCGAGGCGTCGTGGTCGCACTCGTCGGCGTTCGCCAGCGGCTCGTCGCCGAAGTACGCCACGGCGCAGAACAGCGCGCCGCGATCGGGGCGCACGACGACATTCGAGACGGCGTCGGAGCAGACGACGTTCGGCCGCGGCGCGCCGGCGGGCTGGCGCAGGACGGCGACCTGCACGCGCTTGAGCGCGATCGGGACGTCGACGCCGACGGGCGAGAGCAACTCTCGTCCCCACGCGCCCGTCGCGACGACGACGCGATCGCAGGCGATCTCGCCCTCGGGCGTCCGCACGCCGCGCACACGGCCGCCCGCGACGAGCAAGCCCGTCGCGGCGCGCCCCAGCAGCGGCACGAGGCCGAGCGCGCAGCCGGCCGCGAACCAGCTGAGAATCATCGAGTGGGCGTCGGCAAAGCCCCCGTCGGGCTCGTAGGCCGCGCCCGCGATGCCGTCGAGCGAGAGCAGCGGCTCGATCGCGGCGATCTCGCCGGGCGCGACGAACGACGTCTCGAGCCCGAGCGCCGCGAGCCGGGCGACGTTCGCGCGGCCGGCGTCTGCGAGCGCCTCGGGCACGGGCAGCAGGTATCCGGTCTCGACGTAGCCGGACGCGCCGACACCGACCTCCTCGTCCCAGTGCATGATCGTGTGCGAGCCGCGCATCGCGAGCCTCGCCGTGACGTCGTTCGAGTAGTGGCGCCGCACCATCCCGAACGTGCGCCCGGAATCGCCTCGGCCGAGGCCGTCGCGCTCGAGCAGGACGACACGCCCGGCTCCGCCGCGGCACAGCTCGTACGCGATGGCGCTGCCGAAGAGGCCACCGCCGATCACCACGACGTCTGCGGACTCGCCCATGCGGCGATCCTACCTGCCTGCGTGGCGGTGGTGAGCGCCGCTACGGGCGACCTGCCCAGAGGTCGCGAAGCGCCGCTGATCCCGCGAAGCCCTCTCACGGACTCGAACCGTTGACACCCGCACGCGGGCGACCCGGCGGCCGTTCGCGGCACGCGTGGAGACGCGCAGCCTGATCGGCAGCGTGCGGTAGCCCTTCGCGTCGGCCTTGCCCGCCGAGCGCTCGGGCAGCGACTTGGAGACCGGCACGAGCACGCGCGCGTGGCACGGCCGGGCGCACGACGGCGGCGTGCGCAACACGACCTGCACCGTGAACGGATGCGTGACCCGAACGCTCGGCGCCGAGACGAACTCGGCCGCCACGAGCGACACCGACGCGGTGGCGTTCGAGGCGACGCCGTCGTTGGCCAACTCGCGACAGTGATGGGCAGCATCCAGAAGGGCTTCGTCGCAAACCCGCAATCAGCATCCGAGGTGCCATCGCGCTGACGCTCGTGGATGCCAGCGCGGCTGAGCGAGCGAGGGAGAGGACTCGCGCGTGCGGGCCTTGCTCGTTCCTCTCGTTCAGCGCCACCCGGCGGCGCCTATGTGCGCGCCGCGCAATACCGGTCGTACAACCGGCGCAGGTGGTACGGCCGATCGGCACCGAATGCGTCCTGATCGATGTCGAGCCACGCTTCCGGGCTCGGTGCTGGACGACGGAGAGACCCCGCGCGGCTGGTGACCTCCGCCACTGCCGGCTTGGGAGTGCCGTCGGCCCGCCAGAGCCCAAAGCTTCGCTCATGCGCCGGAAGTGAGCGCGGAGGGATCGCACCGATCACCGGCGCGTAGTCCGCGAAGCACCAGAGGAGCGCGCCCACGCAGCCGACCTGCCGAAGCCCGTCGAGGGCCCGGCCGGTGTAGGCAGCTGCGGCCGACTCGCTGACGAGCAGAACGCTCTCTGGAGGTGACGAGCGCGTCGTAGGGAGGCCGAATTCCTCAAAGAGAATCGCGGCGCCGCCCGACAGCCAGCGCGTCACCTCGGCCAGGAAGGGCAGCAGCACGTCGTCAGTCGCCCCTGCCGACCAGTCGGCGTAGATCGGATAGCCGTGCATCGAGACGATCTCGCACCACCGCGCAGCCTCGGCGGGACCGATCCGGCGGTCCTCCTCGAGATCTTCCATGTGGATGCCGATCGTGATCGGTCGTCCCGGATCGCTGCTCCTGAGCGCACCCGTCATCCGTTCGAGCCACGCGAGGCCGGCGCTGCGGTCGGGCGGGACGGTGCAATTCGAGTTCTCATTCCCCAGATCCCATGCCCATACGCCCGGGTGGCCTGCGAGCGCTCCGGCCGTCGTGCCGGCAAGGCGTTCCTGAGCGGTCACGATGGCGGAATCCGCATACCAGTTGCGAAGGCGGACGCCCTTCATCGCCCGCCTCCCGGAGACGACGGGGAAGCGGCGGTCGCCATCCGTGCCGCCCGTCGCCCATGCTGGGATCCAGTTGATGCCACTCATGTGCCCGACGAAGAGCGTGACGATGAGGCCGACTCCGGCGTCGTCGGCGGCGTCGGCGATATCAACCAGCCGTTTGAGAACCGCGGTGTCGATCTTCGCGGGAGCCGGCTGGGCGTCTTCCCAGCGAACGAAGACCCGCACGTTGTCGAACCCGGCGGCGGCGGCGCGCCGAAAGTCGCGACGCGTCGTGGCGGGGTCGTACGCTTGCAGCCATCCCATGGCCACATCGGCGGGCCAGTAGTTCACGCCCAGCCGGAAAAGCTCGCCGTCAGAGCCGGGCACGCAGCAGCTTCTCATACGCACCGATATACGCGTCGACCATGCGCGCTCGCCCGAAGTGCGCGACCGCATGGGCGCGGATCGCTGCCCGGTCGAGTCCTCGCACTCCGTTCACGGCGGCTACCGCGCCGTCGACGTCTGCGACGAGAAACCCCGTCTCTCCGTCGGCGATCAGTTCTGGCATCGAGCCGCGCCGGAACGCGATCACGGGTGTCCCGCAGGCCATCGCCTCGACCACGCTGTACCCGAAGGGCTCTTCGAAGGCGATCAGGTGGAGCAGAGCGTCGGCGCCGCCGAGAAGACGCTCCCGCTCATCCGGCCCGACCGCGCCGACGAACTGCACGCGGTCGCCGACGAGCCGAGGGGCGACAAGCGAGTCGAAGTACTCCTGATCTTGCACGATCCCAGCGATGACGAGAGGCATGCCACAGCGTTCGGCCACGTCGATCGCCTCGACGGTTCCCTTGTCGGGGTGGATCCTGCCGAAGAACAGCAGGTAGCCCCGGGGAACGGCTTGCGGCGCGAATGCATCGGTGTCGATCCCGTGATGAATCGTCGCGAGGTAGTCCAGGCTTGGATGGCGGTCGGCATCGCTGATGGCGACGTACCCGCCGCGGGCGTTGTAGCGACGGTAGACCGGGAGGATCCGCGGGACGAGAAACCGTGGATCGTCGTCAGGACGGGCGTGTCGACGAGCGCGCTGTACGTCAGCGGCAGGAAGTCGAAGCTGTTGTGGATCACGTCGAACTCTTCGGCTCGCTCGAAGACCTGAGCGATGTGCAGGCATTCGCTCACCTTGGCATCGGCCTGCGGGTCCTCCGAGTAGCCGCGCGGCACCACGGACAGGAGGCGGGCCGCAGTGTGCGAGTCGCCAGTCGCGAACAGCGAGACCTCGACGCCGCGCTCGACCAGCCCCTCGGTGAGGAGCGAGGCGAACTGTTCCCACGGACCGTAGTGCCGCGGCGGAACGCGCCACGAGATGGGCGCCAGCACGGCCACACGCAGAGTCGTCATGGCGCGGCGACCGCTCCACCTGGTGCACTCCCGACGATCAGCGCTCCGCGGAGCGACCCTGCACCTCAAGCGCGATTTCGCGCAACGCCAGCTCCAGCGCCAGGGTGCGCGCGCTCAGCTCGGCGATGGCGGCTTGGGTACCGGTCGTCGAGAGAAGCGGCCGGCAGTTCGATCCGATCAGCTCGTCGACGCGCTCGCTCAGCGTCGGCGGGAAGGATCCGTCCGGGCTCTGCTGCAGGATTGCCATGCTCGCCTCCATGGAAGTACGGGTGGACGCCCTCCGGGCCAGGAAAATACCAGAATCTCGGTCTGCGTGGTGGTTCGCGCGCCCTTCGCGATCATGCCGCGCCGTCACCGCGGCGGGCTGCATCGAGCACCTCATCGAGGCCGGCGGTGGCGACGCAGATCGACGTGTCGGCCGCTCCATAGTAGAGCCGCAATTCCCCGGTCGACGGGTCGTGGATGAGACCGCAGGGAAAGACGGCATTGGGGACGTCGCCGACTCGCTCGTAGGGCTCACCCGGACCAAGAATCCAGTTGGAGCTGCGACCGATCACGCGGCTCGGGTCCGCGAGATCGAGCAATGCGACGCCCACGCGATAGAGAGCGCCGGCGACCGTTTCCTTGACGCCGTGGTAGATGAGCAGCCACCCGTGCTCCGTCTTGAGCAGCGGCGGGCCGATCCCGATCCGCAGCGAGTCCCACCACGCACCCTCGCGCGTCTCCATGACGGTCTCGGGCGGGCTCCACGTGATCAGGTCCGACGAGCGCGAGAGCGAGATTCCGGGGTGCGCAGCGCTGAAGCCGCTCACCGGACGGTGGAAGAGGACCCAGTTGCCGTCGACGCGCTCGGGAAGGATCGCAGCGTTCTTGTCCTCCGGGGTCACGACGATGCCGTGACGCTCGACCGACGAGAAGTCCCGCGTGGTGGCGAGATACACCGCCGGTCCGGCTGGGCCGTAGGCGGTGCAGGTGATCACGAAGCGGTCCAGTTCGTCGACCCACACCGTTCGAGCGTCTTCGAAACCCCACATCTCGCTCTCGATCCCCGCCGCGGGAGCGAGGAGCGGCTCGCGCTCGATCTCCCATCCGTCGAAGCCGTTGGCCGAGCGGGCAACTGTCAGGTGGGAGATGCCCCTGAGGTCCTCGACGCGGGCGAGCAGGACGGTTGTTCCGTCGACCTCCGCGGCAGCCGGATTGAAGACGGCGTTGACGGGATACGGCCAGTCCTCGGGGCCCATGATCGGGTTGCCGGGATGTCGCCGGAAGATCTCGTGCCTGTTCACGCCGCCGCCCCCTCGCGCGCGGCGTGATCCGATGACCCGGGCGTTCCCGCGGCATCGAGGAGCAGCGCCGATCGGTGCAACGCGAGTGTCGACTCAGCTCCTTCGTTGTCGTTTACGGTCTCGGCGCCAAGCCCGTCGCTACAGCCGCCTGTCGCGAAATCATAGAGCGGCCGGTTGAGACGGTTGTGCCCCAGGAACCAGTCGAACGAAGTCTGTGCACGCGCCGCATGCTCGACATCATCTGTGAGCGCGAATGCGGCCAGCTCCGCTGCGACGAAGGCGGCGGCGTCGAGCGGCTGCTCATCTCCGCGTCCCGGCGCCGGCTCACCCCGATGGCGGCCGCCGTGGCCCGTCAAGCGCAGCGTGCCGTCTGCGAGCCCGGACTCATCGCCGAGCCAGCGGAGCGCCGTCGAGCCCCGTGGCAGTCAGGTCATCTCGATCCAGCGCCGAACCGGCGACGATCAGCGCATGCGGGAGGCAGGCGTTGTCGTACGTGAGCTCGTCCTCGAACCAGGGCCACGTTGCTGACGCGTGCGACCCGAAGGCGGCGGCGAGCTGCTCGGAAGCTTGCTGAAGCACTCGCTGCCCCGTCGGCTGCAAGCGATCCGGGTCCAGGCGGGCAAGACCCAGCGCGGCGTAGGCCCCCGTGCGCAGGGAGAACCCCACCCCGTCGAGGGTGCCGGCGATCGCATCGAGCAAACGTCCTGCAGGACCCACGACGGCGGGCACCCAGGCGGTGGAGAGAATGTCGCCGAGCGCCCAGACGGAGCGGCCGACATGATCGCCCACGTGCGCCTGGTCGAGCCAGCGGCGATCGTAACCCATGAAGTTCCGCATTCCCGTAGCCGGGTCGGTGGCGTCTTGAAGGAATGCAAGCGAGCGATACACGATCGACGTCCAGACCTGCTCGTCTCCACGCCGGCTGAACTCGAGTGCGACGCCCGCCAGGCGCGCGACGTCGTCCACGCAGTACCCGCTGCGACGATTCGGGATGACGCCATTCGCGTGCTGCACGATGCCGACATCGTCGACCAGCGTGAGCAGATGATCGGTACGCAGGCTGACGAACCGAGGATCGCGGCGGGGGACGGACGTACGCCGAGCCCGCTTGGTGGCCTCTCGCAGCACGGCAGCCGTGGCTTCAGCCACCGACGGCCACGCCAGCGCTGCACCGATCGAGCGCGCCTCCGCCCGCGCGGCTTCGAGTCGTACGGGCTCCTCGACGAGACCGCAGATGGCATCGGCGAGCGCGGCCGGATCCGCAAACGGCACGATCACGCCTGCGCCCGAGGCGCAGACGTCCTGCGCGTACCAGTAGGGAGTCGAGACCACCGCACAGCCGGCGGCGAGGGCGTAGGTGAGCGCGCCCGATGCAACCTGCTCCCGATTCCGGTACGGCGTCACGAAGACATTTGTCGCTGCAAGCAGATCGGCAATCTCCCTGATCGAGAGAAAGCGATCGTCGAACTCGACGTGATCGTCGAGTCCCAGATCGCGCACCGCTTGCTCGAGCGATACCCGGTACCGCTCGCCTTCGCGGTGTGCCACCTCCGGATGCGTACGCCCAGCGATCAGATAGCGAACCTGGGGATGGCGGTCGACAACCGCCGGTAAGGCCTCGATCATGGTCTCGATGCCCTTGCCGGATGAAATCAGTCCGAACGTCGAGAGCAGGAACGGCCGGTCGGCAGCACCATCAAGTGCCCCGGCCGCGACGGCGTCGGCGGCGCGAGCGGCGAGAATCACCGGCGCGCCGTGCGGCACTATTCGCACCTTCTCGGCAGCGCAGGCTCCGCTTTCCACGAGCAGGCGACGTGCCGTTTCTGTCATCACGATCACGCGCTCCGCGCTCCGGCAGAGTGCAGTGAGCACCCTCGCCTGATGGCTCGTCGGCTCCGACAGCACCGTGTGCAGCGTCACGACCAGAGGCTGCGAGAGCTTCTCGGCGAGAGACAGCACGTACTCGCCGTCGCCGCCGCCGAAGATGCCGTACTCGTGCTGAAGCAGAACGACCTCGATGTCGAGGCGATCGAGGATCCGCGCAGCCCGCGTGTAGTCGCCGCGGACCTCTTGGATGATCGTCGCTACCAGTCCCGGCCGCTGCAGCCGCGAGGCCTCGTCGACCATCACGACCCGCTCGACGCTCTCCACGCCGGCGACGCCTAGGAGAGCTCCCCGGAGATCGGCGGCGAAGGTGCCGATGCCGCAGGCGCGAGGCGGGTAGGTGGAAACGAGCGCGACCCGCATGGAGCCGGCCTCACCCTCGCGAGGCTCGCGGCGCCCGGGGTGAGCCCACGCGGCGATGGTAGCCGACACTAGACCCGACCTTGCGTCGTGGGGCGCGAGAGCGTCACGACGTCAGCGCGAAGAAACGCATGCCCACGCTGGTCCCCCGTTCCGGCTTCGAGGAGACGTCCGGGGCGTCTGCCTCGCAATCGATGATCCGCAGTCCATTCCCGCCGTACCCGCGCGCCTGGATGGGCCGCGCGCCCCTGCCGCAATCACGCACCGGAACGACGACATCGTGATCCTCGACGCGGACATCGATGCGAAAGCGCGACGCCTCGTTCCCGCCGCTCTCCGCGTGGAGGACGCGATTCGTGCACGCCTCGGTTCCGGCGAGGCGCAGCCGCTCGGTGGTAGCGACGTGCGCGCACCGGTCTTCGACCGCTGCACGAACTCGTCCGATTTCCCGCGGTTCGCTCGCACGCTCGAGGAGAAGGGGCGTAAGCACGCCCCCAGGTACCCCCATCATGCAAATCGCAAGCGCGCCCGCACCAAAGAGGAACCTCGGCGTGCCGGGACGGGCGGCGGCGCTCGATCGTCGGCCACCGAATGCCGCACGGCTCGAGGTCGCGGCCGATGCAACCGTCGTTACCGCGTGACAGCGGCGGCACCAGCAGACCGCGCCTGCCGTCCGCGCCATCGGAGCAGCTTGAAAGCCCTCTAACGGACTCGAACCGTCGACCCACTCCTTACCATCTCGGCGCGGATAGTTGCGGTTGGTTTCCTCTAGCCGTAGACCCCGCTGAATCAAACCGACTTGGGGCTGGCGGGTTGCGGCTGGTTGCGGACGCTGGTTGACATCCTTTGACATCAGAAGACTCAGAAGAGCGTTAGTCGGTGGTCTCGTGCGTGTTTGGATCAAAACGAACCGCAAGGACCGCGATGTCGTCGTCTTGTGCGTGCTCGGTGCAGAGGGCTGCCACGAGGTGATCGCACACCTGGGCAGAGGAGAGGCCCGCGAGTGACGGCCCAACGGCCATCAGCCGATCCAGGCCGTCAGTCAGAGCTTCGCCTCGCCGCTCCACGAGTCCATCGGAAAAAAGCACGAGCAAGGAGCCGGGGTCGAGCCTGACCTTCGCTTGCGGGCGGACAAGCCCCTCGTCGCCGTACAACGGTGGCGAAAGCGCGTTACCGAGTAGACACGGCACGCCGTCAGGCGGAAGGAGGAGGATGGGCGGGTGACCCGCGGATGCGTACTCGAAGTCGCCCATCGATGGGTCGAGTACGCCGTAGCACACACTCGCGAAGTCGGTGACTCCCGTCCTGGCGATGAATGCATCCAGCCGCTCCAGAACCATCCCTGGCCGATCGGTGTTCTGCGCGATCGCATTCAGCGCGGGTCGCAGCTGACCCATCGAGCCGGCCGCGGTGATCCCGTGGCCAACGACGTCACCGACGGTGAGCGCGACGCAACCGTTGGGAAGAACAAAGACGTCATACCAGTCACCGCCGACTTCGAGAGTCGCGCTTCCGGCCTCGTACCTGGCAGCGACGGAGACCCCAGCAGGGGTGACGAGCTCCCGCGGTAGAAGCGCGTGCTGAAGAGCAAGCGCAATCTGATGCTCCTGCTCTTCACGGGCCCGCAGCGCTGCCTCGGCGCGGACGCGCTCGGTGACATCGATACCCGTCGGGTAGAGGAACCGAACCGCGCCCGAGTCGTCGCGGATCGGATGCATGGCGAAATCGAACAGCCGCTCGCTTCCGTCGGCCAGCCAGTACGGGAGGGTCTCGCGGAACACCTCTCCCTGCGCGGCGAGGCATACGGCGTCCCGGATGCAGCCCTGCACCTCGCTCGAGCCGCGCCACCAACGCGTCGACCAGAAGGGCTGGTCGAGCATCTCCTCGCGCGTGTAGCCGCACGAGTCCACAGCGAGGGCATTGATCTCTCGCAGAGAACCGTCGAGGTCGAGGATCCCCGCGAACGTGCCCGATTGGTTGAAAACCGATTCGAACTTCGCCGTCGCTGCTCGCAGCTGCTCCTCGGCGAGCTTGCGCGCAGTGATGTCGCGGGCGATCTTGGACGCCCCGATAACCTCGCCAGAGCGATCTCTGATCGGTGAGATGGAAAGGGACACGTCGAGCCGCCGGCCATCCTTCGTGAGCCGCACCGTCTCGTAATGCTCGATGTACTCGCCCGCCCGAAGGCGTGTGAGGATCTCGTTTTCCTCCGCCTGCAGCTCGGCCGGGATCAGCGTCCGGATACTCCGGCCGAGGATCTCGTCACCCCGATACCCAAAAATCCGCTCCGCGCCCGCATTCCAGCTCGTCACCGTGCCGTCGAGATCTTTCGACAAGATCGCGTCATTGGAAGCCTCGACGACCGCGCCCAGATACGCAAGACGCACCTCAGAGTCCTGCGCCGCAAGCTCACTAGCGCCCGAGCGCCCCAGCCGAATGATCGAGCGTGGTTTCGTCACATCTAAATCACCAAGCTGAACGAGCCGCACGGGCCCCACGGGAGCGCCTCGAAGAAACCGCTGCCCGGGTCTTGGACGACGAACGCAGCTAGCCTAGCGTGCCCGAAAAGTCGGCGCTCACTCGAAACGCCGCGTGGACGGCTGTGAAGCGCTAGCGAACTCCCATCGAACGCGCGTGCGCTCACGCATCCATTGAGGTACGAGTGTCGAGGGATGCCGAGCCAGGCATCGAGGCTCTGGAGGCGGACGAAGCTGCCGGCGTCAGCACACACGCCGATTCGCACCTCCCACACCCGACGGGCAACTCCCCGACCCTGCGATCGCCGCTCAGAAGCTCAGGTCGGAGAGACCAACGCAGCGAACCGCATCATCTGGCCTCGTCGGGCTTGCCGCGCTGTACGAACTCGCCGTCCTGCTTACTCGCTTCTCGAACGGTGGCAATTGGACGCGATCGGCGCGACCTCATCACTCGGTAAGCCCCGGGAGAGTCGATGCGTGCGTCGGGTTGCCGCGACCAGCCCCGAACGGCGTCGCCGACGCTGATCCGCTTGATGAACTCGCCGCCGGCGAGGGAGGGTGCACGACGAGTGACCCTTTCCGACACTCAACGATTTCCATCGCGAGGGGGCTAGGAAAATCTAGGCAAACCCATCCACAGCGCGCCCGAACGTCACTAGCGATGGCGGCGAAGAACAACGCCTAAAAGCATCAGCGAGGGCGTGCGGCAGCCCGCGACCTCGGTGACAGCCACTACTACTACGGCCCTTTCCGCTCCCGCTCTCGACGGACCGCAGCGGTCACGTCGCGCCGACAGCGCCCGCTAGGTGTGCCCAGACGATCTTGCCGTCGCTGGTCGGAAGCACTCCCCAGGCACTTGTCAAGGCGTCGATGATGGAGAGACCGCGGCCTCCGTGGGCGAGCGGCGACGGCGTCCGCATGCTGGGGTGAATCGTGCTGGTATCGCTCACCTCTATTCGAACGACTCCACCGGACGACGCGATCGTGACCGTGAACGGAGAGTGCGCGTGCACGACGGCGTTCGCCGCCAATTCCGTGACGACAAGCGCGACGTCATCGATCAGGAGCGTACCCTCGAGAACCTCTGATATGGCTGGGTGTTTGTCAAGCCGGCAGGGGTAATTGCGCCCGGTGGGGCGGGGCGTGCGGCGTGACGGGTGGGCGTTGAGCGGTTGGCGACGTGGCGCGTCGTCGGTCTGACATGCGAGGGTTGGTTACCTCATGGCGCTGGTTTCGTCGCCGGCGGGCGCAGTCTAGGGACGGGCATCGCCAGAGCGTGGCTGCCCATAGAGGTCTCGTGCGTGCCGGCGTTCCCGGTGCTCAACGCCCGCCCCTCACGCGGGGACGGATGCGCAGCAGTCCTATGGCGCGGTGGCGGCTGCCCAGAGGAAGCACGCGAGCTGGCGCGCGCGTGCGGCGTTTGCGATGTTGGGGTGCTTGCCGCGCTCGCGCATGCTGGCGTGCATGCGGTAGAGACGGTGCTGCGCGCGCCAGGCGATCTGCAGGATGTGGGCGGGCAGGCCCTGCTGGCGGTTGGTCAGCGTGACGCCGATGCGGGGTGGGCTCGTGTAATGCCAGGCCGCCTCGATCAGCAGCCGACGCGCGTATTGCGAGCCGGTCTTGGTGATCCCGCCGCTGATCGAGTGCTCGCCGGACTGCTCGAGCGTCGGCACCAGCCCGACATAGGCGCCGACGTCGGAGGCGCGCTCGAAGCGGCTCCAGTCGCCGATCTCGAGATGCACGCCGAGCGCTGTCAGGGTGTCGACGCCGCGGAACGCGCGCAGCCGCGAGACGGTCGGCCAGAACTCCTCGGACTGCGCGATCCGCGAAAGCCGCTCTGAGAGCGCGTCACGGCGCGCGATCAAGCCGTCTACCGCGGCCAGCGCGTCGATGTAGACGAGATCCAGGTGCGGCTCGTCGAAGCGCTGCTGAGCGAGCCATTGGCGGTGGGCCTGCGTCCACGTCCCCGAGGCCTTGGCGTACACACAGCCGTGACGCAGAAGTAGCTTGGAGACGCGGTGGCGGGCGCGCATGAGATCGCGCCGCACCTGCTCGCGGGCACGCATCACATCACGCGCGGCCTCCTCGCTGAGTGTCGGCACCCGGATCGCCGTAAGCCCGCCTGCCATCAGCTGACGCACGAGATGCTCCGCATCGCGTCGATCGGTCTTGATCCGCTCACCCGGCCGACGCGGCGTCTTCGACGGCGCGATCACCTCCACCGCGATCCCAGCCTCGCGCGCGGCGCGCGCCAAGCCGTACCCGGTCGGACCGGCCTCATAACAGGCCCGCACCGGCCCCGGCAGCCCCTCCAGCCAGTCGACCAGCGGGCCGACCTCCGAGCCCGACACGCGACGGCGCCTGAGCTCACCCGTCGCCGAGTCGACCACGCTCGCCTCCACCGAACGGGCATGGACGTCGAGCCCCACCCATGTCATCGTGACAGCCACGGCCAGGTCCTCCTCACATCTGCGGTCAGCCGGAGGCCGAATCTCCGGCCAGACAAACCCGCGAGAGGACTCAACGGACCTGGCCGCCAACCACAACCCCGGCACTACACGCCATAGCGTCTAGCGCCTGCAAGACGAAATGGCGGGATGCACTGGCGGCTTCCGCCGATGCGTCGAAGCGCCGGGTCGATCGGACATGCGGCCTCCCGTCAATCACGGCGGTGTGCGAGCAGCAGATTTGACTGAACAGCTCGTCGTCATCAGACTGTGTCACTGCCGACGATGGATACGCGCAGAAGAGGGAGAACGGGAGGCGAAGGGACAGATCGTTCCACAAGGCCTCCAGCTCGATCGCCGCGTTGACGCGCCCGTCGTCCCAGAGCAGAGCCACCATCTCTCCGTATGCACACACGGGGCGCCCCGTCCCGGCAGCCGCCCGCACAAGCTCACCCACCACCTCGTCGAAGAGTCGCGCGTCGGGTCGACCGTCGATCAGGAAACGCTGAAGCGTCTCCTCTGCATCGAAGACCCGGTAGGCACCCGCCGCAGCAATCTCGTCGATATCCACCCCCGACGCAGCCAGCCACGCGCCGAACCCGCGCGCGTGCGCGGGCGACGCGAGCACGATCGCCACGGCGCCCGAGCGAACTGCCTC
Organism: uncultured Actinomycetes bacterium; assembly: GCA_963834415.1. Taxonomy (GTDB): domain Bacteria; phylum Actinomycetota; class Thermoleophilia; order Gaiellales; family JALYLC01; genus JALYLC01. Next base: position 337,046 of record CAWIBP010000005.1, on the reverse strand, counting down.
GCGGAGATGACCGCCCACGCGATCGAACAGTTCCGCGTCCGACGCGTAAAACTGGACGACATGATCACGAAGTTGAGCGTGAGGCACAAGCTCGGAGATACCGGCGTCCCTTCCGTCATCTGGATGACCTACAGGATAGTAGCGGAGTCCGCTTATGAAGCCGATGCCATTCACCGCTCGCGCATAGGGAGTCCCACCGGAAGTTGACTCGGGCGATCTACCCCTGGTTTCGTGGAGTCCGGTGTTCGGAGTCCCTCCGCAGTTAAGGAGGATTCAAGATGCTCTGCCGGTATCCCCCAGGACGGTCGCCAGGCCGTCGAGCTGGCTCGCCGCGGAGATCGCCGTCAACGGCGCGATCCGGATGGTGCGGGCTCGGATCGGAAGTCGCCGACGTCGCTGAAGCGGGAGGCGACGCCAGGGAAGGTCTCGCCCAGCTTGCCCCAGCCGGACTTGCACATGCCGGCGGCGGTAGGCGAGAGTGACGCGGACCGGCACCGGCTCCACTTCTCGCCCGGCTAACGAGCCAGTGAATCGCTCGATTCCAATCGTGTAGGAGGCCATGTCCCCGCTGACGCCGAGGGTACCGTCGAGGCGTTCGACACGTGATTACGTGTCGCGCCTCCACGTCTCGCGCTGCCACGCTCGGGGTTCACCGGCGGGCGACTGCCGTTGCCGATGCCCGACGGTCGCCCGCGCCGCGTGCCTACCCTGCGTTGAGACAGGCGATCGGCGTCTTGCCCTTGAATTGCTCGACCACGTCGAGGTCGAGGTTCCGGTCCCAGGTGTACTTGAGCTCGAGCGCCCAGTCCCGCGTCGGAGAAACGGTGTCGGTCAGGAACTCGAAGTCCTGGCTGTAGCGGCCGTTTTGGACCAGACCGCCCCTATACTGGCCGCGCCAGTCTCGGCTGAAGTTTGCTCCGGCCCCGGTCGGCACCAGGCGAGCCTGGGCTCGCATGCCCTGGGCCCAATTGCGAAAGCCGTCGCCATTGCGCACCGACATGCGCATCCTGACGCGCAAGCGGACGGTGTCACCCGGGCCCTGCTCACACGAGGCGCCGAGATACTTCCAGGCGTGCTGGAGATTCTTTTCCTCGCCGTAGCCGAAGCACGTCTCGAGACGCTCACAGGTGACCGTGAACTTGATCACCTGCTTCTTGGTGATCGCACCCGTCGCCCCGACGACCAGAACAGTGCCCTCGCCCGTGATCTTCACGCCACCGGACTTGGTCACGCTGACCCGCGGTGCGGCGATCGGTGTCCCCCCACCGGTCTTGGTACCGCCGACCAAGGTGGCGCCGTCGAAGGTCGAGCCTCCGTCCTCCATGGAGTTCTCGCACGGCGCGCTCTTCTCGATCTCCATCGACCCTCTCCACTGCGCCGTGGGGGTGCGGATGGACCAGCCCTTGAGTCCGAGTCCCGGGCGGCGGATGTCCTTCGGGACGAAGCTGAATTGCAGGTTGGACAGGCTGTCCACGGCGCCGCTGGCGTTGAGCGTGTAACGCGGGTTGCCGCAGACGACGTCGGGCGGGTAGATCAGAGCGGCGTCCACCGCGGCGTTGAACTTTCCGTCACCGCTGAGCGCGGTCAGATCGGGGCTACGTTCGCCCTCCTCCTTCGTCGAGGACCATGACATCGCCGCGCTGTAGTCCATGCCGGGACTGAGTTCGAAGACGTCGTCTTCCTGGGAGACGCTGACCGTAGCCTGCACGTCGTGGCTCGTCGCCTTCTTGCCAGCGGGGACGGACGCCGGAGGCGGCGTCGCGATTGCAGTCGGCGCGACGGTCGCGAGAAGTCCGCAAGCGAGGCACGCGGCCGCGACCGCGCGCAGCAACCTGCGCCGGGTGACAGGCGGAACGTGGTCGGGCTTCATGCGCAACAACGTACCCCGCAGGCAACCGGGTCTGGACCGCCCAAGCGTCTAGTTCGGCTGACCTTCTACGATCGGGGGCTTCTGCCACGTGCCGTCGGTCGTGCATCACGCCTGCGCCGGGTGAGTCGCTTCGAGCTCGCAGCAGCGGTCTCCCGCGAAGCCCTCTAACGGACTCGAACCGTTGACCCCCTCCTTACCATGGAGGTGCTCTACCAACTGAGCTAAGAGGGCGGGCTGCCGGATGTGACCCGGCTACTGAACGAGCGCCCGACGAGGCGCTCTCCGTTCAGCTTAGACGTTCTGAGCGAACTTCGATCGATCGATCCGCCACGAGCCTCAGTAGACCCGGCCGGTCGTCGCCGGGGCCTTGCCGGAGCGGATGCGCAGCGCGGAGATGCGCAGGCTGCCGGCTCGCACGCGCGTGACCCAGCGGCCGTTCGCGGCGCGCGTGGAGACACGGAGCCTGACCGGCAGCGTCCGGTAGCCCTTGGCGTCGGCCTTGCCGGCCGAGCGCTCGAGCAAGCCCTTCGCGACCGGCACCAGCACGCGCACCTGGCCGTGCTCGCGGATGCGCAGGCCGCTGCGGCTGCCGAGCCTCGTCCTGCCGTCACGCAGCAGCAGCTGGACGCGCGCATGACACGGCCGCGCGCACGACGACGGCATGCGCAGCACGACCTGCACCTTGAAGGGAATCCGCACCGACGGCGCCGAGACGAGCTCGGCCGCCACGAGCGACACCGACGCGGTGTTGTTCGAGGCGACGCCGTCGTTGGCCGGCGTCGAGGTGGACGCCGGCAGCGTGAACCGCCCGGGCACCGGGACCGTCGTCACGACGACGACCGCGGCGCCGCCGCCGTTCGGGGAGCTCGCCGAGGCGGCACGCGAGGCTCGGCGCCGAGTACGTGCAGGAGCCCTGGCTCGGGGTCGCGCTCACGAGCTCGACTCCGGCCGGCACGGGGATCGTCAGGCGTGCGTCGGGCGTCGCGTTCGGCCCGCGGTTGGTGACGGCGTAGGACGCCGTTCCCTGCGCGCCCGCCTCGACCGACACGGTCGGGGCCGGCGCCGCGACCGCGAGATCGGCATCGGCCGTCATGAACCCGAACGTGAACGTGTTCGGCGTGCCCTCGGTGACGCCGCCGAGCGCGGCGACGCCCGCGCAGAGCCCGGTCGTGTGGCCGTTGGCGCCGCAGTCGGGGAAGGCCAGCGAGTAGACGCCGATGCCCTGGACCGCCGCCGCGGCCGCCGCGATCGCACGCGAGGGCGCCGCGCCGTAGTAGGCCTGGAAGACGCGCGTCTGGCCCGGTGCCAGCGCGCCGAAGCCGAAATCGAAGAGCGCGCCGTGATCGCTCGCCGTCGTCGCGGCCGGGTAGACGCCACCCGTGCCGAGGGCCGTGAACTCGCACACGCCCGCGTACGCGCTGCCGCATGCGGCCTGCGACTCGCGATAGCCGCGGGCCGCAAGCGGATCGCTGCTCGCGAAGCCGTTGTCGGAGTCGAACAGCAGCTGCACGGAGGACGCCGTGCGGGCGATCGTGACCCACTCCTCCTGCGCCGTCGGCTCGGCATCCCAGTCCATCACGCGGCGATAGCGCAGATCGCCGACGCGCGAGCTGCCGGTGTTGGTCACCGTGACGGTCACCTCGTAGAGGAACGGCGAGACGTCGGAGGGGTGGTAGTCGTGCACCACGCGCAGCGCGTAGCCCGGCCGCGCGGGGTCGGCGATCTCGGTCGTGACGACGGCGGTGGTGGGCGTCGCGACGAGGCCGGCGGCGGTGATGTTGCCGTTGCCGAGCGCCTCGTTGGCCCAGCCCGAGAGGCCGCTCGCCGCATCGGCGATGCCCCAGCCCTCGCACAGGCAGCCCCCGGCCGTGCCGTCGGTGTTGAGCGGGACGTAGCGGATGCCCACGGGAGACGTGCCGGCGGCCGTCGCCGCGGGACACGCGCGCTCGCCGGCGCCCAGGCAGTCGTAGTTGAGGTCGCCGAGCTCGGTCACGCCGAGCTGCACGGTGCCGTTCGAGACGACCGCGCCCTGCCCTGTCGAGCCGGCGGCTGCCCCGGCTGCCGAAGCCCAGCGCCGCGGCTGCGAACGCTGCGGCAAGGAGGAGGCGACCGGCCCTCATCCCCTGCTCGGACCGTGCCCGGGCGTGCGAGGTCGCATGCATCTCACATCGGCTCGAGACGCCCGCTCCTTGAGCGGCTCATGGTCGCCGCGCGCGGTCTACGCGACGTAGACCGGCATGCCCATCGAGGCATACGCGAACACGCGCTTGGCCTCGCTGGACGGCACGCGCACGCAGCCGTGCGAGGCCGGGTAGTTCGGCACGCTCGCGTACTCGTGCAGGGCGTAGCCGCCCATGAAGTACGAGGCGAACGGCAGCCACGTCTTGAACGGGCGCGACCAGCTGTAGACCGACTTCGAGTAGACGCCGAAGTCGCCCGCCGGCGTCTTGCCGCCTGCGCCCGTCGAGACGTGGATCGCGCGCGCCACGAGGCCGCCCTTGCGCACCAGCAGGAGCACCTGGTCGGAGAGGCTCACCTCGACGTGCGCGGGGCCGCCGTGCAGCGCCCGCGGGCCGCTCGCCGCCGGCTGCGAGCGCACGCACCTGCGCGCTCGCGATGCCGTCGCGCTCGATGCCGTTGACGCCCTGGACGGCGACCACCGCCTGCTCGGTCGCGTAGTCGTAGGAGCCGTTCACGTCGGCCGCCGCCATGTAGCCGCGCTCGACGAGATCCTGCTGCAGCATGCGCACGTCGCGGCCCTTGTCGCCGCTCGCGAGCACGCCGCGCAGCCCGCGCGGAGCGCGCGCCGCGTGATCGATCGCGTAGGTGAGCGCGAGGAAGCGCGAGGCGTACGTGGCGCCGAAGCGCGAGAGGCCGGCGCCCGTGCGCGCCCGCATGGCGTGCGGGCCGTAGCGCGTCCAGGCCGCCGCGATCGCGCCGTCGCCGCCGCGGTTGATCGTCCAGTTGGTCACGAAGGCGGTGAAGTCGTCGCTCCAGGCCGGCGTGTCGACCTTGCCGCTCGGGGCGAGCCGGGCCGAGGTCGTCGACGACGATCGCGAACTTCCGCGTGCGCGGGCCGGCGAAGAGCGTGCCGAGGCGCTTGCGGTTGGCGAGCGAGAGCTCGGTGCGCGGGCCGCCGTGGAAGTGCACGCCGTACACGAGGCCCTTGTCGGTCAGGTGGTAGTGCGCCAGCAGGCGCAGGTCGCCCGAGCGGCGCGGCGTCGAGAGCAGGATCGGCGACTTCATGCCGGCCTTGCGGATCGCCTGCACGAGCCCGCGCTGCTCGGCGCGCCACGCCGACCACGAGATGCAGCGGTTGCGGTCGGCCGTCGCGCCGTCGCACGAGGGGTCGAAGGCGGGCTGCAGCCAGACGCCGCGATCCTTGTGGAACTTCGCGGCGAGGTAGCTCACGAACGCGAGCGACTGCGCCTCGCTGCCGCCGTGCACCGAGAGGATGACGACGAGGTTCGCCGTGCGCGCGTCGGCGACGGCGTGGCGGATCGCGGCCAGCCGCTCGTCGGGATTCGCGACGGCGGAGACGTCGAGGCGCACCGTGTTGATGCCCATCGCCCTGAGCGTCCTGGCGTCGTTCCGCACCTTGGCGAGCGCCTTGGCGTCGAACGTCCCGGCCGGGTCGGTCAGCGAGTTGGGCGCGATCACGGCGCCGCGCACGATGAAGCGGTTGCCGGTCGGATCGAGGATGTTGGCGCCGCGCACGGTGAAGGCACCGTGCGGGCCCGGCGTCGTCGCCCCGGCGTGGGCTGCCGCCGGCAGCACTGCGAGGGCCGCGACTGCGAGGGCGGCGAGCTGCTTCTTCATACGTCTCACGTTAGTCATCGTCCGGGAGAAATACCGCGCGAGCCCGGCGGGATCCCTCTACGCTGCTTGCGTGCGCATCGTTTCCCTCGTCCCCAGCGCCACGGAGATCATCGCGGCCCTCGGACTGGCCGATCGCCTCGTCGGCCGCTCGCACGAGTGCAACTACCCGGCCGAGGTCGGCGGAGGCTCCCGTCGTCTCGGCCTCGCGCATCGACACGACGACCATCCCGAGCGGCGAGATCGACGCGCGCGGTGCGCGCGGCCCTGGCCGACGGGAAGCCGCTCTACGCCGTGGACGCCGAGCTGCTCGAGCGCCTCGCGCCCGACCTGATCGTGACCCAGGACCTGTGCGAGGTGTGCGCCGTGCCGAGCGGCGACGTGCGGCGGCTGACGCAGGTCACGGCCGAGACGCTCTCGCTCGACCCGCGCGATCTCGCCGGGATCGAGGAATCGATCCGCACGCTCGCCCGCCACCTCGGCGTCGCGGCCCGCGGCGAGGAGCTCGCGCAGGCGATGCACCACCGCATCGACGGCGTGCACCAGGCGGTGCGCGGGACTCGCGCGGCCGCGCGTGTTCGTCGCCGAGTGGCTCGATCCTCCCTTCGCCGCCGGGCACTGGGTGCCCGAGATGGTCGAGCGCGCCGGCGGCGACGAGGTGCTCGGGCGCACGCGCGAGCGCTCCTTCCCCACGACGTGGGACGCCGTCGCCGCGGCGGCGCCGCAGCTGATCGTGCTCGCACCGTGCGGCTTCGACGTCGAGCGCACCGTCGCCGAGTCGTCCGGCGTGCCGGCGCTCGGCGCGCGCGTCGTCGCCGTCGACGGCGACGCCGCGTACTCGCGGCCCGGCCCGCGCGTGGCCGAGGGCGTCGCGCAGCTCGCGCACCTCATGCACCCGGACGCCGTCGAGGCGCCTGCGCTGCCGTTCGCCCGCTGCGCCCGTCGTAGCTCGTATCTGAGATGCTCCGCTCGTGACGGTCATCGCGGCACCGGTCGGCCAGCCGCCGGCGCTGACGGCCCCCAGCCTGACCGGCCACTCGGTGCGCGGGACGCCGATCACGGCGCGCCGGATCGGCAACGCGGGCGACGGCCCGGTGGTGCTCGTGATCGGCGCGATCCACGGCAACGAGCGCGCGGGCATCGCGATCGCACGGCGGCTCGCGCACGAGGCCGGCGGGCGGCGCGTGCGTCTCTGGGTGCTGCCGAACCTCAATCCGGACGGCGCGCGCGCGAACACGCGCGGCAACGCGCACGGCGTCGATCTCAACCGCAACTTCGGCTGGCGCTGGCAGCCGAGCACGGCGCCCGGCACGACCTACTACGGCGGCCCGGCGCCGCTCTCGGAGCCCGAGAGCCGGTTCGCGCGCCTGCTCATCCGGCGCCTGCAGCCCGACATCACGATCTGGTTCCACCAGTCGATGACGGCCGTCGACACCTCGGGTGGCAACGCGGTGCTCGAGGCGCGCTTCGCGCGTCGCGTGGCGCTGCCGCTGCGCCGCATGATCGCCTACCCCGGCAGCGCGACGACGTGGCAGACGCACCGCTTCCCGAAGGCGACCGCGTTCGTCGTCGAGCTGCCTCCCGGCGCTCTGAAGGCGCGCGCCGCGCGCGCGTACGCGCGAGCCGTGCTCGCGCTCGCACGGCCTGATAGAATGCTTGCCAGCAAGCAAGTAATTGGAGAGCGCAGTGCCGGCGACGAGGATGCAGATCGAGCGAGAGGTGGTCGAGCGCCTGCGCATGGCGCTCGGCATCACCGCGCGCTACCTGCGCTCGACCGACGCCGGTGAGGGGCTCACCCCCACCGAGCTCTCGATCCTCGCCACGATCACGCGCCGCGGCTCGCTGCGGCTGACCGAGCTGGCCGAGATCGAGCGCGTCAACCCGACGATGCTCTCGCGCATCGCCGGGCGGCTCGTCGAGGGCGGGCTGATCAGCCGCCAGGCCGACGCCGACGATCGCCGCGCGGCGCGCGTCGAGCCCACCGCGGCGGGCATCGCCCTGCACGAGCGCATCCGCGCCGAGCGCAGCGCGAGCCTCGCGACCCACCTCGCCGAGCTGAGCGACGACGAGATGCGCGCGCTGCTGGCAGCGCTCCCGGCGCTCGAGGCGCTCGGCCAGGGCCTGCGCCGCGACGCGCCGGGCCCGGGCATGCGCTCATGAGCCCCGGAGCGATCGGGCGCCGCACGTTCTCGGCGCTGGCGAACCCGAACTACCGGCGCTGGTACGCCGGACAGGGCGATCTCGCTCGTCGGCACCTGGATGCAGACGATCGCGCAGGGCTGGCTCGTCTACACGCTGACCGGGTCGGGCACGCAGCTCGGCCTCGTCGTCGCGCTGCAGATGGTGCCGGTGCTCCTGCTCGCGCCGTACGCCGGGCTGATCGCCGACCGCGTCGACAAGCGGCGCCTGATCATCGGCGTGCAGGTCGCTGATGGCCGTGCTCGCGCTGATCCTCGGCGTGCTCACGGTGACCGGCTGGGTAGAGCTCTGGCAGGTCTACGCTGCTGGCGGCCGCGCTCGGCGTCGCGACCGCGTTCGACAACCCCGCACGGCAGTCGTTCATCATGGAGCTGGTCGGCCCCGACGAGGTGCGCAACGCCGTCAGCCTGAACTCCGTGCTCGTGAACGCCGCACGGGCGATCGGGCCGGCGATGGCCGGCATCCTGATCGCCACCGTCGGCGTCTCGATCTGCTTCCTCGTCAACGCCGGCAGCTACATCGCGGTGATCGCGTCGCTGCTCCTGCTCGACACCACGGCGCTGAGCCCGAGCACCCCGGCGCCGCGCACGCGCGGGCAGCTGCGCGAGGGCCTGCGCTACGTCAAGAGCACGCCCGCGCTCGCGGTGCCGCTCGCGATGATGGCCGTGATCGGCGCGCTCGCCTACGAGTTCCAGGTCGTGCTCCCGATCGTCGCGCGCGAGACCTTCGGCGGCGGCGCCGAGGTCTACGGCTTCCTGACCGCCGCGATGGGCGCGGGCGCCGTGATCGGCGGGCTGATCGTGGCCGGCAGCGGCCGCACCGGCACGCGCGCCGTGATCACCGCGAGCTTCGGCTTCGGCCTCTCGCATGCTGCTCGCCGCAGCTGCTCCGACGCTCGCGCTCGAGCTCGTCGCGATGACGATCGTCGGCGCGGCCAGCGTGACGCGTCCTCGTCGATCGGCAACAGCACGCTGCAGCTCGCCGCGCGGCCCGACATGCGCGGCCGGGTGATGGCCCTGTGGGCGGTCGCGTTCCTCGGCACCACGCCGATCGGCGGGCCGATCGCGGGCTGGGTCTCGGAGACGGCGGGCGGTCGCGCCGGCCTGCTGATGGGCGGCGTGACGTGCATCCTCGCGGCCGCTGCCGCGCTGGCGTTCCTGTCGCGCGAGCGCGCCCCGCTGGTGCGGCCGAGCATCCACGGCACGTAGTCGCGCGTCACGTACGCGCCGCAGCGACATCTCCCGGAGTCACCGCGAGCGGGAATCACATGCCGGCTGTCGAGCTGCGCGAACGAGACGGGCTCGAGTGGCAGTGCTCGATCGGCCAGGCGGCCGTCCGACCAGAAGACCGGGACTTCCCGGGCGAGCGCTCGTCCCGGCCCGGCGTTGGCCGAGCAACGACGCAGCACCCGGTGGCGGCCGCAGCCTGTGCCGGCCACCCGCGGCTGCGCTGCGGCGCGAGCGGCGCTAGTGTCGCCCGATGCGCCTCTATCACTCGCCCCGCTCCCGCTCCGCCCGCGTGCTCTGGCTCGCCGAGGAGGCCGGCGCCCCGCTCGACGTCGTCTTCACCTCGCCCGAGCAGAAGCTCGCGGAGGAGTTCCGCACGCTGCACCCGCTCAACCGTCTGCCCGCCTACTCCGAGGACGGCGGGCCGGTGTTCGAGTCGGCCGCGCTCGTGCTGCACGTCGCCGACCGGCATCCCGAGGCCGGCCTGATCGCGGCACCGGGCTCGCACGAGCGCGCGCTGCAGTACCAGTGGGCCTTCTTCGCGATGATCGAGCTCGAGGGGCCGCTGATCGACGTCGCGCGCGAGATCTGGAAGGACGAGGGCGAGCCGAGCGAGGCGCACGTCGAGGTCGCCAAGGCGCGCTTCCTGCGCGCGGCGGCCGTCGTCGAGGATGCCCTCGGCGGCCGCGATCACCTCGTCGGCGACGGCTTCTCCGTGGCCGACGTCATCGTCGGCGGCGTCCTCGGCTTCGCCCGCGCCTCCGGCATCTGCGAGCAGCTGCCCGCCGGCCTCACGGCCTACGCCGACGCGCTCGAGGCGCGGCCGGCGCGCGTCCGGGCATACTCGCGCACGGAGTAGGCGTCGGGACGAGGCCGGCGCGAGCCGACTCGCACGGCGCGGGCAGGCACCCAGCCCGAGAGCGATCCCGCAGCAGGATGTTTGCGCGTGCGCGTTTGGGACAGCAGAACTGCGCGCCGCCCGCCCCGGCGATCTCGGGATCGGCGAGGCGATGCGAGCCGCGGCCATCCCGATCTGCCTCGGAGGAGCACGCCCGTGATCATGCGCATCGACCGCCTGCAGACAGAGCTGCCACCGCCGTCCGACCCCGATCCCGTCGGCGCGGCCGTCGTCCAGGAGCTGCTCGGCGGCAAGTTCGGCGAGATGTCGACGTTCATGAACTACACGTACCAGTCGTTCAACTTCCGCAACCGGCAGGGCGCGCGGCCGTTCTACGACCTGGTCGCGAGCATCGCCGCCGAGGAGTTCGGCCACATCGAGCTCGTCTCGGCCGCGATCAACACGATGCTGACCGGCGCCGGCGACGGCGAGCCCGGCGACGCGCGGCGTCGCTCGGCGGCGTCAAGGGCACGCCGCAACACCCAGCAGTTCATCGCCGGCGGCGCGGCCGCGCTCGTGCAGGACTCGATGGGCAAGCCGTGGAACGGGCGACAACGTGTTCTCCTCCGGCGACCTCGTCGAGGACCTCACGCACAACTTCTTCCTCGAGACCGGCGCGCGCAACAACAAGCTCAAGGTCTACGAGATGGTCGACCATCCGGCGGCCCGGGCGCTCACCGGCTATCCTGCTGGTGCGCGGCGGCGTCCACCAGATCGCCTACGCACGCGCGCTCGAGAACCTCACCGGCGCCGAACCTGATGAAGCTGTTCCCGTCGCCGAACATCCCGACCGACAAGATCCCGGAGTGCCGCCCGCACATCAAGCGCCGGCCAGCACCTGATGCCTCTACCGCTGGTCGCACGACGACTTCCTCGAGCTCGCCGCCGTCTTCAACGGCCCGCACCCGGAGACCGGCGAGGAGCTCGTCGTCGCCGAGGAGATCCCCCCGAGGGCGCGCCGGCGAACGACCTGCCGCCCCAGACGGCGGTCTTCGCCCCCGGCCCCGACCCCGGAGATGATCGCGGAGATCGCGCAGCGCCTCCGCAAGGACGCCGGGCTCCCGGCGAAGCCGACCGGCGTCGTCGCGAACGACAACGGCAAGGCGCCGCGAAGAAGGCGGCGCCGAAGCGCAAGGCCGCGAAGAGGTAGACCGCAGGGCGGGGAGGTCGACGCCTCCGCGCCCGCCGGCCTACGCGTGCCGTCGCGCGGAGGCGATCAGCGTCAGCCCGGGTAGCTCGACGCCGGCCGGCGTCGTGAACGGCGCGACGGCCGCGCGCAGCCGCTCCACGAGCGCTTGGTGCGCGGGCTCGGGCAGGCCCCGCGAGGATCTTCGCGAGCGGCCCGGCGAGCGCGGACGTCCGCGCCCACCACTGCTCGAACGAGGTCGCGCGGAGCGGCGTCGCGCAGCTCGTCGACGCGCACGTCTGCGAAGCCGGCGCCCGCGAGCAGCGTCAGCAGCGCTCCGGCACCGCCCAGCGAGAACGGCGTCGGCACGCCCGGCGGCGGCACGGGCCTGCCGATCTGCTCGCCGACCGCTGCGAACACGAGAGCGAGCCACGGGTTGCGCTCGGGCGGGCCCCACACGGAGATCGCCGCGCGACCACCCGGCCGGAGCACTCGGTGGAGCTCGGCCGCAGCGCGGGCGTGGTCGGTCGCGAACATGAGACCCTCGCGGCAGAGCACGGCATCGTAGGCGGCGTCGGGCTCGTCGATGTCCTCGAGATCGAGCACACGGGTAGCGACGTTGCCGAGCCCGAGCGCCTCGGCCCGCGCCGCGGCGATCGCGGTCATCTCGGCGGCCACGTCGGAGAGGACGACCTCTCCGCCCGGCGCGACGAGCCGCGCCGCGGCCAGCCCGACGCCGCCCGGACCGCACGCGAGCTCGAGCACCCGCTCCCCGGGCCGGAGCTCGGTGCGGGCGAGCATCGCCGCGGTGACGCCGGCGTTCGCGCTCGTCCACGTAGTCGGCGTGCTCGCGCCACGAGGGGGCGACCGACGCCCACAGCGCGTGCAGCCGGCGCGCGCATCGCATCCGACTGCTCGACGATGCTGCTGCAGTCCATTGATTCCCTCCTCCGAGTAGATTGAACGCTCTCTGCGAGAATTCAAGTTAGTCGGACTTTACTCAAATGACCGAACCTGTCAACCCCAAGCGCCGCTACGACTCGCCGCGGCGACGCGAGCAGGCGGCAGCGACGCGCCGCGACATCCTCTCGGCGGCCCAGCGGCGGTTCGAGAGCGAGGGCTACTCCGGCGACGACGATGGCCGCGATCGCCGCCGAGGCGAGGGGTCGCGCTCAAGACCGTCTACAGCGCCTTCGACTCCAAGAGCGGCGTGCTGCGGGCGCTCTGGCACCTGCTCCTACGCGGCGACGAGGCGGACGTCCCGGTGATGGACCGCGTCTGGTACCGCGAGGTGCTGGACGAGCCCGAGCCCGGCGCGCAAGCTGCAGCTCAACGCGCGCAACGCGCGGGCGGTCAAGGAGCGCATCGCCGGCGTGCTCGAGGTGATCCGGCACGCAGCACCCCTCGACGCGGACAGCGCGGCAGCTCTGGGAGCGCATCCAGTCGGACTTCTACGACAACCAGCGCGCGATCGTGGAGGCTCTCGACGAGGAGGGCGCGCTGCAAGCCGGCCTCGACGTCGCGCGCGCCGCCGACATCCTCTGGACGCTCAACCATCCCGACGTCTGGCAGCTCCTGGTCGGGCAGCGCGGCTGGACGCCTGAGCAGTGGGAGGCGTGGTTCGCCGAGACCTCGTGCGCGCAGCTGCTCACGCCGAAGCGACGCGGTCGATAGCCGCCCCGACCGTCTGCGCGTAGGCGCGGATCGCCAGCTCGAGGTGCTCGATCGGCGTGTCCTCCTCCTTGGCATGGCTGATGCCGTTGGTCGAGGACGAGAAGAGCATCACCGTCGGCACGTGCGCGCGCCATCTCGGCCGCGTCGTGCAGCGGGCCCGAGGGCAGCGCATGATCGCTGCCCGCCACCGCCTGGCAGGCGCCGCGCGCAGCGGCGATCAGGTCCGCGTCGAAGGGGATCGGCGGGATCTTCCAGAGCGGCTCCCACTCGGCCGTGCAGCCCTCCGCCTCGGCGGCCTCGCCGCGAGCTCGCGCGACTCGGCCAGCAGAGCCGCGAGCACGCCGGCGTCGAGGTGCCGCTGATCGAGCAGCAGCGCGGTCGCGCCGGCGATCGCCGTGACGACGCCGGGCGTGGAGTCGGCCGCGCCGGTCGTGGAGACGCCGCCGTGGCGGATCGCCGCGTCGCGCACCGCGAGCGCGAAGCGCGCGGCGGCCAGGAAGGAGTCGCGGCGGTGCGTCATCGGCGTCGACCCGGCGTGCGCGGCCTGGCCGCGGAAGATCACGCGGTTGCGCTCGACGCCGACCGTGCCGAGCACGGTGCCGACGGGCAGGCCGAGTCCCTCCAGCACCGGCCCCTGCTCGATGTGCAGCTCGAGGTAGGCGCGCACGTCGCGCAGGCGCCGGCCCGAGGCCGCTGCGCGGTCGAGCTCGACGCCGTGCTCGGCGAGCGCGTCCTCGAGGCGCACGCCGTTCGCGTCGCGCAGGTTGCGCACGGCGTCGGGATCGAGCGTCCCGCAGGTCGCGGACGACCCGAGCAGGCTGCGGCCGAAGCGCGCGCCCTCCTCGTCGGCCCAGTCCACGAGCGTGACGGTGCAGGGCGGCGTGCCCTCGGCCGCCAGCGCGCGCATCGTCTCGAGCGCCGCCATCACGCCGAGCGCGCCATCGAGCCAGCCGCCGTTCGGCACCGAGTCGAGGTGCGAGCCGATCACGACCGTCTCTGGGCGCGCGCCCGCGAGCCGCGCCCAGAGGTTGCCGGCCTCGTCCACCTCGACCTCGACCGGCAGCTCGGCGAGCGCCTCGCGCAGCAGTCCGCGGGCGTTCTCCCACTCGTCCGTCCAGCACAGCCGCCGCGCACCCGCCGGCCCGCCGGTCAGCTCGGCCAGCGCGCGCAGATCGTCGAGTGCGCGCTGCGGCTGCGCTGCGATCTCCACGCCGGCTACCCGGCGAACTGCGGGATGATGTGCTCGCCGTAGGCCTTGAAGTGCTCCTCCTGCGAGCCGGTCATCAGGTACATGTTGAACTGCTTGACGCCGTGCGCCTCGAGCTCGCGGAGCTTCGCGATGTGATCCTCGACCGTGCCGAGGATGCAGAAGCGGTCGCACGTCTCGTCGTCGACGAACTCGCCGTGCTTCGCCCCCGTGCGGCTGTGGTCGGCGTAGTCGTAGAACTCGCGCCGCTCGAGGTAGCCGGTCAGGCTCGGCGGCAGCAGCGCCTGGTCGTAGCGCTTGAGCAGGTCGACGACGTGGTTGGAGACCATCGCGGGGAACCAGCGCGAGGCCTCGCGCGCGGCGGCGATGTCGTCGCTGATGACCGCCGGCGCACACACGATCGGCTCGAGCAGATCGGGATCGCGACCCGCCTCCTCGGCGGCCGCGCGGGCCTGGCCCATGATCCAGTCGATGATGTCGACGTCGGCCAGCTGGATCACGACGCCCGTGCCCTGGCGGCCGGCGACGCCCAGCGCCCTCGGCCCGTAGCCGGCGACCCAGACGGGGATCTCGGGCAGATCCTTGGCCCACTCGAGCGTGATCTGCTTGCCGTTCCAGTCGGCCGTGCGGCCGTTGGCGAGCTCGCGGATCAGCTCGGTGGCGGCCTCGAACTCGCGCACCTTGACGGGCTCGAGCCCGATCGTGCGGCGCGCCGAGTCGCCGCGGCCGATCATGACCGCGACGCGCCCGGGCGCCATCGAGTTGAGCGTCGCGTGGAAGCTCGCGGTGACCGTCGGCTCGCGCGTCCCCGGGTTCGTGACGCAGAAGCCGAGCCCGATGCGCTCGGTCGCGGGCGCCGCGGCGGCGAGGAACGCGCTGCCGTCCTGCCAGAGGATGTGCGAGTCGTACGTGTAGGCCCAGTGGAAGCCGCTCGCCTCAGCGGCCTGCACGAGCTCGACGAAGCGCGAGCAGGGCGGATCGGGAAGGATCGTGACGCCGAATTGCATCCGGCGAGCATAAAGCGCGCTGGCCTCGCGCGCACGTGACCCTGGCCGATCAGTCGGGCTTGCCGACCATGACGCTGGTCGCCTTGACGAGCGCGACGGCGTCGTCGCCGACGGCCAGTCCGAGCTCCTCGGCCGACTCGCGCGTGACCGCCGCGACGATGCGCTGGCCGGCGACGTCGAGCTCGATCGTGGCCATGACGTTGCCGAGCGTGACCGCGACGACCTTGCCACTCAGCTGGTTGCGGGTCGAGACCTTCATGCGGGCTCCTCGGGATCGGCGAAGCGCGTGTCCGCGCGCACGCTGTGGACGTTCTGGGCGCGCTGCTCGAACCAGCCGTAGCGAGCGCCGGCGCGGTCGTCGAAGGGCGGCACGTAGGGCTTGATGTCGAGCAGCGGCGTGCCGTCGAGCAGGTCGAGCTCCTCCACGTGCAGCACCGAGCCCTCGATCGCGGTGAGCCGTACGAGCGAGAGGCCGATCGGGTTCGGCCGCCTGGGCGAGCGCGTCGCGAAGACGCCGCGCTCGCGCGTGTCGAGGTAGGGAGTCACGCGCATCGACGCGGGGCCGGTGCGGTGCAGCCAGGTGATCAGGTGCAGGTGCGAGAAGCCATCGAGGTCGGCGAGCGCGGGCGCGTAGGCGGGGTCGAGCTCGACGCGGCCGCGCACACCGCCGGCCGCGACCGTCTGGATCGGCATGCCGCCGTGCTCGGCGAACGGCGTGCGCACGAAGCCGATCGGCGCGAACTCGACCGCCGCGGCCACGAGCGCTCAGTCCTCCCGCTCGACGATCACCGTCGTCGCCTTGACGACGGCGGCGGCCGAGTCGCCGGGCTTGAGCCCGAGGTCGTCGAGCGAGTCGGTGCTGAGCAGCGAGATGATCCGGAACGGCCCGCAGGCCAGCTCGATCTGGCTCATCACGCGGCCGCGCTTGATCGCGACGACGGTGCCCTCCATGCGGTTGCGCGCGCTCGACGTGCGCGCGCGCGCGGGACGATCGCGCAGCAGGCGCTCGACCTCGTCGGACGAGATCACGCGCTGGTTGCCGACCCGCTCGAAGCGGATGCGGCCCTCCTTCTCCCAGCGCCGCAGCGTGTCGACGCTGACGCCGAGGCTGGCCGCCGCCGCACCGATGCGGAGCCGCGTGGGCGCGACCTCGAGCGAGTCGCCCTGATCCGGGGAGCTGGCCACGAGCGCCTAGCGTAGCCGTCGCGAGCGGCCGGAACCGGCTGCTATGGTCGCGCACCCCTAGGTTCTGCCTAGATGCAGAGGTTTCCGCTTGATCGACGCGACATGAGCCGCCTGCGCGGCATGGCCTTCACGGCGCTGCTCTTCGGCGCGCTCGTGATCGCGCTCGGCCTCTTCGTGCTGCCCGTGATCGCGATCTTCGCGCGCGTCCCGACTGCACCTCCTGATCGACCAGATGAGCGATCCGATCGTGCTCGACGCGCTGCTGCTGACGGCCACCACCAACGCCATCGCGCTGGCCGTGATCCTGCTCGTCGGGACGCCCGCCGCCTACCTGCTCGGCACGCGGCGCTTCCGCGGGCGGACGATCGTGATCACGCTCGTCGAGCTGCCGCTCGTGCTGCCGCCGACGGTCGCGGGCATCGGCCTGCTGGCCGCCTTCGCCGGGCGCATCGGCCTGCTCTCGGAGATCCTCGATCCGATCGGGGTGAGCGTCGTCTTCACGACGACCGCGGTCGTGATCGCGATCTGCTTCGTGGCCGGCCCGTTCTACCTGCGACAGGCGATCGCGGCCTTCGAGACGCTCGACCGCGACGTGCTCGACGCCGCCCGCGTGGACGGCGCCGGGCCGCTGCGCGTGCTGCGCTCGGTCAGCATCCCGCTCGCCAAGGCCGGCCTCGCGGCGGGCGCCGCGCTCGCGTTCGCGCGCGGCATCGGCGAGTTCGGCGCGACGATCATGTTCGCCGGCAACCTGCGCGGCACGACGCAGACGCTGCCGCTCCTGATCTACCAGGATTTCGAGCTGAGCTTCGACGTCGCGCTCGCGATCAGCGCGCTGCTCGTCGTCGTGAGCGCGGCCGTCCTGATCACCGTCAAGATCATCCTGCGCGTCGCGGCGCAAGCCGAGACCGCGACCACGGAGACGAGCGGCCGCATGTCGTTCACGTTCGGCCGCCCGGGCCGGTGACCACCTGGTATCGTCCCGCTCTGCATATGTTTTACATAGGCTGAGAGGAAATGGGATGGGTCGGATCGGCATTGCCATTGGCTCGGCGGCGACGACGCTCGACGGCGACGTCGAAGCGTCCATCGCCGCATCGCCGCGAGCGACGGTCAGCACGTCGGCGCGCTCTCGGTCCTGGCCGGCGGCCCGCCCCTCCCGACCGACGTCCCCGCGGGATCGGCGTCGAGGACGCCTCCGATCCAGCTCTCCCAGTTCCCCGCCAACTAGGTGATGCCCGTGATCCGCTTGACCGCAGCGCGGCGCACCGGCGTCGCGCTCCTGCTCGTCGCCGCACTGCTGACTGCGCTGGCCACGGGCGCTTCGGCCAAGCCGAGCGCGCAGCACGGCCGAGATCAACGTCTTCGCCGCCGCGTCCCTGAGCGAGGCCTTCCCGAAGCTCGACGCCGGCCAGAAGTACAACTTCGCCGGCACCGACTCGCTCGCGGCGCAGATCCGCCTCGGCGCCCCGGCCGACATCATCGCCGGCGCCAGCCCCGACGCTCCGCAGGCGCTCTTCCGCGCGGGCCTCGTCGAGCGGCCGATCACGTTCGCGACGAACAAGCTCGTGCTCGCCGTCCCGACCGCCAACCCGGCCGGCATCACGAGCATCTACGACCTCGAGAAGCCCGGCGTCAAGCTCCTGATCGGCACGCCGACCGTGCCGATCGGGGCCTACACGCGCCAGGTGCTCGGCTCCATGGGGCTCTCGAGCGCCGTGCTGCCGCAGGTCGTCAGCCAGGAGCGCGACGTCAAGGCGATCGCGACGAAGGTCGCGCTCGGCACCGCCGACGCCGGTTTCATGTACGCGACGGACGCCCGCGCGGTCGCGAGCCAGGTCAGGATCATCTCCCTCCCGGTGTGGGCGCAGCCGCCGGCCGGTACCAGATCGCGATCGTCGCGAGCACGGAGAACCGCGCCGAAGCCGTGGCCTTCATCAAGCGCCTGACGAGCACGGCCGGCCGCAAGCTGCTGGTCGACAACGGCTTCGGCGTGCCGAAGCTGGCGCCGGTCAGAAAGCCGGCCACGAAGACGAAGTAGGCACCCGCCTCCGACCGGTCAGTGCCGTCGGCGGGCGGGCGCGTCCGCGAGCGACGGGTGGCGCCAGCGCTCGGCCGCGTGCAGCGCCCTGCGCGCCGGCGTGGCGGCGCGGCGGCGCGGCGGCGCGGCGGCGCGGCGGATCGCTAGCTCGCGCGGGCCAGCACGCCGGCGTCGAGCACCTCGCGCACCTTGGTCGCGATCGACGCCGGCGTCAGCGGCTTCGGCAGGAACGCCATGCCCGGCCGCAGGATGCCGCGGTGCTCGATCACGTCGGCCGCGTAGCCCGAGGTGAAGATGACCAGCATCTGCGGGCGCTCGGCCTTGAGCCGCTCGGCGAGCTTGTCGCCGCTCATGCCCGGCATCACGACGTCGGTGAGCAGCAGGTGGATCGGGCCGGCGTGGCTGCGTGCGAGCTCGATCGCATGGCCCGGGGCCGCGCGCCTCGAGCACCGTGTAGCCGCGCGCCTCGAGCACCTCGCGCTCGAGGCTGCGCACGAGCTCCTCGTCCTCGACCAGCAGGATCGTCTCCGTGCCGTGCGGGGCGCGCGCCGCGGGTGCCGGCGCGGGCAGCTCGACGACCGTCGCGCGCGCGCGCGGCAGCAGGATCGTGAAGCGCGTGCCGCGTCCCGAGCGTGCTGTCGACCTGGATCTCGCCGCCGCTCTGCTTGACGATGCCGAAGACGGTCGCGAGCCCGAGGCCCGTGCCCTTGCCCTCCTCCTTCGTCGTGAAGAACGGCTCGAAGATCTGGCGCAGCGTCTCGGGGCTCATGCCCTCGCCGGTGTCGGTGACGCTCAGCGCGGCGTACGTGCCGGCCTCGAGCTCGGAGCCGTCGGACTCGACGATCTCGGCCGTCTTCGTGGCGATCGTGAGCCGGCCGCCGTGCGGCATGGCGTCGCGCGCGTTGACGGCGAGGTTGACGATGACCTGCTCGAGCTGGCCCGCATCGGCCTCGATCGGGCAGAGCGACGGCGCGAGATCCGTCTCGATCTCGACGTCCTCGCCGACGAGGCGCGCGAGCAGCTGGTGCACGTCGCCGACGACGCGGTTGAGATCGAGCACCTGCGGCGAGAGCACCTGCTTGCGCGTGAACGCGAGCAGCTGCTTGGTCATGCCGCTGGCGCGCTCGCCGGCGTGCTGGATCTCCGACACGTACCGGCGCAGCGGATCGTCCTCGGGGAGCGCGTCGAGCACCAGGGCGCTGAAGCCGACGACGGCGGACATCATGTTGTTGAAGTCGTGCGCGACGCCGCCCGCGAAGCGCCCGACGGCCTCCATCCGCTGTCCCTGGCGCAGCCCTTCCTCCGATGCGCGCAGCGCCCGCATGTCGGCGTGGTGCCGCATGGCGTAGCGGATCGTGCGCTCGAGCAGGGCCGGCGTGACGTCGCCCTTGACGAGGTAGTCGGCCGCGCCCGCCTCGGCCGCCTCGACGTCGACCTCGCGATCGCCGAGTCCCGTGAGCACGATCGTCGGCGGTCTCGCAGCCCTGCGCGGCGAGCTCGCGCACGAGCGCGATGCCGTCCTCCGCGCCGAGTCGGTAGTCGACCAGGCAGACGTCGAAGGTCTCCGCCGCGATCGCCGCGAGCGCCGAGCTGCAGTCGGTCACCCACTCGAGCTGGTACTCGGTGCCCTCGATCCGCTGGAACAGGTCGGTCGTCAGATCCGCGTCCTCGTCGTCGTCCTCGACGAGCAGGACGGCGATCGGCTCGCTGGGGGCTTCGGCCATGCGGCGGGAGCTGGAGAGGGCCGGCCGGGGGATGGGCGCTAGGCCGCCTGGCCCGTCGGCAGCTCGACGATCTCGAGCCAGTAGCGCGAGAACGCGTCCATGGCCTCGACGAGCCCGTCGAACGTGACCGGCTTGGTGATGAACGAGTTGACGCCGAGCGTGTAGGTGCGCGCGATGTCCTCCTCGGCCTTGGACGTCGTGAGCACGACGACGGGGATGCTGCAGAGCGCCTCGTCGGCCTTGATCTCGGCGAGCACCTCGCGGCCGTCCTTCTTGGGCATGTTGAGGTCGAGCAGGATCAGGCCCGGCATCGGCGCCTCGGCGGCATTCGTGTACGCGCCGCGGCGGAAGAGGTAGTCGGACAGCTCCTCGCCGTCGGAGACGCAGCGGATGTCGTTGGCGACGCGCCGCTCGCGCAGCGCGCTGATCGTCATCGCGCGATCCTCCTCGTCGTCGTCGGCCAGGAGGATGGTCACTGCCTGCAGGGGGTCGTGGGTCACGCCGCGCTCCTCTGGTGCTCGAGGTCCGGGGTGAGCGTCGCGGGCTGCCGCCTCCATGTCGGCGCGCGACCCGAGCGGGAGGCTGAGCCGGAACGTCGCGCCCTTCGCCGAGCACGCCGCTGGCCGTGATGTCGCCGTCGTGGCGCCAGGCGATCTTGCGTGCGATCGAGAGGCCGATGCCGGTGCCCTCGTACTCCGAGCGGCCGTGCAGCCGCTGGAAGGTGCCGAAGATCCGCTCCGCGTACTTGTCGTCGAAGCCGATCCCGTTGTCCTCGACGCTGATCACGCAGCGCCCGAACTCGTTCTTCTCGGTGCGGACGCGCACGTGCAGCGGCACGTCCGGGCGGTGGAACTTGAGCGCGTTGCTGATCAGGTTCTGGAGCACCTGGCGCAGCTGGACGCGGTCGCCGAGCACGACGGGCAGCTGGTCGAGCTCGATCGCCGCGCCGACCTCGCCGATGCGCGCCTCGAGGTCGACGATGACCTCGTGGGCGACCTCGTCGAGGTCGATCGCCACGAGCTCGCGGCCGCGGCTGTTGACGCGCGCGAGATCGAGCAGGTCGCTGATCAGGTTCTGCATGCGGCCGGCGGCGGCCTCCATGCGCACCACGTCGGAGGCCGACTCCTCCGGGAATCTCCTCGCGCCGACGCTGCGAGGCGTTCGCAGTACATGCGGATCTTGCGCAGCGGCTCCTGCAGGTCGTGCGCCGCGACCGACGCGAACTGCTCCAGCTCGGCGTTCGAGCGGGCGAGCGCGTGCGCGCGGCGCTCGGCGAGCTCGGTGCGCTCGGCGACGCGCGCCTCGAGCGTCGCGTTGAGCGCCGAGAGCTCCGCGTGCGCGGCCGCGAGCTCGGCGGCGCGCTCGTGCGAGCGGCGCAGGAGGATCAGGCTGGCCAGGCCGATCAGGCCCGAGAGCACGACGGCCACCCACAGCAGCCACGCGCTCGAGCCGATGCCGGCGTAGAGCTGGCCCTCGGGCTGTGCGAGCACGAGCTGCCAGCCCGAGCCGCCGATCGTCCCGGCAGCGACGTAGCGACCGTCGATGTTCACGGATGCGAGGGTCGGAGCTTTGGCGAGCGCGGCCGGGAAGGCGCCGCCCTTGCCCAGCTCGGCCGAGCGCGACGACGCGATCAGCCGGCGGCTCGAGTCGACGACGTAGATCGACCGGCCTGACGTGCCCTGGCTGAGATACGAGGTCAGGAACGCGCCGAACGTGCTTGCGGGCACGCCCTCGACGAGCACGCGCCGGCCGCTCGAGGTCGAGAACGGGATGGCCCAGTCGAAGGTCGGCGTGCCGCCCTTGGCAGCCGGCTGCAGGTTCGAGATCCACGTGCGGCCCGAGAGCGCCTGCGCGACGTAGCCCGGCCGCGAGGCGAGCCGGCTGGTGAGCGCGGCCGGCGCGCCGGTCGAGGCCGCGAGCACCGTGCCGTCGTCGGAGAGCAGCGCCGCGTACCGCAGGTTGGAGGTCTTCGCGAACCCGCTCAGCGCCTTCGGCGTGGCCGGGAGCTTCGCGGCCGCGCGGCGCAGCGAGGCGGTCGACGTCGAGAGCAGCGAGGCGGTGAGCTGGCTGCGCACGACCGCGCCGTTCGCGAAGCGCTCGCGCGCGGCCTCCTTCGCAGTGCTCTGGGACGACATCACGAGCTGCGCGAGCACGGCCACCACGGCGATGACCGCAAGTGCGGCCCCGGCCATGATCAGCGGCTTCGGGCCGAGGAGGCGTCTCGGCAGGGGGCCTTGTGGCGCGGGCGAACGGTGTTCTTCAGAACCCATAGGGCCGTATCTCCATCCACGCGCTCAGACGGTGCGCGGCGCTTCCCGCCGCGTGAACTACTGGGGCTATCGGATCCCTCCGGGCGGGACTTGAGGAACCCGAACGAGGGATCTTGGGGCCGCCATGCCTGCCTCCGGCGGCCTCCGGAGAGGGTTCATTCCGCGGGGGCAGGCCATCGGCTTCCCCCCGTTACCGGGCGGGACCGGGAGTGATCGGCGACAGGCTAACGAAGCAAAGCGTTCGTCCGAATGGCCGCTGCCGCGCAGGATGCCGCGCGCACCGCGCGAGCCTCGTCGGCCCGCGCGACCGCAATCAAACAACCCGCGGACGCACTCGTGAGGATTCCCGATTCAGGATCGGGGCACGTCCTCGGCATGACCGAATCCCCTGATCCAAAGCCGATGCGCGTTCCAGAGCAGATCCTGAACGACGACGACCTCGGCGAACGGCCCGAAGGCTCGGCGGCGCCGGAGAACGACCCGCCGCCGACGCGTGATGACGTTAGCGATGGAAGCACCGTCCAATCAGACGAGGACGCCTCCTTGAATGACGACGACTGAGTGCGCCTGCCATGAGACAGCGTCTAACGCGGTTCCTAGTGCTCGCCCTTATCGGCGCCGCCGGTAAGGCAGTGCGAAAGCGGATCCAAGACCGTAACCAGGCTGCCGAAGATGAACGGCGCATGGCACGCGAGATCCCCCGAGCCTAGGGCCCACAAGGATCGAGCGAGCTGCACACGGTGACGTCGACGGCGCCATGGCTGAGACCACCTTGCGAGTGGACGCGTCGCTCGACGCCGCGGCGCGTACACCGCTTCGCTCAACTCTGTTCCTAGAGCGCGGCAAAGAGAGCTTTGAGGTCTCTTGCCCTCTCGCAGACGAGCAAGCTAGCCGGCGCGCTTGCGATTGGGCGAATGGGCGCTCGGTGTGATTCGACGACCTTTCAAAGCGTGTGCCGCCTCTGAACGGTTACCAAAGGCAACCCCCCGGCGGCGCTGGCAACACCTATTCAAACGGCACGACTGCCGTTCCGATGTTCCTTCTGTCGCGGTATGCGCACGACGGGACACATTCAAGGCGCGGCACGATCCACTCAACCAGCAGCCGTCAATTCCGGCACGAGGTCGCCTCTGCCACGTGCGCGGGCGCGCAGCGGCGGCGGTCGACGTGGCATCAACGTGCGCGGATTGCAAGAATGGCGAAGTCGTCCTGCTGCGGGGCAGCGGAGCCATACTCCTTGACCGCCTGCGCAATGGCGGCAACGCATCGATCGAGCGGCAGGGCTCCGTGGCGTGCCACAAGACTCCGCAATGCGTCCTCACCCAACCGACCGCCGGCTCCGCGTCGCTCATAGAGCCCGTCCGTGAAACAGAAGAGCGTCTCGCCGCGTTTCAGCACGACCTCGGAGTTGCGGCACGTGAACTCTGTGACCACGCCCAGGAGCATGCCTGCGGTTCCGACGGGTATCACCCCTCCCCCAAAGTCACGAGAAGCGGCTCGGGATGCCCGCCCAGGGCGAGCGTGAGTGCCAGACCATCAGGGTGCGCGCGTGCCTCGCCGAAGATCGCAGTCGCGAACAACTCGCCGTCCGTGCGTACCTTGATGGCACGGTCGAGCAGGTGCAACATCTCACGGGCGGAGTTCGAGTCGTCAAGGGCCGCCGTCGCGAGGGTGTGCCGGCAGAGCGCTGTCAGCGCGGCCGCCGTGACTCCCGAGCCGCTGACGTCACCGATCGCAAAGGCGAACTCCTTCCCGGCAACCGGCCGCACCCAGATGTCGTAGAAGTCGCCCCCGACCACGCCGCTCGCGGGATGATAATGGGCTGCCCGTTCGGCCCCTGGAATCGAGGGAAGGCGCGGCGGCAGGAGACTTGCCTGGAGCGCCGACGCGGTGCGAGCCTGCTCCTCATAGACCATGGCATTCTCGATCGCCAGACTCGCGCGCCGCGACAACTCTTCGAGCAACGCGACGTCGTCGCGGTGGAATGCACCCACCGCGCGCCCGCATAGGAGGAATCCATACCCCCCCTCAGGCCCCGCGATCGTGAGAACAGCAAGGGTTCCGATCCCCAACACGACGTTCAGGAAATGAGCTACCAGCGGGGCGGGGGTGGCGGCCGGATCCGACAAATCGAAGACGCCGACACCCTCGGCCGTGTCGCCAATGGCGTGCCACAGTGGCAGCGCAGCGGAACCGCACAGCACGGATTCCGCCAGCTGACTGGATGCGGTCGCATGGGACGTCAGTCGTACCTCGACATCTGAATCGTTGGGCGAGACGATGGCAACCGAGCAGAAGATCGCGAACTCGGGCACCAACAAGCGCGCCAACACCGCGAGCCGCGCGGGCGGATCGCGCGGGTGCTCGAGCAAGGCGACCCCGGCCGCCGACAAGATCCGCTCGTGGACCATGCGCCGTCGCCGCTCCGAGATGTCGCGAAGGTAGGCGGTGAAGAATCGCTCGTCACCATCGAGATAGGCGGTCACGGTCAGCTCGACCGGGAACAGACGCGCAGCCTTGTCCTGGGCTTCGACCTCAACTCGCCTGTTGAGGATCTTGCCCTCGCCTGTCTGCACACACCGATGCAGGGCGCTGGTGTGCTCAGCCCGTGCCGGGCACGGCACGATCAGATCCGCAAGAACCCTTCCACGAACTTCCTCGAGCGGGTAACCGAAGAGCGCGACCGCCGCAGGATTCCAGTCGACGACGCGACCCAGCGCATCGATCGTGATGACGGCGTCCAGCGCCGCGTCCAGGCGGGGATCCGCCCGCGCCAACGTTGGAAAGGACCTAGCTTGCTCACCCGCCATCGGGGCAGGCTACCGAGCCCGCTTGCGGGGCCTGAGGCTCGCCGCTCGCTCGCGGCTTCGCGCCGGAGGACGCAGCCGCCCTCTGGACGACCAAACCACCGTCCGCAGTCTGGTTGTTGGCGGTCGTACCGCTTACACAAGCGGATTCCAAAGGTCGCGCGGCATCATGCGCTGCAACCGCGTGCGTTGATCAACGAAAGAGGCCCCGCGCAGTTGTCGCTGCCGGGGCCAGACACGGACCGGAAAGGGTCAACGTGCCACCACAGGGTACCGCCCGCCCGCGCACAGCCAAGCTCCCGGCAGGCATACGCCAACGGCACACCCGCCTCTGCGCCATCACCGTGGGCGGCAGCGCTGCTCCTGCGCGCCCTCGTACGAGGCAGTAGTGAGCCTCGGCAAGCGAGGCGAGTGAAAGCGCAAGACGTTCGCGACGCTCGACGCCGCCAAAGCGTGGCGCGTCCAGATGGCCGCCGCCAAGCAGCGGCAGCGCGTCCGTGTCTCGAACATCAGCCTCCGCGAAGCAGCAGAGACGTTCTTAGACGGCATGCGCAGCCGCGCGATCGTGACCCGCCGCGGCCGCCCCTACCGGTACAGCGTGATCCGGAACTACGAGCAATCGCTCGCTCTGAAGCGCCCCGGGTTTGATGGAGGCTCCGACGTTTGGAAGGAGAAGTCGGAGTCATGGCAGAGACACATTCGTCGCAGCGGCGCTATCCGCCGGAGTTGCGGGAGCGGGCGGTGCGGCTGGTGATCGAGACACGTGAGCGGGAGGGCAGCGCGCTCGGTGTGGTGACGCGGATCGCCAGGCAGCTGGGGATCGGTCCGGAGTCGCTGCGGAAATGGGTGCAGCAGGCCGACATCGACGGGGGCGTGCGGCCGGGCGTGACGAGCGTCGAGCAGCAGCGCATCTCCGAGCTCGAGCGCGAGGTGCGCGAGTTGCGCCGCTCGAACGAGATCCTCAAGGCGGCGTCGGCTTTCTTCGCGCGGGAGCTCGACCCGCGCCCGCCCAGATGAGCGGTTTCATCGACGCCCATCGTGCCGCTTCGGGGTCGAGCCGATCTGCCGAGAGCTGGAGATCGCCCCGTCGACGTACTACGCGCACAAGAGTCGACCGACGTCGCTGCGGGCGCTGCGCGATGAGCAGTTGAAGGAGCAGATCGGGCGCGTTTTCGACGCCAACTACGGCGTCTACGGCGCCGACAAGATCTGGGCAGCGCTGAACCGCGAGGGCACGCCGGTGGCGCGTTGCACGGTCGAGCGGCTGATGCGGGAGCTCGGCCTGCGGGGCGCGCGGCGCGGCAAGACGAAACGCACCACGATCCGTGACGAGCAGGCCGCGAAGCCCGCTGACCTGGTCGATCGGCGCTTCACCGCGAGCCAGCCCAACAAGCTCTGGGTCGCTGACCTGACGTACGTGCGCAGCTATGCCGGCTGGGTCTACGTGGCGCTCGTGATCGACGTCTTCAGCCGTTTCATCGTCGGCTGGCAAGCGTCCACCAGCCTGCGCTCTGACCTCGCGCTCGACGCGCTCGAGATGGCGCTCTGGCAACGCCGCGGGATGCGCCTCGACAAGCTCGTCCATCACTCAGACCACGGCGTCCAGTACCTCTCGATCCGCTACACCGAGCGACTCGACGCAGCCGGACTGGAGCGCAGCGTCGGCAGCCGTGGCGACTCCTACGACAACGCCCTGGCCGAGTCGACAATCGGTCTCTACAAGACCGAACTGATCCACCGCCGCGGCCCCTGGCGCACGATCGACGACGTCGAGATCGCGACGCTCGAGTACGTCGACTGGTTTAACCACCGACGCCTCCACGGCGAGATCGGCATGATCCCCCCAGCAGAGCTCGAAGCGACCCACACGGCCGCCACAGCCCGCCTCGCATCCGAAGCGGGAAACCAATAACGCGAGCCTCTACGAAACCCGGGGCGCTTCACTCGGTGCGTCTTGCCCGACCTCGGCGGACGCAAGCTCAGCGACATCTCGACCGTCGACCTGCAGCTCCTAGTCTAGCCGCTTCGTAAGACCCGCCTCGCCGAGCACGATCCGCGGAGCGATCAACCCGCTACGCGCGATCTACCGGCGTGCCGTGCAACTCGGCATCGCCGCCGATAACCCTCGATCTCCGTCACGCTCCCCACCGGCTCGTCAAAGCGCATCCACGCAGGCGACGCGGCGAGCGCGGCGCAGATGATCGCGGCCGTCGAGCCGCGCGATCGATGCGCCTGGGCCCTTGCCTACGACGCGGGCCTTCGCCTGGGCGTGCTTCGAGCGCTCCGCTGGGGCGACATCAACGAAGCAGCTGGCGTCATCCACGTTCGTCGCTCATGGGATCCGACCGCCGGGGAGATCGCGCCCAAGAGCGACGCCGGGCTTCGCGACGTGCCGATCCTCGCCCTCCTCAGGCCGCTGCTCGCCGCTCAGCGCGAGCGATGCGCTTGGTCGGACGACCCCTCGGGCCTGGTCCTCGGGAAGAGCGAGCACACACCGTTCGGCCCGAAGGCCTTCGCGGTCCGCAGCACCAAGGCCTGGGACGCGGCCGGACTCCCTCGCGTCACGACACATCAGGCGAGGCACTCGTTCGCGTCGTTCCTCATCGCCGCCGGCGCAGACGTCAAGACGCTGACCACGCTCATGGGGCACGGCTCCGCACGCATGAGACTCGACACCTACGGGCACCTGTTCGACGGGGCCGTCGCAGGACAGCGCGTCGCCTAAACGCGTGGCTCGAGGCGGCTGACACCACCGCTCACCTTGCTCAGCTCGCCGCACAAGGAACAGACTGATGAAGCTGCGGCTCACCGGGCGTCGGCGCTCAACGGTCGTCCGATTTGGGCGTGCGGGTACTGCGAGCGATGCGCGTTCGAGCGGCTGGAGCCCGCGCGTGAATACAATCATCTGCAGCTGATGCAGGACGAGGTCTTCAACGGTACGATCCCAGAGCTTTACGACACGCAGATGGTGCCGATGATCTTTGCTCCATACGCGGCGGACATTGCCGCGCGAGTGGCAGCGAGACAGCCGGTTGCCGTACTCGAAGTTGCTGCAGGTACCGGCGCCGTGACTCGGCAACTGTCCTCGGATCTGCCGCAGCAAACGTCGATTGTCGCGACCGATCTGAATCAGGCGATGCTCGTCCGTGCCATCACGGTTGGCACCGCTCGGCCCGTCACCTGGCAGCAGGCGGACGTCATGGATCTGCCGTTCGAGAACGGTCAGTTCGACGCGGTGGTATGTCAGTTCGGAGCGATGTTCTTTCCCGACAAGGTCGCCGCATTCGCCGAGGTTCGCCGCGTCCTTCGTTCCGGCGGCACGTTCGTGTTCAACGTGTGGGATCGGATCGAGGCGAACGAGTTTGCCGACACGATCACGTCGGCACTGGCCAGCATGTTTCCGCCCGATCCGCCTCGCTTCCTAGCGCGGACGCCTCACGGCTATCACGACCTCTCCGCGATCCGCAGTCACCTCATCGAGGCGGGATTCCACACGACGGTTGAGACCGTGACGGTTGCGCGTCGAAGTTACGCCCCGACGTCCCGCGTCCCTGCGGTAGCGTACTGCGAAGGTACCCCGTTGCGGAACGAGATCGAGGAGCGGTCACCGCAAGGCCTCGCGAAGGCGACTGCGGCGGCTGCCGCGGCGATCGAGCGACGATTCGGAACAGGACCGATCGACGGAAAGATCCAGGCGCACGTGATCAGCGCCGACAACGGCTAGCCCCATCGAAACGCGTGACGGCGGATCGTCCGTCAGCGGACGTTCCCTCGATACTACGAGGACGCGCAGTCTAGAACTGCTGCGACCAATCCGTACACGTCCGCGTCCGACCCGGGCGCGCGCTCAGCACACTGCTCGAACTCACTCAAACGTCTCGCCGCAGTCGCTGCGTCACTGGAGTCGTCAGACCGCGGTCGACGCCGGCGCGACGCCTGGGCTGACGAGCGACGAGCGCGAGGAAGTGCGTCGTCTGCGGCGTGAGGTGCGGGTGCTCGCGGGGGAGCGGGAGATCCAAAGAAAAGCGGCGGTCTTCTTCGCCAAGGAAGGCGGTGCCCGGTGACCATCTTCCGGTTCATCGCTGCGAAGAGGACGGAGCACTCGATCGCGATCATGTGCCGCGTGCTCGAGGTCTCGCACTCCCGGCTATCACGCCTGGATGCAGCGCCCGCCGTCGCCCCGCGCAGTCGAGGACGCGCGCCCTTCGAAGAGGATCGGCGAGCTGTTTCCCACGCTCCGTAGCGCGTATCGCTCGCCCCGGATCTGGAGCGATCTGATGGTCGACGACGGCGAGCGGATCAGCCGCAAGCGCGTCGAGCGCGTGATGCGCCTTGCCGGGCTCTCGGCGAGCCCGCAGAAGAAGTGGCGCGCGACCACGATCCGCGTGCCGGGCGTGCGTGTCGCGGATGATCTGCTCGATCGCAAGTTCGCGGCCAGCGCGCCCAACCGCGTGTGGGTCGCGGATATCACCTACCTGCGTACCTGGCAGGGCTGGCTCTACCTCGTCGCCGTGCAGATCTCTTCAGCCACCGCATCGTTGGCTGGTCGATGCAGGATCACCTGCGCGCCGAGCTCGTGACCGACGCGCTCGAGATGGCGCTCGCCCGTCGCCGACCGAAGCCGGGGCTGGTCTGGCACTCCGATCAGGGCAGCCAGTTCGTCAGTCTCGCGTTCGGCCAGAAAGCCCGTGCTGCCAAGATCGCGCAGTCGATGAGACTCTAATCCGCAGCGCATGGTGCGCGGCCTCGACGCGCCGCAGGTCACCTCAGCCGTCGTAGCCGTCGACGGGCACACGGGCCTCGTCGAGCAGCCCCGGCCCCTCGTAGACGACGGCCGGCAGAGACGAAACCGCGCCCGACGCCGCGATGACCTCCCACTGCGCGTACGAGAGCGCGAAGACGACACGCCCGAGCCCCGAGCGCACGATCGCCTCGCGGCACAGCGCGCACGGCTCGCAGCTCGTATACATCGTGGTCGTTCGCGCCTCGGCGGGCGGTAGGTGCCGTGCCGCCCAGCGCGCGAGCTTGAGCTCCGGGTGCGCCGTGATGTCCAGGTCGGAAATCTCGGTGTTGTGATCTTCGACCAACACCTCTCCAGCCGCCGACACCAGCAGCGACCCATACGGATGCTGCCCACCCGCACGCGCCGCGCTCGCGAGCGCGATCGCGCGGCGCAGGTGCGCCTCGTCGGCTGCGTTCATCCGGGGCATTCGGACGTCGGGACGGACTTCACCATCGCAGCATTCTGCCGTACCGGGCGGTGAGGTGGGCGGGTGGCCGGCGCTGAGCGGCGACGGCGCGCGTCAGCGCGCCCGCCGTGCTCTTCGGGAAACTGACGACGGGCGTTCTGGGCACCCGCCTGGGCTTCCAGCATGTAATCCTCAACGAACTTGATGAGGTCATCCCGCGTGCAGCCAGTAGCGTCAAGCTGCTCCTGGGATGCAGCGTAAGGATCCCAGTCGACCGCGTTGAGGAGCACGTGTTTCTCGTCGCCGTCGCCGAGCGCGACGAGATGTTTCAGCTGCGCAATGAGGTCTTGTGCTTCCGGCGCTGCCTCTTCGTTGCAGTCGTCGCGAATCTCGCGCACGAGCGACGGTTCCTGCGCGCCGACGCGACGCTCTTGCTCGACCGTGACTACGCGCCGCAGCTCTGTCGAACTCGAGCGATTCCGTCGGATCGCTCGGCGCCGGGACGATGACGTCTTCTTCGCCGTCGACGAGGCGTTCGGCAATTGCCGCGAAATCAACCGGCGTTGCTTGAGACGCCGCTGCCTGAGCGGGCTCCCCGCAGTTTGCGCCTGAGGGAGAGGTGATGGGCCGCGGCTTCGACGAGACCTTCCTTGCCGGTGTGTTTCCACCGCCCGACTCAGGGGTAGCGGGATATCAGCGGTAGCGGGGTACAGCCGCGACCATGTCGGGTAAGAGCGAACGCCAGTAAGGAGGAGCGGGTATGTCGACTGATGCACGGTGCGCTAAAGAACTTGTCGAGACCCTCGAGGACGGTCGGAAGGGCTTCGAGCAGGTCGCCGAGAAGCTGAAGGACTCATCCACGCCGCAAGTGGCGGCGGAGATGACTCGCTTCGCCGAACAACGCCGCCAGTTCTCCACCGAGCTCCGCGGGATGGCCGAATCGTACGGCGACGTCATCGACGAGACAGGGAGTGCCGCGGCCGCGCTGCACCGCGGTTGGATCGCGTTGAAAGATGCACTGACCGGCGCCGACCCGCAGCCGATGCTGCGGGCTGCTGTCCAGGGCGAGGAGCATGCGATCAGCGAGTACGAAAAGGCGCTCGAAGATGACCTGTCCCCCTCGCTACGCGAGGTCGTGATCCGCCAACTCGACCAGATACGGAGCGCTCGGGACGAGGTCAAGGCGTGGGCCGAGCGCTAACGAGCCAGGCTGGAGTCTGCCGGTGGCGCTCACTAGGTGACGACGTCTCCCGCCCGCAGGCTCGTCGTGCAGCACCCCGTTCGATAACGGCTTCGCACGAGGAGAGCAGCAACTGAGCTCCGCAACGACAAAGGGAACGCGTCTCGCTGGATCTCGTGCAGTTCTCCGAGGCGCGCCCTAAGACGCCGAGCGCGCGCCTGCTGCTCTCGACGAGCAGGCCGCGACCGAAGCCGACAGGCATTCGTGGAACCCTACTGGGCGCACTTTGCCGCTGCAGCCCTCCAGCGCATACACATCACCCCAAAGGCTGCAGCGACCATAGCCGACCATCTGCTGGCGCCATACGAGCACGCTTCCCCGAACCCGGAGAGCCCCCTCTGAGCGAACTGCGCCATCCACAGCGGCGGGCAGCGCGCGGCTCCCTGCGCGGCAACCGATGGACGCTACCTGCGCCCGCCTGACGCTCTCTGACGGGAGCATATCGTTGAGTTCGCCGCGAAAGCTCCTGCTCAGAGAGGCCGTTCTTGGCTTGGTTGAGCCGCACCGAGCAAGCCACCGAAGACGAGCGTCTGCAGTCTGGCTGTTGGCGGGCCCGCACCGCATGGACGCCGGTCGGTAGCGCCTGCGCGAGGCCGTCGCGGCGTGTTTTTTCGCGGCGTTTCTGCGCCTCCACCTGCGCCTCCCTGGGCCGCCCTAACGCTGACTGCCGATCGCGCAGGGCCAAGAAGAAAGGCCCGCTTGAGCGGGCCTTTCCTTCCAGTGGGAGCGGTTGGATTCGAACCAACGTAGACATACGTCAACGGGTTTACAGCCCGTCCCCTTTAGCCTCTCGGGCACGCTCCCAGACGCGCGGCCGCCTGGGCGGCCGCGCGCTGATCTTAGCGAAGAGAGAGCGGGCCCTTAGGCCATCGTGCCGCGGAGGCTCTGGGCCTCCGGCAGCGTCTCGAGCTTCTTGAGCGTGTTGTTCTCGATCTGGCGGATGCGCTCGCGCGTGACGCCGAAGGCGCGCCCGACCTCCTCGAGGGTGCGCGGGCGGTCGCCCGTGAGGCCGTAGCGGAGCTCGATCACCTTGCGCTCGCGCTCGGGCAGCGACTCGAGCGCGCGCTCGATGTCCTCGCGGCGCAGGTTGAGCGTCGCGGTGTCGAACGGCGAGGTCTCGGTCTCGTCGCGCACGAAGTCGCCCAGCTCGGACTCCTCGTCCTCGCCGATCGGCTTCTCGAGCGAGATCGGAGCCTGCGCCATGCGCAGGATCTCGCGCACCTCGTCGCCGGTCATGCCGAGCTCGCGCGCGATCTCCGCGGGGAGCGGCTCGCGGCCGAGCTTCTGCACCAGCTGGCGCTCGACGTGCACGGCCTTGTTGAGCTTCTCGACCATGTGCACCGGGATGCGGATCGTGCGCGACTTGTCGGCGATCGCGCGCGTCACGGCCTGCCGGATCCACCACGTGGCGTACGTCGAGAACTTGTAGCCCTTGCGGTAGTCGAACTTCTCGACCGCGCGGATGAGCCCGAGCGAGCCTTCCTGGATGAGGTCGAGGAAGGACAGGCCGCGACCGAGGTAGCCCTTGGCGATCGAGACGACGAGGCGCAGGTTGGCCTCGATCATCGCCTGCTTCGCGCGCATGTCGCCGCGCTCGATGCGCTTCGCCAGCATGACTTCCTGGTCGGCGGTGAGCAGGGAGACGCGCCCGATGGCGCGCAGGTAGAGCCGCAGCGAGTCGAGCGACGGCTCGACCGTGAGGTCGAGCTCGGGGCCCTTCTCGGGCGCGGGAGCATCGGGCGTGGGGTCGCCGGCGCTCTCGAGCACGTCGATGCCGTGATCGATCAGGTACGCGTGCAGATCCTCGACCTGCTCCTTCGAGATCTCGACCTCTTCGAGCACGGTCGCGATCTCGTCGTACGTCAAGAAGCCTTTTTCCTGCCCGGCCTCGACGAGGCGCGCAAGCTCCTCGATGTCCGGTAGCGAGTACTCGACCGTCAGCATTCCCTGGCCCCCATACCGCACCTCCCGGTTGCATGGCGTCCCGCCCGAACTGCGCGGAAGCGACCCACCCCACTCACCCCCGATCCAGCCGTGGATCCGGAGGTGGCGGGCAGCATAGGTGACGAAACGGTGGCCGCAAATTGCGACAAACGGAACCTACCGAAAAGCGCTGGCAGTTCTCGACCTATGGCACGAATATGCGCCGTATGCGGGGGCTTTGGTGCAGGGCTATAGCAGCGGTGGGCTATAGCATCGGTGGGCTGACCCACATGCCCACCGGAGCCCCGTTGCCATCCCGGATCGGACGCTCGCGCCAGGCGTCGAACGCCGCCGGAAGCGGGCCGTGGACGGCGGTGAGCAGGTGGACGGCCGCCAGCTCCATCGCCTCGAACGCCCCGTCCTCGACCTTGAGCGCACCGCCGCGGCCCGTTACGGCACTGCCACAGCAGAACACGCCCATCGCGCCGCGCTTGGCGACGATGCCCGGCAGGGCGTTCGCGAGCGAGTCGAACGAGCCCGGGCCCGCGACCATCTCGGGCGCGGCGCGCATGGCGGCGGCGATGCCGTGGGCGGCTTCGCCGTACGGCTCGGGCATGTCGTCACCGGCGAGGCGCTGGTAGCCGAGCGCGGCGTTGCGCAGCGGCACGGAGTAGGCGCGCATGCCGCAGCGATCGCCCGCGACGACCGGCTCGCAGTCGCACGCGCGCGCGAGTGCGGCGCCCGCGTCGCTCTGCGCCGGCCCGTCCGGATCGAGATATGCGCCGGCGTCGCGGCCGAGCATGCGCTCGCGCAGCAGCATCAGCGCGTGGTTGCCGGAGCAGTTGTGCTCGAGCACCGTGGGCACGCGGCCCGCCAGCGCGAGCTCGCGCGCGGCGTCGCCGGCGAGCGGCGCGTGCACGCCGCGCGGGCGCAGGTCGGCGATCGAGAGGCCCGCGCGCGCGACGACCTCGGCCACCGCCGCGGCATGCGCGGGGGTGCCCTCGTGCGAGCCGCAGGCCACCGCGACGTGCCGCGCCTCCAGGGCGTAGCGCTCGATCACGCCGTCGCGCACGGCGGGCAGCGCCTGCAGCGGCTTGGCCGCGCTGCGCAGCATGCAGGGGATCTCGGCGTCGCCGGCCGCGGCCAGCACGGCACCCGCGGCATCCACGACGACGGCGTGCACGCGATGACGCGCCTCGACCACGCCCCCGCGCACCTCCTCGACGACGCCAGTCTTCAAAGCCCGCGTACGATACCGGCATGCCCGAGCTGCCCGAGCTCGAGGCGCTCGTCGAGGCGCTCGATCCCCTTGTCTCGCGTGCGCCGGTGCGCGACGTGCCGGTCGCGCACTTCGCCGTGGTCAAGACCGCGACGCCGCCGCTCGACTGGCTCGGCGGCCACTCGCTCAACGGGCGCGGTGCGACGCGGCAAGCACCTGCTCTTCCCGACCGACGACGACCTCGTGCTGACGATCCACCTGATGTCGGCCGGCAAGCTGAACTACGCCGAGCCGGGCTCGAAGCGCCCGCCCGGCCCGGTGCTGGCCGTGCGCTTCGAGGACGAGGGCGAGCTCGTCGTCAGCGAGCGCATAACGCGCAAGTCGGTGCGCGTGCGCCTCCTGCGACCTCGGCCGCGTTCGAGGAGGACTTCGCCGCTACGGCCCGGAGCCGCTCGTCCGACCTTCGACGACGCCGCGCTCGAGATCGTACTCGCGCGCGGCGGACAGCTCCACACCCTGCTGCGCGACCAGCACGCGCTCGTCGGCATAGGACGCGCGTACGCGAACGAGATCCTGCACGCGGCGCAGCTCGCGCCGTTCACGCCGGCCGACCGGCTCTCGGCGGAGGAGCGCAGGCGGCTGCTCGAGGCGATCCGCAGCACGCTCACCGACGGCATCGAGCGCTTCCGGCCGCGTGGCCCGCACATGGTCGCGAAGAAGCACAACCCCGCGGTCTACGACATCCACGGGCATGCGGGCGAGGCCTGCCCGCGCTGCGGCTCGACGATGAAGAACGTCGACTTCGCCGACCACCAGGTCGTCTACTGCCCGTCCTGCCAGACCGGCGGCCAGGTCTACGCGGACCGTCGCCGCTCGCGCCTGCTCAAGTGACGAGCGGGAAGCGCACGCTCAGGCGATCGCTCTCGAGCGTCGCCTCGGCGTCGAGCAGGCCGAGCACGCGCCGCCCGGCGTAGGCGCGCAGGTCGCGCTGGAAGAGCTCCGCGTCCAGTCCGGCGAGCGGGCCGAAGGTGACGGTGTCGGCGGTGGCGATGCGCCAGGCGCGCTCGCGGCCGTTGGGCGGCGCCTCGACGAACGGCGCGGCGAGCCAGACGAGCGCGGTGACCGCGCGGGCCGGGTCGGTCTCGATCATGCCGGCCGTCTCGTCGCGCTCGAGCGCGTGGCCGCTGCCCTCCGCCGCCTCCAGCGCGAGCTCCCCCAGATCGACCGGCTGCGGGCGCAACCGCAGCGTGCCGCGCTCGCCGTGCGCGACCGCCGAGAGCGCCGCGATCAACTGCTCGAGCTCCTGCGTGGCCTCGATGACCTGCTGCAGGTACATCGCGTTGTCACCGGTGACGCCGCCCATGCGCTCGATCGTGCGGGCGAAGCCGAAGGCCGCCGCCAGGGGCGTGCGGAGGTCGTGACAGGCGTCGACGACGAGGTTCGGCAGATCGCTGGGTTCTCCGCGCACGGCCGGCCCAGGCTAATGGATGCGCGCTGGCACCGCGAGCGAACACCCTACGTCCCGGAGATCCGTTCCCCCGCGAGCACCTGGCCGGCGTACCTGCGCACCCGTTCGTCGGGATCGTCCGCGCGCGCCGCGGCCACGAGCTCGACGAGCTCGGCGGGCACGTGCTCCCAGGTCGAGAGCGCCCGCAGGGCCTTCGTGCGATCACTGATCACGGGGCTCTGGAGCGACGCGCCGAGCAGCGACCGCCGAGGCCCGGGTAGCGCGCGAGCTCCTGCACGAGCCAGCCGACGGAGCCGCGCGGGCCGTGCTCGAACTCGAAGAGGTCGAGCGCCGGCCCGGTCGCGATCTCGGAGAGATCCCACAGCTCGAGGGCGAGGTCGACCGCCTCGCGCATGCGCTCCTCGCTCGCGTCTCTGACGAACGCCTCCCACAGCGACGCGTCGCCGGGAGCGGCTCTCAGGCTCTCCACCAGGTAGCCGTGGAGCTCGAGGCCGAGACGCTCCGCGACCTCCAGCCCGACCTGGCGCTCGTCCTCGTCGTCGGCATGCAGAGCCGCCGTCGCCAGGCCGGCCCAGTGGTCGCTCGTGAGGATCTCGCTGCAGCGCGCGCGTACGCGCGCGAGGCGCTCGCGGTCGAAGCCGCTCGCCGCGAGGCCCTCCGGCTCCGCCTCCGTCGTCAGGTAGCGCTCCAGATCGAACACGCTCATGAACGTCTCGAGACGCCGGGGCGCGTCGCCGATGTGTCGCAACAGGCCTTCGACGGCCGCGCCTGCGCCGGGGTAGTCGGTCAGGCTGCTCTGGGAGTCCCAGGGGCCGGCGAGCGCATCGATGATCCCTGCCGCGCCGGCCAGCAGGGCGGCGTCGACCGCCGTCTGCTCGAGGAGCTCCTCGAGCCGGCACTCGACGGCCAGCAACAGCGCGTTGTCGTAGCCGAGCCCGTCGCCGACGAGCCGCTCGCGAACCGCTCGCGAGCGCGGCTCGCGCAGGATCAGCTCGGCGAGCTCCGTCCGGCCCCAGCCGGTGACGTGCCCGAGCAGGTCGAGCCACTCCGCCTCGGGATCGGGCACGACGCTGCCGAGCGCCACCGCGGCGTACACCGTGAACTCCTCGTGGCGGCCGACCACGCGGAACAGATCGGCATCCTCCGGACGCCCGAAGCCGGCCATCAGCGCCATCGCGTACTTGACCTCGTCGGGATGGCCGGAGCGGAGGAACAGCTCGCGCAGCTCCGTGTAGA
Organism: uncultured Actinomycetes bacterium; assembly: GCA_963834415.1. Taxonomy (GTDB): domain Bacteria; phylum Actinomycetota; class Thermoleophilia; order Gaiellales; family JALYLC01; genus JALYLC01. The sequence goes on along the minus strand of CAWIBP010000005.1, from coordinate 299,724 downwards.
GCTCGACGGCGTTGGGCGGGGACTCGGCGCTGAGGCGATCGCGCAACGGGTCGATGCGCATCCGCACGCCGCCCTCGCGGAACAGCTCGCGCACGCGCTTGCGGTGCTGCTGGCTCGGCTTGCGCGCAAGCGCGGCGAGCGCGGTGTAGAGGCGGTCGACCGCCGCGAAGTCCTGCTCGGACGGCACGCCGCCGAAGATCCGCTCGGCCGCACCCGGCGCGAAGCGCACCTCGTCGCGCGAGCGCGACTCGCCCGGCAGCAGCTCGCCGCCCTCCGCGAGCCCGGGCACTCCCGGCCGGATGTGGGCGTCGATGTGCTCGAAGATCGAGCCCGGCTCCCCTCCACCGCGCAGCAGGCGACTGATCACCGCGGCGTAGATGTAGATGATCGGCACGCAACGCGCGTACGATCCAGGGCGTGAGCCGGCCCGCCAGCGATGACGTCGCGCTGCGGCACGACGTGCAGGCCTCCGCCCCGCGCGTGCGCGTGTCGCTGACGCGCGCCGGGGTCACCGGCATCCAGAGCGTGATCCGCATCGCGCACGGCGGCAAGGAGCGGCTCTACTCCGCCCAGCTCGAGTGCACGGTCGACCTCGACCCGGCGCACAAGGGCGTGCACATGTCGCGCTTCCCCGAGCAGATCGGCGAGGCGATCGAGCGGCTCGTGATCGCCGAGTCGCTGCACGTCGAGGAGCTCGCGAGCGCGATCGCGCGCGAGACGCTGGCGAGCCAGGGCGCGCTGCGCTCGCAGGTGCGCATCGAGGCGATCCAGTCGACGACGCGCACCGCGCCGCGCAGCGGGCTGCCGACCCAGGAGATCTCGACGCTGATCGGCGTCGCCACCGCGAGCGCGCAGGGCACGCGCCGCGCCGTCGGCGTGCGCGTGCGCGGCATCACGGCCTGCCCGTGCGCGCAGGGCATGGTGCGCGACCGCGCCGACGAGCGGCTCGAGGGCATGGGCTACGGCGAGGTCGAGCGCAACCGCATCCTCGACGCCGTGCCGATCGCCACCCACAACCAGCGCGGCGAGGCCACGCTGATCCTGGGCACGCGCGCGCACGTGCCGGCCGAGCGCATCGCGGCGATCGCCGAGCGCTCGATGTCGGCGCCGATCCTGACGCTGCTCAAGCGCACCGACGAGCTGCACGTCGTCGAGCAGGCGCACGCCAACCCGCGCTTCGTCGAGGACGTCGTGCGCGAGATGATCGCCGGGGTCATCGAGGAGTTTCCCGAGCTCGAGAACGACGCCTTCGTCGAGGCCCACCAGCGCAACTTCGAGACGATCCACGCCCACGACGTGATCGCCGAGCGCACCGGCCTGCTCGGCGAGCTGCGCGAGGAGCTCGCGGGCGGCGACGGCGGCACGCACTCGTCGCTCGACGACTGGCTGCGCAGCTAGCTGCTAGTTGTCGTTGAGGCGCTCGGCGAGCGCGACGACCGAGTTGAGCACGTAGACGACCTCGGGGCCGACCAGGTGCGCGGTCGCCAGGCGCCCGCAGGCGCAGAGATGCGAGCCGGACTCGCTGAACGAGCAGACGCCGTAGAAGCCACCGGCGATCGAGCCGCCGTTCGAGCCGAGCAGGTCGCGGAACAGCTCCGTGTGATCCTCGTCGTTGTCCAGCGCCATGATCGGTGCGTAGACGTCGAGCACGCGCTCGCCCGCGTAGTGCTGCAGGTAGACCGCGCAGCCGTCGCTCTCGACCAGCCAGCGGCCCTTGTCGAGCGTCTGGTAGACGATGCCGAGGCGGCGCAGGACGCCCTCGACGTAGAGGTTGGCCTGATCGGCTTCCTCGTCGCCGGGGCCGCCGAGGTCGAGCTCCTCGGTGAGCTTGACGCCGTAGCGCCGCTCGAAGATCGCCGTCTCGACGATGCGGCGCGCGCTGTCGGGGTGGCGGCGGGCCTCCTCGAGGCCGATCGCCTCCTGGCGCGCGCGGGCGTCGAAGTGCAGCCGCGCGAGGTGCTCGAGCAGGCTGTCCTTGGTGGGGAACGCCTCGAGGTCGGACTCGACCGTGGCGACGATGCGCTCGAGCTCGCGTGGGGGCAGGCGCCGCATCCAGGCCTGTCTGCGGCGCGCCTGCTTGAGCGCACGCCGGACATCGCTAGCTTCACCATTGCGCCACGATCCGAGCACACCCCCAGTGTGCTTCATTTGTCGCCGCGATCCAAGCAGCGATCGTCACGATCGCACAAGGATTCAGGTCGAGCGCCGCAGCCGCGCGCGCGGCTCCGTGCCGGCTCGCAGGCGCGCGATGTTGCCGCGGTGGCGGTAGGTCACGAAGCCGAAGGCCAGCGCGGCGAAGGCGATCACCGGCCAGGCGCGCCCGAGCGCGATCGCGGCGATCAGGAACGCGAGGCCCGAGGCGAGCGACGCGAGCGACACGTAGCGCAGACCGAAGAAGACGACGGCGAAGGCGAGCACGGCGATCCCGACGCCCGCCGGGAAGAGCGCCAGCGCCGCGCCGGCGCCCGTTGCGACGCCCTTGCCACCGCCGAATCCGAGCAGTACCGGATAGCCGTGCCCGAGCATCGCGACGATGCCGGCGATCGCGGCCGTCAGCGGGCCCGACCAGTGCAGCGCCGCGATCACGGGCAGCGCGCCCTTGACGACGTCGAGCAACAGCGTGCTGACGCCGAACTTCCAGCCGAAGTTGCGCCACACGTTGGTCGCGCCCGTGTTCTTCGAGCCGAGCGTGCGGATGTCGGCGTGGCGGAAGATGCGCACGAGCCAGTAGCCGAACGGCAGCGAGCCCGCGAAGTAGGACGCGGCGACCAGAACGATCTCGATCACGCGGCGGTCTCGCGCGTCATGAAGTGGTGGCGATTGCGCCAGAAGTAGTCACCGAACGACCACACCGTGAGACCCAGGGCGATCGCGACGACGGCGTGCACCCAGCCCGCGTCGCGCTCGCCGAGCAGCAGGCTGACGACCATCACGTTCTGGGCGAAGGCCTTGTACTTGCCGAGCTGGGAGGCCGAGATCACGCTCGAGCCGCCGGCCGCGACGAGCCGCAGGCCCGTGACCGCGAACTCGCGCGCGACGATCACGAGCACCACCCAGGCGCTCACGCGCGCCTGCTCGACGAGCGCGATCAGCGCACCCATCACGAGCAGCTTGTCGGCCAGCGGGTCGAGGAAGATGCCGCCCACGCTCGTCCAGCCGCGCCGGCGTGCGAGGTAGCCGTCGAGCGAGTCGGTCGACGCGGCGATCGCATAGGCGAGCGCGGCCCAGCGCAGGTGATCGGCGAAGTCGGCCAGGATCAACCAGACGACGACCGGGACGACGAGCATCCGCGCGAGCGTGATGGCGTTTGGAGGGGTCATCTTCGGCGGGCGCTCGGCGCTCGCTGACTCTAGTCGATTGCCCGCGGTCGCCCGCGTGACCTGCACGTTCGGGGTCAGACCCGAACGTGCACGCGCCGACTCCGGTGTCCCCCATCGCCACGAGCCGCCCGCGGTCGCCCGCGGTCGCCCGCGTGATTTGCACGGTTGGGGCCAGACCCCAAACGCGCAGGCGACGACTCTGGTGTGTCCATCGCGACGAGCTGTGCACGTTTGGGGTCTGGCCCCAACCGTGCACGCGCTCCCGACGCGGGTCGTACGGCAGGAGGCCGATCCCGAACCGCACACACCCGCACGTTCAGGGCCAGGCCCTGAACGTGCGGGTCGCTGCGGGGGTCCGTGCAATTGGGGCCTGGCCCCAATTGCATGCCTCTGCGGAAGGAACCCGCCCGACCGCGTCGAACGGCCCTGCGGTGGCCACTCCGCAGATCATGCCGCTCGACCTCGTCGCCTGGGCGCTCTTCCGCCGCGGGCACAGCACCGAGCAGGTCGCAGCCCAGACCGGGCTCGAGCTCGAGCATGCGATCGAGGCGATCATCCGCGGCTTCCGGCTCACCCTCGAGGAGGGCTGACCCCGTGGACATCGCGGGGGCCCGCGTGCTCGTGACCGGCGGCGCCCGCCGCGTCGGCCGTGCGCTCGCGCTCGGACTCGCGGAGCGCGGCGCCCAGGTCGCGTTCACCTACCACCGCTCGGCGGGCGACGCGGGTGAGACGGCTGCGGCGCTCGCTGCGCTCGGCGCCGGCGGCCACGCGATCGCCGCCGACCTCGCCGACGGGCGCGAGGCACGGCGAGCAGTCGAAGACGCTGCCGCGCTGCTCGGAGGCCTGGACGTGCTCGTGCACGCCGCATCCGGCGGCTTCGTGCCCACCGACCCGATGGACGTCGAGCCGGAGCTCTTCGCCGAGGCGATCGGCGCGACCGTGACCGGCGGCTTCTTCTGCGCGCAGGCGGCCCGCGCCGCGATGGGCGACAGCGGCGTGATCGTCAACATCACCGACGTCGCCGTGCTCGAGGCCTGGCCGCAGTTCGCGCCCCACGCCGCGGCCAAGGCCGCGCTCGCGCAGCTGACGCGCTCGCTCGCGCGCTCGTTCGCGCCCGCCGTGCGTGTGTGTGCCGTCGCGCCCGGCCCCGTGCTGCTGCCGGACGGCAGCGACGAGGCGCGCCGCGAGCGCCACGCAGGACGCACCGCCCTCGGCCGCCTCGGCTCGCCCGACGACGTCGTGGGCGCCGTCGTCTACCTGATCGAAGCCGACTACGTTACGGGCGAGCAGCTCGTAGTCGACGGCGGCCACGCCCTCTGACGACCCGCACGTTCAGGGCCAGGCCCTGAAGGTGCGGCGGGCCTCTCGCTGCGTGGTTCGCGTCGGTCTGGGGCCAGGCCCCGAATCTACGGGGCCAGACCCTGTACTGGCGGGCCGCACGTTCGGGGCCTGGCCCTGAACGTGCGGTCGACGCGCTCGTGCAGCTTGACGCCGCGATCCGGTGGGCTCGCGCAGCCGTATGCAGTGCGTGTACGCCCCTTGCGCCAGTCGGGCCCTTGCCGAGCCGCGCTCGAATCGGCAGAGTGCGGCCATCGTCGTCACGACCACGTCCTCCGAACGCCTGCTCGAGCACGTGGCGAGCGGCGACCGCGCCGCCTTCGCCGAGCTGTACGACCGCTACGCGAGCGCGGTCTACGGCGCCTGCCTGCGCGTCCTGCGCGAGCCGCACGCCGCCGAGGACGCCGCGCAGGAGGCGTTCGCGGCGCTCTGGCGCCATCTCCGGGGCGTTCGACGCGAGCCGCGGCGCCGCCGGCGCGTGGATCGGGCGCATCGCGCGCAACGCGGCACTCGACGCCAATCGCCGGCGGGCGCTCCGCGCGACGGCCCCCGAGGTCGACCCGGTCGACGACGGCCCCACGCCGGAGCAGCTCGCCGTCGCGGCGGACGAGGCCTTCCGGCTGCGGCTCGCGCTCGAGCGGCTGCCGGATGGCGAGCGCGCCGTCCTGGAGCTTGCCTACGGCGACGGCTTCACGCAGAGTGAGATCGCAGAGCACCTCGGCCTGCCGCTCGGCACGGTCAAGACGCGAACGCGGAGCGGGCTGGCCCGCCTCGCCGACCACCTGGAGCGCGCGCAGTGAGCGGCGACCGGCTCGATCCCGAGCTCGAGCGCGTGGCACGGATGCTGGCCGACGCCGGTCCGCTCCCGCACGCGCCCGAGACGTTGCGCGAGCGCGTCCTCGCGATTTCGGACGAGGGCGAGCCCGAGCCCAAGCCCGAACCCGAGCTCGTGACCGCAGCCCGCCGCCGCCGACGGTGGCCGCGCCCGGCCGTGCTCGCCGGCATCGCGGCCGTGCTCGCCGCCCTGGTGATCGTCCCGACGGCGATCGTCGTGCGCGATGACGGCGGCAGTCAGAGCATCGCCCTCGATCCGCGGCCGTTCGCGCCGAACGGCGGCGGCAGCGCCGAGGTCGTGCGCAACGGCGACGGCAGCGCCACCATCTCGCTGCGCGTCTGGAAGCTGCCGCGCGCCGGCGACGGCCGCGTCTACGAGACCTGGCTCGGGCGCAAGGGCGACCGCCGGCCGCTGGGCGACTTCCAGGTCGGCGACGACGGCCGCGCGACCGTGAGCTACACGCTCTCGCGCAAGGAGCTCGAGGCCTACAGCTGGGTCTGGGTGACGAGCGAGCCCGAGGGCCCGCCCACGCAGCCGAGCGAGACGGCCGCGCTCTGGGGCGCGCTCACCTGACCCCTCCGCACGGGGCCCCGGCCCGGCGCCGGTAGGCTCTCGGGGATGGCCGCCCCGAGCTCCTCGATCGACGTTCTCGACCACGGCTTCGTGCGTCTCGACGCGGTCATGGCCGACGATCTCTCGGTCGTCAACGCCGCGCGCGTGTCGTTCGGAGCGCGGGTCGACGTGATGGACGACCGCAACGCCGGGCTCGTGCGCTTCCTCATGCGCGAACGCCACGGGACGCCGTTCGAGCACAACTTCTTCCGCTTCCACATCAAGGCGCCGCTGTTCGTGACGCGCGAGTGGCAGCGACACCGCATGGGCTCGTTCAACGAGCGCTCGGGCCGCTACTCCGAGCTGCCCGACGAGTTCTACGTGCCCGCCGCCGAGGACGTCCGCACGCAGGTCGGCAAGCCCGGCGCGTACACCTTCGAGCAGCTGCCCGCGGACACCGCCGAGGACGTGCGCGGCGGCATCGAGGCGAGCTACGCCGCGTCGTACGCGCAGTACCAGGCGCTGCTCGGGTGCGGGGTCGCGAAGGAGGTCGCGCGCAGCGTGCTCCCCGTCGGGCTCTACACCGACTTCTTCTGGTCGCTCAACGCGCGCTCGCTGATGAACTTCCTCTCGCTGCGCAACGCCGAGACCGCCCAGCGCGAGATCCGGCTCTACGCCGCGGCGGTCGAGCGGCACTTCGAGGCGGCGATGCCCGTCACGCACGGCTCGTTCGTCGAGCAGGGACGGAAGGCTCCCTGAGCACCCGCCCGAGGCGCGAGCTCGAGGTGAGCGATCTCGGCGGCGGCGTCCACCGCGTCACGCAGCCGTTGCCCTGGGCGCTCGACCACGTGCACTGCTACGCGGTCGACGACCCTGACGGCTGGACGCTGATCGACTGCGGCCTCGGTACGCCCGGCACCGGTCGCCGCTGGCAGGAGGCGCTCGCGCAGCTCGGGCATCCGCGCGTGCGGCGCCTCGTGATCACGCACTACCACCCCGATCACATCGGGGCGAGCACGCGCCTCGCCGAGATCACCGGCGCCGAGGAGATCGTGCAGGGCCGGATCGACCGCGAGCAGACGATCAGCGCCTGGCTCGACCCCGAGTCGGCCGCGCGCTTCGGCCGCCACCTCCTGGCCAACGGCATGCCGCCGGAGGACGCTGCGCGCTCGGCCGGCGAGGAGGACGAGCTGCCGATCGCGCCGTCGAGCCGACGCTGCTCGTCGACGAGGGCGACCGCCTCGACCTGGCCGGCGAGCCCTTCGACGTGCTCGTCGTCCCCGGGCACGCCGACGGCCACATCGCGCTCGGCAGCCACAGCGGGAGGCTCTTCGGCGGCGACGTGCTGCTCGAGGAGATCACGCCGAACGTCGGGCGCTGGGAGGACAACGCGCCCGACCCGCTCGGCCGCTACCTCGAGACCCTCGCGCGCATCCAGGAGCTGGCCCCGGCCGTCGTCTACCCCGGCACCGCAAGCCCGTCGAGCGGCCGGCGCAGCGCGCGCAGGAGATCGCGATGCACCACGTCGTGCGGCTCGACCAGCACGAGGCCGCGCTGCGCGAGGGCGCGCGCAGCGCCTACGACGTCGCCCAGATCGGGCGGGCGGCAAGCTCGGCTTCCACGAGCTGCGCTTCGCGGTCGCCGAGGCGCTCGCGCACATCGAGCGGCTCGAGCAGATGGGCCGCGCCGTGCTCGTCGAGCCCGCCCGCTGGCGCGCGGCCCAGCCGGCCTAGTGTCCTGAGTCAGAAGTTCGGAGACGTGATCGCACCGTCTCCCGAGCACCGAACTTCCGAACTCAGGCGACACTAGAGGCCGTAGAGCGCGCCGTACTTGGCGCGCAGGTAGCGCATCAGCGCCGCGTGGCCGAGCGCCTCGCCGGTCGCGTCCTTCGCGATCTGCTCGGGCTCGACGAGCGCGCCGCGGTGATGCACGTGCTCGCGCATCGACTCCAGCAGGCGGTCGTACTCGCCGGCCCGCACGATCGCGTCGATCCGGCCCGGAGCTCGCGCTCGATCGCGTCGAGGAACTGCGCCGAATAGAGGGTGCCGAGCGTTAGGTGGGGAAGTAGCCGATCAGGCCGGCCGACCAGTCGGACGTCCTGCAGCACGCCGACGAACCGTCGTTGTCGGCACCTCGATGCCGACGACGTGCGCATGCGCTCGTTCCAGGCGCCGGGCAGATCGTCGACGCCGAGCTCGCCACGCAGCAGCGCGAGCTCGAGCTCGAAGCGCAGGTAGACGTGCAGGTGGTAGGTGACCTCGTCGGCCTCGACGCGGATCAGCGACGGCTCGACGAGGTTCGCGGCGCGCACGAACGCATCCACCGAGACGTCGCCGAGCTGCTCGGGGAACGCGGCCTTGACCTCGTCGAGATGGCGCTCCCAGAAGGCACGCGAGCGGCCGACCATGTCTCTCCAGAAGCGCGACTGCGACTCGTGCAGCCCGAGCGAGGTCGCGGAGCCGGCGAACGTGCCCTCGATGGCGCCGGTCAGGCCCTGCTCCGTAGAGGCCGTGGCCGGTCTCGTGGAGCACGGCGAAGAGCCCCGAGAAGAGGTCGTCCTCGTGCTCCGGCGCGTCGTCAGGCACGCTCGCCGGGCGCGAGGCCCGACGCGAACGGGTGCGCGGCGTGATCGAGCCGGCCGGCGTCGAACTCGAAGCCGATCGCGGCGGTTAGGCGCGTCGCCGACGGCGCGCTGCTCGAGCGCCGGATACATGCGGTGGACGAACGCGTCGTCGGGCGGCGGGCGCGCGGCGATCTCGGCCGCGAACGGGACGAGCTCCTCGCGCAGGCCCTGCAGCAGCGGCTTCAGGCGCGCGACGCGCATGCCGGGCTCGTACTGGTCGAGCAGGGCGTCGTAGCGCTCGCCGCCCTCGTAGCCGACGGCGTCGGCCTCCTCGCGGCGCAGCGCGATGATCTCCGCGAGCGGATCGCGGAAGAGCGCGAAGTCGGAGGCCTCGCGCGCCGCCTGCCAGGCCTCGAAGCCGCGCGACTCGGCCTGCGCGAGCGCGCGACGAGCTCGGCCGGGACGCGTACCGCGCGGTCGCGCTCGCGCTTGGCCTCGCGCACGCGCGCGGCCCGCAGGTCATCGAGACCCGCGTCCCGCTCAGCTCGGCGAGGGCGTCACCGAAGCGCGCATCACACTCGCTCGTGCAGGACGCCCGCGAGCGTGGCGTTGGCGGCACCCCTCGCGGAGGCACCGCGTGCGGGCATGCTGCGCACCTGCTCGTCGAAGTCCAGCAGCGAGCCGACACGCGCCAGCTGGAGGACGTCGGCCTCGAACTGCTCGAAGAACCCCCCAGGCCTTCGCCTCGGTGGCGGCCATCAGGGACTGAGCGGCTGGTTACCGGCGACCCCGAGCATCATGCCGATCAGCGAGCCGGCGGCCGCGATCGCGAAGCCCCATGCGAAGCGGCTCTGAATGCCGCGCTCACGCGCGAAGACGAGGCTCACGCCGGTGAAGCCGATGGCGAAGATGCCGAAGAAGAGCGGCCACCAGAGCAGCGCCAGCAGACCCGTGCCCACGCCTGCGCCGTTGAGGATGCCCGCCACCGCGTCGAGCGGTCGCTCGCGCACGGGCAGCATGCGCTAATAGAACCGAGTTGCCGGTACGTCCGCCACGTCTCTCCTCGCTCCTGGATCTGGCGCGGATGGTACCGGATCGCGCCGCACGAGAGATACCCCGCCGGGCATGCGCTCCCGTCCGTCGCCACGCTGGGCGGTGCGTGGCGACGGACGGCAGCGCACCGCCCGGCTTAGGATTACCTAATGAGGATACCCCAAGTCGCCGTGTGGACGATGTCAAATCGCCCGTTGCACCGAGCGGATCCGGCGCGGAGGGGTGAGGTTGGGGGGTACGAGACGGGTGGTGGCTACCTACCCAACCCATACCAACGACCAGCGGACCCTCGGACCATCCGGGGTGGGTGTCCGCGGACGACCGGGGTTGGATGGAGAGGCGGCGCACCCTTGTGGGAACGCGCTCGACCCCTGTCAAACGCGGCTCCAGGAGCGATGCGTGTCCCATTCGGATCTACCGACGGCCGAGGTTGCGCACGCTTGCGACCGCCGCCGCACTCACATTCGGCAGTCTCGCCATCCCGGCGGCCGCCCTGGCCGATGGAGCGATCGACCCGAACTTCAACGGCACGGGCTACCACCTGGGCACGCCTGCGGAGGGCATCGTGCTGGCCGGCGCGGTGAACCGCGTCGCGACGGTCGTCCAGGCCGACGGCAAGATCGTCGTCGGCGGGCAGTCCTCCTCCAGCGGCTTCATGACGCTCGTGCGTTACAACCTCGACGGCAGCCGCGACACGAGCTTCAACAACGGCACGGGCATCGTCGAGCGCCAGTTCGCCGGCACGCCGACCACCGCGCCCGGCGCCAGCGGCGCCCAGGCCCTGACGCAGGACACGGCCGGCAACATCTACGTCGCCGGCTTCGGCGGCTCGCAGTCGCAGTTCGTCGCGCGCTACACCCCGCGGGCGTCTACAGCGCGAGCGTCGTCTGCTACGCACCGCACCTGATCGACTACACCGCGCGTGCGCTCACCGTGCGTCCGAACGGCCACGGTCACGATGGTCGGCTTCGCCCGCAACCGTCACGTCTCGATCCTCGACCCGACCGGCGCAACGCCGCCGATGCTCTTCGGCCAGCGCGCCACGGTCACGATCCCGGCGAGCGGCAACAGCACCACGGCCTGCGGCGCCTACGCCGAGCAGCAGGGCTCGGCCGGCGTGGTCATCGACGGCCTGACCCGGGGCGGCGTCATCACCGACCAGACGCGCTCGGGCCGCTGGTACGACGGCGTCGCGAGCGTCGCCAACAGCAGCTACTACGTCGTCTCGACGAACGGCACCGACGCCGCGATCGGCAACGACGCCGGCGCCTGGGTGCAGCACTTCGGCGCCAACGGCGTGCTCGATCAGACGTTCAACGCCGGCACCGGGCGCGTCACGATCCCCGGCGCGAACCTCCACGCCGTGACGATCGCGGCCGACGGCACGGTCCTCGCCGCCGGTGAGCAGAACGGCTCGATGCTGCTCGCACGCGTCGCAGCGAACGGCGCGACCGCCGGGCTCTCGGCGGCCCTCGTCGGCATCGGCGGCAACACGGGTCAGGCGATCGCGGTTCAGGCCGACGGCCGGATCATCGTCGCCGGCGGCACGAACGGCGGCGCAGGGCTCGCCCTGGCCCGCTTCACCGCGGCCGGCGCGGTCGACTCCTCGTTCGGGAACGCCGGCACCGTCGTCACGTCGATCGGCGGCAACGCCTACATCACCGCGATCGGGCTGAACGGCGCGACGATCGGCTTCGCCGGCCGCGCGACCACGGCCAACGGCTACGTCTCGGTCGCGGGCCGGTACTACGCGATCGGCGACCCGCCGCCCGTGCCCGTCGTCGTGCCTCCCGTCGTCACCCCGCCCGCCGGTACGCCCGCTGCGCCCGGCACGCCGGGCACGCCGACGACGCCCGTCACGACGACCGGCGGCACGAAGACGACCACGACGACGACGCCGGCCCGGAGGAAGGCCAAGAAGAAGCTCCAGTGCATCGTCCCGAAGGTCTCGGGCAAGAAGCTCAACAAGGCCCGCACCTCGGTCATGGCCAAGGGCTGCAAGGTGACCGTCAAGTACGTCGCCTCGAAGAAGGCCCCCAACACGGTGCTCGCGCAGTCGCGCAAGGCCGGCAAGAAGCTCGGCTACAAGGCGGTCGTGAAGCTGACCGTCGCGAAGCAGGCGAAGGCCGTCAAGAAGGCCTGAGCCCGGAGCGCATCCCGTACGACCGAGGGGCCCGGCCGCCATGCGAGCGGCCGGGCCCCTCGCACGCGCGCCTACAATCGGGCGGCAGGGCCGATAGCTCAGCTGGTAGAGCAGGGGACTTTTAATCCCAAGGTCGCAGGTTCGAGCCCTGCTCGGCCCACTCCCGCAGCGGCCGTGCGCGACCATGGCGGTCACCGCGCGGAGCCGCGCGCGCGCATCGGCCACAATCCCGGCATGAGCCCCTCCGCGGACTCCTCGCTGCCGCTTCCCGGATCGTCGCTCGCGACGCCGCTCGCAGCCGGCTGGGTGACCGACTTCCTGAACGCCGCGTACTACGCGCGGCCCGCCGGACGAGCGGACTGTGGCCGACCTGCGGCTCGCGCACGGGATTCTCGCGACGCGCGCGAGCCGGCTCGCGCGGGCCCGCCGGCTCGGCGTGCGCGACCTGACCTCGTTCCACCGCGCGTTCGGGCGTAAGCGGCTCGCCGATCGCGGCCGTCTCGACGGCGAGGCGTTGCTCGCGGGCGGCGCCGCGCTGCTCGGCGACTGGTTCCCCGGCGCGTGGGCCGATGAGCGCCGGCGCGCCCACGGCATCGCCTTCGAGACGCGGGAGGCGCGCGCCGCCTACGCTCCCGAGAGCCGCCGCCACGCGCGCCCCGGCCGGCTCACGCCGCCCCGGCGGCCGCTCGCCGAGCAGCACGTGACGACCTACGAGCCCGTCCCGCTGCCGAGCGCCGACTCCGCGCTGCGCTTCCTCTCCGACCCCGCGCGCTGGCCCGACATGGCGAGCGACCGCGGCCGCTTCACGGCGCTGCGCAGCTGCGGCCTCGAGGGCCAGACGTTCGAGATCGAGCTCAACGTCGGGCCGGCCGCCCGGCTGCCGGCGTTCATCCGCGCCTACGTCACGTGCACGCGCGTGTACGCGCCGGGCGCCGAGCTGGACGAGCTGCTGAGCGCAGCTCTCCGCCGAGGCCCCGGCGCTGGCCGGCAGCGGCGCGCCCGTCGCCCTCGTCGAGCTCACGACGCACGCCCGGCACCCGCTCGGCGCCGCGATCAGCCGCCTGCTGATCAGCGCGACCGGGGGCGGCGCGCAGATCCGCGACGTCGGCTGCTGGGATCCGCTCCCGCTGCACCTCGCGAGCGCGTACGAGCTCGGCGGCCGGACCGCGCAGGCCGAGTTCTGGGAGCCCGAGCCGGCGAGCGCGAGCATGCTCGCGCAGCTCGCGCTGGTGACCGGGGGCGACGGGTGAGCAGCGGCCACGACGATCTGCGGCGCGCCCTCGACGGCGACGTCCTGACCCCGGGCGAGGCCGGCTACGACGAGGCGTGCGTGTGCTTCAACGCCATGATCGACCGGCGGCCGGCGCCATCGCCCGCTGCCTCGGCCCGGGCGACGTCGCCACGGCGTTCGCGTACGCGGGGCGCACGGGCTCGAGGTCGCGGTGCGCGGCGGCGGCCACAACGCGGCCGGGCACTGCATCTCGACGACGGGCTCGTGATCGACCTGACGCGCATGCGCACCGTCGCGGTCGACGCCGAGGCGCGCATCGCGCGCGCGGCCGGCGGCTCGACGTGGCTCGACTTCGACGCGGCGACGCAGGAGCACGGGCTCGTCGACGCCGGGCGGCGTGGTCGGCTCGACCGGCGTCACCGGGCTCGCGCTCGGCGGCGGCATCGGCCACCTCACCGCGCAGCACGGGCTGACCTGCGACAACGTGGTCGCGGCCGATGTCGTGACGCCCGACGGGTCGCTCGTGCGCGCGGGCGACGACGGCGACCCGGAGCTGCTGTGGGCGCTGCGCGGCGGGGGCGGCAACTTCGGCGTCGTGACCGAGCTGCACGTGCGCCTGCACCCGCTCGAGCACGTCGTCGGCGGCATGCTCGAGTACCGCGGCGACGGCGTCCGCGAGGTGCTGCGGTGCCTGCGCGAGATCGTCGCCGGGGCGCCCCGTGAGCTCTCGCTGCAGGCCACCCTCGTGGCCGATCCCGAGCTCGTGCCGGGACTCTACGTGCTGCCCTGCCACACCGGCCCCGGCGATGAGCCCGAGGCGGTGCGCGCCCTGCGCGCCCTGCCGGGCCTCGTGGCCGACAGCGTGCGCCGGCAGACGTTCCTCGAGCAGCAGGCCGTGGTCGACGGCCCCTACGGCGAGGTGCGCCACTACTGGAAGGGCCACTTCACCGACGCGCTCCCCGACGATCTGATCGACGTGCTGCTCAAGGCGATCGTCGCGGCCGGGCCGCCCGCCCGGGCAGATCCTGATCGAGTCGCTGCACGGCGCGCCCCACGACATCCCCGCGGCCGGGCAGGTCACGAGCTACCGCGACGCCGCCTTCAACATCAACGCCCAAGGCGCGTGGCTCGACCCCGCGTGCGACGACCTCCACCGCACGTGGGCGCGCACCACCGCGGCGGCGATCGAGCCGTGGGCGGTCGGCGGCGGCTACCTCAACTACATGGTCGGCGACGAGCCGCTCGAGCGCGTGCGCGCGACGTTCGGCGCCGAGGCCTTCGCGCGCCTGCAGGCGGTCAAGCGCCGCTACGACCCGGGCAACGTCCTGCGGCGCAACCAGAACATCCCGCCGGCCTCGGCGGTCTGATCACTCCCGAGCGAACGGCTCTGGGCCGCGGACCGGGCGATCGGGCGGATCGGGCTCGGGCCGGCCGAGCGGGAAGAGGTCGGCGAAGTCGCTCACACGCGCGATGATGCGAGCCGGGTCTCGGAGGTGATCAGTCCTCCGGCCGCTCGCCCGCGTCGGCCATGCGCACGATGCGCGGGTCGAAGCGCGCGACGACGTCGACCAGGTCCGTCTGCGCGGCCATCACCGCGTCGATGTCCTTGTAGGCGAACGGGTTCTCGTCGATGCCGGCCGACGAGCAGCTTGCACGCCGCGCTCCTCGAGCAGCGGGCTGACGTGCTTCCAGCGGAACTGCTGCCGTGGCCGCGGTGCGGCTCATCGCGCCGCCCCGCCCCGTGGCGACGCCGACTCGAGGCTGGCCGGCGGCCCCGTGCCGCGCACGACGAACCCGGGCGTGGCCATCGAGCCCGGGATCACGCCGAGCACGCCCGCGCCGGCCGGCGTCGCGCCCTTGCGGTGGACGATCACCTCGCGGCCGTCGTGCTCGCTCGACCACGCGAAGTTGTGGTGGTTCTCGACGCCGGCGAGCACCTTGCGCCGCAGTGCCTCGGCGACGCGCTCGTGGATCACCGCGTGGTTCGCCGGCGGCGTACTCGCCCATCAGGTTCATCGCGGCCCAGTACTCCTGCCCGGGCTCGTAGTCGAGGTCGAGCCACGCGAGGTACGAGCAGCTCCCGGGGCAGCTCGGGGTGCAGCTCGCGCGCGAGCTTGCGAGTAGTGCGCGGCGATCTGCGCGCCCGGCGCCGCGGCGAGCCCGCAGTGCGAGCAGCAGCGCGAGGTACGTGCCCGGGCTCGAGGCCGAGGTCCGGCTTCGGCGAGCGTCGAGCACGCCGAACTCGACGAAGTGGTTGCCCGAGCCGCTCGTGCCGAGCTGCTCGCGCGCCTTGGTCGCGCAGGCCGCGTGGCCAGCGGCGTGACCGCCCAGCGTCGTCGTCGAGCACCGTCGTGGTCGGCGCGGCTTCGCTGCAGCTCGGCGCCGGTGCCGAACTGCGTCTCGCGTGAGCAGCGCGTGCTCGAGCAGCTGCGCGCCTGGTCGTCGAGCGTCGGCGGCGGGCAGGTCGAGCACCGACAGCTTCATCCGGCACGCGATGTCGACGCCGACCGCGTACGGGATGACGGTGTTCTCGGTCGCCAGCACGCCGCCGATCGGCAGGCCGTAGCCCCGGTGGGCGTCGGGCATCAGCGCGCCGCGCACCGCGCTCGGCAGCCGCAGCGAGTTGTGCATCTGGCTCAGCGCGCCCTCCTCGGCCTCGGCGCACCACGACTGGAAGGGCGCCGGGGCGGGCCGCTCCGTGAAGGCCGTGGCCGCTCGCGCCCGCTCGTCGACGAGCCTGTCGGCGACCTTGCCGAAGTACGCGTGGCCGGTGTGGTCGCCCGGCGCCGCGGCCACGGCCGCGAGCTCGGCGAGCGCCTGCTCGCGCGTCATCCGCTTGAGCGCACGCGGCAGCGCTCCGAGGGCCACGCCTGACGGCGGGGCCGGGCTCGAAGCCGATCGCGATGAGGTCGTCTCCGCGCACGCGCGCCATGCCGTCAGTATCGGCAATCGGCGTGCGGCCGATCGTGCGACGGGACGCGCGTGCTCAACTACGCGGACGGCAGGACACACCGAGCGATCTGACGGAGGCGGTATTCATGCTCACGCGACGCGAGGCTCTGACGGCGGCGGCGATCGGCGCCGTGGCACTGGCGGTGGAGGCGCCGGCGGCGCTGGCCCACGGGCCCCGGGGCGGCCACGGCCACGGCCATGCCATTCCCGGCGTGCGCGGCATGGATCACGTCGGCATCACCGTGCCCGACATCGCCGAGGCGCGCGCCTGGTTCGAGGAGGTCGTCGGCTGCGAGACGCCGCTGCGCTTCGGGCCGTTCAGCGACCCGGTCGGCACGTTCATGCAGGATCTGCTCGAGGTCGACCCGCGCGCCGTGATCCCCGAGATCAACGTGCTGCGCTGCGGCACGGGCTCGAACATCGAGCTCTTCCAGTACAGCTCGCCCGGCCAGGACACGCGGCTCGCGCGCAACTCCGACTTCAGCGGCCACCACCTCGCCTTCTACGTCGAGGACATCGACGCCGCCGTGGCGTACATGCTCGAGCAGGGCGTGCGCACGTTCCTCGGCCCGTTCCCGGTCAGCGCGGGCCCGGCGGCAGGTCAGTCGATCAACTACTTCCAGGCGCCGTTCGGCACCTACGTCGAGCTGATCTCCTACCCGGACGGCATGGCCTACGAGGCGACGGCGAAGAAGCCGCTGTGGAGCGCCCTCGACCACGGCGCGAAGCCCGTGAAGCACGGCATTCCCGGCCTGATCGGGCTCGACCACGTGGGCATCACCGTGCCCGACGTCAAGCTCGCGCGCAGATGGCTCGAGAAGAACCTCGGGGCCCACGCGCCGCTGCGCTTCGGCCCGATCTCGGATCCCACCGGGACGCTCATGACCGATCTCGTGGACGTGGATCCGCGCGCGGTGATCGAGGAGATCGACGTCGTGCGCTGCGGCAACGGCTCGAACATCGAGCTGTTCCAGTACTCGGCGCCGGGCCAGGACAGGCGCTTCGCCGTGAACTCGAGCTACGCGGGGCACCACATCGCGATCTACGTCGACGACATCGCCGCCGGCGTGGACGCGCTCACCCGCCGGCCCGGGGCGCGCAAGCTGCTCGGCCCCCTGCCCGTCACCGAGGGCCCGGCGGCCGGGCAGTCGATCAACTACTTCGGCACGCCGTTCGGCACCTACGTCGAGCTCATCTCCTACCCCGGCGGCATGGCCTACGAGGCGACCGCCGACGTCGACGCTGTGGAGCCCGAAGGACGCGGGCCGGAAGCACCGGCGCCACTAGTGCCGAGTCGGAGTTCGGAGACGTGATCGCACCGGCTCGCCAGCACCCAGCTCCGACTCAGGTTCGCGATGCGGGGGCGTTTGCCTCACACCGGTGCGGGCATAACGGGTCGCACGACAACGACAACCCCCTGCGCGGGCCGCCTCGCGGCGCGCGCGGCCGACGACTCGGAGGCCCGCGTGGGCATCATCGCGTTCCTGATCCTCGGTCTGCTGGCAGGTGCTCATCGCCAAGGCCATCTCCCCCGGCGACGATCCCGGCGGAATCATCATTACCATCGCGCTCGGCGTCGTCGGTGCTCTCGTCGGCGGCTTCCTCGCGGGAGCGCTCTTCGACGCCGATCCGCTCGACGAGTTCTTCGACATCTCCACGTGGGTCACGGCAATCGTCGGCTCGCTGATCGTCCTCACCGCGTACCGCATGCTCACCAAGGGCGGCGGTCGCTCACACAAGGGAGTGCTGCGATGAAGTTCCTGCTGATCCTCGCCACGCTCGGCCTCGCCACGTTCGTGGTGCTCAAGCGCCGCAAGCCCGAGCTCGCCGAGCGCGTCGAGTCCGTCGTCAAGGACGCCGCCGAGCACGTGCGCGACCAGGCGCCGAGCGATCTCGCCGACAACCTGCGCGACAAGGCCAAGAGCGTCGTCAGCTGACGCGTGCGCCGATCTTCCGGCGCACGAGGCATCGGCTCCGGGCACGGCGGCGGGCAGCGTCTCGTCGCCGTGCTGCGGCGCGGAGCCGCGTCCCTGATCACCCTCGCGGTGGCCCGGGGCCATACGCTGCACGGACGCACGACGACCGGTGGCCGCTGAACCCGGCGGAGATCGGCCGCACCTCCCGCCGCGCGCGTGCGCGAGCAGCCTCCCATGCGACCGCTTCCGATCATCGCCGCCGTGGTGCTCCTCGTCCTCCTGGCGTTGCGGCGGCGCACGCTCAGCCCGTCTGGGCGATCGGGGGCATCGTCGTCGCAGGCGCGCTCGTGGCCTACGGGCTCGAGGCGTTCACCCTGCCGAGCGTCGACGACGCGCTGACGCGCCTCGCGCCTGCGCTCGGCAACTGGACGTACCCGCTGGTCGGGCCTGCTCGCCTACCTCGAGGCCGCCGCGTTCGTCGGCCTGCTCGTGCCCGGCGAGCTGACGGTCGTGCTCGGCGGCGCCATCGCTCGCTCCGGCGACGTCTCGATCGTCTGGCTCTTCTTCCTGGTCTGGTTCGCGGCCTGCGCCGGCGATGCCACCGGGTACTTCTTCGGCCGCAAGCTCGGGCGCGACTTCCTGATGCGCCACGGGCCGCGCTTCCGGATCACGCCGAACGTCGTCGCCCGCGTCGAGGCGATCTTCGACGCACACGGCGGCAAGGCCATCATCCTCGGCCGCTTCATCGGCGTGGCGCGTGCGATCACGCCGTTCCTGGCGGGCACCTCGCACATCCCGCTGCGGCGCTTCCTGGCCTTCGACATCCCGGGCGCCGGCGCCTGGGCCGCCTGCTTCCTGGCCGTCGGCTACATCGTCGCCGAGAGCGCCAACCGCGCCGCCGCGCTGTCGCACGTGATCGCGCTCTCGATCGGCACGGCCGCGGTCGTCGGCGCACTCGTGATCGGCGGCGTGCAGCTCTATCGCACCGCGCCCGCGGGCTCGCGCATCCGCTTCGCCCGGCGCTGGCTGCGCTCCGCGCTGATCCCCGGGGGGTCCGAGAAGGACGGCGGCGAGTTGCCGTAGGACGCGAGGCCGGCGCCCAGCGCCGCAGGCTAGGCCGCTCGTCGGGCGGCGCCGCCAGACGCCCCGTCGACCTGGGCGTCGATCACGCTCAGGAACCGGACGACGGATGTCGTACTGCTGCAGCGCCATCGCTTCGGGCGTGCGGCGCTCGAGCACCCGCTCCAGCGCGGCCCCAGGTTGCTCACGCCGCTCGCCTCCGGGTCGTCGGGATCGCCCGGGAACACGTCGAACAGCCCGCGTCCCACGATCTCGCCGCGCCGCGTCATCGTGGCGGCGAGATGGGCGTCGCTGACCGCCACGATCCGCAGGCCCGGATCGAACACGAGGTAGAGGCCGGCACGGCCTCGAAGATGGCCCGGATCATCCTCGTGCTCAAGGGAGCGCATCTGGCGGCCGATGGGACGGGCATGGGGGCGATCCCTCCGCAGACGTCCGAAACGCGGTAGGTGGAGGGGATGGACGACCAGCTCCTGTACCCGTCGCGCATCCTCGTGGTCGATGACCAGGAGGCAAACGCCCTGCTCCTGCAGGCGGTCCTCGCGCGCGCCGGCTACACCGACGTCGAGACGATGACCGACCCGCTGAAGGTCGTGCAGCACTGCACCGAGCAGCCGCCCGACCTGCTCCTGCTCGACTGGCACATGCCCGGGCGCAGCGGCTCCGAGATCCTCGAGGAGATCACCTTCCTCACCGACGAGCCGAACTGGATGCCGGCGCTCGTCC
Source organism: uncultured Actinomycetes bacterium (assembly GCA_963834415.1). Lineage (GTDB taxonomy): Bacteria > Actinomycetota > Thermoleophilia > Gaiellales > JALYLC01 > JALYLC01. The sequence continues at coordinate 280,015 of CAWIBP010000005.1, read as the reverse complement.
TCACCGCGGACATCTCCCCCGACACGAAGCGCCGTGCGCTCTCGCTCGGGGCGCGCGACTTCCTGACCAAGCCGATCGACGTGCCGGAGGTGCTGCTGCGGGTGCGCAACCTCTTGCAGACGCGCTACCTGCGCGTGCAGCTCGAGCGCACCAACGACCTCCTGCACGAGCGCGTCCTCCTGCGCACGCGCGAGCTCGAGGACGCCAAGCTCGAGATGCTCGACCGGCTCGCGCTCGCGGCCGAGTACCGCGACGACACGACGGGCCAGCACGCCGAGCGCATCGGGCGGACGAGCGAGCTGCTCGCCCTCGAGCTGGGCCTGGGCTCCGCGGAGGCGAAGCTGATCGGACAGGCCGCGCGCCTGCACGACATCGGCAAGATCGGCATCGCCGACGAGCTGCTGCTCAAGCCGGGCAAGTACGACGCCTCGGAGATCGCGGCCATGGAGGCGCACCCGACGATCGGTGCGCGCATCCTCTCGGGCAGCAGCAACGAGCTGCTGACGATGGCCGAGCAGATCGCGCTCACCCACCACGAGCGCTGGGACGGCCGCGGGTATCCGTGCGGCCTGGCCTACGAGTCGATCCCGCTCGGCGGCCGCATCGTCACCGTCGCCGACGTCTTCGACGCGCTCACGCACCGCCGGCCGTACAAGGAGCCGTGGCCGATTCCCGTGGCCGTGCAGGAGATCCTCGGCGACGCCGGGACGAAGTTCGACCCGACCGTCACCGCCGCCTTCGCGCGGCTCGACCACCGGCTGCTCGTGCAGACGCCGCTCCCCGGTCTGGTCGCAGTCGAGGATCTCCCCGCCGCGCGCGGCAATGGCGTCAACGCTGCAGCGGACAGCGGCGCCGCCGCCGCCTGAGCCGCGCCGCCGCCGGCCGGGACGCTAGACCCGGCGCGAGTGGCCCGCGCACTCCGGCACGTCGCGGCTGCCGCAGCGCATCGCCGCGGCGACAGCAGCCTCGCAGCGCTGGGTGCGCCCGAGCGCCGCACGGCTCGCGATGCGCTCGAGCAGCAGCGTCGCCGCCTCGTGCGCGCACGCCACGTGCAATCCACGCTCGCGCGCATCGGCATTCGCAAAGGGAGCGCCGCCCCCGCAAGCCGCAGCGGTCGCCCGGGGCTCGGAGGCGATCCGTCAGTCGATCAGCGACTCGCGCAGCGCGACGGCGACCGCTTGGGTGCGCGTGTCGCACTTCAGCTTGGCCATCGCATGCTGCACGTGGGTGCGCACGGTCAGCGGGGAGATCGAGAGCGTGCGGCCCGCCTGCTCGTCGCGCATGCCCTCGGCCAGCAGGCGCAGGACGTCGCGCTCGCGCTTGGTCAGCGCGAGCATGCGCTCGTTGGCCGCCGGGCCCGCGAGCACGCCGGCGAGCGCCGCGTCGATGTAGCTGCCGCCGCCGGCGACGATGCGCAGGGCGCGCACCATCTCGTCGAGCGGCGCCTCCTTGAGGATGAAGCCTCCGACGCCCGCGTCGAGCGCCGCGAGCAGCAGGGCGCGCTCGGGATAGGCCGTGTAGAGCACGACGGCCGTCGCCGAGGCGGTCGCCTGCAGACGCGCCGCGACGTCGATGCCGCCGAGCCCCGGCATGCGGATGTCGAGCAGGGCGATCTCGGGCTTGGTCTCGGCGATCAGCTCGAGCGCCTCCTCGCCGTTGCCGGCGCGGCCGACGAGCTCGAAGCCGCGCTCGCTCTCGAGGAAGCGGCTCACCGCATCGAGGATCGCGGGATGATCGTCGGCCACGACGACGTGGATCGCCGTGCCGGTCAACGTGCCATTGGCGTTGCTCGTCATGCTGCAGAGTCCTGATCGGCGGAGGTGCTGCTGCCCGTCACGGGAAATCCATCGGCGCGCTGCGCGCGCACCTGAAGCACCGTCGCGCTTTCGGCCCGCGACCCCCGCCCGTCGATGCGCCTGCTCATGGCGTGTCCCCCTGCGGCCCGCTGGGCTGGAAGCGCGGAAGCCAGACCTCCACCGTCGTCCCCACCGCGGCGACGGACTCGACGCTCAGGCTGCCGCCGGCGAGTCGCGCGCGCGCACGCATGCTCTGGAATCCGTAGCCATCGGAGCCGGGCTCGGCGAGCGCGGAGTCGAAGCCGCGGCCGTCGTCGGCGATGCGCACCGCGTGGCCGCCGTCGCGCTCGAACAGCGTGACCACGACGGCAGAGGCCGCTGCGTGCTCCTGCGCGTTCGTGAGCGCTTCCTGGGCGATGCGGAAGAGGAGGGCGGCCTGAGCCGGCTCGGGCTGGGTCTCGAGGCGATCGTCGAGCTGGAAGCTCGCGGCCGAATCGCGCTCGGCGACCTCGAGCGCGATCGCGAGCGCGACGGCGAGACCCTCGCCGTCGAGTCCCGGCGGATGCAGCTCGAAGACGAGATGCCGGAGGCGGGCGATCGACGAGCTGGACGGCCTTCTCGGCCTCGCTCAGCAGCTCGACCTGATCGGGCTCGGCGAGCGAGCGGCGCAGCATCTGCAGGCGCATGCTCAGCGCGGCCATGACCTGGATCGAGTCGTCGTGGATGCTCTCGGCGACGCGACGGCGCTCGAGCTCGCCCGCCGCCGCGAAGTCGCCGACCAGCGCTCCGCGCTCGGCGTCCTCGACCGCAGGCGCGAGCGCTGCGGAGGCGGCGGACGGTGCGGGAGACGGGTTTCGATCACGCATTGCGAGGGAGCTCCGGTCGCGGCGGCCGGCAGCTGCGTTCGATCCGCAGCTACGTGCCGACTTGCCCAACCGCGACTCACTCTAGTGGGCGATTTTCGCGTACGCCCGATCTTGCGCCGCGACGGCGCAGGCGGCCGTCGAGAGCAGGTGGCGGTTGGGCCGCCGGCCGGCGATGCAATCGGTCGTGGTGCCGTAGGCGTCGGCGAGGTGCGAGGCGAGCGCGAGGTCGAGGACGCCCGTCTGCTCGGCCCGCCGTAGCGTGCGCACGCTGACCGTGACGCCCCGCTCCGCCAGGATCGACACCGCGCGCTCCTCGCTCAGGCCCGTGCGTGCGCGTGCGCCGCGCAGCGCCTTGGCGACCCGCTCGAGCGCCGGATCCGCCGTCGCGGGCTCCGGCACGACGACCGCGGGCACGCGAACGCCGGTGTCCTGCTCCCACGCGAGGGTGAGCGGCGTCATGGCTTGGGTCCTCGCATACAACCGGTATCGGCAGGCGCCCGGCTGCGCGGGATGCGAGGAACCGGCATGCGGAGATCGTCGAAAACCACGACTCGGCCCGGAAGCGCGTGTAGCGTGAGTCACATGTTGGTTCGAGCTTCCGGCGTGACAGACGGCGCCGCGCGCCGCGGTGGACGCGTGCTGCTCGTCGAGGACGACCAGGGCAACCGCGAGGTCGAGGGCCTGATGCTCGAGACGCTCGGCTACGAGGTCGATCGCGTCAGCGACGGCGCCGCCGCGGTGACCGCGGCCGCCGCGCGCGAGTACGACGCGATCCTCATGGACTGCCTGCTACCGGTGATGGACGGCTACGAGGCGACGGCGGCGATCCGCGCGGGCGAGCCCGGCGACCGGCGCGTCCGCATCATCGGGATCTCCGTCCACGACGATGTCGAGCGCTGCCACGAGGCGGGCATGGACGTCCACCTCGCGAAGCCGCTCGGGCTCGACGCGCTCGCGGACGCGCTCAGCCACGTCTCGCCGCACGCCCCGGCCGACACCGGCAGCGTGCTCGACCCGGCGATCGTCGATCAGCTGCGGATGCTCGCACAGGCCGGCAACCCGGAGCTCCTGGAGCGCCTGGGGTCGTCGTTCGCCCGCGCGACGCCGGAGCGCGTGCGCGCGCTGCGCGCCGCCGCCGCCGAGGGCGATGCGGAGGCGATCGCCTTCAACGTCCACACCATCAAGGGCAGCGCGGCCAACCTGGGCGCCATCGAGGTCGTCGCGACATGCCGCGAGATCGAGAACGCGCCGCGGCTCGACGGCGACGCCCTCGAGCCCCTGATCGCCGAGCTCGAGCGCCGCGCCGCAACGGCACAGGCCGAGCTCGCGCGGCTCGCCGAGAGCGGCTGAGAGCGGCTACGCGGCGGTGCGCTCGTGCGCCACGAGCGGAACCGCGCCCGCTGCCCTGATGGACGCGATGATCGCGCTCACCGGGCTGCCCTTGACGATGTAGCCGTCGACCCCGGCGGCCGCCATCTCCCGCATCGTGAGCGGGTCGTCGTGGGCGGAGAATGCGAGCACGACCGTGCGCGGCGAACGCTGCTTGATGCCGCGCGTGGCGCTCGCGCCGCCGCCCGGCATGCGCACATCGACGACGGCGACATCGGGCAGCTCGCGCGCCGCGGACAGGATCGCCTGCTCAGCGTCCTCGACCGCGCCCGCCAGCTCGAAGGCCGGCTCGGAGCGCACGACGCTCGCGAGCGTCTCGCGGATCCCCTCGTCGTCCTCGGCGATCATCACTCGGATCAGGTCGTTGGGATCCATCTGCTCTTCGGACGCTAGCAGTATTTAGAGCAAGATGGGTATTCCGCAAACGCCTGGAGCGGAAACATCACCCGTCTGAGAGCGTGGGCTCACGCGAGCCTGGTACAACCGCACCGCTCGAGGTACGGGCGGTAGAGCTGCCCGCAGGCGCCGCACGTCGCGCGCAGCTCGCCGAACTCGAAGAGCGTCGCCTCGACGGCCTCGGCACCTTCGTCGGAGAGCTCGGGCAGACGGGCGATCACGCGCTCGATGCGGGCGCGCGTGACGGCCGCGTGGATGGGGGACGGGGGAAATGTCATGACGCTGCCTTCGCTCGGTCGGTGGCCGTCAGGAGGAGAAGTCGGCGGTCGCCATGACAGCGCCCGGGTTGCCCTGGAAGGTGCCGGTCGCGACTCCCAGACCGACCCGGCGCATGGCCGGCATGAGGATGATCTTGCGGTGCGGCGGCGAGTTCATCCAGAGCTTCACGATGCCCTCCGGCGAGCCGTAGAGGCCGGTGCCCCAGGCGATGTTCTCGCCGACGAGCGGGCTCTTGAGGAAGCGGCGGATGCGCTTGTCGAAGCTCTCGTTCGGCCCGTCGTGCTCGAAGTAGTCGCGGGCGATCATGTCGGCCGAGTGCGCGCGCGCCGCCTTGCGCAGCGAGAGGTTTCCCTGCAGCGTGCTCAGCCCGTGCGCGTGGCGGATCTCGTTGAGGAGCCCGAGCACGCGGCCCTCGCTGCTGCTGCTGAAGGACGAGTTACCGGCTGCCTGGCCCGCGGCGGGGAGGCAGACGAGAACGACCAGGAGGAGCAACGAGGTCTGGAGGATCTTCCGCATACCAAGAGCATCGAGATTCCCGGCCCCCGTTTCGATCCGAGAAAGCATGCCGATCGCATCCTCGTTTTCGAGGATGCCGCGGCCGCCGGCCGGGCGTCCATGCCGCCGCTCACGCCACGTCGACGGCGGGCGTGCAGCCCGCGCTCAGGCGCCACCCCAGCCGGTAGCGCGAGGCTCGCGCACCGTGGAACCGAGCCTCGCGGGCGCGCACACGGGCGCCGCGGGCTCCACATGCTCAGGCGCCGTAGAGCTCGAAGTCGAGCTCCTGGAACTCCTCGACCTCGGGAATCCAGCGCCCGTGCACGAAGCCCTGATGGGCCGGGTGCCCGTTGTAGCCCGCGTACGTCGCGGCGTCGGCGAACTCCATCGAGAGCGAGAACGCGTAGGGGCTCGTCTCGCTCGTCTGCCGCAGCACCTCGAAGCGCTCGACCCCGGGGATCGGCGTGAGCTCGTCGCGGGCCGCCTGCAGGAACGCGGCCTCCTCGGCGGAACCGGGCGCGTGGCGCAGGCGGAAGACGACGGTGTGGCGGATCATGCGAGCGGGCTCCTCGGGCGGCGACGGCAGGCGGCGCCCAGTATGCCGCGCCCGCGCGCGGCACGCACGGCGGCGATCCTCAGCCCGCGAGCTGGCGCGCGAGCTGCTCGAGCAGCTTGATCGTCACGCTCGGCTGCTCCCGCACGAGCGGCCGGAAGTTCCAGGCGGGCATGCCCCAGCAGACGACGTCGCTGTCGGCCGTGATCGTGGCCGTGCGATCGGCACCCGCGAGCAGCGCGATCTCGCCGAAGTGATCGCCCGCGCCGAGCGACGCGAGACGCGCGCCGTCCTTGGTCACGGCGACCGAGCCCGACTCGATGAAGAAGAAGCCCACGCCGCTCTCGCCCTCCGAGACGATGTGGTCGCCCTGCGCGAACGCGCGCCGCTTGAGCGACGACGCGATCCCGCGCAGATCCTTGTCCGAGACGTCGGAGAACAGGTGGACGCCGCGGATGAACTCGTAGGGCCCTTCGGACATGCGAGGAGCCTACGCGACCGCTCTGGGCAGGGCAACACCGCGCGCGTTCGCCCGTCGGGCAGCGACCCGCACGCTCAGGCGAGTGCGCGGGCGAGCTTCTCCTCGGCGAGCGCGCGGCCGAGGTCGTCGAGCCCTCGCGAGGGCGCGCGCATGTGGCTGTCGGCGAGCACGCCGCGCAGCGCGAGCAGGTGCTTCGTGCACGCGTTCAGGTGCTCGATGCCGCCTTGCGACTCGAACACGAGCAGGGGCAGGATGCGCTCGAAGCGGCTGCGCGCAGCCTCGGCGATCGCCCGCTGCCCGGCTCGCGTAGACCGCCACGAGCGCGTCGGCCACGTCGAGCGCGGGCGCCAGGCCGGCCGCGCCGTGGTCGAGCGAGTCGAGCATGAAGAGCCCCGCGTTGCCGCCGAACACCGGGAATCCGCTGCCCTGCGCGACCCACTCGGCGATGCGCTCAGCGCCGGCCTCGAGCTTGACGCAGGCGATCTCGGGGGTCGTCCGTGCGAGCTCGAGCACGAGCTCGGGACCGAGCTCGATGCCGAGGAACTCCGGCGCGTCCTGCACCATCGCCGCGCAGCTCGGCCGCCGTCGCGATCTCGGCGAAGTAGCGGACGAGCTCACGCCGCGAGGGCCGCGTCGTGACGGGCGGCGGGATGACGACGCCGTCGGCGCCCGCGGCACGCGCCTGGCGCGCCAGCGCGAGCGAGGTGTGGAGCGACTCGGCGCCGACACCGGCGAGCACGGGGATGCGCCCGTCCACGGCCTCGACGATGACCTCGAGCGCCTCGCGCCGCTCGTCGGGCGTGAGGCGGAAGACCTCGCCGGCGAGCCCGAAGCAGAGCAGGCCGTGAGCGCCGCACTCGACGGCGAAGCGCGCCGCCTGCGCCTGGGAGGCGAGGTCGAGCGCGCCGTCGCCGGCGAATGCCGTCGGCAGGCTCGGGAAGATCCCGGCCCAGGGAGCGCCGCAGGCTGTACTCACACCGTCCGCTCCCGCACTGCGGTGCTCGCCCTCACGTGCCTCCCCTGGTTGCCGGACGCCGACTCTAGCGGCGCCGGGCAGGGGACGGCGAGGTGCTCAGGCGACCTTGACCGTGATCTTCATGTTCTGGGCGTGCGGGTCGCAGACGATCGTGTACGTGCCCTTCTTGAGCGTGACGGTGACCTTCTTCGTGCCGACGAACGGCACTGTGGTGACCACCTTCGCCACGCCCGGCCCGGAGATGCGGAAGTTGTGCGCGGCCGACTTGTCCTTGACCGTGATCGCATACGAGCCCGGCTTGAGGCTCTTGACGGCCTTGCCGCCCTTGGCGAGCGCGATCGTGAAGCCGGGCCCGACGGTGCCCGCGAGCGGCGTTGCCGCGCTCGGGCCGGCGACGGCGGGCGCGGCGAGGGCGAGGCTCGCCGCGACGGCGGTGCCGGCAGCGGCGATCTGAGCGATGCGAGGCATGAGAGCTCCCGAGGTTCGCGGTTGGCCGGCCGCTCGTCGCGGTCGGCGCGGACTCCCTGCCTACGGATGGGCCGGCTCGACGGTTTGCGTCCGTCCGCCCCGAGACCACTTGACACATGATCAACCCGATACGATGGGCGGCGGTGGCTGCCGGTCTGGATATGCGTTCGGGCATCGCGACCCTCGCGGACGCCGCGACGGCCGAGTTGCGCGAGCGCATCCTCTCGGGCGAGCTCGAGTCGGGAGCGCCGCTGCGGCTCGAGGAGCTCGCGCGCTCGCTCGGCACGAGCATCTCGCCGGTGCGCGAGGCGGTGCGCAAGCTCGAGTCGCTCGGGCTCGCCGTGCACGTCGCCCACCGCGGCTCGCGCGTCAAGGAACTCGACGTCGACGACCTGCGCGACACCTACGAGGCGCGCCTGGCGCTCGAGCCGGTCGCCGTCGCGCGCGCCGTCGGCGCACATCATGCCCGCCGAGGTCGATCGCGCCCGCGCGGCGCTCGAGAGCTACACGGCCTGCCGCGAGCGCGGCGATCGGCCCGCCGCCCGCGACGCGCACGACGCCTTCCACTTCACGCTCTACAACGCCGCCGGCTCCGACTGGCTCGTGCGGCTGATCCGTCCCACCTGGGACAACAGCGAGCGCTACCGCGAGCTCTCGATCCAGGATGCCGCGATCGTGCGCGGGCGCCAGGTCGAGCACGAGCGCATCCTCGCGGCCTGCGCCGCCGGTGACGGCGAGGCAGCGGCCGACGAGCTGCGCCGCCACCTGACGGTGACCGCGAACCTCGTGGCCGGCCAGCTCGGCGCGGAGCCGATCTTCCCGCTGCCCGTCTGACCTCGGGGGACGGCGACGGCGCGGAAAGACGAGCGTGCAATTGGGGCCTGGCCCCAAATGCACGGTCCGAATACGAGCGTGCAATTGGGGCCTGGCCCCAAATGCACGGTCCGAGGCACGCGCCCCGCCCGGCCGGGACGCGTCTCGACGCTCGCGCTGTGGCTGCAGCCGTGCAATCGGGGCCTGGCCCCGATTGCACGGTCGCCGGCTACTTGAGGTAGATCTCCATCGGCAGGCTCGCCAGCGGCTCGCCGCCGCCGGCCGTCACGAGCCAGGTGTCCTGCATGTAGAGGCAATCGCCGCTGTCGGCGATCGCGTGCGGGTGCATCGAGAACACCATGTCCTCGGCGATCACCGTGTCGATGCCCTCGCCGAGCTTCGGCCACTCGATCATCGTCATGCCGATCGAATGGCCGGTGACGTGCCCGAGCTGGTAGCCGCGCGACGAGAAGCCCGCCGAGACGGCGCGGTGCACGTCGTGGCACGTCGCGCCCGGGCGCAGGGCGCTCTTGGCGGCCTCGTAGTACTCCGTGTAGGCCTCCATCTGGCGCTTCGTGTGATCCGAGAGCTGCGCGTCCTTCGTACCGACGGCGCGCGAGACCTCGACCCAGTGCATGCCCGGGCCCGCGACCTCGAGCGACGGCAGCATGAAGTCGCCGAGGATCTCCTCCTTGCGCGCGATCTTGAACTCCGGCGTCGCCAGGCCGCTGCGGCCGGGAGCGGTCAGGACCATGTTCATGGTCAGCCGGCCGCAGCCCTCGCTGACGAAGTAGCCCTCGGCCGCGCCCATCACCTCGGCCGCGCTGCGACCCGGGGCGTAGGCCTCGAAGAAGACCTCGAAGCCCTGCTGGTTGATGCGCACCGAGTCGCGCACCGAGTCGATCTCGGCCTTGCTCTTGACGGCGCGGGAGTGGTCGAACTCGACGTCGAAGTGCACGAGGTCGAGGCCCGAGAGAGCCGAGTGGTCGCGCACGTTCATGATGTAGTCGAGCCCGTAGACGCCGACGCGCTTCCAGCCGGCGTCCTTCGCGCGCGCGGCGATCTCGGCGCCGGGGCGGTCGGCGAAGATCTGCTCGAGCGGCGACGTGCCGTGCTCGCCGACGTAGCGCGCCTCGGTCGGGAAGACGACGAACGGCGTGCCGTCGGCCGGCACGACCACGTAGGCGTAGCGGTGCACGACCTGGAAGCCCGAGAGGTACGTGACGCTGCCCTCGAAGCCGGTGTACTCGCTGCCCGAGACGATCAGGGCGTCGAGGTCGTGCTCGGCCATCGCGGCCCGGGTGTTCGCGTGGCGGCGCTCGAGCTCGCTCGTCAGATCCATCACTTCGCCTGTGCCTCTCTGCCGCGGATCAGCGCCGCGATCGTCTCGTTGAGCGGGGTCGGGACGCCGAGGCGCTCGCCGAAGCTGACGATGCCGCCGTTCAGGTAGTCGACCTCCGTGCGCCGTCCGGCCTCGATGTCCTGGAGCATGCTCGCCTTGTGGTCGTATGCCACCTCGGGCTTGGCCGCGTGGTCGATCAGCGCCTCGGGATCGGAGTCGAGCGTGATCCCCTGGGCCGCGGCCACCGCCTTGCCCTCGTCGACGAGGCCGCTCACGAGCGCGCGCAGGTCGGGCCGCTCGCAGACGCGCCCGTGGGTCAGGCCCGTGAGCGCGCCGATCGGGTTCGTCGAGGCGTTGAAGATGACCTTGCGCCACTGCGCCGGGCGCGCGTCGGCGACCGCCTGGGCGGGCATCCCGGCGCGCGTGCAGGCATCCGCCAGCGCCTCGACCTCGGCGGCCGTCGCAGGCTGCGGCTCGAACGGCGCGAACGTCGTGTCGCCCTTCACGTCCCACTGCACGACGCCCGGCTCGAGCACCTTGCCCGGCGGGGAACGTCGTGCCGCGGATCACGCGGCCGACGTGCTTCGCGAGCGTCTCCTCGTTGCCGACCCCGTTCATCACCGAGGCGACCGCGCCGTCGGCGAAGGCGTGCGCGGTCGCCGCGATCGCGGACTCCGCGTGCATGGCCTTCGTCGCGACGATGCCGAGCTCGCACTGCGGCAGCTCGGCGGGGTCGCTCGTGGCGTGCAGGCGGGCGTGCACGTCGCCCGCGCCCGTCAGCCGCAGGCCGGCGGCGTTGATCTGCTCGACGTGCGCCTGCGAGAGGTCGAAGGCCCACACCTCGACGTCGTCGAGCGTCGCGAGATTGGCCGCGAACAGCGAACCGACCGCGCCGCAGCCGACGATGCAGATCCTCATGGGGCGTTGCCTTCCGGGGTGGGCCGCGGGCTGCCGGGCTTCCGCGGCGCTCGGGGCAAGGAGAACTCGCGACCGCCCGTGATGCCCGACGGCCGCAGGATCAGCATCGTAGCCATGACCACCCCCAGGATGATGAGGCGGGTGCCCTGCGGCAGGTCGAACGTGAACCCCACGTTCACGCCCTGCTCGGCCTGGCTCAGGAACGAGTCGAGCGCGCTCACCGCGAGCGCGCCGAGCACGGCGCCCCAGAGGCTCGTCGCGCCGCCGACGACGAGCATCGCGAGCGTCAGGAACGTCAGCTCGAGGTACACGGAGTCGGCCGTGAGCGAGCCGAGCATGTGCACGTAGAGCCCGCCCGCGAAGCCCGCGAGCGCGCCCGAGAGCGTGAACGCCCAGAGCCGCTGGCGATGGACGTTGACGCCGACGGCCTCGGCGGCCGCCGCGTCCTCGCGCGATGCGCGCAGCATGCGCCCCAGGCGGCTGCGCTGGTAGGCGAAGGCGATCGCGATCACGATCAGCACGCCGATCACCGCCTGCAGGGCGTCGGTCGACTCGGGCACCAGCGAGAGCGTCGTCGCCCCCGGGCCGATCTTGTTCCACTCGCGCAGCAGGTTGTGCGTGATCTCGAGCACCGCGAACGTGGCGATGCCGGCGGCGAGCCCAGAGAGGCGCATCAGCGGCAGCCCGACGATCAGCGCGAGCACGGCGCCGACGAGCGCGGCGAGCAGCAGCGACGGCACGTTGCCGAGCGTGTGGTCGCGCAGGATCGGGAACAGCTCGGGCAGCACGCCGGTCTTGGACTCGACCGGGATCGTCATCACGCCCGAGGCGAACGCGCCGACGGCGACGAAGCTGATCTGCCCGAACGACAGCACCCCGGAGTTGCCGACGAAGACGTAGACCGAGACGACCATCGCAACCGAGACCAGCGCGCTCAGGAAGTAGACCTCGTTCGAGCGCGAGACCTGCGTGCTGAGGAGACCGGCGATCACGACGAGCAGCATCGGGCCGAGCACCTCGATGGCGCTGAGACGGCGGCTCATACGCGATCGACCACCGACGAGCGCCCGCGCACGAACAGGCCCGCCGGGCGCAGCAGCAGCACGAGGATCACGAGCGCGAACACGTACGACGGCAGGAAGACCGTGTTCTCGGTCGGCAGCGCGCCGTTCACGATGCCCGTCGTGAAGCCGATCAGGAAGCCGCCGAGCGTGGCCGTCCAGAGCTTGTCGATGCCGCCCACCACCACCCCGACGAGCACGATGATCGTGTCCTTGAGCGCGAAGTCGGGCGACACGAGCGGCGACTGCACGGTCAGGATCACGGCGACCGCGGCGGCCAGGGCGCCGGACAGCACGACGGCGAGGCCGATCACCTGGTTGGCCTTCACGCCGAGCATCCGCGCCGTGCGGAAGTCGGCGGCGGCCGCGCGGGTGCGCAGGCCGATCTCGGTGCGGCCGAGCAGCAGCGCGAGCGCTCCGAGCGCGCCGAGCGCCACGAGCACCGCGACGATCGTCACCTTGCGCACGTCGACGCCGAGGATGTCGACCGAGCGGTTGAGCGAGGAGAGCGACGAGGCCGGCTCGCCGATCGTGTCGTCGCGGATGTCGAAGAAGAGCGCAACGGCCTGCAGGACGAACGCGATCGCGAACGTCGTCACGAGCATCACGGTCGGCGATTGCTCGCGCAGCGGCCTGAAGACCGCGCGCTCCATCGCCAGCGAGAGTGCGATCACCACGGCGAAGCAGGCGACGATGCTCCAGACCACGGGCCAGTCCGAGGTGTAGGCGAGCGTGTACGCGCCGGCCATGATCAGCTGGCCGTAGGCGAAGTTGACGAGCCGCAGCACGCCGAAGACGAGGCCGATGCCGACCGCCATGAGCGCGTAGGTCGCGCCCAGGCCGATGGCGTCGACGACCACCTGGGCGTCGATCGAGGCGAGCGGAAGCGGGCCGAGGAGGTTCACGAGAGGTAGGCCGCCACCATCTTCTCGGTGTCGCCCGCGTCGGCGGGCGTCAGCGTCATCCGGATCTCCCCGTTCGCCATCAGGTACGTGCGGTCGGCGAAGGCGACGGTGCGCTGCGCGCGCTGCTCGACGAGCAGCACCGTGATGCCGCGCTCGCGGATCTCGGCGAGCGCCTCGAAGACGACGTCGACGATCTTGGGCGCGAGCCCGAGCGAGGGCTCGTCGAGCAGCAGCACGTCGGGCTTCGCCACGAGCGCGCGCGCGATCGCGAGCTGCTGCTGCTGGCCGCCCGAGAGCGCGCCGGCGCGCCGGCGGCCGAACTCCTTGACGATCGGGAACTGCGCGTAGACGGCCTCGATGTCCTCGGCCGAGCCCGTGCGGGTGCGGCGGCCGGAGAGGCCGAGGCGGAGGTTCTCCTCGACCGTCAGGTCGGCGAAGATGCGCCGTCCCTCGGGCACGAGCGAGACGCCCGCGCGCGTGACCTGCTCGGGGGAGCGGCCGCGCAGCGACGCGCCGTCGAGCCGGATGTCCCCGGCGCGCGTGCCCACGAGGCCCATCACCGCGTGCAGCGTCGTCGACTTGCCGGCACCGTTCGGGCCGATCAGGCCGACGATCTCGCCCCTCGCGACCTCGAGCGAGACGCGGCGCACGGCGGCGACGCCGCCGTAGCTGACGTCGAGCGCCATCGATCGCGAGCATCGCGGCGCTCACGCGCCGTCCTCGTGGACGGCGCTCTCGCCGAGGTAGGCGGCGGCCACGTCGAGGTTGGCGCGGATCTCGCCGGGCGCGCCCTCGGCCAGGGTCGTGCCCTGGTCGAGCACGTGGATGCGGTCGCAGACGTCCATGATCAGCGCCATGTTGTGGTCGATCAGGAGCACGCCCGCGCCGTGATCGTCGCGCACGGCGCGCACGACCGCGGCGAACTCGGGCACCTCCGCCTCGGGCAGGCCGGCGGCGGGCTCGTCCATCAGCACGAAGCCCGGCTCCATCGCGAGCGCGCGCGCGACGCCGAGGCGGCGCTCGTCGCCGTGCGCGAGCGAGCCCGCCGGCAGGTGCTGCTGGGCGGTCAGGTTGAGCAGGGGCAGCAGCTCGTCGGCGCGCCGGCGCGCCGCGCGCGGCGCGGCGCCCACGCCGAGCGCGGCGACCTCGACGTTCTCGCGCACCGTGAGATCGCGGAACGACTTCGAATGCTGGAACGTGCGCGCCAGCCCGGCGCGCCCGCGCCGGTGCGGGCTCCACCCCGTGATCGGCTGCCCGCCGAGCTCGATCGTCCCGGAGGTCGGGAAGTCGAAGCCGGTCATGAGATTGACGAGCGTCGACTTGCCCGCGCCGTTCGGGCCGATCAGACCGACGACCTCGTGCCGGTGCAGCTCGAGCGTCACGTCGCTCAGCGCCTGCACGCCCTCGAACGCGCGCGAGACCGCGCCGGCGCGCAGCGTGCCCTGCGCACTCGGGCTTTCGGGATGCTCTGGCAGGGGTTGCTCTCTCACGACGCGGTCCGCGGTGGCCCGCTGTCGGGCCACCGCGGATCGTGTCACGTCGCTCAGACCTTCGGCACGACCTTGGCGACGACCGAGCCGACGACCTTCTCCGTCTTGCCCTCGATGCGGACGACGCGGTACTGGCGCCCGAAGACGCTGTGCTGCGTGGCCGAGAAACTCACGAGGCCCGACAGCGTCGGCACCTTCTTGAACTTCACCATCTCGGCGGCGAGCGCCTTGCCGCTCGTGGTGTTGCCCGCGCGGGCATAAGCGGTGACGAGCCCGTCGATCGCCGCGGCGCCGGTCACGAAGCCGCCGGTGCCGGCCTTGACGGCCTTGGCGAGCTTGTTGACGGCCGGGTTCGGGTCGTCGCCGAAGGCCGAGGCGTAGGTCACGGCGTAGTAGTTCGTGACCCCGTCCTTCGGCACCCAGTAGGTGCCGTCGCCGGCCCACGAGTTGAGGATCGGCGTCTCGTTGCCGAGCGCGCGCATGCCCGAGACGAACGCCGGGAGCTCGCCGAAGGAGGTGACGGTCACGTAGACGTCGGCCTCCTTGCCGTTCAGCCGGCTGATCGCCGCGCTGACGTTGTTGGCGCCGGTCGCGTAGCTCTCGTGCGCGACGATCTTGCCGCCGAGCTGCTTGAAGCGGGCCTCGAACGCCTGCACGGTGACCTTGAAGTAGGCGAGCAGCGTGTTCGTGGCCGGTGCCGGCGGTGCGCCAGCCCTTCTTGTACGCCCACTCGGCCATGGCCGAGCCCTCGTCCTGCGCGACGTTGCCGAAGCTGAACGCGAGCGCGCCCTTCGCGCCGAAGCGCTTCGGGCCCATCTGATCGGTGCCGATGCACGGCGCGATCGCGAGGATGCCGCGGTTGATCGCCTCCTGCACGACGGGCGTCGCGAAGTCGACGTCGCAGGTCGTGAAGATCACGTTGGCGCCCTTGTCGAGCAGGCTGAGCGCACACGACTTGGCCTTGGCCGGGTTGTTGTTCTGGGTGTCGCAGGTGATGATCTTCACCTGCACGCCGCCGCGGGCGTTGATCTGCTTGACGCGGACGTTGGCGGCTGCCAGCGCCGGGTTGTCGAAGGGCGCCATGTTGCCCTTGCTGTCGAAGGCCCAGCCGATCGTGATCGCGCCCTTCGTCGCAGCAGCTGCGGTGCCGGTCACGGAGACCCCGACGCCGAGCGCCGCGACCACTGCCAGGAGCGCTCCGAGCGCCCCTCTCCTCTTCACCTTCACGACGTCCTCCTGTGCGTTTGCATTCACGTGCGGGGCGGAGTCGCGTACGACTCCTCTTTGGCCTTGATCAGCCGGTAGAGCGCGGTGTGGAGCGGGGCCTCGACGCCGTTGCGGGCGGCCTCGCGGACGAGCGCGCCGGTGATCAGATCGACCTCGGTGCGCCTGCGAGCTTGGACGTCCTCCAGCATCGATGGATAGTGGGCGCTGCCGCGCCGGGTCGCGAGCACATTCATCTCCCAGGGGTCGTCGTGGAGCTCGATGCCGGCAGCCGCCGCCACGGCCTTGCCCTCGGCGACGAGGTCGTAGACGAGCGAGCCGAGGTCGGTCGGGTGCTCGCGCGCGGCGAAGTGCGGATCGTGGGGCAGACCCGTGAGCGCCGCGACGGCGTTGACGGTCGCGTTGAAGATCAGCTTCGACCACTGCGCGGGCAGCAGGTCGGGCAGCGCCTCGACCTTGAGGCCGGCGCTCGCGATCAGCGCCGCGGCCTCCTGCACGGCGCTGAACGGCGTGTCCTCGTAGGGGCCGATCCAGGTCTCGGTGTCGAGCACGTACTCGATGTGCGTGTCGGAGTGGCGCGTGCCGCTCATGAACGTCACGCCCGAGATGATCGGCCAGTCACCGGCCGAGCGCACCGCCTGCTCGGCGCCGAGGCCGTTCAGCACGGTCATGATCGTGGCCTCGGGGAAACGCCCGCGCAGCGACGCGACGGCGCCCTCGAGCCCCGCCGCCTTGGTCGCGACGATGCCGAGGTCGAACGGCTCGATCTCGGCCGGATCGGCGGAGGCGTGCACGCTCGCCTGGCGCTCGCTGCGGCCGCTGATGCGCAGCCCGTCGCGGCGCAGCGCCGAGGCGTGCTCGTCGCGCCGGGTCAGGATCGAGACGTCGGCGACCGCGGCCAGGTGCCCGGCAAAGAGGCTGCCGATCGCACCTGCGCCTATCACGCACACCCGCTTCATCCGTGCCGTTTCCCCCTCGGCCGCCCCGTGATTTGATCAAGTATCGCGACTGCGGGGACGCGCGTCAACGCGGCCCCCGGCGCGCCACGCGCTCAGCCGTTGGCGATCTCCGTGAGCCGGTTGCGCACGCGCCAGAGCTCGGGAAAGAGCTCCTTCGTGGTCATGCCGGCAAGCACGGCGACCGGCGTGCCCTGGGTGCCGACGGCGCCGCCGCCGATCACCCGCTGCACCATCTTGACGTGCACCGAGCGCCAGATCGCGATGCGCTCGTCGAGCTCGATCAGCGCCTCGGCGAGGTCGTAGACCGACGGGTGCCGCGGCTCGTGCACGTAGACGTCGCTGAGCTCGAGGCCCGTGCGAGCGAGCAGCCCCGTGAACGCGTCCCAGAGCGGGTGGGCGAGCCGACGTAGCTGCTTCCAGCCCGGCGAGTCGAAGCCGCTGCCATGACCGAGCGCCTTGCGCAGCTCGTGGTACTCCCAGGGCGAGAGCCGCTCGAGCACGTGCAGGGCGTCCGTGACGAGGATCACGCAGTGGTTCGCGCGCCCGAGCAGGCGCACGGCGAGCACGAGGTCGCCCGCACCGATGCGGGCGATCGCCTCCTCCGTCTCGAAGACCGCGAGCTTCAGCCACAGCTCGGACGACTGGTGCACCGTCTGGAACAGCGCCTCGTCGCGGTGGATCATCTCCTCGGGCGTCTTCTGCAGCACGAGCAGCTCGTCGGTGCGCAGGTAGCGCTCGTAGTCGCTCGCCTCCGGGCCCGGGCAGGATCGGCTGCAGATCGCCGTGCCCGAGCACCTCCTTGGCGGTCGAGTCCTCGACGGTCGGGTCTTCGGAGTCAGACATTCACGATCCCATCCGGGAAGGGGCTGAGCTTCTCCGGCCCAGCGGCGGTGACGTGGAAGTTGTCCTCGACGCGGAGCCCGCCGCCCTCGGGCCAGTAGCAGCCGGGCTCGACCGCCAGCACCATGCCCTCGCGAACCTCGGCCTCGACGGCCTGGTGGGCGTAGGGCGGCTCGTGCGCGCGGGCGCCGATGCCGTGCAGGATCGGGTGCGACGGCTGGCCGGGAAAACCGAGCGCCGCGATGCCCTCGCGGATCGTGCGGTCGAGCGCGGCGAGAGCTCGCCGCCGGGCCGCAGCGAGTCGACCGCCTCGCCGTAGACGTGCATGAGGCCGAGCTCGAGCTCGCGATAGCGCGGCTTCAGCTCGCCGCACACGAGGTTCTTCGTGTGATCGGCCCAGTAGCCGTCGGCGCAGACCCAGATCTCGAAGAGCGTCGGCTCGCCCTCCTGCACCGGCGCGGCGGAAGTGGCGGTGAAGGTGCGGATCGACGGGCCCGACCAGATCAGCGAGAACGGGAGGGCGAGATCGACCTTGCCCTGCCAGCCCGTGCCCTCGCCGTGCACGTAGCCCTGCCACGCGGCGGCCGCCTGCGCGCACGTCATGCCGGGCCGCAGCACGCCGCGCATGTGCTCCATCGAGGCCGCGGCGATCTCGTTGGCGAGGCGCAGGCGCTCGACCTCCTGCGCGCTCTTGATCGCGCGCGCAGCCACGAGCAGGGGCGTCGCATCCCCGGCGTCGGGGAAGGCGTCGAACCACGCGCGGCCGAACGTCGTCGGCTCGCCGACCATGCGGTCGGCCGCCTGCGTGCCGCCGCTCAGCTCGATCGCGACGCGCCCGTAGCCGGCCGCGACCTCCGCTGCCAGCGCCTGGGCGCGCAGGCCGGGCGGTCGCGGGTCGCTCGCCTCGTAGCCCGAGAAGAGCCGCACGTCCGCCGTCCAGGCGGTGCGGGCGGCGTCGGCCTCAGAGGCCTCGAGACAGATCAGGACGGGCTCGCCCTCGCGCGGGAAGACGCACGCGTCGTAGCCCTTCATGCCCCAGAAGTTCGTCAGGTAGACGATGTTGTCCGGCGCGCGCACGACGAGCGCATCGAGCTCGCGCTCGGCCATCAGCGCGCGGACGCGCTCGAGCTTCGCCTCGTCGCGCGCCCAGGTCACCAGCGCACCCGCGGGGGTGCGGGCTCCCCGTGGCCCTCCTGCCACGAGATCACGGGGTTGCGCAGGGTGCCGATGCCCTCGATCTCGCACTCCATCACGTCGCCCGGCTTGAGATACAGCGACGCGGCGTCGGGCGAGAAGCCGGCGACGCCCGAGACGGTGCCGGTCGAGACGATGTCGCCGGCCGAGTAGCCGAGCGCCGAGTAATGGCTGAGGATCTCGGGGATCGTCACCGACATGCGCGAGGAGTGCGACTCCTGGCGCGGCTTGCCGTTGACCCGCAGCTCCATCTTGAGGTCGTGCGGGATCGGCGATCTCGTCCGGCGTCACGATCCACGGCCCGAGCGGGCAGAACGTGTCGATCGCCTTGCAGAACGAGAACACGCCCGAGCGCATCTCGCGGCGCTGGATGTCGCGCGCGGTGATGTCGTTGAAGATCACGTAGCCGCCGATGTAGTCGGCGGCCTCCTCCGGCGAGAACCACTTGCCGGCCTTCTTCGCACGATCACGGCGAGCTCGAGCTCGTAGTCGAGCTCCTCGGTCATGTGCTCGGGGTAGATCACCGGGTCGTCCTGGCCGACGAGCGCGTCGACGTTCTGGAAGAAGACGATCCAGGGCGCGATCTCGTGATCCCAGTCGACCTGCTTGCTCTCCTCCTCGTGCTCGCGGAAGTTGCCCGCGGTGTGGAAGAACTTCTTCGGCACGATCGGCGGCAGCAGCCTGGCCTCGGCGAGCGGCACGCGGCGTCCCGTCTCGTCGGCCCCGCCGCGCTCGAAGTACTCGCGCATCGTGGGGACGCCGAGCTCGGCGATCTCGTCGCCGACGACATGCCCCACCGCACCGCCGTCCCCGGCGTGCTCGAAGGTCACAAGCTTCACGTGCTGTCTCCGTCCTGTCCGCAGATGCGCAGCGCTGCGCGTGCGTAGACCTCGGCGGTCTGTGCCAGACCGTCGATCGTCAGGTTCTCGCCCTTGGAGGTGTCCATCAGGCCCGTCGATGTGCCGTAGTTGACCGTCGGCACGCCGTAGCGCGTGAGCGCCGAGGCGTCCGAGAACCAGCGCGTCACGGCGCGTTCCGGCACGCCGCCGAAGACCTCGGCGTGGCTCTCGTCGATCGCCGCGATCATCGGGTGGCTCTCCTCGATCTCGGCGCCCGGCGCGGTCACGTAGACCTCGCCGTCGACGCCGTAGTCGGGGAACCGCCGGCGCAGGTCGCGCACCATGTCGAGCACCTGGCCGCGCGCGACCGCCATCGACTTGGTCGGCGGCACGCGCACGTCGAGGAAGAGGTCGGTGTGGTGCGGCGTGCGCGAGACGCGCCAGCCGAAGCCGCCCGAGATCGCGCCGACGTTGACGAGCGCCGAGGAGCCGCGGTAGGCGTTCTCGGGGTCGCCCTCCCAGGTCGGGATCCACTCGAGCACGGCGGCCATGACCTCGTGCATCCGCCGGATCGAGTTGAGGTGCTCCTTGCCCTCGGAGAACGCGGTGTGGATGAAGTTGCCCTGCGTGCCGATGCGCAGCCAGAGCGAGCCGAAGTGGCCGAGCACGACCTTGCCCTCGGTCGGCTCGCCGAGGATGCACATGTCGGCCACGCCGCCGTGGCTCACGAGGTAGCGCGAGCCGGCGGCGTAGCCGCGGTACTGCGCGCCCTGCGCGTCGCCGTACTGCGTCTTCTCGATCTCGCCGCTGACGGCCGCGATCATGCAGTCGCCGCGCAGATGCAGGCCCGCGTCGGCGAGCGCGCGCAGCGCCTCGACGTAGCAGGCGAGCGCGCCCTTCATGTTCGAGATGCCGAGCCCGTAGAGGCTGCCGTCCTCGATGAAGTGCGCCGGCTGGAAGCCGGGCACGCCCGTCAGCCAGGGCTCGCGGCCCGAGTACGAGGTGTCCATGTGGCCGTTGAACATCAGGCTCGGGCCGCCGCCCGAGCCCTCGCGGATGCCGAGCACGTTGGCGCGGCCGTCCTCGACCTGCTGCCACTGCACGCTCAGGCCCATCTCGGTGAACGTCTCGCGCATGAGCTCGGCCATCGCCTGCTCGTCGCCCGTGAAGCTCGGGGTGTCGATCGCGCGGCCGGCCCACTCGACGAGGCGGTCGCGGTCGATCCGGAGCGCTGCGCTCACGCTCGCGCACGCGCGGGAGCACCTGCTCGCCGAACAGCCGGATCTGCTCGTGCCGGTCGGCGCCCCAGAGCTCCAGCATGACGTGCGTGCAGCCGGCTGCCTTGTACTCCTCGATCGCGGCGACGCAGTCGTCGGGCGTGCCCGCGATCGGCTTGCAGCGGTCGAGGATCGAGTCGGTGACCTTGGCCTTGGCGGCCAGGCGGCCGCCCTCCTCCATCGCCACGGCGACCGGGCGGATCTCCTCGGGGTCGATCTGCGCGAGGTCGAGCAGCGTGTCGGCCGAGCCCTGGATGTTCTGCACCTTGTTGGCCAGGTACATGCCGGCGATCTCGCGCGCGCCGTCGCGGCCCTTGTCGCGATCGGTGGCGTGGATCGAGGCGACCACGGTGCAGCCGACGTCGACCGAGGCCGGGTCGCGGCCCGCCTTCTCGGCGCCGATCCTGACGTTGCCGAGCGTGTAGCGCACGAAGTCGGGCGTCGTGATCGACGGCGTCAGCAGGCCGTCGCCGATCTCGCCGCCGAGCTGCTGCATCAGCGGCGCGGTGCCGGCGACGTAGACCGGGACGTTCCAGCGCGGCACGTGCGCATCCTCGGCGAGCGCCGGGATGTCGGCCGAGAAGACCTTGCCGTCGTACTCGAAGCGCTCGCCGCCGAGCACGCCGCGCAGGATCTCGACCGAGTCGCGCATCGTCGCGAGCGGCTTCGTGACCTTGGGCGGCCCGCCCTGCTTGGTGTTGTTGAGGAAGATCTTCGACGTGCCGAAGCCGGCGATGAAGCGGTCCGGGCCGGCGGCCTCCTGCACGAGCCGCGCGTCCATGGCGACCTGCACCGGATGGCGCGTGTACGGCGAGATGATCCCCCAGCCGACCGTGAGCCGCTTGGTCTCGCGGGCGATCATGCCGGCGAGCACGGTCGAGGACTTGGCCTCCATGCCGTGCTTGCGCCACCACGGGTAGGCCTCGGCGAGCCAGATCGTGTCGAGCCCGGCCTCGTCCATGACGCGGGCCGACTCGAGCATCTCCTCGAGCGGCTCCATCGTCAGCTGCATCACGCCGACGCGGAAGGGGACGCTCACGCCGCACCCGCCGCGAGCTGGGTCTCGAGCGCGCTCATGATGCCCTCGACCTGCTGGTTGATGATCGGCTGCAGCACGCGCTGGCCCATCGAGCCGAGCACGCCGGCGAGCTTGACGTCGGCGCCCCACTCCATGTGCGTGGAGTCGCCCTCGCCGCTGAGCGTGAAGGACGTCGTCATGTCCATCATCGCGCCCATGCCCTTGCCCTTGCCGCGCATCGCGGCGTACTCGAGCGGGCGCTCCTCGAGCTGCTCGAAGTCCATCGTCATCTTGAGCCCGCCGAGCCCGAGCGGCACCTTGACCTTGGCGCGCCAGTGGGTGTCGTCGATGACCTCGAAGCCCTCGACGCCCGGCATCAGGCCGGCCATGCCCGCGGGATCGCTGATGACCGCCCAGACGCGCTCGCGCGACGCCTCGAAGTCCCTGGTTCCCTCGACCCTCATCGTTTCTCCACCTTCACGTCGGCCCGCGTCGCAGCCGGGTCGCTCAACATCGAGAAGACACGGTGGTAGGGGTTGTGGCTGTCATGGATGATCGCGCCGCCCGCATCCCTGAGCGCGTCCTGCAGGGCGGCGCAGACGGCGTGGATGCCGGCGCCGCCGCCCTCCCCCATGCCCTTGGTGCCGAGCGCCGAGAACGGCGACGGCGACTCGATCGCGCCCGTCTTGAGGGGCGGCATGTCGAGCGCGTGGGGCACGTGGTAGTCGTAGAAGTTCGGCGTCAGCAGGTTGCCGTCCTCGTCGTAGGCGAACGTCTCCCAGGTCGCCGCGCCGAGCGCGTGCGCCGTGGCGCCCATCACCTGGCCCTCGACGATCTGCGGGTTGATGCGGTTGCCGCAGTCGTCGATCACGGCGTACTCGACGACCTCGTAGACGCCCGTCTCCGGGTCGATCTCGAGGATGCAGCCGTGGATCTGCATCGAGTACGTGAGCGTCAGGTTGCCGAACTTCTTCTCGAGGTCGAGCGGCTCGAAGTGCGGGCGGTAGACGTACCGCACGTTCATCGTCGGCTCGAAGTCCTCGGGCAGGTTGGCGTTGTTGACGTTGACGATCGCGCCGAGCGCCATGAACGGCAGGGCGACCTCGTGGTTCTCGCGCAGGCGGGCGAACCCGCCGGCCAGCTCGATGTCGACGGGCTGGGCCCCGAGCACGAGCGCGGCGAGCTCGCGCATCTGCGCCGCGAGCCCGTCGGCCGCGCCCTTGACCGCGCCGAGGCCCGAGACCGCGAACTGGCTCGCGTAGGTCCCCGAGAAGCCCGCGTGCGAGTTCCAGTACGAGTCGTGGCCGACGCGCACCGTGACCATGTCGGTCGTGCAGCCGATGATGTCGGCGACGACCTGGGCCGTGGTCGTCTCGTGGCCCTGGCCCTGCGGCGTCGTGCCGAGCGTGACCACGACCTCGCCGAAGATGTCGAGCTTGATCGTGCAGACCTCGCTGTTGCCCGAGAACTGCAGATCCGGGTTGAGGTAGGTCGACTGCGCGAAGTTGTTCGTGCCGGAGTCGAGCGTCGAGCCGATGCCGAAGCCGAGCAGCTTGCCGCGCGCCTTGGCGTCGGCGCGGCGCGCCTCGAGCTCGTCGTGCCCGATCAGCTCGAGCAGCGCGTCGAGCGCGCGCGGGTAGTCGCCGGAGTCGTAGACGCAGCCGCTCGGCGTCTGGTACGGCATCTGCTCGGGCTGCACGTAGTTGAGCTTGCGCACGGCGACCGGATCGAGCTCGAGCTCGTGCGCGACGATGTCGATGATGCGCTCGGTCAGCCACAGGTGCTGCATGCGCGAGTAGCCGCGGTTGGGCGAGACGGGCGCCTTGTTGGTGACGACCTGCGAGTACTCGACGCGGATGTTGCGCCAGCGGTACATGCCGGGCGCGACCTGCACCCAGATCGCGCCGCCGAGCGGCTCGTAGCGCAGGTACGCGCCGGCGTCGTCGAGCGCCTTGCAGCGGAAGCCGAGCATCTCGCCGTCGGCCTTGACCGCGACCTCGATGTCGTGGAACCAGCGCTCGTTGCCGTGCGACATCGACTGGTGGAAGTCGGTGCGCGCCTCGGTCCACTGCACCGGGCGGTTGAGCTTGCGGGCGAGCAGGCAGCAGGCGACGAGCTGCGGGTGCGTCGTGATCTTGTTGCCGAAGCCGCCGCCGATGTCCTGCGTGACCATGCGCAGCTTGTCGAGACCGACGCCGAGCGCCGGGCCCATCATGATCACCGCGAAGCCCGGGAACTGGTTGTTGCAGTGGATCGTCCACTGCCCGGTGCCGCGGTTGTACTCGACGAGCGCCGCGTCGAGCTCGAGCGGCGTGGAGTTGAAGCGGTCGAAGTGGAGCTCGCCGATCGAGACGACGTGATCGGCCTCGGCGAACGCGCCCTCGACGTCGCCCCAGTCGTAGACCCCGCTCCAGCTCTCGTTGCTGCCGATCTCCTCGTGCAGGAGCGGCGAGCGCGGGTCGCGCGCGATGCGCGCGTCCACGACCGGGTCGAGCACGTCGTAGTCGACCTCGATCAGCTCGGCGGCGTCGCGGGCCAGCTCGCGCGTCGCGGCGACGACGGCGGCCACCGGGTCGCCGACGAAGCGCGCGCGGCCGACGGCCAGCGCGTAGTCCTTGATGTTGCCGCCCGGGCTGCGGCGCGATCTGGAAGAACGGCTCGGTCAGGATCGCGACCTCGTCGCCGGTCAGCGTGCCGAAGACGCCGGGCGCCTCGAGCGCGGCGCTGACGTCGACCGAGAGGATGCGCGCGTGCGCGTAGGGCGAGCGCACGAAGTGGATGTAGCCCTGGTTGTGGCGCTTGATGTCGTCGACGAAGACGCCCTGCCCCTGGACGAGGCGGCCGTCCTCCTTGCGCGGGACGCTCTGGCCGACGTAGGTCCCGGTCTCGGTGACCTCGGGCGCGACGCTGCTCACGAGGCAGGCACCTCCTTCGCGGCGGCCTGGACGGCCTCGATGATGTTCCAGTAGCCGGTGCAGCGGCAGATGTTGCCCTGCAGCGCGGCCTTGACCTCGTGCTCGGACGGGCTCGGGTTCTGCTCCAGCAGCGCCGTCGCGCTGACCAGCATGCCGGGCGTGCAGTAGCCGCACTGGAGCGCGTGGTGATCGGTGAACGCGCGCTGCAGCGGGGTCAGCTCGCCGTCGTCGCTCGCGAGGCCCTCGACGGTGCGGATGTGCGCGCCGTCGGCCTGCACGGCGAGCATCATGCAGCTCTTCACCGCCTGGCCCTCGAGCTGCACGGTGCAGGCGCCGCAGTTGCCGGTGTCGCAGCCGACGTGCGTGCCCGTGAGGTCGAGATCGTCGCGGATGAAGTGCACGAGCAGCCGCCGCGCGGCGACCTCGCGGTCGTAGGTGGTGCCGTTGACCTCGACGGAGATCGACCGGCTGTCGCTCGGCTCGCTCACGCTCATCCCTTCGCTCGCTTCGCGGCGGCCAGCACGGCGCGCTCGCAGCAGACCTCGGCGAGCCGGCGGCGGTACTCGGCCGGCGCGTGCACGTCCGAGGGCGGATCGAGCTCGTCGCCGAGCCCTGCGACGGCCGCGTGCACCGTCTCCTTGGTGAGCTCGGCGCCGGACAGCGCCGCCTCGAGCGCGCCCATGCGCTCGGGCACGGCCGAGACGCAGCCGAGCGCGACGCGCACGCTGCCGGGCGCGACCGTCGCGGCCGCGCTCACGATGTAGGTGCCGTGCGCGCCGAGGGTGATGCCCTCGAGCGCGTCGCCGCCGCCCGCGGGCAGCGCGGGCACCGAGATGCGCGTGAGCAGCTCGCCTTCCTCGACGGCGGTCATGTAGACGCCCAGGAAGAAGTCGGCGGAGGAGACCGTCCGCTCGCCCCCGGGGCCGAGGATCGTGAACGTCGCCTCCATGGCCGCGAACAGCGGCGGGAGGTGGTTCGTCGGGATCGTTGACGCAGACGTTGCCGCCGACGGTGCCGCGGTTCTGCACCTGGCGGTCGGCGATCGTCGCGGCGACCTCGGCCAGGATCGGCCTCGCCGCCTGCGACGTCGGGCGAGCGCACGAGCTCGCTGTAGGTGACCATCGCGCCCAGCTCGAGCGACCCGCCGTCCCCGCGCCCGATGCCCTTGAGCTCGGTCAGGTCGGCCAGATCGACGAGCACGTCGGGCGACGCGGCACGCGCTTTCATCACGTTGACGAGCGTCTGTCCGCCCGCCAGAGCCCGCGCGCCGTCGTGGGCACCGAGGAGACGAACCGCCTCCTCGACACTTCCGGGGCGGGCGTACTCGACCTCTCGCAGCAGCATGCGTTTGATCATATACACAACCTCTTGCGGCTGGTATGTTCCGCGCCGTGGCGCCCTTCGACGCGATCTTCGTGGGCTCCGGGATCAACTCCCTGACCGGCGCCGCCCTGCTCGCGCGCGGCGGCTGGAACGTCTGCGTGCTCGAGCGCAACGACGTGCTCGGCGGCGCGATCCGCACGAGCGACGAGCTCACCGCGCCGGGCTTCACGCACGAGCTGATGGCCTCGTGGCACCCGCTCTTCGCCGGCTCGGCGGCCTTCGCCGAGCTGGGCGACGACCTCGCGCCGCCACGGCCTCGAGTACCTCAACACCGACCTGCCGACGGCGACGCTCTTCCCCGACGGCGGGGCCGCGTTCCTGACGACCTCGCTCGACGACAACATCGCCGAGTTCGACCGCCACGCCGCCGGCGACGGCGCCGCCTGGGCGCGCCAGTTCGGCGAGTTCATGGCGACCGCGGAGCACAGCTTCGGCGTGCTCTCGGCCGAGCTCTGGTCGCTGCAGGGCCTCGGCCTCGCGCGCAAGGCCTACGGCAGCATGGGCCGCAAGGGCCTGCTCGCGTTCGCCGGCAGCTCGCTGATCAGCGCGCGCGACTGGCTCGAGGCGACGTTCGAATCCGAGCGCGCGCACGGCCTGCTCGCGCCCTGGGTGCTGCACACCGGGCTCGGCCCGGAGCAGGCGGTCGCGGGCTTCATGACGCAGGTGATCGGCTGCGCGGTGCAGCTCGGCGGCATGCCCGTGCCGCGCGGCGGCGGCATCCGCCTGGTCGAGGCGCTCGCGGCGATCGTGCGCGAGCACGGCGGCGAGCTGCGCACGAACGCCGACGTCGACCGCGTGCTCGTCTCGAAGGGCCAGGCGCGCACGGCGTGCGGCTGGCCGACGGCGAGCGCATCGACGCCGCCCGGGCCGTGATCGCGAGCGTCACCCCGACCCAGCTGTACGGGCGCCTGCTGCGCAAGGAGGAGGCGCGAGCCGAAGGTCTGGGAGGCCGCGCAGGGCTTCCGCTACGGCCGCGCGGGCATGCAGATCCACCTCGCGCTCGACGAGCTGCCGCAGTGGGCCTCGCCCGAGGCCGAGCGGCTCGCGCGCAGCGCCATGGTGCACGTCACGCCGGGCCTGAACGGCGTCTCGCGCGCGGTCAACGAGGCCGAGCGCGGGCTGCTGCCGGCCGAGGCCACGATCGTCTGCGGCCAGCCGTGCGCGGTCGACCCGAGCCGCGCGCCCGAGGGCAAGTCGGTGATCTGGATCCAGCTGCAGGAGCTGCCGCAGCGGCCGACCGGCGACGCCCTCGGCGAGCTCGACGTCGGCGACGGCACCTGGACCGAGGAGCTGCGCGAGGCCTACGCCGACCGCATCGTCGCGCGCCTCGGCGAGCAGATCACGAACCTCGGCAGCGCCACGATCAAGCGCGTCGCGCTCTCGCCGGCCGACCTCGAGGGCCTCAACTGCAACCTCGTCGGCGGCGACATCTACTCCGGCTCGTGCGCGCTCGACCAGAACCTCCTGTGGCGCCCGAACGGCCAGAGCCCGGGCCACAAGGCCGAGGGCGATCGACAGCCTCTGGCAGATCGGCGCCTCGACCCACCCGGGCCCCGGCCTCGGCGCGGGCTCCGGGTACCTGGTCGCCAAGCAGCTCCTGCCCGGCAAGCTCGCGACGAAGCGCGACGAGGTGCTCGGCCGGCTCGGCATCCTCGACGCCGTCATGTCGCCCCGGCGCTTCTTCTCGTGAGCGTGCGCCCGCCGCCCCGCGCTCGCTGATCGCGCAATCATGGGCGCCATGGACTATCGCTCCCTCGGCAGCACCGGACTCCAGGTCTCGCGCATCGCGCTCGGCTGCGGCAACTTCGGGGGCATCGGCTCGGCGCCCGAGTTCTTCGGCCAGGGCGAGAGCGACGAGGAGGCGTTCGCGATCATGGACGCGGCCTTCGAGCTGGGCATCAACGTCTTCGACACCGCCGATGCCTACGGCGGCGGCCGCAGCGAGACGGCGATCGGCAAGTGGCTCGCGACCAAGGGCCCGGCCGTGCGCGACCAGGTGCTGCTCAGCACGCAAGGCGTTCAACCCGGTCGGCGACGGGCCGAACGACCGCGGGCTCTCGCGCCGCCACCTCGTGCGCCAGGTGGACGCGAGCCTCCAGCGGCTCGGCGCCGAGCGCCTCGATCTCTTCCTGATCCACGAGCCCGACCCGCTGACGCCGCTCGAGGAGACGCTCTCGGCGCTCGACGATCTGCGCGGCGCGGGCAAGCTGCTGTACATCGGCGCCAGCAACATCGAGGCCTGGCGGCTCGCGCGCGCGCTCTGGATCAGCGACGTGCGGGGCCTCGCGCGCTTCGAGTGGGTGCAGTCGTCGTACAGCCTGCTCGACCGCTCGGCCGAGGCCGACGTCCTGCCGCTGTGCGCCGAGCTGGGCCTCGGCTTCTCGCCCTTCTCGCCGCTCACCGGCGGCTGGCTGACCGGCAAGTACAAGCGCGACGAGGATGCGCCCGAGGGCTCGCGCATGACGCTCCGCTCCGGGCCCTACGAGCACCTCCAGCGCGACGAGGTCTTCGACGCGCTCGAGCGGCTCGAGCAGATGGCGAGCCAGCGCGGGGTCGAGATGTCGGCGCTCGCGCTGGCCTGGCTGATGGCCTCGCCGCTCGTCAACCCGATCGTCGTCGGCCCGCGCCGGCCCGAGCATCTGGAGCCCGCGCGCGCGGCGCTCGAGCTGACGCTCAGCGACGCCGACATCTTCGAGATCTCGGAGCTCTTCCCGCGCGCGCTCGGGACGCCGGCATGAGCGTCCGCATCCTCAGCGGCGACGACGTGCGCGCCGCGCTCACGATGGCCGACTGCATCGAGGCCATGGACGCGGTCCTGCGCGAGCTCGCGGGCGACGACCTCTACCTGCCGCTGCGCTCGGTGGTGCGGCCGCCGAAGTCGCAGGGGCTGATGGGGCTGATGACCGCGCACCGCGCCGGCAGCGCGCCGGCCTTCGGGCTCAAGGCCGTCGCGATCTTCCCCGAGAACCCGAAGATCGGCCTCGACGCCCACCAAGGCATCGTCGTCGTCTTCGACGGCGAGAACGGCCGGGTGCGCGGGATCGTCGACGGCTCGGCCGTGACCGAGATCCGCACGGCCGCGGTGAGCGCCGTCGCAACCCGCGCGCTCGCGCGGGAGGGCGCCGTCTCGCTCGCCGTGCTCGGCGCGGGCACCCAGGCACGGGCGCACATCGAGGCGATGGCCTGCGTGCTGCCGCTCGAGCGCGTGCGCATCTATTCGCGCCGCCCGGAGCCCGCGGCCGCGCTGGCCGCCACGACCGCCGAGCGCCATGCCTGGGATGCGAGCGCCGTCGCCTCGGTCGAGGAGGCGCTGCGCGATGCCGACGTCGTCTGCGCCACCACGACGGCGCGCGAGCCGATCGTCGAGCGCGCCTGGCTGCAGCCTGGAACGCACGTCAATGCCGTGGGCTCGAGCATCCCGACGACGCGCGAGCTCGACGGCGCGACGATGGCCGCCGCGCGCATCGTGGTCGACGCGCGCGAGTCGGCGCTCAACGAGTCGGGCGACGTGCTGCTCGCGATGCGCGAGGGTCTGCTCGCGGAGGACGTCGCCCTCGCCGAGCTCGGCGAGGTGCTGACCGGCTCCGCGCCGGGGCGCGCGAGCGCCGAGGAGCTGACCGTGTTCGTCTCGCTCGGCCTCGCGGTGGAGGATCTGGCGGCGGTCGAGCTCGCCCTGCTCGTGGCCGAGCAATCCGGCATCGGCACGGAGGTGGAGCTGTGATCCCGCTCGCTTCGATCGCCCGCGCGCGCGAGACGCTCGCGGGCTCGGCGGTGCGCACGCCGCTCGTGCGGCTGCGCCTCGACGACGCGCCGGCCGAGATCTGGCTCAAGCTCGAGTGCCTGCAGCCGATCGGCTCGTTCAAGATCCGCGGCGCGCTCAACGCGATGGCCGAGGCGCCGCCCGGCGCGCTCGCGGCGGGCGTCGTGACTGCGAGCGCGGGCAACATGGCCCAGGGCGTCGCGTGGGGCGCGCGCGAGCGCGGCATCCCCTGCACCGTCGTGGTGCCGGAGACCGCGCCGCAGACCAAGATCGACGCGATCGAGCGGCTCGGCGGCAGCGTCGCTGCGCGTGCCCTTCGAGGCCTGGTGGAACGCGATCATGACCTCCGAGCACCCCGGCGCCGAGGGCTACTTCGTGCATCCGGTGCTCGACGACGGCGTGATGGCCGGCAACGGCACGATCGGCCTCGAGATCCTCGAGGACCTGCCCGACGTCGACGCCGTGCTCGTCCCGTGGGGCGGCGGCGGCCTGACCTGCGGCATCGCCAGCGCGCTGCGTCAGGCCAAGCCGGGCACGAAGGTGATCGCGGTGGAGCCCGCCACGGGCGCGCCCCTGACCGCCTCGCTGCCCGCGCAGCGAGTCGCTCGCGGTCGACTTCGCGCCCTCGTTCGTCGACGGCTCGGGCAGCCGCGCGCTGCTGCCGAAGATGTGGGGTCTCGCGCAGGAGCTGGTGGACGGCGCCGTCTCCGTGACGCTCGACGAGACCGCCGCCGCGGTGCGCCTCATGATCGAGCGCGCGCGGGTCACGCCGGAGGGCGCGGGCGCGCTCTCGCTCGCGGCCGCGCTGGCCGGGAAGGGTGGCGGCGGGAAGGTCGTCTGCATCGTCTCCGGCGGGAACATCGACGCGGGGCGGCTGGTGCGGATCCTGGAGGGTGGGACTCCGGAGTAGGCGCTGGCGCCCGGGGGGGTGGCTGCTCGGAGGGTGGCTGGCTCTTGGGCAGTCGGTCAGGGGAGCACGGCCGTCCGAGGCGGTGGGCGTTCGGGGGTCGGACGCCGAGGGTGCATCGCGGCGCGTTCGCGGGGTGGCGGTCGCCTGAGGCGGTGCGCGTTTGGGGTCTGACGCCCGAGCGTGCATCGCGGCGCGTTCGCGGGGCCGAGAACCTGACATTGCGTGCCGCCGCCGATGCAGAGCTGGTTGCGCGGCGGGGTTGAGGGCTGGTGCGGGCGCGGCGCCGCTGGATGAGGGGTCTCTGATTCTTGTATCTGGCTGGGTCGGCGGCGTGGCTTGTGGCTGGATCCTGTGAAGCGGGGTCTTCGTGGTGCTCCCGCGTTGCGGGTCGGTGGGTGTCGGCGTCTCCGGGCATCGGCTGGGAGGGTGGTTGGTGCGGGCGGGTGGTGTGCTCCGCGTGACGGATGTGGGGGTCGAAAGCCCCGCATATCGGCACAATCTCGGCACAT
Organism: uncultured Actinomycetes bacterium; assembly: GCA_963834415.1. GTDB lineage: Bacteria > Actinomycetota > Thermoleophilia > Gaiellales > JALYLC01 > JALYLC01. Next base: position 248,959 of record CAWIBP010000005.1, on the reverse strand, counting down.
GTTGCGGGTCCTCGTCGGGTACATTACGAACAAATGTTCGCTTTGCATGATGAGACGGTCGACCTGGTGTTGTCGCGTGCGCGCGATGCGCGTGTGCGGCGGGTGCGGGCGCTCTCTGCGGAGCGTGCGCGGATCGATCACGAGCTGACCGAGATCGCGCGTGCGGCCGGTGATGCCGGTGACTGGCAGGCCGCCGGCTGCGCCTCGGGCGCGGCCTGGCTCGCGCAGACCGCGCGCAGCGAGTTCCGCACCGCGGCGCGGATCACGAAGACGGCCGAGGCGTTGCGCGCGTTGCCGGCGCTCGACGAGGCGCTCAGCACCGGCGCGCTGACGCTCGATCAGGTCGCCGCCGCCACCCGCTTCGCGACCCCCGCGACCGACGCCGAGCTCGCGCGGGTCGCGGTCGGGAAGGCACCATCGCAGATCGCGCTCGTCGCGCGCACGCTCGCGCCGCCCGAGCGCGATGACGACGCCGAGCTGTACGCGCGGCGCTCGCTGAGCACGACCTGGACGAACGGCAATCGCGAGCTCGCGATCAACGGCCGCCTCCCGCTCGAGCAAGGCCTCGCGTTCGAACAGGCGATCTGGAGTATCGCGTGCACGCAGCGCGCTGACGACAAGCAGTCCGGCGTCGTGCTCGGCTGGCAGCAGTCCGCCGCCGACGCACTCGTCACGCTCGCCGACCGCGCCGGCGCGGGCGCGGGCGCGGGCGGAGACGGCGCGCGGCGCAGCCAGACCACCGTGATCGTGCACCTCAGCGACGACGGCACCCCGCCGCTGCTCGAAGGCGCCGGCCCGATCAGCCCCGAGACCGCCGCGCTGCTCACCTGCGACGCCCGCCGGCTCACGATCAAGCCCCACGGCAGCGACCTCATCCACTCACGCGTCGGACGCTGCGCGAGCTACGCGCAGCGACGCGCAACGCTCAAGCGCTCAGGTCACTGCCAGTACCCCGGCTGCACGTCCACGCGCAAGCTCGACGCCCACCACCTCGTCCCCGCCGAGCTCGGCGGCGAGACCGTGCTCGCCAACCTGATCCTGCTCTGCCACCGCCACCACAAGCACCTCCACGACCACCACATCCACGCCCACGGACCGGCCGAGAACCCCACATTCAACGACGCCGGCGGCCGCGCGGTCACGTCGAACCAGCCACACGCACCGCCCAGCTAGCGGCGGGACCGTGGGAAACCGGCTTGCAAGTACGATCGGGACGACACAGGTTTGATCAAAAGGGAGTACTTCGTGCCGGATTCCGTGAAGGTCGGGGAACAGTTCCCGGTCGGCCAGCTCGTAGCGAGCGATGGGCAGAGCCTCGACCTCGAGTCGCTGCAGGGGCCCGCTGTCGTCTACTTCTATCCGTCGGACGGCAGCCCGGTGTGCACCCTCCAGGCGGTCGAGTTCAACCGCCGCATCGACGAGTACGCCGCAGCCAACGTCGCACTCGTCGGCGTCAGCGTCGACGACGACGAGAGCCACCGCTGCTTCACCGCCGACGAAGGTCTCCGCTTCCCCCTGATCTCCGACACCGACGGCGCACTGACCGAGCGGCTCGGCCTGATCAAGGACTACGGCGAGCACGGCAAGCTCTCCGGCCGCGTCACGCTGCTGCTCGACCGCGACGCGATCGTACGCGCGACCTGGTCGCCCGGCGAGCAGGATCTCGTCGATCACCCGGGCCAGGTGCTCGCTGCGGCCCGGGCGCTCGAGGCGAGCTGATGCCGGGCCACCTCGTGCACCAGGCCGACGTGGCACCGACCATCGACAACGACGGCGTCGAGACACGGACCGCCATCGACGGCTCGTGCGGCTGCAAGGCCCTCGTGCAGAGCATCGTGAGCTTTCCCATCGGCCGCTCTCAGGGGTCCGCGCGCGGAGGCTACGAGCAGTCCCTGTTCGTGCTCTCGGGTACAGCCACGCTCTACCTCGACGGCCTCGGACACCACGAGCTCACACCCGATACGGCCGCCTACATCGCCTCCGGCGAGTCCTACTCGATCGAGAACGACGGCCCGGGCCCGCTCGTCGCCGTCGTCGTCGACGCGCCGACCCCGCCCCCCGTCGACACGCCGGAGCTCGGCAGCCGCGAGTTCACCGTCAACTTCGCGACCCAGCCCGACCAGGAGGCCGGCGTCGGCCGCACCTTCCGGCTGCTCGTCGACCCCGAGATCGGCTGCGCGGGCTTCACGCAGTTCCTGGGCGAGATCCCCACCGGCCGCGCCCCCGACCACAGCCACACCTACGACGAGGTCGTCTACGTCGTCGCCGGCGAGGGCTTCCTGCACATGGCTGGCGAGACACGCCCGATCAGCGCCGGCTCCTGCATCTACCTGCCGCCGCTGCACGTCCATTGCCTCGAGAACACGGGCTCCGAGCGCATGCGCGTGCTCGGCGTCTTCCAGCCGGCGGGCAGCCCCGCCGCCCGCTACGCCGAGGAGTCCTGATGGCCACGGCCACCGGCCGCGACACGCTGCCGCACGCGATCCGGCACCGCTTCCCCCTGCTCGAGCACCAGGTCTACCTCAACAGCTGCTCGCAGGGCGTGCTCTCCGACGCCGTCCGCGACGCCTATGCGCACTACCTGCGCGACTGGGACGAGAAGGGCGCTCCCTGGGAGTTCTGGATGGAGCGCACCGAGACGGCCCGCGCGAGCTTCGCCGGCCTGATCGGCGCCGACGACGACGAGATCGCCGTCACGGCCTCGGTCTCGGCGGGCGTCAACGCCGTCGCCAGCAGCCTGCGCGCGAGCGAGGGCCGCAACCGCATCGTCGTCTCCGACTTCGAGTTCCCCACCGTCGGCCAGATCTGGCACGCCCAGGAGGACCGCGGCTTCACCATCAGCCACGTGCCACAGGGCGACGCGCCCGTCGTGCCGCTCGAGGCCTTCGACGCCTCGATCGATGACCAGACGGCGCTCGTCGCAGTCACCCAGGTCTGCTATCGCAACGGCGCCTGCATCGACATCGAAGGCGTGATCAAGCTCGCCCACGAGCGCGGCGCGCTCGTGCTGCTCGACTCGTACCAGGCGATCGGCACCATGCCCATCGACGTCCGCGCGCTCGGCGCCGACCTGCTCGTCGCCGGCGCCCTGAAGTACCTGCTCGCCTCCGCGGGCGTGGGCTTCCTGTACTGCCGCCGCGACCTCGTCGAGCAGCTGCGGCCGACGGCCACGGGCTGGTTCGCCGACGAGAACGTCTTCGCGATGGACATCCAGGACTACTCGCCGGCACCGGACGCCCGCCGCTTCCAGGCCGGCACGCCGCCGATCCCGAGCATCTACGCCGCGATCGCCGGCATCGAGCTGATGCGCGAGATCGGCATCGCCGAGACCCGCGTGCACGTCGCCGAGCTCAACGAGGCACTGATCGCGGGCGTCGACGGGCTCGGCGGCCAGATCGCCACCCCGCGCGACCCCGCGTCGCGCGGCGCGATGGTCGCCATCCGCTCCACCGACGAGCACGCGATCGTCGCCGCGCTCGCGGCCGACGGCATCCTCACCTCATCGCGCGACGGCAACCTGCGCGTCTCCGCGCACTGCTACAACACGCACGCCGACATCGAGGCCCTGCTCGCGGGCCTCGCGCGCCACCGCGCCTTGCTGGCCTGAGCCGGGAGGCGCCGCCGACCGCCGCTCGCCGCGCTACGCCCGGGCATAGCTGCTGGCGCCGAACCAGTCGACGACCACCACCGGCTCATCGCCGACCACCCACGCGTCATGCCCGCTCGGCAGCGAGGTGACGTCGCCGGGCCCCGCTATGAACTCGGTGCCGTCGTCCATGCGGATCGCCAGGCGCCCACTGACGTGGTACTGGAGGTGCGGCGCCTCGCAGCTTGCGGTGTTCGCAATCGGTTGCACGTCGTTCGACCAGCGCCAGCCCGGCGCGAAGATCAGCCGCCCCACCTCCCCGCCGCCGATCTGCACGATCTCGGCGCGGCCGTTCGGAAATTGCCGCGTCTCCTCGGGTGCCTCGAAGCTCTTGTGCTCGGTCACCTGCATGGCGTGCCACTCCTTTACGGGAAGGCTGACGCCGCGGATTCTTATCTACTAGTAAGTAGCGTGTCAACCGCCCGGCCGGTATGGGAGGATGAGGCGATGGCGAGCGCGCGCGTACGGGACGACGGCGACACCGCGACGCGCATCCTCGACAGCGCCGAGACGCTCGTCCAGACACGCGGCTTCAACGGCTTCAGCTACGCCGACGTTGCCGCAGAGCTCGCGGTCACGACGGCGAGCCTGCACTACCACTTTCCCGGCAAGGCTGAGCTCGGACGCGCGCTGATCAGGCGCTATTCGACCCGTTTCACGGCCTCGCTCGCCGGCATCGACGCGGCGACCGGCCACGCGCCGGCCAAGCTCGAGGCCTACGCGCAGCTCTATGCAGGCGTCCTGCGCGAGCACCGCATGTGCCTGTGCGGCATGCTCGCCGCCGAGTACCAGACGCTGCCGGAGCCGATGCGCGCAGCGGTGCTCGGGTTCTTCGACGAGAACGAGAGCTGGGTCGAGCGCGTGCTCGCGGACGGCCGCGACGCCGGAACGCTCGCATTCGCGGGCGCGCCACGCGAGGCCGCCCAGCTGGTCGTCAGCGCGCTCGAGGGCGCGATGCTCGTGGCGCGGCCCTACGGAGACAGCCGGCGATTCGAGACGGCCGCGCGTTGGCTGCTCGCGGGGTTCGCGGGCTCCACGTGAGCGACGAAAGCCCACGGGCCGCAGGCCACTACGCGTCCTACTACGGTGAGTTCGCGGCCGAGGTGTACTCGGCGATCCGCCGCGAGGAGTTCGGCGACGACCTCGGCCAGAACAACTGGCAGACGCGCGACGAGCTCGAGGGCTTCGCCGCCCAGCTCCGGCTCGCGCCGCGCATCCGCCTGCTCGACGTCGCCTGCGGCGCCGGCGGCCCCGGCCTGCACCTCGCACGCACGAGCGGCTGCGAGGTCACGGGCGTCGACCGCGAGCGCCCCGGCCTGGCTTACGGGCGTGAGGCCGCCAGATCCGCGGGCTTCGCCACGCAGGTGCGCTTCGTGCAGGCCGACGCCTCGCAGCCGCTGCCGTTCGCCGAGGCCTCCTTCGACGCGATCCTCTGCCTCGACGCCCTCAACCACCTGCCCGGCCGCGCCGGCGTGTTCGCCGACTGGGCGCGCCTGCTCGCCCCCGGCGGCCGCCTGCTCGTGACCGATCCGGTCACGGTGACGGGCATCGTGGCGAGCGACGAGCTCGCGATCCGCAGCTCCATCGGCTACTTCGAGTACTCGCCGCCGGGCGAGGACGAGCGGCTGCTGACCGCGGCCGGCCTGCACGTGCTCGCGGCCGACGATCTCACCGCGACGGTGGCCGCCGTGGCCCGCGCGCGCGTCGGCATCCGCGCGCGACGCGCCCGCGAGCTGATCGAGATCGAGGGCGCCGAGGCCTTCGCGCACCGCCAGCGGTTCCTCGACATGGTCGCGATCCTGGCGCGCGAGCGACGCGTCTCGCGCTTCGCCTACCTGGCCGAGAAGCGGGCCTGACCGTGGCCGAGCCGCTCCCCCTGGCCGACGCCGTCGCCCGCCTCGTACACGACGGCGACAGCGTCGCGCTCGAGGGCTTCACGCACCTCATCCCCCACGCCGCCGGCCACGAGATCGCGCGGCAGGGCCGCCGCGACCTCACGCTCATGCGCATGACTCCCGACGTCGTCTACGACCAGCTGATCGGCATGGGCTGCGCGCGCAAGCTCGTGTTCGCCTGGGGCGGCAACCCCGGCGTCGGCTCGCTGCACCGCTTCCGCGACGCCGTCGAGCACGGCTGGCCCGCCCCGCTCGAGCTCGAGGAGCACTCGCACGCCGGCATGGCCGCGGCCTACGCGGCCGGCGCCTCGGGTCTGCCATTCGGCGTCCTGCGCGGCTACCAGGGCAGCCGGCTGCCGCCGGGCGGCGCGATCGCCGCAGTCACCTGCCCGTTCACGGGCGAGCGGCTGGCCGCGGTGCGCGCGCTGCGCCCGGACGTCGGGATCATCCACGCGCAGCAGGCCGACGAGGCCGGCAACGTCCAGATCTGGGGCATCACCGGCGTGCAGAAGGAGGCCGTGCTGGCCGCCCGTCGCTCGCTCGTGACGGTCGAGGAGATCGTGCCCGAGCTCGTGCTGCGGCCGGGCGGCATGGTGCTCCCCGCGCAGGTGGTGACCGCGGTCTCACTCGTCCCGAACGGCGCGCACCCGTCCTACGCGCACGGCTTCTACGATCGCGACAACGCCTTCTACGTCGCCTGGGACGCGATCAGCCGCGAGCGCGAGGCCTTCGCCGCGTGGATGCGCCGCCACGTGCTCGAGACCGGCGACCACGAGGGCTACCGCCAGAGCCTGCGCGCAGGGCGATCGTGAGCTACACGAGCGACGAGATGATGGCCGTCGCCGCGGCCCGCCGGCTGCGCGACGGGGCGGTCTGCTTCGTCGGCATCGGCCTGCCGAGCCGCGCGGCCAACCTCGCGCGCCGCACCCACGCGCCGCGCTGCGTGCTCGTCTACGAGAGCGGCACGATCGGCGCGAAGCCGGACGCACCTCCCGCTCTCGATCGGCGACGGCGAGCTCGCCGAGACCGCCGACGCCGTCGTCTCCGTGCCGGAGATCTTCAGCTACTGGCTGCAGGCCGGGCGCATCGACGTGGGCTTCCTCGGCGCTGCGCAGATCGACCGCCACGGCAACCTCAACAGCACCGTGATCGGCCCCTACGAGCAGCCGTCGGTGCGCCTGCCCGGCGCCGGCGGCGCACCCGAGATCGCCGCCGCCTGCGGCGAGACGATCGTGATGCTTCGCCAGACCCCCCGCTCGTTCGTCGCGCAGCTCGACTTCCGCTCGACCGTGGGGCAGGGCGACGGCCCCGGCTCGCGCGCGCGCCTGGGCATGCGCGGCGGCGGCATCAGCGCCGTCGTCACCGACCTCGGCGTGCTCGCGCCGGACCCCGCGAGCGAGGAGCTGACGCTGATGGAGCTGCACCCCGGCGTGACCGCCGAGGGGGCCCGCGAGGCCACGGGCTGGCCGCTCGCGTGCGCCGCGCGCCTCGCCGTCGGCGAGCCGCCGAGCGCCGACGAGCTGGCGGCGCTGCGCTCGCTCGAGCTTGCGGCCGAGAGATGACCGGCGCGGTCCTGCTCTCGGCCGTGCGCACGCCGATCGGCCGCCACGGGGGCGCGCTCGCCCAGGTGCGCCCCGACGACCTCGCCGCGCTTGCGATCGCGGCCGCCGTCGAGCGCGCCGGCGTCGCGCCGGACGAGATCGAGGACGTCTACCTCGGCTGCGCCAACCAGGCCGGCGAGGACAACCGCAACGTCGCCCGCATGGCCGCGCTGCTCGCCGGGCTGCCGCAGTCGGTCGCGGGCGTGACCGTCAACCGCCTGTGCGCGTCGGGCCTCTCGGCGATCGTCGCCGCGTGCCACGCCGTGCTCGCAGGTGACGGCGACCTCTTCGTGGCCGGCGGCGTGGAGTCGATGAGCCGCGCGCCGCTCGTGACCGCCAAGCCCGACCGCGCCTTCCCGCGCGGCAACCGCACGCTCTACGACAGCACGCTCGGCTGGCGCTTCCCGAACCCCGCCATGGAGGCGCTCTTCCCGCTCGAGAGCATGGGCGAGACCGGCGAGAACGTGGCCGAGCGCTACGGCGTCAGCCGCGAGCAGCAGGACGCCTTCGCGCTGCGCTCGCAGCAGCGCTGGGCCGCGGCGCAGGCCGCCGGGCGCTTCGCCGACGAGCTGATCCCGGTCGCGGGCGTCGAGGCCGACGAGCACCCGCGCCCGAGCACTCGCGGAGGCGCTGGCCAAGCTGAAGCCGGCGTTCCGCACCGGCGGCACGGTCACGGCCGGCAACTCGAGCGGCATCAACGACGGCGCGGCCGCGGTCGTGATCGCCAGCGAGGAGCGGGCGCGCGCGCTCGGGCGTCGAGCCGCTCATGCGCTTCCGCGGCAGCGCGGTCGCGGGCGTCGACCCGCGAGTCATGGGCATCGGGCCGATCCCCGCCGTGCGCAAGCTGCTCGCGCGCACGGGCGTCGACGCGGGCGAGCTCGACCTCGTCGAGCTCAACGAGGCGTTCGCCTCGCAGAGCGTCGCCGTCGTCCGCGAGCTCGGCCTCGACGAGGAGCGCGTGAACGTCAACGGCGGCGCCATCGCGCTCGGCCACCCGCTCGGCATGAGCGGTGCGCGGCTCGTCGTCTCGCTCGCCCACGAGCTGCGGCGCCGCGACGGCCGCTACGGCCTCGCGACGCTGTGCGTCGGCACCGGCCAGGGCCAGGCCGCGCTGTTCGAGCGCTGAGCCGGGGCGCGGCCGATGTCGCCATCGGCCGCGCCCCGCATGCTCAGGCGGGGCTGACGCGCAGGTTCACGAGCCTGCGGGTCGAGACGCCCGCGATCAGCTTGTCGTCCGCGACGCGTGCGCGGACGAACATGACGAGCGTGGCGCCCTGCTGGAGCGGCAGCTTGCGCGTCGGCTGGAGCGTGAGCGTCGCCGTGCCGTCGGTGCCGGTCTTGGCCTCGGCGGGCGTCGAGGCGCGGCCGAACGGCAGCCCCTGCACGAAGACGAGCACGTTGCGCACCGCGAAGCCGCGCGTGTCCGAGACGTGGATCTTGGCGGTGAACGCGGCGCGCGAGCGCAGCGGGTTCGGCGAGAACGAGACCTTGTCGATCACGAGCCGGGCCGGCAGCTTGACGTCGGCTGCCTCGATCGACTTGCCGACCCGACGGGAGCGCGACGGCGCTGGCCGGCGCGAGCGCCTGGATCGGCGCGGTCGGCACCGTGGTCTGCGTCGTGGTGCCCGGCGTGTTCTTGGCCGTGACGGCGACGCGGAGCGTCTTGTCGATGTCGGCCGCGACGAGCACGTAGGTCTTGGCCGTCGCGCCCGTGATCGGGGTGCAGGCACCGCCGGTCGCGTCGCAGCGCGACCACGCGTACGTGAAGGCGATCGGCGCGGCACCCGACCAGGTGCCGTCGGTGGCGACGAGCGTCTGGCCCTCGGTGAACGTCCCCGTCACGGTCGGCGCGGTAAGCGTCTGCGGCGCGGCGCCCGAGACGATCACGGCCGTCACCGCGGACGGGCTGTCCGAGGTGCCGCCCGCGTCGGTGGCCGTCGCGACGACGCGATCGGTGTTGCCGACATCGGCCGAGGTGGGCACGTAGGTCGTCGCGGTGGCGCCCGCGATCGGTGCGCAGGCCGTGCCGGCGTCGCTGCAGCGCTGCCACTGGTAGGCCACGCTCGTCGGTGGCGTCGCCCAGGTGCCCGGCGTGACCGTCAGGGTCTCACCCGACTTGGCCGTGCCCGCGATCGTCGGCGGGGTGGCCGGTGCCGGGCCGCCGGCGCCGGTCGCGCTCGCGCTGAAGGCCGCGATGGCCACGATTGCAGCGGTGAGCACAAGAGCGGCGGGACGGGCATGTCGTCGTACCTTCATGGGAACCTCCGAGGACTCGACGGGACGGTGCTCCCATACGGTTGCGCGCAGTTGCAAGCAGAACCCACGCCTGAAGGTCATCTTTCCGTAAGGCTGCATTTCTCACCGGTCACGCCGCATTTGCAGGCAAATCACACATCCGTCACGTTCCGCATGCGCCGCGCTGACGCCATGCGCCTCCTGGCGATCCTGCTCGGCGGCGCGGCCGGCGGGCTGGCGCGCGCCGGCCTCGAGCGCGCCTCGCCGGCCGACGGCACCGGCTGGCCGTGGGTGACGTTCGCCGTCAACGTCGCCGGGACGGCCGTACTCGCCTACGTCGTCACCCGCCACGGCGAGCGGCCGCTCGCGCGCCCGCTCGTCGGCATCGGCTTCTGCGGTGCGCTGACGACGTTCTCGACGCTGCAGCTCGAGGCGCTCCAGCTGGCCGACGGCGGCCACGCGGCGCTCGGCGCCGCCTACGCACTCGGCAGCATCGGCGCCGGACTCCTGATCGCCTGGGCCGTGAGCGCGCTTGCGCGTCCGGTCGCATGACCATCTGGCTCGGCGTCGCCGGCCTGAGCGGCCTCGGGGCCCTCGCCCGCTTCGCGCTCCACGGGGCGATGCAGCGGCACAGCGCGAGCGCGTTCCCGTACGGGACGCTCGCGGTCAACCTGCTCGGCTCGCTCGCGCTCGGCGTCCTCCACGGGGCCGGCGTGACGGGCGACGCGGCGCTGCTCGCGAGCACGGCCTTCCTCGGCTCGTTCACGACCTTCTCGACCTGGATGCTCGAGAGCGAGCGCCTGGCCGGGGAGGGCCGGCGGGGCCTCGCGCTCGCCAACGTGGCGATCAGCCTGGTGCTCGGCCTCGGCGCAGTGGCGCTCGGCTGGGCCGTCGCCGCGACGCTCTGATCAGCCGAGCGCGCGGTCGAGGTCGTAGGCCGCCGAGATCAGGCCGAGGTGCGTGAACGCCTGAGGGAAGTTGCCGAGCGCGTCGCCGCTCGCGCCGATCTCCTCCGAGTAGAGCCCGAGGTGGTTCGCGTAGCCGAGCATCTTCTCGAACACGAGGCGCGCCTCGTCCAGCCGGCCCGCGCGCGTCAGGCACTCGACGTACCAGAAGCTGCACAGCGAGAACGAGCCCTCCTTGCCCGGCAGCCCGTCGTCGGCCGCCTCCTCGGTGTCGTAGCGGAAGACGAAGCTGTCGCTCACGAGGTCGTCGCGGATCGCGTCGAGCGTCGAGAGCATGCGCGGGTCGGTCGGGGCGATCATCAGTACGAGCGGCATGATCAGCACGCTCGCGTCGAGCACGTCGCTGTCGGCGTACTGGTTGAACGACTGGCGCTTCTCCGACCACCCGCGCGTCATCACCCACTCGTACGCGGCGTCACGCGTGTCGCGCCACTTCACCGTGTCGGCCGGCAGCCCGCGCTTGCCCTGGATGCGGAGCGCGCGGTCGAAGGCGACCCAGGTCATGATCCGCGAGAAGGTGAAGTCGCGGCGCCCGCCGCGCACCTCCCAGATGCCCTCGTCCGGCTGATCCCAGTTGTCGGCGAGCCAGTCGAGGATCGACCGCAGCTTGACCCAGAGCCCGTACGAGAGCGGCATCCCGTTCCGCTCGGCGAGGTAGACCGCGTCGACGACCTCGCCGTAGACGTCGAGCTGGAGCTGCGAGGATGCGCCGTTGCCGATGCGCACGGGCCCGGAGCCGCGGTAGCCGGTGAGGTGGCCGAGCTCGTGCTCGCCGAGGTCGCTGCGCCCGTCGATCCCGTACATCACCTGGAGCGGCGCGCCGGCCTCGTCGGCGTTTCCCCGCTCCTGCAGCCAGTTGAGATAGGCGGAGGCCTCGTCACGGAAGCCGAGGCGAAGGAACGCGAACATCGTGAAGGCCGAGTCGCGCAGCCAGGAATAGCGGTAGTCCCAGTTGCGCGAGCCGCCGATGCACTCGGGCAGGCTCGTCGTGGGAGCCGCCACGACGGCTCCCGTCGGCTGGTAGGTGAGCAGCTTGAGCGTGATCGCCGAGCGGTCGACGAACTCACGCCAGCGGCCGCGGTAGCGACTCTGGGCGATCCAGTCGCGCCAGAAGCCGACGGTCGCGTCGAAGGCGGCATCGACGTCGCTCTCCTCCCAGACGACCGGCTTGCCGACCGAGAGCACGAACGACGCCTGCTCGCCGTGGCCGAGCGTGACCTCGGCGACCGCCGCAGCGCCGTCGGCCTCGAGCCTGCCGTCGAGCGCCCGCAACTCGCAGGTCTGCGCACCGGCGAGGAATGTCGCCAGCCCGTCGGTGACGGCCGAGGCGGTGCGGCTCCTGCGCGAATCCGAAGGCCGGCTCGCAGCGGACGCGAAAGCGCACCGAGCCCCGCACGACCTCGATGCGGCGCACGATCGAGCAGTCGCTCGGGCGCAGCGGCATGAAGTCGACGATCTCGCCCACGCCGCTCTCGCAGAAGAAGCGCGTCACGAGCACGGCGGTGCCCGGGAGGTAGAGCTGCTTGGTCGTGAACTTCGCGTCGACGGGGCCGATCGAGAAGCGCCCGCCCTTGTCGTGGTCGAGGATCGCACCGAACATGCTGGGCGCGTCGAAGCGCTCCGGGCAGAACCAGTCGATCGTGCCCTCGTTGCCGACGAGCGCGACCGTGTGGAGATCGCCGATCACGCCGTGGTGCTCGATCGGCAGGTAGCCGCCGGTCTCGCGCTCCTGCTCGCGCCGGTGCTCCGGCGCGGTGCCGCTCACGCAGGCACGCCCGGATCCGTCAGGTGCACGGCCTCGGCGGCGAGCATGGCGGCGCCGACGATGCCCGCGCGGTTCAGCAGCGCGGCGGGCACGCAGCGCACGCGCTCCGGCAGCTCGTGGATGAAGTGGTCGGCATCCTTGCTGATGCCACCGCCGAGGATCAGGAGATCGGGCCAGAGCAGCCCGTCGATGACCTCGATGTACTCCGACAAAAGCTTGGCCCAGTCGTGCCAGCTGAGGTCCTTGCGCTCCTTGACCGAGGCAGCGGCGCGGTGCTCGGCGTCCTTGCCGCGCACCTGCAGGTGCCCGAGCTCGGTGTTCGGGACGAGCACGCCATCGCGGAAGAGCGCCGAGCCGATGCCCGTGCCGAGCGTCAGCATCAACACGGTGCCGCGCTCATCGCGGCCGGCGCCGAAGCGCATCTCCGCGAGGCCCGCCGCATCGGCGTCGTTGCCGACGATCAGCGGACGGCCGAGCGCCTCGGCGAAGAGCCTGTCGGCCGCCGTGCCGATCCACGCGGAGTCGATGTTGGCAGCCGACTTCGCGACGCCGCCCAGGATCACGGCGGGGAAGCCGATGCCCGCGGGGAGCTCGGGCGGCAGATCGGCGATCAGCTTCGCCGTCGCCTTCGCGACCGCCTTCGGCGTCGCGGGCTGCGGCGTCTCCACGCGGATGCGCGGAGTCATGAGCTCGCCGGTCGCGGTCTCGACGATGGCGGCCTTGATGCCGGACCCGCCCACGTCGATGCCGATCATCTTCACATCTGCTCCTCAGCCTCGCGTCGGGGACGCGATCACACCGCACGTTAGAAGCTCCGCTGCCGCGAGGTGTCGCACCGGGGACTTCGTGCGGCTACCTCATGATCGGCGGCGAGGCCCCGGTGGTGGCGCAGCTCGGCCCATCTTCCGCTCGCTCGCGCCGGGCGTCGAGGCCGCCGAGCGCACGCCCGGGCGCAGCGGGCCGGCGAGCCCCGCTACCTCCACTGCGGCGGTCACGGCGCGGGGCACTTCGTCGCGAACGCCGAGGGCCTTGCGGTGCACAAGCAGGGCCGACGCCGGGCTGCGCGAGCACGCCGACTCGCCGACAAGCTGTCCTCGGCCATGCGCAAGCGGTTCGGCGGCCATCTGGGGTGTCGCGACGGGCACCGCGCCGCGCGTGTTGATAGTTGATCACGAGGCCCGTACAATCGGCGACCTTGTCCGCGCACGCACAGAATCTCGCCGCGGTCCGCACGTCCTACGAGGCCTTCTCCCGCGGCGATCTCGACGGCGCGCTGGCCATGATGGACGAGTCGATCGTCTGGCACCAGGCCCAGGGCCTCGAGCACGGCGGCGTCTACCACGGCCTCCCCGCCGTGCGTGCCGCGATCTTCGACCCGATCGGCGAGTCGTGGTGGGACGATTTCGACGCGTTGCCGTCCGAGCTGCTCGGCGGTGACGACCACGTCGTCGCGCTCGGTCGCTACAGCGGCAGCTCCAAGGCGACGGGCAAGCCGCTCGACGTGCCGTTCGCCCACGTCTGGAGGTTCGCGGACGGCAAGGCCGTGCGCTTTCACCAGTTCACCGACACGCGCAGCTGGGTGGATGCACTCACCCCTTCCTGAGCACCCTCGCGGGAGCCGCGGCGCCAACAAATCGTGCTGCTGTCCCGTCCTATTCGCCTGAGGCTTCGTAAGCCCCGTTCCAACCAGAAGGAGTCGTACATGAAGAAAGCCAAGACGTTCCCGCTGCTCGCAGCGGTCGCCACGGCCACTGCCCTGGCAGCGACCGTGTCGGCAGCGCCGGCCAGCGCCTCGTCCCAGCGCGCGAGCGCAATCAGTTGCAAGGGCACGCTCTCGATCGGCATGCTCGCACCGCTCACGGGCGGCGCCGGGTTCATCGGCCAGGAGCAGCTCTCGTGGGCCAAGCTCGCGGTCAAGACGCTGCCCAAGACGCTGGGCCTGAAGGTCAAGCTCGTCCCCGGTGATGCACCGGCCGAGCAGGGCCCGTCCGCCGCACAGACGGTGGCGCAGAAGTTCATCGCCAACAAGAGCATGGTCGGCATCATCGGCGGCTCGACCTCCGGCTCGGTCGCCGCGACGAGCAAGGCGTTCCAGCAGGCCGGCCTCGTGCAGATCTCGTCGTCCGCGACGCGCACGACGCTGACCAAGGGCGACAACCAGGAGGCCACCAAGGCCTTCTTCCGCGTGATCCCCGCCGACGACTTCCAGGGTCCGACGGATGCGAAGTACATGATCGACGTCATGAAGGTCAAGAACGTCGTGGTCTTCGACTTCCAGGAGCCCTACTCCCAGGGCCTCGCGGGTGAGGTCGAGAAGGCGCTCAAGGCCGCCAACGTGACCGTCTCGCGCCAGTCCGTCGCGAACACCGTGACCGACTTCTCGTCGTACGTCACCAAGGTGCCGAGCGACGCCGACGTCGTGTTCTTCCCCTCGCAGAAGCCGGGCGACGCGCAGACGCTCGCCAGCCAGCTCGCCGAGCAGGGCAAGAAGGCCAAGGTCTTCGGCGGCGACGGCGTGAACGACCCCTCGGCGTTCAAGAAGGCCGGCTCGCTGGTCTCGAACTTCGCCCCGCAGATCACGAGCATCGCCGCCGACAAGGCGCTGATCGCCGCGTGGAAGAAGGACAACCGCGGCAAGACCGTCGGCTCGTTCGGCCCGCCGACCTACGGCGCCGTGCAGGTGATGCTGCTGGCCATCAAGTCGGCCTGCGACAAGGGCAAGGGCTCGCTCGCCAAGCGCGCCGCGGTGATCTCGCACGTCCGCAAGGTGAAGGTCGACAAGGGCTGGATCCTGGGCGGCAAGTTCGCCTGGTCGAAGGTCAACACCAACGACCCGAACACCGAGAAGTTCTACATCATGGAGATCCAGTCCGACGGCTCGTACAAGGTCGTCAACTAGCTCCCCGATACGTGCGCGACGCGAGGGCGGTCCGGTCTCATACCGGGCCGCCCTCGTGCGTTCGGGCCTGATTTCGCCCGACACGCGCCAGTGCCGGAATCAGGCTAAACTCGCCGCGCTGCCATGGACTGGGACACCTTCACTCAGCTGACCCTCAACGGGCTGACCGCGGGCAGCACGTACGCCCTCATCGCCCTCGGGTACACGCTCGTCTACGGCGTCCTCAAGCTCCTCAACTTCGCCCACGGCGACGTCTTCATGGTCGGCTCGTTCATCGGCTTCGGCGTCCTCAAGGTGCTCGGCGGGACGAGCGACCCGGCCGTCCCGGTGTGGCTTTTGATCACGCTGATGCTGCTCGGGTCGATGGCGGGCTGCGCGATCCTCGGCGTCGCGATCGAGCGCTTCGCCTACCGGCCGCTGCGCGAGGCGCCACGCATCGCCCCGCTGATCAGCGCGCTCGGCGTGAGCTTCGTGCTCGCGAGCTCGTTCCAGCTGATGTTCGGCGCGCAGCAGTACGACTACGGCCTCTTCGACCTGGACAACGGCTCGCTCTACACCGACGGTTTCGACATCGGCAACGTGCACGTGCCGCTGATCCGGATCATCACGATCCTCGCGGCCTTCGCGCTGATGATCGTGCTCTGGATGCTCGTCACGCGCACGCGCACGGGCAAGGCGATGCGCGCCACCTCGTTCGATCGCGAGGCCGCGGCGATGATGGGCATCAACATCGACAAGGTCATCGTCTTCACGTTCGTGATCGGATCGGCGCTCGCCGGTGCAGCCGGCGTGATGTTCGCCCTGCGCGTGCCCACCGCGGCCTCGATCGGCTTCATCATCGGCCTCAAGGGCTTTACGGCGGCCGTGATCGGCGGCATCGGCTCGATCCCGGGGGCGATGGCCGGCGGCCTCATCCTCGGCTTCGCCGAGGCCTACACCGCGGGCTACTGGACGACGCGCTGGTCCGATCTCGTGATCTTCTCGCTGCTCATCGGCTTCATGCTCTTCCGTCCGAGCGGGCTGCTCGGCCAGGCGGGGATCAAGAAGGTATGAGCGAGCCGACGCGACCCGATGAGGGGCCCTCGGGGCCCGCGATCGGCAAGGACGAGTGGGTCGCGCGCCACGGCGAGCGGCGCTCGCGGCGCAGCGGGTGGAAGGGCGAGCTCGAGGAGCGCTTCCTGCGCGTGCCCTGGTGGGGCTGGCTCGTGCTCTTCGTCGGCTTGATCGCGCTGCTGCCCGCCGTCTCGAGCAGCAGCTACATCCAGCGCGTCGCGTTCGACACCGTGCTCTACATGCTGCTCGCGCTCGGGCTCAACGTCGTCGTCGGCTGGGGCGGCCTGCTCGATCTGGGCTACGTCGCGTTCTACGGGATCGGTGCGTACTCGTACGCGCTGCTCAGCTCGGACAAGCTCGGCGTGCACCTGCCGACGTTCATCTCGATTCCGCTGGTCGTCGTGATCGGCGCGGTCGCGGGCTTCCTCGTCGGGCTGCCCTCGCGGCGCCTCGTCGGCGACTACCTCGCGATCGTCACGCTGTTCTTCCTGCAGCTGTTCCTGACCGTGGCGACGAACGGCGACCAGCTCTTCGGCCACGACATCACCGGCGGCGCGAACGGCATCCTCAACATCGATCCGCTGCATCTGGTCGGGCAGACGCTCGAGGTGCAGCACGACGGCGCGTTCGCGGTCGGCTACCTCTACGTCGGGCTCGCGGTGTTCGCGGTCGTCTACGCCGCGCTGCACTTCGTCAACCACTCGCGCACGGGCCGGGCCTGGCGCTCGCTGCGCGAGGACTCGCTCGCCGCCGAGGCCATGGGCATGCCGGTCAACCTGCTCAAGCTGCTCGCGTTCAGCTTCGGCGCGGCCGTCGCGGCGCTCAGCGGCACGCTCTTCTCGGCCCTCAACGCCAGCACGTTCCCGCTGACGTTCTCGTTCCCGCTGCTGATCACCGTCTACACGATGGTCATCCTCGGCGGTCAGGGAAACCTCGCGGGCGTCACGGTCGGCGCCGTGCTGGTCAGCGTGCTGCTCGAGCTGCTGCGCGACGCGAGCGACGCCCGCCCGCTGCTCTACGCCTTCGTGCTCGCGGCGCTGATCTTGGTCTTCGGCCGCTCGCGCAAGCTCGCGGTCGTGCTCGGCGGCACCATCGTCTTCGGCTTCGTCGCGCACATCGTCGCGACGGCGATCGATGGCGGCTGGACCGGCGGCACCCGGGAGAGCGGGCTCAGCTCGCTGGTCTCGAACTGGGTGATCGTGCCCGAGCAGATGGTCAACTGGCTCGGGCCGGTCAGCTACATGACGCTGATCGTGATCGCGCTCGGGCTCACCCTGCTGCACGGCTGGGCGCGCACGATCCTCCTGATCCCGACGCTCTACCTGGCCGCGTTCGTGTGGGAGAACGTCCTGCTCGCGCAGCCGGACGCGACGCGCTACATCGTGCTCGGCATGATGCTGATCGTGCTCATGGTGCTGCGGCCGAACGGGCTCTTCGGCGAGCGCCGCATGGAGATCATCTGATGACGGAGCCCCTGCTGCATCTGCGCGGCGTCTCGCTCGCGTTCGGCGGGCTGAAGGTCGTCTCGGGGCTCGAGCTGCACGTCGACCAGGGCGAGATCGTGAGCGTGATCGGCCCGAACGGCGCGGGCAAGACGACGCTCTTCAACCTGATCACCGGCATCTACCAGCCCGACGACGGCGACATCGTCTTCGACGGGAAGAGCATCCTCGGTCTCGAGCCGCACCAGATCTCGCGCCTCGGCGTCGCGCGCACGTTCCAGACGCTGCGGCTGTTCCTCAACATGTCGGTGCGCGAGAACGTCATGGCCGCCGCCTACGGGCGCACCAAGGCCGGAGTGCTGCGCTCGATGCTGCGCACGCCGGGAATGCGCGCCGAGGAGGCCGAGATCCGCAGGATCGCCGAGGAGAACCTCTCGTTCTTCGGCGAGCGGCTCAAGGGCTACCGCTGGGATCAGCCCGCCTACAGCCTCTCGTACGCCAACCGCCGTCGGCTCGAGATCGCCCGCGCGATGGCGACCGGACCCAAGATCCTGCTGCTCGACGAGCCTGCCGCCGGCATGAACCCCGTCGAGACCCACGAGATCACCGAGCTGATCGCGCGGCTGCGCAGCGAGGCCGGGTACACGATCCTCGTGATCGAGCACGACATGCACGTCGTCGAGGGCATCTCCGACCGCGTGATCGCGCTCGACCACGGCGTCAAGATCGTCGAGGGCACGTTCGTGCAGGTCGCAACCGACCCGCGGGTCGTCGAGGCCTACCTCGGCACGAAGGCGGCGGCGACCAAATGAGCTTGCTCAAGCTCGAAGGCATCAACACCTACTACGGGCAGATCCACATCCTCCAGGACCTGAACCTCGAGGTCAACGAGGGCGAGCTCGTGTGCCTGCTCGGCGGCAACGCCTCCGGCAAGTCGACGACGCTGAAGACGATCCTCGGCATCGTGCGCTCCCGCACCGGCACGATCACGCTCGCCGGCGAGGACGTGACGACGCGCTCGACGAGCCACCGCATCAGCCGCGGCATGGCGATCGTCCCGGAGAACCGGCGGCTGTTCGGGCCGATGACGGTGCAGGAGAACCTCGAGCTCGGCGCCTACCTCCACAACGGCGGCACCAAGGAGGACTACGAGCGGGTCTACTCGCTCTTCCCGCTCGTGTACGAGCGCCGCGGGCAGCTCGCGGGCACGCTCTCGGGCGGCGAGCAGCAGATGGTCGCGATGGCCCGCGCGCTGATGTCGCGTCCCAAGCTGATGCTCATGGACGAGCCCTCGATGGGCCTCGCGCCGATCCTCGTCGAGCGCAGCTTCGAGATCATCAAGCAGGTGCACGAGTCGGGCGTCGCGGTCCTCGTGGTGGAGCAGAACGCCAACGTCTCGCTCTCGATCGCCGATCGCGGCTACGTGCTCTCGACCGGCCGCCTCGTGCTCGAGGGCAAAGCCGGCGACCTGCTCGACGACGAAGGGCTGCGCAAGGCCTACCTCGGGCGTTGAAGGCGAGCGCCTACCCGGCCTTCCAGCCGCGGAAGGCCTCGAGCAGCTCGTCGCGCACGGCCGCCGGAATCTCGCCGGCCTCGATCCGCCCGGTGACGGCGACGGTCGTGCGCATCTGCGCGACGTAGCGGCGGCAGCTGCGGCAGCCGGTGATGTGCAGCCGGAAGCGCGTGCGCTCCCAGCGCGGGAGCGCACCCTCGAGGTAGTCGCTGACGAGCTCGGCCAGCTCCTGGCAGGTGAGGTCGAAGGGCGCGGGCGCTCTCATGCGTAGTACTCCGCGAGCGCCTCGCGCAGCTTCGTGCGCGCGCGGTGCAGGAGCACGCGCTGGTTGCCGTCGCTGATCCCGAGCAGAGCGGCCACCTCGTCGGACGGGAAGCCCTCGACGTCGCGCAGCGTGACGACCCGCCGCTGCATCTCCGGCAGCTGATCGATCGCCCGCTCCACCTGCGCGAGCGCTTCGGCCGAGAGCGCGACCTGCTCCGCGCTGCCGCCCCACGGGCGGATCGGCGAGACCCAGTGGCCCGCACCCGGGCTCGGCGCGCCCACGAAGCGCTCGGGGTCGACCGCCGGCCCGTCCTCGCCGTCGCGGGCGAGCGACGAGAACGGGGCGGAGCGAGCCTCGCGGACGCCCCGTGTGCGGGCGAGGTTGATCACGATGCGGAAGAGATAGGTGCGCAGCGACGAGCGGCCCTCGAAGCCGTCGAGGCCGCGCAGCAGGCCGAGCCATGCTTCCTGGGCGACGTCCTCGGCGAGCTCCGGCGTCGGCACGTACTGGCGGGCGACGCGGACGAGCGCGGCGTGGTGGCAGTCGACGAGCCGCGCGAACGCGCGCTCGTCTCCTGCCCGCAGGGCAGCCAGCAACGCAGCCTCATCGTGTGCAGTCGTCATCGGCGAAGCGACGTTACACGGCGGACAGCGGGGACTCGCGAGCGCACAGACGGGTAGGTTGCCCGCGATGACATCCACCGACACCAAGGCCGCGTTCCCCGACGAGGAGACCGGCTCCGGGGCGTTCAAGCGCCAGGACTCGCGTTTCCGCGACTGGGTGACCGCCGACGGCAGCTCCGGCTACCGCGCCGAGGCGGGCCGCTATCACCTCTACGTCTCCTACGCCTGCCCGTGGGCGCACCGCACGATCATCTACCGGATGCTCAAGGGGCTCGAGGACGCGATTTCGATGACCGTCGTCGACCCCGAGCGCGGCGAGGACGGGTGGGCCATCACCGGCGCCCCCGGGACGACCGGCGACCCGGTCAACCACTTCACGTTCCTGAGCGAGGCCTACGCGCTCACCGACCCGGAGTTCGATGGCCGCATCACGGTGCCGGTGCTCTGGGATCGCGAGCACCGGCGCATCGTCAACAACGAGTCGGCCGACATCATCCGCATGCTCGACGGCGCGTTCGACGCGTTCGCCGAGCGCCCCGAGCCCCACTTCGTCCCCGAGCCGCTGCGCGCGGAGATCGACGCGCTCAACGAGAGCATCTACGCCAACGTCAACAACGGCGTCTACAGAACGGGCTTCGCCAGCACCCAGGCGGCCTACGAGCGCGCCTTCGCGAATCTCTTCGCCGCGCTCGACGCACTCGACGAGCGGGTCGCGACGCGGCGCTACCTGCTCGGCAGCGCGATCACCGAGGCCGACTGGCGTCTCTTCCCGACGCTCGTCCGCTTCGACCCGGTGTACGTCGGGATCTTCAAGGCCAACCTCCGCCGCATCGCCGACTACCCGCACCTTTCGGGCTATCTGCGCGACCTCTACCAGGTGCCCGGCGTCGCCGAGACGGTGAGCCTCGACCAGATCAAGCGGCACTACTACCGCACGCTCCCCGATCTCAACCCGTCGCGCATCGTGCCGCTCGGGCCGGCCTTCGACCAGACCGCGCCGCACGGGCGCGAGCACGTGGGCGCCTAGGAGCCTACGCGCGGGGGCGCGCGGCGACAGCGGTCAGCTCGATCGAGAGCCCGGGGGCGATGAGCTGCGCGAGGATCGTCACGCGCGCGGGGAACGGATCCGCGAACGTCTGCCTGAAGGCCTCGTTGAAGGCGTCGAAGTCGTCGCGATCCGTCAGGTAGGTCGTGATGTGCACGACGTCCGCGGCCGTGCAGCCGGCGGCCGCGAGGATCGTCTCGAGATTCCCGAACGCGCGCTTCGCCTGGCTCGCGAAGTCGTCGGCGATGAGCTCGCCGTTCGCGTCGCTCGAGATCACGCCGGCGACGTGCACGAAGTCGTCCGTCACGGCGGCCGGGGAGTACGGGATGTCGAGGCCCGCACCGGCGGGGCTCGCGGGGTTCCAGGAGCGCGTCATGGCGCTGGATCGTATGTGGGTGAGCGCACGGCCGCGCCGAGCGCCACCGCGGCGAGCGCGATGCCGACCGCGATGCGCCAGTGCGCCCCGAAGTTCTCCTCGTAGGGCGTGATCCAGAACAGGGCGGGCACGAGCCAGACGGCACCGAACGTCCGCCGTGCCAGCGCGATCGGCACGAGCAGGAGCACGAAGTAGTGCAGCCAGACGATCGGCGAGAGCACGAGCGCCGCGGCGAGCGCGAGCGCCAGCGAGCGCTCGTCGAAACCGCGCCGGCCCTCGCGCCAGCAGAGCGCGACGAGGCCCGCGCCGAGCGCGACCGCGGCGGCGCGCGCGAGCGTGGCGTCGAGTCCGAGCGCCATGCCGGCCGCGACCGGCGAGTAGCCGCGGTGCTGCTCCTCTTCGGCCAGCACGCTGAGCAGCCGCGGGTAGTCGGCCAGCCCGGCGAAGCCGATCGCGGCCCAGCCGAGCGCGCTGGCCCCGATGGCCAGGGCGGCGCCGCGCCAGGCGGCGCGCAGCCGCCCCGTGGCGAGGAGCCAGACCCCGAGCGGCCACAGGAACAGCTTGGCCATCACGATCAGCCCGAACGGGATCGCCGCACGGACCTGTCCGCGCCAGCGCCAGACGAGCGCGAGCCCGAGCGCGAGCAGCGGCGTGATCGCGCCGAGGCGGATGTCGTGCAGCACGGCGATCGAGAGGTATGCGGCGCCGTAGCACCGCCAGTCGCGCACGCCGAGCACGGCGAGCGTCGCCGCGATCGCCGCGATCAGGACGACGGTGATCAGCCCGGCCGCGAGCGGGAACGGCAGGACGCCGAGCGGGATGAAGAGGATCGCGACCGGCGGCGGGTAGACGAAGCGATCGCCCGGGGCGACGCCGGCGACGGTCGGCGGCGGGTACGGGTTGTGCCCGGCGAGCACGTCGCGCGCGCCCTGCCAGAGCGCCCCATGGAAGTCGAACGCGTAGCGGTTGCCGATCGCCCCGCCGATCACGGCCAGCGCGAGCAGCACGGGCGCGAGCCCGAGCACGCCGAGTGCGCCGGTGCGCCGGAGCGCCGCGAGCGAGCCGGCCAGGGGCCGCGGATGGGCAACCTGCGCCACGTACCCCGTATCGGCAGGAAGGCCGCGCGGCCTGAGCCGGCCGGCGATGCCACGCCGTGCAATTGGGGCCTGGCCCCAATTGCACGGCGCCCGAGCTACAGCGTCGCGTTCGCGAGCATCTGCGCCAGATCGCGCATGAGGTCGTCGCGGTGCTCGATGCCCACCGAGAGGCGAATGAGGTCGTCCGGCACCTCGAACCCGGACCCCGCCAGCGAGGCGTGGGTCATCGCGCCCGGGTGCTCGACGAGGCTCTCGACGCCGCCCAGGCTCTCGCCGAGCGTCCACACGCCGGTCTCCGCGAGCGCGGCATCCACCGCCGCCCGGCCGCCGTGCACGCGGAACGCGATCATGCCGCCGAAGCGCCGCATCTGGCGCTTCGCCGTCTCGTGGCCGGGGTGCGACTCGAGGCCAGGGTAGAAGACCTCGCTGACGGCCGGCGATTGCTCGAGCCAGCGCGCGATCTCGACGGCGTTGTCGCAGTGGCGCTCCATGCGCACCGCGAGCGTCTTCGCGCCGCGCAGCGTCAGGAAGCAGTCGAACGGCCCGGGCACCGCGCCCATCGAGTTCTGCACGAAGTGCAGCCGCTCGGCGAGCTCGTCGTCGTTCACGAGCACCGCGCCGCCGACCGAGTCGGAGTGGCCGCCCACGTACTTCGTCGTCGAGTGCACCACGATGTCGGCGCCGAGCGCGAGCGGCTGCTGCAGGTACGGGCTCGCGAACGTGTTGTCGACGACGACGAGCGCGCCGGCCGCGTGCGCGCGCTCGGCGATCGCCTGCGATGTCGACGACCTTGAGCAGCGGATTCGACGGCGTCTCCAGCCAGACCAGCGCCGCGGGCTGCTCGAACGCGACGCGCGCGACGCCCTCGTCGGTCAGGTCGGCGAACTCGTAGCCGTAGCCCTTCGGGGCGTACATCTTCGAGAAGAGGCGATAGGTGCCGCCGTACACGTCGTTGATCGCGACGGTGCGCGAGCCGGGCGCGAAGAGCTCCATGATCGCCGTCGTCGCGCCCATGCCCGACGAGAAGCAGATGCCGTGCTCGGCGCCCTCGAGTGCGGCCAGGCAGGCCTCGAGCGCCGTGCGCGTCGGGTTGATCGTGCGCGCGTAGTCGTGCCCGCCGCGCATCTGCAGCACGCCGTCCTGCGCGTAGGTGCTGGTCTGGTAGATCGGGACGTTGACCGACCCGGTCAGCGGGTCGGGCTCCTGCCCGGCATGGATCGCGCGCGTCTCAAACTCCACCGTTGATCTCGCTCCTCTCGAGCCCGAGCACGTGGACGAGCCGCGCGAGAGCCTCGCGCAGCGCGCGGGGGCGCGGCCGCCCCTGCCAGTGCACCGCAAGCGCACGCAGGGTACCCGCCTTGCGGTCGGTCTTGAGGTCGATGCGGCCCACGATCTCCGCGCCGTCGAGCAGCGGCAGCACGTAGTAGCCGTAGATCCGCTCCGGCGGGCGCTTGTAGATCTCGAGCCGGTGCTCGAAGCCGAACAGCCGCTCGGCCTCGAAGCGATCCCAGAGCACGTTGTCGAACGGCGAGAGCAGGAAGGCCCCGCGCGGACGCGCATCTCCCGCGAGCGCGCGCTCGGCATCCTCGGCGGGCACGAGCCAGACCTCGTCGAGCTCCTGCACGCGCAGCCGCTCGAGCACGCCTTCGGCGACGAGCTCCTCGATCGCGGGCGCGATCGTCCTGCGCTTGCCGGGAACGCGCCAGTAATCGGACAGGCGCAGCTCGCCCGCGATGCCGCGCGCGCGCACCGCAGACTCGACCTGCCAGCGATGCGTCTCCCGCTCGCTCGGGTCGGGCAGGCCCAGGATCGCATCGGGGATGACGCGCTCGGGCAGCGCATAGCGGCGCTCGACGCCCTTGCGGCCCGCGATCGCGAGCTGCCCGGACGTCCACAGCGCGTCGAGCACGCGCTTGGCCGGCGTCCACTCCCAGTAGCCGCTGCCCGCGCCGCCGAAGTCGCGCGAGGCGATCTCGCCGCGCTCGCGGGCGACCGCGAGCACCTCCGCCGCGAGCTCGGCATGCTCGGCGAGGATCGGCCCGAACCAGCGGTGGAAGCGGCCGCCGGCGCGCTTGCCGAGCCGGAAGTACGGCTCGTCGCGCATCGGCAGCAGGCACGCCTCGTGCGCCCAGTACTCGAACACGCGCCGCGAGCGCAGGAGCGCGTCGTGCGCGCCCGCCGGAATGCGGCCGCAGCGGGCGGCGAGCACGAGCCGCTGCGAGCGGTCGACGACCGAGATGGAGTCGATCTGCACGCAGCCGAGGCGCTCGACCGTCCCCACCATCTCGTCCATGCTCGCCCGCCGCCTGCGTGCGGCGAAGCGCTGGGTCGCGACGGCGTGGCGCCGCGCGGCGACGAGCGCGATCTCACGCATATCTAGGCGTGAGCGAGCCACTCGAGCACGTCGGCCCGAGTCAGGACCCCGATCGGCGTGGCGCCGTCGGAGACGAGCACGGCCGGGCTCGACTGCAGGTCGTGGTAGACGTCGTCGAGCCGGCGCATCGCCTGCACCACCGGCAGCGAGTCGCTCATCAGCTCGGAGGTCGGCGCCTCCAGCGCGCCGCGCCCGTCGCGCATCGCGCGGTCGAGCAGCGTGCGCTCGTGCACGCAGCCGAGCACCGCGCCGTCGTCGATCACCGGCAGCTGCGAGACCGCATAGCGCTGCAGCAGCGCGATCGCGTCGGCCACGGGCTGCTGCGAGCCGACGCTCACGAGCGCCGGGACGTCGCCCGTGCGCGCGGCCACGAGCTCGCCGGCGGTCGGCGGGCGCGCAGCGTCGTCGAACATGCCGTGCACGAGCATCCAGTCGTCGTTGAAGACCTTCGACAGGTACGCGCGGCCGCCGTCGGGCAGCACGACGAGCACGGTCTTGTCGGGCGGCAGCTCCTGGGCGACGCGCAGCGCGGCGTGCAGCGCCATGCCGCCGGACGCGCCGATCAGGATGCCCTCGAGGCGCGCGATGCGCCTCGTCGCTGCGAACGCCTCGCGATCGGACACCCGGAACCAGCGATCCACGATGTCGCGGTCGAACGTCGTCGGCCAGAAGTCCTCGCCGACGCCCTCGACGAGGTAGGAGTGCGGCTCGGGCGTCGAGTAGATCGAGCCGACCGGGTCGGCGCCGACGATCTCGAGGGCCGGCTTGCGCTCCTTGAGATAGCGTCCGGTGCCGGTCACCGTCCCGCCCGTGCCGACGCCGACGACGAGCACGTCGAGCTCGTCGCCGAGCTGCTCCCAGATCTCGGGCCCCGTGCTGTCGTAGTGCGCCTGCGGGTTGCCCGCGTTGGCGTACTGGTTCGGGTTGAAGGCGCCCGGGGTCTCCGCCGCCAGGCGCGCAGAGACGGAGTAGTAGGAGCGCGGATCTTCCGGCTCGACCTCGGTCGGGCAGACCACGACCTCGGCGCCGAACGCGCGCAGCAGCGCGATCTTCTCGCGCGACATCTTGTCGGGCATCACGAAGACGCAGCGGTAGCCGCGCTGGGCCGCGACCATCGCGAGACCCACGCCGGTGTTGCCGGAGGTCGCCTCGATGATCGTGCCGCCGGGCTTGAGGCGGCCATCGCGCTCGGCCTCCTGGATCATCGGCAGGCCGATGCGGTCCTTGATCGAGCCACCCGGGTTGAGGTACTCGAGCTTCGCGAGCACGCGGGCCGCGCCGGAGGGCTGCATCTGCGGCAGCCGGATGATCGGCGTGTGCCCGACCAGGTCGAGGATCGAAGGGAACTCGCGCACGGCGGGGATCGTATCCCGGCCGGTCCTGATCTAGTGCGAGAAGTGCCGGCGGCCCGTGAACACGAGCGTGCCGCCCGCGGCCTCGACGGCCGCGATCACATCGGCGTCGCCCTTCGAGCCGCCGGGCTCGATGATCACGCGCGCGCCCGCCTCGAGCGCGAGCTGCACGCCGTCGGCGAACGGGAAGTAGGCGTCGGACGCGAGCACCGCGCCGGCGACCGGCGCGAGCGCCTTGCCGAGCGCGAGCCTGGTCGAGTCGACGCGCGACATCTGCCCGGCGCCGACGCCGATCGTGGCGGTGTCGCGCGCGATCACGATCGCGTTCGAGCGCACGTGCTTGACGACGCGCCAGGCGAACAGCAGGTCGCCCCACTCGCGCTCCGTGGGGGCGGGGCCGGCGACGACCTGCATCGTGTCGCGGTCCTCCGACTCCGTGTCGCGATCCTGGATCAGGAGGCCGCCGAGCACGCGGTGGAAGTCGCGCTCGCCCGGCGTCGGGCGGCGGCGCTCGTCGGACTCCAGCAGCCGCAGGTTCTTGAGCTTCTCGCGCAGCAGCTCGATCGCGCCCTCGCCGTAGCCGGGCGCATGCAGCACCTCGACGAACTGCTCCGCGACGAGCTCTGCGAGCTCGCGCGAGAGCGGGCGGTTGAAGGCCACCACGCCGCCGAAGGCCGACATCGGGTCGGCCGCGAGGGCCTTGCGATAGGCCTCCTCGGGCGAGGCCGCGAGCGCGCAGCCGCACGGATTCCCGTGCTTGACGATCACGCAGGCCGGCACCGTGAACTCCTGCACGAGCGTGGTCGCGGCGTCGAGGTCGAGCAGGTTGTTGAACGAGAGCTGCTTGCCGCCGTGCTGCGTCACCATCGAGAGCAGGTGGCGGCGCGCGCCCGCGTCCATGTAGTAGGCCGCGCGCTGGTGCGGGTTCTCGCCGTAGGCGAGGTCGGTCACCTTGACGAGCTCGCCGAGATGCCGCTCGGGGAACGACTCGGTGTCGGAGAACCAGTTCGCGATCGCGATGTCGTAGCCCGCGGTGTGCGCGAACGCCTCGGCGGCCAGCTCGCGGCGCGTGTCGAGGCTGAGGTCGCCCGCCGACTCGCGCAGCTCGTCGAGCACGAAGCCGTAGCGCTCGGGGTCGACCAGCACCGCGACGGCGGCGAAGTTCTTGGCGGCCGCGCGGATCATGGCGGGCCCGCCGACGTCGATCGACTCGACGATGTCGCCCTCGCTCGACTCGCGCTTGGCCGCGACGTGCCGGAACGGATACAGGTTGACGATCACGAGGTCGATCGGCTCGATCCCGTGCTCGGCGAGCGACGCCTGATCGCTCGCGTTGTCCGGGCGCGCGAGCAGGGCGCCGTGCACGCTCGGGTGCAGCGTCTTGACGCGGCCGCCCAGCATCTCCGCGACGCCGGTCAGATCCTCGACGCGCGTCGAGCGGAGATCGTGCTCCTCGAGATACGCCGCGGTGCCGCTGGTGGCGATCAGCTCCACGCCGATCTCCGCCAGTCCCTGGGCAAGCTCGAGCAGGCCCGTCTTGTCCGAGACCGAGATGAGCGCTCGCTTGACCGTCACGTGCGGGCCTTCCTGGCGATGTCGTCGAGATCGAGGGCGCCACGGGCGACGTCCTCGACGACGGCCGGTAGAAGCTGGTGCTCAGCCGCATGAATGCGAGCCCGCAGACCCTCCGGAGACTCATCGTAGTGGACGGATACCCGGGTCTGGGCGACGATCGGCCCGCCGTCGAGCACCTCGTCCACGAGATGCACCGTCACCCCCGTCTCGGCGACGCCCGCCGCGTGGGCGTCGTCGATCGCGTGCGCGCCCGGGAATGCGGGCAGCAGCGAGGGGTGCAGATTGAGCACGCGCTCGGGGAAACGCGCCAGGAAATCGCGCGTCAACACCCCCATGAAGCCGGCGCAGACGACCAGCTCGACGTCACGCTCGGCGAGCCAGCCGGCCATCGCGCGGTCGCGGCGCGCGCGCTCGCCGCCGTGCTCGGCGAGCGCGAAGACGCCCGTCTCGATGCCGGCCGCCCGCGCGTGCTCGAGTGCATACGCAGCGGCGTTGCTGGAGCAGACCGCGGCGATCGTCGCCGCGCGCCCGTGCACCTGCTCGATCAGCGCGGCCAGGTTCGAGCCCGAGCCCGAGACGAGCACGCCGAGCCGCACTAGCGATCCGTGTAGGTGACGCCCTCGCCCGGGACGACGTCGCCTACGTGCCAGGCCGCATAGCCGGCGGCCGCACACGCGGCCAGCGCTGCGGGCGCCTCGGCCGGCGGCACGATCGCGACGTAGCCGAGGCCGCCGTTGAAGACGCGTCGCATCTCGTCGCGCTCGACGCCCAGCTCCGCGAGCCAGGCGAACACGGGGGACGGCTCCCACAGCGCCTCGTCGACGCGCGCGCCGAGGCCCTCGGGCAGCGCACGCGGGAGGTTGCCGGGCAGCCCGCCGCCCGTGATGTGCGCCATCGCACGGACGTCGCAGGCGGCGCGCAGCGCGGCCGAGGCCGCCGCGTAGATGCGCGTGGGCGCGAGCAGGTCGCCGGGCGCGGCACCGGGCGTGAGCCCGGCGCGCTCGAGCAGCCGGCGCACGAGCGTGAAGCCGTTGGAGTGCACGCCGCTCGCCCCGAGCCCGATCACCGCGTCGCCCTCGGCGACGCGGGCGCTGTCGACGAGCCCGTCGCGCTCGACGATGCCGAGCGCGAAGCCGGCGAGATCGAGATCGTCCTCGCCGTACATGTCGGGCAGCTCGGCCGTCTCGCCACCGAGCAGCGCACAGCCGGCCTGGCGGCAGCCGTCCGCGACGCCCTCGACGACGTCGGCGACGCGTTCGGGATCGAGCCGGCCGACGGCGATGTAGTCGAGGAACAGCACCGGGTCGGCGCCGCACGTGAGCACGTCGTTGACGCACATCGCGACGAGGTCGATGCCCGAGTCGCGCAGGCGACCGGCGTCACGCTGCAGCATCAGCTTCGTGCCGACGCCGTCGGTGCCGGCGACGAGCACCGGATCGCGGTAGCCGCCGGCCGAGACCAGGCCGGCGAAGCCGCCGAGCTCGCCGATCACGCGCGGCGTGCGCGTCGACGAGACGGCGCGGCGCACGCGCTCGACGATCGCGTCGGCCGCGTGCAGGGAGACGCCGGCCTGCTCGTACGAGAGCGGCTCGGGGCCGCCGCTCATGCCCGCGCGGGCTCGCGCTCGAAGCGCAGCTTGCCGGCGCCGATCGCCTCGGGCACCGGGACCGGGTAGTTGCCCGTGAGGCAGGCGCGGCAGAAGCGGTCGGCGGGACGCTCGATCGCAAGCTGCAGCCCCTCGAGCGAGAGGTAGGCCAGCGAGTCGGCGCCGAGGTGGTCGCGGATCTCCTCGAGCGTCCGCCCGGCGGCGATCAGCTCGTCCTTGGCCGCCATGTCGATGCCGTAGTAGCAGGGCGAGACGATCGGCGGCGCCGAGATGCGCAGGTGCACCTCGAGCGCGCCCGCATCGCGCAGCATCTGCACGATCTTGCGGGTCGTCGAGCCGCGCACGATCGAGTCGTCGACGACGACGAGGCGCTGCCCCGCGATCACGTGCGGCAGCGGGTTGAACTTGAGCCGCACGCCGTGGTCGCGCAACGCCTGGTCGGGCTGGATGAACGTGCGCCCGACGTAGCGGTTCTTGATCAGGCCGTCGGCGAAGTGCAGGCCCGAGGCCCGCGCGTAGCCCTGTGCGGCAGGCGTGCCCGAGTCGGGCACCGGGATCACGACGTCGGCCGCGACGGGTGCCTCGACCGCGAGCCGCTCGCCCATGCGCTCGC
The DNA here is from genome assembly GCA_963834415.1 of uncultured Actinomycetes bacterium. Taxonomy (GTDB): domain Bacteria; phylum Actinomycetota; class Thermoleophilia; order Gaiellales; family JALYLC01; genus JALYLC01. The sequence continues at coordinate 219,019 of CAWIBP010000005.1, read as the reverse complement.
GCTCGGCGTAGCAGCGTCTGGCCGTCCATCTTGGCGTCGGGCCGCGCGAAGTAGATGTGCTCGAACACGCACATCGTCTCGCTGCGGCGCGGCGGCACCGCCTGGATCACGCGCGAGCCCTCCGTGTCGCAGATCAGGAGCTCGCCGGGCCGCAGCTCGCGGGTCACGGTCGCGCCGATGATGTCGAGCGCCGGGGTCTCGGAGGCCACGACCGGCGAGCCGTCGAGGTCGCCGAGCACGAGCGGGCGGATGCCGTCGGGATCGCGGAAGGCGAGCAGCGTGTCCTCGCTCAGCACGACCGCGGAGAACGCGCCGCGGATGCGCTCCATGGCGTGCACCGCGCCCTCGGCGAGCGACCCCGGGTGATGCGCGATGAGCGCGCAGATGACCTCGGTGTCGGAGGTCGAGCCGAGCTTCACGCCCTGCTCCATCAGCTCCGCGCGCAGCTCGGTCGTGTTGGTGAGGTTGCCGTTGTGCCCCAGCGCAACCGTGCGTCCGGGCCGGTGGGCGACGATCGGCTGCGAGTTCATCCAGTGCGCCGATCCGGTCGTCGAGTAGCGCGCGTGGCCGATCGCCGCGCGGCCGGGTAGCGCCTGCAGCTTGCCCTCGTCGAAGACCTGCGCGACGAGCCCCATGTCGCGCACCGTGAGCACCCGGCGGCCGTCGGAGACGGCGATGCCCGCGCTCTCCTGGCCGCGGTGCTGGAGCGCGTAGAGCGCGAAGTACGCGAGCCGCGCGACGTCGCGCCCGGGCGCGTGGATGCCGAAGACGCCGCACATCAGACGGCCGCCATGGCCTGCGGGAGCGCGCCCTCGTACGCCGCGCGCGCCTCCTCCAGCGGCACGTCGAAGCGTCAGCTCGCCACAGCGCAGCGCGATCGCCGCACCGCCCAGGGCGCCGATTCTCTCGACTGGCACGCCTGCAGACGTCGCACGCCTCGATCAGATTCGCCTCATCCTCGGGCCGCGCAGCTTGCGACGACGAGCCCGCAGCACTCGCCGAAGAGCGTCGTCGACGGCGCTCTCCGCGCGGCTCGAGGGTGACCTCGACGCCGGTGCCGGCGGCGAGCGCGAGCTCGGCCAGCGCGACGGCCAGGCCGCCGTCGGAGGCATCGTGGGCGGAGCGCAGGAGACCGCCCTCGCGCGCGAGGCCGGAGAGCAGATCGCGTGAGCCAGCGCAGCGCGGGCAGATCGACCTCGGGTATGCGCCCGGAAGCCTCGCCCGCGACCAGCGCCTGCCACTCCGAGCCGTCGTAGACGGGCACCGGCGTCGCCCAGCAGGAGCAGCGTGCCGCTCGCGTCGGCGGGCGCCGATGCGCACCGCGGCGTCGGCGCGCTCGAGCACGCCGACGCAGCCGACCACCGGCGTCGGGTGGATCGGCCGGCCGCCGCTCTCGTTGTAGAGCGAGACGTTGCCCGAGACGACGGGCGTGCCGAGCACCTCGCAGGCCTCGGCCATGCCGGTGATCGCCTCGCGCAGCGCGTAGGCCGTGCCGGGGCGCTCGGGATTGCCGAAGTTGAGGCAGTTCGTGATCGCCGCCGGCTCGGCGCCGCTGCAGGCGACGTTGAGCGCGGCCTGCGCGACCGCCTCGGCGCCGCCGCGGCGCGGGTCGAGCGCCACGCGCGCGCCGTCGCCGTCGAGCGCCACGGCGATCGCGCGATCGGACGGCGTCAGGCGCACGACGCCGGCATCGCTGCCCGGGCGGGCGACGGTGCCCGAGCCGACGACCTGGTCGTACTGCTCGTAGACCCACGTCTTGGCGCAGATGTTGGGCGCAGCCAGCAGGCGCAGCAGCAGCGCCGCGCCGTCGTCGACGGCAGGGACGTCGGCGGCGGCGATGGACTGCTCGGCGAGCGCGGCCGGGCGCTCGGCGTGCAGCGGATAGCGGGGAGCGTCGGTGAGCACGTCGGCCGGCATGTCGCCGACGACCTCGCCGTCCCAGCGGCAGCGCAGCTGACCGTCGTCGGTGACCTTGCCGATCGCCGTGCAGGGCAGCTGCCAGCGCGCGCACACGGCCTCGACCTCGGCCAGGCGCGCCGGCTCGACGATCGCGCCATGCGCTCCTGCGACTCCGAGATCATCACCTCGAACGGCTGCATGTCCTGCTCGCGCAGCGGCACGCGCTCGAGCTCGAGCTCGATGCCGACGCCGCCGCTCGCGGCCATCTCGGAGGTGGACGACGCGAGGCCCGCGGCGCCCAGGTCCTGCACGGAGACGACCAGCCCGAGGCGCGGCGAGCTCGAGCGTGCACTCGATCAGCTTCTTGCCCGTGAACGGATCGCCCACCTGCACGGTCGGGCGCTTGTCCTCGTCGCTCTCGTCGAGATCCTGCGAGGCCAGGACGCTCGCGCCGCCGATCCCGTCGCGGCCCGTCGTCGCGCCGAACAGGACGACGAGGTTGCCGGGGCCCGCCGGCGCTCGCGCGCACGAGCTCGTCGGCGCGCAGGAGGCCGATGCAGAGCGCGTTGACGAGCGGATTCTGGCGATAGGCGGCGTCGAAGACGGTCTCGCCGGCGACGTTCGGGACGCCGACGCAGTTGCCGTAGCCGCCGATGCCGCGCACGATCCCGCGGAACAGCTCGCGCGGGCGCTCCTCGTCGAGCGGGCCGAGCCGGAGCGAGTCGCCGAGCGCGATCGGCCGCGCGCCCATCGCGAAGATGTCGCGCAGGATCCCGCCCACGCCCGTGGCCGCGCCCTGGTACGGCTCGACCGCCGAGGGGTGGTTGTGGCTCTCGACCTTGAAGGCGATCGCGAGGCCGTCGCCGACGTCGATCACGCCCGCGTTCTCACCGGGCCCCTGCAGGACGCGCGCGCTGTGCGTGGGCAGCCGGCGCAGCTCGAGGCGGGAATGCTTGTAGCCGCAATGCTCCGACCACAAGCAGCGAGAAGACGGCGAGCTCGAAGTCGTTCGGCGACGCGCTCGAGTGCCTTCTCGATCTGCGTGTACTCGGCGTCCGTGAGCCCGAGGGCACGATGGAGCGGCTGTTGGGTCGCCTGTGTCACGCGTTCGACCGATGCTATCGAACCCTCCTCCGCGCCCCGCATCTTGGTGCACTTCCGGCACGCCCCGCACGCTCCGCGTCACCTCGCCCCTGCCAGCCTGGATCTCCGGCGACGAGGCGAGAGGAAGTGCGCATGACAGGCAAGACAGGTGCAGCTGCCGTGGGGCAAGGCGACGGTCGAGGAGGAGGCGACGGTCGCGGGCAACGAGGGCGAGCGGGCGACTGGAGCTCGGCGTCGCGCGGCTCAGCGGAGCCGACGGCGAGCAGCTGCTGCGGTTCTTCTACCGCGCCGACGGGCGCACGATGCGCGGGCCCGCTGACGCTGCGGCCGGCGGAGGTCGCGGCGCTCGCGCTCGAGCTGCGCAAGCAGCCCGAGCTGCGCAAGCTCGTCGCGGGGCTCGGCAAGTGACGCCCGCGCGCGCCGGGGCGGTTCAGGGCTGGCGGCAGGTCGCGCGCGAGCTCGGCGTCGCGGGCCGCGCGATCGCCGCCAGCTGCTCCGGCGTCGGCCCACTGCGCGCGCTCGAGGTCGCCTGCGTCGCCGGCGTTCGAGAGCACGGGGAAGAGCTCGCCGGCGACGCGCTGCCAGGTGCCGATGCCGCCGAGCGCGGCCGCCGCGAACGGCCCGACGTGCTCCCAGCGGCGCGCGTTGCCGTAGCGCACGACCTCGTCCACCGCCTCGGGCGTGGCGACGCCGTTGTCGACGATCCAGAGCGCCTCGCGCAGGAGCGCGTGCTGCAGCCGGTTCCAGATGAAGCCGGGCACGTCGCGCTGCACGAGCACCGGGCGCTTGCCGCAGCTCGCGACGGCCGAGCGGGCCAGCTCGACGGCCTCGGGCCGGCTCTGCGCGCCCGCGATCACCTCGACCAGCGGCATCAGCAGCGGCGGGTTCCAGTAGTGCGTGCCGACCGTGCGCTCGGGCGCGCCGCAGGCCTCGCCGATCGCGCCGATCGAGAGCGACGAGGTGTTGCTCGCGATCACCGCGTCGGCGAAGCGCGCGGCGATCGGCGCCAGCACCTCGCCCTTCAGCGCGAGGTCCTCCGGCACCGACTCGACGACGAGGTCGCAGCGCTCGATCGCGTCCAGCGCGTCCGTCACGTCGACGCCCTCGGCGGCCTCCATGCCGTCAGCGCTCGTCGCGCAGCTCGAGCCGCAGCACCGTCGCGAACGTCTCCTCGACGCGCGTGCGCGTCGTCCTCCGGGTCGCCGCGCATAGCAGTGCACGCGATGGCCTCCGAGCGCGTACTCGGCGGCGATCTGCGAGCCCATCAGCCCGGCACCTACGACGACGACGTCCATCAGCCGCGATCATAGGGCGATGAGAATCGTGATCACGGGTGGTCTCGGCATGCTCGGCACCGAGCTCGCCCGCCGGCTGCGCGCCGAACGCGGCCCGAGGACGAGCTCGTCCTCCTGGACATGCCCGCCGCCCTGGCGCCGCCCGACGACCTCGCCGACGTGACGGTGCTGCGCGGCGACATCCGCGACGAGAAGCTGCTGCGCGAGGCGCTCGACAGCCCCGAGGTGGCGATCGTGCACCTCGCCTCCGTCGTCAGCGGCGGAGCCGAGCGCGACTTCGACGCGGCGCTCGAGGTCAACATCGACGGCGGCCGCGCGCTCGTCCAGGCCTGCCGCGCACACGGGACGGCGCCGCGTCTCGTGTTCACGAGCTCGCTGGCGGTGTTCGGCGGCGAGCTCGCGCTCGGGCCGGTCGACGACGACACGCGCGCCGACGCCGTCGACGACCTACGGCGCGACCAAGGCGATGCTCGAGCTGCTCTTCGCCGACGCGACGCGCAAGGGCTTCCTCGACGCGCGCTCGGCGCGGCCGCCGACCGTGATCGTGCGTCCCGGGCGCGCCCAACGCCGCCGCCTCGAGCTTCGCCAGCGCCGTCGTGCGCGAGCCGCTCGCGGGGCGCCGCGTCGACGCTGCCGGTGAGCCTCGACCTGCCGACGGTCGTGATCGGCGTCGACACCACCGTCGGCTGCCTCGCGCAGCTGCTCGAGGTCGACGGCGACGCGCTCGGCAGCGGGCGCACGCGTCAACCTGCCCGGCCTCGTCACCACGTCCGGCGAGCTGCTCGCGGCCGCTGCACGCGGCTCGTCGATCCGGCCGACGCTCGCGCCGCTCGAGGTCGCGGTCGACCCGGTCGTCGAGAGCGATGGTGCGCGGCTGGCCGATCGACCTGGAGCTCGGCGCGCGCCGACGCGCTCGGGCTGCCGCGCGACGAGGACGCCGCCGGCATCGTGCGCGCCTACCTGCGCGCATCGGGCGGTGAGCGCCGAGCGGAGCCGCCGTGTTCGCCGCCTGCGAGCGGCAGGAGGGCGCCGAGCGCGAGTATCCCGTTCGGCCCGAGGTCACGGTCTTCAAGGTCGCCGGCAAGATCTTCGCGCTCGTCGTCGAGCGGAACGGCTCGCCGGTGCGCATCACGCTCAAGTGCGATCCCGAGCACGGCGAGGTGCTGCGCGCCGAGCACGCTGCGATCGAGCCGCGGCTACCACCTCGACAAGCGCCACTGGATCACGATCACACTCGACGGCAGCCTGCCGCAGACGATGATCGAGGAGCTGATCGAGGACTCCTACGACCTCGTCGCCCGCGCGCAAGCCGTACGCCCGAGGCGCGACCGGCGTCGCCTTGCGATGCGCCGTGGCCAGCGCAACCAGGCCCGCGAGCAGCGGACGGCCGCCGACCGGGCCGAGCAGCGCGTCCATCGCGTGCTCGGGGTGCGGCATCAGGCCGCAGACGTTGCCGGCCTCGTTCGTCACGCAGGCGACGTCGGCGTAGGCGCCGTTCGGGTTCTCGGCGTAGCGCAGCGCGACCTGCCCGGCGGCCGTCGATGCGCTCGTAGCTCCCGGGCGGCGCGTACCAGGCGCCGTCGTGGTGCTTGACGGGCACGCGCAGCACCGTGCCCGCCGCGAGCGCCGCCGAGCCACGGCGAGCCGGCGTGCTGCACGACGAGATCGACGTCGCGGCAGACGAAGCGGCCGTGGTGGTTGGGCCGCAGGACGCCGGGCAGCAGGCCGGCCTCGCAGAGCACCTGGAAGCCGTTGCAGATGCCGAGCACCGGGCCGCCCGCGGCGGCGAAGGACTCGACCTCGCGCATCATCGGCGCGAAGCGGGCGATCGCGCCGGCGCGCAGGTAGTCGCCGTACGAGAAGCCGCCCGGCACGATCACGCCGCGTGCAGCCGTCGAGGTCGGAGTCGTCGTGCCACAGCGCCACGGCCTCGCCGCCGGCGAGCTCGACGGCCCGCAGCGCGTCGCGGTCGTCGCACGTGCCGGGGAACGAGATCACGCCGATGCGCGGCGGGCGGCTCACCGGCTGCGGCTCGCGACCGCGGCGCTGGCTCGACCGTCGACGACGCTCGAAGCCCTCGATCAGGCCGTTGGCGAGCACGCGGTCGGCGGCCTCGCGGCCGACGCGACTCGGCCTCGGCGGCGTCGCTGACGTCGAGCTCGACGTCGAACACGCGGCCGGCGCGCACCGAGCTCGCCGGATAGCCGAGCGTCGTCAGCGCCTGGCGGATGGCCTCGCCCTGCGGGTCGAGGATGCCCTGCCTTGGGCCGGACGAGCACGGTGACCTTCACGTGCGCACCCCCATCTCGTCGCAGGTAGCTCGCCGAACGTGCGTCCGGTGAGGCGCTCGTAGGCCTCGCGGTAGCGCGCCGCCGTGCCGTCGCGCACCTCGTCGGGCAGCTCGGGCGCCGGGCGGCGTCTTGTCCCACGTCTGCGTCTCGAGCCAGTCGCGCACGAACTGCTTGTCGAACGACGGCGGCGAGGAGCCGGGCGCGTAGCTCGTCGGCGGGCCAGAAGCGCGACGAGTCGGGCGTCAGCACCTCGTCGCCGACGACGAGCTCGCCGTCGCTGTCGATGCCGAACTCGAACTTCGTGTCGGCGAGGATGCACGCCGCGCTCGAGCGCCGCGGCCGGCCGCGCGCTCGTAGAGCGCGATCGACGCCTGCTCGACCTCGCGGTAGCGCTGCTCGCCGACGAGCTCGATGCCCTGCTGCTCGCGTGATGTTCTCGTCGTGGCCGGTCGTCGGCCTTGGTCGACGGCGTGAAGAGCGGCTGCGCGGCAGCCGTCGGCCTCCCGCAGCCCGGCGGGCAGCGGGATGCCGCAGACGGCGCCGGTGCGCGCCGTAGTCCTTCCAGCCCGAGCCGGCGAGGTAGCCGCGCACGACGCACTCGAGCGGCAGCATCTCGAGCCGTGCGCACGAGCAGCGCGCGGCCGGCGAGATCGGGATCGCGCGCGCCCTCGGGGAAGTCGTCGAGCTCGGCCGAGATCACGTGGTTGCGCACGATGTCGCCCGTGAGCGCGAACCAGTGCAGCGAGAGCGCCGTGAGCACGCGGCCCTTGTCGGGGATCGGCGTCGGGCAGCACGACGTCGAAGGCCGAGATGCGGTCGGAGGCGACGAGCAGCAGCCGGTCGTCCCCGGCGTCGTAGAGCTCCCGCACCTTGCCGGAGGCGAGGTGGTCGAGCGCGAGCGAGCTAGACATGAGCTGCCTCCAGGCGGTCGAATGCGACGCCCGCGTTGCGCAGCGCGGCGTCCAGGTCGAAGATGCGGTCGAGCGTAGCGGCATGGAGCAGCGCCGCGGCCTCGGGGTCGGCCTCGAGCAGCCCGCGCAGCGGCAGCTCCTCGTCGAACGCGCGCAGGGCGTTGCGCTGCACGATGGCGTAGGCGGCCTCGCGCGCGAGGCCGCCCTCGACCAGCGCGAGCAGGACGCTGCCGGAGAACGTCAGCCCGTGGGCGGCGTCGAGGTTGCGGCGCATGCGCTCGGGATAGACCACGAGGCCCTCGACACCCAGGCGAAGCGGTCGAGCAGGTAGTGCGCGAGCGTCGTCGAGTCGGTCAGCACGACGCGCTCGGCCGAGGAGTGCGAGATGTCGCGCTCGTGCCACAGCGGCACGTTCTCGAAGCCGGCGACCGCGTTGCCGCGCAGCATCGCGCGCGAGGCCGCTGATGCGCTCGCACGTGATCGGGTTGCGCTTGTGCGGCATCGCCGAGGAGCCCTTCTGCCCGCGCGCGAACGGCTCCGCCGCCTCGCGCACCTCGCTGCGCTGGAGGTGGCGGATCTCGGTCGCGAAGCGGTCGAGCGAGCTGCCGAGGATCGCGAGCGCGGCCAGCAGCTCGGCGTGGCGGTCGCGCCCGACGACCTGCGTCGCGACGTCCTCGCGGCCGAGGCCCGAGCGCCGCCAGCGCGAGCTCCTCGACGCGCGGGTCGACGTTGCCGTAGGCGCCGACGGCGCCCGAGAGCTTGCCGACGGCGACGCCGTCGAAGGCGCGCTCGACGCGCTCGCGGTTGCGGCGCAGGTCGTACCACCAGCCGAGCAGCTTGAGCCCGAACGTCGTCGGCTCGGCATGCACGCCGTGCGTGCGGCCCATGCACGGCGTCGTGCGGTGCTCCAGCGCGCGCTCCAGCACGGCCGCGAGCGCGCGGTCGAGGCCGGTCGAGCAGCTCGACGCCGGCGGCGCGCAGCTGCAGCGCCAGCCCCGTGTCGACGACGTCCGACGAGGTCAGGCCGTAGTGGAACCAGCGCGACTCCTCGCCGACCTGCTCGGCGACCGCCTCGGTGAAGGCGATCACGTCGTGGTGCGTGCGCGCCTCGATCTCCTTGGCGCGCTCGACGAGCGCCTCGTCGGCGCGAGCGCGCTCGCGCACGGCGGTCACGGCGCTCTCGCCGGCACGACGCCGAGCTCCTGCCAGGCGTCGAGCGCGGCGAGCTCGACCTCGAGCCAGGCCGGCGAGGCGGCCCTCGTCGCTCCAGATGGCCTTCAGCCGCGGGAGCGAGTAGCGGGCGATCACGTGGCAGCATAGAAGCGACCCGGCCCCGAGCTCCTGCGCGACCGCCGCCAGTAGCCAGGACGTCGGCGTCGGTCGTGCGGTGGTGCGTCATGCACGGCCGCAGCGCGAAGGCGCCGCGGATCGTCGTGCCCGAGGTCAGCACGCGGCCGTCGCGCTGCATCGCATCGAGCAGCGCGCGGTTGTGCGCGTCGAGCGCCGCGGGGTCGTCCAGGCCCGCCGGATGGTGGCGGTAGACGACGACCGAGAGCTGCGGCTCGTCGAGCAGCTCGAGGTCGGGCGCGTCGCGCACGGTCTGCGCGAGCAGGCGCGCGAGCCGCAGGTCGTTCTCGATCGCGGCGACGAGGGCGTCGGCGCCGTAGGCGCGGAACGCCATCCACGGCCCGAGGCCGCGGAACGGGTGCGTCACCTCGATGCCCTCCCAGACCGGCCAGACCGGGCCGGAGAACGGCCCGTCGCCGACGTTCTCGAGATACGCGGCCTCGCCCGCGAACGTCGCGCCGAGCGCGCCCGGATCGCGCACGAGCACGCAGCCGACGGCCTTCGGCAGGTAGAGCCACTTGTGCGGGATCCAGCCCGAGCGAGTCGACGCGCTCGAGGCCGGCGAAGAGCGGCGCGCTCGTCGGCGCCGCGGCGGCCGGCGCGCCGTAGGCCCCGTCGACGTGCAGCCAGATGCCGTGCTCGGCGCAGAGGTCGGCGAGCGCGTCGAGCGGGTCGACGGCGCCCGTGCTGGTCGTGCCCGCGACGCCGACGACGGCGACGGCCGTCACGCCGGCGGCGCGATCGGTCTCGATCGCGCGCGCGAGCTCGTCGGGCCGGATGCGGAAGCGGTCGTCGCAGCGGATCGAGCGCAGCGCGCGCCGGCCGAGGCCGAGCACGTCGCAGGCGCGCGCGATCGAGTTGTGCGCGTGCTCCGAGGTGTAGACGGCGGCCGAGCCCGGGGCGATGCCGTGCTCGCGCGCCTCGGGAAAGGCGCGGTGGCGGGCGCAGGCGAGGCCGGTCATGTTGGCGAGCGTGCCGCCGCTCGTGAAGTGCCCGCCGCCGGCCGGGAAGCCGATCAGCTCGGCGAGCCAGCGCCAGGTCACGTCCTCGATCTCGGAGGCCAGGCCCGCGCCGCCGCCGAGGTTCGCGTCGAGCGACGCGCCGAGCACCGCCGCAGCGATGCCGGCCTCGAGGCCCGCGCCGTCGATGAACGGGAACGAGCGGGGGTGGGAGTGCGCGTGCGAGCGCGGCAGGATGTCGCTCGCGACGTGCTCGATCGTGGCCTCGAGCCCCTCGCCGTCGCGCGGCAGCGGCACGCGGTAGACCGCGCGCTCCTCGTCGCTGATCATGCCCGCCGCAGGCAGGTCGCCGACGTCGCGCCGGAAGGCCGCCGCGAGCTCGCCGGCGAGCACGATCGCGCGCGCCGCCTCCTCGGGCGTGCCGAATCCGCTCATTCCCCGTACGCGATCGGGGTCCCGCCCTGCGCGAGGATGCGCGAGGCGAAGATCGCCGCGTTGCGCGCCCCGCCGATCGCCATGCAGCCGACCGGCACGCCCGGCGGCATCTGCGCGATCGCGAGCAGCGCGTCCATGCCGCCGAGGCCGCCGGAGGAGATCGGCACGCCGATCACCGGGAGCTCGGTGTAGGCCGCGACGACACCGGGCAGCGCCGCGGCCATGCCGGCCCCGGCGATGATCACGCGGATGCCGCGCACCGCGGCGCTCTCGGCGTACTCCGCGACCTGCTTGGGGTTGCGGTGCGCCGAGATCACGTTGATCTCGTACGAGATCGCGCGATCGTCGAGCTCGGCGCAGGCCTTCTCCATGATCGGGCGATCGGACTCGGAGCCCATCAGGATCCCGATCAGCGGCGCGGTCGCCTCGAGCCCCGGGATCATGTCGTCCATCTCGGCGGGCGTCGGCGTGGGGCTGGGGACGTCGGGGTCGACGTCGTCGGTGTCGGTCTCGAGCTCAGACACGTGCTTCCTCCTCGGCGGCGCGCAGCGCGATGTCGCTGCGCACCTGCTTGCCTTCGAATGTGATCTCCTGCGCCCCTGCCCGGGCGCGCTCACGCGCCAGGTGCAACGTCGGCGCCGTGGCGGTGACGCCGAGCACGCGGCCGCCGGCGACGACCAGCCGCCCGTCGCGCACCACGGTGCCGGCGTGCTGGACCGTCACGCCGGCCAGCGCCTCGGCGCGCTCGATGCCTTCGATCGCCTGCCCGGTGCGCGTCTCGACCGGGTAGCCCGGAGCGGCCAGCACGAGCGTGACGGCGGCATCGGCGCCGACGCCGAGCTCGACCTCGTCAGGCGCGCCGTGGGCGATCCCCGCGAGCGCGACGGCGAGGTCGCCGTCGAAGCGCGCGACGAGCGCCTGGGTCTCCGGGTCGCCGAAGCGGACGTTGTACTCGAGCACGCGCGGGCCGTCGGCGGTCAGCATCAGGCCGGCGTAGAGGCAGCCCGAGAACGGGATGCCGCGGCGTGCGAGCTCGGCCAGCAGCGGCTCGTGCACGAGCTTCGCCGCCTCGGCCGTGGCGTCGTCGCCGAACCACGGCACCGGCGAGTAGGCGCCCATGCCGCCTGTGTTCGGGCCGCTGTCGCCGTCGCCGACGCGCTTGAAATCCTGGGCGGCCGCGAGCGGCCGTGCGGTCTGCCCGGAGCAGAGCGCGAGCAGCGAGACCTCGTCGCCGACCAGCAGCTCCTCGACGACCACCGTGCGGCCCGCCTCGCCGAACGCGCCGGCCACGAGGCTCGCCTCGATCGCCGCCTCGGCGCTCGCGCGATCCGGGCACACGGCGACGCCCTTGCCCGCGGCCAGGCCGTCGGCCTTGACGACGCACGCGCCGCCGAGCTCGTCCACCGCGCGCAGCGCGGCGGCGCTGTCGGTGCACGTCCAGTAGCGGGCCGTCGGCACGCCGGCCGCGATCATCAGCTTCTTCGAGAACGCCTTCGAGCCCTCGAGCAGCGCTGCACCCGAGGACGGGCCGAAGACCGGGATGCGCGCTCGGCGCAGGGCATCGCCGAGCCCGAGCACGAGCGGCAGCTCGGGACCGATCACGACGAGTGCGACCTCGAGGTGGTGGGCCAGCGCGACCAGCCCGCCGAGGTCGTCGACGGCCACGCCGTGGCAGGTCGCGACGCGCGCGATGCCGGGATTGCCGGGCGCGCAGTGCAACGCGGAGCAGGTGGGGCTCGCGGCGAGCGCCTGCGCAAGCGCGTGCTCCCGCCCGCCCGAGCCGACGAGCAGGATCCTCATCGCGCCGAGTCTACTGAGCCGTGCTCGCCCCAGGCGGCGTGAGGAGCAAGCGCCTGACCCCGGCTCTACGGCTCGGCGCTCGCGGCGACCGCGGGCGGGGCGATCTCGCTCGGCGCGAGCAGCTCGAGATCGCCGGCCGTCACGTCGTCGCCGCAGCGCAGGCAGCGCCAGGCGGTCGGCGGCACCCGGCCGCCGCAGCCGACGTGCGCGGCCAGGTAGTCGGGCTCGGCCCGGCCGAGCTGGTCGATGCCGAAGCGCCCGAGCGTGACGATCACCGGCGCGAGCGCGCGACCGCGCTCGGTCAGCGCGTAGCTCGCGCGCAGCGGGCGCTCGCTGTAGCGCTCGCGCGTCACGAGGCCGAGATCCTCGAGCCGGCGCAGACGGTCGGCGAGCAGGTTGGGCGCGATCGGCGCGAGCGAGCGCTCGAGGTCGCCGTAGCGCGTGATCCCGCGCAGCAGGTCGCGCACGATCAAGAGCGTCCAGCGATCGCCGACCGCGTCGAGCGTCGCCGCAACCGGGCAATCGTCGGGGTAGGTGGACACGCGGTCACTTTACATCGTATAGTCACTAGATCCTATGAAGGTGGTGAGGGCGTGATCGCGTACGTCGATGGTGAGTGGACGCCGGCCGAGGAAGCCCGCGTCTCGGTGCTCGACCACGGCCTGCTCTACGGCGACGGCGTCTTCGAGGGCATCCGCATCTACGGCGGCGAGCCGTTCCTGCTCGACGAGCACCTCGCGCGGCTCGCCACCTCGGCGCGCGCGCTGGCGCTCGAGCTGCCGGCCGGCCTCGACGAGATCGCTGCGATCTGCCGCGAGGCGGCGGCGCGCCGCGATCTCGACGACGGCTACATGCGCCTCGTCGTCACGCGCGGCCCGGGCGCGCTCGGCGTCTCGCCGCACACGTGCTCGCGCCCCAGCCTGATCGTGATCGCGGCGCCGATCGCGCTCTACCCGCCCGAGAGCTATCGCGACGGCCTCAAGCTGATCACCTCGAGCCTGCGCCGCAGCGCGCACGACGCGCTGCCGCCGCAGATCAAGTCCCTCAACTACCTCACGAGCGTGCTGGCATCGATCGAGGCGCGCCGGCAGGGCGCCGACGAGGCGATGCTGCTGAACGCGCAGGGCCTGATCGCCGAATGCACCGCCGACAACCTCTTCGTCGTCCGCGACGGCCGCGTGCTCACGCCCGCGGTCTCGGGCGGCGCGCTCGCCGGCATCACGCGCGCGCTCGTGATGCGGCTCCTGGCGGAGCAGGGCATCGAGGCCGCCGAGGCGCAGCTCACGCCCTTCGACGCGTGGACCGCGGACGAGCTCTTCCTGACCGGCACGGGTGCCGAGATCGTGCCCGTGCGCGAGCTCGACGGCCGCCCCTTGCCGGCGGAGCGCCCCGTCACCGACCGGGTGCGCGCCGCCTTCTCGGCCTACATCGTCGAGGCGAGGGCGCGCGCGGCGGTCGTCGAGGGGTCGGCCGACAGCACCTGATCGCGGCGCTGGCCGACGCTCACGAGACCGACCGGGATGCCGAGGCGCTCGGCCACGAACGCGACGTAGCGCTGCGCCGCGACCGGCAGGTCCTCGAAGTGGCGGGCGCCGTCGATCGGCTCGTTCCAGCCCGCGAGCGTCTCCCACACGGGCTCGGCGTGATGGAAGTCGGACTGGTGCGACGGGAAGTGCTCGCTGACGGAGCCGTCGCGGAGCCGGTAGGCGACGCAGACCGGGATCTCCGTGGCACCCGAGAGCACGTCGAGCTTCGTCAGCACGAGCTCCGTGAAGCCGTTGACGCGCGCGGCGTAGCGCAGCCCGACGAGATCGAGCCAGCCGCAGCGCCGCGGCCGCCCGGTCACGGTGCCGAACTCGGCGCCGGCCTCGCGCAGCGCGTCGGAGGCCTCGGGGTCGGCCTCGCTCGGGAACGGGCCCTCGCCCACGCGCGTGAGATAGGCCTTGGCGACGCCGGCGACCGAGCCGATCCGCGTCGGGCCCACGCCGAGGCCGACGCACGCGCCGCCCGCGATCGGGTTCGACGAGGTCACGAACGGATAGGTGCCGTGGTCGAGATCGAGCAGCGTGCCCTGGGCGCCCTCGCAGAGCACCGGCTCGCCGCGGTCGAGCGCCTCGTTGACGAGCAGCGAGACGTCGGCGATGTAGGGCGCGAGGCGCTCGGCGTAGCGCACGGCCGAGGCCTGGATCGCCCCCGCGTCGAGCCGGCCGATGCCGTAGAGGAAGCCGAGCTGCTCGTTCTTGAGGTCGAGCGCCGTGGCGATCTTCTCGCGCAGGATCTTGGTGTCGAGCAGGTCCTGCACGCGGATGCCGACGCGCGCGGCCTTGTCGGCGTAGGCAGGGCCGATGCCGCGCCGCGTCGTGCCGATCTGCAGGGCGCCGAGATGCAGCTCCGAGGCCTGGTCGAGCGACGCGATGCCACGGCATCACGAGGTGCGCGCTGCCCGAGATGCGCAGGCCCTCGGCGGAGCGCCCGCGCGCCGCGAGCTCGTCGAGCTCCTCGCACAGCACCTCGGGGTCGAGCACGACGCCGTTGCCGAGCACGCAGCGCTTGCCGGGGAAGAGGATGCCGCTCGGCAGGAGGCGGAACTTGAACGTCTCGTCGCCGACCTGCACGGTGTGCCCGGCGTTGTTGCCGCCCTGGTAGCGCGCGACGACCGCGAAGGCCTCCGCGAGGAGGTCGACGATCTTGCCCTTGCCCTCGTCGCCCCACTGGGCGCCGACGATGACGGTAGCGGTGCTCACCGCGGCAGGGTAGACAAGCTAGCTGCGGGCGGAGGCGTAATCGTCGACGAAGCGCGTGTAGCGCGACTGGAAACGCAGGTTGACCATGCCCACCGGCCCGTTGCGGTGCTTGGAGACGATCAGCTCGGAGAGGTCGTTCGAGGGGTCGTCGGGACGCACTTCCTCACCCTCGGCCTTGCGGTAGTAGGCGTCGCGGTAGATGAACATGACGACGTCGGCGTCCTGCTCGATCGCGCCCGACTCGCGCAGGTCGGAGAGCACCGGCCGCTTGTCCTGGCGCTGCTCGACGGCGCGCGAGAGCTGCGAGAGCGCGAGCACGGGGACGTTGAGGTCGCGCGCCAGCATCTTCAGCGAGCGCGAGATCTGCGAGATCTCCTGCACGCGGTTGTCGCGACGGCGTCGAGGCCTGCATCAGCTGGATGTAGTCGACGACCACCAGCGCGAGACCGCCGGGCTGCCGCGCGGACGAGCCGCCGCGCCTTCGCGCGCATCTCCATGACCGACATCGCACCCGAGTCGTCGATGTAGAGCGGCGCCGCGCCGAGCGTCTCCATGGCGCCCGTGACGCGCATCCAGTCGCCGTCCTCGAGCTGCCCGAGCCGCAGCCGGCTCTGGTCGACCTTGCCGACCGAGCACAGCAGCCGCTGGGCGATCTCGGCCTTGGACATCTCGAGCGAGAACAGCGCGACCGGCTTCTGCAGGGTCACGGCGACGTGCTCGGCCATGTTGAGCGCGAGGCTCGTCTTGCCCATCGACGGCCGCGCGGCGAGGATCACGAGGTTCGACTTCTGCAGGCCCGAGGTCAGGCGGTCGAGCTCGCTGAAGCCGGTCGGCAGGCCGGTCACGCCGCTGCCGTCGCCGTGCTCGAAGAGCTGCGTGAGCCGCACGAACGCCTCGTCGAGCGGCTGCTTGATCAGCGTGAAGTCCTCGGTCGTGCCGTTCTGCGAGATCTCGTAGACCTTCTGCTCGGCCTGGTCGAGCAGCTCGCGCGTGTCGCCGGGCCGGTCGTAGCCGAGCTGCGCGACCTCGGTGCCGACGCGGATCAGCCCGCGCAGGATCGCCATCTCGCGCACGATGTCGGCGTAGCGCCGGGCGTTCGTGACGACCGGCACGGCCTCGGCGAGCGCGAAGACCGAGGGGCGGCCGCCGACCTGCTCGAGCGTGCCGCGCTGGTCGAGGCGATCGCAGACCGAGACCTGGTCGATCGGCTCGGAGCTCTGGTAGAGATCGACCATCGCCGCGAAGATCTCGCCGTGCCCGCCGCGGTAGAAGTCCTCGGGCTTGAGCACCTCGGTGGCCTCGGAGACCGCGGCCTCCGCCAGCAGCATCGCGCCGAGCACGCTCTGCTCGGCGTCAAGGTCTTGCGGGGGGAGCCGGCCGTAGGCGCCGGCGCTCGGGATCGCCGTTGTAGTTCGCTTGGCGCTCCACCGCGCGGAGCCTAGCCGTGGCATGTGCGACCCGGCTGCGTGCGGGGTGACGCTATCCCGCACTTTGCGGGGAGAACGCGCCGCTCAGGTCGCGTGCGCCAGGCGCAGCTCGCGTGAGCACGGCCTGCGCCGCGAGGAACAGCGGCGAGAGGGCGTGCTCGCCGGCGCCCAGCTCGGCCTCGCGCGCGACGGCGCCGAGGAGCCCCGCGGGCGTGACCGCGACGAACTGCGTGACGCCCTCGCCCGGGAGCTCCGGGTCGTCGACCGCCGCGAGCAGCGGGCGCGCCGGCTCGAAGGCCCGCAGCCAGGCCGCCGTCGCCTCCGCGACCGCGGGGTGCTGCCCCGCGCCGATCACGCCGCCGCCGTTGCTGAGGTAGAGGCTCGTCGTGCCGTCGGCGACGCCGGCGAGCGTCGCGACGGCGCGCTCGTGGCCCGTCTCCATCAGCAGCGCGACGACGGGCGTGTCCACCGGCAGCCCGAGCTGCTCGGCGGTGAGCCCGAGCGCGTTGCGCCGCAGCAAGGCCGACATGTCCTCGGCCTCGGCGGGCGCCGGCTCGGGGCGCTTGCGCCGGAAGATTCCCATGTCGGCCGGCCGTTGCCACGCCCCGCGGGCCGAGCCCCGCTCCGGCGCAGCCGGAGCGGTGATCAGTCCTCGGGTACGGGCAGATCGAACGTCGAGCCCTCGGCGGGCACGACCATCGTCTTGACGGTCGCGACCACGTCCTGGAAGACCTCGATGTCGACCTGGTAGGTGCCGAGCCGGCGGATCGGCTCCTCGAGCTGCACCTTGCGGCGGTCGACGCGGATCTTGCGCGCGCGCCAGATCTCGTCGGCGATGTCGGCCGGCGTGACGGAGCCGTAGAGGCGGTCGCCCGCGCCTGCCAGCACCGGGATCGTGAGGATCGTCGTCGTGAGCGTGCGCGCGATCTCCTGCGCCTGCTCGGTCGTGCGCGCCTGCTGCTTCGCGCGCACCGACTCGGTCTGCTTGATCTCGGCGATGCGGGCCTCGGTGGCCTGCTCGGCGAGCCGGCGCGGGACGAGGTAGTTGCGCAGGTAGCCGGACTTGACGCTGACGACGTCGCCGCGCGCGCCGAGGTGGTCGACGTCCTGCAACAGGATCGCCCTGTGCTGCTTGCGAGCCATCGGGTCAGGCCCCCGTGTACGGCAGCAGCGCCATCTCGCGGGCCCGCTTGATCGCCGTCGCCACCTGATTCTGGTGGCGGCGGCACGCGCCCGTGATGCGGCGCGAGCGGATCTTGCCCTTCTCGGAGATGTAGCGACGGAGCGCGTTGGCGTTCTTGTAGTCCACCTCTTCGACCTTGTCCTTGCAGAAGTGGCAGATCTTGCGCTTGCCGCCGGTCTTGTCGCCGCCGGGTCCGCGGCGCTTCGTGCTCGTCTTGCTTGTGGGTCGGGCTCGGGCCACGTCGATCAGTCCTTCAATCAGAACGGGATGTCGTCGTCGTCGGCGATCGAGGCCGACGTCGGCATGGGGGCGCTGCCTGTGGGAGCGAAGTCGCCGGCGGGGCGCTCGCCGCCACCACCACCGCCACTCCCACCTTCGCGGCCGCCCATGAACTGGGTGCTGTCCGCGATGATCTCGACCGCCTGGCGCTTGGTGCCGTCCTGGGCATCCCACTCACGCCATTCGAGCCGGCCGTCGACGATCAGGCCCGAGCCGCGCGACAGGTACTTCGCCACGTTCTCGCCCTGACCGCCCCAGACGGTCACATCGAAATAGTTCGGCTTGTCGGTCCACTGACCGCTGTCGCGGTCCTTGACACGCGTGTTCACGGCCATCCGCAGCTTGCACACCGAGTTGCCGCTGGGCAACTGGCGCAGCTCCGGGTCCTTGGTCAGGTTGCCGGAGATCACGACGCGGTTGATATTCGCCATCGTCTCGCCCTTCTCAGCTCGTCATCGAACAGATGTTCGTGAGTGTAGAAGCGCAGCCTGCGCAATGCCAGGCGGAAAGCCGGCTTGGCGCAGATGCGTGACAGTCCGCGACGATCACGACACAGGTGCCTGATCCTCGGCCTGCTTGCCGTGCGAGCGGCCGGTGCGGCGGACGACCATGTGGCGCATCACGTCGTCCGTGATCCGCAGCACGCGCGTCACCTCGTCCAGCGTCTCGGTCGAGCTCGTGAAATTGACGACGTGGTAGAAGGCCTCGCCCTTGTGGTCGATCTCGTAGGCCAGCTTGAGCCGTCCCCACGCGTCGACCGTCTCGAACGTGCCCTCGCCCCCCTCGACGATCTGGCGCATGCGCTCGATGACCTCGTTCTGACGCGCGTCATCGGCGTCAGCGTCGAGCATCAGCATCACCTCGTACGGGTGCACGGTTCCTGTCTCCCCTCTCCGGACTCGAACGGCTGCGTCGTACGGTGTCGGGCACCGCTCCCGCCCCCGGCCAGGAGACAGGGGCGACGACTCAGCAGAAGGCATGGTTTGTCGAGCGGGAGGATAGCCGAAAACGACCGGCGGAGGCCCCGCAGCCATCGACTAGGCTGAGACCGAACCGACGGGAGGGAGCAGGACGATGGCGAAACGATTTGTGATCGGCGGACTGGCCGTCGGCGTGGGAGCAATCGTTCTGACGCCCGGGGCCCGCACCTGGCTGCGTCGTCGTCTCGGCCTCGAGCCCGAGGATCGGCGCTGGTTCGAGGAGGAGGCGGTCGAGCCGCCCGAGCACGAGGGCGACGAGCCGCTCGACACGCGCGAGGCGCGCTTCTCCCTGCGCGCGCGCCTTGCGGAGGAGGGCCACGTTCCGCCTGCGCGCCGCCGACGCGCCCGAGCCCGACTTCCCGGCCTTCGACGAGCCGGTGCCCGCTCCGCCCGACTTCCCCGCCTTCGACGAGCCCGTGCCCGCGCCGCCGCCGCCGCCCGACCCGCCCGAGCCCGAGGAAGCGCCGGCGTCCGAGGAGCCGCCGGCGGACCTCGCCGAGGAGCTGCCCTCAGGACGCGCCGTCGAGGCCGCGTCTCGCGGAGGAGCCCGTCGCGGCAGACCCGTCGCCGAGGAGCCCGTACCCGAGCCCGCGTCGCCGTGGAATCTCCGCCCGGCCGCGCCCGCAGCGACGCCCGAGCCCGCAGCTCGCCCTGGGATCTCGCGCCGTCCGCCGAGCGCCGACCCGTCCCCGTGGACGCGCTCCGAGACCGCCGGGAGACCGCGCCCGAGGCAGCCCCGCGCCCGGGTACCCCCGCACCGAAGAGACCCGCAGCGGACGAGCAGCCGCCAGCGAGGCCGCACGCCGAGGACGCCGCCGCCAGCGAGAGCCCGCCGCTCCGGCCGAGTCGCCGTGGAGCCGGCCCGCCTTCACGCAGCCCGTGCCCGAGCCCGCGGCCGAGTACATCTCGTACGAGTCGCTGCCCGCCGTCACGCCGGAGGCCGATCAGCCCTCCGAGCCGGGCGAGGACACCAACGAGATCGAGCCGATCGGCGCCGCGGACGACGACGAGCCGCCGCTCGCGCCGCCGACGATGCTGCGCCCGCCGACCTCGCCGTTCTCGACGCCGAACCGGCCGTTCAGCGGCGAGACGCCGAGCTTCCGCTCCGCCATCGACGCCGCGCGCGAGCGCGTGCACGGCGCAGCCCGCGAGGCCACGCCCGAGGACGAGGAAGGCGAGAGCACCGAGCCGCTCGACGAGCGCTCGTAGCGTGTCGCGCCTAACCGTGAGCCTTCCGCGCGCGTCAATATACGGAGAGCAGGCGCGCGCCGATGCGCGTCCGTCCCCAGGGCAACGTCGCTCACTTCCTGTCCGTCATCTTCGGAGGTACACGTGAAGAAGCTCGTCAGCGTCCTCGCTGCGACCGCCCTGGCGGTCGCCGTGACCGCCGGCCCGGCCGGCGCCAAGCCCCAGGCCGATCCACCGGGGCTCAAGACCCCGGGTCAGCTCACCGTCGGGCTCAGCATGCCCTCGCCCGGCTTCCAGAACGTCGACGCCGCTGCCGTCCGGCAACAACGTCCTGCCCGCCAGGTCGGTGCCGCGCGGCCAGGAGATCGACATGGTCAAGGCGATCGCCAAGGAGCTCGGCCTGACCAAGATCGTCTACATCCAGAACAACTTCCAGACGATGTACCTGCCCGGCCCCAAGCGCTGGGACATCGGCCTCGCCGAGATGACGATCACGGCCGAGCGCAAGAAGAACATCGACTTCTCGGTGCCGTACATCAACGCCAACCAGGGCGTGATGGTGCGCAAGGGCCTGACGGACCTGCCGAAGTCGCTCGACGACCTCAAGGGCCTCGTGCTGTGCGCGCAGATCGGCACGACCGGCGCCGCCTACATCAAGGATCGCGTGCAGCCCGACAAGCAGGCGCTCTACCCGCAGACGACGACGATCATGTACCAGCAGCTCAAGTCGAAGCGCTGCGACGCCGCCCTCTACGACGCCCCGATCCTCGGCGCCCAGAAGTTCCAGGAGCCGAAGGCGTACGGCCCGATCGTCGGCCAGATCATCACGAACGAGCAGTACGGGGCCGCCTTCCAGAAGGGCAGCAAGCTCCGCCCGCCGTCAACAAGGCGATCAAGAAGCTGCTCGCCAACGGCACGATCGGCAAGCAGACGACGAAGTGGCTCACGTTCGACGCCTCGAAGCTGCCCGTCCTCAAGTAGTCGGGCACCGCCGTCACGCACCGCTGCAGCTCCCGGCCCGCAGGGCCCGGCCGACCGGCCGGGCCCTGCGGGCCGCAGCATGCCGGCGAGCCCGTGACGATCGGGCGGCCATGAACGACCTCGCCACGAATCCGTTCTTCAAGATCTTCTTCAGCCCGTTCGACATCCGGCGGGCGATGCCGGACATCTGGGACGGCTTCGGCACGAACGTCAGGCTGATGCTCTACGCCGAGCTGCTGATCCTCGTCGTCGCGCTCGGCCTCGCCGTGCTGCGCGGCACTCCCGGGGCGGCGCGCGGCGCCCGTCCGCTGGCTCGTGATCGCCTACTGCGACTTCTTCCGCGGCACGCCGCTCGTGCTGATCGCGTTCGTGACGACGCTCGGGCTGCCCGCGCTCGCGCAGGACTCGGACAGCGGCATCACGCACTGGATCGGCAGCCAGAGCCTGCTCGTGTACGGCGTGATGGCGCTCGTGATCGTCTACTCGGCCTACGTCGCGGAGGTCTACCGCGCCGGCATCGAGTCGGTGCACCCGAGCCAGCGCATGGCGGCGCGCTCGCTCGGCCTCGGCTACGCGCAGATGATGCGCCACGTGATCCTGCCGCAGGCGATCCGGCGCGTCATCCCGCCCCTGCTGAACGACTTCATCGGCCTCCAGAAGGACACCGCGATCATCGGCGTCGTCGGCGTGACCGAGGCGGTGCAGCAGGCCCAGACCTACTCGACGACGTTCGGCAACTTCAGCGGCTACATGATCGCCGCGGTGCTGTTCGTCTACATCACGATCCCGCTGGCGCGCTACACCGACGGGCTGATCGGCCGCCGCGAGAAGCTCGAGCGGGCGACCGGATGAGCGAGCCCGCCTTCGTCCAGGTCGAGAACGTGACCAAGCGCTTCGACGAGAACACGGTGCTCGACGAGGTCAGCCTGTCGCGTCGCCGAGCACGAGGTCGTGTGCCTGATCGGCGCGTCGGGCTCGGGCAAGTCGACGCTGCTGCGCTGCCTCAACCTGCTCGAGGAGGTGCAGGCGGGCACGATCACGATCGACGGCCAGACGATCACCTCGGGCAAGGTCGACGTCAACGCGCTGCGCCGCAAGATCGGCATCGTCTTCCAGGCCTACAACCTCTTCCCGCACATGACCGTGCTGCAGAACGTGACGCTCGCGCCGCGCCAGATCCGCAAGCTCTCGAAGCGGGAGGCCAACGCGCGCGCCTACGAGCTGCTCGAGCGCATCGGGCTGCGCGACAAGGCGGAGTCCTTCCCCGATCGGCTCTCCGGCGGCGAGCAGCAGCGCGTCGCGATCGTGCGCGCGCTCGCCATGGATCCCAAGCTGATGCTGCTCGACGAGATCACGAGCGCGCTCGATCCGCAGCTCGTGAGCGAGGTGCTGCAGCTCGTGCGCGGCCTCAGCGAGGTCGGCATGACGATGATCATCGCGACGCACGAGATGAGCTTCGCGCGCGAGGTCGCGAGCAAGATCTGCTTCCTGGACGACGGGCGGATCCTCGAGGAGGGCCCGCCGTCGCAGATCTTCGGCGAGCCGCGCGAGGCGCGCACGCGCGAGTTCCTCAAGCGCGTGCTCGACGCCGGGAGGATGTGATGGGAGCGGTGTACAGGCGCAGGAAGCTGCCGTTCTTCCTCGCGATCCTCTTCAGCGTCCCGCTGCTGATGATCTCGATCCTGTGCGCGTCGCTCGCGCTCGACAAGCCGCAGGTGGCGGTCTGGCGCACGGACGTCGAACTACCCGGGCGTGACGGTCATCAAGCAGGCCGCCGAGCAGGGCTTCTACATCGCGACGCAGTACTCGGGCACGGCGAACGCCACCGAGTGGCGCATCTGGGGCTGGGCGATCGTGCCGCCGCTCGTGCTGCTCGGGGTCGGCGTGCTGGCCTCGTTCGTGCGCTTCGGCGGCTACGTCGTCACGCTCGCGGCGGTCGTCGTGACGGTCGGCGTGACGCACCGGCTGGACACCTGGGTCCGGCACCACAGCGAGCGCTACCCCTTCGGCTACGACAACGTCCCCGACAACACCAACAAGCCCGGCCTGCAGAGCACGTTCGACACCGGGCAGTGGGAGCGGTCGGCGCGCAGCACCGTGATCAGCATCCGCCAGTGGCTGATCGTCGGCGCCCTGGCGGCGCTGCTGCTGATGGTGCTGGCCGAGCTGCGGCGCCGGCGCGGGCGTCAGTGGGAGGACCGCGCAGCCGCCGTCCGAGCGGATCGACGCGATCGCGCCTGCCGGCGGCGCCCCGCCGCTCTAGTGGCGTCCTCGCTGACGCGCGAGCCGGTGGCCTCGGTGGTGCGTGACCTGCGGGCCTACGCCGCGGTCGAGGACCGGCTCGCGCGGGAGCGCATCCGCGCGCGCGAGGCCGAGGTCGGGTCGCGGATCTCCAACGCCGAGCGCTACGAGCTCTACGGCGCGGCTCCGCCGCTCGCGATCTCGTCGGCGACGGCCGACCTGCTCTACGCCCTCGCGCGCGCCCGGAGGCCGCTGACGGCGGTCGAGTTCGGGGCCTCGCACGGCGTCTCGACGATCGCGCTGGCGTGCGCGTTGCGCGATGCCGGTGCGGGAACGCTCGTCTCGACCGAGCTGATTCCCGAGAAGGCCGCGGCCGCACGCGCGAACCTGGCCGCGGCGGGCCTCGACGACCTCGTCGAGCTGCGCACGGGAGACGCTCTCGAGACGCTGCGCGACGTCCACGGGCCAGTCGATCTGGTCTTCCTCGACGGACGCAACGACCTCTACCTCGACGTGCTGCGGCTGCTCGAGCCGGTGCTCGCGCCCGGGGCGCTCGTGCTCGCCGATCTCAGCGACGACCGCGATCTCGCGCCCTATCTCGCGCACGTCCGCGCCGCGTACAGCTCGCTCAACCTGCTCGGGCCGCCGGGCCTCGAGGTCACGATCCACGCCTGAGCGTCAGGCGCGCGCCCAGTCGACGCCGCCGATGAAGCGCGTCCGCGGCGAGACGAAGCGCCGGCCGAGGCCATCGCTGCGCATCACGGCGATGCGCGCCCACGACGTTCGCAGCACGAACGCGATCGAGCGGCCGTCGGGCGAGTACACCGGATAGCCGAAGGTCGTGCGCTGCCCCGGGGGCAGGGCGAGGGGACGGGCGCCGCGGCCATCGGCGCCGACGATCCAGATGCCGAAGCGGCCCTGCCCGAGCCCATGAAGACGATGTGGCGGCCGTCCGGCGCGAACGAGGGCACCGAGCCGAAGTGGCCGGTGAGGAAGACGCGCGAGCCCGTGCCGTCGGCGCGGATCGTCCAGAGCGCCTGAAGCCCCTTGTGCGGCCGCCCGTAGATCAGCGTCCGGCTGTCGGGCGACCACGCGGGCGGGCTCGCGCCGAGCTCGACGTGGCGTGCACCGATGCGGTGGAGGCCGGTGCCGTCGGGGTGGATCAGGAAGATCGACGAGCCCACGGTCTGCCCCGAGTGGAACGCGATCCAGCGGCCGTCGGGCGACCAGGCGGGCGCGCGGCCACGGGCGAGGTCGCGCAGCCTGCCGCCGCTGAGGATCTGGACGTGACGCCCGTCGGCCTTCTGCACCGTCAGCGCGGCGCGCCGGCCGTCGGGCGCGAAGGAGACGCCGAGCGAGCCGTGCGGGAGCTTCGCCGAGAGCCGCCGCGAGCCCCGCCGGCCGGTAAGACGCTCTCGACGAACGCGCCCGCGAGGCCGGCTCGGAGAGGTAGGCGATGCGGCCGGGACGCCCGGGCGCAGCGGCCTGTGCAGACTGCGCGGCGGTGACGCCCGCGAGCGCGAAGAGCGCGAGAGCCTGGCGGCGGCGCATGCACCTCTTTCTAGTCGATGCGGCAGCGAGCGTCTTCGCCGAGCAGCTCTGCCTGCGCGGCGTTGGCGGCCTCGTCGCTGGCCGTCTCGTACGGGCCCGGCGGCGCGAAGTGCACCTGGACGAGCGGCGAGACGCCGGTCCGATGGCCGTCGCGCGGTAGGCGTCGCCCGTGCCCTGGCCGTTCCACGCCGGGGTCGAGCCCGGGTGGTTCGCGAACGTGTAACAGAAGCCGGCCGTCGGCGGATGCGTGAGGAAGCTGTTCACGCGGCGCCACTCACCGTCCAGGTAGTCCACGTAGATGTTGCGGCCGGTGCGGTCGAGCGGCACGCCGGCAGAGCGTCCACTTGGTGCCGTAGACCGGCTTGCCCTTGAACTCGAGCTTGCCCCAGAGGTGCTGGTGCTTGCCGCGGTAGCTGTGGTCGGTCTGGATCGTGAGCTCGCGCCGTGTCGCCGCGCCAGTGCGAGATGTAGAGCTCGTTCTTGGCCTTGCTGCCGCCGTAGTTGTCCCACAGGCGCGCCCACTGCTGGAGCGCCCAGTGCGAGCCGTCGGGCGCGTCGCACGCGGCGATCATGAGCGGCAGATCCGGACCCGTGTAGGGCTTGCAGCGGTTGCTGAAGCGCTTGTGGTCGGCGATCTTGCTCTTCCAGCCGCCGGAGTAGTCGCGCTTGAAGCGCTCGGCCCAGTTGACCGCGCCCCAGAAGAGGACGTTGCGCTTGAGCGCGCCCACGGAATAGGTGACGAGCGCGACGTTGTCGCCGTTGACCGCGAGCTTGGGCTTCGGCGACGTTGCGGTCGACGATCTCGGCTGCGCCGGCGGCGACCGGAAGCACGAGCACAAGGCAGAAGGAGCAGATGCCGGCGAGTATGCGAGACGAGGCGTTCATACCAGAAGTGATCGGCCGGAAGGGGTCGAGTCCCCATCCCCCGGGAGGGCCACGTGGGAGCGAGGAGGGGGCCTGCGAGCCTCCAGCCGCTACCCTGCGCGCCGATGAGCGAACAGATCATTCTCACGATCCACCGCCTGGTCAAGCGCTATCCGCCAGACCGTACGGTACTCGACGGCATCACGCTTTCGTTCTACCACGGGGCGAAGATCGGCGTGCTCGGCGCGAACGGCTCGGGCAAGAGCTCGCTGCTGCGCATCATGGCGGGCATCGACACGCGCTTCGACGGCGACGTCGCGCTCGCACCCGGTGCGACCGTCGGCATGCTCGAGCAGGAGCCCGAGCTCGACGAGTCGCGCACGGTCTACGAGAACGTCGAGGACGGCATGCGTGCGACGCGCGACCTGCTCGACCGCTTCAACGAGATCTCGGCGCAGCTCGCCGAGCCGCTCGACGCGGATGAGATGGAGCGCACGCTGGCCGAGATGGGCACCGTGCAGGAGAAGATCGACGCGGTCGACGGCTGGAACCTCGAGCGCATGGTCGCGACCGCGATGGATGCGCTGCGCGTGCCGCCCGGCGAGGCGCAGGTGAGCACGCTCTCGGGCGGTGAGCGCCGTCGTGTCGCGCTCTGCCGGCTGCTGCTGAGCGCGCCCGACCTGCTGCTGCTCGACGAGCCGACGAACCATCTCGACGCCGAGTCGGTGCTGTGGCTCGAGCAGCACCTGGCCGAGTACAAGGGCACCGTCGTCGCGGTGACGCACGATCGCTACTTCCTCGACAACGTCGCCGGCTGGATCCTCGAGCTCGACCGCGGCAAGGGCATCCCGTACAAGGGGAACTACTCCGGCTGGCTCGAGCAGAAGCAGGCCCGGCTGATCCAGGAGGAGAAGACGGAGTCGGCCCACCGCCGCGCGCTGCAGCGCGAGATGGAGTGGGCGCGGCATGTCGCAGAAGGCGCGTCAGGCCAAGGGCAAGGCCCGTCTGCAGCGCTACGAGGCGCTGCTCTCCGAGGACGCCGATGCGCAGATCGACCGGCTCGAGATCCACATCCCCGCGGGTGGCCGCGCTCGGCGACGTCGTCGTCGAGGCGAAGGCGCTCAACAAGGGCTTCGGCGACAAGCTGCTGATCGAGGATCTCGCCTTCTCGCTGCCGCCCGGCGGCATCGTCGGCGTGATCGGCCCGAACGGCGCCGGCAAGACGACGCTCTTCCGCATGATCGCCGGGCAGGAGCAGCCCGACGGCGGCACGCTGCGCCTCGGCGACACGGTCGAGCTCGCCTACGTCGATCAGTCGCGCGCGGCGCTCGACGGCGAGAAGACGGTGTGGGAGGAGATCACCGACGGCGTCGATCGCATGCAGCTCGGCAAGCGCGACGTCTCGTCGCGCCAGTACGTCTCGAGCTTCAACTTCCGTGGCAGCGATCAGCAGAAGCGCGTCAAGGATCTCTCGGGCGGCGAGCGCAATCGGCTGCATCTCGCGAAGCTGCTGCGCAGTGGCGCGAATCTGCTGCTGCTGGACGAGCCGACCAACGACCTGGACGTGGACACGCTGCGGGCGCTGGAGGATGCGCTCGAGCGCTTCGCCGGCTGTGCGGTGGTCATCAGCCATGACCGCTGGTTCCTGGATCGCGTCGCGACGCACCTGCTGGTGTTCGAGGGCGAGTCGCAGGTGCGCTGGTTCGAGGGCTCCTTCGAGGAGTACGAGCGCTGGCGCAAGGACACGCTCGGCGAGGACTCCGGCCCCAAGCGGCTGCGCTACAAGCCGCTCGTGCGCGGCTAGAACGCTGCAGGGACCGGGCTCGCGCCGCAGCGCGCGCACCCAGCCCCGTGCCGCGTGCTCACGTGCCCGTGTGCCTGCTCGAGGCGTTTGCACAGAGATCGAGCCCTCGGTCAACCCGCGACGCGGGTGGAACGATCCCACCCGCGGCTGACTGCACGTCAGCCGGGTGGTGCGTGTGGCTGGTTGGCGGTGATCGCGCGTCCGCTGGCGTCGATGAAGACGGGCTGCTCGGCGGAGCCGCGGGCGTGGATGTGGTGGTCGTGGAGGTGCTTGTGGTGGCGGTGGCAGAGCAAGAGCAGGTTGTCGAGCACGGTCTTGCCGCCTAGCTCGACGGGGATGACGTGGTGTGCGTCGAGCTTGAGCGTGGAGGTGCAGCCGGGGTACTGGCAGTGACCTGAGCGCTTGAACAACGCGCGTCGCTGCGCGTAGGAGGCGCAGCGTCCGACGCGTGAGTGGACGAGGTCGTCGCCGTGGCGCTTGATCGTCAGGCGGCGCGCGTCGCAGGTGAGCAGCGCGGCGGTCTCGGGGCTGATCGGGCCGGCGCCTTCGAGCAGCGGCGGCGTGCCGTCATCGCTGAGGTGCACGATCAGCGTCGTCTGGCTGCGCTGCACGCCGTCTCCGCCCGCTGCCGGCGCGTTCGGCGAGCGTGACGAGCGCGTCGGCGGCGGACTGCTGCCACGTCGAGCACGATCCCGGCCTGCTTGTCCTCGGCGCGCTGCTCGCAGGCGATGCCGCGGATCGTCTGCTCGAACGCGAGGCCTTGCTCGAGCGGCAAGCCGGCCGTGGATCGCGAGCTCGCGATTGCCGTTCGTCCAGGTCGTCGTCAACGCGCGGCGGCGGTAGAGCTCGGCGTCGTCCTCGACTCTGGGCGGTGCGAGCGTGCGCGCGACGAGCGCGATCTGCGCCGGCGCCTTCCCGACCGCGACGCGCGCGAGCTCGTCGTCCGTCTCGGGCGTCGCGAACGGCGTGGCGGCGGCGACCTGATCGAGGGTCAGCGCGCCCGTGCTCGAGCGCCGCGTCGAGAGCCGGCAGGTCGCGCAGCGCCTCGGCGGTCTTCGTGATCCGCTACGGCGGCGCGGTAATCGCCACTCGAGGCCTGCGCCAGCCAGGCCGCGCCCGAGGTGCAGCCGGCGGCCTGCCAGTCACCGGCGTCGCCGGCCGCGCGCGAGATCTCCGTGAGCTCGTGATCGATCCGCGCACGCTCCGCCGAGAGCACCCGCACGCGCCGCACACGCCCCGCGCGCGCACGCTCCAGCGCCTGGTCGACCGTCTCGTCGTGGAGGCGAACATCTGTTCGTATTCTACCGCGGCCGACTGCCCGAATTGTGCCGATATGCGGTATTTCTACCCCGCGCTGCGGGCGGCTGAACGTGCTGCCGTAGTTGTCCGGCCAACTGCACGCGGCGGCTTCTACGGCCTCAAGACTCCGTCACGCGGAGCACGCCGAACGCCCGCACCAACCACCCTCCCAGCTGATGCACGTAACACGCCACCACCCATCCACCCCCGCCACGCGGAGCACCGCGCAAAAGCGTCACAGGATCCAGCAGAAAGCACTCACGACGCCGACCCATCCAGACTCTGACCACGACGCCACAACGACGCCACGGCCGCCCACCGGCGCCCATCGCCGCGACCCCCGCCGCGCCCCCGAGTGCCGACCGACCGCCCCTCTAGGCTGCGACACCCATGCTGCGGATCGTCCATACGGCTGACTGCCACCTCGACGCGCCCTGCGCGAGCCTCGATGCCGGCGTCCGCGCGCGCGTCCGCGCCGCCGAGCGCGAGGCCTTCGCGCGCGTCTGCACGCTCGCCATCGAGCGCGAGGCGCACGCGCTCGTGATCGCCGGCGACGTCTTCGAGCGCAGCGAGGTCGGGCCCGCCGCGCTGCACCACGTGCTCGCGCAGCTCGCGCGTGTGACGGAAGCCGGGCACCGCCGTCGTCATCGCCAGCGGCAACCACGACCCCGGCCAGCGCGCTCGCTGCCGCTCGACCAGGCGCGGCTGCACGCTCGCGCTCACCCACGAGCCGGTCGTCGTGCCGATCGCCGGCGACGACGGCGACGACGCTCGGCCACATCGTCGCGATCGGCCACGCCAGCACGGCCGAGGGCGCGAATCTCGCGCAGCTGCTGCCCGCCGCGCCGAGCCCGCGTCTCGGTGGCCGTGCTGCACGCGCAGGTCGACGGAGCCGCGGGCGCGCGCGAGCGCTACGCGCCCTGCGCCCCCGAGGATCTCGACCGCGGCTACGCCTACTGGGCGCTCGGCCACGTGCACCTGCGCCAGGAGCTCCGCACGGCGCCGCCCGCGTGGTATCCCGGCTGCCTCATGCCGCACGACGTCGGCGAGCCCGGCGCGAAGGGCGCGCTGGTCGTCGAGATCGACGCCGGCGGCCGCGCCGAGGTCGAGTTCGTGCCGCTCGCGCCGCTGCGCTTCGAGCGACTGCGGCTCGACGACGTCACGGGCGCTCCGGCGCTCGCCGGGCCTGACCGGCGAGGCGATGGTCGCGCTCGAGGCGACGCAGCCCGGCGCCCCCGGCGAGGAGCTCGTCGTGCGCGTCGAGCTGCGCGGTCGCTCGCCGCTCGCGGACGCGCTGCGCGACCCCGAGGAGCGCAGCCGCCTGCGCCGAGGATCTCGCGCTCGCGCTCGGCGCGCTCAGCACCGAGCTGCGCTGCGAGCACCTGCGCCCGCCGATCGAGCCTCGACAAGCACCGCGGCCAGCCGCACCTGCTCGGCGCGGCGCTCGAGATCGCCGTCGCGCCGCCGCCGAGCAGTGCGCTGCTCGACGAGCTCGCGCCCGCGAGTGCTCGCGGGCGAGCCCTCCGGCGACCCCCTCGCCGCCGCGCCTACATGGCCGAGCTCCTCGGCCGAGCTCGACGAGACGCTCGCCGAGGCGCTGCTGGCGGAGTCGGCACCGTGAAGATCGACCGCCTGCGCGTCGGCGCCTACGGCGCGCTCGCCGAGCTCGAGCTCGAGGGGCTCGCCGAGAGCGACATCGTCGTCGATCTACGGCCCCAACGAGGCCGGCAAGTCGAGCCTCCGCTCGTTCGTCGCCGCGATGCTCTACGGCTTCTCGCCCGCCGCGCGCGAGGATCACCCCGCCACGCCGCTCGACGGGCACGCCCACGGCGAGCTCGAGCTCGTGCTGCCGAACGGCGAGCGCGTGCGCGTCGAGCGTCATCTGCGCGCCCGGCCGAGCGGCCGGGCCTGGCGCGGCGACGTGCAGGAGGAGCTCGCGAACCGCCCGCTCGCCGACGTCGCCTGGCTCGAGCGCGGCACCTACCTCGCGCTCCACGCCTTCGACGCCGACGAGCTGCGCGGGCTCGACGCCGCGACCTGGCGCGAGATCGAGCAGCGCCTGCTCGGCGGCGCCTCGCCCGCCTTCCTGCGGCCGGCCGCGATCGCCGCACAGGAGCTGTCCACCGGCGCCGACGCCCTGTGGCGCTCCGATCGCCGCGGCAAGCCGCGCTCGGCGGAGCTGCGCAGCCCGCATGAGCGCCCTGCGCGAGGCGCGCCGCGAGGCCCTGGCGCAGGCCCACGCCCACGACGAGGTGGCCGCCGAGCTCGCGCGCGTGCGCGACGGAGCTCGCGAGCGCGCGCCGCGGCGAGGCGCAGCTCGAGGGCCGGCGCGACCTCCACGACCGCCACGCCCCGGCACTGCGCGCCTGGCAGGAGCTCGAGCGCCTGCGCAGCGACGCCGAGGCGCTCGTGCCCGACGCGCTCGCAGCGCGGATCGGCGCCCAGCCCGGCGATCGGCTCGAGGCCCTGCGCAGCGAGTCCGCGGAGCGCGCGCTGCGAGCTCGCCGACCTGCGCGCCGAGCTCGCAGCGGCGCTCGCCGTCCGCCGCACCTCGGCGAGCGCGACGTGCTGCTGCTCGCCCACGCCGCCGACGATCCGCGAGGCGGCACTGGCGCGTGCGCGCGACGAGGGCGAGCGCGATCAGCTCGGCATCGAGCGCGCCCGCGCCGAGAGCCAGGCCGAGTCGCAGCGACGACCTCGCCCAGCGCGTGCTCGGCCACGCCCCGCTGCGCGACACCGATCGCGCGGCGCTCGAGACCGTGCAGGTCGCCGACCTGCAGGCCGCGGCCGCCCGCTGCGAGCGCTCGCTGCCCGCCGCCGAGGCCCGCGTCGCGCACGTCCCGGCGATCGCCGTCGGCGCCGCCGCGGCGCTCGGCGTCGTGCTCGCCGCGCTCGCGATCGCGCTGCCGGGCGGCCGCCTCGCGCTGCTCGCCGCCGCGCTGCTCGCCGCGGGCGCTCGCGCTCGGGCTCGCCCGTGCAGCGCAAGGGCGCCCGCCTCATGCGCGCCGCGCTGGCCGAGCGCGCGGCCGGCTGGAGCGAGCTCGTCGCCGCGCTCGGCGACCTGCGCGTCGCCGAGTCGCGCATCGCTCACCCCGACCACACGCTCGTCAGCGACGTCGAGCAGCTGCGCAGCGGTCACGCGCGAGCAGGCGATCGCCGCCCGCCGGCTGGCGCAGCTGGAGGAGAGCGAGCTGCGCGCGGCCGAGCGCGGGGCGACGCTCGCCGCGGTGCTCGGCACCGACGACGCGGAGCGCCTGTCGAGCGAGCTCGAGGACGCACAGCGCGCCGACGCGCAGGCCGTCGTGGCACGCGAGCGCGCGGCCGAGCTCGAGCCCGCGTGTGCTCGCCGCCGACGAGCGCGTCACCGAGCTGAGCCGAGCGCCTCGCCGGGGCTGGAGACGCTGATCTGCAGCGCATCGCCCGACGGCGACGCGAGCGACGCGCTGGATCGCGCTGCACCAGGCCGCGCAGAAGCGCGTCGCCGCCGATCAGCGCGAGCGCAGCCTCGTCGAGAGCGAGCCGCAGCTCGACGCGCTGCTCGCGACCGCACGCGAGCGCGAGGCGCGCGGCGAGCGGCTGCTGCTGTCCGACGACGAGCACGCGACGCTCGTCGCCGAGCTGCGCGAGGCGCGTGCGCGCGCCGAGGAGCTGCTGCTGCGCGAGCAGGAGCTGGGCGCCGAGCTGAAGCGCCTGAGCACGGCGCGCACGGTGGGCGACGTCGAGGGCGAGCTGCGCGCGGTCGAGCAGGAGCTCGCGGCGGTCAAGCGCGAGCGCGACCGTCTGGTGCTGGCCGCCGCGATCGTGCGCCGGGCCGAGCGCGAGGTGCGCGAGCGCTACGCGCCCGCATGGCTGCAGTCGGCCGGCCGCTATCTCGAGGCGATCACGCACGGGCGCTACACCGGCATCGCGATCGTCGAGACACCCGGCGGCGAGCCGGTGCTGGAGGTCACGCGCGCGGACGAGGCCATGCCGATCCGCGTCGGGCCGCCGCTCTCGCGCGGCACGCTCGAGCAGATCTACGTCGCGGTCCGGCTCGCGCTGGTCGACGCCATCGACGACGAGGCCCGCCTGCCGATGTTCCTCGACGAGCTGTTCGCGCACTGGGACGCGCACCGGCTCGACGCGCTCGTGCGCGTGCTCGGCGCCGTCGAAGGGCGTCAGGTCGTCGTCTCCACCTGTCACGCGGCGCTCGCCGATCGCCTCGAGCGCTCGTGCGGGGCGCGCGTGATCGAGCTCGCCGGCCCCGGCGGTGCGATCGTGCGCCGCCCGCTGCGGCGCCTGGCCGTCGCCACCGTGGCACCCGAGCAGGAAGGCCCGACCCTGCTCGATCTGCTCGAGGGCTGAGCCCTTCCTCATCCCTGAGGCGGGGAACGATCTCCGCCTCGCGCACGATGCCGCGCGGGGCAAGGCGGTCTAAGGTGCCTGCGTGGCCGCGACCGCCGAGCGAACGACGATCGCCACCACCGGGCTGACCAAGCGCTTCGGCGCCATCGTGGCGCTCGACGACGTGTCCGTCGAGATGACGGACGCCGCGATCGGGCTCCTGGGCGCGAACGGCGCCGGCAAGTCGACGCTGATGCGCGCGCTGCTCGGCCTCGTCGAGCCGGACGGCGGCTCGGCCCGCCTGCTCGGCTTCGACGCCGTCGCACGGGGACTCGAGCTGCGGCGGCGCATCGGCTACATGCCCGAGCACGAGTGCCTGCCGAGCTGGATGACGGCGCGCGACCTCGTCGTCCACCTCGGCGAGCTGCGCGGCCTGCCGCGCCGCATCGCGGTGCTGCGCGCGAGCGAGGTGCTGTTCCAGGTCGGGCTCGAAGAGGAGCGCATGCGCCTGATCGGCACGTTCTCGACCGGCATGCGCCAGCGCGTCAAGCTCGCCCAGGCGCTCGTGCACTCGCCCGAGCTGGTCGTGCTGGACGAGCCGACGAACGGCCTCGACCCGCAGGGGCGCGACGAGATGCTCGAGCTCGTGCGCCGGCTCTCGCGCGATCTCGGCATTCGCGTGCTGTTCTCGTCACACGTGCTCGAGGACGTCGAGCGCACCTGCGACGCCGTCGTCGTCCTGCGCGAGGGCCGCGTCGCCGCGCAGGGCCGGATCACCGACCTGCTCGGGCGCGAGGCCGGCACGGCACGCCTGCACGCGATCGGCGACCTCGCCGCGCTGCGCGCCGCGCTGCGCGCGCGCGGCCTCGAGGTCGAGGACGGCGAGGAGGGCTGGCTCGCCGTGCGCGGCGACGCCGGCGTGCTCTGCCGGACGCCGTCCGCGACGCCTGCAGCGAGACCGGCGTGAGCCTGCGCGCGCTGCTGCCGGGCGACCGCACGCTCGAAGACGCCGTGATCGGGGCGATCGCATGAGCGCCCGCCTCGAGGACACCCGCTACGCGCGCTACGACGGGATCCGCCGCGCGCCGTGGCTCGCGATCATCTCGCTCGCGCGCTGGAGCGCCTTCGGCGCGCTCGGCGCGCGCAAGAGCTGGCGCGCGAAGTTCCTGCCCGTCACGCTGACGCTGATCGCGCTGCTCCCCGCGTTCGCGGTGCTCGCGATCCGCGCGATCGTCGGCCAGGACTTCGCCGATCGCTTCCCGGAGCTGATCCCGTACCGCCAGTACCTCACCGAGATCGGCCTCGACGTGACGATCTTCGCCGCGATCCTGTGCCCCGAGCTGCTCTGCCCCGATCGTCGCGACAACGTGCTGTCGCTGTACCTCTCGACCGCGGTCGGGCGTCTCACCTACGTGCTCGGCAAGGTCATCGCGGCGGTCGTGCCGCTGCTCTGCCTGACGCTCCTGCCGGTGCTGCTGCTGTTCGTCGGCAACACGTTCTTCGCCGAGTCGGCGACTCGACTACCTGGGCGAGCACTGGCTCGACGTCGGCCGCATCTTCGCCTCGGGCTTCATACTCGCGTTCTACGTCAGCCTGGTCGGGCTGGCGGTCGCATCGTTCACGTCGCGCCGCGCCTTCGCGCTCGGCGGCTACGCCGGTCTGATGCTGATCCCGACGCTCGTCGGCGCCTCGCTGGTGGAGGACGCCGACCTCGACAAGCACCTGCAGCTGATGATGCTCGGGCGCCTGCCGATCGCCGCGGCGCGCTCGCTGTATCCGGGCCGCCAGGATCCCGACACCGCGCTCGCGGGCTGGTGGTGGTGGGCGGCCTGCGGCGTCGTGATGGCCATCTCGGCCGGCTGCCTGTGGTGGCGCTACCGGAGGGCAGACGCCTGACGCTCGTCTTCGAGGGCGTGTCCAAGTGGTACGGCGACACGGTCGCCCTGGCCGAGGTGTCCTTCGTGCTCGAGCCGGGCGTGACCGGCCTGCTCGGGCACAACGGCGCCGGCAAGTCGACGGCGCTCGCGCTCTGCGCGGGCTTCGCCGATCCGAGCACCGGCACGGTGCGCGTGCTCGGCCACGACCCGCGGCGCGAGCCCGAGGTCTACCGCCGCATCGGCATCGTCCACGATCGCGACGGCCTCTGGCCCTTTCTGACGGCGCGCGAGCTCGTCGAGCTGATGGCGAGCCTGCGCGACGTGCCGGACCCGCGCTCCGCGGCGGCCGAGGCGCTCGCGCATCGTCGGGCTCGAGGACGCCGCCGAGCGCCGCGTCGGCGGCTTCTCGAAGGGCATGCGCCAGCGCGTCAAGCTCGCCCAGGCGCTCGTGCACTCGCCCGAGCTGCTGCTGCTGGACGAGCCGCTCAACGGCCTCGATCCCGTGCAGCGCCGCCACGTCGTCGAGCTGATCCGCCGGCTCGGCGCCGAGGGCCGCACGGTGCTCGTCTCCTCGCACGTCCTCCACGAGGTCGAGCGCATGGCGCCGCGCGTCGTCGTCCTCGTCAACGGCCGGCTCGTCGCGGAGGGCGAGACGGGCGCGATCCGCGGCCTGATCGCCGACCGGCCGCGCACGCTGCGCATCGCCGCCGGCGGCGCGGCCCAGTCGATCGCCCGCGAGCTCGTCGGCGAGGGCCTCGCGAGCGGCGTCCGCATCGACGACGGCGTGCTCGTCGTCGAGACCGCCGACGTCGACGCGCTCGGCCGTCGGCTGATGCCGCTGGCGCGCGACCTCGGCGCCACGCTCGAGCGCGTCGAGCCGCTCGGCGACGACCTCGAGAGCGTCTACACCTACCTCACCGACCACGCACGCGGCCGGGGCCGCTGAGTGAACGGCCTGCTCTTCCGCCTCGCGCTGCGCCGGCTGCTGCTGCGCCGCCGCTCGGCGCTGCTCGCGCTCGCGCCGATGCTCTCGGCCTTCGTCGCGATCATCCAGGCCGCCGGCGGCTCGGCCGACGCCGAGGACTTCGCGGTCGCTCATGGAGGTCATCTTCCTGCCGCTGATCCTGCCGTTCATCGCGCTCGTGATCGGCGCGAGCGCGATCGGCGAGGAGCGCGACGACGGCACGATCCTCTACCTCGCCTCGACGCCGCTGCCGCGCCTCGCGATCGTGCTGCCCGCGATCGCGGCCGCGGCGCTGACGACGATCGTGCTCTGCCTGCCCGGCCTGCTGATCACGGTCGCGCTCTCGCCGGGCGACGACAACGGCGTCGCGGTGGCGGGCTGGGCGTTGCTCGCGGTGCTGGTCGCCGCGTGCACCTACGCGGCGGCGTTCGGCGCGCTCTCGCTGCGCGTCAAGCGGCCGGTCGTGATCGGCCTGATCTACGTGCTCTTCTGGGAGGGCTCGATCGCGACGTTCGCGCCGAGCGCGCGCTGGCTCTCGATCGGCGCCTACGCGCGGGCGATCGTGGCGGGCGGCCTGCCGTCGTCGACCGACCAGAACGTCCCCGCGATCGGCGCGCTCGGTGCCATCGCGGTGCTCGCCATCGTGGCCGCCGCCGCGATCCTGTGGTGCGGCCGCCGGCTCGGGCGCGTCGAGCTCCCGTAGATCGGTATCGTCGCGCGGTGTCCTGCGCCGGCTTGCGGCCGGCGCAGCGCTACGCCGGTCCGCGTCGCTCGATCGTTCGCGGCGAGGAGACCCCGTGTTCGACTGACGTCCAGATGCGCCTGGCGCCCTCGGGTCGTACTCACGGCGGTGTGCTGCGGCGATCAACGAGGTTCGCCTGCGGACGCCCGGCGCGGCCGGCGAGCCCGACGTGCCCTTCGAAACGCAGGCACGAGACCGCGCACGAGGCAGCTGATCGCCGTCGTCGCTCAGGCCGGAGGCGCGTGGCGTCGATCGTCAGGATCGACGGCCTGCGGATCGCCGCCGACGTCGACGTCTACGATGCGCGTCGATCGCCGAGCGATCGACGGCAGCCCGAAGCCCGCGCGGACGACCGTTCAGTCGCCGCGTTCGTCCCGCCGAACCTGATCGAGGTCGACGCGACGCCCGCGCATCGCACGCTGATCGGCCGGCGGCGTGCTCGGCGAGCACGCGGCGCGCGATGCGGAACGCCTCCATGCCGGCGGGCACGCCGGCATAGACGGCGATCTGCGTGAGCGTCTCGCGCAGCTCGTCCACCGTCACGCCGTTGCGCAGCGCGCCGCGGCAGTGCGTCTCGAACTCGGTCGGCCGGTTGAGCGCGGCGAGCAGGCAGAGGTTGTGCAGGCTGCGCTGCTTGTCGCTCAGCGCCGTGCCCGTCCAGACCTCGCCCCAGCAGTACTCGGTGACCATGCGCTGGAAGTCGCGGTCGAGCTCGCCTGCGGCGGCGAACTGCTTCTCGACGTACTCGGCGCCGACGACGCGGCGGCGCGCCTCGAGGCCGCGCTCGTAGCGGTCGTCAGACACGGAGTCGCTCACCCTTGGGATCGTAGAGCGGCTCGTGGGTCACGGTCGCCCCGACGTGCTCGCCGAAGATGTCGACGTCGACCTGCGCGCCCTCGTGGGCGAGCTCGGGCGGCAGCCAGGCGAGCAGGATCGGGTGCCCGACGGTGTAGCCGAAGTCGGCGCTCGTGACGTAGCCGACCGCGCGCCCGTCGCGCAGCAGCGGCTCGCCGCCGTAGGCGGTGGCGTTCACGTCGTCGAGCACGAGGCAGCGAAGCAGCTTGCGCGGCCCGCGCGCGCGGGCGGCGAGCGCCGCCTCGCGGCCGTTGAAGCGCGGCTTCGTGAAGTGCACCGTGAAGCCGAGACCGCACTCCCAGGGCGTGTGCTCGCGCGTCATGTCGACGCCCGCGAAGCGGTAGCCCTTCTCCATCCGCAGCGAGTTGAAGGCGCCCGTGCCGCAGGCCACGACGCCGAGGTCGGCGCCGGCCTCGAAGAGCCGGTCCCAGAGATAGCGTCCGTGCTCGGTCGGCGTGTAGAGCTCCCAGCCGAGCTCGCCCGCGTACGAGATGCGCAGCGCCAGCACCGGCACGGCGCCGACCCAGATCTCGCGCGCCGTGAGGTACGGGAACGAGAGGTCGTCGGGGCTCAGCGCGCGCGAGCAGCTCGCCGGCGCGCGGCCCCCACAGGCCGAGCACGCCGAGCGACGAGGAGACGTCGCGCAGCCGCACCGAGTCGCCCTCGGGGAGCTCGCTCCGCAGCCATGCGACGTCGCGCGGGCCCGAGCCGCCGCCGGTCACGAGCAGGTAGCGCTCGTCCTCGAGCCGCGTCACGGTGAGGTCGCAGACGCAGCCGCCGTCGTGGTCGAGCACCGTCGTGTAGAGCACGCGCCCGACGGGCCGATCCATCTCGCTCGCGCACACGCGGTTGAGCCACGCGGTCACGCCGGGGCCCTCGGCCTCGACCTTCACGAACGGCGTGAGGTCGAAGACGCCGACGCCGGTGCGGGTCGCGTGGTGCTCGCGCGCGATCGTCGGCGACCAGTGGCGCTGCGCCCAGGCCGAGCGCTCGCGGCATCACGTCGGGCAGCGGCAGCGCGTCGTTGGCGCGGAACCACTGCGCGCGCTCCCAGCCGGCGCTCTCGGTCAGCTCGGCGCCGTGGTCGAGGAAGCGCTCGTGCCACGGCGTCGTGCGCACCCCGCGCGGGTGCGCGAGCACCTGGCCGGGATGCAGGATGTCGTAGACCTCGTCGTACTGCGTCTTGCCGCGCGCCTTGCACGTAGAGCGGGCTGCGCTGGAAGCGGTGCAGGCGGTCGGGGTGCATCGGCCCGAGGTCGAGCGCGCAGCGGCCAGTCGTCATCAGGTCGACGACGGCCTTCGCGGTGCCGCCGCCGTGCGTGACCCAGATGCCGTCGGCGAGCCACAGCCCGGCGACCTGCGACGAGGGCCCGGCGAACGAGTTGTTGTCGACCGCGAACGAGAAGTGGCCGTTGAACGTCTCGGCGATGCCGACCCCGGCGAGCGCGCGGCAGCAGCTCCTGCGCCCAGCCCAGCGACTCGGGCCAGTGCTCCTGCGAGAACGGGCCGGTCGCGATCTGGTGGCCCTCGGGGTGGCGCTCGAGCTCGTGCGGCTCGATCGTGATCGGGTCGTGGCCGTAGGCGCCGATGCCGTAGCCCTCGCCGCGCTGGCGGAAGTACATCGAGCGGTCCTGATGGCGCAGGATCGGCTGCTCGATCTCGACCGCGGTGCCGGCCAGCTCGGGCAGCGGCTCGGTCCAGGCGAAGAGGTGCTGCATCGGCTGCATCGCGACGAGCGGCAGGCCCGCGCGCGCGCATGAACGCGGGCGCCCAGAGCCCCATCGCGACGAGCGCCGTGGAGGTCGCGATCGTGCCCTGGTCGGTCTCGACCGCGCGGATCGCGCCCGCCGGCCATGTCGAGGCCGGTCGCGCGCACGCCGCCGATGAAGGTCGCGCCGCGCTCCTCCGCCCGCGCCTGCAGCGCGCGGCAGATGTTCGCGCCCTTGGCGATGCCGTCGCTCGGGATGTGCAGCGCGCCGGTCAGGCGATCGCGATCGAGCAGCGGCACGAGGCGCTGCGCCTCCGCGGGCGTGATCACGTGGCTCGCGAGGCCCCACGAGGTGGCGTAGGCGTGCCGGCGCTTGAGCTCGGCGAGCCGCTCGGGCGTCGTCGCCACCTCGACCGCGCCGACCTCCCACCAGGTGCGCAGCTCGGGCGTGTCGAGCTCGCGGTAGAGCTCGCGCGACCACTGCGCGAGCGTGCACGAGAGCTTCGAGCCGTTGGTCTGGAAGCACAGGCCGGGCGCGTGGAACGAGGAGCCGCCGGTGTCGCCGATCGGCCCCTGGTCGATCACCACGACGTTGCGCACGCCCGCGAGCGTGAGGTAGTAGGCGGCCGAGCAGCCGACGATGCCCGCGCCGATCACGACGACGTCCGCGCGCTCCTTCATGCCGCCGGTGCGGTGCAGATGCGCACCAGCTCGCGTTCGAGACCACCCTCGCCGACGACGAGCTCGGTCAGCGGCAGGCCCAGCAGATCGGCCGCGTGCTCGGCGGCCCGGCGCAGCGCCGGCGTCGGGCGCTGCGCGAGCCACACGCAGCGGCGGTAGGAGTGGAAGTAGTCGTCGCGCAGCTCGGGATAGCGGTCGAGGCCGAGCGAGCGCCAGACCGTGTGCTCGAACGTGCGCGCGAGGAAGTCGGTCAGGAAGTACGTGCCCGGCTCCTCGGCGAGCGCCTCGTGCACCTCGTCGAAGCCGAAGAGGTCGTAGCAGGTGTCGCCGGCGAGGCGCTCGACGCCGCTGCCCGCGAGCGCCGCGTCGAGCGCGCCGTAGCTGCCGCAGTCGGCATAGGCCACGGCCACGCGCGCGTGGCGGCCCGCGCAGCTCGTCGAGCTTCGCGGTCACGGCGGGCGCGATGCGATCGGGCCGGTTGTGAAGCTGCGGCGGCAGCGCGTGGACGTCGACGTCGAGCCCGCGACGGCGCGCGATCGCCTTGACGTGCAGCGCGAGCGCCCCGCAGGCGACGACGCCGACGGTCACGACGGGAACGAGAGCTGGTCGATGAAGAGGTCGTTGAAGTCGGGCCGGTCGGACAGCTCGACGTACTCGACCTCGTGGACGAGCGCCGCGGCGGCCGCGCGCTCCTGGGCCGACAGCAGGATCATCTTGGCGCCCTCGCCCGCGACGTTGCCGGCCGCGACGATGCGCGGCAGCGCGAGCTTGGGCACGAGCCCGATGCGCACCGCGGAGGCGGGCGAGAGGTACGAGCCGAACGAGCCGGCCAGCAGCACCTGCTGGATGTCCTTGACGTCGACGCCGAGCTCCTCGACGAGCAGCGCCCAGCCGGTCGCGATCGAGGCCTTGGCGAACTGCAGCTCGCGCACGTCGCGCTGCGAGAGGTAGACGGCGCCCTCGGTGTCGCCGGGCTCGCCCGCCCACGCCAGCACGAAGATCCGCTCGCCCTCGATCGCGACCAGCCGCTCGGCCAGCACCGGGTACAGCTCGGCCGCCTGCTCGTCGGGGATGAAGCGCCCGGACGCGTCGAGCAGGCCGCACTTGACGAGCTCCGCGACCGCGTCGACGAGGCCCGAGCCGCAGATGCCGACGGGCGTCGCGTCGCCGATCACGCCGAGCGCGATCTCGCCGTCCGCGATGCGGATCGTCTCGATCGCGCCGTCGGCGGCGCGCATGCCGCAGCGGATCTGCGCGGCCTCGAAGGCCGGCCCGGCGGGCGCGGCCGTCGTCAGCACGCGCTCGGCGTTGCCGAGCGCGATCTCGCAGTTCGTGCCGACGTCGATGAACAGCCGCAGCCGCTTGTCGCGCGTCATGCCCGAGGCCAGCAGGCCGGCGACGATGTCGCCGCCGACGTAGGCGCCGAGCGCCGGGAAGACGTGCGCGTGGGCGCGCGGGTGCACGCGTCACGCCGAAGTCGCTCGCGCGCATCAGCGGGTAGGTCGAGGCGGCCATGATGAACGGCGCGACGCCGACGGGCTCGGGGTCGATGCCGAGCAGCAGCTCCGTCATCGTCGCGTTGCCGGCGAGCGCGACCTCGTAGACCTCCTCGGGCGCGACGTCCGTCGCCCTCGCAGCACCTCGCCGCACGAGGTCGGCGAGCGTGCTCTGGGCGAGCTGCTGCAGCTTGGGCCCGACCTCGGGATCCATCATCGTCGCCGAGATGCGGCGGATGACGTCGGCGCCGTAGGGCTGCTGGCGGTTGAGGATCGAGGCCACGCCGACGGGCGTGCCCGTCGAGAGGTCGAGCAGCGTCGCGACGACCGTGGTCGTGCCGAGGTCGAAGGCGATGCCGTACATGCGCGCGGTCGTGTCGCCGGCCTCGACGCCGATCAGCTCGTCGTCGACGACGACGGCCGTGACCTTCCAGTCGCTCTCGCGCACGAGCTTCGGCAGCGTGCGCACGACGTCGACGCCGACGCGCAGCTCGAGGTCGTCCATCGCCTGCAGGATGCGCTCGAGGTCGGAGACCTGGTCGCGCAGCGTCGGCTCGGACAGCTCGAGGTAGCGCTTCTGGACGCTCGGGCGCAGGATCACCTGGCGGCCGACGCCGACGGTCGCGGCCTTCGGGCGCGTCTGCAGCGGCGGCACGTCGATCACGAGGTCGCACGAGGCCTGCGCGCGGCAGGCCAGGCGCCAGCCGTCCCTGCAGCTCGTCGGGCGTGAACGCGCGCGGGTCGACCGAGCTGATCGGCAGCGTCGCCCTCGACGATCCGCACCTTGCACTTCTTGCACGTGCCGTAGCCGCCGCACGTGGAGTCGATCGCGACGCCGTTCCAGCTCGCCGCGTCGAACAGGCTGACGCCCGGCGGCACCTTGACCTCGGGGCCGTCCGGGCAGGAAGCGCAGCCGTACGCGGCCGACGCCCTCGCCCGTCATCGCCTCCTGCGACGGCGACGCTCACGAGGTCACGGCCGCCAGGCGTGCGCGGTGGGCGGCGATCCAGCTGGCGCCCCACTCGTCCCGGCCGAGCATGAGGTCGCTCGCGCGCACGCTGCGCACGCACTCCTCGGAGAGCGCGTTCATGATCGCGCTGGTCAGCCCGTGGGCCTCGGCCATGGCGAGGAACGCGGCGTTGAGCGTGTGGCGCTCGGGCAGCCCGAACGAGACGTTGGACGCGCCCAGGCACATGTTCACGCCGAGCTCGTCGCGGATCATCGCGATCAGCTGCAGCGTGATGCGGACGACCGAGGGGTCGGCGCCGACCGGCATCGCGAGCGGATCGATCAGCACGTCCTCGGGGGGAATGCCGTAGTCGCCGGCGACCGAGATGATCTTCTTGGCGATCACGAACCGCTCCTCGGCGGTCTGCGGGATGCCGGTCTCGTCGTTGGCGAGGCCGATCACGGCCGCGCCGTGCTTGGCGACGATCGGGAGGATCAGCTCGAGGCGGTCGTCCTCGCCGGTCACCGAGTTGACGAGCGCCTTGCCCTCGTAGGCGTCGAGGCCCGCCTCGAGCGCCTCGATCACCGAGGAGTCGATGCAGAGCGGGATGTCGCAGTGATCCTGCACGAGCTTGACCATGCGCGCGAGCAGGTCGGCCTCGTCGACGAGCGGGATGCCGGCGTTGACGTCGAGCATGTCGGCGCCCATCGCGATCTGCGCGTCCACGTCCTCGAGCACGGGATCGAGATTGCCGTTCCGCAGCTCGAGCGCAAAGGCCTTGCGGCCGGTCGGGTTGATGCGCTCGCCGATGATGCAGAACGGCCTGTCGATGCCGATCGTGACGGTCTTAGACCGCGACTGGAGAACCGTGTCCACGGGCGTCTCGCTCCTTGGTTTGGGGAATGCCGAGCCGCTCGCACAGGCGCCCGACCGCGTCGTCCTTGCGGAACGAGATGAGATGCAGGCCGCGCACGCCCGGCTGCGCCAGTGCGTGCTGCGCCTGCTCGACGGCGAGCTCGAAGGCCTCGGCCCGCGGATCCTCGGCGGACTTCGACCCGCTCGATCGTGGCCGCGGGCACCGAGATGCCCGGCACGTCGTCGTCCATGAACTCGAGCGGGCGCGCGCCGCGCGACGAGGCAGATCGAGGGCAGCAGCGCGGTGTGCCGCGAGAGCCCGATGCGCTCGCCCTCGGCGCAGAACGCCTCGAGATGCGCGGGCTCGTAACAGATCTGCAGCTGCAGGATAGCGCGCGCCGGCGCGCGCCTTCTTGAGCGCGCGCTGCGCCCGGTAGGCGAGCGGCGGCGCGCCCGGGTTCTCGACGGCGCCGATGAAGAGGTGCGGCGCCGGCTCGATCTTGCGGCCCGAGAGGTACTCGCCGCGTGCGATCGCCGACGCGGTGACGATCACCTGCGGGCCGTCGAGGTCGAAGACGCGGCGCGTCTCCTTCTCGTCCCCCGCGGTCACGTCGTCGCCGGTCAGGCACGAGATGTTCTCGACGCCGTGGAGCGCGGCGCCGACGATGTCGGCCTGGATCGCGAGGCGGTTCTTGTCGCGGCAGACGACCTGCATGATCGGCTCGATGCCGATCGTCTTGAGCGCGATCGCGACGGCCAGCGTTGGACGCGTGCGCGTGCGCCGCGGTGTTGTCGGTCGCGTTGATGGCGTCGACCCACGGCGCGTACTGCTCGGACTTCTGGCGCACGGCGTCGATGCCGCCGCCGTCGACCACGGGCAGCTCGCCCGTGATCACGAGCCCGGTCGCCCGCCAGCTTGCGCTCGAGCTCGGACATGCCGCTACTCGTGCTCCCCGGGCTTCCAGCCGTCCGGCGTCCGGCGGTCGCGCTTGGTCACGAAGTTGACCCACGACGACGTGTTCTTGAGCCGGTTGTCGACGGGCGGGCGCAGGTGGTCGTACTCCTCGCGCCAGCTCTGCGGGATGCCCGGCAGCGTGGTCGGCGCGCTCGTAGCCCTTCAGCCAGACGCAGCGCATCTCGGGCTTGACCTCGCAGTGGCCGTTCTCGCGCACGCCGCCGCAGGGCCCGTTGCGGAGGGTCTTCGGGCAGTTCATCGGGCAGGTCATGCCGGTCGAGTGCAGCACGCACTGACCGCACATCTGGCAGCCCCAGATCGGGCCCTTGACCGCCTTCTCGATGAGTGCGAGCGGCTTCACGCGGGGACGAGCGCCCGCTTCTTCTCGATCAGGTCCTTGGCGAGGCGCACCGCGGTCGAGGCGTCGGCCGCGTAGCCGTCGGCGCCCACGGCGTCGGCGTACTCCTGGGTCACGGGCGCGCCGCCGACCATGATGATCACCTTGTCGCGCAGGCCGGCCTTCTCGATCGCGTTGATGTTCGCCTTGAACATCGGCATCGTCGTCGTGAGGAAGGCCGAGAAGCCCGACGATCTCGGGCTTGTGCTCCTCGATCTGCGCGACGAACG
Source organism: uncultured Actinomycetes bacterium (assembly GCA_963834415.1). Lineage (GTDB taxonomy): Bacteria > Actinomycetota > Thermoleophilia > Gaiellales > JALYLC01 > JALYLC01. The sequence continues at coordinate 174,405 of CAWIBP010000005.1, read as the reverse complement.
TCTCGGGCGCGACGTTCACGCCGAGGTCGATCACGGTGAAGCCGGCGCCCTCGAGCATGATGTTGACGAGGTTCTTGCCGATGTCGTGGACGTCGCCCTTGACGGTGCCCATGACGAAGGTGCCGATCTGCTGGACGCCGTCGGCCACGAGCAGCGGGCGCAGGATGTCGAGCGCGCCCTGCATGGCGCGCGCGGCGATCAGCATCTCGGGCACGAAGTAGTCGCCGCGCTCGAAGCGCGCGCCGACCTCCTCGAGCGAGGGGATGAGCGCGTCGAAGAGCATCGAGCTCGGGTCCATGCCCTCGGCGAGGCCCTTGTTGACGAGGTCGGCGACCTCGGGCTTGTTGCCGATCAGGGTGTTCTCGAAGAGTCCCTGCAGGATCTCGTCGTACGTCATGTCGGTCATGTCAGGCCTCGCTCCAGGGTCGGGTACCCGAGTCGGGTCGAAAGGACGGCGGCCTGCTCGATCAGCACCGCTCCCAGCTCGTCGAGCCGGGAGGCGTCGAGCCGGAAGCTCGGGCCGGAGATGGACAGGGCGGCGACGCAGGCGCCGGCGGCGCCGCGCACGGGTGCGGCGACGGCCGAGAGACCGACCTCGATCTCGTCGACCGCGGTCGCGTAGCCCAGCGCGCGGATGGTGTCGAGCGCGCCGGAGAGATGCCGCCGATCGGTGATCGTGTGCGGGGTGAAGCGCGTCAGCGGCATGCGCGGCAGCTCGGCGGTGCCGAAGGCGAGGAAGACCTTGCCGTTGGCCGCGGCGTGGAACGGCGCCGCGCGGCCGACCCAGCTGGCCGCGCCGATCATGTGGCGCGACTCGACCTGGGCGAGGTGGTTGACGCCGGTCGTCGCGGGCACGGCGAGGTTGATCGTCTCGCCGCTCTCGGCCGCGAGCGTGTCGAGCACGGGGTGCGCGAGCTCGACCAGGTCGGCGTCGTCGACGCCGCGCTGGGCGAAGCGCAGGACGGCGGGGCCGGGCCTGATCGCGCCGCGCGCGGAGTCGCGCTGCACGAGCGCGCTGCGCTCGAGCGCGGCGACGAGGCGGGAGGCCGTGCTCTTCGGCAGATCGGTCATGCGCGCGAGCTCGCCGAGGGTGATCGCCCGGTCCTGCTCCAATACGTGGACAAGCAGCTGCGCGGCACGCTCGATGGCCTGGGTCCCGCTCGGGCGGGTTCGCTCGTCTTGACTCAGCACGTGGGACTCATGTTTCCTATCGTGGAATCTAGCGCCGATACCGCGGTTCCGTCAATCACCCACCCGACCTACTCGTTAGGGAGCCATGTTCGTCAACAAGCTGCCGCGCTACGAGATCCTCTCGCAGGAGGCCGTCGAGACGCTCGAGCGCGGCTGGAAGCGGATCGTCAGCGAGCTGGGGGTCGAGTTCCTGCTTCCCGAGGCGGTCGAGCTGTTCGCCGAGGCCGGCATGCGCACGGAGGGCGACAACGTCTGGTTCGACCCCGACTTCATCCTCGAGCAGGTCGCCAAGGCGCCGCGCTCGTTCGACGTGCAGGCGCGCAACCCGGCCCACAACGTGCACATCGGCGACGACAGCATGGTCTTCACGGCGATGTACGGATCGCCGTTCGTGCGCCAGGGCGACGTCCGCCGTGACGGCACGATGGACGACTTCCGCAACTTCACGAAGCTCGCGCACGCGTTCCCCGAGCTGGACATGACCGGCGGCACGCTCGTCGAGCCCAACGACACGCCGCTCGACTCGCGTCACCTCGACATGGTGCTGGCGCTGCAGACGCTCTCCGACAAGGCCTACATGGGCTCGGTCACCTCCGGTCCGAACGCCGCCGACACGATCCGCATGACCGAGATCCTGTTCGGCGGGCGCGAGGCGATCGAGCAGACGCCCGGCGTGATCTCGCTCGTCAACGTCAACTCGCCGCTGCGCTACGACGACCGCATGCTGGCCGCGCTGTTCGAGTACGTGAATGCCAACCAGCCGGTGCTGATCACGCCGTTCCTGCTGATGGGCGCCATGTCGCCGGTCTCGATCCCCGCGACGCTCGCGCAGCAGCTCGCCGAGGCGCTCGCCGGCATCGCGCTGACTCAGCTCATCCGCCCCGGCGCACCGGTGATCCTCGGCTCGTTCCTCTCGAACACCGACATGCAGTCGGGCTCGCCCGCCCTCGGCACGCCGGAGTCGGCGATCGGCCTGCTCTGCACCGGGCAGATGGCGCGCCGCTACGGACTGCCGTTCCGCTCGGGCGGTGGGCTGACGTCGAGCCAGACGTGCGACGCCCAGGCGGCCTACGAGGCGATGGTCGTGATGACCCCGACGTTCCTCGCGGGCACCAACTACGTGATGCACGCGGCCGGCTGGCTCGAGGCCGGACTCGTCGCCTGCTACGAGAAGTTCATCGTCGACATCGAGATCCTGCGCATGCTGCAGGTGCAGTTCACGCCGCTCGAGATCAACGAGGAGAGCCTCGCGTTCGGCGCGCACGAGGAGGTCGGCGCAGGCGGCCACTTCCTCGGCGCGGTGCACACGCTCGAGCGCTTCCGCGAGTGCTTCTACCGCCCGCTGCTCTCGAGCACCGAGAACTTCCAGCGCTGGGAGCGCCTGGGCGGCCGCGACGCGACCGAGCGCGCCGGCGAGATCTACAAGAAGACGCTGGAGGAGTACGAAGAGCCCACGATGGAGCCCGCGATCCGCAGCGAGCTGGACGAGTACGTCACGAGGCGCCGAACGGAGCTCGGCGACTGACCACCGTGCAATTGGGGCCAGGCCCCGATTGCACGCCCATCTGCACGGTCACGGACTACCGTGCAATTGGGGCCAGGCCCCATTTGCACGCTCACGGCGAGTGCTCGACCTCGAGCTCCGACCAGCGCGCCACGTGGGCCCGCATCGCCTCGCTCGCCGCGTCCGCATCGCCGGCGTGGATCGCGTTCACGATCACGCGCAGCTCGGGCGCCAGCTCGCCGCGCAGCGGCGAGTCGGTCGGCACCGGCACCGCGCGGAAGGCGCGCTCGAGCGCGTCCAGGATCGCGCTCATGATCGCCGCGCGCACGGAGTTGCCCGTCGCGCGGGCGACCGCATCGTGGAACCGCACCTCGAGCGCCGCGAGCTCGGCCCACGGCACGCCCTCGTCACTCGCGCGCGCGGCCACGTCGCCGACGATGTGCTCGAGCTCGGCCAGCGCCGCGGGCTCGGCCCGGCGCGCGGCCCAGCCGGCGTTCTCGGCCTCGAACGGGATGCGGAACTCGCCCAGCTCGCGCGCGGTCGCCGAGCGGAAGCGCAGCAGCGCGCCGAGCGCGCCGGCGACGAGCTCCGAGCTCGGCTCCGCGACGAAGGCGCCGCCGCGCGAGCCGGTGCGGATCTCGATCACGCCTTGGGCCTCGAGCGCGCGCAGCGCCTCGCGCAGGGTCGTGCGAGAGACCCCGAACGCGACGCCCAGCTCGCGCTCGCTCGGCAGCCGCTCACCCGGCGCGATGCCGCCCGAGGCGATCACCTCGCGGATCTGGCCGACGATGTGGTCGAACGAGCGCACGCGCTGCGCGGGGACGAACGCGGGGACGGTGGGGGTGGTCTCGGTCATGGCTTGACGACTTCTGAGCGACAGCGTACCGTGCCTGGCGAAAGGTTCAACCATTCACGGAGTCGCCTGATGCAGCTCGCCGAGAGTCTCAACCGCCTGGGTACGGAATCCGCCTTCGAGGTGCTCGCGCGCGCGAAGGCGCTCGAGGCCTCGGGCAAGCGCATCATCCACCTGCAGATCGGCGAGCCCGACTTCACGACGCCGCGGCACATCATCGACGCCGGCCGCAAGGCCTGGGCCGACGGCGAGACCCACTACTGCCCCGCGCCCGGCCTGCCGGTGCTGCGCGAGGCCTGCGCTGCGCACCTCTCGCGCCACCGCGGCCTCGAGATCGATCCGGGCAGCATCGTCGTCGCGCCCGGCGCCAAGCCCTTCCTGTTCTTCGGCGTGCTCGCGACGTGCAACCCGGGCGACGAGGTCATCTACCCGAACCCGGGCTTCCCGATCTACGAGTCGGTGATCAAGTGGGCGGGCGCGACGCCCGTGCCGCTGCCGATCACCGAGGACCGCGACTTCGCGTTCAGCATCGACGACCTCGCCGAGCGGCTCACGCCGAAGACGAAGATGGTGATCCTCAACTCGCCGGCCAACCCGACGGGCGGCATCGTCCCGCGCGAGCTCAACGCCCAGATGGCGAAGCTGCTCGCCGACCACGACTGCTGGATCCTCTCGGACGAGGTCTACTCCGAGATGCTCTACGAGGGCGCGCACGACACGATCGCCTCGCACGAGGGCCTGCTGGAGCGCACGATCCTGCTCGACGGCTTCTCCAAGACGTTCGCGATGACCGGCTGGCGGCTCGGCTACGCGGCGCTGCCGAAGCCGCTCGTCGAGCCCGTGACCCGGCTGATCATCAACTCCGTCTCGTGCACCGCGCCCGCCGTGCAGCTCGCCGGCGTCGCCGCGCTCGAGGGGCCGCGCGACGAGGTCGACGCGATGATGGCCGAGTTCACGAAGCGCCGCACGTTCGTCGTCGATGGCCTCAACAAGCTGCCGGGCGTGAGCTGCATCGTCCCGAACGGCGCATTCTACGCCTTCCCGAACGTCAAGGACACCGGCCTCGATACCCGCGAGCTGGCCAACCGGCTGCTCGAGGAGGCGGGGGTCGCGCTGCTCTCCGGCACCGCCTTCGGCGAGTACGGCGAGGGCTACCTGCGCGTCTCGTACGCGAACTCGCTCGAGAACATCGAGGAGGCGCTGCAGAAGATGGGCGACCTGCTCGCGCAGACGGCGTCCTGATGGCCGGCCGCATCGTCGTCACGGGCCGCGTGCCCGAGCCGGCCCTCGAGCTCCTGCGCGAGGCGGGCGAGCTCGACGCCCACGCCCAGGAGACCGCGCTCTCGGTCGAGGAGCTGCACGCGGCGATCGCCGGGGCGGACGCCGTCGTGACGCTGCTCAACGACCGCGTCGACGAGGCCTTCCTCGACGCCGCCGGCCCGCAGCTGCGCGTCGTCGCGAACGTGGCCGTGGGCTACAACAACATCGACGTGGCGGCCTGCGCGAAGCGCGGCGTGATCGTCACGAACACGCCCGGCGTGCTGACCGAGGCGACCGCCGACATCGCGATGGCCCTGATCCTGATGGTCACGCGGCGCCTCGGCGAGGGCGAGCGCGTGATCCGCAGCCAGGTCGGCTGGCGCTGGCACATGCATTACCTGCTCGGCACGAGCCTGCAGGGCAAGACGCTCGGCATCGTGGGGCTCGGCCAGATCGGCACGGCGACCGCCCGGCGCGCCCGCGCGTTCGGCATGCAGATCGCCTACAGCGGCCGTCGCCGCGCCGACGAGGCGGTCGAGAGCGAGCTGGGAGCAAGCTTCACCGACTTCGACGAGCTGCTCGCGACGAGCGACGTCGTCTCGCTGCACTGCCCGCTGACGCCCGAGACCACGCACCTGATCACGGCCGAGCGGCTCGCGCAGATGCGCACCGACGCCTACCTCGTCAACACGACGCGCGGCCCGGTGGTCGACGAGGCCGCGCTCGCCGAGGCGCTCGCCGGCGGCGTGATCGCCGGTGCGGGCCTCGACGTGTTCGAGCGCGAGCCCGAGGTGCACCCGGCGCTGCTCGAGCTCGAGAGCGCCGTGCTGATCCCGCATCTCGGCTCGGCGACGATCGAGACGCGCACGGCCATGGCCGTGCTTGCGGCCCGCAACGCTGCCGCCGTGCTGAGCGGCTCCGAGCCGCCCACCCCCGTATCCGCGTAGGCGTCAGCGACGCCAACCGCGGGACTCGCTAGTCGCCCTTCTTCTCGACGGGCGCGTCGGCGGTGCGCGGATCCGCGTTCTTCATCGTCTCCTTGATCGGAGACACCGGATCGATCTCGCGCATGCCGCTCTCGAACTCTTCCTTGAACGTCCCGACCGAGTCCTTGGTCTTGCGCAGGTGCTTGCCGGTGCCCCGGGCGAGGCTCGGAAGCCGGCTCGAGCCGAACAGCAGCGCAATGATCACCACGATGATCACGATTTCCTGAATGCCGAAATTACCCATGAAGCTCCCTTGGAGGGTTCAGTACATGCTATCGCGCATTCGCAGGCCGTCCGATTAGGGTTCGGCGATGACCGGCCTTCCCCAGCGGCAGATGGGTGCAAACGGTCCCGCAGTCTCGGCCGTCGGCCTGGGCTGCATGAGCATCTCCTGGGGTTACTACCTCGATCCGCAGGAGGAGTCGATCTCGGAGCGGACGGTGCAGCGCGCCGTCGAGCTCGGCGTCACGCACATCGACACGGCCTCGCTGTACGGCCGCGGCCACAACGAGACGCTCGTCGGCCGCGCGCTCCGCAAGCGCCCGCCCGAGCTGCTGATCGCGTCCAAGTGCGCGCTCGAGAACCGCGGCTTTCCGCGCCGCACGACCGTGCGCGACGGGCGCCCCGAAACGATCCGGCGGCACTGCGAGGGCTCGCTCTCGCGCCTCGGCCTGGACGTCCTCGACCTCTACTACCTGCACCGCGTCGACCCGGACGTTCCCGTTGAGGAGAGCGTCGGGACGCTCTCCGGCCTCGTCGGCGAGGGCAAGATCCGGCTGATCGGCATGTCCGAGTGCACCGTCGACGAGCTCACGCGCGCGCACGCGACCCATCCGGTGAGCGCCCTGCAGAGCGAGTTCTCGCTGTGGACGCGCGAGCCATTGCAGGACGTCATCCCCTGGTGCGGCGAGCACGGCGTCGCCTTCGTGGCGTTCGGCGTGCTCGGGCGCGGGTTCCTGACCGGCGCGCTGGAGACCGGCCGGGTCTTCCCCAAGGAGGACTTCCGCGCCACGAACCCGCGCTTCCAGCCGGATGCGATGGCGGCCAACCGCCCGATCGCCGACGGCGTGGCCCGCGTCGCCGAGCGGCTCGGCGCGACGCCCGCCCAGGTCGCGATCGCGTGGGTGCTGGCGCAGGGCGACCACCTCCTGCCGATCCCCGGCACGAAGCGCGAGCACTACCTCGAGGACGACCTCGGCGGCGCGACGCTCGCGCTCGATGCCGAGGCGCTCGCCGAGCTCGACGCGCTCCCGCCCGCGGTCGGCGCCCGCTACGCCTAGCTCAGGGCTCGCGGAGGTCCGCGAGCATCTGCACGGCGGCCGTGTCGCCGCCGCGCACCGCGACCTCGAGCGCGACCTCGGCCTCGTCGATGCGCTCGGCCTCGAGCAGCAGCTGCGCGTAGTTGCGCGCGGCCAGGGGGTCGCCCGCGATCGCACCCTCGCGCAGCGCCCCCTCGCCCTCCTCGTCGCGCTCGAGCAGGAGATACAGCGCGCCGAGGTTGTTGAACGCATCGCTCTCGCCGAGCTCGATCGCATGGCGATACGTGGTCTCGGCCTCGCCGTAGCGCTCGTCGCCGCTCAGCAGGTTGCCGAGGTTGAGCGCAGCAGCTCCGTCGCCGGCGGCCATGCCCTCGCGATAGGCCAGCTCGGCAGCGCCGCGCAGGCGCCGCTCCTCGAGCAGCGACCCGAGCGCGGCGTGGGCACCTTCGACCTCGCGCTCCGCGGCCAGGTGGAGCATCGGCTGGGCCTCGTCGAGCCGGCCCGCGTCGCGCAGCAGCTGGCCGAGCCCGAGCAGCGCGCGCTCCTCGTCGCCGGCGATCGCCTCGCGGTAAGCCCGCTCGGCCGCCTCCTCCTCGCCCTCCTCTCGCACCATCAGCTCGGCGAGCTGCCAGTTCGCGGCCCGGTCGCCCAGCTCGACGGCGCGCGCGTAGGCGGCGCGCGCCTCGGCGAGCTCGCCCTCGCTCTCGAGCGTGACGCCCAGGTTGACCCAGGCGTCGACGTCGCCCAGCTCGATCGCCTTGGCGTAGGCGCGCTTCGCCGCCTCGACGTCGCCGATCTCGGCGTGCAGCAGATCGCCGCTCAGCAGATAGCCCGCCGCGGCGCCCAGACGCCCCGCCTCCTCGTAGGCCGCGCGGGCCTCGGCCATGCGCCCGAGGATCGCGAGCAGGCGCCCGAGATTGAGCCAGGCGTCGGTCGAGCCGGTCTCGGCCGCGCGCCGGAACCAGCGCTCCGCCGCGGCGTGCTCGCCCTGCTCGGCGAGCTCGATGCCGCGATCGTTGAGCTCTGCGGCAGTGGGCTCCTCGGGGTCGTCGTCCGCCATCGCACCGCAGCCTAGGACGTTCCCGGCGCGCGGCGCGCCCGGCGCGCAGGTGCGGACAGCATCACCCGGGACGGGGCGGGCCCGGTGCCCACCCCGACCGAGCGCCTCAGCCGGCGCGGCCGAAGCCCCCGCCGCCCGCGCTGACGAAGCTCACCACGTCGTCGCGCTCCAGCACCAGGTAGCCCTTGCCGGGCAGGTCCCGCCAGACGCCATCACGCAGCAGCCGCACGGCGCCGGCCGCGCCGCTGCCGCCGCCCTCGCGCCCTGCGGCCGCGAAGCGCGGGTCGCACTGCTCGATGTAGTACATGCCGTCGCCCGCATCGGCCAGCAGCCGGTAGTCGCGGCGGATGCCGAGGCCGCCCGTGAACCGCCCCGCACCGCCGGAGCCGTCGACGAGCTCGCTGCGCTCGACCAGGAACGGATACTCGAGCTCGGCGATCTCGGCCGGCAGGATCGCGCAGTTGGACGTGTAGGTGTCGATCGCGTGCTCGCCGCCGGCAGCGCGCCGCGCGCCGCCCCCGCCGCCGATGATGTCGGCGAGCAGCGTCAGCTGCCCGGAGCGGGGATCCACGGCCTGGAAGACGAACGCCGGGAACGAGACGTGGCTGGCCGCGATCGCGCGCTCGGGCAGCAGCTCCGAGAGCGCCTCGATCATGAGGTCGGCCGTGCGCTGGACGGCGAGGTGGCGCGCCGAGAGCGCCGCGGGGAAGCGCGGGTTGAGCAGGCAACCGTGCGGCGCGTGCAGGTGGATCACCCGCGCGAGGCCGTCGTTCTGGAGGATCCCGGCGTGCCCCGCGAAGCAGCGGACGGCGAAATAGACGGCCGCGTGCGTGCTCGCGATCGGCACGTTGACGCCCGAGCGAACCTGCTCGGAGGTGCCCGCGAAGTCGACGTGCAGCTCGCCGTCGCGCACCTCGGCCGTGAGCTGGATGCGCACCGGCGGCGTGCCCTCGAAGCCGCCGTCGTCGAGGAAGCCCGTGACCTCGACGGGCCTCGCCGGCCACGAGGCGAAGAGCGTCCGCGCGCGCTCCGCGGTGCCCTCGAGCAGGTCGCCCATCGCCTGCAGCACCGTGTCGGTGCCGTGCCGCGCGCACAGCACCTGCAGACGATCGCCGCCGCGCCGGCAGGCGCGCCAGCTGCGCGTCGAGGTCGCCGAGCGTCGAGTTCGGGTCGCGCACGTTGGCGGCGACCACGTCGTAGATCGCGCGCACGCGGCGACCGCCCTCGACGAGCTTGATCGCGGGGAAGATCAGCCCCTCCTGGAAGAGCTCGGTCGTCTGCGCGCTCTCGGTGCCCGGGAACTGGCCGCCGACGTCGATGTGGTGCGCGATCGAGCCCGTCCAGCCGATCAGCCGGTCGTCGACGTAGACCGGCTCGAAGACCTGCAGGTCGGGCGTGTGCGTGCCGCCCATGTAGGGGTGGTTCGTGAGGATCGCGTCGCCGGGCGCGATCTCGCCGCCCCACTTCGCCATCGCCGCCTGGAGCGCGAACTGCATCAGCCCGAGCTGTGCGGGGATCTGCTCGGAGTGGGCGACCATGCGGCCGCGCTCGTCGAACACGCCGCAGTTGAAGTCGAGCATCTCGCGGATGATCGGCGAGAAGGACGAGCGGTACTCGACCATCGCCATCTCCTCGGCGATGCCATAGAGCGCGTTCGTGAGGATCTCCTGGGTGACCGGGTCGAGCACGTCGCTCACCTCCGCGAGAACACGATCGTGCCGGCGGCGCCGACCGCGCCGCTCCAGCCTTCGGGGACGAGGGTCGTCGCATCCTCCTGCTCGAGCAGGCACGGGCCTTCCACACGCGCGCCCGCGGCGAGCGCGGCGCGCTCGATCACGGCGTGCTCGACCCAGCCCGCGCCGCGCCAGATCGGGCGACTGCCGGCGGCGCCCGTGTCCTCGGCGCGCACCGTCCAGTCGATCGCCGGCGCGGGAGCAGCCACGCGCACGCGCAGCGTCACGACATCGGTGTCGGTGACCTCGGGCGTGTAGTTGTAGGCCGCGCGATGGGCCTCGGCGAACGCGTCCTCCGCCGCGCCGAGCGCGGCGGCGGTGACGGGCAGCGGCAAGGGGACGGTGAGGTTGTAGGCCTGGCCGCGGTAGCGCATGTCGACGTCGGCCGTGACGGCGGGCTCCGCGCCGTGCACCGAGCGCGCCACCAGCTCGCGGGCCCCGCGCTCGAGCTCGGCGACCCGCTCGGCCAGCTCGCCGAGGTCGATCTCGGCCGTCGGCCGCAGGTACGAGGCGCGTGCATCGTGCTGGATGTCGGAGACGAGCAGCCCGAGCGCCGCCGTGATGCCCGGGAAGCGCGGCACGAGCACGCGCGGGGTCGCCAGCTCGCCGGCGATGTCGCAGGCGTGCATGGGCCCTGCACCGCCGAGCGCCACGAGCGCGAGCTCGCGCGGGTCGTGGCCGCGAGCGACCGAGACCAGCCGCAGCGCCTGCGCCATGGTGGCGTTCGCGACGCGGACGATCGCGGCGGCGGCATCCTCGGCCGAGAGGCCGAGCGGCTCCGCGACGGCGCCCTCGATCGCGGCCCGGGCGCGCTCGGCGTCGAGCCGGCGCTCACCCGAGCCGAGCGCGTGCCCCGCGCTCAGCGTGCCGAGGACGACGTGGGCATCCGTGACCGTGGCTGCCTCGCCGCCGAGGCCGTAGGCGGCGGGGCCGGGCTGCGCGCCCGCCGACTGCGGGCCGACCGCGAGCGCGCCGAACGCATCGACGCGCGCGATCGAGCCGCCGCCCGCGCCGATCGAGAGCAGGTCGATCTGCGGCAGATTGACCGGGATGCCGCCCGCGTCGCTCGTGAAGCGCAGCTGCGGGCGGCCGTCGACGACGAGCGCGACGTCGGCCGTCGTGCCGCCCATGTCGAACGTCAGCAGATCGGGTTCGCCGACCTCAGCGCGCCGAGGCGCGCGCTCCCGATCACCCCGGCCGCGGGCCCGGACGCGGCCAGCGCGACGGGCAGCTCGGCGGCGACCTCTGCCGTCGCCACCCCGCCGCTCGACTGCATCAGGTGCAGAGGGACGCGGGCGCCGGCCGCGGCGACCTGGGCCGAGAGCGCGCGCACGTAGCTGCCCACGAGTGGGAGCAGGGAGGCATTGAGCGCCGTCGTCGAGGCGCGCAGGTACTCGCGGAACTCGGGCGCGACGCGCGACGAGAGCGAGATGGGAACGCCCGGCAGGCTGCGCGCGAGCAGCTCGGCCGCGCGCCGCTCGTGGGCGTCGTTCGCGTAGGCGTGCAGGAACACGATCGCAACGGCCTCGATGCTGCGGCGCGCGAGCTCGGCGCCGAGCCGCTCCACCGCCGCCTCGTCGAGCGGCACGAGCTCGGCGCCGCCCGCCGCAAGCCGCCCCGGCACGCCGAAGGCATCGTCCCGGTCGACCACCGGGCGCGGCTGCGGCGTCCACAGGTCGTAGACGCGCGGGCGCATCTGCGTGCCGATCTCGAGGACGTCGCGGAAGCCCTCGTTCGTGACGAGCGCGGTGCGCGCAGTGGTGCGCTGCACGATCGCGTTGGTCGCCATGGTCGTGCCGTGCGCGAGGTAGCGCACGTCGCCGGGCTCGGCACCGGCGCGGGCGAGCACCGACGCGAGCGCGCCGACGAGGCCGCTGCCGATGTCGTCGGGGCGCGTCGCGACCTTCGCGATCGTGAGGCGGCCGTCCTCACCGACGAGCACGGCATCGGTGAACGTGCCCCCGACGTCGATGCCGACGAGCGTCACGCCAGGGATCTCGCCGCGCCGGAGCGAGCCACACGCACTGGCGCTGACCACCCGAGAGCTCCTCGACGAGGCGGTCGGCGAGCTCGGTCGTCTCGGTCAGGCGCAGCGCCTCGGTGAGGCTCGCCGCGCCCTGGCATGATCCAGACGTCCTGCACCGCCCGCCCCCCGAGCACCCAGCCGACGTGCAGCTCGCCGCGCGCCGTGGCGGTCTCGCCCTGTGCGTCGACGCCTGTCCATGCGATGTCCCACGAGCCGATGAACCGGCCGAAGAGCTGCAGGTTGTCGGCCTGCGGGCCGGCGGGACCGGCGACATGCAGCGCCTCGCCGAGGGCGTCGCCGCTCACCGTCCGTCCCACCCCAGCGTAAAGCCCCGGTAGCCGTCCGCCGCGATCTGCTCGGCCCGCTCGCGATAGGCGCCGACGCCGCCCGTGTAGGGCATGAAGACCCGCGGCTTGCCCGGGATGTTCGCGCCCATGTACCAGGAGTCGGCCTCCGGGCAGCAGCGTCTCGTCGGCGAGCTCGTTGACGTGCGCGACCCACTCGTCCTCGGCGGCGAGGTCGGCCTCGATCGAGCTGTAGCCGCCCTCGTGGACGTGACGCGATGCAGTCGGCGACCCACTCGACGTGCTGCTCGATCGACGCGAGCATGTTGCTGAGCACCGAGGGGCTGCCGGGCCCGGTGATCATGAAGAGGTTCGGGAAGCCGCTGCGTCTGCGACGCCCAGATAGGTCCGCGGGCCGGCCGCCCACTTCTCGCGCCAGCGCGACCCCGTCGCGTCCGCGGATGTCGAGCGCGAGCAGCGCGCCGGTCATCGCGTCGAAGCCGGTCGCGAAGACGATCATCGTCGAGCTCGTGCTCGCCGGCCGAGGTGCGGATGCCGCGCGGGCGTGACCTCCTGGATCGGCGTCGCGCGCAGGTCGACGAGCGTCACGTTGGGGCGGTTGAACGTCGCGTGGTAGTCGCTGTCGACGCACACCGCTTCGTGCCGAGCGGGTGATCGGTGCGGGCAGAGCAGTCTCGGCGACCGCGGGATCGTCGACGATGCGCGCGGATCTTGGCGCGCAGCGAAGTCGGCCGCGTGATCGTTGGCCTCCCGGCTCGTCGACCATGTCGGTGAACGCCTCGAGGAAGCCGAAGCCGCCGTGCGCCCAGCGCCGCTCGAACTCGTCGCGGCGCTCGTCCGCGCCGACCTCGAGCGCAGAGCTTGTCGTTCGCCGACCCACGAGCCGTAGACGCCCTGCACCGTGCGGCGGGCGACTCGCGATCGGCGGCGAACGTCTGCCTTCATCGCGCGCCTCGCCCTCGGGATCGCGCGGCCGGTTGTGCGCCGGGACGCTGAAGTTCGGTGTGCGCTGGAACACGGTCAGGTGCGCGGCCTGCTCGGCGATGACCGGGATCGACTGGATGCCAGACGAGCCGGTGCCGACGACGCCGACACGGCGGCCGGTGAAGCTCCACCTCCTCGTGCGGCCAGCGTCCCGTGTGGTAGCTCGGGCCGGCGAACGACTCGAGCCCGGGAGATTCGGGGACGCGGGCGCTCGAGAGGCAGCCCGTCGCCATCACCAGGAACCGCGCGCTGATCTGCTCGCCGCGGTCGGTCGTGACGAGCCAGCGCGCGGCCGCCTCGTCGTACTCGGCAGCGGTCACGCGCGTGCTGAACTGCATGTCGCGGCGCAGATCGAGCAGATCGGTCACGTAGTTCACGTAGTCGAGGATCTCCGGCTGGCGGGCGTAGCGCTCGCTCCATGTCCAGCCCTGCACGATGCGCGCGTCGAAGCTGAACTGGTAGTCGGTCGTCTCGACGTCGCAGCGCGCGCCGGGATAGCGGTTCCAGTACCACGTCCCGCCGACGCCGGATCCCGCCTCGATCACCCGTGCGGACAGCCCGCGCACGCGCATCGCATGGAGCGCATGGATGCCGGAGAACCCGGCGCCCACGATCACGACGTCGACGGTCGTAGGGGGTCGACCCATCATGCGAGTCTACTGGCGCCTAGATTGCCCCTGGGGTGGCACCGGCCTGGTGGCCGATCCGGTCTTCAAAACCGGCAGGGCGGCGTAGCCCGTCGCTTGGTAGGTTCGATTCCTGCGCCGCCTCGTTGAGCGGTTTTCCCTGCAATTCGACCGGTTTTACGACGTCAGCGGAGTCGCAGTCACCACCGGCCTGCTCCGCCGGAATGGCCTCGAAACCGCTCACAGGGGAAGTCGACCTCCCCTGTGAGTTGGTTCGAAGAAGCAGCCGCGGCCGGGAACCGCGGTGACCGCCCGTCACGCCTCGATGGCCAGGAGCGCGAAGCGCTCGTAGCGCGACGGGCCGCCCGAGCACGTCAGCCGCTCGATCGGTTCCGAGACCTCGCGCCGCAGGTGCACGACGAGCTCCTCGCCGCCGTGTTCGAGACCCACGACGTATCGGTGGCCGTCGTTCCGCGACCAGACGGGGACGACGGCGTCGATACGCCGCTCGTCGCGTTCTCGACATGCGTAGTGGAGGGCGGATTGGACTGCAGGGGCGTCCACCGAGCGCCCGCGCAGCAGGTCGAGGACGACCTCGCCGCGCTCGACGGCGTCGGCCACCTCGAGCGCGGACTCCGGGGTGACGTGACCGAAGTACAGACCGTGCGGCAGGACGACGAGGTTCGCGGCGAAGCGGTCGCCGCCGACGTGCGAGCACTGCCACGCCTGCTCGGGGCGCGCTGCCACGAGCGCCTGGGTGACGGGCCACCCGCGGCGGGCGCAGCACGGGTCCCGGCGGCCGTGCGTGCACGTCAGGAGCGCCGGCTCGCCGGCCGGGCCTCCGTCCGGCGGCTCCAACGAGCACTCGAGCAGCTCGCTCGGGTCGTCGAACGACGACCACGCGATCCGCTCGTGTCCGCGACGGGAGTCGGCCACGCCGATGCGCAGCGGCGACTCCGGGGCGCGGTGCCGGCGGACGAGCAGGAGCCGCGCGCCGCGCGCGCGGCACGCCGCGACGAGGTGCGCGAGCACGTGCTCCGGCAGCCGGGCGCTGCCGATCGCATTGACGCCCCAGGCGCCAGGCTGCTCGACGAGGACGAAGCCGTTCGCCGGTGGCGCCGTGCCGTGGAGCGGATCGCCGCGCGCCTGCGCGGCAGGAGCGCAGCGCAGCGACGTCACACGCGACGGGGACGATGACGCCCGCTCGCAGCAGCTGCTCAGCCGCTGCGAGCACCGCGTCGGGATCGCCCGGAAGGTCGGAGAGGACGTGCGCGTCGCGATCGAGCAGCGCTTCCAGCGCCGACGTCACGCCCGGATCGAGCGGAAGGGTGCGGTCGGACAGGAGCAGACCGTCCTCCGCCAGCGCCACCCGCAGCCCCGGTCGCAGCCGCACCTCGAGCGACGGCTCGACCGTGACCGCCGCCTGCACCAGCGGCGCGAGTCCGCTGGGTCGCGACGAGCGCCACACGCGCCGGCGGAGGATGTCCGCGGCGCGCTCGGGATGCTCGGCGGCCGCCAGCGCGAGCGCTTCGACGACGGCGCGGAGGTGATCGGTCAGCGACGCCGGGTCGGTCAGGTCGACGCCGAGCTCGAGCGCCCGGCGCAGCTCGACGTCGTCGAGTGCGCTGTCGAGCAGCGCCTGTGCGAGCGCCTGGCGTGTGGCGACGTGGATGCCGACGGTGAGGTGGCCGGAGACGTGCTCCTCGGCCTCCGCCGAGTGCACCCAGCCGCGCGGCAGGTAGAGCGCGTCGCCCTCACGCAGGACGATGTCGAGCGCGGGCTCGCGCTCGGCCGTGGCGAGGACGTCGTTCCGGTGCCGCGTCCAGTCCTGCGAGCGCAGCGGGACGTCGAAGACCGGCTCGTGCACGATCCAGCGCTTCTCGCCCGCGAACTGCAGGACGAACACGTCGTGGACGTCGTAGTGCGCTGCGAAGCCCTGTGACGCAGGCGGCGTGACGTACGCGTTGACCTGCACCGGGTGCCCGAGCTCGAGCATCAGGTACCCGGCGAAGTCCGCGATGGGCGGCCACGTGCGGTGCAACGCCTGCAGGACGATGGTGGCGCCGTCGGCGAAGAGCCGTGAGAGCGCGCCCTCGTCCACCTGATCGCCGATCTCGGCGCCCACTCCACCGCCCGCGGTCCAGGCCGACGCGTCGACCAGCGGTGCCATCTCGCACCACGCGGACGAACGGCGTGCGGAGACCTCGGCCAGAGAGGAGCTCGTCCACCGCATCCAGGTCGAGCAGGTCGCCGAACCGCGACGGCAGCGCCTCCCGGCGGGAGACCAGCGGTCGCACGCCCCACGCCCCGGCCAACTCGTCTGGCACCTCCACGCATCGCGTGAGGGCCCGGAGCGTCTGCTGCTCCGGGCCCTGAGCCGTCGTCCGTTCGGTCGTCACGCGCAATCTGCGTCAGTCACCCGCGCCGCCGTCCGCGCCACCGTCGTGCTCGCCCGGAGCGCCACCGGCGCCGCCGTCCGCCGGACCGTGCGCCCCACCGTCCGCGCCGCCGTCCGCGCCACCGTCGTGCTCGCCCGGAGCGCCACCGGCGCCGCCGTCCGCGGGACCGTGCGCCCCACCGTCCGCGCCGCCATCGGCGCCACCGTCATGCTCGCCCGGATCGCCGGCCGCGCCGCCATCGGCGGGGCCGTGCTCATGCTCCGACACGTTCTCTCCTTCCGTGGACACAGGAATCCGTATGTGCCCCCACGCCGCCCGCTCGTAACGCGACCCGGTCGAGCCCCGACACGCGGCGACGCGGAGGGCCTCTCCCCGCGGGATCCAGCAGCGAGCGCGCGTCGCCTCCTGATCCGGTCCAGGCGTCGATCAAGCTCGAGTCGGGCGGTCTTGCAGCGTTCCGGCGAAGCGCTTCGATGCGGGAGCGCAGACGGCGAGCGGGCGGGGCGCTGCTGCGTGACGCGATCGCTGGTCGGTCCTGAACGAGGGCACAGGAGACCGCTCGAGACGGCCTCAGGAAGGCTGGAACGCCGAGCGGACTTCGCCAGGCGGGTCGGCCTGCGGCATGCGAGCGCGCGCGGGCCAGTTCGCCTCGTCGTGTGTCTAGGAGCTCACGAAGACGGTATCGCGGCCGAGAGACTTTGCGCGATTGAGCCCGATGTCTGCGGCAAGCATGCTGCCGCGGGGATTGTCCGTGCAGTCCTTGATCCCGATGCTGACGGTGAGGCTCGGAGACGATTCACTCGCGACGAGTTGCGGAGTCGTTCCGCGAGCCGCCTCGCGTCGGTGAGGGATGTCCTGGGCAAGAGGACGGCGAACTCGTCGCCGCCGAGGCGCGCGAGAACGTCGGCCTTGCGAGTGGCTTGGCGCATCTTCGCGGCAACTTGCTGCAGCGCACCGTCGCCGGCTTGATGTCCGAACGCGTCGTTGATGGCCTTGAAGTTGTCGACGTCGATCAGGACGAGCGAGAGCGGCCGGGTGCTCGGATCCTCGATGAACTCCCGCATCTTGTCATCGAAGGCCCGGCGATTCCAGAGGTCGGTGAGAGCGTCCTGCATGGCATCGAGCTTGAGTCCGTAGGCATTCGTCGCGTGGTGCCGGGCAAGGTCGGCGAGACTCGCCGCGGTCGCCTCGAACTGCGCAACCTGAGTCGAGCGCAATCGTGCAAGCGGCCGCGCGATCGGCGTTGCTCCCACTCGCCGAGGAGGGCGTCTCGGGGCACCCGCTGTCAACCGGGCGACGGCGTCGCGAATGCTCTCGACGTCACGGTGTACCTCGACTCCGGGGGCTGCCGACAACCCCGTACCGAAGCCCTGGCCGCCGACGAGCACCGGGAGTCCCGGCTCGAGCGATTGCAAGCTCGTCACGAAGGCGGTGACGGCCGCAGCGCTTGCCGGTGTCGTTGCCGTAAGTCCCACGAGCTCCGGTCGGAACCGCGCGACAGAGCCGAGCAGCGCCTCGCGGGGTACGTCCGTGCCCAGGTAGATGACATCGTGGCCCGCGCCTTCGAGAACGTCGGCAGCCATTCGCAATCCGAGGGCATGGTGCTCGCCTTCCAGGCCGGCGAGGAGAACGCGGCTGCGCGAGCGTGGCCGCGCGACGAGGAGCTGCTCGTAGAGGAACACGAGCAGCTGATGGCACGCCGCGGTCGCGAGATGCTCGTCGGCAACGCTGATCTCGCCCCGCTCCCAGCACCGTCCGACCTCGTACATCGCCGGCGCCACCACTCGGCTGAGAAGGAGTGGCGCTGGGATGCCGTCATCGATTCCGCGGTGGAGAATGCCGCCCGCCTAGTCGATGTCACCGAGCGTCAATGCGTCGCCGAGCCTCAACGCGAGGCGGGCCGCAGCTGCGTCGTAGGCGCCGGCTTCGCGGTCCTCGGGCCGATTCGATCGTTCGGGTGCAGGCACTGAGGGATTCATCGGTGATCGCACGGCGCAGCTTGAGTGCTGTCGCGGCGCTCCCTGGGCAGGTGCCCTCGGCGGTGCCGGTGGCGACAGCGGTACGCGATCCCCCGTCCGCGGCGATGCAGCTCTGACTGCGGAACCATCCGAGGCAGCCGAGTGCGCTCAAGCCTCCGAGAGATCATGCCGATGCAATTGCCGATGGCTCGTGGATCTACCTGCGGTGACGGCGATGCGTCGGTGCGAATCGCGAGTCGACGGCCGTGATCAACCCCGATCGTATCCGCGTGCTGATTGCGGAGGACGAGTCCGAGGTTCGCGAGGCGCTGGTCGCGTTGATCCGTTCCGAGTCGCACTTCGAGTTGATCGGCGCGGCCGCCGATGCCGAGGAGGCGATCATGCTCGCGACGCGCGAGCGTCCGGAGGTGGCCGTGCTCGACGTGCGGATGCCGGGCGGAGGCGCGTCGGCGTCACGCGCGATCAAGCTCGGCTCACCGGACACGAAGATCCTCGCACTGTCGGGCTTCGGGGACCGGGCCATCGTGCTCGAGATGCTCGGCGCAGGCGCGGACGGCTTTCTCGTGAAGGGCGATGCGCCGAGCTCCATCCTCCGTGCGATCCAGCTTGCGGCAGCCGGTCGCGCGACGCTCTCGGCGGAAGTGACCAGCGAGGTCATCCAGGAGTTGGCCGAGCGCATGCATGCCGGGTGGCAGAGCGACGAGCACGCGCAGAGCCGCACGACGCGTATCCAGCACGTGCTCGAGAGCGGCGCTCTGCACATGGTCTACCAGCCGATCTGCAGACTCGACGGACGGACGGACGGCGCCGAGGCGCTGGCGCGATTCGACTGCGAGCCGCGGAGGTCACCAGATCGCTGGTTCGCGGAAGCCGAGGATGCCGGACTCCTGCTCGAGCTCGAGATGATGGCGCTCCAGGTCTCGCTCGAGGCCATGCCGCAGCTGCCCGAACCCCTCTTTCTCGCGCTCAACGTCTCTCCATCGACTCTCGGGAGCGAAGCGCTCCACAGGTTGTTCAGCGGCTTCGACGCCTCGCGGATCGTGGTGGAGGTCACCGAGCACGCCCCGATCGGCGACTACGAGAGTCTGCGCGATTCGCTCGTGCAGCTCCGCAAGCTGGGCGTCCGGGTGGCGATCGACGACGCAGGGGCCGGCTTCGCGAGCATGCAACACATCCTTCGGCTCGAGCCCGAGTTCATCAAGCTCGACCGCACGTTGATCCACGACATCGAGCTGGATCGATCGAAGCAGGCGCTGGCGGCCGGGCTGATCTCGTTCGCGGACGGAATCGGTGCGCTCCTGATCGCCGAGGGCGTCGAGCGACCAGCTGAGCTCGAGATGCTCGGGAAGCTCGGGGTGCCGCTCGCCCAAGGACACCTGTTCGCGCGTCCGGCACCTCTGCCCGTTCCGCTCCTCGCAGCGCCGGCTGAAGGCCCGACTGGACAGACCCGTGGCCGCACGGCGGCGTAATCGCGGCGCCGAGCCGGACTGGTGGCCGTCATGCTGAGCGTGCTGGTAGCGGACGACAACGCCGCGGTCAGCGACGTGCTCGCCACGTTGATTCGCGCCGAGGCCGGCCTCGATGTGCTCGCGACGGTCGCAAGCGCAGACGACGCCATCGCCCTCGCGGAGTCGGGCGCGCCCGACGTAGCGGTCGTCGACGTCCGCATGCCGGGGGGCGGTGCGCACGCGATGCGCGAGATCAAGCGCGTTTCGCCCGCGACCAGGATCATCGCCTATTCGGGCGCGAGCGATCTGCTGATCCAGCGCGAGATGCTTGCGGCCGGGGCGAGCGAATACGTGCTCAAAGGCAGCTCCCCCGACAAGATCCTCGCCGCAATCAGGCGGCATGACCCAGAGCGCTCCACAGCGCCGCCGGCCTAGACCGATGCGCCGTATGAGCATCCGCTCGTGGTCGATCCGGACGTATCTCGCGGGGTTGGTGGCCTTGTTCGTCCTGGCGGCGGCGGTGAGCACCTACTCCGTGCACGTGCAGACGACAGACGACGCTCGCAGCAACGCCAGGAGCGACGCACGGTTCGCCGCGCGGACGGCGGCCGAGCAGCTCGGGGAGGACCTGGCCACGCTGCAAGCCGCGGTCGCCGGCCTGGCCGCCAACCCCCAGATCGGCGCGACGTTCGCCGATCCCGCCGGGTGCACCCTCGCATACGGCTCGAGCGGTCCTGCCGGCACGGGACACATCGATCTCATACGACCGAATGGCGTGGTCGCCTGCACGTCGCGTCCCCGTGGCGACAGGCGGATCACTGACCAGTATGCGACTCGCGCATGGCTGCGCCAGGCCACGCGCAAGCCGCTCTTCGCGGCCCCCCGCCGCGACGACCGCGGAGCGCTCGTCGCGCTCGCGTCCTCACCTGTGCCACGACACGGCGTCGTTGCGGGCTTCGTCGATCTCCGCGCGATCGGCCCGAAGCTCGCCGTCCTGTATGGCGGAGGGCATCCGATGGAGTTCCTCGTCACCACCGGCGATCGTCGGAGCGTCGTCGCACGCTCGATCGAGCCTCGCCGGTGGGTCGGAACGTCCCTCGCGAGCTGGCGCCCGCCGAGCGGGCCGGGAAGCGAAGCTCACGACCTCGATGGAACATCGCGGTACTACGCCGAGGCGAGGGTGCCGGGAGCCGGGTGGCGGCTCTACGTCGGCGAGGACGCGTCGATGATCCTCGCCGCGGCTCGCCGGACGGAGAGGAACCAGCTGGAGATACTCCTCGCCAGCCTGGCGGCGATCCTGGTGGTCACCCTCCTGATCTATCGCAAAGTGGCGCTTCCGATCACGCGGCTCAGCGCTGCCGTGCGCTCGACTCGAGGTCATACGCAGCCACACGCGGTTTCCGCCGAGGGACCCGCCGAGGTAGCGTCGCTCGCCGCCGATGTCAATGCGCTGCTCGCCTCGGTCACCGCCGAGCTGAGCGAGCGCCGGAGAGCCGAGGCACAGGCGCGCGCCTTGGCGGCGATCGTCGAGTCTTCGGATGATGCGATCATCGGCAAGACGCTCGAGGGCCGCATCACGAGCTGGAACGCTGCAGCCGAGCGTTTGTATGGATACGCCTCCGAGGAAGCGGTCGGGCGGCCGATCTCCTTTCTCGCCGATCCTGCTCGTCGTGGCGAATTCCCGCCAATCCTCGATCGGCTTCGCAAGGGAGAGGTGATCCAGGGCCTCGAGACGCAGCGGGTACGGAAGGACGGCCGCGTTCTGGATGTCTCGCTCACCATCTCGCCCGTCAGAGACGGGGATGGTGCGATCGTCGGGGCGTCGACGATCGCACGCGACATCACGGGATTGCAGGAAGCCGAGGAGCAGCTTCGACAGGCCCAGAAGATGGAGGCGATCGGACGCCTCGCATCGGGTGTGGCGCACGACTTCAACAACATCCTGATGGTCATTCGCACCTGCGGCGCACTGCTCCTGCGACAACTCGATGACGAGGACCTCCGTCGAGAGGTGGAGCAGATCGACAGCGCGGCAGAGCGTGCGGCCGTACTCACGCAGCAGCTGCTGGCGTTCGGACGCCAACAGGTTTTCCGTCCCGAGGTGCTCTACCTCAACGAGACCGTCGAGGAGACCGTCGGGCTGCTCCACAGGCTTGTCGGAGACGAGATCGAGATCGTCTGCGATCTCGACCCCGACATCGAGGCGACCGTGCTCGACCGCAGCCAGCTCGTTCAGGTGATTCTCAATCTGAGCTTGAACGCGCGCGACGCCATGGCCGGCGGGGGCACTCTCACGATCCGCACGGCGAGTCTCGAGCTGGACGAGCTCTTCGCTTCGGCGAGCGCCGGGCACATTGCGCCCGGCCGGTACACGCTCCTGCAAGTCACCGACACCGGTGCCGGCATCGACGACGAGGTGCAAGCTCACATCTTCGAGCCGTTCTTCACGACCAAGCCGGAGGGAACGGGTCTCGGACTTGCCACTGTGCACGGCATCGTCGTACAGAGCGGAGGGCACGTCACGATCTATAGCGAGCCGGGCATGGGCACCACGTTCAAGCTCTATTTCCCTGTGCCGGTGTCGAACGCCGCTCCCGCTCGCCCGCCGGCGGCTGGAGCTCTCGAGGGTTCGGAGACGATCTTGCTGGTCGAGGACGACGCGGCGATCCGTCCCCGGATCGCAACGACGATGCGGCTGTGCGGCTACAACGTGCTCGAGGCGAGTAGCGGCGCGGAAGCGCTGGGTGTCGTCGAGCAGTCTTCCGATGCAATCGACCTCTTGCTCACCGACGTCGTGATGCCGGGCATGAACGGCCGCGAGCTGGCCGAGCGACTGCTGGCAGACCGGCCAGACCTCTCTGTGCTCTACACCTCCGGCTATCCCGCCGACACCATTCTGCGCCAGGGAATCGGCCATACGGGCACGGCCTATCTCGAAAAGCCGTACCTCCCGGACGATCTGCTCCGAAAGTTGCGCACGATCCTCGACACTCGCTGAGCCCGCGCATCTGCGACGGTCGCGTCGACCTGCCCTCCGGCGCGGCCACCGCCGTGTCGCCGGCATTCCAAGGTGGACACAGCGGGACACCCGGCGCTGCCGAGGGAGTTCGGCTCCCCGGGCCCTCGCCGCGCGTCTGCGCGCTGAACGACCAGCCGATGCGACTCGCTGAACGTCTCGGATCTCGAACCGGAGAGACCCTGGTTGGACGTCCCGTACCTGCCGCAGCTCGGGGTGTGTCATTCGAGACGGCGGTGAGCGCGGGCGGTGGGCTACCAGCGGCAGCTCGCGTCGTCTCCACGCGTGCGCCAGTCACGCAGCCGGGCTCTGACGGCGGGCCGCGACGAGCGTGAGGCGACGCTCTCTCAGCGGCTGTGTCGGTCGAGCGCGCGCCGGCGGTGCTCCTGGAGCCAATCGTGGGTCCAATCGCGGATGCGGGCGGCTTGCGCCGAGTCGGCGATCTGGAACTTGAGGCCCACGTGGCGCGCGCCGAAGGGGAGTGCGGTGATGCGGGCGACGCGCGCCCGGATCCACTGCGGATCGCTCGCGTCGTGTCGGTTGTCGACCTCCCACGCGACCTCCACGGTATCGCCCTCGAGTGGCGGCTGCCCCGGCCAGCTGGCGCGGCAGCCGCTGTCGGAGACGTCGAGACACACGACATGGATGCGCTGGCCTTCGCGGAGGCCCGCGCTCTCGATGATTCTCACGAGCATGGGCGCGTTGCCGACGGGCGTGCGGAGAGACCGGCGAACAGGCGCCGGCTCCCACTCGTTGCTCGGCGGGATGTG
The DNA here is from genome assembly GCA_963834415.1 of uncultured Actinomycetes bacterium. Classification (GTDB taxonomy): domain Bacteria; phylum Actinomycetota; class Thermoleophilia; order Gaiellales; family JALYLC01; genus JALYLC01. Next base: position 151,006 of record CAWIBP010000005.1, on the reverse strand, counting down.
CCAACTCGCGAGGCTCTCCTCGAGGAGCTCGAGCCGCCCGCGCGTCTGCCAGCCGAGATCTCCGTCGTCCCAGTGGAGGATCGCTTCGAGCGGGATCGGGGCGCCGAGATCGAAGCGCAGCACGTGCTGATGGCTGTCGGCGGTCTCGACAGCGGCAGTCAGTCGATACCCGGTGTGCGGGTCGATGACCTCGACGACTTCGTCCGGCGCAGGGGGTGCGGGGACGTGCTGCTTCTCGCTCACGCTCGGGGTATCGGCTCAGCCGGGCGCGGACTTGAGGCTTTTGCAGCAACAGAGCTCGGCACGGCTCGAGCTCTCTCTCGCGCCCGCTTGCTCGTGGAGAGGAATCCCGGGCAGCACTTGTGCGGATCCCAACACACGGCGTCCCGGATCCCGTAAGGTCGTGCGCTCACAACTCGCCACCGTCGGAGGGAAGCCATGACGTACGTCACGATCCGCACCTACGCCCGTGAGAGCGGGCTCGGAGCTGCGCTTCGCGAACAGCTGGAGTCGGTCGAGAGCGTGATGAGCGCGGTGCCCGGATTCCAGTCCTACTCCTTCATCGCGGCGGCCGACGGGAGCGCCGCCTCGATCACGGTCTGTGACGACCAGACGGGATCCGAGGCGTCCACGAAGGCAGCGGCCACGTGGATCGCCGAGAACCTCCCGGAGCTCGCCGTCAAGCCCCCGACGATCACCGCGGGCGAGGTCGTCCTCGAGTTCTAGCCGCAGGCGCGGCTTCCCCCGCCTGCATGCTCAGGCGCTGACCATGCACGTCAGCTGACGATCCCGGCAGCGCAGAGCACGAGCTCGTCCCCGAGCAGTTCCCGGCCTGGGCCGGTTTTCCGGTCGAGAAGGTCGGCTCAGCCGGCACGATCGACGCGGATTGCCGCCTCGGCGATCGGCCGGCGCCCCTCGGCGATCGGCTCGTACTCGCGTGAGCGCGCGCTCGCCGCGCCCTCGGCCAGACTGTCGCGATGGACTCGGGCAACCCGCGCCCGCGGTCGACGGGCCTGGCCTGGCCGGCGGCGATCGCGGGGATCGTCGCGTTCTCGTTCTCGGCCGCGCTCTACAAGCTGTCCGGCGCCCCGCCCGCCGTGGGCTCGGCCCTCCGCTTCGCCTATGCGGGCATCTTTCTCACGCTGCTCGCATGGCAGGCGGGCGTGCTGCGTCCCGGTCCCGGCTTCCGGCCGGCGGCAGCGGCCGGCGTGCTGCTCGGAGTCGAGGTCGTGATCTGGAACGAGGCGACCTGGCGGATCGGCGCCGGGCCCTCGACGGTGGTCGTGAACACGGCGTCGCTGTGGGTGATGCTGCTGACGGTCGTCGTGCTGCGTCGCCCGGTCGGATGGCGGCCGGTCGCCGGCGCCGCCGTCGTGATCGGTGGACTCGTGCTGCTGCGCGGCACCGGCGGACACCGCCTCGAGCTCGCCGGCATCGCGCTCGCAGTCGTCGCCGCGGCGCTCTACGGCGCCTTCATCCTCGTCTTCGCGCGCGCGGTCGGCGCGTCGCGCGACGGCATCTCGCCGGTGCTCTGGAGCACCCTCGTCGCGGTGCCGGTCTCGGCGGCGTGCGCCGTCGCCCTCGGCGAGTCGTGGCAGCTCGAGCCCGCACAGCATGCGTGGCTCGCCCTGCTCGGCGTGGGCGTCCAGGCCTGTGGGTGGCTCCTGATCGCGCGCAGCCTCTCGTCGTTCAGCGCCGTCGCGGTCTCCGTCCTGCTCTTGCTCCAGCCCGCGCTCGCAGCCGTCTGGGGCGTGGCCTTCCTGGACGAGCGGCTGATCGCGATCCAGGTCGCCGGGATCGCGATCGTGCTCGCGGGCGTGACGATCGCGCGGCCGCGCACCGACCAGCCGTCGCGTGCGGGGTAGCCGCTCGCGGCCGGCGAGTTCGGCCCGGGTGGTGGGTGTGACTGGCGCGGGGAGCGCGCGTCCACTCGTAGCCCTGACGGTCGGCGTCGCGGCCACGACGCCACGGAGCGGGGCCCGAAGGCTGGAAAGCCGAGAGGCCCGCAGATCGCGGGCCCCCGGTCGTTCGAAATGGTCTTCGCGACCCTACCGTCGGCCGCGGAGGAGACTTCCCGCGCCGATGACGGCGAGCGCGAGGACGATGATGATGACGACGAGCAGCCAGCCTACGAGAGTTACACCTCCGATCACGCGGCCCGGCGAAAGCGCAGGGCCTCTGACGGGGCGGTTCTACCCGGGCGCGTCGGTGGCTGAAACACGAGACGAAGATGCCTGCAACAGGCACATAGAGGAGGCTCGGCGCGGTGCAGATCACGATCCTCGGCAGCGGCGGCGGAGCGCTCTCGGCGAAGCGCGAGACCGCCTGCGTCCTGATTCGCGAGGGCGAGCGCGCCCTGCTGCTGGATGCGGGGACGGGGGCGCGCCGGCTCGTGACCGACCCGGCGCACCTCGCGGGCGTCGCCCACCTCGACGTCGTGCTCACGCACTTCCACCTCGATCACGTCTGCGGCCTGCCGTACCTGCGCAGCCTCGAGCCGAGCGCGGCGATCTGGGCACCTGGGCGCTGGCTCTACGGCGCGGCGAGCGAGTCGATCCTCGCACCGCTGCGCCGGCCGCCGATCGCTCCCACGGACGTGACCGCCATCTACCCGGTGCACGAGCTCGCCGCCGGGCCGCAGGAGATCGGCTGCTTCGGCGTGCGCGCGAGCGCGCAGCCGCGCCACTGGGCGCCGAGCGCGGGCCTGCGCATCGGCGACGCGCTCGCGCTCGTGACCGACACCCCGTACGAGGTCGCGAGCGCACGGCTCGCCGAGGGCGCCGAGCACCTGCTCCACGAGGGCTGGTCGTCGTCGGCCGCCCCGCGCCACGCCGAGCACGACGCCACGGCCGCGGATGCCGCCCGCGTCGCGCGCGACGCGCAGGTCGAAGCGCTCACGCTCATCCATCTCGACCCGTCGCTGCCTGACCATGAGCACCTGCTCGCGGACGCCGCGCCGCTCTTCGCGCGCGTGCAGCTCGGACGGGACGAGGCGGTGCTCGCCTAGGCTCCGGGCGATAGCTGCCAACGCACGGAAGGGCGCGATGCGAATCGCGATCGCAGGAGCCACGGGACTCGTCGGGCGCGCGCTCGTTCCCGCCGCACAGGCTGCCGGCCACGACGTCGTGCAGATCTCGCGCGCGCAGGGCGTCGACCTCGTCGGGGGCACGGGACTCGCCGGCGCCCTCGCGGGCGCCGAGGCCGTGATCGACGTCACCAACTCGCCGACGATCGACGAGGAGGGAGCGAGCGCGTTCTTCGCCACCGCCGCGCGCAACCTCGGCATGGCCGCGCGCGCGGCCGGCGTCGAGCGCACGATCCTGCTCTCGATCGTCGGCATCGAGCGCGCGCCCGAGGGCTATTACGCGGCCAAGCTCGCGCACGAGCGCAGCACGCGCGAGCACGCGCCGGGCGCGCGCATCCTGCGCGCCGCGCAGTTCCACGAGTTCGCGGAGCAGTCGCTCGGCTGGGGGCGCGACGGCGACACGTGCAGCGTCCAGGACATGCCGACGCAGCCGGTCGCGCTCGCCGTCGTCGCCGAGGCGCTGCTCGACCTGGCGACGGCGGCCGAGGGCCCGCAGCTCGCCGAGCTCGCCGGGCCGCGCCGCGAGCAGCTGCCGGAGCTCGTCTCGCGCCTCGTCGCCCAGCGCGGCGAGCACGTCGCGGTCAAGCCGGTGGCCGTCAGCGCCGCGGTGCGCGACGGTGCGCTGCTGCCCGGACCGGACGCGACGCTCGCGGGGCCCGACTTCTCGGCCTGGCTGGCCGGGCGCGAGTGAGAATCGCCGGGCCAGGGGAGACCCGCCGCATGAGCGGAGACCCGAAGGAGCCCACGCCGTTCGAGCCGACCGAGGGCGACGCCCCGACCGATCCGGAGACCGGCGCGCCGGAGATCGACGAGCCGGATCCCGCGCCCGCCGGCGCGATCGGTCAGGACGCGACGTCCAGCTGGGCGCGCGACGCGCTCGGCAGCGGCTCGCACACGGGCTCGGGCGGGAGCAGCACCGGCTTGGACGCCGCAGGCTCGATCACCGGCGGCTCGGGGTCGTTCACGTTCACGGCCGGACGCGTGCGCTCGCCGCGCGCGTAGCCGTCGACGGCGAGCGGCGGGGACGGCTCGAGCCAGTGGGCTCGGTCGGCGTCATCCATCGTCGGAGCCCTGCGAGCCGTCGCCCTGCGAGCGCTCGACGCTCGCCAGCGCCGCCTCGCGCGTCGTGCGGACGTCGACGAGTGCGGGGAGGCCGGTCATCTCGGCCACGCGCGCGATGCGGCGCTGCTCGCTGGGGATCACGAGCACGAAGCGCTCGTCCCGCGCCTTCACGGCGTGCGCCGTCGCCAGCAGCGCGGCGATCACGGTGGAGTCGATGAACGTGCACTCCGAGAGGTCGACGATCACGTGGGAATGCGCGGCGGCCTGCTCGAGCACCGCCGAGAGCGCAGGCACGGTGCTCAGATCGTGCTCACCGCGCACGTCGACGACGGCGAGCCCCGGCACGTGGTGGGTCAGCTCGATCGTTCCCGGCTCAGGTCGCTGCAGCCCCTGCGATGTCGGGTCGTGCTGCTCGTCGTTCATCAGACCCCTCTGTGGCGCGCACCCTTGCTGTCCGTCGGATCCGCACCGCGTGACGGTGGGTCGCAGTCCACGGGGCTCAGGGGGATCTGCGAGGGCAGGTCGGAGCAGCACGTCCCGGAATGAGGCGTGCAACCCCGCTGGGAACCATCGGGAGCGTCTGCCGCCAAGCAGCGTCGGCCTCTCCGCACGGTATAACCGATCGGGACGGCCGAGTCAAACCCGCCGAGGGGATAAGGTGGGTGGCGGCAGAGGCTGCCTGTGCGGCCGACGCTGTGCACTTCCCTTAAGGGCGCGACGATCTCGACAGTCGCCGAGCTCCCGTGGGCCATGGTTCCCGCGGCCGGCGCGCACTCGCTCCGCGGCTAGGACCCGCCGGCGAGCGATCGAGGGGACGACGTGGACAGCGACGAGATGGCGCCTGCCGAGGGCGCCGGCGCTCAGGACGGTCATACCGACGCGCGGGTGCTCCCGCGCGTGACGAGCGCGATGGTGCGCATCTACAAGGAGCAGTTCGGCCGCGGCCCCGAGAACGCGCGCACGTACTTCGCGGGGCCCGACGTGCTGATCTGCATCCTCGCGGACACGCTCACGCCGGTCGAGCGGCGCATGCGCGAGATGGGCGAGCAACAGCGCCTGCGCGACATCCGGATGATGTTCCAGTACGCCGCCGAGGACAAGTTCCGGGCGGCCGTGGAGCAGGCCACCGAGCGGCGCGTCGTGTCGTTCATGAGCGCCGTCGACGTCGACACGGACCTCGCCTCCGAGATCTTCGTGCTCGAGCCGAGAGGCTAGCCCGGCTCGCGCACCGCGCGGTCGGGCTCCCGGGGCCGTCCGGGCGACCGGCTGCCCCCTACTCCTGATCCTCAGAGGCTGCTCCGGCCGCCTGCTCCGCGTCGTCCTCCTCCTGCTCGGCCGCGGCGTGATGGTCGCGCGCCTTGCCGGACAGCGCCTCCTCGCTCTCGCCGTCGCCCGCCTGCGCCTTGCCCTCGAGCCGGCGCTCCTCCTCGCGGTGCTCGACGGAGCGCTCTGCATGCTCCGCGGCCTCCTCCACCTGCTCGTCGATCGCTTCGTCGTCCATCATCGCCTCCGCTGTGCGTCGTCCCGGCATCGCCGTGCGCAATGAAGTGTGTGCGCTCTGCCCACAGGCGCGCGGCCCCCAGGCGGTTACGCTGGGGGTGTGTCGAAGAACCTCATCGAGCTGATCCGCCGTCATCATGGCCTCCAGGCGCCCACCGCGCTGGAGGTGCTCAAGCAGGCGATGGACGAGCGCGGCGAGCTGACCGACGACGATCGCAGGCGCGCGTCCGTCGTCTCGGGCCTCCCGGAGGCCGCCGTCTACGGCGTCTCGACGTTCTACGACGACCTGCTCGCCCCGCGCGGCGAGCGCCACGTGCGCGTGTGTACGGGAACCGCCTGCTTCGCGGCCACCGGCGGCGGGCACGTCGAGCAGACCGAGCAGGCGCTCGGGCTGAAGATGGGCGAGCGCTCCGAGGATCGCTCCGTCTCGCTCGCCGAGACCGTCTGCCTGGGCTTCTGCCACTCGTCTCCGGCGCTGCGCGACGACGAGACGATCGTCGCCGGGCCCGACGCCGTCGAGCGCGTGATCGCCGGCACCGGCACGGCCGCCGCCGAGCCGGTCTGGCAGTCGGTGCTCGACGAGCCGGTGCTGATCCGGCCCGGCAGACTGGTCGGGCCTGCGCCGCGCGCTCGCCGACTGGACGCCCGTCGAGCTGCTCGCGCAGGTCAAGGAGGCCGAGGTGCGCGGCCGCGGCGGCGCCGGCTTCCCGGCCGGCGTGAAGTGGGAGTTCACGCGCGCCTCCCCGGGCGACGAGAAGGTCATCGTCGCGAACGGCGACGAGGGCGACCCGGGCTCGTACATCGACAAGTACCTGATGGAGCAGAACCCGGCGCTGCTGCTCGAGGGCATGGCGCTCGCGGGCTACGCCGTCGGCGCGGCGCACGGCTTCGTGCTGACGCGCTCGGAGTACCCGCTCTCGAAGCCCGCGCTCGACGCGGCGATCGCCGAGGCGCATGCCGAGGGCGCGCTCGGCGACGACATCCTCGGCTCCGGGTTCGCGTTCGACATCACGATCATCGAAGGCGCCGGCTCGTACGTCGTCGGCGAGGAGACCGCGCTGCTCGCGTGCCTGCAGGGCCTGCGCGGGCAGGTCTCGGCGCGTCCGCCGTTCCCGGCGCAGCGCGGCCTGCTCGGCCTGCCGACGGTCGTCAACAACGTCGAGACGCTCTGCAACATGCCGTTCATCGCACGCGCCGGCGCCCAGGCCTATCGCGACCTCTCGCCGGGCGCGACGCCCGGCTCGAAGCTCGTGTGCTTCAACGACCGCTTCAAGCGCCCCGGCGTCTACGAGGTGCGCTTCGGGACGTCGATCCGCGAGCTCTGCGACGAGGTCGCCGGCGGCCCGCGTCGACGGCACGACGATCAAGGCGCTGCAGATCGGCGGCCCGCTCGCCGGCATCCTCCCCGCCTCCAGGCTCGACACGCCGTTCGACTTCGACGAGCTCGCCGCCGAGGGCTGCATGGTCGGCCATGGCGGCATCGTCGCGTTCGACGACTCGACCGACATGCGAGCCGTCGCCGAGCACCTCCTGCGCTTCGGCGCGCACGAGTCGTGCGGCAAGTGCTTTCCGTGCCGGATCGGCCTCAAGCGCGCCTACGACATGTTCCGCGCGGACGCCGCCGTCGACCTGAGCTCGCTGGAAGATCTGCTCGAAGTGCTGGAGCGCGGTAGCCTTTGTGCACACGGCAGCGGAATGCCGGCACCGATCCGCAGCCTGATCGCCCACTATCCCGAGGAGCTCCGGCTCAGCTGATGCAGGTCACGATCGACGGAACCCCGGTCGCCGTGGAGAACGGCACCACGATTCTCGAGGCCGCGCGCATGGTCGGCTCGAGCATCCCCGTGCTCTGCTTCGACGAGCGCCAGGACCCGTTCGGCGCCTGCCGCGTGTGCCTCGTCGGCGTCGAGGGCGCGCCGGGCCCGTTGCCCTCCTGCACGACGCCGTGCCGTGACGGCATGGTCGTGAGCACGCGCGACGAGACCGCGCGGCGCATCGCCCGCGGCGTCGTCGAGCTGGTGCTCTCGGAGCTGCCGCGCGCGCCCGCGGCGCACACCGAGCTCGCCCTGGTCGCACGGCAGCTCGAGGTCGGCGAGCCGCGCTGGCCGGGCGTCACGCACGCGGTCGACCACGACGCGCGCCACCCGTACCTCGCCTTCCAGCACGAGCTGTGCATCTCGTGCGGGCGCTGCGTGCGGGCCTGCGACGAGGTGCAGGGCGCGTTCGCGCTGACGGCCACCGGCCGCGGCTTCGCGAGCAACGTCACCGCCGGCCTCGACGCCGGCTTCCTGAACTCCACGTGTGTTTCCTGCGGTGCCTGTGCGGATAGCTGTCCCACGGATGCGATCACCGAGATCACGCTCCTCCCACTGAACGACGCGCTTCCCACGAGGTGAGCCCGATGCAGAGATTCGAGCACGAGACGACGACGACGTGCGGCTACTGCGGCGTGGGTTGCCGCCTCGAGACGCACGCCCGCGACGGCAAGATCGCCTCCATCTCGCCGGCCCTCGACGGCCCCGCCAACAAGGGCCACACGTGCGTCAAGGGCCGCTTCGCGCATCAGTACACGCGCTCGCGCGACCGCCTCACGACGCCGCTGATCCGCGAGGGCGAGACCTTCCGCATCGCCTCCTGGGAAGAGGCGATCGCGCGCATCGCGCGCGAGTTCAACCGCATCAAGTCGGAGCACGGCCCGAACGCGATCGCCGGCCTCGCCTCCTCGCGCGCGACCAACGAGGACTGCTACGCGATGCAGCGCATGATGCGCGCCGCGATCGGCACCAACAACATCGACAACTGCTCGCGCGTGTGCCACTCGCCGACCTCGTTCGCGCTGCGCAAGTCGTTCGGGCTCTCGGGCGCGACCGGCTCGTTCGACGACATCGAGGCCTCCGACGTGCTCGTCGTGATCGGCGCCAACCCGACGCAGGCGCCATCCCGTGGTCGGCGCGCGCATGAAGCAGGCGGCGCTCGACGGCACGAAGCTGATCACGATCGACCCGCGCCGCATCGAGCTCGCCGACTACGGCGTCCTGCACCTCTCGCCGCGGCCCGGCACCAACGCCGCGGTGATCCTCGGCATGGCGCACGTGGTCACCGCGACGGGCTCATGGACACGGGCTTCGTCGCCGAGCGCACCGAGGGCTACGAGCTCTTCGCCGAGCTGCTCGCGGCGTACACGCCGGCCGACGTCGAGGAGATCACCGGCGTCCCGCGGCCGACATCGAGCGCGCGGCGCACATCTACGCCGCGGGCGAGGCGAGCTCGTTCAGCTGGGGGCTCGGCGTGACCGAGCACCTCTACGGCTCCGAGGTCGTGCAGCTGATCTGCAACCTCGCGATGATGACCGGCAACGTCGGCAAGCCCGGCGCCGCCCTGCTGCCGCTGCGCGGCCAGAACAACGTCCAGGGCTCGTCCGACATGGGCGCGCTGCCCGACTGCTACACCGCCTACCGCTCCGTCGGCGACGAGGAGGTCGCGCGTCCTTCGAGGCCAGGCTGGGGCGTCTCGATGCCGCGCGAGAAGGGCTACACGATCCCGCAGATGTTCGATGCCGCGGTCGAGGGCAAGCTCAAGGCGATGTACATCTTCGGCGAGGACGTCGCGCAGACCGATCCGGACACCGCGCACGTCCAGCACGCGCTCGAGAGCCTCGACTTCCTGGTCTGCCAGGAGATCTTCGAGAACGCGACGACGAAGTACGCCGACGTGATCCTGCCCGCCGCGTCGTTCCTCGAGAAGATCGGGCACCTTCACGAACGCCGAGCGCCGTCTCCAGCTCGTCGATGCCGGCGATCGACCCGCCCGGCAGCGCGCGCCCGACTTCGACATCCTCACGCGCGTCTCCGTCGGCGCTCGGCCACGAGATGGGCTACGAGACGCCCGCCGACGTGATGGCCGAGATCGCCGCGCTGACGCCCGACTTCGCCGGCATCACCTACGAGCGGCTCGGCCGCAACGGCCTGCAGTGGCCCGTGGAGCCCGACGGCACCGACGCGCCGATCCTCTACGAGACGACGTTCGACACGCCCAGCGGCCTCGGCGCGCTTCGCGGCGCTGCCCTACAAGGAGCCGGGCGACCACGCCGACGCCGAGTTCCCGCTGATCCTCGTCACCGGCCGCCGGCTCGAGCACTACAACGCCGGCACGATGACGCGCCGCACCGCCAACGTCGAGCTGCTCGACTCCGACTGGCTCGAGATCCACCCCGAGGACGCCGCACGCCTCGGCATCGCGACGGGCGACACGGTCTCGATCAAGAGCCGCGTCGGCCAGATCGAGCAGGAGGCGCGCATCACCGAGCGGATCGTCCCGGGCCACGTGTTCACGACCTTCCACTTCCCCGAGCAGCGCACGAACCTGCTCGTCGGCCAGTCCTCCGACGTCAACACCTCGTGCCCGGAGTACAAGGTGATCGCGGTCGATCTGCAGCTGATCGGCACCGCAGCACGCCCCGCCGCTGCAGCACCTCGCACGAGCACGACCACGCCGGGTCGCACTAGCGCGATCAGGCGCGCTCGGTGAGAGTAGCGCAGCGAACGCCGGATCGCTCGAGCGCAGCGTGTCGACGACCTCGCCGTGGCACGTGCACAGCTCCACGACTGCGAGGCGCTCGGTCAGGATGACGACGCGCCAGGTCGCGCCGTGCGCCTCCCAGCGCTCGAGCGTTGCGACGGGCGAGTCGCCGCCGGTCATGCCGCGGCCTGCGGCTCGACGGCGTGAAACGCGACGCGGCAGCGGCGTCACACGCGGGTCGTTGATCGCGAACTCGTCGAGCTCACCCGCGTTGACGCGTGCGACGCCCGCGAGCAGTCCGTGGTGGAGATGGCAGATCGTGCGACCGTTCGGCGTGTGCAGCACGGCGTCGGTGAACGGGCAACGGGTGAGCTCGAGCGTCACGCTCCCACCCGCGGCGGACGGCCGCTCGAGCGGTGCGAAGCCGGACGCGGCGAGCGAGGCGACCATGGCGCCGCGCACGCCCAGGGAACCGGCGCCGGACGACTCGCCGTACGCCCGCCCGGCGGCGTACGCGGCCTCCGCGGAGCTGTCGCCGGCGGCGAGCAGGGCGAGCAGGAGCGGCACGAGCGCCCTGAACGGCTCGTCGGCGGGAGCGACGAGGCGGTAGCGCTGCAGCGGTCGCCCGCGCGCACCGGACGCCCGGCGCTCGACGACCACGGCACCCTCGGCCGCGAGCAGCGCGAGCGTCCGCCGCACGGCGTTCTCGTGCAGTCCCGCGGCGCCGGCCAGCTCGCGCACCGAGAGGCCGTCGGCCGCGCCCGCGAGCGCGGCCTGGATCCGCTGCGGCCCGTCGCGCCGGGTCATGCGATCCAGCGCGCGGCGAGCACGGCGCCGAGCACCGGCAGCAGCACCAGCTTGGCGGTCTCGAGCGCGATGTAGGCCACGTGCAGCTTCGACGGGGGCACCTGCTCGCCCGCGAGGATGCGGACGACGCTGGCGTCGAGCCGGGGCCGGAGTGCGACGACCTGCACGGCGAGCAGCGCGACGATCGCGCACAGCAGCGCCAGCGGCCAGTCGCGCACGCGGTGGACGACGACGATCGCGAGCACGGCGGCCAGGGCGAGCTCGACGCGGTTGAGCGCTTTGAACACCAGACGGCCGATGCCGAGTCCGAGCTCCCGCGTGATGCCCGGCGCCCGGAACTTGAGCGGCGTCTCGATCGCTGAGATGCCGAGAATCAAACCGAGCCAGACGAACGGCAACGCGAGCGCGAGGAGCTTCTCGGTCTCCGTCACGCCCTCGGCCCCCTTGCGCTCGAGGGCAGGAGCGGCGCCCGCCGGCGATGGATCGAGAGGTAACGCACCCCGCCGGGGCCGGCCTTCACGGCACGCCGGGCGCCGCGCGGGAGCACGAGCAGCTGCTCGGCGGCGAGGCGGCGCTCGCGACCGTCGAGCGTGACGCTCGCGGAGCCCGAGAGCACGACCATCACGACCTCGAGCTCGTCGTTGACGTGCTCGCCGACACCCCCGCCGGGCGGCCAGGCCAGCAGCGTGGCGTTGAGCTCGTCCGACTGCATGCCCCAGAGCGGCCCGGAGCCGTCGCGCAGGCCCGCCAGATCGATGATGCCGTCGCTCACATATTCAACACTACAACTGTCGAATAACCGGCACGGCACGCCTCTTCAGCGGAGCGGAACCTCCTGCGCGTCGCCGGACGGCCGGGGGCCGTCGATCCGCCGCTCGGCCTCGGCGATCGCGACGTCGTTGATCGACGCCTCGCGCCGGCGCATCAGCCCGTGCTCGTCGAACTCCCAGTTCTCGTTGCCGTACGAGCGCCACCACTGGCCGGCCGCGTCGTGCCACTCGTACTGGAAGCGCACGGCGATGCGGTCGTCCGTGAACGCCCAGAGCTGCTTGCGCAGCACGTAGTCGAGCTCGCGCTCCCACTTGCGCACGAGGAACGCGTGGATCTCGTCGCGCCCGCTCAGGAACTCGCTGCGGTTGCGCCACTCCGAGTCGGGCGTGTAGGCGAGCCACGACGCGGTCGGGATCGCGGCTGTTCCAGGCGTCCTCGGCCGCCTGCACCTTGGTGCGCGCGCTCTCCTCGTCGAAGGGCGGAAGCGGCGGGCGCGGGGCCGGCGCGGGCGCCACTAGATCGCCCGCATGCGGTTGTTGCGCGGCTGGTGCTCGAGCTCGGCCAGGCCGAGCGCCTCGAGCACCGGAGGCACGTACACGCCGAAGCGCCCGCGCAGGCCCTTCTTGAGGCCGTAGAAGCCGCCGACGGGATTGTCCTCCGCGCGGCCCCAGGCCTCGACGCTGCCCTCCGTCGCGGGCTTTCCCTCGTCGGCGCCGCCGAGCGGCACCCAGTCGCCGCGCTCGCGCAGCATCGCGTGCAGATCCTCGATGCAGCTCAGGCGGTACTGCAGGCGGGTCTTGCCGACCTGGACGACGAGCGCCGGGGGATCGAGCGACGGCGTCGCGCCAGGCCGTGTAGGCCGACGAGCCGGGCGGCGTCGTCAGCTGCCAGGGATCGTCCGGCTCGCCGGATCCGGTGAAGTCTGCGGTCATCGGCTACCCCTCCTCGTGCGCGGTGGTCGCGAGCGGGCCCGGAAGACGGGCTCGCGGCATGCATACCATCACGTCCAGCACCGCCTCGCCCGACAACCGCAGGAGCCCTCGTGCCACACCTCGACCTGACGCCCGACCAGCTGCTCTCCACCACCCGCGCAGTCCGGCGCCGCCTCGACCTGACGCGGCCGGTCGAGCACGAGCTGCTCGAGGAGTGCGTACGGCTCGCGGTGCAGGCGCCGACCTCGACGAACACCCAGAACTGGCACTTCCTGATCGTCACCGACGAGGCGACGCGGGCGGCGCTCGCCGAGCTCTACCTGCGCTCGTGGGTGCCGTACAACGGCGGCCGCCTGCCGAGCGAGGTGCCGCCGAGCGAGACCGGCCCGGAAGCCGGCTCGCGGCACCTCGCGGCGCACCTGCACGAGGTCCCGGTGCACGTGATCGCCTGCATCGAGGGGCGGCCCGAGGGCAGGTCGCCGGCCGATCTGGCCTGGCTCTACGGCTCGATCATCCAGGCCGGCTGGAGCTTCCAGCTCGCCGCCCGCGAACGCGGCCTCGGCAGCGTCTGGACGACGCATCACCTCGACTACGAGCGCGAGGCGGCAGAGCTGCTCGGCATCCCGTTCGACGAGGTCACGCAGGTCGCGCTGATCCCGGTCGCCTACACCGTCGGCACCGACTTCAAGCCGGCCAAGCGCAATCCGCTCGAGACGGTGCTGCACTGGCAGACGTGGTGACCGCCGGCCGCTCCCTGGCAGGGGCTGCGTCCGTCGGCTAGATTCGTCGGCGACCGGGCACGGGGCGATGCGAGGAGCCGCAGGATGTCGCGCACGACGCGGATCGGATCCGACACGACGAGAGCGCTGCGATCCTGATGGCCGCTGTCGATCCGCGCGCATCCTCGTTCGACCACAACGACCACGCGATGCGCGCCCGCTGCGCGGAGGCCTATGCCGAGCTGCGCGGCGAATGCCCGCTCGCGCACTCGGACGCGTGGGGCGGATTCTGGATCGCGAGCCGGCACGAGGACGTCTGCGAGATCGGCCGCGACGTCGAGCGCTTCGCCTCCGCGCCCGGGCGTGATGCTGCCGCCGGTCGGACACGGCCGGCCGCTGCTGCCGATGGAGGCCGATCCGCCCGAGCACCCCGAGTACCGCCGCCTGCTGCTCCCGCGCTTCGCCCCGGCCGCCGTCGCGGGGATGGAGCAGGACGTGCGCGAGCTCGCCCGCGGCCTCGTCGAGGGCATCGCCGGGCGCGGCGAGGCCGACCTCTACGAGACGCTCTGCAAGCCCCTGCCGATGCTCCTGATCACGCGCCTGCTCGGGGTCGAGCGCGACGAGGCGTTCTGGGCCTGGACCGACACCCTGATGTACGGCCGCGTCGACGGCACCTCGCCCGAGGAGGTCCGCGCGGCGGCCGACGCGCTCTACGAGTTCCTCGCGCTCCAGGTCGCCGACCGGCGTGCGCACCCGGGCCGCGACGACCTCATCTCGCTGCTGCTGCAGGGCGACGTCGAGGGGCGGCCGTACGGCGAGGACGAGATCCTCGACCTCTGCTTCTTCCTGCTGATCGCCGGGCTCGAGAACACCGCGTTCGGGATCCGCGCGACGCTGCGGCTGCTCGCGGTCGAGCCCGCCGTGCGCGCCCGCGTGCTGGCCGAGCCGGCGCTCGTGCACAACCTCGTCGAGCAGTCGCTGCGGCTCTTCTCTCCGGTCACCGCGCTCGCCCGCACCGCGACGCTGCGACAGCGAGGTCGCCGGGCCGCTCGATCGCCGCGGGCGACCGGGTGCTGCTGCTGTTCGGCGCGGCGAACCGCGACCCCGCGGTCTTCTCCGACGCCGACGAGCTGCACCTCGACCGCCGGGACGGCCGCCACGTCGCCTTCGGCATCGGCCCGCACCGCTGCGTGGGCTCGAACCTCGCCCGGCTCGAGCTGCGCGTCGCCGTCGAGGAGGTGCTGCGCCTGATCCCGGACTTCGAGCTCGCGCCCGGCCCGGATCCCGGGTGGTACGCCGCGGGGCCCCTGCGCGTCGTCTGGAACGCCGCGTGAGGGTCGAGGTCGACCGCGGGGCGTGCGTCGGCCATGCCCAGTGCCTGGCGATCTGCCCGGCCGTGTTCGCGAGCGACGAGCTCGGCTACGCGGTCGTGATCGGCGACGGAACGGTGCCGGCCGGGCACGAGGAGGACGCCCAGGAGGCGGCCGACTCGTGCCCGGAGCTGGCCATCCGCGTCACGCGCCTGAGCGATCAACCCGGCGGCGCGAGCGCGTAGTCGCCGTGGCACGAGAGGAAGCGGCCGGAGCCGGGCTCGGCGAGGATCTCGCCGTCGAGGTAGACCGTCTCGCCGCGCACGAGCGTGCGCACCACGCGGGCGCGCACGCGGCGGCCGTCGAACGGCGACCACGGGTTCTTGGAGAACTGCTGCGCGGCGGCGTCGACCTGCCACTCGCGCTCGAGGTCGTAGAGCACGACGTCGGCATCGGCGCCCGGCAGGAGCGTGCCCTTGCGCGGGTAGGTGCCGCTGATGCGCGCGGCGTTCGTCGACGAGAAGCGCACGAACGCGTCGAGCGGCAGGCCGCGCCGGTGGTCGGCCTCGTCGAGCACGAGCGGGACCGTCTCCTGCATCACCTGGCAGCCGAGCGGTGAGTCGAAGATGTCGTCGCGACCGGCGTCCTTCTCGGCGCGCGTGTAGGCCGAGTGGTCGGAGACGAGGCAGTCGGCCGTGCCGTCGAGCACGGAGTCCCACAGGCGCTCGACGAGCACGCGGTCGCGCAGCGCCGGCGCGCACACGCCGTAGGGCCCGAGCCGCACGAGATCGTCGAGGTCGAGCAGCAGGTGGTGCGGGCAGATCTCCATCGTCGCCGGCCGGCCCGCCGCGCTTCTCGGCGCGCACGAGCTCGGCGCTGACCGGGCTCGAGACGTGCACGATCTGGATGCGCACGCCGGCGTGGGCGGCGAGGTAGAGCGCCCGGTGCACCGCCTCCTCCTCGACGAACGGCGGACGCGACTCGTGATGGGCGAGCGGGTCGCGGCGCCCGGCGGCGCGCAGGCGCGCGATGCCCGCCTGCAGCAGCGAGTCGCTCTCGCGTGCACCAGCACGAGCCCGTCGAGCGCGGCCGCCCGGCGCATGCCCGTCGAGCAACTCGGCGTCGCTCGACGTGCGGGTAGGACGGGTCGGAGTCGGCATGAAGGCCTTGAAGCCCATCGCCCCCTCGGCCCGCTGGCCCGCGATCTCGGTCAGCGAGGGCGCGGTCAGCGCGCCCCAGAGCGCCGAAGTCGACGACGACCTTGCGGCTCGCCATGCTCCCGCTTCTCGCGGTACAGCTCGACCGTCGTCACCGGCGGATAGGTGAGCGGGTGCTCGATCACGGTCGTGACGCCGCCGGCCGCGGCCGACATCGTGCCGGTCGTGAAGTCCTCGCGCTCGGTGTGCCCGGGATCCTCGAAGTGCGCGTGCATGTCGATCGCGCCGGGCAGGACGACGAGCCCGGAGGCGTCGATCAGCTCGTCCGCCGTCGCCGCGGCACCCGGCTCGGTCGAGCGCCGGCGATGCGCCCGCCGACGATCACCACGTCGGCGCGAGCACGGCCGAGTCGGTCGCGACCGTGCCGCCGGCGATCACCGTGCGCCTGCCCCCGCCTGCCATCGGCGCACGCTAGCGGAGCGGCCCCGGAAAACGCGTGTGGCCCGCTTGTCGCGGGCCACACCGATGCGGTCGATCGTTGGGGGGTGGGGTGTCAGGAGGCGAAGTCGGCGGTGGCGACGATCGCGCCGGCGGTGCCCTGGAAGGTGCCGCTGGCGAGGCCGAGGCCGACGCGCTTGAGCTCGGCGGTGAGGATGATCGCGCGGTGCGGCGGGAGTTCATCCACTGCTTGACGATGCCGGCGGGGGAGCCGAGCGAGCCGGAGCCCCAGGCGATGTTCTCGCCGGTCAGCGGGGCCTTGATGGAGCGCGCGACGCGGGCGTCCCAGGTCTCGGTGGGGCTGTTGTGGTCGAAGAAGCCGCGGCGCAGCATGTCGGTCGAGTGGGCGCGGGCGGCGTTGCGCAGCTGCGCTGTTCGCGGTCAGCGCGGGGAGGCCGTGCTGGGCGCGGATCTGGTTGAGCAGCACGAGCACCTGCTGCTCGCTCGTCGACTTGTAGGTGACGCTTCGTCGCGGCCTGGCCGAGGGCCGGGACGACGAGCAGGGCGATGCTGGTGGCGAGGGTGAGAATGATCTTCCGCATACCTTCTAGATCGAGATCCGCGGGCAGCGGAACGATCCGAGGAAGGCGGGTACCTGACTCCTCGTTTTCGAGGATGCAGCTACGCGGTCGTCACCAGCACACGCGCCGCGAACGGCTCAGACAAGCCGAAGAGCGGGCTACGCGGGCAACGCGATCAGCGGCGCACGATGGAGATCTCCCGACGCGGGAAGGCCTCGACGCGGGCGAACCTGGTCAACGGCCGCTCTCCTTCGACGAACGCGGCGCCGCGGACCGGGCGCTCCGCGACGCGGCCGGGGGCAGATCGGCGACGGTCAGCCACCCGGGCGCTGCGGCAGCCAGCCGCTCCAGCGAGTTCGCGATCAGCGCCGAGGAGCCGCTCTGGGCGTTGAACCCGGGGACGACGGCGTAGTTCGATCCAGATCTCGTCGCGCGGCGGCTTGCCGATCGAGGCCGGGTCGAGGTGGCCGAGGTAGAGCGTCTCGAACCACGGCTCGCCGGCGACGATCCCGGTGTAGTGCTGCTCGAATCCCGCGGTGCTCCCGGCCGGCACGACGACGTGCCGCCCGCGCTCCTCGCGCTCGGCGAAAAGCGGCGAGATCTCGCGGTCGACGCTCGAGCTCGACTCCGGGCGCGTCGGCGACCACGTGCATCGACTGCGGGAAGCCGATGTGGCCCGTGATGGTCCCGGACGCGGTGCCGTCTGCGAACTGCTCGGGCGTGTGGCCGATGCCGATGCGCCGCAGCACGGTCGTCCCGAAGCCGGAGAGGTCGACGATGCGCTGCACGCGAATCGAGCTGACCTCTGCGCTCGGCCCGGTCGCGGCGACACGAGCGCGTCGAAGGCGAAGCCGGGATTCAGCCCGCACCCGATGACCGTCACTCCGCGTGCGCGCGCACGGGCAGCGAGCTCGTCGGCGAGCGCGCCGTCCGCCGTCCACGGGTAGGCGGCCTCCTCGGCCGAGACGATCACGTTGGGGATCCCGACTCGAGCGCGAGGCGGATGTCGCCGGCGACATCCGCCAGGAACGACGTCGTGGCAATCACGACCACGTCGGCGCCCGAGCGCAGCGCCTCGTCGCGGCGATCGCGGCCGGCGGGCCCGAGCACGTCGTAGCCGCCGCGGCGCTCGAGGACTCGCGCAACGCCGGTGCCAAGCCGGCCCGCGCCGTAGATCGCAACCTTCATCGCCGTTCTCCTTCGTGCGCGCTGGGGGGGTGCGGTGACGTTCGCGGCCGAGCGTACTCACCCGTCGCCGGGAACTCGAGAGGGTTCCCAGCCGAGCTCCTCCCGAGGGCTGGAAGCCCGGCTACGCGGGCAACGTGCGGCGCAGCACGCGCAGCAGGTTCCCGCTGCCGATCGCGCGCAGGTCGTCGTCGCCGTAGCCCCGGGCGCCGAGCGCCTCGAGCAGGCGCGGGTAGTCCTCGGGGCCGGCGAGGCCCTCGATCTCGGTCGCCAGGCCGACGGCAGCGGTACCGAAGGCCCCCGAGCGCTCGAGCTGGCGCGCGAAGTCGCCGCCCAGGCAGACGTGGCGCACGCCGATCGTCTGCACGAGATGGTCGACGTGGTCGATCAGACGCGGGATCGTCCACTCGCTGTCGTGGACGACGAACGGCAGCGCCATCAGACCCACCACGCCGTCGCGCTCGGCGAGCGCCTGGAGCTGCCGGTCGCCGAGGTTGCGCGGGATGTCCTGGAGCGTGCGGCAGAGCGCGTGGCTGACGAGCACCGGCCGGTCGCCCGTGCGCTCGAGCACCTCCCAGAACGTGCCCTCGTTGGCGTGCGCGAGATCGAACGCGATCGGCAGCGCGGCCATGCGCTCGACGAGCGAGCGCCCGATCGCGCTGAGCCCGCCCGCGGGGGCCTCGGCCGCGCCGTCGGCGAACGGGTTGCGGCGGTTCCAGGTGAGCGAGGCCATGCGCACGCCGAGCGCGTAGAAGACGTCGATCAGGCCGGGGTCGTAGCCGAGCGGCTCCATGCCCTCGAGCGACAGCATCAGACCGCGGCGGCCCGGCGCCGAGCGCCGTCTCGAGGTCGGCGAGCGAGCGCACCGCCACGAGGCCGGAGCTCTCGGCGACGGCGCGGTCGAACTCGCCGACGCCGAGCAGCGCCTTGCGCAGCGCCAGCTCCGGCAGGTCGGGATCGTCGGAGTAGAGCGCGCAGACCTGCAGCTGCACGCCGCCCGCCTCGAGCTTCGGCAGCCAGCGGCTCGCGAACGGCCCCTGCTCGGCGCGGAAGTGCACGAGCTCCATCAGCAGGTCGCTGTGCGCGTCGGCGAGGGCGGTCATCGCCGGCAGTGTGCCTGCTTGGCAAGGGCGAGCCATAGTTACGGCGATGAACGCGCTCGCCGACGACTGGCCCGACCTGCTCGTTCGCAGCGCTGCTCGACGCCGATGTGCGCACCGTCGCGTACGTCCCCGACGCGGGCCACAAGCGCGTGATCGAGCTGAGCCAGGCCGACGAGCGCATCACGGCCGTGCCGCTGACGACCGAGGAGGAAGGGATCGGCTACCTCGCCGGAGCCTGGCTCGGCGGCGTGCGCGGCGCGTTGCTGATGCAGTCGAGCGGCGTCGGCAACTGCATCAACACGCTCGCGCTCGCGGCGCAGGCGCGCTTCCCGCTGCTGCTGCTCGTGACGATGCGCGGCGAGTGGGCCGAGCTCAACCCCTGGCAGAACCCGGCCGGCGGCGCCGCGCAGGGCAGCCTCGAGCTGATGGGCGTGCGCACGTGGCGCGCCGATCGCCCCGAGGACGTCGAGCCGCTCGTGCGCGGCGCGCTGGCGATGACGTTCGCCGGCGACCTCAGCGGCGCCGTGCTGCTCGGCCAGCGCCTGATCGGGAGCAAGGTCTGGTGAGCGCACCCGCTCCAGGGCTCGAGCGCCGCGCCGTCGTGCGCGAGCTGCTCGCGGGGCGCGACGGGCTGCTCGTCGTCAGCGGCCTCGGCTCGCCGTCGTACGACGTGATGGCCGCCGGCGACCACGATCTGAACTTCTACCTGTGGGGCGCCATGGGCAGCGCGGCGACGGTCGGGCTCGGGCTCGCGCTCGCGCAGCCGGAGCGGCCGGTGCTCGTGATCACGGGCGACGGCGAGCTGCTGATGGGCCTCGGCGCGCTCGCGACGATCGGCGTGCAGCGGCCGGCCAACCTCGACGATCGCCGTGCTCGACAACGAGCGCTACGGCGAGACGGGCATGCAGCACAGCCACACGGCGTCGGGCGTGCGTCTCGACGAGGTCGCAGCCGCGTGCGCCTTCGCCTGGACGGCCGCGGTCGACCAGCCGGCCGGCATCGGCGCGGTGCGCGACCGGCTGACCGCGTTCAGCGGGCCCGGGCTCGCGGCCTTCAAGGTCGGGCTGCGACCGACCTGCCCGCGCGTGCTGCCGCCGATCGACGCGGTGCACCTCAAGACGCGCATGCGCCGGGCGCTCGGCTTCGCCCCGCGCTGACGACTCAGTCGCTGAGGCGGCCGAGCCACTCGCGCAGCAGCGCCGACTCGCCGGAGCTCAGCGCGCCGGGCTCGCCCTCGAGCGCGGCGACCAGCGCGATCGCGGCCGATGCGAGCGAGGCATCGCCGGCCGGCTCCGCGCCATCCGGCACCGTGACGTGGTCGAGGATCGCGTCACGCACCTGGTCCGAGAGTGTCAGATCGGGCTCGCCGGGCTGGGCGATCAGGGTCAGGACGACGCCCGTGCTCGCTGCGACGATCTGCCGCGCGGCGTGCTCCGGCGGCACGCGCAGCCGGCGCTCGCGCGCGGCCGGAGCGAGCGCTCGCAGGATCATCGCCTCGACCTCGGCAACGACCCCGCAGGGCTCGCCCGGCAGCGCCCGGCCGTAGACGAGCGCCGCGAACGCCGGATTGGCGAGGCCGAAGCGCACGTGCGTGTCCCAGCCCTCGCGGATGTCGCCGAGCGCGTCGCGGTGACCGCCCGCCTCGGCGCGCTCCGCCAGGAACTGCTTGAAGCCATGGGTCATGACGGCGTCGAAGAGGCCCTGCTTGCTGCCGAAGTGGTGGTAGAGCGTCGGCGCCTGGGCGCCTGCGCGCTCGCAGATCGCGCGCGTCGAGACCTCGGCGCCGCCGGCCTCCTCGAGCAGCTCGGCGGCCGCCCGCAGCAGGCGGTCGCGCGCCGTGGCGGCGTTGTCGTCGGCCTTGGGACGTCCGGGCGGCATGCGGCGACCGTAGCGCCTCGGTCAGCCGATCGTGAGCGACGCGATGTGGTCGCCGCGGATCACGAAGTCGAACGCGAGATCGACCTCGCCGCCCGGGAAGTCGCCCACGACGTGCGTGAGGACGCGGTACTCGCCCTCGCCGGTGTGCTCGCTGCCGGTCACCTCCGTCGTGTACGTGTACTTCTGCCCGACGGCCTCGCGCCAGGCCCGGATCGCAGCGCGTCCCGCATGCGTTGCGCCCTCGTCGCGGACGCTGCCGTCCTCGTTGAAGGCAGCGGCCACCGCATCGGAATCCTGGGCGTCCGCGGCCGCGAGGTAGCGGGTGATGGCGTCGGGCAAGGCGGTCATGAACATTCCTCCAGATCGTTATAAAATGAAATATAGCGAATGAGGACGGCGACGCCGCCTCGCCTATGCCCCCCCGAACGGGGTAGGCCGGACCGGCCGTCCGCCCTGCGCACAACGCGGGTGCGCCCGCTTTCATAGCGGTGTGGCTATCTTCACGAGCAGGCGGCTGCGTGCCGCGACAGCAGCAAGTGCCCTCGCGATCACCCTCGCGGGCAGCGCCGTCGCACAGGCCGACGGCACGCTCGACCCGACCTTCAACGGCGGCGCGGTGCGAGTCGGCACGAACGCGCAGGGGCTCGCGTGGTCGACCGGGAGCGTCCGCATCCCGGCCGTCGCGCAGGCCGACGGGCGCATCGTCGTCGGCGGCGCCCGCGGCGGCGCGATGACGCTCGCGCGCTTCAACGCCGACGGCACGCTCGACACGACCTACGGCTCCGGCGGCTTCGTGACGGCGCGCTTCGCCGGCACGCCGACGACCTCGCCCGGTGCCTCCGCGGCCACCGCGCTGGCGCTCGACGCCGCCGGCAACGTGCTCGCCACCGGCTTCGGCGGCTCGCAGTCGATGTTCGTCGCGCGCTTCTCGCCCACGGGCGCCATGACCTCGAGCGTCGTCTGCTTCGCGCCGCACCTGATCGACTACACCGCCCACGCGATCGCCGCGCGACCCGACGGCAGCGTCGTGATCGCCGGGCAGGCCCGCGATCGCTGGCACGGCACGCCGTATCGCTTCTACGGCGCGCGCGCCGTCGTGCAGGTGACGGGTGCCTCGGCGCGCGTCAACGGCTGCGGCACCTGGGGCAGCTCGCCCGTCACGCGTGCGACGACCGGCTCCTCCGGCGTCGTGATCGACGGGCTCTCGACCGACGGCCTGCAGGTCGACACCGCGCTCGCAGGGCGCCAGTACCACGGCGTGGCCGTGCGGCCCGACGGCGCCTACGTCACCGCCGCGATCAACGGCGCGATCTCGAGCTTCAGCGCGAGCGGGGCGCCCGACGCCGCGTTCGGCAGCGGCGGCACCGTGACGATCCCGACCTCCGCCCTGCATGCGGTGCGCGTGCTGCCCGACAACAGCGTGCTCGCCGGTGGCGAGGGAACCGGCGCGGCCAGCGCCCGCCGGCTGCTGGTCGCCAAGCTCTCGCCCACGGGCGCGCCCGCACCGGGCTTCGGCACGGCCGGCGTCGTGCGCCTGCTGGCCGGCACCGGCGGCAACCAGGGACACGCGCTGACGCTGCAGTCCGACGGCCGGATCCTGATCGCGGGCGGCGCGATCCTGAGCGGCAACGTCTCGTCGTTCGCGGTCGCGCGCCTGACGCCGGCCGGCCTACCCGACACGACCTGGGCGCCCAACGGGATCGCGACGACGACGCTCGGGGCAACGGGCTACGCGACGGCGATCGCACCCTCCGCGCTCGGCTTCGCCGTCGCCGGCCGCCGCGCGGATGCCGCGATGGGCGGCGCCTACCTCGACGTCGTCGTCACGCGCTACGTCGGCGGTCCGTAACCCGTAGCGTTCCCGCGCATGGGAACGCTTCAAGGCCGAGTCGCCATCGTCACGGGAGGTGGGGCCGGCATCGGCCTCGCGATCGCTCAGGAGCTCGCAGCCGCCGGCTGCGACGTCGCCATCGCCGACCGCGACGCGACCGCCGGGGAGGTCGCGGCCGAGCAGCTGCGGGCGCTCGGCGTGCAGGCTCGCGCCTACGCGGTCGACGTCAGCCAGGTGGATCAGGTCGACGCCGCGTTCGCCGCGGTGCCGAAGGATCTCGGCCGGCTCGACATCGTCGTCAACAACGCGGGCGTGAGCCACGTCGGGCCGTCGATCATCGACACCACCGACGAGGCCTGGGCCGAGACCGTCGGCGTGATGCAGACCGGCGTCTTCTACTGCATGCGCGCGGCCGCGCGGCACCTGCTCCCGCAGGGCTCGGGGAGCGTCGTCAACATCTCGTCGATCCGCGGCTTCTCGCCGAACCCCGGGCGCGTCGCCTACTGCGCCGTCAAGGCGGCCGTGCTGATGATGACGCAGGTCGCCGCCGGCGAGTGGGCGCCGAGCGGCGTGCGCGTCAACGCGATCGCGCCCGGGATCCAGCGCACGCCGATGTGGGACGCCGACGTCGCGCTCGGCGTGATCGACGAGCCCTTCTACCTGCGCACCGTGCCGATGGGCCGCATGGGCGACCCGCGCGAGGTCGGCAAGCTCGCGGTCTTCCTGAGCTCGGACGACGCCGCCTACATCACGGGTGGCTGCTTCACGATCGACGGCGGGCTGACCTCGATCCCCGCAGGCTGACCCGACCGGAGTCGTTCTCTGGGGATCGGACTAGGATGAAGGCGTGGCCGCTGTCGAGGCACGTCGCTCGCGTGATCCCGGACCCAAGCAGCTCGCGGTGGTGGCGCGCGAGCGGGTTCGTATAGCCCCGCGCGGCGGCGCCGAGATCGCGCCGCCCCGCGTCCTGCGCATCCCGCCGCCCGCGCCGCAGCCCGTCGCCGTCGTCGTCACGCGGCCGGCACCCACGCGCGTGCGGCCGCACCGCCGGCCCTGGTCGGCCGAGCGCAAACGCCGTTTCCGGCGCCGCTTCCTGCCCACCGTGACGGCGCTCGCGCTCTCGCCCATCCCGATCGCTCGCGTGCTGCTTGGCGGCGCCTCGCCCGCGCCGCTGCCGCTGCCGCCGGTCAGCTTCGCCCCGCCGGCGCTGCCGCGGCTTGCACCGCTGGCGCCCGACGCGCCCTCGCGCGGCGGCAGCTCCGCGGTCATGCCCGAGCTGCTCTGGCGCGACTCGATCTCGCTCGGCGTGCCGTACCACGGGCGCCTGATCGACGGCGTGCAGCTCCCGGCCCAGAGCCCGCAGTGGATCACCTGGGATCCGGCGCTCGATCGCGTGCCGGATCGCGGCTATCGCCGCTACGGCAGCGAGAAGCTCGTGCGGCTCCTCGTCTCGGTGATCGCCGCGTATCACGCCGACAACCCCGGCGCCCCGCGGGTCGTGGTCGGCGACCTCAGCCGGCACGGCGGAGGCCCGCTCGACGAGCACGTCTCGCACCAGAACGGCCTCGACGTCGACGTGTACTACCCGCGCGTCGACCGCGTCGAGGCGGCGCCGACGACCCTCGAGCAGGTGGACATCGAGCTCTCGCGCGATCTCCTGCGGCGCTTCATCGCCGCGAAGGCCGAGTTCGTCTTCGTCGGTCCGCACCTCCCGCTGTACGGCCCTGCGGGCGTCGTCGAGCCGCTCGCCGGCCACGACAACCACATGCACGTGCGCATCTTCCCGCCGGTCTGACGCACCTGGGTACGCTGCGGCGCATGCCCGCGCTCGCCGTCCACAGCTTTCTCGGCCAGGCCGCCCGCCCGCACTACGAGGCCGTGGCGCAGGCCATCGCCGAGGCCGCCGGCACGACGATCGAGCCGCTGCGCGAGACGCCCCTCGCCGAGCTCCCCGCCGTCGTCGCCGGCCCACCCGCGCTGCTCTTCGTGTGCGGGCTGCCCTACACGCGCATGCGCGACGCCGGGGCGCCGATCGAGCCGCTGGCCGCGCCCGTGCCGGACGACGAGGACGGCTCCTGGTACCGCGCCGACCTGCTCGTCGCCGCCGGGGTGAGCGCGACGGCGCCCGAGGATCTGCGCGGCGCCCGCGTGGGGTTCAACGGCGACGACTCGCTCTCGGGCTGGGTCCTGCCGCGCCACGCGCTGCGCGAGCTCGGCATCGATCCCGACGACTATGACTGGGTGCGCACCGGCAGCCACCGCAACTCGCTGCGGGCGCTCGCGCGCGGGGAGGTCGAGGCCGCGCCGATCGACTCGACCGTGCTCGCGCTCGAGCTGCGCGCCGATCCCTCGCTCGCAGCGCTCACGCGCATCGCGCGCCTGGGCAGGATGCCGAGCCCGCCGGTCGCGCTCGTGGCGGGCGACGACGGGCTCGCGACGGCGCTGCGCGACGCGCTGACCGGGCTCGCCGGTACCGCGACGGGCCGCAGCGCGCTCGCGCTGGGCGCCGTGCAGCGCTTCGACGCGGTCGCGGACTCCGGCTACGCCGCGGTGCGGACGGCCGACGCCGCGCGCTGAGGCTTCCAGCCGTCGCGCCGCAGGCGGGCGACCATCCGGACGCCCTCGAGCGCGATCGACGGCCGCATCTTCGACTGGCCGGCGGTGCGGTCGCGGAACGTGAACGGCAGCTCGACGACGCGCAGGCCGGCACGATGAGCGCGCTGCGTCGTCTCGACCTGGAAGACGTAGCCCTGCGAGCGCGTCGAGGCGACGTCGATCGCCTCCAGCGCGGACGCGCGCCAGAGCTTGAGCCCGCCCGAGAGATCCGAGTAGGGGAGGCCGAGCGCCCGTGCCGAGAGCGCACAGCCGGCGCGGCTCGCGAGCCGCCGGTGCAGCGGCCAGCCGTCGCTGCCGCCGCCGGGCGCGTAGCGCGAGCCGAGCACGAGGTCGGCGCCGCGCTCGAGCGCGTCGAGCATCTGCGGCAGGAGCGCGGGCGGGTGGGAGAGATCCGGCGTCGAGCTGGGCAATGGCGTCGTAGTCGCGCTCGAGCGCCCAGGCGAAGCCGGCGCGGTAGGCGTTGCCGAGCCCGTCCTTGCCGGGCCGGTGCAGGACGTGCATCCACGAGCGGGTTGCGGCCATGCGCTCGGCGAGCGCGCCGGTGCCGTCGGGCGAGGCGTCGTCCGACGACGAGCAGGTCGATGCCCGGGGCGGCGCGCTCGAAGGCCTCGACGAGCTGATGCAGCGTCGGCGCCTCGTTGTAGGTCGGGACGACTGCGAGGGTGTGGGGAAAGCTGGTCACGGCTCCAGGATGCGGCTGCCACGCGCCGGCACCGGCGCTGCTCGACGAGCGGTCGATCGCGACCGTTGAACGGCGCGAGCGGGTAGCCGGGCAGCCGGTGGAGCGATGTGCAAGACTGCTCCCGAGGGGCCGGACGTGCGTGCGCAAGCATGCCGTCGCGTGCCTGCTCGCCCGCAACCATGCTTCAGGAACTCGACAGCCGCCGCGAGAACGCCGCCACCGTGCGGCTGCTCTGGGACGATCGCACGCAGATCATCTGGCTGCACGTGCAGGAGGACGCCGGCTCGGAGCACGTCATCGGCGTGCCCGCCGCCGAGGCGCGCGACGCCTTCCTCTGCCCCTCGCTGTACATCGGCTTCGAGCACGCGCTCGAGGCCGTCGGCAGCGCGGCGCGCGACGCCGCCTGAGGGGCGCCTCAGCGCCCGCGCGACGCGGGCGGGCATGATGCGGCCGTGAGCGCAGCGGTCGATCTCGTGATCCCGAATCTCGACGGCGAGGCGCTGCTCGAAGCGTGCCTCGACGGCGTCGCCGCGCAGACGCGCGCCCCCGCGCGCGTGCTCGTGATCGACAGCGGCTCGGTCGACGGCTCGCAGGCGATCAGCGAGGCGCACGGCGCCGAATGGCACATGCTCGCCGCCAACAAGGGCTTCGCCGCCGCCGTCAATCACGGCATCGCGATCTCGGACAGCCCCTACGTGGCCCTGCTCAACAACGACGCCGTGCCCGAGCCGGGCTGGCTCGCGGCCCTGGTCGCGGCGCTCGAGCGCGATCCGGGACTGTCGTTCGCGGCCTCGCGCATGCTCTTCACCGGCGAGCGCGGCGTCAACGCGGCCGGTGACGGCTTCGACGTGCGCGGCCGCGGCGGCTACAACCGCGGCATCCGCGAGCCCGACGGTCCGCGCTTCGACGAGCCGCGCATCGTCTTCGGCGCGTGCGCGGGCGCAGCGCTCTACCGCCGCAGCCTGTTTCACGACATCGGCCTCTTCGACGAGCAGCTCTTCCTCTCGTGGGAGGACGTCGACCTCGACCTGCGCGCAGCGCTCGCCGGCCATCACTGCCTGTACGTGCCGGACGCGGTCGTGCACCACGCGCAGGGCGCATCGTCGGGTGACTGGCGCGCCGCGCTGGAGCGCCGCAACAAGGCGATCCTCGCGCTCAAGGGCCTGCCACTGCCGCTGCTCGCCCTGTATCTCGCCCTGCTGCCGGCGCGCGAGGCCTACGAGACGCGCGCCGCACGCGAGGGCGTGCGCGGCTACGTGCGGCGGCTGACGCCGTATGCGCGCGAGGCACCGCGCGCCCTGCGCCGCCGGCGCGAGGTGCGCAGGCGCACCGGCGTGCGCGAGCTGTGGCCGCTGCTCACGCGGGACTCCCTGCCGTACGAGCCGCCGCGGCGCTCGCGCTGATCCGCCCGGCCGCGCCGGCCGGGTTGCTCGAGGTCACGATCAGGCGCCCGGGGCGCTTGCGCCGTGCGAGCAGGCCGGCGTGGTGCAGCGTGCGCTGCGCGCGGGCGGCCGCCACATCGCCGGCCTCGACGATCGCGAGCGCACCACCGGCCGCCTCGTCGATCGCCGGGCGCAGCCGCGAGAGGGCGGGTGACGTCAGGGCCAGCGCACCCACGCCGGCCGCGAGCAGCTCGGGCACGCGCGCGACGATCGCCGCCGCGTCGAGCTGCCACTCCTCCACGTGGATCGCCGAGGCGCCGCGCTGCTGCCGCAGCGCCTGCCCGAAGGCGCGCCCGCGGATCGTGCCGGCCGCGACGACCGCCGCGACCGAGCCCCCGCCGCAGGCCGTGCCCGCCTGCAGGATCGGCGCCTCGAGGCCGATCACCGACACGCGGCCCTGCGGCTGCAGTGCGAGCGCGTCGAGCGCCCCCTGCGCCGAGGCGAGCACGATCAGCTTGGCACCGCCGCGCACGCAGCTCGGCGAGCAGCTCGCCGACGCGCCGCACGACCACGGCGGGACGCCTGCGCGCATAGGGCGCGTAGGCGTCGTCGCACAGCAGCAGGAGATCCTCCCTCGGCAGCAGGCGCTGCAGGGCACGCGCGACCGCGACCCCGTCGGCATCCTCGGCGAGGATGCCGATCGGGCGGTCCGGACTCAGGCCCGGGGGCGCTTCTTCTCCGGGTCGTAGATCGGGAACTGGTCGACGAGCGCGGGCACCGTGCGGCCATCGGCGAGCGCGACGTCGACCGGCGTGCCGATCTCGCTCAGCTCGATCTCGATGCAGGCCATGCCGATCAGGCGGTCGACCGTCGGCGAGCGGCCGGCGCTCGGCGAGAGCAGGCGCCCGATCTCGCGGCCGTGGCGATAGACCGGCGAGTTGTACTCGGGCGCATCCTCACCGCCGATCACGAGCGTGACCATGCAGTGCGTGATGCCGGACTGGTGCTCGGCGACGAGCGCGTCCTTGCCCACGAAGTCCGGCTTGTCGAGCTTGATCATGCGCTCGAGGTTCATGTGGAACGGCGACGTGTGGGCCGGGAAGTAGTCGTAGCCGAGGAAGATCAGGCCCGACTCGATGCGCAGCGACTCGACGGCGGCGAGGCCGTAGGGGCGCAGGCCGAGCGACTGGCCGGCATCGAGCAGCGCCGTCCAGAGCCGCTCGGCGTTCGCCGGCGTGGTGAAGATCTCGTACCCGATCTCGCCCGAGTAGCCGGTGCGCGAGACGATGCAGCCCTCGACGCCACCGATCGTCACGCCCTCGAGGAAGCGGAAGTAGCGCAGCCCGGCGATGTCGGCGTCCGTCAGCGACGTCAGCAGCTCGCGCGACTTCGGGCCCTGCAGCTGCAGGTGCGGCATCTCGTCGGTGCGCTCGACGATCTCGACGTCGAAGCCCTTCGCGGCCGCGACCTTGCGGAAGTGGTCGCCGTCGGTCGCGAGCGCCGTGACCGCGAGCACCCCGAGCTCGGGATCGGCCGTGTTGTAGACCACGCCGTCGCCGAGCATGTGCCCGCGCTCGTCGCAGAACGGTCCGTAGCGCGCCTGGCCGGTGGCGAGGCCTGCCATGTCGCTCGTGAAGCAGTAGTCGGCGGCCGCGAGCGCGTCGGGGCCGCGGAAGGCCCACTTCTGCAGCGTCGACTCGTCCCACAGGCCGACCGTCTCGCGCACCGCGTGGTGCTCGCCGACCGGGTCGCCGAAGTCGGAGATCCAGTCCCAGCCCTCCCACTCGGCGAACTGCCCGCCCATGCGGCGCATGATCCCGTCGAAGGCGGTGTGGCGCAGCGTCGCCGTCGGCAGCTCGTAGTCGCCCGCCTCCAGCTCGACCGGAGGCGCCGGCGGCGGGCCGAGAGCGCCATCGCGGCGTCGAGCGGCGCCGACGGCACGTCGAGCGCGCCCATCGGCACCTCGAGCGGCAGGATGATCGTCGGCGCCGAGCGGCGCGAGACCTCCTGGTGGCCGGGCGGCAGCACCTCGGTCACGCCCAGCAGGGCGCGCGCCGAGGCGACGTTCGGGAGCGCCTTGTAGGTCTCGAAGCTGCGCAGCGGCTCGCGGTCGATCGCGCGGCGCAGGCGGCGCAGACGCGCCTGCTCGCCGGCGCCGATGCCGGGCGTCGAGAAGATCGCCTGCTCGACGTAGCTCTCGACGATCTTGTTGCCGAGCAGGCCGATCTCGCCGCCCCGCGCGCGGCCGCTGCGCGGCGAGTAGGTGAGCACCGTGCGCACCTGCGCGAGCAGCGCGTTCCAGGTCGAGAGCACGACCTCGCCGCGGCAGCGCAGGCCGACCTCGGGCACCACGAGCAGCGTGATGCGGCGGTCGTTGATCGTCTCGAGCACCGCCTCGGCGGTGGGCTGCAGGACGCCGACGAACTTGTGCATCGGCCACACGTCGAGCTGGTTGAAGTCGCCGGGCTCGCAGCCGACGCCGATCAGGTACGTGTCGGCGTAGCGGAAGAAGCCGCCCTGCCCCTTCGTGTCGCGGAGCACGTCGTAGAAGAGCGTGTTCGTCGCGGCGATCAGGTTCGAGCAGCCGCACGGATCCATCGGCTGGTTGAGCACGACGCCGAGGCGGTCGCCGGGCTGATAGCCACCCGGCCAGAGCTCGCTGAGCGGGCCCGCCTCACCATCGCGCTCGACCGCGAAGTCATCGGAGTTGAGCGCATAGGAGGAGTGCATGAGGGGCAGTATCCCACCTTCGCCGATGCGAGGCGGGGGCCAGCGTAGACTGGCCCCGCATGGCTGACGGCGGCTATCTGGGCGCGGGCGGACGGCTCGCCGGCGGTCCCGCCGACGAGCTCGTCGAGGCCGCCTATGCGCACGAGCTGCGCGCGGCGCCGCGTCTGGCCTACGACCTCTCGCTCTCCGACATCGCCCACGCCGTCGCGCTGGCCGAGGGCGGCGCGCTGCCGCCCGGGACCGCGCGGAAGCTCGCCGGGGGTCTGCTCGAGCTGCATGCGATCCCGCTCGCAGAGTTCCCGTGGGAGGCCGCGCTCGGCGATGCGTTCAACTCGCGCGAGGCCGAGCTCGTGCGCCGCATCGGGCCCGAGGCGGCCGGCTGGCTGAGCGCCGGGCGCCCGCGCCGCGAGGCCTTCCGCGTCGCGCTGCGGGCGTGCTCGCGGCGCGGCGCCGCCGAGCTCGTCGCCGCGCTCGCCGACGGCGCCGGCGCGCTCGGGCGTGCATGCGCGCGCTGCTGCGCGACGCGCTCGCGGCCGACTACACCTACCTGCAGGCCGCCCAGCCGACGACCGCCGGCCACCTGCTGCTGACCTACGCCTACCCGGCGCTGCGCGACGCCGAGCGGCTGCGCCGCGTGCACCGCGAGCTCTCGCGCAGCGTCGCCGGGGTCGGCGGCAGCGCCGGCTCGCGCTGGCCGCTCGACCGCGCGCTGCTTGGCCGACCTGCTCGGCTGCGACGGGCTCGTCCAGCACGCCAAGGACGCCGCCTGGCAGTGGGACGTCTACGCCGAGCTGCTGTCGGCGCTCGCGATCGCCGCGACGCACCTCTCGCAGCTCTCCCAGGACTTCGAGATCTACGCCAGCCACGAGTTCGGGCTGATCGAGCTCGCCGACCGCCACTCGCGCGCGAGCGCGCTGATGCCGCAGAAGCGCAACCCCTACGCGCTCGCCGCGATCCGCACCCAGGCCGGCCAGGCCGCGGGCGACGTGAGCGCGGCGCTGACCGTCGCCCACACGGGCTCGGCCCGCACCGACCACTTCCACCTGCTCAACGGCCTCGTGCCGCGCGCGCTCGAGGAGGCCGGGGCGATCGCGCGCCTGGCGGCCGCGGTGCTCGCGGGCATGAGCGTCGAACGCCGAGCGCATGGCGCGCGTCGCGCGCGAGGGCTTCACGAACGCCGCCGACGTGGCCGACGTGCTGGCCTCGGGCTCGGGCCTCGACTACCGCACGGCCCACAAGGTGGTCGGCCTGGCGGTGCGCCGCCTGAGCGAGCAGGGAGCCGGCGCGCTGACCGCGGAGGCCGTGAGCGCCGCGGCGCTCGAGCTCACGGGCACCGCGGTCGCCGTCGATCCCGCCCAGCTCGACCCGGCCGCGTGCGCGCGCGAGCGGCTGCAGGCCGGCTCGTCGTCGCCCGCGGCGATGGACGTCATGCTCGCCGAGGTCGACGCGCTCGCCGCGGAGAGCCGGGACTGGGCGGCCGGAGCGCTGGCCGCCGCGGCCGCCGCCGAGGCGCGGCTGCTCGAGCGCGCCGCAGCGCTCGCGGCGTGACTCCGAGCGACGCCGACCGGCGCGAGCTGGAGCGCCTCGCGCGGCGGATCGTCGCCGGCAACCGCTACCTGACGCTCGCCACCGCGGACGCGGCGGGACGCCCGCGGTCGTCGAGCCGCGCGCGTCGGCCTGATGCCCGCGACCGGCGGACGCGCGCTACGGTGCGCGCATGGGTAAAGGCTATGCCGAGGGACCAGCGGTCGAGGAAGCACTCGCCAATCTCGAGCGCGCAGAAGGAAGGGCCCGCGCCGAAGCTGCGCAAGGCGGTCTTCGGATCGACGCCGCGCAAGCACGAGCGGCACTTCATCGGCTGGGTCGGCGAGGTCGATCCGGACGAGCTGTTCGCGACGGGCAAGGCGTGGGGCATCTCGGTGAGCGAGATCACCGCCGACGCTGCCTGAAGCGCGGCTGGTAGCTTCACGTCATGGGGTGCCTACCAACGGGCTCGAAGTCGGGAAGCGGCGCGCCCGTCGACTGAGCGGCGAACGCCCGCCTGAACGCGCGGGTCCAGCAGCTCGGAGCTCGCGCGAATGCGCTGCGCGCGCGCTCAGTCGCGAGCAACGCCGCCGGCAGCGCGAGGTGCTGCAACACCCGCGAGCACCGCGCCGTGCCGCTGCGGGCGGGATCGTGCCCGACAAGCTGCCGGCCGCCGACGACGTCGCGATCGCCTCGCGTCTGCTCGCCGCGCATCGCCGCGCCGAGCTCGCGACGGCGAGCGGACGGCCGCGGGCGAGCAGGGCGACGTCTGGACGCGCATCGCCGAGCGCCAGCGTCGCTTCGCACGGCATCCTCGAGCGCGGCGACGCCGAGGAGCTCGCCGGGCTATCTCTGCAACGTCTCGCGCCATGACGCCTCGCACGGCATCACGCAAGGCGAGGGCGAGTATCGCCGCATCCTGGCCGACGGGGCGTATCGCCGCTTCCTGCTGGGCATGGCCGCCGACAAGCTGGTCTCGCTCGCCGAGGGCGTCGGGGCGATCGCCGTCGAGAATCCCGAGCAGGGCGCGTTCGGCGGGAACTCGAGACGCGCCCCGGCCGAGCTCGTGGAGCTGATCAGCGAGCGGATCGGCATCTCGATCGAGCCGCCGGACGTCGACGGCGGCCTGCTCAAGCTCGACACCGGGCGCGGCCGCTTCGGCGAGCGCGACGCGAACGCGATCTACACGGCCTGGCTGATGCAGCAGACGACGGCCGGCCACGAGGGCACGCGGATCTGCGAGATCGGCGGCGGATCGGGCCGGGTCGCGTACTGGAGCCACCGGCTCGGGCTCACGTCCTACACGATCGTCGATCTTCCCATGGTGAACGTCGTCCAGGGGTACTACGCGCTCAAGAGCATCCCGGCGGAGAAGGTCTCGCTCTACGGCGAGGCGGAGCCCGGCAGCGTCCCCGGGTGCCTCCAGATCCTGCCCCCGCAAGCGATCGCCGCGATCACGCAGCCGACCTTCGATCTGGTGCTCAACCAGGACTCGTTCCCCGAGATGAGCGCCGGCACCGTGGCCGGCTACCTGCAGTGGATCCGCACGTGCTGCGCCGGCCGCCTGCTGACCATCAACCACGAGAGCAGCCCGCCCGGCGTCGACGGGCACCCGCAGGTCAACGTCCAGGAGGTCACGGCCGAGACGGGGGGCTTCACGCGCGAGCAGCGCTTCCCGTACTGGCTGCGCCGCGGCTACGTGGTCGAGCTGTACCGGCCGACCGCCTGAGCGATCGCCGGCGACGCTGCCGGCAGCGCGCATTGCTACCGTCGGGGCATGGCCGTGCCCCTGATGGATCCTCATTCGCAGTACGCCGAGGTGCGCGAGCAGGTCGCGCGCGCGATCGGCGACGTCATCGACTCGGGGCGCTTCATCCTCGGGCCCAAGGTCGCCGAGGCGGAGACAGGCGTTCGCCGAGCACATCGGCGTCGCCCACGGCATCGGCGTCGCCAACGGCACCGACGCGCTGCTGATCGCGCTGCGCGCGCTCGGCGTCGAGCCGGGCGACGAGGTCATCTGCCCGTCCTTCACGTTCTATGCGACGGCCGAGTCGATCGCCGCGATCGGCGCCGTGCCGGTCTTCGCCGACATCGAGGACGAGACCTACAACCTCGATCCGGCCGCCGTCGAGGCCGCGATCACGCCGCGCACGCGGGCGATCATGCCCGTCCACCTGTTCGGCCATCCGGCCGACATGGGCGCGCTCACGGCGCTCGGGCAGAAGCACGGGATCCCGGTCATCGAGGACGCCGCGCAGGCCTACGGCGCCGCGCTCGGCGGCGTGCGCTGCGGCGCGCTCGGCGACGCCGCGACCTTCTCGTTCTTCCCGACCAAGAATCTGCCCTGCTTCGGCGACGGCGGCCTCATCACGCACGCCGAGCGCCGAGGTCGACCGCATGTGCCGCGTGCTGCGCTTCCACGGCTCCGAGGACAAGAAGACGTTCACGCACGTCGGCTACAACTCGCGCCTCGACGAGCTCCAGGCGGCGATCCTGCTCGAGCTGCGTGCCGCTGTCGACGGCTGGAACGACGGCCGCATCGCCGTCGCCGCCGCGCTACGAGGAGCTCGGGCTCGGCGAGCACGTCGTGCTGCCGGCGGTCGCCGAGGGCGCGCGCCACATCTACCACCTCTACGTCGTGCGCAGCCAGGAGCGCGAGCGCCTCGTCGCCGGGCTGCGGCGAGGCCGGCGTCGCGAGCGGCGTCGTACTACTCGACGCCGCTGCACCTGCCAGCCGGTCTTCGCGCACCTCGGCTACCGCGACGGGCAGCTGCCCGTGACCGAGCGCTGCGCGCGCGAGTGCGTCGCGCTGCCGATGTCGGCGACGCTCAGCGAGGCCCAGCAGCGCGAGGTCGTGAGCGCCGTCGCGGCCCTGGCTCCAGCCAGAACGTAGACTGCGAGCCCTATGGGGCTGTTGAACCGCCACCGTCTGTGGCAGGTCGCCGTCGACGCCGTCCTCATCGGCGTCGCCTGGTACGCCACCTACGTGGTCGGGTTCCAGATCCAGCGCAATCCCGGGTGGGACGCGTACTGGAAGCAGACGATCGCGATCGTCATCGTCATCAAGCTCGATCTGCCTGGGCGCGCTTCGGGGCGTACAACAAGTGGTGGCGCTACCTCTCGCTGCGCGACGTCAACGCCCTGCTGCGCGCGGTCGGCATCGCCAGCATCGTGCTGCTGCTGGCGTTCTCGATCGTCAAGTTCCCGCGCGACGTGACGATCCGCCCCGAGGCCTCGGCCGGCCAGAAGGCCCAGCTCGCTGCGCCGACGTGCGAGACCGCGAAGATCGACGGCTGCGTGTACCAGGTGAAGAAGAACGGCATCACCGAGAGCCTCGCGCCGCGAACCGCGCGCGAGCGCGCGCCGGCCAAGCGCGCGCTGCTGCTCGATCTCGTCTTCACGCTGATCCTGCTCGGCGGCGCGCGCGTGCTCGCCCGCTCGCTGATGGAGCGCCCGCGCCGCGGCTCGTTCGTGGCGCAGGGCAAGAAGGTGCTGATCGTCGGCGCCGGCGACGCCGGCAACCTGATCCTGCGCGAGATGCTCTCGAACCGGCTGACCGGCTACACGCCGATCGGGCTGATCGACGACGACCGCAACAAGCTGCGCTACCGCTTCCAGGGCATCAAGGTGCTCGGCACGACCGCCGACCTGCCCGAGATCCTGCAAGGCGCGCCAGCCCGACGAGGTGCACATCGCGCTGCCCTCGGCCGGCGGCCGTCGTCGCGCGGCCGTGGTCGCGACCTGCCGCGAGGCGGGCGTGCCGGTCAAGACGCTGCCGAACGTCAGCGACCTCGTCAACGGCGACAACGACCTCGTGCCCCAGCTGCGCGACGTGCAGGTGGAGGACATCCTCGGCCGCGAGCCCGTGGCGCTCGACCCCGCCGCGGTCGGCGCCTACGTGCGCGGCCGCACCGTGCTCGTGACCGGCGCCGGCGGCTCGATCGGCTCCGAGCTCTGCCGCCAGCTCGTGCGCATGGAGGTCGGCCGGCTCGTGCTCGCCGACCACGCCGAGAACAACCTCTTCCAGATCGACCGCGAGCTGCGCGAGTCGGGCCGCATCGAGATCGTCCCGGAGATCGCCGACGTGCGCGACGCGGCCCGCATGGAGACGGTCTTCGAGGTGCACCGCCCGGCCGTCGTGTTCCACGCCGCGGCCTACAAGCACGTGCCGCTGATGGAGCAGCATCCGGTGCAGGCGCTGCGCAACAACGCGCTCGCCACGCGCACGGTCGCCCGCCTCGCCGCGCGCCACGGCGCCGACCGCTTCGTGCTCGTCTCGACCGACAAGGCCGTCTACCCGAAGACCGTGATGGGCGCGAGCAAGGCGCTCGCCGAGTGGGTCGTCGAGGCGCTCGGGCAGGTCGAGAGCGAGACGACGTTCGTCGCCGTGCGCTTCGGCAACGTGCTCGGCTCGTCCGGCTCGGTCGTGCCGATCTTCCGCGAGCAGATCGCGCGCGGCGGGCCGGTCACGGTCACCGATCCGCAGATGACGCGCTACTTCATGACGATCCACGAGGCCGCGCAGCTGATCGTGCAGGCCGGCGGCGTCGGCCAGGGCGGCGACGTCTTCGTGCTCGACATGGGCGACCCGGTGCGCATCGTCGACCTCGCGAACGACATGATCCGCCTCTCCGGGCTCGAGCCCGAGAAGGACATCCAGGTCGTGATCACCGGCATCCGGCCGGGCGAGAAGCTGCACGAGGGCCTCTTCGAGGACAGCGAGGAGGTCGAGCGCACCCACCACGACAAGCTCATGCGCGCCCGCCGCTCGCCGATCTCGCCGGAGTGGCTCGAGGCCGAGCTCGACGCGCTCGAGCGGCTGATCGCCGAGGGCGACGAGCCGGGCGCGCTGGCACGCGTGCGCGCCATGATCGCCAACCCGCGGCGCGCCGACAGCGAGCAGCCGACCGTCGCGGCTCCGGCGTAGGCAGCAGACGTGGACACGCGGCAGCTCGCAGCGCTCTGCGCCGTCGTGGAGCGCGGGTCGTTCTCCCAGGCCGCCGAGTCGCTCGGCGTCACGCAGTCGGCCGTCTCGCAGGCCGTGCGCGCGCTCGAGCAGCGCGCTCGGCGTCGCGCTGATCGACCGCAGCGGCGCGCAAGGCCGAGCCGACGCCCGAGGGCCGCGCCGTGATCGCGCGCGCGCCAGCGCATCCTCGCGCTCGAGCGCGACATGATCCGCGCCGCGCAGGAAGAGGCCGACGTGCTGCGCGGCCGGCTCGCGATCGGCGCCTCGACGGGCCCCGGCGCGCGCCTCGTGCCGCGGCTGCTGATCGGATTCCTGCGCCGCAACGCCGAGGTCGAGGTCGCGCTGACGGTCGGCGCCACGCAGGACATCGCCCACCGCGTCGCCGCGCACGAGCTCGAGCTCGGCGTCGTCGGCGCCGAGAAGCCGCACCGCAGCCTCGTCTACGAGCCGTTCCGGGCCGACGAGATCGTGCTCGCCCTGCCCGCCGGCCACGCGCGCGCCGGCGGCGAGCTCTCGCTCGAGGAGCTGGCCCGCGAGCCGCTGGTCGTGCAGCAGGAGGGCTCCGGCGTGCGCGCGATCGTCGAGGCCGAGCTGCGCCGCCTCGGGCTGCGGCCGCGCGACCTCAACGTCGTCGCCGAGCTCGGCCTGCAGGAGTCGTCGCAGACCGCCGTCGAGGAAGGCCTCGGCGCCACGTTCACCTCGCTCGCGGCGATCGAGCGCGAGCTCCGAGCTCGGCCGCCTCGCGATGGCGCGCGTGACCGGCCTGAGCCTGCGGCGCGACTACGTGGTGGTGCGACAGGCCGCCCGCGAGCCGTCGCGCCTGGCCGCCGCGTTCGTCGCGTTCTGCCGCGAGTCGCAGCCGCCTGCGGCTCGCTGATCGATTCCGCACCCGCGGAATCGACCGTCTATCTAGCGCTTGAGCAGCGTCTCCGGGTGGCGGCGCAGGTAGCGCGCCATGCCGCGCAGGTGCCACCAGGTGCGGCGCGACCAGAACGTGCGGTCGACCACGCGCTGGTAGTCGTGGGTCGCCACCGCGTGCGGCACGTACCAGCGCTGCCAGCCGGTCAGGCTCGCGCGGTACTGCAGCTCGATGTCCTCGCCGTACATCGGGAAGCCCTCGTCGAAGCCGCCGATGCCCGTGATCATCGTCCGGCGCAGGAGCAGGCACGCGCCGAGCATCCAGTCACACTCGACGGGCCCGCCCGGCAGATCGGCGAGGTAGTGCCCGGGCTGCGCGGCCTCGACGTCGCGCACGAGCGCGCGCAGCGGCGTGCGGCGCACGAGCGTGCCGCCGATCGTCGGGAAGCGGCGGCGCGAGCGCTGCGTGCCGCCGTCGGTCTCGAGCAGCCGCGGGCCCGCGACGCCGCAGCGGTCGTGCGCCTCGGCGTGGGCGACGAGCCGCTCGGCGCAGCCCTCGCCGAGCCGCACGTCGGGGTTGAGGATCAGCACGTAGGGCTCGTCCGTCGCCGCGATCAGCGCGTTCTGGTTCTCGGCGAAGCTGCGCGGCCGCTCGTTGACGTAGGCGCGGAAGCCGAGCGAGCGCGCGAGCTCGGCGCTGCCGTCGGGGACGTTCTCGCACACGAGGCCCGGCACGCCCTCGCGCGCCAGCGCCGCGAGGCACTCGCCGCAGGAGCTCGCGCTGCCCGTGCGAGACGATGCCCGCGACGACGCGGCTCATGCCAGCGCCTCGCGATACACGGCGGCGGTCGCCGCGGCCGTGCGCGCCCACGTGAAGCGCGCCGCGCGCTCGTGCCCGGCGGCGATCAGCCGCGTGCGCAGGGCGTCGTCGCCGAGCACGCGGCCGAGCGCCTCGGCGAGCTCGTCGGCGCTGCTCGGGTCGACGGTCAGGCCGGCGTCGCCGACCGCCTCCGCGAGGCCGGTCGTGTTGCTCGCGACGACGGGCGTGCCCGCGCGCCATCGCCTCGAGCGCCGGGAGCCCGAAGCCCTCGTAGAGCGAGGGGAAGACGAGCGCCCGCGCGGCGCTGTAGAGCGCGGGCAGCTCGCTCCTCCTCGACGTGGCCGAGCAGGTGGACGCGTCCGGTCATGCGCGTGCGCAGGATCGCATCGAGCACGTCGATGCGGCCGCCCCGGTCGCCGCCGGCGACGACGAGCTCGCACTCGCTGCCGCGCCCCATCAGGCGAGCGTACGCCTCGATCGCGAGCGGCACGTTCTTGCGCGGCTGCAGCGCGCCGACGCAGAGCACGTAGGGCCGGTCGATGCCGAAGCGCTCGCGCACGCGCGCGCCGGCGTCCGGCAGCGGCCGGAACGCGTCGCCGACGCCGTTCGGGATCGCGACGACCTTGGCCGGATCGAGCCCGTAGTGGTCGCAGAGGTCGCCGCGCGTGAACTCCGAGACGGCGATCACGCGCGCGGCGCGGCGCACGGAGCCGCGCACGAGGCGCAGCAGCGAGCGGTCGCGCCGCGAGAACAGCTCGGGCTGGCGGGCGTACGAGATGTCGTGCACCGTCACGACCGCGGGCTGCCGCAGCCCGGGGGCGACGAAGTAGTGCACGTGGACGAGCGCCGCCCGCTCGGTGCGGGCGAGCGCGGGAAACGCGAGCGGGATGCGGCGGTACGGGCTCGCGACGTCGAGCCGGATCCGGCGCACCGCCGCCGGCACGTCGCCCGGCAGGTCGGCCGGATCGCGCAGCGACGCGGCGAACGCCAGCTCCGGCGCCGCGCCGGGCAGCTCGCGCAGCAGGTTGATCGTGTAGCTCTCGTCGCCGGTGCGCCCGCGCCCGACCGTGTCCCCGTCGATCAGCACGAGCGGGGCGGCGGGCATCGCCGCAGGATAGACGGGCAGCCGGGCAGCGCCGTCTACACTCGAAGCGGTGGCGACGCGCACTCAGAGGATGCGCCTGGTCGTCGGCCTCATCGTCTTCGCGGCACTGGTACGCGGCCTCGTCTGGGCGGTCGCGCTGCCGCCGTGGCAGGGGCCCGACGAGCCGGCGCACTTCTCGTACATCCAGCACATCGCGATCGATCACCAGCTGCTGCTCTTCGACCACGGGCCGCCCGACTACTTCTCGGTCGCGACGAACGCCTCGGTCTACACGACCGGCTACCTCCCGGCGCGGACGCGCGAGCCGCTGCGGAAGCTGCGTCGCGACATCCCGGCGTTCCCGGCCGAGAAGGACGGCTTCGCCGAGCGCAACCACGGCGCGATGGTCGGCGTCTGGAAGTACCCGCCCGCGTTCGCCCTGATCGCCACGCCCGCCTACCTCTTCCCGGGCCTGCACACGGATACCGAGCGGATGTACGCCGTGCGCTTCGTCTCGGTCGTGCTCGGCGCGCTCGCGGTCTGGCTCGTCTACCTGCTCCTGATCGAGGCCGGCGCGACGTTCCTGATCGCCGTCCTGGGAGCCCTCGCGTACTCACTGCTGCCGATGGTCAGCCAGGCGAGCGCGATCGGCAATCCCGACGTGCTCCTGATGGCCTCGCTCGCCGGCCTGACGTGGGCCCTGCTCCGGCTGCGCGAGCGCTGGCGCTGGAAGGCCGCGATCCATGCCGCGCTGTGGGCGCTGCTCGCCCTGCTCGCGAAGCCGATCGGCGGCCCCGCAGCGCTCCTGATCATCGTCCCGCTGCTCGTCTTCGTGCCGCGAGCGCGCGCGTTGCGCGGGCGCCTCGCCGCGGTGGGCGCGCTCGGCGCCGCCTTCGCCCTCTGCTACGTCGCGATGGCGGTCGCGGCGACGTGGAAGCTCTTCGGCGTCGACGGGCCCGTGGCCTCGGCGCGCTACGGGATCGCCTACCTGTGGCAGTTCTACCTGCCGCCGCTGCCCTTCATGGACAGCGAGCACTCGGCCTACCGCGGGCTGCCCACCCTGCCCTCCTGGCGGGTCTGGATCGAGACCGGCGCCGGCTACTTCGGCTGGCTCACGTCGCCGATGCAGTCCTGGGCCTACGACCTCGCCTTCTGGGCGCTCGTCGCGGCGACCGCCGTGGCGATCTACGCGGCGATCCGGAATCCCGATCGCCGCACGGGTGCCGCGCTCGCGCTGCTGATCGCGGGCCTCTCGAATGTCCTCCTGCTGCACCTGGCCGAGGTGCTGGCCCTGATCCAGGGCTCGCCGGAGCTGATCCTGCAGGGCCGCTACCTGATCTCCGTGATCCCGCTCTTCATCGCTGCGCTGTTCCTCTCGTACGCCCGCATCGGACGGATCGGGCAGATCGCCGGCGGCGCGGTGCTGCTCGTGACCGCCGTGCTCTCGCTCGAGGCGATGAACACGGTGCTGGTGTTCTTTGGCTGACCAGGCCCCCAGCCGGCGCAGCGCGTGGCCCACGCGGGAGCTCGCGATCGCGCTCGCGGTCGGGCTCGTGGTCACGTTCTTCGTGATCTGGCGCGACGCACGCCGCGAGGACATCACCTTCACGATCGGGGCGACCCCGGCCGAGACGCTGCAGACCGCGATCGAGCTGACCGGAGTCCCGCGGCGCTCGTTCGCGCTCCCCCGCCTGCCGCGAGCGGAGCGCGGCGAGGTCATCCTCCACATCGCGACCTACTTCCAGCGGCCGACCGCGACCGTCCGCCTCGAGGTCGTGGACGGGCGGGGCCGTGCGCAGTCGGCCTGTGCTTTCCCGCCGGAGACCTACTACGACAACGCGCGGATTCGCTGCGCGGTCCCGAGCCTGGCCGATGCGCGACGCATCGTCGTCACGCACGCAGGCCCCGCGCAGCTTGCCATCTTCGGGAACGAGGCCAGGCCGGGGAAGCCCGCCGTGGTCGGGGTGCTCGCGTTCCGCAACGCCCGCGATCTGATCGGGCGCATGCGCACCGCGGTCGATCGCGTCGGCGTCTCCCTGCCACCAGGCGTCGGCCCCGTGGTGCTGATCGCGGGCCTGTGGACCTCGATCTCGGCCGTGGTGCTGGCGCTGCTGCTCGCGGTCGGCATCGCGCGGGAGCGCACGGAGCCACTGCCCGTGCAGCGCGCTGACGAGCGAGCAGGCGGCGAGGACGAAGGCGAGCCCGGCAAGGGAGTGGACGTCCCTCCGCGCACCACGTGAGCCGCTTCGCGGCCGCCGGGCGCTTCAGCGCGCGGCGGGCACGATCGCAGCGCGCGGCGCGTGATCCGGCTCACCGGTGAGCCGGCGGCGGAGGCGCAACGCCGGCCGCTCGACGAGGTGCCAGGAGAGATACGCGAAGGCGTAGGTGACCGGGATGCTGTAGAGGATCAGGCGCACGGGGCCGATGCCCGTGTCGAAGTGGATCAGCGTCTGCTGCACCGGGAACGCGTAGATGTAGGTGCCGTACGAGATGTCGCCGAGCCGCCGGAAGCAGCGGTCGACGAGCTCCGGGGCGCGGTAGCCGAGCACGAGCACGACGTAGGGCAGCGTGAGCTGGCTCACGATCGCCATCGCCGGGGTGTCGAAGCTCAGGCCGAGCACGATCAGCGCC
Organism: uncultured Actinomycetes bacterium; assembly: GCA_963834415.1. Lineage (GTDB taxonomy): Bacteria > Actinomycetota > Thermoleophilia > Gaiellales > JALYLC01 > JALYLC01. The sequence goes on along the minus strand of CAWIBP010000005.1, from coordinate 108,836 downwards.
GCCGCGGCCGCGCCGAGCGAGACCGGCACGTACTCGCGGTAGAGGAAGAGCAGCGCGCCCACGGCGTAGAACAGGCCGAAGTACACGAGCCAGTGCAGCACCGCGCCCGGCGAGTCGCTCTCGACGAGGCCGCTGGCGGTCGGCAGGATCGTCTCCTGGATCACCATCAGCAGCGCGATCGCCACGACGACGAGCCCGCGCCGGCGGGTCAACAGGCCGGCGACGCCGACCACGAGCGTGGCGAGATAGGCCGTCACCTCGACCGGCAGCGTCCAGAGCGAGCCGTTGACGGCGCTGCCGTAGGGGTTCGTCGTGAAGACGCCCGGCAGGCTCGGGCGCGTCGAGAACACGACCGCGCGCTCGAGCGGATAGCGCCAGGTCTCGAGCGAGGTCAGGTAGGTGACGACCGGCTGCGCGGTGACGACCAGGCCGAAGCCGAGCACGCTCACGAGCAGCACGACCCAGAGGCCCGGCAGGATGCGCAGCGCGCGCCGCGCGACGAACGAGCGTAGGCGCGGGTCGGAGATCCAGCTCGCGGTCACGAGGAAGCCGCTGATCGCGAAGAAGACCGCGACGGCGATGTCGCCGAGCTCGGGGCCGCCGAAGCGCCGGAACGGCTCCTCGCGCAGCGTGAGGTTGTAGGAGTGGGCGACGATCACGAGCGTCGCGGCCGCGAGGCGCAGGACATCCATGCCGCGGGCGCGCGAGCCCGTGAGGTCGCCGAGCATCGGCAGGCCCCCCGCGCGCGCCTTGGCTGCCGTGAGCGATCGCATCGGGGCCGCTAGGAGCTCGGCGCGGGCCGCATCGTGCGGCGAGGGACCTTCTCACCCTGGGTCTGCATGGAGCGCTTCCTGGCGGGATCGGACGGACACGCGGGCGCGACGCACGCCGTCAGCCCCGCCACGCGCCTCCGAGCACGCTACCAAAGCCCTTCCGGGAGCGGGTGGAGCTCACCGCACGAGCTCGCGCCAGAGCGAGACGACCGACGCGGCGGCGTCGTCCCAGCTCGAGCCGCGGCGGGGCTGCGGCCGCGGCCGCGTGAGCGAGCGCAGGATGCCCTCGGCGATCGCCTCGGGCGTCGAGGGGTCGAAGTAGGTCGCATCCTCGCCCGCCAGCTCGCGCAGCGCGGGGATGTCGGAGCAGGCCACGCGGCAGCCGGTCGCGAGCGCCTCGGCGACCGGCAGCCCGAAGCCCTCCCAGAGGCTCGGCAGCACGAGCGCCTCGGCGTGCGCGTAGAGGTCGCGCAGCTCGCTGTCGTCGACGCGCCCGAAGGCCACGACGCCCTCGGTCGAGCCGACGCGCACGTCGCCCCAGCCGTCGGCGCCGACCAGCGCGAGGCGCACGCGGCGCCCGGCGCGGCGCACGAGCGTGAACGCCTCGAGCAGCGCCGGCAGGTTCTTGCGCGGCTCGGGTGTGCCCACGCAGAGCAGGTAGGGCGTCTCGAGCGGCGCCGGCCCCGGGGGCGTCGAGAACACCGGCTCGATCGCGTTCGGGATCACGCGCAGGTTGCGGAACGGCACGTCGAGCAGGCCCACGGCATCGCGGGCCGTGGCGCGCGAGACGCAGATCACGCGGTCGGCGTTGCGCACGGCGCGCGGCATCAGCGTGCGCCCGTAGTTGCGGCTCCAAACCGGGAACCAGGCCGGCTCGCGCAGGACGGCGAGGTCGTGCACCGTCACCACCGTGGGCAGGCCGGCGTGTCGCAGCGGGCCGCGGAACGTCGGGCAGTGGAGCAGCTGCGCGCCGCTCGTGCGCGCCTCCCTCGCGAGCCGCAGGCCGTACCAGGCGAGATCCTGCTGCAGCGCATCGCGCTTCTGGCCGAACGAGCCGCGCTCCTGCCACTCGCGATCGCCGAGCTCGATCAGCTCCACGTCGGACCTCGCCTGCAGCGCATCGCGCAGGCCGACGGCCAGGCGCGCGGTGCCCGCACGCGTCTGCGTCAGGCAGGCGACGTCGAAGGCGACCGTCAGCGGGGCCACGGCCCCCGCCCCATGCGCCGTGCGGACCAGTCCTTCACACCCGCAAGCTTTGCCTGGGAGACGGCGCGGCGCGCCGGTTGCACCGCTCGCACCCGTGCGCGGAAGCTCGTCCGGGCCGCCTCGCGGCGCGCGACGCGCGCGCCGCGCTCGACCTCGAGCAGCCAGAGCCGGTTGCGCGTGGCGTAGTAGGCCCAGGTCTCCCCCTCGCCGCCGCCGCTCGAGGCGCCGCCGCTGTGGGCCGCGCGGGCGTCCTGAGCGACGCGCAGCGGCACGCCCAGCGCGCGTGCGCGCAGCGACCACTCGACGTCCTCGTAGTAGAGGAAGAGCTCCTCGTTGAACGGCCCGACGGCCTCCCACGCGCCGCGGGAGAAGCAGATGCAGGCGCCGCTGAGGTAGTCGAGCGCGCCCTCGACGTGGCGCCCGAAGCCGCGCACGAGCTCGAGCTCGCCGCCGGCGAAGGCAACGCCCGGAGGGCCGTCGATGCGCGGCGACGCGGCGCCGCCGTCGCCGGCGGCCGTGATCAGCGCCGCGATGCAGCCGGGCGCGACGAGCACGTCGTCGTTCAGCAGCACCACGTGCGACGCGCCCGCGCCGAAGGCGCGCTCGAGGCCCGCGTTCGCGCCGCCGGCGAAGCCGCGGTTGTCGCTCAGGCGCACGATCTCGGCCCCATCGGGAGCCGCCACGCCCGCACCGCTGCCCGCCTCGTTGTCGACGAGCACGAGCCGCAGCTCGGGTGCGACCTCCGCGATCCGCCCCAGACACTCCCCCGCGCGCTCGCCGGCGCGCCAGGCGACGACGACGGCGGCTGCGCTCACGAGCGCGCCGCAGAGGCGCCGAGCGCGCGCTCGTAGGAGGCGAGCGTCGCGGCGGCGCAGCGTTCCCAGGTGAACAGGCCGACCCGCGCGAGGCCGCGCTCGATCAGGCCCTCGACGTGCGCGCGGTCGTCCAGCAGGCGCTCGATGGCGCGGCCGATCGAGGGCACGTCGCGGCCGTCGAAGAGCTCCGCGGCGTCGCCCGCCACCTCCGGCAGCGACGAGGCGTCGGCCGAGGCGATCGGCACGCCGCGCGCCATCGCCTCGAGCAGCGGCAGCCCGAAGCCCTCGAGCAGCGAGGGGTAGACGCAGCAGGCGGCGAGGTCGTAGAGCGCCTCCAGGTCGGCGCTCGAGATCCAGCCCGTGAGCACGACGCGCGAGGCATGGCCCGTGCGGGCGGCCGCGGCCCGTAGCCGCTCCCCTTCCCGCCCGGCATGGCCGGCGATCACGAGCGCGAGGTCGGGGCGGTTGGCGGCGAGACGGCCGAACGCCTCGATCAGCGCGTCGAGGTTCTTGTGCACGAGCGCGGCCGAGACGCACAGGCAGACCTGCCGGCCCTCCAGCCCGAAGCGCGCGCGCACCTCGCTCTCGGGCGTCGCCTCGACGCGCGTGATGTTGGCGCCGAGGTGGGCGACGTCGATGCGGTGTGCGGGGACGCGCAGGTGCCTGGCGATGTCGTCCTTGCCGGCCTGCGAATCGGCGATCACGCGGCTCGCGCCGCGCGCGCCGGGGCCGACGAGCACCTTCAGCGCGACGCGCGCGGCGCGCGGGAACGTCTCCGGGTAGTGCATGTAGATCAGGTCGTGCACCGTCACGACGCGCGGGCAGCGGGTGCGCAGAGGGGTCGTGGTGCCCAGGGAGTGCAGGAGGTCGAGGGCGTCGCGCCCCGCGCGCCAGGCGAGCCAGCTCTGCTCGAGCGCCGCTCGCGAGGCCTTGTCGGCCGATGGGCGGGGCGAGGCGACGATGCGCACCGACGCGGGCCAGTGCTCGGCCGCGAGCGCCTCGCGCGCATCGCGGCCGCAGTAGACGACCCAGCGCCAGTCCGGCTGCGCCGCCGCGAGCGCATGCACGAGCAGCCGGGCGTACACCTCCGTCCCGCCGACCTTGCTGGGAACAAGGTAGAGCAGGTTCAAGCCGATCGTCCGAGACGTCGTCGCCGGGGACACGGGAGCGGTGATCACGGTGGGCCCGCCGACGGTCGCAGCGCCATGCCGGCGAAGGTTACGCCACTCCCTGCGGGCAGGCACCCCGCACGGGGCGCCTGCTACGGTCAAGCGCCGTGCAGCGGGTCCTGATGACGGGTGCCGATGGCTTCGCCGGCAGGCACCTCCGGGCCGCGCTCGAGAGCCGCGGGAGCGAGGTGCTGGCGGCGACGGCGGACGTGCGGGACGCGCGGGCGGTTGCGCACGAGGTGGCTGCCGCCGCGCCCGACGCGATCGCGCATCTCGCCGCCGTCGCCTCGGTCGCCGACGCCTGGGATCGCGAGCGCGAGGTCTGGGAGGTCAACGTCCTCGGCACGCTCAACGTGGTGCTCGCCGCCGCCACGCACGCGCCGGGCGCCCGGCTGCTCGCCGTCTCGTCGGCCGAGGTCTACGGCGGGTGCGGCGAGGACGAGCCGCCGCTGCGCGAGGATCACACGCTCGCCCCCGCCTCGCCCTACGGCCGCTCGAAGGCCGCCGCCGAGCTGGCCTGTGCGCGCGACGACCTCGACATCGTCGTGGTGCGCCCGTTCCCGCACACCGGCCCGGGCCAGACCGAGACGTTCGCGATCCCCTCGTTCGCGGGGCAGATCGCGCGCATCGAGGCCGGCGCCGAGCCCGCGGCGATCCGCGTCGGGAACCTCGCGGCGCGGCGCGACTACGTGGACGTGCGCGACGTGGCCGACGCCTATGCGCGGCTGCTCGCGCTGCGCGGCGGCCCGCGGGTGGTCAACGTGGCGACCGGCGAGGCCCACGGCATGGCCTCGATCCTCGACCGCCTGCTCGCGCTCTCGACGACCGCGATCGCGGTCGAGAGCGATCCGGGGCGCATGCGCCCCGCCGACATCCCGCTGCTCGTAGGCTCCGGCGAACGGCTGGCCGAGGCGACCGGGTGGAGGCCGACCCGCACGCTCGGCGAAACACTGGCGGACGTGCTGAGCGCGGCGCGAGAGGAAGTGCGGACGACGTGAGCGGGAACGACCGCAGGCGCGCGATGATCACCGGCGTGACGGGGCAGGACGGCTCGTATCTGGCCGAGCTGCTGCTCGCCGAGGGCTACGAGGTGAGCGGCGTCGTGCGCCGCTCGAGCACCGAGTCGTTCGAGCGCATCGCCCATCTCGAGGGCCGCATCGAGCTGCTTCAGGCCGACCTGCTCGACCAGGTGTCGCTGCAGGAGGCCGTGCGCCAGAGCCGGCCGCACGAGGTCTACAACCTCGCCGCCCAGAGCTTCGTCCCCACCTCGTGGTCGCAGCCGGTGCTGACCGCCGAGTTCACCGCCGTCGGCGTGACGCGCATGCTCGAGGCGATCCGCAGCGTGGATCCGTCGATCCGCTTCTACCAGGCGTCGTCGTCGGAGATGTTCGGCAAGGTGCGCGCAGGTGCCGCAGACCGAGGACACGCCGTTCTACCCGCGCAGCCCCTACGGCGTCGCGAAGGTCTACGGCCACTGGATCACGGTCAACTACCGCGAGAGCTACGACATGTACGCGGTCTCCGGCATCCTCTTCAACCACGAGTCGCCGCGCCGCGGGCTCGAGTTCGTGACGCGCAAGATCACCGACGGCGTCGCCCGCATCAAGCTCGGGCTCGCGCACGAGCTGCGCCTCGGCAACCTCGACGCCCAGCGCGACTGGGGCTTCGCCGGCGACTACGTGCGCGCGATGTGGCTGATGCTGCAGGGCGACGAGCCCGACGACTACGTGATCGCGACCGGCGTCACGCACACGATCCGCGCACGCCTGCGACGTCGCCTTCGGCCACGTCGGGCCTCGACTGGGAGCGCTACGTCGTGATCGACGAGCGCTTCCTGCGCCCGGCCGAGGTCGAGCTGCTCGTGGGCGATGCGAGCAAGGCCGAGCGCGAGCTCGGCTGGCGGCCCGCGGTGACGTTCGAGGAGATGATGGCGATGATGGTCGACGCCGACGTCGCCCGCCTCACGGCCGCCGCCCGCTGAGCGCGTCCTACTCCTCGCGCTCGGCGTCGCGCGTGAGCGGCCCGACCCGTTCCTCGAGCAGCGCGAGGCGCTGGGCGAGCCGGCTGGTCTGCTCGCTGAGCCGCGAGATCACGAGCGAGAAGTGCAGCATCACGATCAGGAAGAACCCGAGCGCCACGACGAAGAGGGCGTTGGCGGGAGTCAGGATCCCGAGCGCGTGGGCGATGCGGGCGAGCAGGGCGGGCCAGGCGGCGAGCACGAGCACGGTCAGCCCGGTCGCCAGCCAGAGCACCGAGTAGCGCTCCTGCAGCCGCCGCCGGCGCACGAGCTCGAGCACGAACAGGAGCAGCGCCAGCGCGACGATCAGCGCGACGAGGGTGAGGCGGGTCACAGGCCCTCCGGCAGCTTGACCGGCCGCCGCAGCATCAGCATCGCGACGGCCATCAGCACCTTGAGCATGTAGTACGCCGAGCGCACCGGCGTGATCGACGAGCGGCCGCCCTGCCGCTCGCGCATCTCGACCGGCACCTCGACGATGCGCAGCCCGGCGCGGTGGGCGATGATCACCGCCTCGACCTCGGGGTAGTCGTGCGGATAGGCCGCGGCGAACAGCGCGATCGCGCGGCGGTTGCCGGCGCGGAAGCCGGACGTGGTGTCGGTGACGCGCGTGCGGCAGATCGCCGAGACGACCTTCGCGAAGACGGCGATGCCGACGCGCCGCCCGAACGTCGCGCGGTAGGTGCGCCGCTCGAGGAAGCGCGAGCCGATCGCGAGGTCGGCGCCCGTCTCGGTCAGCGCGTTGACGAGCCGCGTGATCTCGGCCGCGGGGTGCTGGCCGTCGCCGTCGACCTGGATCGCGACATCGAAGTTGCCCGCCTGTGCAGCCATGTAGCCGGTCTGGACGGCGCTGCCGATGCCGAGGTTGAACGGCAGCGTGATCACGCGCGCGCCGGCGCGCACGGCCTCGGCGGCGGTGCCGTCGCCCGAGCCGTCGTCGATCACGACGATCTCGACCGGCGCCTGGGCGCGGATGTCGGCGATCACCCGGCCGATCGCGTCACGCTCCTGGAAGGCCGGGACGATCGCGAGGCAGCGGGGGAACGGCGCGCCTTCGCTGATGGCAGGGGCCTCCACGCCGCAGCGAGACTACCATCAGAGGCCGTGGACGAAGCGCTCGCGGCCAGTGTCGTCATCGTCAACTACCGCGGCCGCGGACGCCTCGGAGCCTGTCTCGACGCGCTCGCCGCCGCGCCGCCGGCCTGCCGCAGCGAGATCATCGTGATCGACAACGACTCGGACGACGGCTCCTGGGACGAGGCCGATGGGCGCCCCGGCGTGCGCCTCGTCCGCAACGCCGCGAACGTCGGCTTCGGGCGCGCCTGCAACCAGGGCGCCGCGCTCGCCGGCGGCCGCCACCTCGTCTTCCTCAACTTCGACTGCGCGCCCGAGCCCGGCTGGCTGGACGCCCTCGTGCGCTGCGCCGACGACGACCCCGGCGTGGGCGCGGCGCAGGCCGTCGTGCTGCACCCGGACGGGACGGTCAACACGGCCGGCAACCGCCTGCACTACCTCGGCTTCTCGTGGGCGCCGAACGGCGGCCGGCCACCGGCCGGCCGGCCCTGCGAGGTCGCAGTCGGCTCGGGTGCCTGCCTGCTCGTGCCCGCGCAGCGCTTCCGCGCGCTGGGCGGCTTCTGGGAGGCGATGTTCCTCTACTGCGAGGACACCGACCTCTGCTGGCGGCTGCGGCTGGCCGGCCTGCGCATCGTCGTGTGCCCGGATGCGCGCGTGCGGCATGACTACGACTTCGACCGCAACCGGGCGAAGATGTTCCACCTCGAGCGCAACCGCCTGCTGATGATCGCGGCCAACTACGAGCCCGCCACGCTCGCACGGCTCGCGCCCGCGCTGCTCGGCACCGAGCTCGCGCTGCTCGCGGTCGCGGCGCGCGGCGGCTGGCTGCCGCAGAAGCTGCGGGCGCTGGCGTCCGCGGCCCAGGCCGTGCCCGCCGTGCGCGAGCAGCGCCGGGCCGTCGCGCGCCTGCGCCGGATTCCCGACCGCGCGCTCGCGCGGCACCTCGAGCGCCGGCTCGGGCCCGAGTTCGGCGAGGGCGTCGCGCGTCTCAGCGCACCGCTCTTGGACGCGTACGCGCGGCTCGCACGGCTGGGCTGACGCCGCGCGGCGACGGCAGCTACCCCCCGCGCCCCCAGCGCCGCGCGCGCGCCCCTCTCGCGCCATTCGGCGATGCCAGCCACGCCACCGCCGCCGCGAGCGTCTGCTCCGGCGCGAGCTCGGCCGCCAGGCGCCGGCCGGCCTCGCCCTGCGAGCGCCGCACGGCCTCGTCGCCGAGCACGTGCGCGAGCGCCGCGGCGGCCGCGTCGGCGTCGTCCGGGGGAACGGCCGTGGCCGCGCCCGCCGCGACGGCGAGCTGCCCCAGCGCGTCGCCTCGGGTACAGACGATCGGCACGCCGGCGCTCAGCAGATCGAGCATCCGCGTGCGCTGCGCGAGCTCGTGCTCGATGCCGGCGTGCGCGAGGCAGAGCGCGCACGAGGCCTGGGCGATCAGCTCCGGGAGCGCTTCGGGCGAGGCCCAGGGCAGGCTGTCCACGCGCCCGGCCACGTCCAGGGCGCCCGCCAGCGCGAGCACCGCGTCGAGCGTGTCCGGTGCCTCGCCGCGGGGGTGGCGCCCGCCGAGGATGCGCAGGCGCACCTCGGGATGGGCGCCGGCGGCGAGCGCGAAGGCGCGCACGGCCGTCGCGCCGTCGAACCATGGCCACAGACCGCCGTACCAGAGCACCTGCGGAGTCGCGGGCTGCTCGCCCGGCCCGTGGGCAGGCGGGGCGCCCATCGGCGCCAGCAGGACGGCAGGCGGCGTCCCCTCCGGCGCGACGCGCCCGAGCGCGGAGAGCATGCCGATCGCGTAGGCCCGCTGCGGCTCGTTGGCCACGAGCAGCAGGTCGGCGCGCGCCAGCGCGGCCAGCACGGCGCGGCGGAAGCCGGCGAAGCGGACGTCGCCGGGCGCGAGCAGCGCGCGCTCGACGAGCGCCGGGGCGTAGCAGTCGACGACGAGCGCGCACTCGGGCGGCATGCGCCGCGCGAGCGAGGCAGCCTCGTCGGCGAGGCCCTGCGGGCACACGACCGCGGCCTGGCCGCGTGCGAGCTGGAGCACGCTGGTGCGCAGCCAGTCGGCGTCGCCCCCGGGCCCGCGCGTCGCGAGCGTCACCTCGATGCCGGCGCGCCGCAGCTCGCCGGCGAGCTGGCGATAGCGCAGCGCGGGGCCGGCGATCTCGAGCGAGGCGTCACCGGCCGCCGGCGAGATGACCAGCACCTTCGTCACCGTGCGGTGTTCCTGCCGGGCCCGAGGAGTCCTCTACGCGCCGTCCGGCCTGAATCCGGCCCTCATGCCCGCTGCTACGCTCGCCCGGTGGATCTCGCGCTGACGGCTGCCCGCCTGCGTCCGCGCCTGGGCCTCGACGATGCCATCGGCATCGGCCTGACCGTCGTGGCGCTCGTGCTCACGGCGCTGATCGGCGTGAAGGATTCCGAGCGCCCGATCTACGGGCCGATCGACGAGATCACCCACACCGCCTACGTGCTCGCGGTCGCCAAGGACGGAATCCCGCCCTTCCTCGGCCGCGACCGCGCGTTCGCGGGCCCGGGGCCGATGGCCGCGCGCGACGTGCGCATCCCCGCGCCCGACAAGGTCGGCAGCGCGCCGGTCCCGATCGGGGCGTTCAACGACGTGCTGCAGTCCGAGGCGATCCAGCCCCCGGTCTACTACTACGCGGCCGCGCCGGTGACCTGGTTCGTCGATGGCCGCGACAAGGTGATCGCGATCCGCCTGTTCGACGTGTTCCTGTGCCTGTGCGCGATCCTGATCGCCTTCCTGGCCGTGCGCGATCTCAGCGCATCGCCGCTCGGCGGCGGCATCGCGGCGCTCACGCTCGCGAGCGCGGGCGGCATCGTCGACATCCAGAGCTTCGTCACGAACGGCGCGATCATGCTGCCGCTGGGGGGCGCCATACTCTGGCTCGCCGCACGCGGGGTGCGGGCGCGGCGTCTGTCGTGGCCGCTCGTGTGCGTCGCAGGGGCGTTCTCGATCAGCCATACGATCGTCGTCCCCCTGGCCGCGATCTGCCTCTTCGCGGCGGCGATCGCGCAGCTGCGCGCCGAGGGCCGCGCGGCCTGGCGCGGCCCCGCGACGCGCGTCGTGATCGCAGGCATCCCGCTCGCGCTCTGGGTGCTCTCGAACCTCTACCGCTATCACTGGGTCACGCCGCGCGCAGCTGCCTCGGGGCCCGGCTACGCGCCCTCGACCAAGGCGCTCGACCTCCAGCAGTTCGCGACCAACTATCGCCAGTCGTTCGTGGACAGCATCCAGGAGCCGTTCCACTGGTGGCAGACGAGCCCGTACATCTGGGACTACCGGCCGCTGCTGCTGCTGATCCCGCTCACGCTCGGCGGCCTCGCCTACGTGCTGATGCGCGGCTCCGAGCGCGAGCGCACGGCAGTCGGGTTCTGGCTGCTCGCGGTCGTGGTCGCGCACCTGAGCGTGTTCCTGATGCTCTACCTCGCGGTCGTCGTGACCGGCGGCGGCGACTTCGTCTACCGCTACTTCACCGCCGAGCAGGCGGCTGCGGCCTGCCTGGCGGGCACGATCTTCGCGGCGCTCTTCCGCAACCCCGTGCTGGCGCGCAGCGCGGCGCTCGTGCTCGGCGCGGCGCTCACGTATTTCACGTACACCGCCTCGCCGCTGTAGTCCTCAGGCGCGGTCGACGTCCCAGGTGCCGGGCAGCACCACGCAGCCCTCGCGCTCCTGGTAGACGCCCTCACGGATCTGCAGGCGGACCCAGCGCTCGTGGCGATCGAGCACGTGCACGCCGGAGTGGTCGCGCAGCAGCGGCGAGAGGTAGTAGCTGCCGGGCGTGAGGCGCAGATCCTCGAGCCGCCACACGAAGCTGCCCTCGCCCTCGAGCACGTCGCCGGTCTCGAAGCCCGCGGCGTAGGTCGACCCCGTCGCGACGTGCGTGCCGTCGTGGCGGTGCACCTCGACCTCGCAGATCGGCGAGCGCACGGGATTGCGCGCGTGGTAGCCGACCTCCACGCGCAGCGCCTCGCCGTTCTGGTAGATCGAGCGCTCGGCGCCGTCGCCGGCGGTCACGCGCAGCGAGCGCAGCGTGATGGGCACGCCGGCGTTGATCGGCGTGTGCGTGCCGGCGGCGCCGGGGCGCGCGGCGCTGGAGAGCTCCGAGGCCGCCTCGTCGCCCGCGTTGACCTCGCGGATGTACGCGCGCACGACGTCGCGCGGATCGCCGTCGCGCTCGATCTTGCCGTGCGCGAGCCAGATCGCGCGGTCGCAGAACTGGTGCACGGCACCGAGGTCGTGCGTGACGAGCACGAGCGTGCGCCCGGCGTCGCGGAACTCGAGCATGCGGTCGTAGCAGCGCTGGCGGAAGCTCTCGTCGCCGACCGCCAGCACCTCGTCGGCGAGCAGGACGTCGGGCTCGACGCTGACGGCGATCGCGAAGCCGAGCCGCGCGTACATGCCACTCGAGTAGGTCTTGACCGGGTTGTCGGCGAAGCGCCCGAGCTCGGCGAACTCGATGATCGAGTCGACGCGCGGCTTGAGCTGCGAGCGCGACATGCCGTAGAAGGCGCCCGAGAGGAAGATGTTGTCGACCGCCGAGTACTCCGGGTGGAAGCCCGCACCGAGCTCGAGCAGCGCCGAGACGCGCCCGTCGATCGCGACCTTGCCCTTGTCGGGGGTGAGGATGCGCGCGAGCATCTTGAGCAGCGTCGACTTGCCGGCGCCGTTCGGGCCGATCACGCCGAGCGCCTGGCCGCGCGGGACGGTGAAGGAGAGATCGTCGGCCGCTCGCAGCTCCTCCCACTCGCCGCGCCGGGCACGCAGGATCGTGGCCTTGAGCGTCGTCTCCCGCCGCCGGTAGATGCGGAAGCTCTTCGTGACGTGATCGACCGTGATCGCGTTCTCGGTCACAGCTCCTCCGCCAGCCGGCCCTTGATGGCGTTGAAGACCGCGTAGCCGATCACGAACCCGCCGACGCCGATGAACGCGCACTCGCCGAGGCGCAGCGGCACGGGGACGTCCTTGTAGTAGATCGCCGTGCGGAATGCCTCCGTGAACGGCGTGAGCGGGTTGCGCCCGATCCACAGCTCGACCGTGCGGCTCCGCTCCGCCACGAGCCCGAGCGTGTACACGACCGGCGTCAGGTAGAAGAGCACCGTGAGCACGACGCCGCTCAGGAACTCGACGTCGCGGAAGTACACGTTGAGGGCCGCGAGCAGCATCACGAGGCCGGCCGTGGCGAGGAAGAAGCTGATCGCGACCGGCACGAGCGCGAGCAGTGCCCAGCCGTTGACGCCCTCGCGCGCGTACGCCGCCGCGGGCAGCAGCAGCGCCATGGTGAAGAGGAAGTTGATGAAGCTCGCGGCCGTCATCGAGAGCGGCAGCAGCTCGCGAGGGAAGTAGACCTTCTTGATCAGGCCGGCGTTCGCGACGAGCGTCGGCACGCCCAGCGAGACGGCGGACTGGAAGAAGAAGAACGGCAGGTAGGCCGCGAGCAGCAGGATCGCGTAGTCCGGCTCCGACTGCGGGAAGATCACCGAGAACACGACCGTGTAGATGCCCATCATCACGAGCGGGTTCATGAGCGACCACGCGACGCCCAGCAGCGAGCCCTTGTAGCGCGAGCTGAGGTCGCGCGAGAGGAAGTTCCGGAACAGGTAGCCGAAGCCGCGGAGATCGGCGAGGTGGCGGATCACGTGCGGCTCAACCGTCGTCGCCGAGGCGCATGGCCGCGCGCTGGAGCCTGCGCTTCGCGGGGCCGAGCACGAACATGCGGAGCGGCAGGGGAACGCTCGCCTTGAACGTGCCGGGCGCCGGGTCGGTGCGCTCGTCGAGCTCGAACTCGGCGAGGTTCATGGCCGGCACGCTCCGCCGCGGCCGCGCGAGCCAGTCGACGAGCGGCGCGAGCGCAGTGCTCCAGGTGTGCCGATGGGCGAGCGCGGTGAGGTTGTCGCGGCACGCCCGCTGCAGCTCGGCGTCGCTCGCGATGCGCACGATTGCCGCTGCGGCCGCGTCGACGTCCCCCGGGGTGACGGTGATGCCGAGCCGCTCGTTGCGCACGAGGTCGGCGAGCACGTCGCCCTGGCTCGAGACGATCGGCAGCGAGGCCCAGATGCAGTCGAGGATGCGCGTGCGGAACGAGAAGCGCGTCTCGAGATGGGCGCGATGGAAGCTGATCGCCGCCGTGGCGTCGAGGTAGACGTTCTGGCGCGTGTCGTACGGCGTCCAGTCGTTGAAGAAGACGTGGCGGTCGCGCAGCCCGAGTCGCTCGGCCAGCGCGATCGCGCTCCGCGCCTCGCGCGAGAGCTCATCGGCGCGCGGGTCGCGCACGCCCATGAAGTACGCGCGCACGTTCGGTACCTCGTGGCGCGCGAGGTCGATCGCGCGGATGAAGAGCTCGGGCTCGAACCAGCCCCACAGCCCGCCGTTCCAGATCAGCAGGGGATCGTCGTCGCCGATCCCGGGCGACCACGCCGCGCACGCCCGGGGCCGTGCGCTGCGGCGGCTCCGACGGGATGCCGAACGGCACGACGTCGATCAGCTGGCGCAGATCGGGATCGGCGCGATACGCGGCGCTCGTGACCCGGCCGACGCCCGCGAGCATGCCGATCCAGTAGTCGCGCTGCCGCTCGCTCGCGCAGAAGAAGAAGTCGCCGCGCTCGACCTGCTCGCGCAGGAGCTTCGTCGTGTACGGCACGAGTTGGTCGGCGTTGGCGCTCTCGAGCGCTTCGAGGTTCATCGGGTCGTAGAGGTCCACCGCGATCGGCACGTCGGCAGCGAGGATCTCCGGATACCACTCGCTGACCGGCCCCTGCAGGACGATCGCGTCCGAGCCGGCCAGCAGGTCGCGGACGACCGCCCGCGAGAGGCGGCGCACGGGGCACGGCGCGGCGATCGCGGCCGACGCGTCGCGCACCCCGATCTGGACGTCGAAGCGCGCGGCGAGCACGCGCGCGCTCTCGAGCGCGCGGATCGCAGGCCCGGCGAGGCCGCCGCCGACCACGTCCGAGCAGAGAATGGCGACGCGCGGGCGCTCGGCGACGCGCAGCGGGCCGGTGATGCGGGCGACGGGTGCCGCGCGCTCGATGTCGAACGCGTCGCCGAGGCGCTCCACGAGCGCCGCGTCGTCGCGCGTGCGAGCGGTCTGCGCCGCGCTGCGCCGCTCCCGCAGATCCCGCTCGGAGAGGTGGAGGAGGCCGGCCGGGGCGCCGACGCCGAGCGCGGCGGCGGCCGCGGGGTTCTCCGCGAGCACGCGGTTGAGCGACGGGGTCTCGAGCATGCACGCGAGCAAGGCGATCGCGGCCCGCACCCGCCTGCCCTCCTCGCTGAGTGGGGTGGTCGCGCGCGGAGGCCCGACGCCCTCGTCGATGGGCACGAGCACCGGGGAGCAGATCACGCGGTGGTCGGTCATCGAGATGCGCCAGCCCCAGTCGGCCTCGGCGAGCACGTCACCCACGCTGACGTGCGGCGGACCCGTGACGATGAGGACGTGACGGCGCGCGGCGAAGGCCCGCCGATCGACCCAGAGCACCGGCCGGCGCTCGTCCGGGAGCGTGCTCGCAATCGTGCCGCTCTCGAGGGCGACGGCATAGCGCGCGCTGCTGAACCCACCGCCGGCGGCCTCGAGCGTGACCCCGTCGTGGCGCAGCAGCCGCGCGCCGGCAACATCTGCGTGGTCGAGCTCGTCGAGCAGCTCGAGCACGCGGGCGAGCGACCGCACCGCCGGCAGCTCGACGAAGACCATGCGATCGCCCGTCGCGGCCTCGGCGCAGGCGAGCACGACATCGCCCCACGCGGCGCCGGGCGGGAAGACGAGCGTGCCGCCGCCGTGCGCGCGCATGGGCGCTCGGCCGCCACGGCGCGATCGCGAGCAGCACCTCGATCTCGCGTCCCGCGCAGATGCGCTCCAGCTCGGGTCGCCGGGGATGCCCTCCCCCGTGCGCGAGATCAGGACGAGCGTGGATCTCTCGGTGGCGCTCACGGCTGCTGTCCCGCGCTCTCCGCGGGCTCGGACGGCGCGCTGCGGGGCTTCGGCGCGACGGGCGCCTCGGGCTCCTCCGGCCGGTCCGAGCCGAGCAGGCGGCGCAGCGGCTTCGTCACGAGCCAGCTGCGCGATGCCAGCACCGAGTCCAGCTCGCCGTAGAGCCAGTCGCGCTTGGTCTCGGCGGCAGCGAGGTCGGCCTGGAGCTCGAGCAGCATGCGATCCCAGCGCAGGCCCTCGAGCACCGCACGGTCGCGATCCGCCATCGCCACCTCGAGCTCGGCGCGCAGCCGATCGCGCTCGTCGCGGCAGCGTGCCAGCTCGGCCTCGAGGTGATCGAGGACCTCGTCAGGCGTCATGCCCGCCACTCAGGATCGGATGTCGCTCGCGACATGAACGTCTCCAGCGCAGCCGCGTGGCGGTTGGCGACGGTGCTCTGGGAGGTGCCGTGCGCCCGGTATGTCCCGACGATCCGCCGCACGTGCACGGCGTGCCCGCCGGCCGCGGCGAGCCGGAGCCAGAAATCCATGTCCTCCCAGCCGAGCTCGAGCAGGCCTTCGGCGGAGAAGCCCCCGACGCCCTCCCAGGCGGAGCGCCGGACGAGCGAGCAGCTCACCGGGATGTAGTTGCCCTGCCGGAACAGCCCCGGGTCCCACGGCGACGTGCCGAGCAGGGACTCGAGCTCGTGGCCGGAGCGCGCGACGAAGCCGTACGCGAAGGCGGCGTCCGGGTCGGCCAGCAGCGCGTCGTGGAGCGCCGCCGGGCCGTGGGGAAGCAGCGTGTCGTCGGCGTCCAGCAGCAGCGCGAGCGCGGCCCTGCCTTCGCGCAGGCCGTGGTTGCGCGCCTCGGCGACGCCTCCGTTGTCGGCCTGCTCGACCAGCTTGAGCGCCCGGTCGTCGTGGCGCGCCATGAGCGCGCGGGCGAGCGCCGGGGAGCCGTCGTCGGAGCCGTCGTCGACGATCACCACCTCGAGCTCGGGCCCGACCGCGGCGAGCGCGCTCTCGACCGCCTCGGTGAGGAAGGCGGCCTGCCGGTAGCTCGGGATCGACGATGCTCAGCGCTGCGGCCGCCGCCTCCCAGCCGGCCGTGACCGTGACGCGATCGGCAGCGCCCGTGCGCGCCTGGGCGCGGCGTGCGCGCCCTGCATCCGCAGCGGCGAGCGCGCCGGCCATGTCGGCCGCCGCATCGGGACCGGCGGCTGCGCGCGCGGCCGGAGGCAGCACGAGCGGCCGTGCGCGGCGCGAGCCCGCGGTGACCGAGTCGATCGCCTCGGCCAGCGGCGTCACGTCGAGCGGCGCCGCCGACAGGCGCCCGCGAGCCGAGGAACGCATGCGCTCGCGCCGATCGTCGTCGGCGAGCAGCCGTCGGAGCGCATCGGCGAACGCCGGGCCGGTCGTGACTGCGACGTCCTCGCCGGGCTCGAGCGGGCCGAAGTCGGATTCCGCCGTCGTCAGCACCACCGCGCCGTTCATGACCGCCGGCGCGAGCTCGCACCAGTCGATGCCGGGGCCTGGCTCGGGCGGCAGCGAGAGCAGCACGTCGACGCTCGCCAGCCACGCCAGCCACTCGTCGGGCGCGAGGTGTCCCGGGCGGCATGGTCGCGCGGGCTGTGCGAGATGCGCAGGTCGCAGGCGTGGCGGTCGAGCACGGACCGCGAGCGCGCGAGCACGTCCTCGCTGAAGCTCGAGTGGCGGGCGTGCACGCCGACGGTGACGACGCGCTCGCCGGCGTTCGCCGCCTGGAGGAGCGCATGCGCGCCCGGCTTCGAGATGCGCGGTCGGGCACGCCGTGGGCGGAGAGGTAGCGGGCGGCGTCGCGCGAGAGCGCGACCGAGGCGGTCGCCGCATGGTGGAACGGCCGGTCCGCGCCGAGCGCGCCCGAGCCGAGGCGGCTCAGCGAGATGCAGACGGCGCGTCTCAGCAGGCCGGCGACGCGCACGGGATCGTCTGCGAGCGGCCGGAGCGCCGCGTGCGGTGAGACGATCACCGAGGTGGCGCTCGGCGATGCGTCGCCGACGTCGACCTCGCGCACGTCGACGCCGCCGGCGCGCAGGCACTCGCGCCCATGCCCCCGAGCAGGAACGCACGCCCGGGCCGGCGTCTCGCGGAACGATCATTTCGACCGGAACGGTCACACACGTAGTATGGCGACGCCCTGTGGCGCTGCGGCAGCGCGGAGCTGCCGACGAGCGCGGTCGCAGCCGCAGCTAGAGTCCCGGGAATGCTCGCCAGCCTGCGCGCCCGCCTCGCACGGCGCAGCTTCGACTACCAGTGGGGCTCGCTCCCGACCGGGGCCTGGCTGTCCGACGACCCACGCTTCGGCGCCCAGGTCGAGCGCATCATCAGCGAGCAGGAGCTCGCGATCGACGCCGAGTGGTTCCGCGGGCGCCGGGTGCTCGACGCCGGCTGCGGCAACGGCCGCTGGACCGAGGGCTTCGTGCGGCTCGGCTGCGAGGTGACGGCGATGGACGCGAGCGCCAACGCGCTGGCCCAGGTGCGCGCGCGCTTCGGGGGCACGGTGCGCGTGATCGAGGGCGACGTGCTGCAGGCCGACCGCCTGCTCGCCGGCGAGCGCTTCGACCTCGTGTGGTCGTGGGGCGTGCTGCATCACACCGAGGACACGGGCAGGGGCATTCGCGTGCTCGAGCGGCTCGTGGCCGATGACGGGTTGCTCTACGTCTACCTCTACGGGCGCGAGACGCTGACGACGCGCAGCTCGAGCTGGCGGCTGAACATCGGCCGCGCCGTGCTGAACGTGATGCCGCTGCGCGCCCGCAAGGCCCTGCTCGTGCGCATGTACGGCGAGCGCCGGGCACACGAGGCGTTCGATCTGCTCAGCACGCCGCTCAACCGCCGCACGACGGTGGACGAGGCGAGTGGACTGCTGCGCGACGCGGGGCTCACGCGCGTCGTGCAGACGATCGAGCACGGCGAGGTGTTCCTGCGCGCAGACCACGGCGCATCGAGCGCCGACGGGCACCTGCGCGTGCTAGCCTCGCCGCCGTACTGGTTCGAGCAGCCCGAGGGCGACGCACCGGCCTGACCGCTCGCACGTTGGCGGGCTGGTCGCGCGGAAGAGCATGGAGCAGATGGCAGTCGCACGCATCACCGTCGTTGTGCCGTGCTACGAGGACGGCGCGACGGTCGGCGAGACCGTCGACTCGGTCCGCGAGGACGAGCCGGTCGAGATCGTCGTCGTCGACGACGGCTCGCGCGACCGGCGCACCGTCGCGCTGCTCGACCGCCTCGCCGAGGAGGGCCGCATCCGGCTCGTCCGCAAGGCCAACGGCGGCGTGGCGTCGGCCCTGCGCGCCGGCTTCGACGCGGCCACCACGCCGTACGTCTTCGTCCTCGCCGCCGACGACCTCGCCGACGCCGGTGCGCTGACGGACATGGCCGACGCGCTCGACGCCTCGCCCGGCCACGCGTTCGCCTACGGCCACAGCCACCACTTCGGCGACGTCGACTTCGTGCGCCGCGCGGCGCCCTGGAATCCCTGGATCCTGCTCTACTCGAACCTCTGGGAGGCGGCCTGCCTGTTCCGCCGCGAGGCCGTGACCGCCGTCGGCGGCTTCCCCGACGGCAGCGGCTACGAGGACTGGGACCTGTTCATGTCGCTGGCCGAGAACGACTCCGCGGGCCTGCTCGTCGACCGGCTCGTGTTCCACTACCGCATCCACGGCGGCGGCCGCATCAACCCGGCGATCAAGCAGCGCTTCCGCGCGCACTACGGCACGTTGCGCAGGAACCATCCCGGTCTGTTCGCCCGCGAGCGCGAGTTCCGGCGCCAGTATCCGCTGCAGGCCTGGGCGCGCTTCCTCTACCGCGCGCAGCTCGGCCTCGCGCTGCGGCTGCCTCCGGCGCTCGTCCGGCCGCTGCTGAGCGTCAAGTACCGCCTGCGCCCGCTGGTCGCGTGGGTGGACGCCGCGCGGCGCTGAGACGGCGCCTCAGCCGCCGGAGCGCTCGGCGACCGACGGGCGCCGCACGGTCACCTGCGGCGGCATCTCGCCGTCGAGGAAGAGCCGGTTCCACCACTCGAACGAGAGCAGCGACCAGAGCAGCAGGCGGTGGTTGATGCGGCCCTCGATGTGCTCGGCGATCGTCCGGCGCACGGCATCGGGCTCGAACCACCCGCGCGAGAGGCTGCGCTCGTCGAGCAGGATCGCGCGGATGTAGTCCATCGTCGGGCCGCGGTACCAGGACTGGTCGGGCGGGCTGAAGCCCTGCTTCTTGGCGCGCACGATCTCGTCGGGCAAGAGCTTCGCGGCTGCCGCCCTCAGCACGGGCTTGCCCTCGCTGCCACTGCACAGGAGCTGCGAGGGGATGCGCCCCGCGAGCTCGGCAAGGCCGTTGTCGAGGAACGGCACGCGCGCCTCGAGCGAGTGCGCCATCGAGACGCGGTCCTCGACGACGAGCAGCCCGTCGAGGAACGTCTTGCGCTCGAAGTAGAGCGCCTTGGAGTACGGATCGAGGCCCTGGACGGGCGCGAGCACGTCGCGGAAGGTGTCGAACGTGTCGACGCCCGCGGCGGCGCGGGTCGCGGCCGTGAAGAAGGAGGCGTGCTGGGCGGGCGGCACGAGCCGGCACCAGTAGTCGAAGTAGGTGCGGTCGAAGTCGTCGGCGCGGTGCAGGTCGGCGACGCGCTCGTAGCGCCACGGATAGCCGCCGAAGAGCTCGTCGCCGCCGGCGCCGGAGAGGCTGACCTTGACGAACTTCGAGGCCAGGCGGGCGATGTAGTAGTTCTGGTAGCACATGCCGACGCGCAGATCCTCGAGATGCCAGATCAGGTCGGGCAGCGCGTAGGCCATGTCGCCCTCGTGCATGACCATCTCGTAGTGCTCGGTGCGGAAGCGGCTCGAGAGCGACTCGGCCGAGGCACGCTCGTCGAAGACCAGCTCGAGACCCTCGACCGAGCTCAGGTCGAAGCCGCCCGTGAACGTCATCAGGCGCGGCACCCTCTGCGATGCGAGCGCGACCAGCGAGCCCGAGTCGAGGCCGCCGGAGAGATAGCTGCCGACCGGGACGTCCGAGACCAGCTGCCGGTCGACCGCGGCCTCGAGCGCCTCGCGCACATCGCCGCCCCACTGCTCGAGCGAGCGCGAGCCGTCGGGATCGAACTCGTAGTCCCACCAGCGCCTGATCGCGACGCCGTCCGCATCGGCCCGGATCAGGCTGCCGGCCGGCAGCGCGTGCACGCCGGCCATCAGCGTGCGGTCGCTGAAGACGTTCTGGAACGTGAAGTACTCGACCACGGCGTTCGCGTCGGCGCGCCGCGGAACGCCCGCCGCGAGCACGACCTTGAGCTCGGAGCCGAGGATGAAGCGCCCGTCGTGCTCGGCCCAGTAGACCGGCTTGACGCCGAAGCGGTCGCGCGCGGCGAGCAGGCTGCGCGCGTTGGCGTCCCAGATCGCGAACGCGAACATGCCGTCGAAGCGCCGCAGGCAGTCCTCGCCCCACTCCTCGTAGGCGTGGACGATCACCTCGGTGTCGCTGGCGGAGCGGAAGCGGTGGCCGAGGGCGTGCAGCTCGCGCCGCAGCTCGCGGTAGTTGTAGATCATCCCGTTGAAGGTGATCCAGATCGTGCCGTCCTCGTTGGACATGGGCTGATGCCCGGCCGACGAGAGATCGATGATCGAGAGCCGCCGGTTGCCGAGGCCGATGCCGTGGCCGGCGTACCAGCCTTCGTCGTCGGGTCCGCGGTGCCGCATGGCGTCGGTCATGCGCAGCAGCTCGGGCTGCTCGATCCAGCGCCCCGAGCGATCGAGCACGGCGGCGATCCCGCACACGGGGCCTAGCCCTCCGCTGCCGCGGCCGTGCGCGCCACGCCGTCGTCGAGCATCGTGAACTGGCGGTCGCCGAGCCACGCCCGGAACTCCGTCGTATCGCCGATCACGTCGCCGGCAGCCGTGCCGCCGCCGTCCTCGAAGACGGGCTCGACTCCCACCGCGCGCCCGGCGGCCTCGGCGATCTGGCGGATCGTGACGACCTCGTCGCCGGCGACGTTGACGATCCTGTGCCCGTCGCTCGCGAGCGCGTGGATGATCGCGGCGACCGCGTCGTCGATGTAGATCGGGTTCATGCGCGGGCGGCCGCCCGCGTTCAGCGACACCGGAGTGCCGCTGCGCACGCGCCCGACGATGCCGGGGATCATGCGGTTGACCTGGCCGGGCCCGTAGGGCGCGAAGAGCCGCAGCGAGACGGCGCCGTCGAGCTGGTCGGCGTAGCGCGCGACGAGATCCTCGGCGTGGATCTTCGTCGTCGCGTAGAGCTGGTGGTGGCGCACCGGATCGCTCTCGCGGAAGGGCTCGTCGCCGAGGCCGTAGACCGTGCCCGAGGACGCGTGCACGAAGTGGCGGGCACCCGTGCGCGCACAGGCGTCGAGCAGGCCGAGCGTCGAGAGCGTGTTGACGTTGTACAGCTCGAGCGCGCGCTCGGGGTAGGGCACGTTGGCCTGCGCGAGGTGCACGATCGCGTCGACCTCGGGCAGCGCGACGCCGTCGAGCGGCGCGCCCAGGTCGAGCGGAAGCGGCTCGACCGCGGGCCCGCCCGGGATGCGCTCGGCGTCGCGTGCGCTGGCGACGACCTCGTCGCCGCGGGCCGTCAGCGCCGCGATCAGGTGCGGCGCGACGAAGCCCGACGCGCCGGTCACGAGCACCCTCACGCGGTCGCCTTCACGTGGTCGATGACCGACTTGAGGCCGGCGTCGAGATCGAGCTCGGGCTGCCACCCGAGCAGCTCGACGAGCCGCTCGTTGGAGCCCACGCGGCGGAACATGGCGGCGTTCGGCGCGGGGCGGTACTCCGGCTCGAGCTCGGAGCCCGTGAGCCGCAGCAGGTGACCGACGATCTCCTTGACCGAGGCCTCGCCGCCGCTGCCGACGTTGATCTCGATCGCATTCAGATCCGAGGCCATGGAGCGGACGTTGGCCTCCGCGACGTCGCCCACGTGCACGAAGTCGAACGAGGCGCTGCCGTCGCCCGTGATGATCGGGGGCTGCCCGGAGTTGATGCGGTTGAGCACTAGGCGCACGAGGCCGGCGTCCTGGCGCGGGCCGTAGACGTTCATGTAGCGCAGGATCACGTACTCGATGCCCGTCTGGGTGCCGAGCGCGTGCAGGAAGGCCTCGCCGCAGATCTTGCTCGCGCCGTACCAGCTGCGGGCGCCCAGCGGATGCGACTCGTCCATCGTCGAGTTCGTGTCGCCATAGACGCTCGAGGCCGACGAGAAGACGATCTTCTCCACGCCCGCCTCGCGCGCTGCGTCATACACGTTGAACGTGCCGTCGACGTTGACCTCGAGGCACGTGCGCGGATCCTCGGTGCAGTTGTTGAGTGGCAGCACGGCGGCGTGGAAGAGGCCGTCGACGCCCTCGAAGACCTCGGCCAGGCGCTTGCGATCGCCCACGTCGCCGGCCTCGAGGCGCACCTTGCCGGTGGCGAGCGCGTCGCCGAGATGCGTCTCGCGCGGCGTGAGGTCGAGCACCACGACCTCACCGGCCCCGGCCGCGAGCAGGCGGTCGACGATGTGCGAGCCGACGAAGCCGGCGCCGCCGGTGACGAGGAACCTCTTACCTTGGATCTGCATGCGGGCGCTTCCTGGCGGGAACGTGGACGGACGCGCGGGCGCGACCCACGCCGTCAGCCCCGCCGCGCGCCACCGACCACGCTAGCAAAGCCCCTACCGGAGCGGGTCTCCACCACTGCGCGGTAGTCCTCGACGACCTCTGCGGCGATCCGCAGCGGGTCGTGCCAGCGCTCGACGAAGGCGCGTCCGCGCCGGCCCGCCTCGGGCAGCTCCGCCCGTCGCTCGACGAGCCAGGAGCGCAGGACGTCGCGGATCGAGCCGGGCGTCGCGGCGATGATCGGGAGCTCGCGCGCGAAGCCGGGCGGCACGCGCGCCAGGTCCTCCTCGCGCACGTGCGCGAGCACGGGGACGCCGAGCGCCATGCACTCGACGGCCAGGCCGCCGTACCAGCCGAGCATCAGCTGGTCGATCACGAGGTCGGCGCGCGCGTAGACGAGGCGCGCCTGCTCCTGCGTGCGCCCCTCGACCAGCTCGAGGTCGAACTCGACGCCCTCGGCGCGCAGCGCGTCGAGCGCCGCGAGCACGTGATGGGTGCCCTTGATGGCGCGCGCCGTGGGCGCGTGCACGACGAGCGGGCGCGGATTCGGCGGGTGCGGCACGGGCACCCACGCACGCGGGTCGACGTGCGCGTAGGCCATGAAGCGCGCACGCGGCGGGAGCACGCGCGCGAGATCGGGATTGAGGTAGTAGACGCCGTCGCTCGAGCGGTCGAAGCGCCGTGCCACGGTGCGCCGCGCGCGATCCATGCCGCGCTCCACGTCGTCGGGCTCGAGCTCGCGCGCCGGCGACCACTCGTCACGGGCCCGGCAGACGTCGGCCTGGCGCACGTCGTCGCCCTGGAACGTCACGAACTGCGCGATGCCGCGCCGGCGCACGAGCGCGAGATCGCGCATGCCGAGCAGCGACGACCAGCCGCGGTAGAGCTGCTGGAGGGGGCCGGGGAAGGCCGCCACGGCCGGCGAGCCCGGGACGATCGGGCGCGGGAAGAGCGACTGGCCGAAGTTGTAGTGGACGACGTCGTAGGCGCCCGAGAGCACGCGCGCGAGCAGCCGGAAGCGGAAGGCCTCGAGGCGCGCGCGCTCGGCCGCCGTGGCAGTCACGCCGAGCACGACCTCGTCGGCCTCGTAGCCGAACGGCGAGGCCTCGTAGACGAGCGAGTGGCTCTCGATGCCGAGCTCGCGCTCGGCGCGCGCCAGCCCCTGCGGATGGCCGCCGACGGCACCCGGGACGTGGAGGACGCGTAGCGGCCGCGCACTTGCACTGGGCCGCATGGGGCCATGCTAGCGTCACGCTCCGCCAGATGGCCAAGCGGCTCCACACACTCGGGTGGCTCACCGCGAACGCTGCCGCAGGGGCGGTCACGGCGACTCTCTACGCGCTCGCGGTCGTCCCCGTCGCGCGCGTCCGGCGCTTCCGCAGGCGGCGCGCCGGGCAGCTGCCGGACGTCCTCTGGGGACCCGGCGCGATTCTCAACAACCGCTATGCGACGCGGGCCGAGCGGCTCTACGGCTACCGCTCCGACAGCCTCGTCTACACCGTCTACCGGATCAATCAGCGCGGCGACTTCGACATCGCGCTGGACCGCGCTCGCTCGCGGCCGCTGATCGGCTGGCTCGTCCCCTACGGCGCGTTCCTGTGGGCGGGGCTGCGCTACGACCACTTCGGCTTCTTCTTCGACGGCGGCCTGCTCGGCGGCCCCGGGCTCGCGATCGAGCTGCCGCTGCTGCGGCTGGCCGGCAAGGGCGTCGTCGTCTATCCCTACGGCGGCGACGCGCGCGTCGTCTCGGCGACGCGCGCTCGCGGGCCCTGGCACGCCTACAGCGACATCCCGCCCGGGACCGAGGATCGCGAGGAGGCCGACGTGCGCCGCCGGCTCGCGCTGTTCGGCCGCTGGGCCGACGTCGTGCTCGGCTGCGCCGACCTCGTCGAGGATCTGCCGCGCCTCGACGGCGTACTGCTCTACCCGTTCGACAGCACGAGCTGGCAGCCCGTGCCCGAGGTGGACGACGGCGTCGTCACCGTGGTGCACGCGCCGAACCACCGGCATTACAAGGGCACGCGCTTCCTCGAGGCCGCGATCGCCGAGCTCCAGGCCGAGGGCGTGGCGATCGAGCTCGTCGTCGTCGAGGGCCTCGCCAACGACGAGGCCCGGAAGGTCTTCGAGCGCGCCGACATCGTCGCCGACCAGTTCCTGCTGGGCGCCTACGCGCTCTTCGCGATCGAGGCGATGGCGCTCGGCAAGCCCGTCATGTGCTTCCTCAACGACCGCTTCCGGCCGTTCCACCCGGAGTGGGACGAGTGTCCGATCGTGAGCGCCGACCCCGACACGCTGCCGGCCGAGCTGCGCGCGCTCGCGCTCGACCCCGAGCGGCGCCGCGAGCTCGGCGCGCTCGGCCCCGGCTACGTCGAGCGCCACCACTCGCTGACGGCGGTCGGGGCCTCGCTCGACCGCGTCCACCGCGCTCTCTGGGAGCGCTGAGCGGGCAGCCGCGCAGGAGCCCCGTGCGCACCGGCGGCTACCATGCGTGCCCGATGATCCCCTTCCACGACCCCTCGACCGGAGCCGAGCTGCACCGGGACGGCGAGCGCTGGGTCGCCCCGGCCGGATCGCCGGCGTTTCCGATCGTCGACGGCGTGGCGCGGTTCGTGCCCGATCTCGATCCGGACGTGCGCCAGGTGCAGCGCGTCTTCGACTACGAGCACGCACGCCACGAGCGCTCGCACTTCGTGCAGTTCCGTCCCGAGCTGGTCGACGAGTTCCTCGCCGACTGCGAGCTGCCGCGCGAGTGGTTCGCGGGCCTGGACGTGCTCGACGCGGGCTGCGGCTCCGGGCGCTGGAGCTTCGCCCTGTCCAAGCTCGGCGCGCGTGTGCACGCGATCGACCTCACGGCTGCGGGGCCGGAAGCCCTGGCAGCCGAGCTCGGCGGCGACGCCGACGCGCGCATCTGCCAGGCCGACCTCTACCGGGCGCCCTTTCCGCCGCACGCATTCGACTTCGTGATGTCATGGGGCGTCCTGCACCACACGCGGAGCACCCGCGAGGGCTTCGCGCGAGTCGCCCGGCTCGTCAAGCCGGGCGGCACCCTGTACGTGATGGTCTACAAGCCCGCCCCGCTCCTGCAAGGGCCCGGCACCGACCTGCTGCGCATGGGTCTCCGGCGGCTCTCGGACGAGCAGCGCTACCGCGTCTGCCGCCATCTCGTGATCCGCAACCGGCACCTCGCCTACGCGCTCGGCGGAGTGCTCATGGTCGGCCATCACGATCCGAAGCGACCCGGCGTCGACATCGAGTCGCAGCAGTTCGGCCTCTTCGACGCCTACTCGCCGCGCTGGAATCACCGTCACAGCGCCGACGAGGTGGTGCGCTGGTTTCGCGACGAGGGCTTTCGCGAGGTCACCGTGGTCGATCCCGGCACGCTCAACGTGCGCGTGCGCGGCCGGCTCCCGGACTAGCCGTGCGCATCGCGATCTTCGACAACCTCGCGAACAACGCATACATCCAGGCGAAGGCGTTTCACACACGGGGCATCCCGGTCGATCTGGTGCTCAATCCACTGGACACCTTCGCCATGAGCGACCCGCGCTGGGAGGACCTCGACTTCGAGGTGCCTCCGGAAGGGCTCGACCGGGCACGCCTTCCCGACGCTCCGGACGAGCCGTCGTGGGTGCGGCGCCGTCCCGGGCGACCCGGCACCGGCGTCGATGCGCGGCTGGCCGACGTGGCCGCCGGCGCGCTGCGCCACCCTTCCACCACCCTCCGCGCCACGCGGGTGGGAGGCATCCGGGGCGCGACGATCGCGGCGCTCAACCGCTGGACGATCACCACCCTGCGGAGCTACGACGCGGTCGTCGCGTACGGCGCGGGATCGATCTTCGCGGCGCTCGCCGGCGTGCCCTTCGTGGCACAGACCTGGGGCGGCGACATCACGGTCATGCCGTTCGCCGACGCGCCGCCCGGACAGCGGGGCGAGCTGCCCGAGCCTGCGCAGAGCGCCGCGCGCGCGACGGCGCACGACGTGGCGCAGGCGCGGCTCATGCGCTGGGGCCTCGGCCGTGCCCACCGCATCCTCTGCACCGATCCTCGCTTCTTCCCGTTCTGCGAGCGTCTCGACCTCGCGGAGCGCTCGCTGTTCGTCCCGTTCGTCGTCGACACCGAGCGCTACAGCCCCGGCGAGGAAGCCGGCGCTGCGTGCCGAGCTGCTCGGCCCGGGCGGGACGGTGCTGGCGTTCGTGCCCTCGCGGCTCGACTTCCACTGGAAGGGCTCCGACGTGATGCTGCGGGGCGTCGCGGACGCAATGGCGCAGACCCCGGGACTGGTGCTCGCCTGCGCGGGCTGGGGCGCCGATCGCGATCCGGCGCGCGCGCTGGCCGCCGAGCTGGGCATCGCCGACCGCGTGCGGTTCCTGCCCAATGCCTTCTCCAAGCGGCGGCTGCTGCGCCACTACCGCGCCGCCGACGTCGTGCTCGACCAGTTCGCGATCGGCTCCTACGGGTCGAGCGCCCTCGAGGCGATGAGCACGGGACGGCCACTGCTGATCCACCTGGACGCACAGCGCTTCGCGCGCGTCGCCGGCATGCCGCCGATCGTCAACGTGCGGGACCCCGGGGCGATCGGCAGCGCGCTGGCGGCGCTCGCTCGCGATCCGGCAGCGCGCGCCCGCGTGGGGGCCGAGCAGCGCGCCTGGGTGATCGAGCACCAAGGCGCACAGCTCGCCGACCGTGTGCACGAGCTGCTCGCTGATGCCGTGCGCGCGAGCACGGCGCGCTGACGTGAAGGCGCTGCTCCTCAGGCTCTCCGGGCAGACGCTGATCTACGGGCTCAGCGGAGCGGCGGTCTCGATCGTCGGCATCTTCACGTTTCCCATCCTCGGTCACACGCTGACGCCGAGGGAGTACGGCGTGCTCGAGCTGACGGTCGTGGCGGGGACGTTGCTCGCGCTGTTCATCGACCTCGGCTTCGCGTCGGCCTCTCAGCGGTCGTACTACGACTACCCGGCCGAGCGCCTGCGTCGGCGCCGCGTCGTGCTCGCGACCGCGCTCTCGACCTGCACGCTCCTGGCCGTCGGCTTCTGCGCCGTCGTCATCGCCCTCTCCGGCCCGCTCAGCGCGTGGCTGTTCAGCGATCGCGACTATCAGAGCGTCATCGTCGTCACCGCGATCGCGCTGCCGATCGGCGTGATCGCACAGTTCTTCCGCGAGATCATGCGGCTGACGCAGCGCCCCTGGGCCTACGCGGCCTCCGCCACCGTGACGGCGGTGCTCGGCGGCGTGATCGGCGTCTGGCTCGTCACGAGCCACGGCGAGGGCCCGCTCGGCATCCAGATCGGCGGGCTGATCGGCGCGGGGGTCGCCCTGGTGCTGGGAGCGCTTCGTCGTGCGCCGCGAGCTCGTCATGGGCTACTCGCGCCGCGACCTCGCGATCATGCTCCGCTACGGATTGCCGCTCGTGCCGAGCGGCATCGCGCTCTCGGGACTGGCGCTCGTAGATCGCGTGCTGCTGTCGCGGCTCGCCGATCTCGACGACGTCGGCCGTTACGCCGCGGCGTCCCGCCTCGCCGCCGTGCTCACGCTCGCCGCGGTCGCCTTCACGACGGCCTACACGCCCTTCCTGCTCGCACTGCACGCAGAGGACCCGGCGGCCGAGCGCGAGCTGCGCGGCCGCGTCCTGACCTATCTGTGCACGGCGCTCTTCCTGCTCGCGCTCGCGATCGGGCTGTTCGCCGACGAGCTGCTACACATCCTGGCACCCGGCTTCGGATCGGTCGCCCCAGCCGCCGTCGTGCTGCTGCTCGGCGTCGCGCTCGCCGGCATCGGCGCCGTCGCGCTCGCCGGCATCCAGATCGCACGTGCCACCGGTGCGATCGCCCGCCACAGCGGCGTTGCGCTCGTCGTCAACGTCGTTGCCTGCCTGATCCTGATCCCGCCCTTCGGCACCACGGGTGCTGCCGTCGCCACGGCCCTCGGCTACGTCGTGCTCACGGCCCTCTACTTCAGGACGTCACAGCGGCTCGACCCGGCGCCGTTCGAGGTCGCCCGCGTCGCCGCCGTGATCGCCGTCGCCGTCGTCTGCATGCCGGTCGCCTTCGTGCACGTCTCGCCCGCGCCGCTGGAGGTCGCACTCAAGCTCGCCACCTTTGCCGTCGCCGTCGCCGCGCTCTGGCCGCTCGGCGTCATCGGGCCGATGGAGCGCGACTTCCTACGTGCGCTCACCCGCCGGTCCGGCACGGCGGAATGAGCCCCGCCGTCGCGCTCAGCGGCGCACGGCCGAGAGGAACACGCTCAGCGTCGGCTCCGACAGCCGCGCGCGCTCGACGACGCGCAGCCCGGCGGCGGTCACCCAGCTCTCGACCTGGGCCAGATCGGGATAGTCGAAATGGAACGCGTCGATCGCGCCCTCGGGCGTCGCGAGCTCGACCGCCATCGCTGCCGGCGTCCCGCTCGTGCTCCTGCCTCGCACCGTGCGGGCGAGCTCGAGCGCTCTGCGCGCGAGCGCCTCGACCCGGACGGGCAGCCGCCCGCGCCACGGGAGCGCGAACCAGATCACGACCTTCCCATCGGGCGTCAGGACGCGCTCGGCCTCGGCGAGCGCGCGCGCCGGGTCGAGCAGGTGGTCGATCGACGTGCCGAGCAGCACCCGGTCGAAGCTGCCGGCGGCGAACGGGAGATACTCGCCCAGCCCGCGCACGAACGCGAAGTCGCGCGTCGGGACGCCGCGCAGCGGATCGATGCCGACGAGCTCCACACCCGGCGTGTCGGGCACGTAGCTCGGCCGCTCCTGCGGCCCGCAGCCGACGTCCAGCACGCGGCCGCGCAGATCCGCGAACGCACCGAACAGGCGGGCGTCGACGCGGTCGCCGACCGAGAGGCTGCTGATCGGCTCGGCGTCGTAGGCCGTCGCCCCATTGGCCTGGAGCTGCTCCCAGAGCGACCAGCGGTCGGCGACGAGACCGGGCGGCGGGGGCACCGGCGTGAGGTCGAGCGCGCCGGAGTCCCACGCGTAGCGCGCACCACAGACGCAGACCGGCGCCTCGGGCTCCTCGGGTACGGCCAGCGGCGTGTGGCAGCGCGGGCACGCGAGGATCCCGCCGAGGGCCGCAGCGGGCATGGGCGGATGATACCGGGCGCTCAGCCCGGAGCCGCGTCGCCCGCGCCGGGCGCCGAGCGCTCGCCGCAGCTCGGGCGGGAAGCGCCCGACGAGCACGAGCGCGCCGCCGTAGACCGCAGTCGCGATCACGGCCTGCGCGAGCACGGGCACGGGCACCGCGTAGCCCGCGCCGAGCGCGACGGCGGCCGCCGCGAGCACGCGCGGCACGCTCCCGAAGGGCAGCTGCACCGCCGCGCTCCGAGCGCGCGAGCAGGATCGCCGAGGCCGCGGCCAGCGCCAGCTCGGCGGCCACGGTCGCGACTGCCGCGCCCTTCGCCTCGAACGCGGGCACGAGCGCGAACGTCAGCGCGAGGCTGGCGATCAGCCCGACCGCGTTCGCGAGCAGCACCTCGCGATAGCGGTGCTCGGCGAGCAGCGGGTAGCCGCAGGCGACGATCACGAACGTCGCTGCGAGCGCGATGCCCTGGATGCGCAGGACGGGCACCGCCGGCGCGGCGTCGGCGCCGCCGACGAGGCGGATCGCGAGCGGCGCGGTGATGATCACGCAGACCGCCATCCACGAGCCGACGATCACGCCGAGGTCGAAGATGCGCGCCGTGGCCGAGGCGAAGCGGCGCGCGTCGTCGCGCACGGCGCGCGCGAGGATCGGGAAGGCCGCCCCGATCACGAGCGCCGGGATCCCGATCAGCGCCTCGAGGATGCGGAACGACGTTGCGAAGTAGCCGGTCTGCAGGCCGGTCGCGATGACCGACATGACGACGATCGCGACGCGCAGGTACATCGCGTTGAGCGCGATCGCGAGCGCGTACGGGACCGAGTCGCGCACGAGCGGCCACCACGTCGCGAGGTGGAAGGCCGGCCAGACGACCGCGCGGCGGCGCACGAGGAAGGCCGTCAGGGCGAGCGCCACCCCGCCGGCGGGGATCGTCACCGCCAGGAACGGCGCGACGCCGGTGCCCGCGGCGATCGAGGATCACGATCAGGCCGACCGCGACGAGCTGGCGCAGCAGCTCGAGCAGCGAGACCCAGCCCTGGCGCAGCTCGGCCTGGAGCGGGACGGTCAGGAGCGACTGGCTGAGGACCACGACCATGCCGACGCCCGCGAGCGCCGTGCCGAGCACGAGCGCGCTCCCGTAGCCCGCGAGCGCCGCGAACGCGACGGCGACGGCGACGCCCGCGAGCCCGAGCGCGATGCGGATGCCGAGCAGGTTCGCCATCAGCGCCGAGCGGCGGTCGGGCGCCAGCATCGAGTACTCGCGCACGGCGATCGCGTTCAGCCCCGCCTCGGTCAGGCCGCCCGACGATCGTGAC
Source organism: uncultured Actinomycetes bacterium (assembly GCA_963834415.1). GTDB lineage: Bacteria > Actinomycetota > Thermoleophilia > Gaiellales > JALYLC01 > JALYLC01. The sequence goes on along the minus strand of CAWIBP010000005.1, from coordinate 77,848 downwards.
CAGCGAGAGCACCGCCGCGTAGCCGCCGAACGCGCTGATGCCGAGGTGGCGCACGAGCAGCGGCACCGACAGCAGCGAGAGCAGGATGCCGCCGACGTAGGCCCCCATGCGCAGCGCCCCGCCGCGCAGGGCCGCCGTCCCGGCGTGCGGGCTGTCGAGGGCGTCGGGTTCGGGAGCGGCGATCCGGCTGATGCTACGACCTGGCCCGCGCAGCCCTGCCTGACACAATCGGGGGCGTGATGCTCTCCGTCCTCCTGCCGACCCGCAACCGCCTCGAGTACCTGCGCTTCGCCGTCGAGTCGGTCCTGCGCCAGGACGACCCGGACTGGGAGATCGTCGTCTCCGACAACCACTCGGAGGAGGACATCGCCGGCTACGTCGCGAGCGCTCGCCGACGAGCGCGTGCGCTACGTGCGCACCGCAGTCGTTCGTGCCCGTCACGGAGAACTGGAACAACGCGCTGCGCCACGCCCGCGGCGACGTACGTCGTCATGCTCGGCGACGACGACGCGCTGCTGCCCGGCTACGTCGCGGCCATGCGCGAGCTGGCCGGGCGCTTCGGCGGGCCCGACGCGATCTACCACGGCGCCCTGCTCTACACCTACCCCGGGGTCGACGCCGCCGACGCCGGGCGGCTCGCTCAAGCCCTACGGCTACGCGAGCTTCCTGCGCGGCGCGCGCGAGCCGTTCCCGCTCGACCCGCGGTCGCGCGCCGGCTCGTGCGCGACGCGATGGACTTCAAGGTGCGCTTCGGCTTCAACATGCAGTTCGCGTGCGTCTCGCGCAGCGCCGCCGAGCGCATCGCCGGCGACGGCGAGTTCTTCCGCTCGCCCTTCCCCGACTACTACGCGATGAACATGCTGATGCTGCGCGCGAGCGTCGATCGTCGCCGATCCCGAGCCGCGCGTCGTGATCGGCGTGACGCCGCGCTCGTACGGCTTCTTCCACGCCAACCGGCGCGAGAGCGAGGGCCGCTCGTTCCTCGGCGGCGAGGCCGGCGCGGCGGCCGCGGAGGACGCGGACGAGCTGCTGCCCGGCACGAACATCAACAACGGCTGGCTGCAGGCGATGGAGGCGGTGTGCGACGGCGATCGGCGATCCGAGCCTGCGCCCGAGCATGCGCCGCTACCGGCTGCTGCAGAGCCTCTACGTCTACGAGCACCACGCGTTCGGCGAGATCACGGACGCGCAGCTCGCCGAGCTGCGCGCCCATCTCGGCCGCCGCGAGCAGCTGCTCTACGGGACGGCGTTCGCCGTCGCGAAGACGGGTGCGCGCGTGCTGCCGGCGCGGGCGCGCGGCCTTGCGCGCACCGCGTTCGCGCTGGCCCAGCGCCAGACGCCGTACTGGCGGCCGGAGCCGATCCCCGGCAGCTTCCGCGACATGCGCGAGGTGCTCGATCACCACGCCCCGCGCCGCGGAGCCGGCGCATGAGCGCGCCCGCCTGCCCCAACTGCGGCTCCGCGACGCGGCCGCGGCTGACCGCCCGCGACCGCAACCGCAACCTCTCCGACGAGCGCTTCCCGTACTGGCAGTGCGTGCGCTGCGGCGTGATCTTCCTCTCGCCCGTGCCCGCCGACATCGGCCGCTTCTACCCCGCCGACTACTACGCGCTGCCGGCGACGCGCGACGAGCTCGTGCGCGTCTCGCGGCCGCACGAGGCGTACAAGGTCGAGCTGCTGCGGGCGCTCGCGCCGGCCGGCCGGCTGGTCGAGGTCGGGCCGGGGATCGGCGGCTTCGCCGCGCTCGCGCAGGACGCGGGCTACGCCGTCGAGGTCGTCGAGATGGACGCCCGCGCCTCGGCCTTCCTGCGCGACACGGTGGGCGTGAAGGTGCACGAGACCGACGACCCCGCGACGGCCCTGCGCCGCGAGGCGCCGTTCGACGCGATCGCGATGTGGCACGTGATCGAGCACCTCCCCGACCCCTTCGACGCGCTGCGCGCCGTCGCCGAGGCGCTCGTCCCGGGCGGGGTCGCGCTGATCGCGGCGCCCAACCCCGCGGCCCTGCAGTTCCGGCTCTTCGGGGCGCGCTGGACGCACCTCGATGCGCCGCGCCACCTCTTCCTGATCCCGATCCCGGCGCTGATCGACGCCGCCGGCGCGCTCGGGCTCGAGGTCGTCGACGTGACGACGACCGACGCCGGGGCGCTCGGCTGGAACCTCTTCGGCTGGCGCGAGACCCTGGCCCACTGCTTCCGCAACCGCTATCCGGCGCACGCGCTGCGGCTGCTCGGCAGCGTGCCCGCGAAGCTCGCCGCGCCGCTCGAGCGGCGCGGCCGGCGCGGCACGACGTACACCGTGGCGCTGCGCCGCCCCGATGCCTGACCTGCGCGTCGTCCACCTCGTCTGGGCACCGCTCGGCCTCCCCGCGCTCGAGCGCTTCCTCGCGTCGTATCGTGCGCACCCGGCGGGCGTCCCCCATCGGCTCGCGGTGATCTTCAAGGGCTTCGAGCGGCCCGAGGCACGCCGACGGGCACCGGCGCCTGCTCGACGGGATCGAGCACGACGAGCTGATCTACGACCGGCCGACGCTCGACCTGCCCGCCTACGCCGCGGCCGCCGCGGCGCTCGACGCCGCGCAGCTCTGCTTCCTCAACTCCGAGAGCGTCATCCTCGCGCCGGGCTGGCTGGCCGCGCTGCACGACGCCCTGGCGGCGCCGGGCGTCGGCATCGTCGGCGCGACCGCCTCGTACGAGCGCACCCACTCGCTGATCCCCACCCGGCGGCGGCGCTGGCCGCGCTTCCCGAACCCGCACGTGCGCACGAACGCCTTCCTGCTCTCGCGCGAGCTGATGCTCTCGGCCGACTGGCCCGAGGTCGAGAGCAAGGCGCGCGCCTGGGAGCTCGAGAGCGGCCATCGCAGCCTCACGCGCCACGCCTGGAGCCTCGGTCTCGAGACGCTCGTCGTGGGACGCGACGGCCGCGCCTTCCGGCCCCACGAGTGGCCCGCCAGCGCGACGTTCCGCAGCGGCGCCCAGGAGAACCTGCTGGTGGCCGACAACCGCACGCGCGAGTGGGACGAGGCCGGACCCGAGCAGCGCGCCGAGCTCGCGCGCCGCGCCTGGGGCGCCGACCCGGCCGGCGCCGCGTCCGAAGTCGGGCGGACTATCCTGCCGGTGGCCGCCAGCGGTGGCATCCCGCCCCCGTCCGCGCACGAGCCCGCCCAGAGGAACCCCCACGCATGAAGGTCGTCATTCTCGCCGGAGGCCGCGGCACCCGGCTGTCCGAGGAGACGCACGCCATCCCGAAGCCGATGGTCGACGATCGGCGGCCGGCCCATCCTCTGGCACATCATGCGCCACTACGCGTCCTTCGGCATCAAGGACTTCGTCGTCGCCTGCGGCTACAAGGGCTACGTCATCAAGGAGTACTTCGCCAACTACCTGACGCACGAGTGCGACCTCTCGATCGACCTCGGCACGGGTGCGGTCGAGGTGCTCTCGCAGCACCCCGAGGACTGGCGCGTGACGCTCGTGGACACGGGGCAGTCGACGATGACCGGCGGCCGGCTGGCACGGCTCGCGCCGCTGCTCGGCGAGACCTTCCTCCTGACCTACGGCGACGGGCTCTCGGACGTCTCGATCGACGAGCTGCTGGCCTTCCACCGCTCGCGCGGCGCGCTCGCGACGGTCACGGCCGTGCATCAGCCGCCGCGCTTCGGCGCGCTCGAGATCGGCCGACGGCATGGTCACGCGCTTCCGCGAGAAGCCGCTGATCTCGCAGGACCGCATCAACGGCGGCTTCTTCGTCTTCGAGCCCGGGCATGCTCCCGCTGCTGACCGGCGACGACTGCGTGCTCGAGGCGGGTCCGCTCTCGACGCTGGCCGCGCAGGGGCAGCTCGCGGCCTTCGAGCACGACGGCTTCTGGCAGCCGATGGACACGCTGCGCGACCGCGACGAGCTCAACCGCCTGTGGGACGCCGGCCACCCGCCCTGGGCGCCTGCATGACGGCTGCCCCGGGCGGCGCGCTGCCCGCTCCCGCGTTCTGGCAGGGCCGCCGCGTCCTCCTGACCGGGCACACCGGGTTCAAGGGCTCCTGGCTGACGTGCTGGCTGCAAGCGCTGGGCGCCGAGGTCATGGGGGTCTCGCTGCCCGAGCCGCCGACGCGGCCGTCGCTCTGGGAGCAGCTCGGCCTCGCCGGCGTCGCCGACGTCCGGGCCGACGTCACGGGCCCCGGGTGGATGGCGGACGCGCGCGCGTTCGCGCCCTCGATCGTGCTCCACCTGGCCGCCCAGCCGCTCGTCTCCGTCGGGCTACGAGCAGCCCGCGCTGACCTTCGACGTCAACGTCGGCGGCACCGTGCGGGTGCTCGAGCTCGTCTCGTCGCTCGGCTCGGCCGAGGCGACGCTGCTGATCACGACCGACAAGGTCTACGACCCCGCGCAGACGCCGCCGCACGACGAGGGCCACGCCTTCGGCGGACGCGAGCCGTACTCGGCGAGCAAGGCCGCGCCGAGGTCGTGGCGATGGGCTGGCCGGAACTCGGCTCGCCGCGCGCGACCGCGCGCGCCGGCAACGTGATCGGCGGCGGCGACTGGGCCGGCAACCGCCTGCTGCCCGACCTCGTGCGCGCCTGGACGGCCGGCGAGGTGCCCGAGCTGCGGCGCCCGGGCGGCGTGCGGCCCTGGCAGCACGTGCTCGAGCCGCTGCGCGGCTACCTCGTCTACGCCGAGGCGCTCGCGGGCGGCGGCGAGCTCCCGCCGGGTCTCAACTTCGGGCCGGCCGACCGCCAGTCGGTGGCCGTCGCCGAGCTCACGGCGTTCGCTGCCGGGACCTGGGCCGGGCTCGGCGAGCGAGCTGCCGGACCCGGCCTGGACGGAGGCCGCCGAGGGCGGCTTCGCCGAGACGGGCGAGCTCACCCTCGACTCGCGCCTGGCCGCCGAGACGCTCGGCTGGAGCAGCGTGCTCGACTGGCGGACGGCCGTGACGATGACGCTCGAGTGGTACGCCTCCGCCGCTGCCGGCGAGCCGCCCGCGGCGCTCGTCGACCGGCAGCTGGCCGACTACACCGCGACCGTCGGGAGCACCGCATGAGCGAGCATCCGCACGCCGAGGAGCTGTCGCCGCGCGGCAACGGCATCTGCCGCGGCTGCGGCGCCCGCGGCCTCGAGGAGATCCTCGACCTCGGCCTCCAGCCGCTCGCGAACGAGCTGCTGCCCCGGCCCGACGCGCACTCGGCGCTCTTCCCGCTGCACCTCAAGACGTGCGCGGCGTGCGGCCTCGGCCAGGTCGGCGAGTTCGTCGATCCCGAGCGGATCTTCGGCGACTACCCGTACCTCTCGTCGGTCAGCTCGTCGTGGGTCGCGCACGCGAAGGCCTACGCCGCGACGATGCGCGACGCGCTCGGGCTCGACGCGAGCAGCCTCGTGATGGAGGTCGCGAGCAACGACGGCTACCTGCTGCGCGAGTTCATGGCGCTCGGCATCCCGGTGCTCGGGATCGAGCCGGCGGCCAACGTGGCCGAGATCGCGCGCGCCTCGGACGTGCCGACGCTGACGGCGTTCTTCGGCCGCGAGACCGCGCGCGCGGTGCTCGCCGAGCACGGCCACCCGCGCCTGATCGCCGCCAACAACGTGATGGCGCACGTCCCCGACCTCGATGACTTCGTCGGCGGCTTCGCGCTGCTCTGCGACGCGCAGACGGTGATCACGGTCGAGAATCCGTCGTTCGTGACGCTGCTGCAGGAGACGCAGTTCGACACGATCTACCACGAGCACTTCTCCTACCTGTCCGCGCACGCGGTCGCACGCGTCGTCGCCGCGCACGGGCTCCAGCTCGTGGCCGTCGACGACCTCGCCACGCACGGTGGCTCATACCGCTACACGATCGTCAAGCAGGGCTCGCGGAGCCCCGACGACTCGGTCGGCCGCGCCATCGACCGCGAGCTGAGCGGCGGCCTGCTCTCACCCGATGCGTGGCGCGCCTTCGCCGGGCGCAGCCGCGCCACGATCACGGGCCTGCGGGCGTGGCTCGACGAGCGCGCCGCGGCCGGCGAGCGCGTGGCGGGCTATGGCGCCGCCGCGAAGGGCAACACGCTGCTGAACGCGGCCGGGGTCGTGGCCGCCGAGATCGCCGTGGTCGCGGACGGCAGCTCCGAGAAGCAGGGCAGGTTCCTCCCCGGCACCCGCATCCCCGTCGTCGCGCCCGGCGCGCTCGCCGCCGCGGCGCCCGCCGACGTGCTGATCCTGCCCTGGAACATCGCCGCCGAGCTCGGCCCGATCATCGGCGGGCTCGTGCCCGGCGCGCGGCGCTGGGTTGCCGTCCCCGAGCTGCGCGCGCTCGCGCGGTGAAGGCCGAGCCGCTCGCGCTGCGCGGCGCGACGCTCTTCCGCGCCGAGGTGCACGCCGACGAGCGCGGCACCTTTCGCCGCATCGTCGACCTGCCGGCGCTCGCCGGGCTCGGGCTCGACCCGGCGGTCGTGCAGATCTCGCAGGCCACCAACGCGCGCCGCGGGACCGTGCGCGGCATGCACTGGCAGGCCGACCCGCACGGCGAGTCGAAGACGCTCTGGTGCACGCACGGCGCGGTCTTCGACGTGCTCGTCGACCTCCGCGCCGGCGAGCCGACGTACGGCCGCTGGGTCTCCGTCGAGCTGAGCGCGGACGACGCGCTCGCCCTGCACGTGCCGCCCGGCATCGCGCACGGCTACCAGACGCTCGCCGACGACAGCGCGCTGACCTACGCGATCGGCACGCCGTACGTCCCGGAGAGCGCCCGCAGCCTGCGCTTCGACGATCCGGTCGTCGGGATCGCCTGGCCGCTGCCGGTCATGGTCGCCTCGCAGCGCGACCGGGAGGCGCCGGCGTGGCCGCCGTCGCCCTGATCACGGGTGCGAGCGGCCTGATCGGCCGGCACGTGCTGGAGCAGTGGGACGTGGACGGCCTGCGTGCGCAGGCGGTCGACCGCGCCGAGCAGGACCTGCTGCTCCCCGGCGTGGCGGCGGCCCTCGTGGGGCGCGTGCGGCCCGGGCTCGTGATCCACCTCGCCTGGTCGGCGAGCGGCACGCCCGGCTACCGCGACGCCGCCGACAACGAGCGCTGGGTCGAGGCCACGCTCGCGCTGGCGCGAGCCTGCGGGGACGCAGGCGCCGCCCTGATCGCGACGGGGACGTCGCTCGACAGGACCGTCGCGCCCGCCGACGCCTACGCCGCCTCCAAGGTGCGGCTGTGGCGGGAGCTCGCGCCCGCCGTCGCCGCCGGCGAGCTGGCCTGGGTGCGGCCGTACTACGTGATCGATCCCGCGCGGCGGCGCCCGGCGCTGGTCGACCATGCGCTGGCGGCGCGGGAGGCGGGTCGGCCGGTCGTCCTGCGCACGCCCGAGAGCGAGCACGACTTCATCCACGCCGCCGACGTCGCGAGCGCGATCATCGTCGCCGTGCGCGCGGGCCTGCGCGGCGAGCTGGCGGTCGGATCGGGGCGGCTGCGGCGCGTTCGCGAGCTCGTGGACGCGCTCGGCATCGCGTGGGAGGCCTCGCCCGGGGCGGTCGGCTCGGGCGACGGCCGGCCATCTCAGCGAGGTCGCCGACAGCAGCAGGCTGCGCGCGCTCGGGTGGGTGCCCGCGCGCACCGACGCGCTGTTCGCCTGAGGCGGCGCGCGTTCGTGCAGCTGCGCGCGAACGACACTACGGTGTGCCCAGGGCCCAGAACCCCGCCTCTCGTCCCGGTCGTCCGGCCGGGATTCGCAAGCCGACCCCAGCCACCGGCCGGCGCCGATCCGATCGTCGAGGTGCATGGTGGCCAGCAAGATCCCGTCCGGCAGGCTCCGGCCCGGACACCAGCGAGCAGGGGAGCGCTCGCGCGGCGCGCAGGCGCTTCACGCCCGCGCATGACGGTGAGCAGTACGAGGAGCCCGGGGTGAGCGCTCACTGCGCCGGCAACGGCACCTGGCTCGTCACGCTCAGCGGCGAGCACGACCTGACGACGATGCCGCTGCTCGAGCGCCGCACGCGTCACGTCTGGCCGCACTGCCGCGTCGCCGTGATCGATCTCGGCGCGGTGACGTTCATGGACTCGACGATGGTCACCTGGCTGCTCGGCGTCGAGTCGGCGCTGGAGGCCGGCGAGGGCTTCACGCTCAGCCTCGTCGAGGGCCCGCCGGGCGGCGCCGCTGCCCGGCTCTTCGCCCGGATCCGCATGAGCCACGTGCTCGCGTGCTATCCGACGCGGCGCGCGGCGTTCATGCAGGCGACCGTGGAGTCGGGCACCGCCGCGCGACGGGCGCGCGCCTAGTCCGTCACAGCTCGTCGAGCTCGCCCTGGAGCTCGGCGAGGCGCTCGTCCGCCGTCTCGCTGCGCCGCTTCGCCCGGGCGGCGCGCGTCTGCGCCCGCTCCCACTCGTCGTGCAGCGCGCGCGCCGCGTCGGAGGCCTCGCGCTCGATCCTGCGCGCCTCGGTGGCGGCCTTCCGCGCCGCGGCGATCCCCTCGCGCAGGGCGGCGCGCTCCGCGCGGCGATCGTCGGCGGGGGCCGGCGCCGACGGCTTTGAGCCCGCAGCGGTCTGCGGGGACTGCGCGGGCGCGCTCGCCGCACGCGGCGGCGGATCCGGCAGCGAGCCGAGCAGCTGATCGATCGACGGGGCGTCCGGCTCGCGGATCACCAGGCCCGCGCGCAGGGTCGCGGCGATCTCCGCATCGGCCGCGGCCGCTCGCAGCGTCTGGGAGAGGCTCCGCTGCACCGCATCGCTCGGGCTCTTGCCCGCGGAGCGCAGCGCCTCGCCGGCCGCCGCCACGAGGCGCGCCTCCGCGGCGCGCTCCGGCGCCGTCGCCGCGCGGATGTCGCCGCCGCTCGCGTAGGCCTCGCGCAGCGCAGCGGAGGCCTCCAGGAACGCCTCGACGAGCGCCGGCTGCTCGCGCGCGAGCCGGTTGGCCGTCCAGAGCGCGAGCGACGGCCGCGGCAGGCGCTTGACGGCCTCGGCGCGCGTACGGTCGCCCTCGTCCTTGAGGCGCTTCGCGGCGGCGTTGCGCGCCTCCGTGAAGTGCTCGGGAGCGAGCGCGAGCAGCTCCGCGGCGAGCTCCTCGATCCCCTCCGTACCGGCGTCATCCATCGCAGCGGCAGCATGTCATCGGCGGCCGGGCACGTCGACGGCCGCGTGGTCTCAGGTCGGCGGGATGTGCTCGGCGGAGGCCTGCGCCTGGCGGCGCGCCTCCTCGGCCGCACGCGCGGCCGCGGCGGCATCCTGCTCGGCGTGCGCGGCCGATGCGTCCGCGCGGGCCGCCTTCTCCCGCGCCGAGGCCGCATCGCCCTGGAGCGCCTCCGCCTCGGCCGCGAGCAGCTCGGCGCGCTGCTGGGCCTCCAGCGCCTCGGCGAGCCGCGCATTGATCTGCGCCGAGCTCTCGTAGCCGTTCTCCGATCCCGGCAGCACGAGCCCGTAGGCCTGGCCGATCGCACCGGCCTCGGCCCCGTCGAGCCGCTCGCCGACGTCGACGCGCCCGGCCTGCTCGATCAGGTCGCTGCGATAGGCCACGCGCACGTGGTCGCGCGTCACGCTCGAGCCCTCGAGCGGCACGACCGAATGGTGGCGCCCGAACATCCCGCTGCGGACGCGCACGAGCACGGGCGTCCCGTCCGCCGCGTAGTAGACGTCGTCGAGCTTGCCGATGTCCTGACCGTCGGCGTCGACCACCGGACGGCCGCGCCACTGCTCCAGTTGCTCTGCTGTAGTCATGGGGGCTCGTACCCGCGGGGCCGGACCTGGAACACGGCCCGCCCGGCAGGGCTTCACGCGACCGCCACATCGCTCCCGGACGCGGGCAGAGGGCCGGGCGTGCTCTGCCGCGTGCACTTCCGGACGCTGCGCGACAGCCCCGGCCCGCTCGTCCTGAGCGGCAGCTGGGGGGCCGGCGCGGCGCAGGAGCGGCGGTCAGGCCGGGCGGGCGCGGTCGACGAGCTGCCGCGTCTCGCGCGTGCGCCAGCGGCGCACCCCCAGCAGCACCGCGTAGGCGCCGCGCAGACCGAGCTGCAACGGTCGCACGCGCTCGCACGCGGCCGTCAGCCGGCGCAGCAGCTGCTCCTCGCGCAGCCGCGCGAACTCGGGGCCGAGCGCGTCGGCGACCGCGTAGGCGAGCGCGTAGTTGCGGTCGCGCAGGGCGGTCAGGCCGATCACGCGCAGCGCGTCGGCGAACGTGCCCGCGAGCAGCGCGATCGCGCGGTCGCGCACCACCGGATCGAGCTCCTCGTTGGCGTTCAGGTGGCCGCGCATCGTGTGGTACCCGAGCAGGTAGGCGCTCACGTCGCTCGTGCGCGTGGCCTGGTGCTCGTGCACGGTGCTGACGACGCACGGCTCGCGCGAGACGACGTACGGATAGCGCGCGGCGATGCGCCACTCGAAGTCGTAGTCGGCGTTGAGCAGCGCGGGATCGAGCACGCCGACGCGCTCGATCACCTCGCTGCGGAAGACCAGGCCCGTGATGTCCGGGTGCTTCGGGATCGTCCACTCGAAGAGGCCGTCGGGCGCCGGGAAGTAGCCGTCGCGCTCCCACAGGCTCATCGAGACGTGCGTGATCTGGCCGGCCTCGGTCATGCTCACGACCGAGCCGGCCGAGAACATCGCGTCGGGATGCTCCTCGAAGCCGCGCAGCGCCGTCTCGAAGAAGTTCGGCAGGTGGTAGTCGTCGTCGGAGAGGATCGAGAAGAACGGCGTCGACACGTCCTCGCATCGCGTACGTGAAGTTGGCCCCGAGACCGATGTTCTCGTCGTGGCAGTGGTAGGCGACGCGATCGTCACGGCGCGCGAGCTCGGCGACGACCTCTGCGGTCTCGTCGCCGGAGGCGTTGTCGTAGACGCATACCTGCAGGTGCGGGTAGGTCTGGCGCGAGCACGCTCTCGATCGCCCGCCTGAGCAGGTGCGGGCGGCGGTAGGTCGGTATGACCGTCGTGACGAGCGGCGGGCTAATAGGCGCCGCGCCCTCGCAGGACGGCGAGCGGCGTGCGCGCGATGATCTCGATGTCGAGCCAGACCGACCAGTTCTCGACGTAGTAGAAGTCGAGCCGCACGAGGTCGTCGAAGCCGAGCTCGGAGCGGCCCGAGACCTGCCACAGGCCCGTGATCCCCGGCAGCACCCGGTAGCGCCCGCGATGCCAGGTCTCGAGGCGCTCGTAGTCGCGCACGGGCAGCGGGCGCGGGCCGACGAGGCTCATCTCGCCCCGCAGCACGTTCCAGAGCTGCGGCAGCTCGTCGATCGAGAAGCGGCGCAGGATGCGGCCGACGGGCGTGATGCGCGGATCGTCGCGGATCTTGAAGATCGCGCCGTCGGCCTCGTTGAGCTCCTCGAGCTCGGCCTGCTGATCGTCGGCGTTGCGGTACATGGAGCGGAACTTGAGCATCGGGAACTCGGCCTCGCCGACGCCCACGCGCGGGTTCCGGTAGAGCGCGGGGCCCGGGCTGGTGAGCCGGATGAAGGCCGCGACGAGCAGCCCCGGGATCGCGAGCAGGACGATCAGGATCCCGGCCACGAGGATGTCGAACGTCCGCTTGACGGCCCACTCGACGCCGGTCAGCACCGGCGGGCGCACCTCGAACAGCGGCACGGCCTGGCCGGGCACGAGCACGGCGCGCTCGAGCAGGAGCTCCGTGGTCGTCGGCACGACGCGAAGCCGGCAGCTGTACGCCTGGCAGGTGTCGACGAGCGACACGAGCTCGGCGGTCGTCAGCTCGAAGCCGGTGATGACGACGTCGTCGGGCCGGTGCTCGGCGACGATCTGCTCGAGGTCGGCGAGCGCGCCGAGGCTCGGCGAGTCGAGCAGGGCGAGCCCGCCCGCGTGCTCGCTGACGGTGCCGATCACGTCGAGATCGGGGCCGCGGCCGTCGCGACGCAGCGTGCGCTCGAGCGCGGTCAGCTCGCCGAACGGCCCCACGAGCACCGTCCGCCGCCGCACGCCGAGGAGGCGCATCAGCTCGAGCGTGACGCTGTCGTAGCTCGTGCGCAGCAGCGGCACGAGCACCGCGGCGAGCACGAAGGTGACCCAGAAGATGCCGTAGAAGCTGTGGAACGTCATGCCCGCGACGGCCACCGCGTAGAACGCCGTGATCACCGTCACGAGCGCGAGCGAGCGGATCACCGCATCGGCGCCCGGACGGGCCTCGCGCTGGCGGTAGAGGCCGGCCCGTGCGAACACGAGCACGAGCACGAGCGCGACGAACTGCAGCCAGTTGGAGATCGCCGTCCAGGCCAGCCCGAACAGCACCTCCTCGTCGCGGTAGGCGTTGCGGAGCACGAGCGCGCCGTAGAGCGCGAGCGTGACGCCCGTGAGGTCGAGGACCACGAGCACGAGCGCCGACAGCAGGCGGCGTCCCCGGTGGAGGAGGACGAGCGCGTCGAGGCCGAACCGGCGGGCGCGAACGTCGTGCGCGGAGGATGCCACGTCCCGTCAGATGGTACGCCCCTGTGGGCGGGCACGCGGCTGTCCCGGCGCCGCGGCGCCGACGGGCGGGGGTAGACTCGGGCCGATGGGGCGCTGGCGCGAGGCCGCAACCGACGCGCTGGCCCTCTTTGCGGCGTCGCGCCTGATCGTGCTCGCGGCGCTCCTGTGGCCGCCGACCCAGGTGGACGCCTACCTCACGACCTGGGATGCGGGCTTCTACCTGAGCATCGCGCGCTGCGGCTACGACCCGCTCTGCGGCGCGCCCGTCGCGGATCAGCTGCCCGCGTTCTTCCCGCTGCAGCCGCTCGCCGCGCGCGCCGCGGGGAGCGTCGGGATCTCCGAGCCGTGGGGCGGCGCGGCGCTGGCCGCGCTCGCCGCCCTCGCCGGCGCTGATCCTGCTGCACCGCTTCTGCAGCGACCTGCGCGGGCGGCGCACGGCCGTGCTCGCCTGCACCGCGGTCGCCTTCTTCCCGTTCTCGTACGTGCTCAGCACGAACTACTCCGAGGGGCTCTTCCTGCTCGCCTCGCTCGGCGCGTTCGCGGCCGCGCGCTCGCGCCGCCCGCTGCTCGCGTTCCTCGCGGGCGTCGCCGCGGGCCTCACGCGGCCTGCGGCGATCCCCCTCGCGCTCGGCCTCGCCGCCGACGCGGTGCTCACGCGCGAGCACCGCCGCGCGGCGCTGGCCGGCGCCGCGGGCGCCGTCGCGGGCGTGGCGATCGTATTCGCCGACCTCGCGCGCCGCCGCGACGACTGGCTCGCGAGCCTGCACGCCCAGCAGGCCGGCTGGGACCGCTCGACGAGCCTCGTCGACGCGCCCGGGGAGCTCGCGAGCTACATCGGCGACGCCGTCACGCTCGGCCACGCGCAGAACCTGCTCTACCTGTGCGGCGTGCCGCTGGCCGTGATCGGCCTCGTGGTGCTGTGGCGGGCGGGCATCCGCGACGGGCTGTTCGTGTTCGCCGCGATCGCGGTCGCCGCGCCGCTCGCAACGGGCAGCGCGATGTCGCTGCCGCGCTTCCTGATGGGCACGTTCCCGTATGCGATCGCGGCGGGCATCCTGCTCGAGCGCCTCGACCCGCGGCTGCGCAACGCGCTCCTGGCGATCAGCGCGGCCGGTCTCGTGGCGTGCATGTGGGCGACCTACCGGGGGAGCGGCCTTGCGCCGTAGCCTCGTCGTGATCGCCGTCGTCGCCGTGCTGCATGCGGGAGCGGCGCTCGCATACCACGGCGACGGCAACGACCTGCCGGCGACGTACTTCTCCCCGCAGGCAAACGCGATCTGGAACGGGACGGACGCCTACGGCGGCCTCGACTACGAGTACCCGCCGGCCACCCTCCCGCTGCTCGTCGCGCCGCTCGCGGCCGGCGGCGACGATTCGGGACAGGCCTACCACGAGCGCACGATCTGGCTCTACGGGGCGCTCGACGTGCTCTGCGTGCTGCTGCTCGGGTACCTCCTGCGGCGCCGCGCACCGCTCGAGCTCGCCCTGGCGCTCGGCGTCTACAGCGTCAGCGTGCTCGTGCTCGGGCGGCTCGCGCTGACGCGCTTCGACCTCGCCGCCGGCATCGCCATCCTGCTCGCCGGTGCCTGTGCGCGCAGTCCCGGGCGTGCCGGGGCGTGGCTCGGCGTCGCCGGTGCGCTCAAGCTCGTCCCGCTCGCGGCCGTGCCCGCGCTCGCCCGCCGCGGCACGAGCGCCCGCCTGCTCGCGGCCGCGGCCGTCGTGCCGATCGCCGTGCAGGTCGTCTACGCGCTCTCGAGCGGCGAGCTCGGGCTGTCGTGGATCGGCTATCACGCCGGCCGGGATCCCGAGGTCGAGTCGTGGGCCGCCGTGCTGGCCGACGTCGCACGCGGCTTCGGCGCCCACGCGGGGACGGCCTTCGACCACGGCAGCCAGAACGTCACCGGCACGACCGCGCTCTGGCTCGGCCGGCTGTTCGCGCTCACGTCGCTGGCGGCCGCGCTCCTGCTCGCGCGCCGAGCGCGGCGTGCCGATGCCGACCCCGCGCTCGCGCTGCTCGCCGCGCTCGCGCTGCTCGTGACGCTGGCGCCGGTGCTCTCGCCGCAATACCTGCTCTGGCTGGCCCCGCTCTCGGCCTTCCTCGCTCCCCGCTACCCGCTCCAGGCGCTGCTGCTGGCGCTCGCGAGCGTGCTCACGCGCGTCGAGCTGCGCTTCGCGTTCGACGATCTGCCGCGCTTCGAGTGGGACGCGATCGCGCTCGTGGCGCTACGCAACGTCGCGCTCGCCGCCTTCGCGCTGGTGCTCTGGCGGGCCGTCGCTACTGCGCGAGCGAGCGGAAGACCGCCCAGGCCGGCTTGGGACGCCCGTCGTTGAAGGCGAGACCGGTCTGGAACCCGGCCGCGAACGGCTTGCGGATCGCCTCGTCGCGGATCAGGTACCAGATCAGCATGTCGATGCGCGGGTTGGCGCGCGACGACGCGACGTTGCGCCGCAGCTGCCGCGACTGGTACGAGAGCGTGACGCCCTGGAAGGTGTCCGGCGGCTTGGTCTGCAGGCCGAACTCCGTCACCCAGAGCTTCAGGCGCTTGCCGGGAAAGGCCTTGTCGAGGCCCTTGATCAGACGCGGCAGGTCGGCGAACGCGATGTCGTTCGGGTTGATGACCTGGCCCTTCTTCTTGCCGGCGTCCGTGCGGTACGGATGGTGCGAGTAGACGTCGAGCGGCGGGCGGCGCTTGGCGAGCTCCCGCAGGAAGCGCAGGGGCGCGATCGCCGGCTCGTAGGTCTTGGGCCCGGAGTAGTTCGGCTTCGTCGCGCCGCCGGCCACCGTCTCGGAAAGGCCGACGCGGGCTCCGGCCGCGTGCACGCCCTTGTAGATCGCCGTCAGGATGCGCGCGTAGGCGATCTGCGCGACGGGCTTCGCCGCGGAGCAGCGGCAGCTGTACTGCGGCTTCAGGTGGCTCGTCGTGTTGGGCTCGTTCCAGGCCTCCCAGCGCGTCACGGCGGGCAGCACCTGCCCGGTCGCCGGCACGATGTGCTGGCCGCTGTAGCGCGTGGCTGCGGCGTAGGCGAAGTCCTGCAGCGTCCGCATGTTGACCGGCGGCTTGTTGCCGGTGCCGCCGCCCGCCCACCTCGGCGTGACCTCGATCGTCAGCAGCACCGGAATGTTGAGCGCCGCTGCGCGCAGCACGACCTGATCGGGCATGGTCCAGTCGTAGGCCGGGTCGTTCGGGTCGGTGCCGACGGCCGGCTTGCGGGGCGCCGTGCGCGCCCACGAGAGGTCGTAGCGGATCACCTGCGGGTGCAGCTGCGCGACGTCGCCGAACGCGACGTCCGGGACGTTGCCGAGCAGGGCGTCGTCCATCACGCCGAGCAGCATCGGCCCCGAGCGGGCCTTGCCCTGCTCGGCCGAGGCCGGGACGGCCGCGGCGCAGGCCAGCGCGAGGGCGGCGAGAAGGGGTGTCAGCAGCCGCCTCATGCGCCCACCGTCCGGCCGAGGAGCTCCGCGCGGCGCGAGCGCTCGAGCAGCATGCGCAGGCCGTCGTCGAGGCCGATGCGCGGCTCCCAGTTGAGCAACTGGCCGGCGCGCCCGATGTCGGGCCTGCGCTGCTTGGGATCGTTCGCGGGCAGCGCTTCGAAAACGATCTGGCTGTCGGACGCAGTCAGGGTGATCACCTTCTCGGCCAGTTCCAGCAACGTGAACTCCTCGGGATTGCCGATGTTGACGGGGAGATGCTCGCCGGAGTCGGCGAGCGCGAGAATGCCGCGGACGAGATCGTCGACGTAGCAGAACGAGCGCGTCTGGCCGCCGTCGCCGAAGACCGTGATCGGCTCGCCCGAGAGCGCCTGGCGCACGAACGTCGGGATCGCGCGGCCGTCGTGCGCGCGCATCCGCGGCCCGTACGTGTTGAAGATCCGCACGATCGCGGTGTCGACGCCCTGTTGTCGGTGGTAGGCCATGGTCAGTGCCTCGGCGTAGCGCTTGGCCTCGTCATAGACGCCGCGCGGGCCGATTGGATTGACGTTGCCCCAGTAGGTCTCGGGCTGCGGGTGCACGTGCGGGTCGCCGTAGACCTCGCTCGTCGACGCGAGCAGGAAGCGCGCGCGGTGCGCCTTGGCCAGCCCGAGCATGTTGTGCGTGCCGTAGGCGCCGACCTTGAGCGTGTGCAGCGGCAGGCGCAGGTAGTCGATCGGGCTCGCCGGGCTCGCGAAGTGGAGCACGCAATCGATCGGCTCCGCGACGTCGAGATGCTCGGTCAGATCGTGCGAGATGAACGCGAAGCGCTCGTCGCGCAGGTGCTCGATGTTGGTCAGCGACCCCGTCTCGAGGTTGTCGACGCAGAGCACGCGGTGGCCACGGCCGAGCAGTGCTTCGCAGAGGTGGGAGCCGAGGAATCCGGCCCCTCCGGAGACGAGTGTCGTGGGAATCGGAGCGTCCTTCTGAGGGGGCGTCGCCGAGGCGACCTGTCCCGCATGCTAGCTACGGCTCAGATTCAAGCGGCAGTTCGGAAGCCGTCGACCATCGCCTCGAACGTGCCGGCGAGGCCATCGGCGAGCGCGATCCGCGGCGCCCAGCCGAGCGTGCTGCGAGCGTGCGACGCGTCCAGGCAGGAGCGCTTCAGCTCGCCGGCGCGGAGGTCGGCGAGCGCCGGCTCGGCCGTCGATCCGGCAGCCTCGGCGAGTCGCGCATAGAGCGTCGCGACGTCCGTCTCGACGCCCGTTCCGACGTTGAAGATGCCGGCGCGACCGCTCGCCGCGCGCAGGGCGGCGACGACGTCGAGCACGTGCACGTAGTCGCGCGTGGGCGTGCCCTGGCCGTAGAGCGTGCAGGGCTCGCCGGCCCACAGCTTGTAGCTGAAGATCGCGACGACGCCGGCCTCGCCGTGGGGCGTCTGGCGCGGGCCGTAGATGTTGCCGAGGCGCATGACGGCGTTCGGGACGCCGTGGGCGGCCGACCAGCTGCGCACGTAGGCCTCGGCGGCCATCTTCGAGGCGCCGTAGGGCGAGAGCGGCAGGGGCAGCTGGGCCTCGCTGGTCGGCAGCGGGGCGTCGTCGCCGTAGAGCGCGCCGCCCGTCGAGGTGAAGACGACCGGCGCCCGATGGCGGCGGGCGGCCTCGACGACGTTGAGCGTGCCGAGCACGTTGACGGCGCAATCGCGACCGGGGTCGGTGACCGAGGCCGTGACGCTCGCCTGGGCCGCCAGGTGGAAGACGGCGTGCGGCGCGAACTCGTCGAACGCGGCGGCCAGCGCCGCGTCGTCGGTGATGTCGACCTTCGCCAGGCGCGCGCCCGCCGCGAGCCGGCGCGGATCGCCCGCCGAGAGATCGTCGACCACGAGCACCTCGTAGCCGTCGCGCACAAGCGAATCCACGACGTGCGAGCCGATGAAGCCCGCCCCGCCCGTTACCACCGCTCGTTCCGTCATCACGTCCCCTTGCGTCGTGTCGGAGCCACTACATATGACAGTAGTGCCAGCGCGATGCCGGCGATGGCTCCGAGCACGATCGCCACGCCCAGCGAGGCGCTCTTGCCGCCCGCCGTGACCTTCGTGGCCTTGCCCCGCGTGATGATCTGGGTCAGCTCGACGTTGCGGATCTGCTGCACGAGCGCCTGGTCGTCGCCGATGAACTGGTCGAGCTGGTTCTGGCGCTGGATCACGTTCGACAGCGTGTTGGCGGCGACGGTCGCGGCGAGCGCTCGCTCGGTCGCGCTCAGGCTCTTGTCGGCCTGCACGTCGGCGAGCAGCTTCTGCGCGCCCGCGAAGCGGTCGCTCAGCGTGTCCTGCTCCTCGAGCTCCCGGGCCAGGCGCGCCTCGGTCGTCTTCAGCCGTTCGCCGGCGTAGGTGCTGCACGTGTCGCGCACCTGCTCGGCCAGGGCGACCGACGCCCTGGCCGTCGTGGTCCCCTTCCAGGGGCCCTGGACGATGATGTTCACCGCCGGGGTGAAGTTGAGCTTCGTGACCGCTCCGGCCACGGCCTGGGACGACGCGTGGCCCTTGAGCTCCCCCACCTCGAGGCCGGCCGCGCGCTCGGCCACCTCGCGGATCTCGTCCTGCTTGATCAACGTCGCCGGCGCGATCGGCGAGGTGCAGAACGCGCTCGTGATCGCCGCCCCGCCCGTCGCCGTGTAGGGCGTGCCGAGGCTGATCAGGGTCTGCGCGCGATAGCGCGTGCTGCCCGACGAGGTGCCCGCGAGCGAGATCGCCACCGCGACGACGATCGCCGCGAGGACGATCCACCAGCGGCGCACCACGCGTCGAACGTAGACGCCAAGCGCGATCTCGACGTCGTCTGCCCCACCGGCGGCCACCGCTCGAGAGTAGACGAGTTTCAGGCGGCGGGCGGCGTGCGCAGGCCCGATTCGTCCGCTGCCGGGCGCAAGCGCGTCCGCGCCGTCGCGCTCGAGGATGACCTGCGAGAGGTAGCGCACCATGATCACGCCGGCGCGATAGGCGCCGAGGCGCGGCTCGGTTCGCTCGCCGCGCGCGAGCGCCAGCACGATGTCGGGATACCCGCCGCCCGACGCGACGTGCACCGGGAAGCCCCCGCCGAAGCGCGCGTTGACGTCGGTCACGAGGTAGTCGTCGCCGTCGCGGAAGCACTGCACGCAGGCGGGGCCCTTGATGCCGAGGGCCTCGGCGACGCGCACGGCGGCCGTGCGCAGCGCCGGGTCGTCGAGCGACTCGCCCTTGATCGTCTCGCCGCCCTTCGACTCGATCATCGAGCGCGGCACCGCCTCGAGGCAGCGCCCGTCCATGTCGCAGATCAGGTCGATCGAGAACTCCTCGCCGAGGCAGAACGCCTGCACCATCGACTGCTCGGTCGTGTAGCCGAGGAAGAACGCGAGCTCGGCGGCGTCGTGTGCGCGGTAGATGTGGCGGGCGGCGAAGCCCGCGCCGGGCCTTGACGAGCACCGGGAACGGGATCTCGGCGACCGGCGGCAGGTGATCCTGCAGCCAGGTCTGCGGCGAGCCGATGCCGCGCTCCTCGAAGAAGCAGTGCGCGGCCCACTTGTCCGAGGTGAGGTCGCAGGTCTCGGGATCGGAGGCGACGATCACCGCTCCGGCGGCGGCGAAGTCGTCGCGCCGGCCGGTCAGGATCGCCTGGTCGAGGTCGGTCAGCGGCAGCACGGCGCGGATCGCGTGCTGCTCGGTGAGCGCGAGCAGCTCGCTCGACGTAGCCGGGCTCGTCGACGCGCGGCACGATCGCGCGAGCGGTCGGCCAGGTAGAGCGTCGGCGCGAGGCGGCTCGCGTCGGCCGCGACCACGACGCCGCCCGCGCCCTCGCGGGCGAGCGCGGCCTGGAACGCGGCGACCATGTCGCCGCGCATGCCCGCACAGGTGAGCAGCACGTTGGTCGGCGTCATCGGCGGCGCAATCCTCGCAGATCAGGCGCCCGCATCAGCGCGGGCGAGGTCGCGGCCCGAGACGCCGAGGCGCGCCATGCCCACCGCGCCGAGCGCGATGAACGGGAGCGCGCTGACCGCGTGCAGCACGAGGCCCGCCGAGAGCGCGACCGCCGGCGTCACGCCGTAGGCCACGAGCGCCGAGCGCGCGGCCAGCTCGAAGACGCCCACCGAGCCCGCGCTCGCGGGCACCGCCTGCGCGAACGTGACCGCGACGATCAGGAACAGCGAGGCGTGCCAGGGCAGGTGCACGTCGAAGGCGCGCAGGACGCACCAGGCGCCGAGCGCGAAGACGACCCAGGAGGCGAGCGTCCAGAGCAGCGCGACGGCCGCGAGCTGGCGGTCGCGCAGCGCGGCGAGGCCCGTGCGCAGCGAGTCGATCATCACCCCGCCGCGCGAGCGCAGGCCGGGCACGCGGGTGAGGTAGGCCCCGGCGATGCGGCGCGCGGGCGCGACCGCGAGCACGGCCACGACCACGGCCGCGAGCGCCAGGATCGCGATCGCGAGCAGCGTGAAGCGGCGCGTGACGGACGCGTCGGGCAGCTGCGAGGCGATCGCCAGCTGCAGTGCCGCGATCGCCGCGAGGTCGAAGACGCGCTCGACGCCGACGGTCGCGAGCACGGCGGTGCGCCGCAGCCCGGACTCGCGGCAGAGTGCGAGCACGCGCACGAGCTCGCCCGCGCGCAGCGGCAGGACGTTGTTCGCGAGCAGCCCGATCTGCGAGGCCCAGAACGTGGGCACGGCGGCCGGGCGCGACGCGCGCGGGAAGAGCGTGCGCCAGCGCTCCGATCGCATCGTCACGCCGACCAGGTTGATCGCGACCGCGAGCGCGATCCAGCCCGGGCTGGCGTGCCCGATCGCCGTCCGCACCTCGTGGAAGTCGAGGCCTCGCACGGCCAGCCAGCCGAACGCGACCGAGACGGCGACGCCCGCGACGGCCGCGACGGCGCGCCGCACGCGCTACCGGTCCCGGAAGCGGTACTTGACGAGCGCGTAGACGGCCGGGAAGCCGTCGCGCCACGTGATCTTCTTGCCCTCCTCGTAGGAGCGGCCGTAGTAGGCGACCGGCACCTCGTAGATGCGGAAGCCGCCGCGGCAGATCTTGGCCGTGAGCTCGGGCTCGATGCGGAAGTCCGACTCGTAGAGCGGCTCGATCGAGCGCAGCACGTCGAGGGTGAAGGCCTTGTAGCCCGTCTCCATGTCGGAGAGCGTGGTGTTGTAGAGCACGTTCGTGAGCAGCGAGAGCGCGCGGTTGCCGACCTTGTGCCAGAACAGGTGTGCGCGCTGCGGGCGGCCGCCGATCAGGCGCGAGCCGAAGACCGCGTCGGCCATGCCCGCGCGGATCGGCTCGACGAGCGCCGGGATGTCGACCGGGTCGTACTCGAGGTCGGCGTCCTGGATCACGACGATGCGGCCGCGCGCCTCGGCGAAGGCCGAGCGCAGCGCGGCGCCCTTGCCCTGATTGCGCTCGTGGCGGACGCAGCTCGACGCCCTCGAGGCGCGCTCGCGATCGCCGCGGTGTCATCCGTCGAGCAGTCGTCGACGACGATGATCTGCAGCGCGAACGGCAGCTCGCGCAGCCGTCCGACGACCGCCTCGATGGTGCCCGCCTCGTTGTAGGCGGGAACGACCACCGTCAGCTCGGGGCCCTCGCTCAGCGCCATCCTCCGACCTCCCCGCGATAGACGTAGTCGCGTCGCAGGAGCACGCCGGCCGTGCGCGCGAGGATGCGCAGATCGAGCCGCAGCGAGCGGTGCTCGACGTACCAGGCGTCGAGCTCGAGGCGCTCGGGCCAGGGCAGCGACGCGCGGCCGTGGATCTGCGCCCAGCCGGTCAGGCCCGGGCGCACCTCGAGCCGGCTGCGCTGGCGCGTCGTCGTAGCGCTCGAGGTGCGGCAGCGGCACCGGGCGCGGGCCGACGAGGCTCATCTCGCCCGTGCAGCACGTGCCAGAGCTGCGGCAGCTCGTCGATCGCCGTGCGCCGGAAGAGCGCGCCGCGCGCGTGATGCGCGGGTCGCCCGTCCTCGACGATGCCGTCGCTGCGGATGCGGTCGGCGTCGACCGTCATCGTGCGCAGCTTGAGGATCTCGAACGGCTTCTCGCCGCGGCCGAGCGCGCAGCTGCCGGAAGAACACCGGGCCGCCGTCCTGGAGCTTGATCGCGGCGGCCGCGAGCGCCAGGATCGGCGCCGCGAGCGCGAGCCCGGCCGTCGCGCCGGCGATGTCGATCGCGCGCTTGACGCGCTCGCCCTCGGCGTTCACCGCGTGCCCTCCGCGCGCTCCCACACGGCGGGCACGCCGCGGAAGACGTCGCCGAGCGCGAGCAGCGTCGCGAGCGTGATCAGGAAGTAGTACTCGGCCAGCGCGAGCACCCGCACGCGGCCGCGCAGCGCGATCGAGGCGAGCACGCAGAGCGCGAACACGGCGTGCAGCGCGAGCACCACCGCGTAGGCGCCGCCCGCCGTGAAGGCGAGCGCGAGCGAGCTCGCGAGCAGCGCGAGGTGGAGGATGCCGCTGGCGTAGCGCAGGAGGCGGTGGGAGATCATCTCGACCCAGTACAGCGGACCGAGCGCGACGCAGGCCGAACATGCGGCCGTGCAGGACGAGCAGCCAGCAGTGGCCGAACATGCGCACCTTGCGGCGGAACTCGTCGGAGAGGTCGGTGGTCATCTTCTCGAGCGCGACGGCCCGCGGCGCGTAGACGGCCCGGAAGCCGCGCTTGACCATCAGGTACGGGAACGAGAGGTCGTGGCCCGAAGCGCGGGTCGACCTCCTCGTAGCGCTCGCGCTTGACCGCGTAGATCGAGCCGTTGCCGCCCGTGACCGAGTGCACGAGCGACTCGCGCGCCCGCAGCCAGATCTCGTAGCGCCAGTAGGCGCCCTCCTGGTTCGTGCCCTCGGGTGAGCGCAGCTGCAGGCGCCCGCAGGCGTAGGCGACGCGCGGGATCGGCGAGCGGCGCGACGAGCTGCCGGAGCGCGTCGGGGGCCCACTCGCAGTTGGCGTCGGAGAACGCCACGACGTCCACGTCGGCGAGCGTGCGCACCGTGTGGTTCTGGGCGTTGACCTTGCCGCCGCGGGGCGCGCGCACGAGCTCGACGCCGCGCCCGGCGTAGGCGCGCACGAGCTCGTCGGTGCGATCGCTCGAGGCGTCGGAGGCGACGACGATGCGCAGGCGGTCGCGCCGGGTAGTCGAGCGCCAGCGCGTTCTCGAGCTTCCGCTCGATCACGTCGTCCTCGTTGTAGGCCGCGATCACGAGCGCGACGCGCGGGCGGAAGCTCGCGTCGGCCTGCGCCGGGCGGGGCGCGCAGCCGCGCCAGCGCGGCGATGAACAGCGGGTACAGCGAGGTGCGTCCAGAGCAGCGCGGCGAGCGACGCCCAGAAGATCACTTTCAGCACCAGCATCGCGCCAGGGTAGCCGTTCGCCTACTCCGAGCCCTCGGCCTGCGGCCGGGTCTCGGAGAGCAGCGCGGCGACCGGCCGCGCGGCCAGCCAGCGCGCGGCCTGGCGGTAGGCGGCCGAGCGCCGCGCGCGCAGCCGCAGACCGGCCAGGAGCACCAGCCGAGCGCGCCCCGCGGTGGCCCGCGAGGCGTGCTTGTCGAGGTAGCGGACGTGCCCGCGCGCCTGCTCGCGCAGCGTCAGGGCGGACGTCCGGCCGGCCGTGCCGCCCCACTCGTGCTCGACCTCGGCGGCCGGGTCGTACCACGTCTCGGCGCCCAGCTTCCGCGCCCGGTAGAGCAGGTCGACCTCCTCCGAGTAGAGGAAGAAGTCCTCGTCGAAGCCGTCCAGGTGCTCGAAGATGTCGCGCCGGACGAGCACGCAGGCGCCGGTCACCCAGTCGACCCGCCAGGCCTCGTCGTGGGCGAACTCGCCGTAGTAGAAGCCGTTGAGGATCCGCGAGCGCGGCGCGAGCTTGCGCAGGTAGAGGAACTCCGTGGCGATGCGGAAGACGGTCGGGAAGCGCCGGCAGGAGCGCTGCAGGCGACCGTCCGGCCACAGCAGCCGCGGGCCCACGGCCCCGGCGGCCGGGCGCTGCTCGGCGAAGCGCACGAGCTCGTCGATCGCGCCGGGGCGGACGAACGCGTCGCTGTTGAGCAGCAGCAGCCAGCGGCCGCTCGCGACGCCGCGCCGCGGTTGTTGCCCGCGCCGAAGCCGACGTTCTCGTCCAGCGCGACGAGCCGCACCTCGGGGTGCTCGGCCGCCAGCCAGGCGGCGGTGCCGTCGGCCGAGGCCTGATCGACGACGATCACCTCGCAGGTCGCGGCGCGGCCGTCGTCGGCCGCGAGCGCGGCCAGGCAGCGCTCCAGCAGGCCGCGGCTCTCGTAGCTCACGATGACGACGGAGACGTCGGTCATCCCGACAGCCGGCGCACGCGCTGGACGGCCAGCGCCGAGGCGGCGGCGATGATCAGGACGAGGCCGTAGAAGTAGTAGAACTGCATCGTCAGGTAGAAGACGTTGGCGATGAACGTGGCCGCGATGCCGGCCGCGAGCCCGATCCCGAGCGCGCGCCAGTCGCCGGCCTCCGGATCGCCGTGGCGCTCGAGCGCACGCGACGCGCGCAGGATCACCGCGATGCGGACGCCGATCCAGAACAGGAACGCCGCGAACACGCAGGCGCCCACGAGCCCGGTCTCGTCCAGCAGCGCGATGTAGAACGAGTGCGGCCCCCAGTTCGTCTTGCCGGTCAGGAACTGGTAGTAGACGGAGAACGTGTTGAGGCCGAGGCCGAACACGGGATGCTCGTCGAGCACGGGCTGCACGAGATCGAAGAACTGGAAGTGCACCTGGGCCGAGCTGTCGCTCAGCGTCACGCGCGAGCGGATGACCTCGCGCGCGTAGCCGGACGATGCGAGCACGACGCCGGCGGCGCCGAGCACGGCGGCCACGGGGGCGACGAAGCGCGGCTGGATCAGCTGGCGGCGCAGCGGCCAGGCGAGCACGGCGAGGCCGCAGGCGAGGCCGAGCAGGCCGGAGCGCGAGAGCGTGAGCACCTCGACCACGACGAAGAACGCGAGCAGGGACGGTGAGCACGAGGCCGGCGCGCGTGCGCACCCCGCTGCGCAGCGCGAACGGCAGCAGCAGGAGGATCGGCACGCAGAGCATGATCCCGAGGTGGTTCGGGTCGAGCGCGAGCGCGTTCACGCGGTAGACGCCGAGCGAGACGTAGCTGCCCTGCTCGACCGCGGTCGTCTGGCCGTAGACGTTGATGCCGCCGAGGCTGCCCTGCCCGAACGTGAGCGGCCCGATCAGCGCGCTTGTCGAGGTTGACGCCCGCGCCCACCTGGGCGGCCAGCTGCGCGACGCCGTAGGCGCAGTTGAGCGCGAGGCCGAGCACGAACGCGCCGATCGCGCCGCGCAGCAGGCGCTCGCCGCGGTCGATCACGTACTGCGTGCCGCAGACCAGGAAGCCGAAGTGGAGCGCGAACTTCGTCATCCCCTTGAGGTACTGCTGCAGCTGCTGCTCGTTCTCGAGCGCGAAGTAGCCGCACAGGTAGACCGTCTCGAGCACGGCCATCACGAGCAGCAGCGCGAGCGCGACGCGGTGCAGCCTGCGCCTCCCGGCGGGCCACGCGATCGACGACGAAGAGCGCCGTGAAGGCGACGGCGAGCAGGTCCTCGAGCGTCACGTCGCCCGCGCCCGGCGACCAGTGCAGCTTGTGCCAGGTGGTGACGACGAGCGTCGCCAGCAGCAGGCGGTCGAGCCAGGGGCGCAGCGTGATCACGCGCGCCTCTCGCCCGCGCCGCAGCGCTCGTGCGAGCGGCGCGGTCACGAGGCCGCTCGCCTGCACGATCGCCGGCAGCGGGTCGCGCAGGGCGAAGGTGCCCTCGACGGGGTGCGGACCCATCTCGCGCAGCGTCTGGCGCAGCGGCGTGCCCTCGCGCCGCGCGGCGCGCAGGTGCGCGGCCGCGACGACCCAGCGGCGGCCGTCGTGCGCCGGGCCGGAGCGCACGGGGCGCTGCGGCCGGCCGAGCACGTCGAGATAGGCGATGCGCGGCAGGTCGACCCCGCAGGCTCGCGCGAGCCCGTGCCATTGCCAGAGCCGCGGGTTGACCTCCATCAGCTTGAAGCGCCCGTCGCGCGGATCGAGCCGGAACTCGGTCTGGGCGATGCCGTGGAAGCCGAGCGCCGAGAGCAGCGCAAGCGCCTGCTCGACCACGTCCTCGCGCCAGCGCGCCTCGCCCACCCGGCAGGTGCCGAAGCCGCGCGGCATCTGCACGAGCTTGCGCCCGCAGAACAGCCCGAGCGCGCTGCCGGAGGCGTCGGTGTAGGAGCCGACCGTCCAGAGCGTGGCATCCTCGCCCGGGATCACCTCCTGCAGGAGCGGCTCGCAGTCGGCAGCGCTGCGCCACGCCTCCAGCAGCTCCTCGGGCGTCCGGCAGACGAGCACGGGGCGCCCGAAGCGGCGCTTGAACGGGATCGGATCGCCGGGCTTGACGACGGCGGGGTAGCTCAGCGCGGCGGCCGCCGCGCGCGCCTCGTCCTCGCTGTCGGCCGCGAACGTGAGCGGCACGCCGACGCCCGCCGCCTCGGCGACGGCGTACTGGTGGCGCTTCTGCTGGAGCGGCTCGAGCACGTCCCAGCCGCTGCCGGGCAGCTGGTAGGCGGCCAGGAGCGCGGCGTTGCGCGCGACGAGCGCGAGCGGCGCGTCATGCGTCGGGAAGACCACCGCGGGCTCCGAGAAGTGGCGCTCCGCGAGCGCGGCGAGCGCGGCGACGTAGGCCCCCTCGTCTCGCGGGTCCGGGCGCGAGCTCGTGGTGCGCGAGGCGGGAGCGGAAGCCGAGCGCGCCCGGGCGATGGTCGACGGCGACGACCGGTGCGCCCGTCGCGGCCAGCGAGCGGATCGCCTCGAGACCGTTGACGAAGCTCACGTCGAGCACGACCGCCGGGGGCAGCAGCGAGCGCGCGAGCCGGCGATCGAGGGCAGCGCCGCGGCCGAGCATCAGCGCTGCCCCGGAGCCGCGAGCCGGGCCATGACGGTCGCGGAGCGGTGACCCACCTCGTCGAGCGCCTGGATGCGCACGCGCACGCTCGCCGCGCGCCAGCGCCGGTGCTGCGATGCGCGCCCGCGCCACCCCCGCGGCGAAGGTCAGCGGCAGCGAGCGCTGCCAGCGCTGGCCGCCCGGGCCGTCGTCGAGCTGCACTGCGAGGCTGCCGCTGCGAGCCTCGGCATCGCTCACGGTGACCGCCAGCGCACTGCCGCTCGCCGCCACCGCGACGACGGGCGGCGTCGCGTCGCGCACGATCGCGACCGGCAGCTCCGAGCGGTTGCCCGCCAGGTCGCGCACCCAGAAGACCGCGGTGTGGGGGCCCGGCGCGAGCGCGGAGGTGTCGAGCCGGCGCGCGAGGAGGCCCTCGGCCTCGGCCACCGGGACGCCGTCGATCGCGACGCCCGAGACGTCGATCGTGCCGGCGTCGTCGGCGGCGATCGCGAAGCGCGCCGACTCGCCCACCGGCTGGCCGGCGGCGGGCAGCGTCGCGCCGATCGCGGGCGGATCGAGATCGAGGCGGATGCGCCCGGCGCCCGTCACCTGATCGGGCCCGGCGGGCGCGATCTCGAGCGCGCCGGCGATCAGCTCCCCGGCGATCGTGTCCGGATCGCTCGGCGTGCCGGCCGCGCGGTTGCGCTGCATCAGCAGGGCCGCCGCTCCGGCCGCGTGCGGAGCCGAGGCCGACGTGCCCACCATCGCGATGCCGGGGGCGATCGCCGTCGAGGCCGGGGCGACGACGTCGGGCTTGAGCCGCCCGTCCTGCGTCGGCCCCTGGGAGGAGTAGGGCGCCGCGGAGTCGGCCGCCCACTCGCGCGCGCCGACCGTGAACGAGCCGCGTGCATCGCCGGGCGTGGGGATGCTCGACTCCATCGTGGCCTCGTCCCCGAGCTCGACGCCGCCGCCGAAGAGCTCGAGGTCGCAGACGGCGCCCGCCGTGCCCTGATCGACGCGCAGGCCGTAGCTGCCGGTCACCGCGGGCAGGAAGCCGACGGCCCCGGAGGGCAGGCGCGCGTCGTTCTGCCCCTGCGCGTAGACGAGGGGCGCGCTCGGCGCCGTGTCCGTCACGTCGATGCGGAAGCGCGCGCTGGACGCCTGGATCGGCGCGCCGTTGCGGGTGCAATTGCTCCAGTAGAGCGTCGCGCCCATGCCGATGCCCGCGGTCAGCGGGAACGTCAGGTAGCCGCGGCCGCCGGGGCCGATGTTCGTCCAGCCGTCGCGGTCGGGATCGCCGACCATGCCCTGCCAGTGGCGCCGCGCGTAGTTGCCGGCCGAGTTCGTCCAGAAGATGCCCGCGGCATGCGCGCGGTCGACCGCTCGCGCGGCGAGCCCCGTGCCGTCGAACGGGCCGTCGAGGAACGAGTTCGAGTGCACGACGACGTCGACGCGCGGCCTGCCGTCGGGCCCGTTCGACGAGCCAGTCGACGGCCTGCGAGAGCTCGAGCTGCGTGTGGTAGTTGACGAGCGTGTAGCGCGCGCCCGGCGCGATGTCCCAGACCACCTGCGTGACGTTGGCGCCGTGGCCCGTCGGCTGGTCGTCGTTCGAGAGGCCCGTGATCTCGGGGCGCCCGCTGGTCGTGTCGAACGACTGGATCGCGTCGATCTGCGCGAGCGGCGGGAGCTCCTTGCCGAGCAGCGCCTTCCAGCTCTCGCCGAAGCCGAGGTCGACGACCGCGATGCGGATGCCGGCGCCGTCGAGGCCGCGCGCGCGGATGGCGTCGGCGCCGATCCGCTCGAGGCCCTGCGAGAGCACCTGGTCGGGCCGCGCGACGGCGGCGGGGCCGACGCCGCTGACGCCGGGCAGGAGCCGCGCGCGCTCGGCCACGCCGGGCGCGGCTCGCACCTGCAGGAGCGAGCCGACGCGCACCGTCACGGGCGCACCGAGGCGCGCGAGCTCACGGCTCACGGCCGCGGCGCGGCCGGGGGCGGCGGCGATGGTGAGCGAGGCGGTCGGGCGGCGGCGCGGGCGAGCGGGTCGGCTGCGCTCCACAGCGCCGCTCCCGCAACCGCGCAGAGCGTCGCCGCTGCGAGCACGAGACGGCGCATGCAGGCTCACGTTACCGGACTCGACCCGGCAGTCCCCCTGCGCTGGCCGGCGATCGCGCGGCGGAGCAGCGCCAGACCGCCGAGGCCGCCGGTGAGCACGCCGACCGCGAAGAACGCGAGGCCGAGCGCGAACGCATCCTCGCGCCCGACGTCGGCGCCCGCGAGCACGACCACGAAGGTGGCCTCGCGCAGGCCGATGCCGTTGAGCGAGACCGGCACGACGGTGACCAGGAAGAGCACCGGGCACAGCACGAGCAGCGTCGCGAAGCCGAGGTCTCGATGTCCATGCCCTGCGCGAGGAACCAGATCGAGACGGCGCGCATGCCCTGCGCGACCACGCCGAGGACGAACACCAGGCGAGCGCGCCCGGATGGCCGCGGTAGGCGTGCAGCGCGTGGTAGAGCGACCGCAGCGGCGCGGCGAGCCGCAGCCGCCTGGCGAGCGGCGCCAGCGCCGGAGCAGCGGCTGGCAGGCGCCGCGAGAAGAGCGCGGCGGCCGCGAGGCCGGTCACCGTCACGACGCCGAGCCCGAGCGCGATCGCCGTGCCGCGGCCGATGCCCGTGCCGCCCGCGAGCGCGCCGCCGGCTGCCAGCGCCCCGAGCGCGGCGAGCCCGACGACGCGGTCGACGAGCACGGAGGAGACGGCCTCGGCGCGCGCGCCGGTGCGCCGCGCGAGGTCGATCGCGCGCACCGCGTCGCCGCCGACCGCGGTCGGCAGGATCTGGCCCATCAGGAGTGCGATCGAGTACGTCTCGAAGAGCCACCAGAGGCCCGGGTCGCGGCGTCCGCGCGCCGCCAGCAGCAGGTACCAGCGCAGCGCCATCACACCCGTGGCGACGACGTTGATCGCGATCGCGGCGCCGAACCACGCAGGCTCGGTGTCGCGCAGGGCGCTGCCGATCTTGTCGAGGTCGGCCTGCCACAGGACGCGCGCCGATCAGGACGACCGAGAGACCGACCTGCAGGGCGACCCGTGCGGGCCGGCTCATCGCGTGAAATGCGCGTGCAGGCGGCGCACGGCCGCGACGACGTCGTCGATGTCGTCGAGCGAGTGGGCCGGCGAGAGCGGCAGCGAGAGCACCTCGGCGCCGGCGGCCTCGACGACCGGCAGCGCCGGCGTCGGGTGCGCGGCGCGGAAGTACGTGAGGTCGTGCACGGGCAGGAAGTGCAGGCCCGTGCCGATGCCCTCCTCGCCGAGCGCCTCGGCGTAGGCGTCGCGATCGGCCCCGGCACCCGCGCGCGCGATGCGCACGACGTAGATGTGCCAGGCGTGCACGCCGGCGGGGCCGAGCTCGACGCCGAGCGGCGAGATGCCCTCCAGGCCCGCGAGGCCCTCGGCATAGCGCTCGGCCTGCGCCACCCGGCGCGCGTGGTGCTCCTCGAGGCGGTGCAGCTGGCCGAGCGCGACGCCCGCGTGGAGGTCGGAGAGGTTGAGCTTGTAGCCGGGCTCGAGCACGTCGTAGGCGCCCGGGCCCTTCTTCTCGTAGCGCTTCCAGGAGTCGCGCGTGAGCCCGTGCAGGCGCAGCGACGTGATGCGCGCGGCGAGCTCCTCGTCGACGAGCGTGAGCATGCCGCCCTCGCCGGCGGCGAGGTTCTTGTTGGCGTAGAAGCTGAAGCAGGTGACGTCGCCGACCGCGCCGACCTTGCGGCCGTCGGGCAGGCGCGTCTCGGTCGCGTGCGCGGCGTCCTCGATCAGCTTCAGGCCGTGCTCGGCGCACAGCGCCTCGAGCGCGGCGAGATCGCAGCGGGTGGCCCGCGTAGTGCACGGGCATGATCGCCTTCGTGCGCGGCGTGATCGCCGCGGCGACCGGCCTCCGGATCGATGCAGAGCGTCGCCGGGTCGACGTCGGCGAAGACCGGGCGGGCGCCCGCGCGCACGATCACGTTGGCGGTCGCGCGGCCAGGTCAGCGGCGTCGTGATGACCTCGTCGCCCGCGCCCGCCCCGACGCCGAGCGCGCGCAGCGCGAGGTACATCGCCGCCGTGCACGACGAGACGGCGAGCGCGAGCGGCGCCTCCGCGTAGACCGCGAACTCGCTCTCGAGCTGCCGTGCGAAGGGGCCGGTGGTCAGCCAGCCCGTCGCGAGCGAGCGCAGCACGTTCTCGCGCTCCTCGTCGCCCAGGGCGGGCGGCGCGAAGTCGAGCCGGCGCTCGCCGCGCACGGGCTGACCGCCGGCGATGGCGGGGAGGTCGACCGGGACGGCCATGTCGCGCAGGATAGGCGCCCTGGGCCCGCCGGGCCGTTGGCTACGTGCCGCCGGCGTTCGCGGGGAGCCGGTAGACGATCAGCTTGCGGTTCCAGGTCACGACCGCGACGTCGCGGCCGATGGCGATCGGAGCCGCGAAGACCGCGCCGCCCAGTCGAGCGAGTGGCGATGAGCCTGCCCGTCTTGGCGGCGTAGACGCGCAGGTTGCCCGTGCCCGTGGCGACGACCACGGTGTTGTTGACGACGGTGGGGATCGCGTTGAGCTGGCCGCCGAGGCCCTTCGTCCAGGCCACGCTCAGCTTGCACCTCGCCGTCAGCTTGAGCGCGACGAGCCCCGAGGAGACGCCCGCGTAGCCCTGGGACGTCGTCAGGAAGAGCCGCTGGGTCCGCGGATCCCACGCCGGCGAGCCGTAGAGCGTGGCGGGGAACGCGACCTCGAGCCGCTGCACCGGGCCGGCGGTGAGCTTCGCGCGCTGCCACAGATAGACGGCGCCGTCCTTGCCCTCGGCGGTGACGAGCGACCCGCAGCGCGCGGACTTGAAGACGATCGGCGTCGAGCCGAACCCGAAGTCGCCCTTGTCGGGCATGCCCGGCGCGTGGCTGCCGGCGAGCAGACCGAGCGCCGGGCTCAGCTCGACGATCGACTCGGCGTTGTCGAGCAGGTCGCTCTGACCGGCGCCCACGTTGGCGTTCGCGACGGCCGCCCAGACGTGACCGTCGCTCGTCAGCGCAACGCCGGCCCAGCCCCAGATGCCGCCGCCGCCGGGCTCACCGGTCGGGGTCTTGCACCGACGTCCAGGAGTTGTCGACGACGCCGGTCTTGAGCGAGACGCCGAGCACGCGTCCGGTGTAGGGCCGGCGGTCGCAGTACGACGCGATCGCGAGATAGACCTTGCCGTTGCCGAGCGCCAGGGCACCCCACACGTGCTCGTGGTACTGATCCATCGGCAACGCGACGGGGAAGCCGAGGCGGGCCTCGCCCGTGCGCACGTCGATCGCCCACAGCCGGTCGGTCGCGGCCAGGTAGACGTAGCTGCTGACGGGGTCGTAGACGGGGGCGCCCGTGACGCCGAAGATGCCCTTCGGCATCTGCGCGCAGCCCGTGTCGACCGAGCCGACCTCGCGCGACCAGAGCGTCGCGCCGGTGCGCGCGTCGAACGCCGTGACGAGGCCCGACTCGCTCGCCGCGACGTAGATGTCGAGGCGCTTGCCCTTGATCGGGATGCGCTTGAGGTAGAGCGGCTGGGCGGCGCCGACGCCGCCGAGCGGGCGCGACCAGGCGAGCTTGAGCTGCTTCGCGGTGCCGGTCGTGAGCGCGGAGGCCGTCGCGCGCGAGTGCCGCAGCGGG
Organism: uncultured Actinomycetes bacterium; assembly: GCA_963834415.1. GTDB lineage: Bacteria > Actinomycetota > Thermoleophilia > Gaiellales > JALYLC01 > JALYLC01. The sequence goes on along the minus strand of CAWIBP010000005.1, from coordinate 45,544 downwards.
CCGTTGCCCCAGGTCGTCCAGCCGGGGCCGGCGGCGGCGCCGGTGGGCGCGGCGGCAGGCGACGAGACCGGCGCCAGGGCGCCCAGCGAGAGCGCGGCGGCCGCAACTGCGAGCGTTGCCGCGACGCGCCTCCGCGCCGTGATCGCCGGACGTTCCGCCACTGCCGCGACGATAGCGCGATGCCCGGGGCGGCGCTCCACGGCCGGGTAGACTGCCGCCATGGAGACGCTCAGCGCCACCGTCGAGGAGTACCTCGAGAAGCTCTACTGGATGAACGAGGCGGGCATCGACGCGACGCAGGCCAACCTCGCGCGCGCGGTCGGGGTCTCCCAGCCGACCGCGCTCGAGATGGTGCGGCGCCTCGTCGACGACGGGCACATCGTGCGCGACGAGCGCAAGCGCCTCGCCTTCACCGACGAGGGCGAGCAGTTGGCGGCCCACATCGTCACCCGCCACCGCCTGATCGAGGCGTTCCTCGTGCAGGTCTTCGGCATCCCGTGGGACGAGGTGCACGAGGAGGCCCACTCCTTCGAGCACGGCATCTCCGAGAACCTCGAGGGGCGCATGCGGGCGCTGCTCGTCGACGTCACGACCTGTCCGCACGGCCATCCGATCGGCGACGCCCCGCGCGAGCCCGGCGTGCCGCTCGTGACCGTCCCGGTCGGCTCGACGGTGCGCATCCTGCGCCACGAGAACGAGGCCGAGGAGCTGCTCCACGCCTTCAAGCTCGCCGGCATCGAGCCCGGGCGACTCGATCGAGATCACCGGCCTGACCGGCGAGGCGCTCGAGCTGCAGACGCCCGCCAAGGGCGCGACGACGCTGAGCATCCCCGAGTCGCGCGCCGTCACGGTCGCCGTCGAGACGACGCGGCGACGGCGAGGTCGCCGAGCTCGACGTGCCCGGCGCCGCGATGGCGCTGCACACGTCCTGGGGCCGTAGCTGCGAGCCCCGGCGGGGCGTCGTGGTCTACGCGAGGATCGTGTCGCCGAGCAGGACGACGCCGAGTGCGACGATCACGCCGGCCACGGGGTTCGTTGACGAGATCGCCCATCCGCTCGCCGTGCGACAGACGACGGCGGGCAGGTGAGGGCGCACCGGCGGTTCAGGGACTGCCCTCGATGCGGATGCGGTCGGCGAGCTCGCGCGAGATCGCATGGCGCTCGCCGGCGACCTCGACCGTCAGCGGCCCGTCGAACGGCGCGTGGCCGACCATGACGACGCGCTCGTCCGGCAGGAAGCCGAGCTCGGCGAGATAGCGCAGCAGCTCGGGATCGCCGTCCGGGCACGCGCCGGATCACGGCCTCGCATGCCGCGCGCGAGCTCGCTCAGCGGCCGGTCGTCGTCGTCGGCCAGCTCGAGCTCCGGCGTCGGGATCGGGTCGCCGTGCGGATCGCGCGTCGGGTGGCCGAGCGCGGCGTCGATGCGCGCCTCCAGCGCCTCGGAGAGGTGATGCTCGAGGCGCTCGGCCTCGTCGTGCACCTCGTCCCACGAGAGCCCGAGCGCCTGCATCAGGTAGAGCTCGAGCAGGCGGTGGTGGCGGATGACCTCGAGCGCGGCCTGCGTGCCCGCGTCGGTCAGCGAGACGCCGTGGTACGGCTCGTGGCGCACGAGGCCCACGCCCGCGAGGCGCTTGATCATCGCGGTCGCCGAGGCCGCGGTGACGCCCAGCCGCTCGGCCAGCGCGCTCGTGCTCACGCGCCCGTTGCGATCGAGCATCCAGATGGCCTTCAGGTAGTCCTGGACGGTCTCGGTCATGACCAGCATGAACTTGATATTAGACGACTCTAAAGATTCCTGCAAACCGCGGGAATCGGCGCTCCGAGCCGGGTGCAGGCGGGTTCCCCTTGCGGCTTCGGCCGCCCTAATGCATACTCCGCCGTTAGGGGCTCCTAAGCAGCGCCTGCGCCGGGGCGGCGCGCGCATCGCCAGGACAACAAGGGACTGACTCCATGGCCTCTCGATCTCGAATCGCACGCGCCGTGGCGCTTGCCTGCCTCCTGCTCGCCGTGCCGGTCGCCGGCGCGAACGCCGCCGACACCGCCGGCTTCCCGGGCCTCAAGAAGCGCCTGACCGGCCAGTCCAAGAAGCTCGTCGCCTTCACGGCCGACTTCAAGGCCACGCCGACGCAGTACAACAAGCTCGGCCGCGGCCGCGAGCTACGACTACGCCGAGCTGTGGGAGCACCCAGCCGGCCGCCGTCAAGCCGCTGCTCGCCGACATGAAGCGCGACTGGATCGCCCACAACTCCGACTACGAGCGGATGGAGGGCATCGTCGCCGGCACGCCGTCGCTCGTGCAGTACGACGTCGACATCGACGCCGGCGCGAGCTTCAAGGAAGACCCGAAGGGCGCCGTCTCGTTCTCGCTCAAGGGCCCGACGGCAAGACGCTAGAAGAAGCCCGGCGCGCTCTACAACATCACCGAGGCCGCGCTCTGGGGCGAGGATCCCGCGCTCACGCGCGCGCACCGTGAAGGTCGACCTCGACGGCGACGGCAAGGCCGGCGAGTTCGGCGAGGTGCTCCCGGATGCCGCCTTCCTGCTCGCGGCGACGCAGGAGTTCGACCGCCAGTCGCGCAAGCTGCTCGCCTCGGCCACGGCCTACAAGCCCAACACCGCCGACGCGCTCTCCGCGCTCGTCGTGATGGTGCCGACGATGGGCGAGTACTTCGGCGACTGGAAGGCCTCGCGCTTCGTGGTCGGCGACAAGGCCAAGACGACGTCGTTCAACGTCGCCTCGCGCCTCAACGACATCCACGACATCCTCGGCAGCCTGCAGGTCGTCTACACGCGACGTGCGCCCGCAGATCGCCGCGGTCGACGCCGACCAGGCAGCGCAGACGCGCAAGGAGCTCGACAGCCTCGCGAACTTCATCGAGAAGCATCTACCAGCGCGAGAAGAATGGCCACCGCTTCACGCCGCAGGACGCCGACCTGCTCGGCAAGCAGGCCCAGGACCGCGCCGTGAAGGTCTCGGGCCAGGTCTCGCAGGTGGCCGCGAAGCTCGGGATCAAGGTCGACGGCTAGCGACGTGCGGCGGCCGCTCCTGCTCGCGCTCGCCCTGCTCGCCCTGGGGGTCTCGTCCGCACACGCGGCGAGCTCCCCGGGGCAGGCGGCGACGCAGCTGCGGGAGCGGCTGGGGAACGCCGGCCAGGATCTGATCCTCGGCTCGCGCGACGACGCCATCGCCACGGTGGCGCTGGCGCGATCGCGAATACCGCGAGTCGATCTGCGGGCGCCGCTCGCGGCGGCCCCGGCGGAGCGCCGCGGCGCTCGAGGCGGCCCTGCGTACGGCGCGCGGACGGCCGTCGCACGCCGACGACGAGACCGGCCTCGCGGTCGCCAGCTCGCAGGCCTGGGCCGCGCTCGCGGCCGGCGGCTACCGCCTCGCGCTGGCGGCGACCGGCGCGGCGATGCGAAGACGGCGGCGCGCTGGCTGCTCGTGCGCGAGTTCCGCCCGCCGACGAAGCTCAGCCGCCCGGGCTCGGACGCGACGCTCGCGAACGTGCAGCTCGGCGAGGGCACGCTCTCGCCGGCGCAAGCGCGGCGGCGGCGCTGCGGGCCGACCTGCTCGACACCTACCAGTCGCGCATGCGCGACGCGCTCGGCTCCGTCGCTGCCGTCGCTGGCGAGCGATCTGCCGATCAGCGCCGCGCAGCAGGCCGCGCTGGCGGAGGGCTTCTGGCGCGTGCTCGCAGCTCGTACCGCGCGCAGGTCGGGGCGGCCCGCAGGAGGCCGCGGTCGCGGCCGACCTCGCCGCGCTGACGCGCCGGCGCCGGGTGAGCGACACGGCGCAGGTCACGACCCTCGTCACGTCGCTCGCCGCCGCGCTTCGATGCCTTCCGCGCCGCGCCGCTCTCGCGGCGCCGAGCAGCTCCGGCGCGCGAGCCAGGTGCGCACGTTCACGCCGCTCGTCTCGGTCGAGTACGGCCGCGGCGTCACGAACGGCCGCGTCCTGCGCGACTTCGAGATCCAGGAGGCGATCACGTTCCAGGCCGGAGCGCTCGGCGCCTTCCACGACATCGAGCCCTGCTGCTGAAGCGCAACGAGGTCGCCGCGCGCGGCATCGCGGAGCTCGCTCGAGCAGCTCGGCAACGATCTCACCGACGCCGTCGAGCGGCAGGCGCGTCGTCCGATCCCGACGTGCTCGAGAAGCACGTCGACGACGATCATGGCGGCGACCGACGACGATCTTCCCGAAGGACTGGCTGAAGCGCGACGCGAGCGCCGACTTCGACCTCATCGCCGGCTCGCTCGACCGCATGCAGGCGGCCGCCGAGGCCGGGCAGTACCACATCGCCGAGCAGGCCCGGATCGAGGCCTACGCGTTCTTCGAGCTCGGCCCCGAGCAGCGTCTGCGCGGCCTCGCGCCCAGGAGCTCTTCACCCGCAGCGAGGGCCTCTTCTGGTACGGCTCGGGCCGACCACGACGGGCTCGCGACGCTGATCAACGGCCGCCGCTCGCGCGCCGAGATCGCGGCCACCCGCGTCGCGCTCGACCGGCGCTGAGCGAGGCCGAGGAAGCCGTCGGCACCGGCCCCAAGAGCCGCACGACCGTGATCTCGAACACGGCCATCATCGTCTTCCGCGAGGGCCTCGAGGCCGTGCTCATCCTGGCGGCGCTGATGGCGAGCTTCAAGGGCGCGCAGCGCCGTCTGCGGCGGCCGATGTGGGTCGGCGTCGGCGCCGCGCTCGTCGCCAGCGCCGTCACCTGGGTCGATCGCGCAGACGATCATGACCGGCCTCGCGCGCTACGGCGAGAAGCTCTCGGCCGTCGTCGGGCTGATAGCCATCGGCATGCTGCTCGTGATCCTCAACTGGTTCTTCCACAAGACCTACTGGACCGGCCACCTGGCCGGCCTGCACGGCAAGAAGCAGCAGATGATGACGACCGGCGGCATCGCCTTCGCGCAGCTGCTCGCGCTCGGCACGCTCGGGCTTCACGAGCGTCTACCGCGAGGGCTTCGAGACGGTGCTGTTCGTGCAGGCGCTCGTGCTCGCGACCGACGTCGCGACCGTGCTGCTCGGCGTGCTGATCGGCATCGGCGCGACCGTGCTCGTCGGCTTCGCGGTGTTCGGCCTCGAGCGCAAGCTGCCGCAGAAGAAGATGCTCATGCTGACCGGCGTGATGGTCACGTGGGTGCTCGTCGTGATGGTCGGCACGACGGTGCAGATCATGCAGACGGTCGGCTGGCTGCCGGTCATCGCCGATCGCCGGCATGCGCCTGCCGTACTGGTCGGGCCTCTGGTTCGGCCTCTATCCGACCTGGGAGGGCGTCCTGCTCCAGGTCGCCGCGTTCCTCTTCGTGATCGGCAGCTACCTCGGCGCCGAGGCGCTGCGCAAGCGCCGCCGCAACCGCGCGTTCGCTCGCAGCACCGCGCTCGCCGAGCCCGCGCGCGAGCGCATCGTCTAACCCGCCGCTATTCCACGACGAAGCGGATACCGCTCTCGGCCGCGAGCGCGGCAGCCTCCGCTGCGGCGCGCGTGGCGCACCGATCGCGAGGACGAAGCCCGCGCGGTCCGGGCCGCGCAGGAGCGGGCCGATCACCGCGCCCGGCATCCGGTAGGCGTGCGCGAGCTCCACGCCGGGCAGCGCGCGCGCCTCCGCCAGGCCGTCGACGCGCACGAGGCGGCCGGCCGGGGCGACCAGGAAGCGCACGATCGCGGCGCGGTCGTGCGACGGCGCGAGCTCGACCCGGCGGCCGGCCGAGCGCGGCCCGCACGGCCGCTGCGCTGAGATCGACGCCGAGCGCGGCCGCGCACAGCTCGGCGTCGTGCCCGCCGCCGAGGCGCGCCGCCACCTCCATCACGCGCGGTCCGCCCGGGGTCAGCAGCACCTGCGTGTACGTCGGCCCGGCCGCGAGGCCGAGCGCCCGGCACGCCGCCTCGGCCGCCGCGACGACCTCCGCGACCGTCGTGCTGCGAGGGGTAGAGGTGGGCGGTCGCGACGCCGAACGCCAGCGCCCGCTCGCGGTCGGTGACGGTCAGCGTGCACGAAGCGGCCGCCGTCGACGAACGCGTTGACGGTCAGCTCGGGCCCCTCGACGAACTCCTCGCACAGCGCGCGCCCGTCGCGCGAGATCGCCTGCGCCGCCTCCACCGCGGCGCGCCACGTCGCCGCCCGGCGCGACGATCTCGAGCCCGCGCTGACCCTGCGCCGCGGCGGGCTTGACGACGACGCGCGCCCCGGCCGGCAGGCCGCGCCGTCCTCGCTCCAGGCCGGGTGCGGCACGCCCTCGCGGTCGAACGCGCGGCGCTGCTCGCGCTTGTCCGTGACGCGCGCGGCGGTCGCGACGTCGAGCGGATGCGGCAGGCCGAGCGCGGCGGCCACCTCGGCGGCCACGCGCACCGGCCCGTCGGTGCCCGGCGAGAGCACGCCGCCGGCACCCGCGCGCCGCGCGAGCGCCTGCGACGGCCTCGCCGTCCATCGCCGAGATGCGCTCGAAGCGGTCGGCGAGCCCCGTGCGCACGCAGAACGCGCTCGGGGTCGAAGTCGCACGCGATCGTCTCGACGCCGAGCCGGCGCGCGGCCGCGTAGGCGCCGAACTGGCCGGCGCCGGCGCCCAGGACGACGAGAGGCGGCGTCGGAGCGTCCGTGGGGCTAGCTGAGGGCGGCGACGTGCGCCGCCCACCAGGCCGGGTTGTCGGCGTACCACGTGATCGTGCGCTCGAGGCCCTCGTCGAAGCCGATGCGGGCGCGCCAGCCGACGAGCTCGGCGGTCTTGTCGGTCGAGCCGATGTGGCGGTCGACCTGGCCCGGGCGGTCGGCGACGTAGGTGATCAGCGAGCGCGGCTTGCCGAGGCTGTCGCAGATGCGCTCGGCGATGCTCTGGACGTCGACGTCGACGCCCGTGGCGACGTTCAGCACCTCGCCGGCGATGCGCTCGAGCGGCGCCGAGATGATCGCGGTGATCGCCTCGGAGGTGTCCTCGACGTGCAGCCAGTCGCGGCTCGCCGTGCCGCCGCCGTGCACCGTCAGCGGGCGATCCTGCAGCGCGGCCGTGATGAAGCGCGGGATGACCTTCTCGGGGTGCTGGTAGGGGCCGTAGTTGTTGAACGGCCGCACGACGACGGCGGGCGTCTCGTACGTGCACCAGTAGCTGTAGACGAGGCGATCGCCGCCGGCCTTGGTGGCCGCGTAGGGCGAGCGCGGGTTGAGCGGGTGCTCCTCGTCCATCGGGTCGCGCTCGGCCGTGCCGTAGACCTCGCTCGACGACACGAGGACGAAGCGCTCGACGGGATGGCGGCGGATCGCGTCGAGCAGCACCTGCGTGCCCTCGACGTTCGTGGTCACGAACTCGCTTGCGCCGTCCAGGATCGACTTCTCGACGTGCGACTCGGCGGCGGCGTTGACGATCACGTCGACGCCCGCCACGACCTCCTCGACGTGCGCGGCGTCGCGGATGTCGCCCTCGACGAACGCGAGCCGCTCGTGCGCCGAGCAGGTCGGCGATGTTCGCGGTGTTGCCCGCGTACGTCAGCGCGTCCATGATCACGACCTCGTGATCGGTCGCCCGCAGCAGATGCCGGCACAGGTTCGAGCTGATGAATCCGGCGCCGCCGGTGACGAGCACGCGCGTCATTCGAGTACCTCGTCGATCACGTAGAGCGGGCGCTGCTCGACGTCGCGCTGAATGCGCATCACGTACTCGCCCAGCAGCGCGAGGATGAAGCCCTGCACCGCCAGCACGCCCAGGATCAGCGCCGCCAGGAAGGTCGGGCCCGGGAAGTTTGCCTCAGCGATCCAGTAGATCGCGCCGTACGTCGCCGAGGCCGAGCGAGGCGAACGTCATCACGATCGCGATCACCGCGCCGGCCCACTGGATGGGCTGCGGCCAGAAGCCGAAGAGCACGTGCAGCGCCAGGCGCACGAGGCGCATCGAGGAGTAGCGCGATGCCTGGCCCTCGCGCGCATGGTGCTTGAGGTCGACCTCGACCACCGAGGCGCCGGTCGAGAGGATCAGCGCCTTCGTGAACTTCTGCCGGCCGATGCGGTGCAGCACCGGCTCGATCGCGCTCCGCCGGTAGGCGTTGAAGGCGCAGCCGTAGTCCGAGATCTCGACGCTCGTCAGCTTGTCGCAGCATGCCGTTGATCGCGCGCGAGGGCAGCTTGCGGCTCATCAGCGCGTCGGCGCGGGCCTGACGGCGCCCCGAGGCGACCTCGACGTCGTTGTCCTCGAGCGCCGCGACGAGCTTGCCGATGTCGTCGGGATCGTTCTGGAGGTCGCCGTCCATCGTCACGACGACGTCGGCGCGCGCGTGCAGCATCCCGGCCGCCATCGCGGGATGCTGGCCGAAGTTGCGCTTGAGCAGCACGACGCGGAAGCGCGCGTCGCGCGTGTGCGCGGCCCGCAGCAGGGCGCGCGAGCCGTCGGTCGAGCCGTCGTCGACGAGCACGACCTCCCAGGGCCTGCCCCACGCGGTCAGCGCGACGGACAGCCGCTCGCACCAGCTCGTCGACGTTGCGGGCCTCGTTGAAGACCGTCACGACGACGCTCACGTCGGGCCGCGCTTCGCCTTCGTCGACGGCGGTCGCCGGCATCAGCACGGCCTCCTCTTCAGCGGCCGCCGACACCCGCCGAGGGTACCAATCTTCGGCCGCCGCCGCTGGGCGAGGCGGTCGAGCAGCCACTACGTTGAGACGGTATGGCGGCGGCTGTGGAAACCCCGCACGAGCGCGGCGGCTCGTTCTGGCGGGCTGCCTGCTGGCGGCTGCGTACCTGGCCACGCGCCTCGCGCTGATGTGGCGCTTCCCGTGGTTCGTCGACGAGACGACGTTCGCGAGCTTCGCGCGCGACGTCCACGGCGACATCGACCAGTTCTTCGCCGCCGCAGATCGACAAGAAGGGGCTCCTGCCGTCGTGGCTCGGGCGCGACGCTGATCGGGGCCGGCATCGGCCCCGTGACCGCGATGCGGCTGCTCGCGGCGGCCGGGCAGCGGCGCCGGCGGCCGTCTGCGGCGGCCTGATCGTCCGCCGCCTCTACGGGCTGCGCGAGGGGCTCCTGACGGCGGCGCTGATCGCGCTCGGGCCGTACTTCCTCGTCACGGCCTCGGTCGGCATCTACGACGCGATGGTCGACCGGGCTCGTCGCGGCCGCGGTTCTCGCCTCGATCCGCGCTCGCCCAGCAGCCCGCGACTCGTCACGGCCCTGCTGCTCGGCCCGCGATCCTCGGCGCGGGCGGCCTCACGAAGCCGTCGACCTGGGTCGCCGTCGATCGTGCTGCCGGTCACGCTGCTGCTCTTCGACCACGCCGCGCCGCTCCGCGCCGGCGGCTGCTGGTCTGGGCCGGCTACGCGGCGCTCGCGCTCGGCGCTCGGCTACGCGATCGCGTCGATCGCGCGGCTGACGCCGCTCTACGACCAGCCCATGCTGCCGCGCGAGAACCACCGCACGACTCGGGCAGACGTCTTCGACGACATCGGCCCGAGCCTGCGCTCGAACGGCCGCGCTGCAGTGGTCGGCCATGCTCGGCTACCTGACGCGGCCCGGCGTCGCTGCTGGCCGCGATCGGCGATCGCCTCGGGCGTCGCGCCGCCAGCGCGCCGCCACGGCCGCTCCTGGCGTCTGGGCGCTTGCCGTGCTCGCCTCCGCGACTCCTGCTCGCCGCTGTGGCCGGTAACCGCGCTACTTCGCGGCGGCGATCGTCGCCGCTCTCGGCGTTCGTCGCGCTCGGCGCGCTGGCCGTCTGGGACGCGCTCGCGGGCGCGCTCGACGGCGCGCCGGTAGCTCGCGCATCGCCGTGGCCGCCGTCGTCGCGCTGCTGGCGCTCGCTGCCCCGCACTCCGCTTACGACGCGCAGGTGCTCGCCGACCCCGTGAGCACGCCGTATCCGGGCGCCGACCCAGGGCTTACGTGGCGGCGATCAGCGCGCAGACGTGGGTCGACCCCGTCGCGGAGCAGATCGAGCGCCGCGGCGGCCCCTATCCGGTCCGCATCGGCGTCACGCTCGGCTACACCTGGGGTCTCGACCTGCGGCTGAACGGCACGGCCGTGGGCTGCGCAGCGCCGTTTCGACGTCTTCTCCGCCGACCGGCCGCCATGGCCACCAGCGTCACGCCGCCGCGCAGACCCCGAGGGTGCGCGCTACCTCATCAGCGACGGCGCGCCCAGCGCCGCGCCGCCGCGCGCGGGCTATCGCCTCATCTTCAGCAAGGCCCGCCCCTACAGCGGGTTCGTCATGCGCCTCTACGAGCGCACCGCACCCGCTCAGCGCGGACGGAAGCCGATCGCCGACGAGGTTGCCGACCGGCAGCGACGAGCGACAGCGAGCGCAGCGGGCCGCGGCGCGCTCCGGCGACGACCGCCCCCTTGGCGCGGCGCGGTAGCGGGGCCAGCTTCAGCCAGTAGTGCAGCGGATAGCGATTCGTGATCCGCCGCACCTCGACGCCGGCGAAGCCGGTGCGCTCGAGCAGCGCGCGCACGCTCGCCTGCGAGAAGAGCTGGAGGTGCTCGATGTCCATGATCGGCGAGAGCCGGCCGAGCGCGCGGTTGAGCGGTGCGCGGCGGTCGTGGCAGACGAGCATCAGCGCCCCGCCCGGCTGCAGCAGCGCGAGCGCGTCGCGGCACAGCGCCGCCGGATCGGGCACGTGCTCGATCGTCTGCAGGCAGGTCACGAGATCGTACGGCCCGGCGGGCGTCGCCGCTGCGGAAGACGTCGTGCACGATCAGCTCGCGCACGGCGGGCGCGGCCGCCGCGAGCGGTGCGGCCGACGGCTCGTAGCCGCGCACGCGCTCGAAGCCGAGCTCGAGCAGCCGCTCGAGGAAGGAGCCCTCCCCCGTGCCGATGTCGAGCGCGGAGCCGAGCCGCGGGCCGAGGCGCCCGCACGAGGCCGGCGTAGGTGCGGCTCGCGCACACGGCCTCCTCCTTGCTGTCGAACGCCGCCGCGTCGTAGGCCTCGCCGAGGTCTTCGAGGTCGAGCACCGGATCGGCGTAGACGAGGTCGCAGGTCGCGCACTCGACGAGCCGGTGGCGCATGTACTCGGGAAACTTGCGCGAGGCGAACGCGAACTCGCCGAGCGCGTCGGCGTCGATGCGCTCGGCCGCGACCTCGCGGCCCCCCGAGCTGCCGCAGACCGGGCAGGCGCGGTCGCTGAAGCGCAGCCGCATCGCTAGCGCGTCGTGACCGGAGCGGCATCGGCGGGCGACACGAGCCGCACCTCGCCGTCGCGCACGATGCTGCGCCGGATGTAGAGCGGGCGCTGCTTGACCTCCTCGAAGACGCGCGCCAGGTACTCGCCGACCAGACCGATCGCGAAGAGGTTGAGCGAGCCGAAGAGCAGCACGAGGATCACGACGGTGGCCGCGCCCGGCGGGGCGCTGTCGGGCGCGACGACGCGCGCCACGCCCTGGGCCGCGGCCAGCACCAGGCTGAGCGGCGAAGAGCACGGAGCCGACGAAGCTCAGCATCGTCAGCGGCACGTTGCTGAACGAGAAGATGCCCTTCTTGGCCCAGCCGATGTTGCGCCGCAGGTTGTTCGTCGTGACGCCGAACATGCGCTCGGGCCGCACGTAGTCGACGCCCGTCTGGCGGAAGCCGACGAACGCGCGCACGCCGCGCAGGAAGAGGTCGCGCTCGTCGCACTGCAGCATCGCGTGCACGACGCGGCGGTCGATCAGCGAGAAGTCGCCGGCGTCGCGCGGGATCGAGAGGTACGAGAACCTGTCGAAGGCCCAGTAGAAGGCGCGGTAGGCGCGCTGCATGAACCACGTCGTCTCGCGCGAGACGCGCCGGCCGAAGACCACGTCGTAGCCCGCCTTCCACTGCTCGACGAACTCGGCGATCAGCTCCGGCGGGTCCTGGAGGTCGCCGTCGAGCAGCACGACCGCGTTCTTGGTCGCGAGCTCCATGCCGCTGCGGAAGGCCGCCTGCGAGCCGAAGTTGCGGGAGTGCGAGATGCCGAGCACGCGCCGGTCGCGCTCGCTGATCCGCGCGGATCACCTGCTCGCTGTCGTCGGGGCTCGCGTCGTTGACGAAGATGATCTCGTAGTCGACGCCGAGCGCCGTGAACGTCTCGGTCAGCCGCCGGTACATGACCGGGATCGCCTCGCCGTCGCGGTAGCACGCGATCACCGCGGTGATGCTGTGCTCGGCGTCGAGCGCGACCTCCTTGGTGGAGCTGCGGTAGCGCTCCGGGCTGCGCGAGCCCGCGGTACCAGGAGGTCATGCGCTCGAGGCCCTGCTCGAGCGGCGTGCGCGCCTTCCAGCCGAGCACCTGCTCGGCGCGCGCGCTGTCGGCGTACCACTCGGAGACGTCCCAGCGCCGCGCGGGCATCGTGAAGGTCGCCGGCGCGGCGATGCCGTAGGCCGCGCGCGCGATCTCGGCGAGCTCGCCGATCGTCGTCTGGCGGCCGGTGCCGATGTTGAAGGAGTCGCCGTAGTCGTCCTCGCGCAGCTCGAGCGCGGCCGCGACGAAGGCCTCGACCACGTCGTCGCTGTAGACGAAGTCGCGCGCGATGTGCGGGTCGACGAGCGGCGGCAGCTCGCCGCGCACGCCGTGCTGGACGATCTGCGGCAGCAGCCGCGAGGGATCCTCGAGCGGGCCGTAGACGGAGTAGAGGCGCAGGTTCGCCGCGGGCAGGCCGTGCTGCTTGCCGTAGTAGTGGATGAGGTGGGCGCAGGCGGCCTTCGAGACGGCGTACTCGCTGTTGACCGCGAGGAAGTCGTGCTCCCCCGGGCCGGCGGCGTTCTCGCCGTACTCCGACGAGCTGCCGGCGTGGATGTACGCGGCGATGTTGCGGCCGGCGAGGCGCTCGAGCAGCGCGTGGGTGCTCATCAGGTTGGTACGCAGGATCAGCTCGCCGTCGGTCTCGAACGAGTACGCGCCGTAGGCGATGCAGTTGAAGACCGTGCGCGGCCGCACCTCGTCGAGCAGGCGGTCGACGTTGAGGCCGACGAGCGCGTCGAGCTCGCGCACGTTGGCGGCGGGCAGATCCTCGAGCCGCCAGGCGGGCGTGCGACTGGTCGTCGCGATCACGTCGGCGCGGTGCTCGAGCAGGGCGCGGGCGATGTTGGCGCCGACGAAGCCGCTGGCGCCGAGCACGAGGATCGGCCCCTGCAGCGCGCGGATGCGGTCGCCGGGCGTCATGCGGGCCGGCGCAGCGGCCGGGGCCGGCGCGCGAGCTGGTCGAGGGCGCTCGCGGCGAGCGCGGAGGCCGAGAGCCCGTGGCGCTCGTGCAGGAATGCCGCGCTGCCGGTCTCGCCCGCGGGCGAGCGCCGCACGCCGGCGCGCACGAGCCGCGTGCCAAGGCCGTTCTCGGCCACGACCTCGGCCGTCAGCGAGCCGAGGCCGCCGTCGACGTAGTGCGACTCGACGGTGATCGCGAGCGGCACGCCGGCGAGCGCGTCACGAGATCGTGCGTCGGGACGGGGCGGACGCACGAGACGACGACGACGCGCGCGCGCCACGCCGCTCGCGGCGAGCTGCGCCTGCGGCCGCGACCGCCGTCGAGGCCATGTTGCCGAGCGCGACGAGCGCGATGTCGGCGCCGTCGCCGAGCACGTGCGCGCGTCCGAGCGCGAAGCGGCCGTCGAGGCCGGCGATCGCGGGGCCGCGTGCGCGCCAGCCGCAGGTAGGCCGGGCCGGCGAGCCCGGCCGTCGCGCGCACCGCGCTCGCGGTCTGCGGGTCGTCGGCCGGCGCGATCACGGCGAGCCCCGGCAGCGGGCGCAGCACCGCGACGTCCTCGAGCGCCCAGTGCGTGATCCCGTTCGGGCCGTAGTCGAGGCCCGCCGCCGACGCCGACGATGCGCACCGGCAGGTCGTGCAGGACGGGGCCGTTGCGGATGAACTCGTACGAGCGCAGCGCCGCGAACGTCGCGATCGAGTAGACGAACGGGACGTAGCCCGCCTCGGCCAGGCCCGTGGCCATGCCGACCATGTTCTGCTCGGCGACGCCGGCGTTGACGAAGCGGTCGGGGTGGCGCTCGGCGAACGGCTCGACGGCCATGAAGCCGAGGTCGCCCGTCAGCAGCAGCACGCGCGGGTCGTCGTCGGCGAGCTCGGTGAGCGCGCTGAAGAAGGCGTTCCTCACGCCGCGACCCCGCGCCGGCCTCGGCCGCGGCGAGCTCGGCGAGCGCGCCGGCGTACTGGCTCGTCGTCCATCGGCAGGTAGTGCCACTCGATCCGGCGCTCCATGAACGAGACGCCGTGGCCGAAGACGGTCTGCGCGAGCACGACGTGCGGCCGGCCCTCGCCCGGCTCGAGGCCCTCGACGACGGCCGCGCAGGGCGTCGCGTGTCGTGGCCGTCGACCGTGTGGACGTCCCAGCCGAAGGCGCGCCAGCGCTCGTCGAGCGGCGTCGAGGTCGAGCACGTCGCGGGTGTAGCCGAGCGCCTGCTGGCCGTTGACGTCCACGATCGCCACGAGGTCGGCGAGGCGGTGGTGGGCGGCGAACATGACCGCCTCCCAGACCGAGCCCTCGTTGCACTCGGCGTCGCTCAGCAGCGCGAACGTGCGCCGCCGGCTCCCCGAGAGGCGCGCGGCGAGCGCGGCGCCGGTGGCCGAGCGAGAGCCCGTGCCCGAGCGAGCCGGTGGAGAAGTCGACGCCGGGCAGGGCGTGGTCGGGGTGCGTGCCGAGCGCGGCTGCCGTCGGCGCAGAAGCTCGCGAGCTCGTCGCCGTCGATCACGCCGGTCTCGTGCAGCGCCGCGTACAGCGCGAGGCCGGCGTGGCCCTTCGAGAGCACGAAGCGCTCGCGGTCGGGATCGTCCGGCCCGTCGCCCTGCAGCACGCCCGCGAAGAGCACGCCGAGGATGTCGGCGACGGACAGGCTCGAGCCGATGTGCCCGACGTCGGCGCGCTTCGACTGCTCGATGACGATGCGGCGGATCCGGTCGCTCAGGATCTCCGCCGACGCGGTGGGGCGAGACAAGAACGGACTCCTCGAGTGCGTCTCGGTGGTCGGAGCGGGTGGCAAACAACGCGTACGGGCCTGCTTTCAAACCTATACACGCTCCCAGGCCCGATTGGGGGGGCCGCGCGGCCGGTCAGACGGCGCCGCGCAGGAGCTCCGCGAGCTCACGCGCACGCGTGCGGCGATCGAGCCGCTCGCGCCACTCCGGCGCCAGCGCCCGCTGCCCGAGGCGGTCGGACTCCCAGGCGGCCACGGCCTCGCCGAGCGCCCCGGCGATCGCCGCCTCGTCGTCGGGGTCGGCGATCCAGGCCGAGCCCGTCTCGCGCAACAGCGCCGCCGCATCGCCCTCGGGCGGCACGAGCGCGACGATCGGCCGCTCGGCCGCGAGGTACTCGAAGACCTTGCCCGAGACGACCGAGAGCCCGCGCCCGCCCGCCCGCGGCACGAGCAGGAGCAGGGCGTCAGCCGCGCGCATCGCCGCGAGCGCCTCGGCGTGTGGGCGGAAGCCTGCGAGCGTCGAGCGCGTCGCCGAGGCCGAGCCCGAGCGCCCACTCGCGGTCGGCCGGCCGCAGCTCGCCGAGGAACACCGCTCTCACCCGCCCGCGCAGCTCAGGGCGGTCGCGCAGCAGGCCCGCGAGCGCGCCCAGGAACGGCCGTGGCGTGCGCTGGCCGAAGAACGATCCGGCGTGGACGATGCGCATGCGCTCGCCACGGGCGTAGACGAGCCCGTCGAACTCCTCGAAGTCGCAGCCGTTGGCGACGACGCGCACGGGCGTCTGCGGCGGCGCGAGGGCACGCGCCTCCTCGGCGATCGCCGGCGTCACCGCGCTGATCGCCGCGACGCGGCGCAGGGCCGCGTGCGCGATGCGGGCCTCGACGGCGCGCTTCGCGCGCACGCTGCGCCGCTCGTAGCGGCGGTGCGGGTTGGCGAGCCAGGAGTCGCGGAAGTCGGCGACGAACGGCACGCCCGCGCGCCGGGCGATCAGGGCCGCGATCACGTGCGTGGAGTTGGGCGGCGAGGTCGAGAGCACGACGTCGATGCCGCGCTCGCGCACGGCGCGCACGCCGGCGCGCAGCGCATCGGGCAGCCACGCGACCTCCGGGTCGGGCAGCAGCGCCGAGCGCCCGAGCAGCGCGGCACGTACGCCGAGCCCGCGCAGCCCCGCGGCCGCCGCGAGCCGCGCGGCGGGCGTCTGCGCGTGCGAGGGGCCGCGGTAGCGCGCGCGGTGCACGGTCGTCGTCGCGGGGATGTCGGCCGCGAGACCGGGGTCGACGGCGCTCCACTTCGGGTCGTCGGGCGCCAGGACGTCGACCTCGATGCCGAGCTCCGGGAGGTGGCGGCAGAGCTTGAGCACGCGCTGCACGCCGCCGCCGCCGGCCGGCGGGAAGTAGAACGCCACGATCAGGACGCGCATCGCTCGTCCTGCCAGTGCCGCGCCAGGGCCGCAGCCGTGCCGGCATGGCCGCCGCGCGCGGCGATGCCCGCGAGCAGGCGCTCGTAGAGCCGGTCCCAGCCGCGCCCGTAGACGCGGTCGAAGCGATCGTTGTGCCAGAGGACGCTCGCGCAGCCGCCGACGTCGTGGAGGTGGTCGAGCACGCGCTCGATCTCGGCCCACGCGCTCTTCGGCGTCAACCCGAGGTAGCGCTGCTCGGCGAGCGTCGCGTCCATCAGCACGAGCGGCAGCTCGAGGATGCGCAGCGGCGCTCCTGCGCGCGCATCCCAGGGGTGGAACGGGAACGAGAGCCCGGCGCGCGGGCCGGGCCGCTCCGCGTGGCCGAGCGACGTGTCGTAGGCGAAGCCGAGCCGGTCGAGCGCGCGGATGCCGTCGTGCCAGGGCAGGCGCAGGTAATGGTGGCGATTGCCGGCGATCGGCTCGCCGAGCAGCTCCGCGAGCAGCGACCGCTCCTCGGCGATCAGATCCTCGTCGGCGAGGCAGGTGTAGCTCGCGTGCAGGCCGACCTCGAGCTCGAGCCGGGCGATCTGGTCGACGAGCCGCGCCCGGCGGGCGTCGTAGGTCTCGGGCGACGCGCCGTCGTGCGGATCGCGGTGCGCCGCGAGCACGAAGCACGTCGATGCGAAGCCGTGCCTGCGCTCGAGCGCGGCGAAGCGGCGGTGCGACCAGTTGGGGTCGCTGCGGAAGAGCTGGTGCAGCGGCGCCAGCGCCAGGCCGGTCGCCTCGACGCGCGCGGTCGCGAGGTCGCGGCTCGCCAGCGCGCCCTTGAGGCGGGCCGCAGCGCCGCGCACCCCGCGCCGGCTCCAGCGCCACGGGGTGTCGATGTCGTGCGTCAGCGCGACGGCGAAGCGGGCGCCGCCGGGATAGGGCGGGACGGCATCGGCGCCGACACCGGCCGCCGCGCGCAGCTGCAGCACCAGGTCGTCGAGCGGCGCCGCACCCGGAGGAATCGCCGAGGCCGAGGCAAGGGGGCGCCCGTGGACGTCGACCGGGCCGTCCAGCTCCTCCTCGCGCGCGAGCAGCGCCGCGGCGGCCGGGAGCTCCCAGGAGGGCTCGACCGGGAGCACCGGAGCGCCCTCGGCGACCCGGATGCCGGCCGCGCCGCAGAGCTCGCCGAGCAGCCAGCGCACCTGCGCCTCGAGGCCGTCGGGGAGCGACACGACGGCGCGTTGCACGTGCGCATCCTACCCTTGCGGGGTGCAACCGACCCCGGCGCTGGCCTACCGCGCGAGCATCGCCGCCGCCTGCGCGGTGGCGGCCGCTCGCCTCTTCCCGTACCTGGGCGATCGCGTCATGCACCGCGACGAGGCCCTGGCGGTCATGGTCGCGCGCCGCCCGCTCGGCGAGCTGCTCGAGACGGTGCAGCTCGTGCGCGGCGGGGCGCCGCTCCACTTTCTGCTCGCCAAGCTCGTCGCGGAGCTGGGCGGGGGGCTCTCGGCGACGCGCGCGATCTCGGCGCTCGGCCTCCTGCTCGCGATCGTCGCGGTCGGCCTGCTCGGGCGCGCGCTCGCCGGGCCCGCCGTCGGCGCCGCCGCCGCGTGGATCGTCGCGCTCTCGCCGGTCGCGCTCTACTACGGCGACTTCGCGCGCATGTACTCGCTCTTCCTGGCCTTCAGCGCGCTCGCGCTGTGGTGCCTCGTGCGCGCGCTGGAGACCGGCGAGACCCCCTACTGGGCGGGCACCGCGGCCCTGCTCGTGCTGACCACGTACACGCATCCGTACGGCGTCGTGGTGGGCCTGATCGCGGCGCTTGCAGTGCTCGCGGAGCTGATCCGCGGGCCGGGCCGCGTGGCCTGGCGGCGGCCGGTGTGGGCTGCGGCGGGCGTGATCGCGGGCACGGCGCCGCTCGGCATCGGCTACCTCGTGCTGGCATCACGGCTCGACAAGGTGCCGCAGCCGCCGGGCACCGAGATCCCCAAGCCCTCGCTGCCCGACGTCGCCGCGCAGGCCGGCGCGCACTTCGTCGGCGTCCCGCGCAGCAGGCGGCCTGATCGCGGTCTACCTCGTGATCTGCGCCGCGCTCGCGCTCGCCGGCCTCGTCACGATCGCGCGCGGCGGGCGCGGCCGCGCGGTGCTGGTGGTCGCCTGGATCGCGCTCCCGCTCGCCGTGCTCGCGGTCGTGCGCATCCCGAACTCCGACAACCACGTGCGCTACGTGATCGAGACGCTCCCGCTCGCCGGCATCGCGATCGCGACGGGGGCGGCGGCGCTCGGCCGGATCGTCGGCTGGCGGACGGCGGTGGCCGCGGCGCTCGCGTCCGCCGCGCTCGTCGGCGCCGTCGAGGCGACGCGCGGCGCGCGCCTCTCCGACTACCGCTACCGGGGCGACGCGTGGGCGACGCGCAAGGCCGACCTCGGCCTGGCTGCGGGCCACCTGCGGACTGCTTTCGCGCGCAACGACGTCTTTCTCGGCTATGACGAGGCGTTCGCGGCGGGCGTGCTCGCGCCGGGCGGCAACGAGCATCTGGCGTCGGCCCGCGGGACGGCGCGCAGCGAGCCCGCGCTGATCGTGCGCTCGCTCGAGCGCCTGCACGGCCCGATCGCGCACGGCTGGTACGTGGCGCTGCGCGGGACGAGCGACGAGCGCTACGAGCGGTTCCGCACGCGGCTCGCCGACGCCTACGACGTGGAGACGTTCGGAACGTGGTTCGTGCTCGTGCGCACGCGCAGGCCGGTGCCGACGCCCGCCGCCTTCGCCCGCGCCGGCCTGCGCGTCTTCACGGCCGCCGAGCAGCTCTCCGGCCCGCGGCGGGCCCCGAGCAAGCAGGCCGCCGTCACGGCCGAGGCGCTGCGCGCCGCGCTGCCCGATCTGCGCTGAGCGCGAGCGGCACGAACAGCGCGGCGAGCACGAGGCGGCCTGCGACGCCGCCGGTGCCGCGCGCCGCGAAGAGCAGATCGCCGGCGGCGAAGAGGCCCGCCGCGAGGACGCACAGGCCGGCGAGCCGCGTCCAGTCGTAGCCGACGGGGAACACGCGATTGCCGCGCACGACCATCAGCGTCGCCATCAGGAGGTAGGCGACGGCGGTCGCCGCGCCGGCGCCCGTCGCGCCGTGACCGGGAATCAGCACGAGGCAGAGCACGACGTTCGCGACCGCCGCGATGCCCGTCACGACCCAGTTGAGCTGCGTCTGCTTGACCCGGCCCACGGCCACGCCGACGACGTAGTACGCGCCGTAGAACGCGAGGCCGAGCGCGATCAGCGCCATCGCGTCGGCGCCGCCGATCCACTGCTCGCCCGCGAGCACGGCGATCAGCCACTCGCGTGCGAGCGCGAGCGGGAGCACCACCGCGAGCGCGACGAGCAGCCAGACCGTGAGCACCGCGCGGTAGACGACGCGCGCCTCCTCGTCGTCCTCGATGCCGTAGGCGAACGGCGGCCAGGCCAGCTGGAACGCGGTCACCAGCAGCGCGACCGCCGAGGCCAGGTTCGCGCCCACGACGAAGACGCCCGCGATCGCCCCCGTCGCCAGCCAGGCGACGAGCAGCCGGTTCGAGAGGTTGAGGCCCCAGAGCGCCACGCGCGAGGGCATGAACGGCAGGCCGAAGCGCAGCAGCGGGCCGGCCAGCGCCCGGTCGACCGGGCCGAAGAGCGCGGCGCGCCGGTCCCACAGCACCACGCCGAGCGCGACCAGCGTGCCCGTGAACGAGCCGGCCACCATGGCCAGCGCGCCGCCGTCGAAGCGCACGATCCAGACGATGCTGATCGCGACCGTGACGGCGACGTTGACGAGCGTGACGGCGAGGAACCGCTGCGGCCGCTGCTCGACCCGGTAGAGGCCGGCGCAGGGCTCGTAGAGCAGCGAGATCAGCAGGCCCGCGCAGGCCACGAGCCAGAGCTCCTCGTGGCCCTCGCCGAGCAAGCAGCGGCGCGGCGACGGGCGTCGCCAGCGCCGCGACGACGGCCAGCGCCACGCCCGCTACGCAGCACAGCGCGATCGCCGTGCGCGCGACGGCGAAGCGGGCGTCACCCTCGCGCTCGGCGGCGAAGCGGAAGAGCGCGTTGACGAGGCCGAGCTGCGCGATCGTCGCGCCGACGGCGACGAGCGCCACCACCTGGCCGACGTTCGCGACCTCGTCCTTGCCGAGGTGGCGGGTGTAGATCGGCAGCAGCAGCAGCCCGGCGAAGCGGGCCACGACGGGCCCGATGCCGTAGATCGCCGACTGCGTCGCGAGCGTCCGCAGACGGGCACTGGCGCCGCCGGCGGCGCTCACGGCTCGTCGTATTCGACCTGGTCGTAGTAGCGCAGGGCGCGCCGGGTCGTACGGACGGCGCCCTGAAACGCGCCGAGCTGCTCCTCGTCGAGCTCGCCGACGGCATGCCGGACGGCCAGGTACGGGAGGTTGAGGTCTTCCTGGTAGACGATCGTCGAGATGCGCGGGTTGATCTCGAGCAGGTGCTCGCCGATGAACTGCACGTTCACGAACCAGTCCAGCTCGAGCTCGCGCACGAGCCGCCGCGCCGCCGCCTCGAGCTCGGGCTGCGTCGGCCGTCTCGAAGTACATCGCGAGGCCGGCGCGCACCGCCTCGCGCGTCTTGGCGTGGCCGAGCACCAGGCGCCCGCCGCGGCAGATGCCGTCGACCGTGTGCTCCATGCCGGTCGCGAGCTCCATCACGAGCAGCGGCGGGAAGTCGTCCTCGCCGATCGCCTCGAGCGCCTCGTCGACCGAGAGCGGCAGCGGACCCGGCCGGGCCTCGAGCAGCGCCCAGCGCCGGTCGACGCTGGCCGAGAGCACGCGGAAGCCGCGCGAGCCCTTGCTGCGCGGCGGCTTCATGCAGATGTCGAGCTCGGGGTAGCCGAGCGCCTCGGCGGCCGCGCGGAACTCCTCCGGCGTGCGCGCGAGCTGCGAGCGCGGCGACTTGACGCCCGCGCGCTCGGCCAGCGCGATCGTCTGCGCCTTGTCGTCGCAGGCAGCGATCGCCGCGGACGAGGCGATCATCAGCGGCATCGCGAACAGCTCGCGCTGCGCGGCGAGCTGCACGACCTCGCCGCTCGACTGCGGGAAGACGACGTCGATGCCCTCGCGCTCGGCGAGCGCCGCGAGCGCCGGTGCGAACTCCGGGCTCGAGCCCGCGGGCACGACGTGGAAGCCGTCGCACAGGAACCGCCCGCCGCTGCGCTCGCTCATGTCGGTGCCGATGACCTCGAGCTTCCGCTCGCCGTTCTGCTGCAGCGAGTGGATCAGCCGGGCCGCGCCGGGGGCGCCGGAGGCCGTCAGCAGGACGCGCAGCGGGCGCATGCTCACACGACCCACCGCACGACCTCGAAGCACTCGGCGAACGGGCGGCCGATCTCGATGCCGTGGGTGCGCGCGAGGTTGCGGATGTACTCCTCGTTCGCGTAGTTGCGGTGCTGCTGCGAGCGATAGCACTCGAGCGCGCCCACCTTGGCCGCGAGGTGGCGCTCCTCGAGCACGACGTAGGCCTGCTTGGCGAACGTGAACTGGTTCCACGGGATCTCGTAGCCGAGGATCGTCGAGCGCTTGAACGCGCGCAGGCCCTCGGCGGCGATCGTGTGGTGGTCCTGGTGGATGTCGGCGAGCGTCGGCATCAGCACCATCTCGGGCCGATAGTCGCGCTGCACCTCGATCAGCAGCTCGAGGATCTCCTGGCGCACCTGCGGGAAGGTGCGCACCTCGAAGTCGTGCACCGTCAGCCCGTCGGCGGCGAGGCCGAGCGCTTCCGAGGCGGCGCGCGACTCGTGCACGAGCGTGTCGGCCGCGAAGCCCTCCGGCAGCGAGCGCGAGGCGATCGAGAACGCGATCTGCCGCACCTCGGCGCCGCCCTCGACGAGCCGCGCCATCGTGCCGCCGCAGCCGAACTCGCCGTCGTCGGTGTGCGGAGCGAGCACCAGCACGCGGTTGAGGCCCTCGATCATTCGTCCTCGATGATGCCAGGCGCAGCGCAGGCGATGAGCAGCGCCGCGAGGCCCCAGGTCAGCGGATCCTCGAAGAAGGCCGCGTAGAACAACGAGTGCACGAAGATCGCGAGCAGCGCGAGGCCGAGCGCGAGCCGCTCGGTGCGCAGCGCGCGGCGGGCGAGCGCGAGCCGGGCGAGCGCGACCAGCAGCCAGCCCGCGAGCACCAGCCCGACGATTCCGAGCTCCGAGGCGACGGTCAGCGGCATCACGTGCTGTGCACGGCGCAGGGCGCGCCCCTGCTCGCTCTGCTCGCGCGCGGCCTCGGTCGAGCCGCCGAGGCCGACGCCGGCGAGCGGGTGCTCGCGGAACAGCCGGAGGCCGTCGCCGACGAGCTCGGAGCGCTCGGAGGTGACCCGGTCGACGCCGGAGTCGCGCACCGAGGGCACGGCCAGCAGCGCGAGCGCGACCACCGCCGCGCCGGCGAGCAGCAGCCACGCGAGGCGGCGTCCGAAGGCCAGCACGAGGCCCGTCCCGACGGCCGTGCAGAGCGCGACGAACGCCGACTGGGAGTACGAGGTGAGGATGCCGACCCACGCGAGCGCAGCCGCCGCGGCCGCGACGAACGGCCGGCGCACGCGCCCGAAGAGCAGCGCGGCGAACACGAGCACGATCGTCGCGGCCAGGTAGCGGCCGAAGATCGAGGGGTCGTAGAAAACGGAGTTGACCCGGAAGAACGAGCTGAACGCGTTCGAGACCATCAGCTTGCGGTTCCACCAGATGTCGTGGCTCAGCAGCTGGTAGACGCCGACCGCCGCGAAGACGAGGGCGAGGACGACCTGGAGGCGCAGCAGATCGGGCAGGCGCGGCCGCGGCGGCGGATTGGCGACGAGCGCCGCGAGCAGGACGCCGAAGGGCAGGACGTAGAACGCGAGCACCTTCGCGCCCTCGGTCGCGCTCTCGCTCCAGGCCAGCGAGGCGCCCTCCCAGGCGACGAGCAGGAGCAGCGGCAGGGCGACGGCGCGGGGCGGCAGGTGCACGGCGCCGCTCGCCGCGCAGGGCGTCGAGCAGCAGCGCGAGGAAGGCCACGCCGATCACGCCGTAGAGTGGCAGCAGCAGGTTCGCGTCCTGGCTCCCGATCGAGAGCGGAAAGCGGAACGGCAGCGCGAGGCAGACGGCGAACGGGAGGATCAGCGGCCGCCGCCGCAGGGCGCGCGGCGGCGAGCAGGCCGATCCCCAGCGCGACGACGAGCGCGACCGCCGCGGGTGCGGCGTGTGCGCGCAGCGTGTCGGCGACGCCGAGCCAGCCGAGCAGTGCGAGCGTCCCGCCGGCCGCGAGCACGAGCGCCGCGAGCCGCGGCAGGCGGTCGCTGCGCGTGAGCACGCCGGCGAGACCGGCCGTCGCGGCGAGCGCGAGCAGCGCGGGGATCACTGCGCCGAGTCCCGGGACGATCGCGGCCGCGGAGCTGATGATCTCGGCGCCCGCGAGCTCGGGCACCGCGCCGCTCCCGGGCGGTGCGACGACGGCCCGGTAGCCGGCCAGCGCGCCGCCTGCGACGTCGCGCGCGGTGAGCGCGTCGAAGCGGATGCCGAGCGCGTCCAGCCGCGCCTGGTAGGCCGCGACCGCCTCGCTCGGCCGCCGGCCGACGAGCAGCGCGACCGGCGCGGGACGCGCCCCGCGGACGGCCAGCAGCGCCTCGTAGGTGCGCCCCGCGTGGCGGTTCGAGACCACGTACACGCCGCCGGCCGCCGCGGCCGGGATGCGTGCGATCGCCGCGGGCGAGCGCGTGCCGCGCGCGAGCACCGCCGGCGGTCCGCCGCCGAGCCGCGCCAGGTCGAGGCGGAGGCCCCTGGCGTCGGCCGAGATGCCGACGCGCACGCGCTTGCCCGCGACGATCGCGCGGTCGGGCAGGGAGAAGACGACGCCGCGCGCCGTGACGTCGCCGAGCGCGATCGCGCGCGTGGTGCCCGCCACGTCCCGCGCGAGCACGCGCAGGCTGAAACGCCCGTCCGGCGCAGTCGTGCAGCGCTTGCCGGCGTACGGCGGCCAGCTGACGGCGAGCGCGCGAGCGCGCTTGCCCACCCGCACCGTGCGGATCAGCCGCGACCCCTCGCGCACCTGCAGGCGCACGCCGCTCAGCTGCTCGCTCCCGCGCACGACGACGGTCACCCGGTCGCCGTAGGAGTCGCAATCGGGCGAGAGCACGCGGCGCGACACGGCGGGCGGCTCGAGCAGGCGCACCGCGGTGTCGAGCACGAGCGGGTTCAGCAGCCGGATGCGCCGCCCCGAGAGCCGCACCTGCAGCCGGTAGGAGCCGTCGGGCGCGAGCCGCCCGGCTGCGTCGCGGCCGTCCCAGCGCGCGACGACGCGGCCGCCGGGGTGCGGCAGCGTTCCGAGATCGCGGACGACGACGCCGTCGGGCGCGACGACCGCGGCGCGCACCGGGCCCGCGGTATGCACCCGGAAGCGCACGACCGCCGCGTTCAGGCAGGGCGCGCTGCAGAGCGGCGAGAACAGCGCGCTGTCGTGGCGGTCGAGCCGCCCGCGGTCGTGGTTCGGCGTCGGGTCGACCCGGATCGCCTCGATCGGCGAGCGCTCGAGCTTGAGCACCTGCGCGAGGCCGAACGCCCCTGCCGAGGCGGCGAGCAGTCCTCCCGCGAGTGCGATCGCGACTGCGCGCTGCATCGGGCGGATCCTACGTGCAGGCGCCCGTCCTCATGCACGGCGCCGCGCCGGCATCGCGCGACCGCCTACAGGCGATGCGTCTCGATGCCGCGCGCTCGGGCCGGGCGCGGCTCGTCCGCGGCGACGGTGCCGCCGAAGGTCTCGTCGGCGCTGAAGCCCGGATCGCTGGCGAAGACGTACTGGCGTGTGCCGGTGAGACGCCCGCCGACCGGCGCAGGGGCAGGCGCGGGCACGACGGCGGCGGGTGCCGCGGCGGAGGCGCGCGGCGCCTCGCGCGGCAGGAACTCGGGCGAGAGCACCATCGACGCGAGCTCGAATCCGGGCGGCAGGCAGACCGGGAGGACGATGCTCTCGTCGTCCGGGCCGCGCACCTGGAGGCCGTACCCCGTCGGCAGCGGCATGCCCGGAACCCGCGCGCGCGGCTCGGCGCGCGCGGTCTCGCGCAGCTGCTCCTCGACGGCGCCGACGGCCTCGCCCAGCTCGCCGACCTGGCGCGCAACAATGCCTGCGCGGCGGTGCGCCATGCCCCCGAAGAGCATCGCACCGCCGATGATGATCGAGTCGAGACGGCGTTTCATGAAGAGCCCGGGCACTCCTGTCGAGGGTTCGCTTCCTCGTCGAGTGATAGCCGAGATCCGCGATGCCGCCTACCTCCCCCGGACGGGGGCACCGCGCCGTCGCTCAGGCGGTCGGTGCGTGCAGGCCGCACTCGGTCTTGCCGCTGCCGGCCCAGCGCCCGGCGCGGGCGTCCTCGCCGCTGCCGATCGCACGCGTGCACGGCGTGCAGCCGATCGACGGGAAGCCGCGGTCGTGCAGCTCGTTGTACGGAATGCCGTTGCGCGAGACGTAGCGCCAGCAGTCGCGCTCGCTCCAGTCGACGAGCGGCTGCACCTTGACGACGCCGCGGCGCACGTCGAGCACGAGCTTCGGCGAGTGGGCGCGCTGCGAGGTCTGGTCGCGGCGGATGCCGGTCAGCCAGCCGTCGGCGTCGCGGATCGCGCGCTCGAGCGGCTCGACCTTGCGCAGCCCGCAGCAGCGGTCGGGCTCGCGCTCCCACAGCGAGTCGCCGTGCGCGGCGGCCTGCTGCGCGACGCTCTGGAGCGGGTGCAGCGTCTCGATCTCGAGCCCGTAGTGGTCGACCAGGCGCTGCCGCGTGGCGTGCGTCTCGGGAAACAGCAGGCCGGTGTCGATCTCGACGAGGCGCGTGTCCGGGGCGACCTCGCGCGTCATGTGCACGAGGATCGACGTGCCGAGCTGCCACGAGCACGTGAGCACCATGCGCGAGCCGAAGTGCTCGGCCGCGAAGGCCACGAGCTCCTCGGCGCGCAGCGGCTCGAAGTGCTCCGCGAGGCGGCTGACGTCCTCGGAGGTGAGGTCGCCGGAAGGGTGGACAGCCGCCATCGCCTCCCACCCTAGCAATCAGACTGGCTTATCTCAACAGGTAGGCGTACTTATGCAAGGCCGAGCCGCTCGAGCGTGTCGTCCGGGACCGGCACCGGCCCGGCATCGCCCAGCGCCGGACCTTCCGGACGGCCGTGCGAGTCGGAGCCCCCGCACGGCACAAGCCCGAGCTGGGAGCAGAGGCGGCGCGTGAACGCACGCTGCGCGTCGTCGTGGTCGGGCCGGAAGCTCTCGACCCCGCGCAGGCCGTGCCCGGCGAGGCGAGCGACGAAGCGCTCGAGCTCGGCATCGCCCATGCGCAGCGAGTACGGATGCGCGAGCACGGGCGCGCCGCCGCTCGCGGCGACGACCTCGACGGCCTCCTGGGGGCCGAGCGAGCCGGCGTCGACGTAGGCGGGTTGGCCGTCGGCGAGCAGCCGGTCGAAGGCCTCCTGCACCGTCGCCACGTGGCCCGCATCGACGAGCGCCGCGGCGATGTGCGGGCGTCCGACGCGCCCCTTCGCGCGGCGCGCCACGTCGTCCCACGCGAGCGGGTAGCCGAGCTCGTCGAGGCGCTCGACGATGCGCTGGTTGCGGCTCCCGCGATAGTCGGCGATCGCCTGGATACGCGTCGCGAGAGGCTCGGCGCCCGCGTCCGGCAGGTACGCGAGCAGGTGCATCGAGCCCGACGGGGGGCGCACGGAGATCTCGGTGCCGGGCACGAAGCGGATGCCGAGCGGGGACGCTGCGGCGCTCGCCTCGGCGAGGCCGCCGAGCGTGTCGTGATCGGTCAGCGCGAGCCGCTCGAGGCCGATCGCGTGCGCGTGCTCGACGAGTGCCGTCGGCGAGAGCAGCCCGTCGGAGGCCGACGAGTGACAGTGCAGATCCTGCCTCATGCCGCGCCTATCGGACGCGCTCGGTCAAACGTTGAGCAGCAATGCGCTCATCGTGTCGGAGCGCAGCCCGAGACGCAGCGTCTCGAGCGGGATGACCTCGTCGGGCGGGATGTTGCCGAGGTTCACGTCGGCGCCGAACTGGCGGATGAACCATGCCTGCTGCGCCTTCTGGGGCGCCTCGAAGAGCAGGCGGTCGACCGGCAGCTCGTGCACGATCTCGTCGATCAGGCCGCTGCGCACCTCGCCGGTGCCGCGGAAGATGCCCGCCGTGCCCGACTCGCGCGCCTCGGTGATGACCTTCCAGGCGCCTGCGGCGATCTCATCGCGGATCCAGCCGACCCACTGGTACGGCGCGAAGATCGCGTCGGCGTCCTTGGAGCCGACCTCGGAGAGCACGCGGAAGTCCTTTGCGAGGGTCTCGATGATCTCGAGCTTGCGCTCGCGCGGCAGGTCGATGGTGCCGTCGGAGACCTCGACGCTCTCGAAGCCGTTCTCGCTCAGCCAGCTGCGGTAGCCGTCGAGCTTGCCGCGCGCCTCGGCGATCTCGAGCAGCGTGCCGCCGCAGATCACCGGAATGCCGAGCGAGCGGTAGAGCGCCAGCTTCTCGGGCAGGTTCTGGGTCACGTACGAGGTGCCCCAGCCGAGCTTGACGATGTCGACGTAGTCGCCCGCCGTCTCCATCAGCCCCTCGATCTGCGTCTGCGTCATGCCCTTGTCCATGACATGCGTGATGCCGACCTGGCGCGGCTTCGACGGGCGCGCGGGGAGGTCGAGGAAGCCGGTGGCGCTCGCGGAGATGCTCATCGCAGGCGAGGATACCAGTCCCTCGCTGATAGGCCTGAGAAGGAGCGCTTCTACGCAGCCGCAGCGGCCGCGGCCTGGCCGGCGCGCCAGCCGAAGACCGAGCCGTCGAGCAGCGAGTTGCCCATCATGCGGTTGCGCCCGTGCACGCCGCCGGCGATCTCCCCCGCCGCGTAGACGCCGGCCAGCGTCGTCGCGCCGTGCTCGTCGATCACGAGCCCGCCGTTCTGGTAGTGCAGCACCGGGTAGGTGTGGATCGGCTCGGCTGAGCGGATCGATGCCGGCCGAGCGGTAGCGCCTGAGCATGTACGGCAGCGAGATCTCGGCATCGGCGACGGCGATCGGGCGGCAGTCGAGCAGCACCGACGGGCGCCCTTCCGGCGTCGTCAGCCCGCGGCCCTCCTCGCACTCGCGCACGATCGCGGCCGCGACGACGTCGCGCCCGCCGAGCTCGTCGACGAAGCGCTCGCCGCGGGCGTTCAGCAGCACCGCGCCGTAGGCGCGCGTCGTCTCCGGGATCGAGTACCCCTGCATCGTCGTCGGCCAGAGGCCGCCGTTCGGGTGGTACTGCAGCGCGTCGAGGTCGCGCGCCTCGCAGCCCGCGGCCAGGGCGATCTCGGTGACCTCGCCGGTGGCACCGGCGGCGTTGGTGGAGAACGTGCCGAGCCGCCTGGCCTCGGCGTAGCAGCGCCCGCCGGCGGCGAGCACGATCGCTCCGGCCGCGACCGTCACGCTCCCGCCCTCGCGCCGGCCGAGCGTCGCGCGCCAGCCCGACGCGGACGGCTCGATCGCCTCGAGCGGCGCGTGCGGCATCGTCGCGATGCCGCCGGCGGCGCCGGCCGCCTCGCGCAGGGCCGTCGCGATCGCATGCCCGGTGCGATCGCCCACCTGCAGCAGGCGCTTGCGCGTCGCGCCGCCGCAGCGCGCCAGCCGGTAGCGGCCGTCGGCGTCGTGCGTGAACGTCGACGCCCCAGCGCTCGAGTCGGGCGATCGCGTCCGGCGCCTCGGCCGTCAGCGCGGCGACGAGGCGCGGGTCGGCCGTCTCGTGCGAGCTGTGCATGACGTCCTCGGCGTGCACCGACGGCGCGTCGTCCGTCGCCGAGCGCGGCCTGGATGCCGCCCTGCGCCTTGGCGGTGTTGGAGGACGCGAGCCCGAGCTTGGTCGCGAGCAGCACGCGGCCACCGCGCTCGGCGGCGGCCAGCGCGGCGGTCGAGGCCCGGCCACGCCGGAGCCGATCACGAGGACGTCGCAGGTCTGCTCGGGCACGGCTGCAGGGTAGTGGCGTGCTCAGGCCTCGACGTGCGGTGGCACGGGGCGAAGCGCTCCGGCGTGCGCTGCTGAACGGGGCCGAGAGGGCCTGACTCGATCGGGCTCTGCGCTCCCAGCGGGACGTTCCGGCGGCGGGCCCCGCGGCGCTCGCGAGGGAGAGGAACCAGCTCGCGAGTGTTCAGCGTTTGTGTAGGTATCGATTGCGGGTAATCCACTTCGCGCACTCGTGCGAATGACCATGCAGATGCCTTCTCAGACACCCACCTCCGGCCGAGCCTCGCTCGCGCTCGTCGCTCTCGACAGCCCCAGCTGGTCGCTCCGGCGCGGACTCGCCTCGCTCGGGGGCGAGCTCCCCGCCGCGATTCTCCGCCTCGACGCCGACGCGACCGGCTCGGAGGCGCGCGCCGCCGTGGCCCTGGCCTCGAGCTCCGGTGCCGCCGTCGCCTGGCTGCCCGAGTCTGCGCCGTTCGGGCTCGCCGAGGATCTCGCACGTGCGTGCCCGGACGTGATCCTCGACTCCGCGATGTGCGGCAGCGAGCTCTCGTCGGCCCTGCTCGCCCACTCCAACGTCTGCGACCTCGCCGACCTGCGCACCGACCCGTGGCGCGTCGCGATCGCGATCGGAAGCGACGGCGAGGACGCCTTCGAGGGCCTCGACGGCATCGACGTGCTCGGCCGCGGCGCCGATGCCCGGCAACTCGCGAGCTGGCTCGCGGCCGGCGTCAAGGTGCCGGTCTGGACGGTCGGCGAGGAGTTCGGCATCGAGGGCGTGCGGCTGCGCTACGGCAGCCACGAGCGCCTCATCCCGCCGCCCGAGGTCGCCCCGCGCGCCTCGCTCGGCGACGCGCTCGACCTCGTCGCCTCGGGCCACGAGCTCGTGCGCGCGCTGCAGGGCTCGGCCGAGCGCCGGCGCGGCGCCGACGACTTCGCCTGAGCGGCGGTTCAGCGCTCGAGCGTCACGGGGTTGCTGAGCGTGCCGACGCCGGTCACGCTGACGTCGACGACGTCGCCCTCGCGCAGGTAGCGCGGCGGCTTGCGCGAGTCGCCCACGCCGCCGGGCGTGCCGGTCGCGATGACGTCGCCGGGCTCGAGCGTCGTGCCGAGCGAGACGTACTCGACGAGCTCCTCGATGCCGAAGATCAGGTTGCTCGTGCTCGAGTCCTGCATCGTCTCGCCCGAGACGACCGTCGTGACCTGCAGCGAGCCGAGATCGACGCCGTCGGCGTCCACGAGGCAGGGCCCGAGCGGCCCGAAGGTGTCGAAGCTCTTGCCGTAGGTGAACTGCCGCAGCGGCGTCTCGAGCTGCGCGCGGCGGCCCGAGACGTCGTGGAAGCAGGTGTAGCCGCCGATCACGGAGCGGCGGGCGCTCCCCGTGGCGCGGTAGACGGGCTCGCCGATCACGATCGCGAGCTCGCCCTCGTAGTCGGGGCGCGTCTCCTCGCGCGGGATCACGATCGTCTCGCCGTGGCCGATCAGCGACGTCGCCCACTTCGCGAAGATCACCGGCACGGCGGGGATGTCGAGCTCGGACTCCTCGGCGTGGTCGCGGTAGTTGAGGCCGATGCAGATCAGCTTGCGCGGCACGACGGGATGCGCGAGCGTGACGGCGTCGAGCGGCACTCGCTGCCCCTCGGCCTGCGCGAGCGCCTTCCAAGCCGCCCGGGTCGGGACGAAGCCCTGCTCACCCGCCGCGCCGGCGTCGACGATGGACTCGTCCTCGAGCCGCCCGATGCGGTACTCGCCGGACGCGTTGCGATAGCGAACAGCCTTCACCCTTGTGCCTCCTCGTGGTTCACCGGGGCGCAGGGTACCCTTGGGCGCATGGCGACCCGCACGCTCAGCCTCGCTGACGTCAACCTGCTCGACCACGACTTGTTCGCAGAGCGCGAGCCGTGGGACGTCTTCGAGCTGCTGCAGCGCGAGGCGCCGGTCTTCCGGCACCCGGAGCCCGGCGGCGAGGGCTTCTGGTGCGTGACGCGCTACGACGACGTCGTCCAGGTGCTCAAGGACACGGCAACGTTCTCGTCGGAGGCCGGCGGGGCCGCGCTGATCGAGCCGGTACCGGACGACGTGCTCGAGGCGCGCCGCAACTTCATGGAGACCGATCCGCCGCTGCACTCGCAGTGGCGCCGCATGTTCGCGCGCGACTTCACGCCGCGCTCGCTGTCCGACCGCTACACCGGGTTCCTGCAAGAGCTCACGCGCACGATGCTCGACGAGACGCTGCCGCTCGGCGAGTTCGACTTCGTGCACGAGATCGCGGGCCCGATCCCGATCCGCGTGCTCGGGCACATGCTGGGCGTGCCGGACGAGCACCTCGACAAGCTCGTCGAGCTCGGCGACCGCATGCTCGTGCCGACCGACCCCGACCTGACGCCGCCCACGACGCTCACGCCGGAGGAGTCGAAGTACCTGCCGTTCGGCTCCGAGGCGGGCGCGGAGCTGCTCGAGCTCGGGCGCCCGCTGATCCAGGAGCGCAAGGGCCACCCCTGCGGCGACGTGCTCTCGATCCTCGCCAACGCCGAGATCGGCGGCTGCCCGGTCTCGCAGCACGACCTCGACAACAACCTCGCGCTGCTCGTCGTGGCGGGCAACGAGACGACGCGGCAGGGCATGGCGCTCGGGCTGCTCGCGCTGATCGAGAACCCGGATCAGCTCGAGCTGCTGCGCTCGGACCCGTCGATCATGCCCCAGGCGGTGGACGAGCTGATCCGCTACGCCTCGCCGGTCTGGCACTTCCGCCGCACGGCGATCGCCGACACCGAGCTGCGCGGCGTGAAGATCCGCAAAGGCGAGCGCGTCGTCGTCTGGTTCGCGGCCGCGAACCGCGACCCGGAGGCCTTCCCCGATCCGCACCGGCTCGACCTCACGCGCAAGCGCGACGTGCACGCGGCGTTCGGCCGCGGCGGCCCGCACTTCTGCCTCGGCGCGCACCTCGCGCGGCTGGAGATGGCGATCCTCTTCGAGCAGCTGCTGCCGCGGATCGCGTCGATCGAGCTGACCGGCCCGCCCGCGCGGCTGCGCTCCAACTTCACGAACGGCCTCAAGCGCCTGCCCGTCCGGGTCGTGGAGGCTCCGCGCGCCTGACGACTGGTACGCTCGCCCGACCACCGGTGGCCCGGGAAACGATGCGTGCGGAGGCGAGATGACGGACTCGGAGCGATTGGCGGCGCTCGAGCGCGACGGCGTGCGCATCGTGCGCGTCACCTACCCGGATCTGCACGGCACGCTGCGCGGGAAGGACGTCCCGATCGGCGTCTTCGCCTCGACGGTCGCCGAGCACGGGCTCAACTTCTGCAAGGCGATCTCGACCGTCGACCTGCGCCACAACGTGGTCTCGGGCTTCGAGCACGGCTTCCGCGACATCCACGTGACGCCGCTGCCCGACGACGCTCGTGCGGCTGCCGTGGGCGCCCGAGGTGGCGTGGTGCCTGGCCGACCAGAGCGCCGACGGCGAGCCCTACGGCTCCGATCCGCGCGGCGACGCTGAAGCGCGCGATCGCCGGCTTCGAGGCGCTCGGCCTGCACCCCGTGATGGGACCGGAGCTCGAGTTCTACCTGCTCGAGCGCGACGAATCCGCGCCCGGCGGCTGGACGCGCTACGTCGAGAACCCGACGCACGTCTACACCGTCGGCGACCACACCGATCCGCGCGGCGTGCTCGACCGGATGCTGCTCGCCGTGCACGACGCCGGCCTCGGCGCGATCGGCGGCGCGCACGAGTACGGCATGAGCCAGTGGGAGATCAACCTCACCCACTCCGACGCGCTCGACGCCGCCGACCGCGCGTTCCGCTTCAAGGCCGCCGTCAAGGATCTCGCGACGCGCGAGGGGCTGCTCGCGACGTTCATGGGCAAGCCGTTCAACGGCGACGCGGGCTCGGGCTTCCACCTGCACCTCTCGCTCTGCGACGAGGACGGCTCCAACGCGTTCGCCGACAGCGCGGGCTCCGAGGGCTGCGCACAGGTGCTGCGAGCACTTCATCGCCGGCGTGATCGCCCACACCCCGGCGCTGATGGCCTTCCTCAACCCGACCGTCAACGCGTACCGGCGCATCGACCCGCACGAGCTCGTGCCGACGCGCGCCTGCTGGGGCTACGACAACCGCTTCGGCCTGATCCGCGTGCCGCCCGAGCGCGGCGGCGCGACGCGCGTCGAGATGCGGCTCGCCGACGGCTCGGCGAATCCCTATCTCGCGACCGGCGGCGCTGCTCTTCGCCGGCCTCGACGGCGTGCAGCGCAAGCTGACGCCGCCCGCGCCGGTCGCCGGGCTGATCTACGAGCTGCCCGAGGAGGAGCAGGGCGACCCGATCCCGCTGTCGCTCGAGGCGGCGCTGGCAGCGCTCGAGGCGGACGAGCTGCTGCGCGACGCGATGGGCGCGCAGCTGGTGGAGACGTTCCTGACGATCAAGCGCTTCGAGCTGGAGCGGTATCACCGGCACGTGTCCGACTGGGATCTCGAGGAGTACGCGCACCACCTGTAGGGCTGCGGGGCGCGTGCGTTGCGTGCGTCGGCTGGGAGGGGCGGTGGTGGCCGGGGCGGGCTGACGCGTGGCGGGGCGGGCTGCCGCGTGGCGGAGCGTCGGTGACGGCGCTGCCCGCACGTTTGGGGCCAGGCCCTGAACGTGCGCTTGGCCTCGCGTTACGAGCGTCGGCCCGCACGCTTGGGGCTCAGGCCCTGAACGTCTATGCCGGCTGGGTCTACGTGGCGCTCGTGATCGACGTCTTCAGCCGTTTCATCGTCGGCTGGCAAGCGTCCACCAGCCTGCGCTCTGGCCTCGCGCTCACGCGCTCGAGATGGCGCTCTGGCAACGCCGCGGATGCGCTCGACAAGCTCGTCCATCACTCAGACCACGGCGTCCAGTACCTCTCGATCCGCTACACCGAGCGCTCGGTCGGCTGGGAGCGGCGGTGTTGGCGGGGGCGGACTGCCGCGTGGCGGGAGCTTGGTGGCAGCGTTGCCCGCACGTTTGGGGCCTGGCCCTGAACGTGCGGCTCGCTTGGCGTTGCCCGCACGTTTGGGGCCAGGCCCTGAACGTGCGGTTGGCTTAGCGTTTACGTGCGTCGGCTGGGAGACGACGGTCACGGCGGAGGCGGGCTGCCGCGTGGCCGGAGCGTCGATGCAGCGTTGCCCGCACGTTTGGGGCCTGGCCCTGAACGTGCGATTGGCCGTGCGTTTACGTGCGCCGGCTGGGAGGGGCGGTCACGCGGGGGCGGGCTGCCGCGTGGCGGGAGCTCGGTGGCGGCGTTGCCCGCACGTTTGGGGCCTGGCCCTAAACGTGCGGATGGCTCGCGTTTACGTGCATCGCCTGGAGCGTCGAGCTTGTCGTTGGCGCGACCACTCGTCACGCTAGTGGGGTGTAAAAGTCCCTGCAAAATAGTCATTATCAAGTCCCGCTCAAGCCGCCGGGCTGGTAGTATACGAACAGATGTTCGCCCCTCCCAACGTCTCCCGTGAACGATCTACTTCGACCACGCCGTGCACGCCGCGCGCGACGCGTATCGGCGTGCGCACGAGACTCGCGGCTGAGGCGCTCGAGCGGGAGTACGAGGAGCTCGGTCGCGAGTTGCGCGCGATGACGGTCGAGGGTGCGCGGCGCGAGCAGCGCAAGACCGAGATCGTGCGCCTCGCCGAGCGACCGCGAGTACTGGAAGCTCGAGGGGTGCTCCTCGCTCGCGCAGTGGCTGGCGCGGATCACGAACACCGACTTCGCGCACCGCCAAGCGCGTCACCGCCACGAGCGAGGCGCTGCGGAACTTGCCGGCGCTCGACGAGGCGCTCAGCACGGGCGCGTTGACGCTCGACCAGGTCGCCGCCGCCGCGCCGTTCGCGACGCCCGAGACGCGACGCCGAGATCGCGCGCGGCGCGGTCGGCAAGGCACCCAGTCAGATCGGTCGTGCTGCGCGCAAGCTCGCGCCGCCCCGAGTCGAGGACGACGCTGCGCTGTACAAGAAGCGCGCGCTGCACATGAGCTGGGTCAACGGCGACCGCGAGCTCGTGATCCACGGCCGGTTGCCGCTCGAGCAGGGGCTCGCGTTCGAGCAGGCGATCTGGGATCGCCACCACCGCGCGCCGCGCGGCCGAGACAGCAGGACGGCGTCGTCTTGGAGTGGCAGCAGTCGGCCGCGGATGCGCTCGTCGCGCTCGCCGAGCACCGCGGCGCCAGTCGACACCGCCGGCGTGCAGCGCAGCCGCACGACGCTGATCGTGCACCTCAGCGAGGATGCGCCGGCGATGCTCGAAGGCGCCGGGCCGATCAGCCCCGAGACCGCCGAGCGGCTCTGCTGCGACGCCCGCCGGATCGTCATCAAGCCGCACCGGCAGCGACCTCGTGCACTCGCGCGTCGGACGCTGCGCCTCCTACGCGCAGCTCCGCGCGCTGCATCACCGCTCCGACCACTGCCAGTTCCCCGGCTGCACCGCCAGCCACGCGCTCGACGCCCACCACATGCTCCCGCGCGACGCACGGCGGCCTGACCGTGCTCGCCAACCTGATCCTGCTCTGCCACCGCCACCACAAGCACCTCCACGACCATCACATCCAGCGCCGACCGGCGACGCCGAGCACCCGGTCTTCACGAACGACGCCCGACGCCCGATCACCGCCCACCAACCACACCCACCACCCGGATAGCCGGCGCGAGGCCGTCGGCCGGTGCTACCAGGCGGCCGCGGCCAGCAGGTTGCGGATCGTCGCCACGTCGGCGAGCGTCGAGAAGCCGTCGGCCTGCGCGGCGAGCGTGGCCGCCTGCACGTCGTTGTGGAGCACCGTGCGGCCGGGCAGGGCGAGGTCGCGCGTGGCCGTGCCGTCGGTCAGGAAGATCACCTCGAGGCCTCGCTCGACGGCTTGACGGGCCGTCGAGTCGCAGCACATGTGGGTCATGAAGCCGCCGATCACGATGCGCCGCACGCCGAACTGGTTGAGCACCTCGCGCGAGCTCGGTGTTCGTGAAGGCGCCGGGCGCGTGCTTGGTCACCGTGGGCTCGAGGCCCTGGGGCGCGAGCTCGGGCATCGTCTCGATGTGCGGGCCGTCGGGGTCGAAGACCGGCGCCCCGGGCGCCTCCTCGTGACGCACGTGGATGATCGGCACGTGCGCCTCGCGCGCGGCCTCGGCGAGCTGCCGCAGTCGCGCCAGCACGACCGGCCCGTCCGCGATGCGCAGCGGCACGGCCCTCCGCGAAGTACTCGCGCTGCACGCCGATCAGCAGCAGCCCCGCGCCCTGGAGCGACAGCTCGCTCACGCGAACGCGCTCCGCATCTGGCGCACGCCGACCATGGCGGCCGCGGTGTCCGACATGCCGTCGGCCCGCAGGCTGGCGACCAGCCGCTCGACGCGCGCCACGGCCACGCCGCGCTCGGCCAGGAAGCGCTCGACGGCCTCGTCCATCGGCGCGCCGCGCCCGGCCACGATGACCTGCTCGGTCAGCTCCCGCCGCGTCGCATGCAGCTCGTCGCGCACCGCCGCGAGCGCCCAGCGCTGCCAGCGCGTCTCGGCGACGATCTCGCCGAGCTGCTCCTCGATCCAGTCGAGATGCAGCTTCTCGCCGAGCGCGAAGAACGCATGCGCGGCCTCGGCCAGCGAGCAGCCGGTCGCGCGTGCCGCCGCGATCACGTCGGGCGCGTAGGTCAGCTCGGGCCGCCAGGCCGCCGGCGTCGGCCAGCGGCGACCGGCACCCCGCGCTCGGCCAGCGCCTCGCGGCGCAGCGCGTGATCGGCGCGCCAGGCGGCACTGCCGACGCCGCGCAGGGTCTGCGAGAGCTCGTTGAACGAGGCGCGATCGCGCGCGATCACGCCGGCCGCGTCGCCCTCGCTCGCATGCTGCAGATACCAGCGCGACGACGCCCTCGACGAGACCGTCGACGCCGACCATCACGTCCATCTGCACCTCCGTGTCCACGGCCGGATCGGCGAACAGCGCCTCCACCTCCTCCCAGCGTGCGACGGCACCCGTGACCTCGCGGGCGATCCAGTAGCTGCGCACCACATCGGCCGCCTCCGCGCCCGTCTCGGCCATCATCTGCCACGCCCACGCGATGCCGAGCGAGTTGACCACGTCGTTGGTGACGAACGTCGCCACGATCTCGCGGCGCAGGCGGTGCTCGCGGTAGAGCGTCGCCCGTGGCCTCGACGATGCGCCGCGGGAAGTAGTCGCGCAGCACCGGATCGAGCGCCGGGATCGTCGGGGATCGGCGAGGCCAGCACCTTGGGATAGAGGCTGCGCTTGGCGTAGGCGAGCAGCACCGCGCAGCTCCGGCCGGGTCAGGCCGCGACCCTGGCGATGCCGCTCGGCCAGGGCCTCCGTCGCCGGCAGCGCCTCGATCTCGCGATCCAGCAGGCCCTCGAGCTCGAGCTCGTGCATCAGCATCTCGTGGGCCTCGACGCGCTGCGCGCGCGGTCTCCTGCTCCTGGCTCAGGATCTGCGCCTGCAGGTAGTTGTCGTAGAGCACGAGCTCGCAGACCTCGTCGGCGGCCGAGGCCAGCAGCTCGTCGCGCGCATCCGGCGTGAGCACGTCGCGCTCGACGCGCGGCGCCGAGCAGGATCTTGATGTTGACCTCGTGATCCGAGCAGTCGACGCCGGCCGAGTTGTCGATCGCGTCGGTGTTGATGCGGCCGCCGGCGCGCCGCGTACTCGATGCGCCCGCGCTGGGTGAGGCCGAGGTTGCCGCCCTCGCCGACGACGCGCGCTCGCAGCTCGCGGCCGTCGACGCGCACCGCGTCGGTGTCGCGGTCGCCGACCTCGGCGTGCGTCTCGGAGGAGGCCTTCACGAACGTGCCGATGCCGCCGTTCCAGAGCAGGTCGACGGGCGCGCGCAGGATCGCGCGGACGAGCTCGTCGGGGTCGAGCGCCGTCGGCCTCGATGCCGAGCGCCGCGCGCGCCTCGGGCGAGAGCGGGACCGACTTCTCGGTGCGCGCCCACACCCCGCCGCCGGCCGAGATCGCCGCCGGGTCGTAGTCGCTGCCACGACGTGCCCGCGCCGAGCGCGAAGAGCCGCGCGCGCTCCGCGTACGAGGTCGCCGGGTCGGGCGTCGGGTCGAGGAAGACGTGGCGGTGGTCGAACGCGGCGATCAGGCTGGATCTGGCGCGACAGCAGCATGCCGTTGCCGAACACGTCGCCCGACATGTCGCCGATGCCGACGACGCGTGAACGGCGCGCGCGTCGACGTCGCGCCCGAGCTCGCGGAAGTGGCGCTTGACGCTCTCCCAGGCGCCGCGCGCCGTGATGCCCGAGCGCCTTGTGGTCGTAGCCCTTCGAACCGCCCGACGCGAACGCGTCGCCGAGCCAGAAGCCGTACTCGATCGCGATCGCGTTGGCCGTGTCCGAGAGCGCGGCCGTGCCCTTGTCGGCGGCCACGACGAGGTACGGGTCGTCGCCGTCGAAGGCGCGCACGCCCGGCGGGCGGCACGACCTCGCCGCCGACGATGTTGTCGGTCACGTCGAGCATGCCGCGGATCAGCGTCGAGTAGCGCAGCCGCACCTCGTCGCGCAGCGCGTCGCGATCGGCCGGCGGCGTTGCGCAGCACGAAGCCGCCCTTGGCGCCCACGGGCACGATCACCGCGTTCTTGACCATCTGGGCCTTCATCAGGCCGAGCACCTCGGTGCGGTAGTCCTCGCGGCGGTCGGACCAGCGGATGCCGCCGCGCGCCACGTGCCCGCCGCGCAGGTGGATGCCCTCGACCTGCGGGTGGTAGACGAAGATCTCGAAGAGCGGCGCGCGGCTGGGGCATCTGCGGCACGTCGGCCGAGCGCAGCTTGAACGAGAGATAGTCGCGGCCGAGCGCCGCATTCGTGCGCACCGTGGCGTCGATCAGCGCGGCGAAGCCGCGCAGGATGCGGTCCTCGTCGAGGCTGCCGACGGCGGCCAGCTGCTCGTCCAGCTGCGTCCGCAGACCCGCCTCGCGCGCCTCGCCGGCGGTCGTCGCAGAAGCGCGCGCGGAAGAGCTCGACGAGCAGCCGCGCCGTCTTCGGATGGGCGCACAGGACGTCGTTCTGGTACGCGCGGTGAAGCGTCGGCGCGACGACCCGGCGGTAGCGGCGGTAGGCGCGCAGGATCGCGACGTCGGCGGCGCGAGGTCCGCCCGGATGACGAGGCCGTTGAGCGAGTCGGACTCGCAGTGGCCGCTCCAGACGGCGGTGATCGCGTCGGCGAGGCGCTCGCCGTCGGCCTCGCAGTCGAGCTGCGCATCGTCGACGAGCACGCCGAAGTCGTGCAGGTACGCGCCGTCGTCGCCGCCGTCGAGGCGCGTCGGCACCTCCTCGACGACCGTCAGGCCGAGCGCCTCGAGCACGGGCAGCAGCACGCCGAGCGGGATCTTGCCGCCGTGCGTCGCGACGGTCACGCGCGTCAGCGGCCGCGCGCCCGTCTGCGTGTGCTCGGCGCGCTCGTTCTGCAGGCCGACCGCGAACGACCTCGCCGCGCTGCACCCGCTCGAGCAGCTCGATGTCCTGGAGCGCGAGCTCGGGCGGCGTGGCGGTCTTGTAGTAGTCGGGCAGGCGCGGCGCAGTAGCGCGTCGTCGAGGCTGCGGCCGTCGGCTCGCCGTGGCGCGCGATCAGCTCGTCCGCGAGGCGGTCGTCCCACGTGCGCGCGAGCTGGGCGATCTCGCGCTCGAGCTCGTCGAGCGGCACCTCGGGCGCGCCGTCGGGCGGCACGTGCAGCAGGAAGAAGAGCTGGGCCGCGGCATCCTCGACGAGCGCCAGGTGGTACTCGACCGACTCGGCGCGGAAGCGCTCGACGAGCACCGCCTGCAGGCGCATGCGCAGCTCGGTCGACATGCGGTCGCCGGGCACCGCGATCATCACCGTCACGTTGCGGCTGGCCGCATCGCGCCGCACGGTCACGGTGACGCGCTGCGCCTCCTGCGCGCGCGCGGCCGCGACGAGCTCGGCGCGCAGGGCCTCGACCGGTGCCTGGAACAGCTCGTCGCGCGGGAACGACTCGAACGCGGCGACGGTGGCCTTGTGGTCGTGCGAGCCCTCGATCAGGCCCTCGGCCTCGATGATCGACTGCAGCTTGCGGCGCAGGAGCGGCGTGCGCGAGGCCTGCTCGAGATAGACGAGCGACGTGAACAGGCCGATCACGCGCAGCAGCCCCGCGAGCGTGCCGTCCGGCCGCAGGACGCGCACCGTCGACGTCGTCCATGCGCGCGCGGCGATGCACGCTGCGAGCGGCGGTTGGTCTTGCCGATCACGAGCAGGTCGCCGGTCGCGACGAGCCGCTCGCGCAGGAACTCGGGCAGCGCGCCGACCGGCGTCGGCCGGGCGAAGCGCGACGTGTCGTCGTCGCGCAGCACGCCGAGGCCCGAGTCGGCCCGCACGTGCACGGTCGGGCCCTCGGGCGTCTCCTCCATCGCGTAGGCGCGGGCGCCGAGCAGGATGAAGTGCCCGTCGCGCAGCCACTCGAGGAAGGCGACCGTCTCCTCGATCTCCTCGGGCGCCGCGCACCGGGGCGGCGGCCTGCACGGCCGCCGGCCATGCGCGTCCACCACCGCGAGCATCCCGGCGAAGTCGGCGACCGCGGCCTGCAGGTCCTCGAGCGCCGTCGCGCACCACGCCGGCCAGCGCCGTCGCCCTCGTCGCGCGTGAGGCGCCGGTCGAGCTCGAGGCGCATCACCGACTCGCGGCCCGCGGCCTCCTTGGCGTGCGCGACGCGCACGATCCGTCCCTCCGCATCGCGCTCGATGCCGACGATCGGGTGCAGCAGCAGACGGATGCCGTAGCCGGCACCCTGCACCGCGGCGCGCACCGTGTCGACGAGGAACGGCGCGTCCGGGACGTCGAGCTCGAGCGCCGTGCCGGCCGGCGGCGAGTCGATCACGCGCACGGCCATCGGCGCGAGCCCGCGCGCCGCGACGAAGTCGAACAGGCCCGAGGTCTGGCGGAAGAGCTCGTCGAGGTCGAAGGTGCGCAGCCGCTCGTGCAATGTGCGCCCGAGCAGGACGCGGGCGAAGTTCGTCAGGTGCTCGCTGCGCGGCGCGGCCTCACGGCTCGCGATCAGCTCCTCGAGCTCCCCGAGCAGCGGGTGCGCGGCGTGGCGTTCGCTCACCCCGCTCACGCTAGCCGGTCGAGCCACGCGCGTGCAGGACGGGCGGGACGATCGCGGTGCGCGCGAGCGCGGCTTCCTCGCTCGCGCCGACGGCGAGCCGCACCGCGATCTCGGCGATGCGGTCGGTGTGCCAGCGCACGCTCGTCAGCGGCGGGTCGAGCAGACGCGAGACCGGCTGGTCGTCGAAGCCGACGACGGCGACGTCCTGCGGGATGCGCAGGCCGAGCTCGCGGCAGGCCGCATACACGCCGAGCGCGACCGAGTCGGAGAGCGCGAAGATGGCCGTCGGGCGGTCGGGATCGCTGAGCAGATCGCGCGCGAGCGGCTGGGCGCCGTTGAGGCTGTACTCGCAGGGATGCAGCTGCGTCTCGAGCCCGAGCTTCGCAGACCACTCGAGCACCGCCTGCTCCGCGCTGCGCGCCGGCGAGCGCTCGATCGCCCACGAGAGCACGCCGATGCGGCGGTGGCCGCGCTCGGCGAGGTGCTCGAGCACGGCCCGGACCGCGCGCTCATGGTCGAACAGCACCTGCCCCGCGGTCGCGGCGCCCGGCATGCGGTCGCCGATGCTGACCGTCGGCACGCGCTCGGCAATGCCTGCCCAGCCGGCCGCGAAGGGCCCGATCGGCGACACGATGAGCGCGTCGACGCGGCGGTCGGCGAGCTCGAGCGCGAGCTCGACCTCGATCGCGGGATCGCCGTCGGCATCGGCGATCAGGAGCTGCCGGCCGCCGGCGCGGAGGTGGCGCTGGACGCCCGCGACGAGCTCCTGCAGGTAGAGGTCGGCGAGGCTGCCGACGACCATGCCGACGCTCTTGGTCGCGCCGCCGCGCAGCGCACGTGCGATCGGATCGGTGCGGAAGCCCGAGCTCCTCGGCCGCGGCCTGCACGCGCGCCTGCGTCTCCTCGGACACCTGGAGGCCCCGCAACGCATACGACACCGCGGCCGGCGAGAGGCCCGTGTAATCGGCCAGCTGCCGGATCGTCGGTCGCCTCGGCCGCCGGGTCGCGTGGTCGCCGTCGCCCATGCCCGACCGGACGTTACTTGACGGACCGCGATTCCGGGTGGATGATTAGTGAAACGATTCACTCGAGCGTTTTCCCTGGTTATCGAGGAGCCCGACCGTGAACGACACCACCCCCAACGTCGTCGCAGTACTCGCCGAGGCCCTGCCCGACGGCCGCATCGCTCTCGCTCGGCGAGTGCGCCCACGTCGCACAGGCCGCGGCCGCGGCCTACGACCTCGACGCGCTGGTCGACTTCGAGCGCGGCGAGCGCACGTACACGCAGCTCTGGCGCACCGAGCACAGCGAGGCGTACGCGATCGGCTGGAAGCAGGCCGGAGACACGGGCTTCCACGACCACGACGGCTCCCTCGGCGCGGTCTACGTCGTGCGCGGCACGGTCGCCGAGGAGCACATCGTGCTGCGCCCGGCGGGCGACTGGCTCGCACGCGTCGAGTTCGCGGAGGGCGAGACGTTCCGCTTCGACGGCGCGCACATCCACCGCATGCGCCACGCCGCCGGCGACACGGCGCTGACGATCCACGTCTACTCGCCACCGCTCGGTCGCGCGGGCGCCTACGAGCTCGCGAGCGACGGCACGCTGCGCCGCCAGAGCATCGACGGCGACGAGGAGCTGCGTCTCAGCGACACGTTCCAGGAGCTCCGCGCGATCGAGGATCCGCCGGAGCCCGCCACCGTCTAGCGTCGCAGGCGTAGCTCGACGCAGATCGGCGGCTCCCCTTGGAGCTCGCTCCAGATCCGGATCAGCGCCGTGCCGACGGGCAGCGTCGGATCACGGCGCGCCTCGTCCTCGTCGAGCGCGCGCGCGATCGGCCGCTTCTGCGCGAGCGGCCCCAGGCCGAAGGCGTTGCTGCGGCGCGCGTCGATCACGTAGAAGCACGCGAGCGCGAGCGGCTCGAGCGCGGGGTTGTCCTCGCCCGCCGCATAGCCGGCGAGCTCGCGCACGCGCTCGGCGGCGTCCGCCGCCAGTGCGACGAGCTCGCCCGACGGCCTGCCCGCCCGATGCCGCGGCTTCGCACCGCCCGGCGGCTGCTCGAAGATGCCGGCGACCGGCGCGGCCTGGTGCAGCGCGGCACCCGGCCGGCGCGAGTCCTCGATGGCCGCGTGCAGCGAGAGCGTGAGCGCCGCGGTCTCCTCGAGCAGCTCCTCGGCGAGCGCATCGGGGTCGGGCCCGCTCAGCCCAGCAGGTAGCGCCCGGAGAGCGCGACCTGCTCCACCGGCGGGGCCGCCACGGGCTCGCCGTCGACCGTGACCGACGAGCGTCGGGCGCGACACGACCTCGCCCGCGCGTCGTTGCGCACCATGTCGGCGGCGGTGACGTCGCGGCAGCCGCGCACGACCGACCGGCGGCGCGCGGTCGGCAGCTCGGTGTCCTGCGCTGCGGCGCTGGTGAACGCCAAGGACAGCCGCGCCGCCGCCCGGCCGTGCGCGCCGACCTGGCGGCGGACGACGACCGGCTCGCAGACCATGGTGGTGGCGTTGGGGTCCCCCGACGCGCCCCAGGCCGCGACGCCCATCTTGACCACCAGCTCGGGCCGGACGCCGAAGAACCGCGGCAGCCAGAAGACGCAGTCGGCGATCCGGCCGGGCGTCAGCGCGCCGACGTCGTGCGACAGCCCGTGCGCGATCGCCGGGTTGATGGTGACCTTGGCCAGATGGCGCAGCACGCGCTCGTTGTCGGCCCGGCCGCCACCGCTCGCGCCGAACGCGCGCTTCATCACGTCCGCGTTCTGGAACGCGCGCCGCACGACCTCCCCCGCGCGCCCCATCCCCTGCGAGTCGCTCGACAGCATGTGGATGATCCCGCGGTCGTGCAGGACGCCTTCGGCCGCCATCGTCGCGGGGCGCA
Organism: uncultured Actinomycetes bacterium; assembly: GCA_963834415.1. GTDB lineage: Bacteria > Actinomycetota > Thermoleophilia > Gaiellales > JALYLC01 > JALYLC01. Next base: position 1,429 of record CAWIBP010000005.1, on the reverse strand, counting down.
CGCGGGCCTGCGCCGCGGTGCGGTCGCCAGGCACCACGCCCGGCTCCAGCACGTGCACGGCGGCGACCATCGCCGCGTGCTCGGCCGCGGTGTCGACGCCGAACGGGACGGTCGGCGCGGTCGAGGACGTCAGGATCCGCTCGCGCCCCGCGAGCTTCAGGAGGTCCGGCGCGTGCCCGCCGCCGGCGCCCTCGATGTGGAACGCGTGCACGGTCCGGCCGGCGAACGCGGCGAGCGTCCCCTCGACCGACAGCACCTCGTTGAGCCCGTCGGTGTGGATCGCCAGCTGGACGTCGTGGCGGTCGCAGACGTCGAGCGCGGTCCGGATCTGCGCCGGGCCCGCGGCGACGTCCTCGTGGATCTTCAGCGCGGCGCCGCCCGCGCGCAGGCCGTCCTCGACCGCGCTCCGGGCGCGACGAGGAGCCGCGGACGAGCAGCGCGGCGTTGATCGGCGCGTCCTCGAGCGCGGCCCAGGTCGTGGCGAGGCCGGCCTCCGGGTTGGTGCCGAGGTTCCAGACCGGGCCGTAGTCCTGGGAGACCATCGTCGTCACGCCGCCGGCCAGCAGCGCGTCGGTGACCTGCGGCGAGAGCCAGTGGACGTGCGTGTCGATCCCGCCGGGCGTGACGATCAGGCCGGTGGCGTCGAGGACCGCGGTGCCGACGTCGAGCACGACGTCGACGTCGTCCATGGTGTCCGGGTTGCCCGCGCGGCCGACGGCCACGATCCGCCCGTCGGTCACGCCGATCGACGCGTAGCGGACGCCGAGGACCGGGTCGAGGATCAGGCCGCCGACGATCGCGATGTCGACACCGCCTCGCTCGGCGCGCACGCCGAGGCCGTCGCGCATCGTGTTGCCGAAGCCGGGGACGAGCTGGTCGGGGCCGTGGACGTCGTCGCGCTCGGGGACGACTTCGAGCGACGTGTCGCCGAGGCGGACCGGCGTGGGCTCAGGCACCGCGGTAGCCCTTGCTCGCGCGCGGCGGCCAGCGCGGCGTCGCGCGCGCCCGGGGCGTCGAGCGGCCCGTCGACCAGCTCGCCGTGGCCGCGGACGACGCGCGCGCCGGCGATCGGCGTCAGCGCGACCTCGCGCGGCTCGCCCGGGGCGAAGAAGACCTTCGTGCGGGCGGGGACGCCGAGGCGCATCCCCCACGCCGCCGCCCGGTCGAAGCTCAGCAGGCGGTTGGTCTCGAAGAAGTGCAGGTGGCTGGTCACGCCGATCAGGACCTCGCCCTCGTTGACGACGTCGATCCGGGCGGCGGCGTCCTGCAGCCAGGCGATCTCGGGCTCGCGGCACGTCGGGCGGCGGCGCGCCCGGCGCCCCGAGCGGGTCCTGGACCACCACCAGGTGGCGTCCGTCGCGGAAGACCGCCTCGACCTCGATCCGCGGCACGAGCGCGCGGACGCCGTCGAGCACGTCGGCGGGCCCGA
>CAWIBP010000004.1:0-109664 GCA_963834415.1 uncultured Actinomycetes bacterium | reverse complement strand
GTGCCGCGAAGCGCGCGCGGCGTTGACGAGGATCGAGCCGGGCTTCAGCAACGCGAGCTCGCGGCGTCCGAGCAGCGGCCTCGAGCCGCGGGCGTAGGGCGCATGCAGCGTGATCGCGTCGCTCGCGGCGAGCAGCGCGTCGAGCTCGGCAGCGCTCGGCGCCCGCGGCGGCGATCGCCTCGTCGCTCGCCACGGGATCGCACGCCAGCACGTGCATGCCGAGCGCCGAGGCGTCGCGCGCGATCAGGCTGCCGATCTTGCCGAGCCCGATCACGCCGAGCACGGAGCCGCGCACGCGCCGCGTCGTGCCGGCCGCGCGTTCCTCCCACACACCCGCCTGCATCGCGCGATCGAGGCCGACGAGCCCGCGCAGGCCCGCGAGCACGCATGCGAGCGCGAAGTCGGCGACCTCGCCGCTGCAGTAGTCGGGCGTGCAGTAGCCGGCCACGCCCGCCGCGCGCAGCTCGTCGAGATCCATGTGGTCGAACCCGGTCGAGCCGGTGATCGCGACGCGCACCTGCGGGTACTCCGCGAGCAGCGCGGCGTCGACGGTGACGCCGCCGCCGCCGACCAGGGCGACCACGTCGGCGGGGTCGCAGCGCTCGGCCGGGAGAGCGTCGCGCCGCCGTCGCCGAGCAGCGCGTCCAGGCGCTCGGCGTCGAAGTACTCCAGCACGGCGACCTGGCTCATGCCGCAGAGCTAACCAGATCCGCCTCGCCCCGGACTCACGTGCGCGGCGGCGAGAACGGTCGCGCCCTGCGCGGCATCCCGGCTAGCCTTGCGCCAATGCCGGCAGGCACACCATCCGTGTACACCGCGCGCGTCGACATTCGCTGGCGCGACATGGACGCGTTCCGGCACGTCAACAACGCGGTCTACCTCTCGTACCTCGAGGAGGCGCGCGACGAGTGGCTGCTCCAGGTGCTCGGCAGCGGCCTGCTGATGAGCGACTTCCTGCTCGCGCGCGTGGCGATCGACTACCGCGCGCCGCTCACGCAGGACGACGGGCAGGTCGAGGTCGAGATCCGCTGCACGCGCGTGGGGACGGCGAGCGTGGCGACCTCCGAGCGCATGCTCTCGGTGCGCGACGGGCGGCTCGCGGCCGAGGCCGAGGCGGTGCTCGTGCACTACGACTGGGAAGCCGGGAAGTCGCGTCCGATGAGCGACGAGATCGCCGGCGCGCTGCGCGGCGGGCTCGCGTGAGCCCGGCTCAGGGGTAGGCGGAGACCGACACCGCAGCGCCGGCCTGGTGCTCGGCGAGCAGCGCAGCGAGCGTGACGGAGGCTGCGGCGACATCGTCGCCGGCCGCCTCGTGGTGGCCCTCGACCACGAACAGCAGCTCGCTCGTCGACGGGCCGGTCGCGCTCTGCGCGCTCTGGCGCCAGCACCAGCGGCGCGCGCAGGCGACGTCGTCATGATCGGTGAAGACGACCTCGCCGGGCTCCGGGTGCGCGGCCTCGCTCGCGCCGAGCTCGGTGAACCACTCCTCGCCGGTCGCGAAGCGCACGGTGATCGAGCCCGCGATCTGTGCGAGATCGACGGCGGCGACGGGCAGGCCGAAGCGGATCGCGACGAGGTTGCCGATGTCGACGAGGCAGCTGATCGAGGGGATGTCGCCCTGCTTGTCGAGCCGCCGCAGCAGCGACTCGGCCGCGTTGCGGTGCTGCGTCGGCTTGGCACCGAAGCTCGTGAAGACGCGCCGCCACGCGGCGATCGAGGGTAGCTCGGCGATCGGTGTGACCGCGAGGCGCGCGGCGGCGGCGCGCTGCTCGGCGCGGTAGGTCTCGAGCAGCGCCGGCGGGCTCGGGCCGTTGGCGGCGCCCGTGACGTGCAGGAACGCGGCGCGCACGCCCGGATACTGCGCGGCGATCGCGTCGTCGTAGGCGAAGAGGGGCGTCACGGGCGCTGATCGTACGCCGTGGGCGACGTCGCGGCGCGGTTCAAGGCGAGCCGCGCCGGCGCCGATACCCGCTGCATGGAGCTGGTGGGACGACGGGAGGGGCTGCCGTTCGTGCGCGCGGCCGCGCAGCTCGCGAGCGTGCTGCTGTTCGCCGTGCTGCCGCTCGTGCTGGTGCCGGTGCTGCTGCATGCGGCCGGCAGCGACTACCTCTGGGACTTCCGCAAGGAGTTCCTGCCCGCGGGCCGCGCGATCCTCACCGGCGACTCGCCGTATCCGCAGTCGATCGGCGATCTCGCGTCGCACGCGAACTACGTCTACCCGCCGCTCGCCGGCCTCGTCCTGGCGCCCTTCACGTGGCTCCCGCAGACGCTCGCCGAGGTGCTCTTCGTGGCGCTGACGCTGGCTGCGCCGGCACTCGCGCTGCGCATCCTCGGCGTGCGCGACTGGCGCTGCTACGGCCTCGTCTACCTGTGGCCGTCGGTGCTCGGCGCCGTCTCGCTCGGCACGCTCTCGACGCTGCTCGCGCTCGCGGTCGCCGTCGGCTGGCGCCGGCGCCACGCGCCCGCCGCGCTCGGCGCGACGCTCACGGGCAGCGCCGTCGCGAAGGTCTTCATGTGGCCGCTGCTCGTGCTCTGCACCACGCGCTCGCGCATGCGCGCGGGGATCGTCTCGGTGCTCGCCGCGTGCGCGGCCGTGCTCGTCTCATGGGCGGTGATCGGCTTCGCGGGCTTCCGCGAGTACCCGCACCTGCTCGGCGAGCTCTCCAAGGTCGAGTCGCCCCGCGGCTACAGCCCGACGGCGCTCGGGCTCGCCGCGGGCCTGCCGCGCGAGGCCGCGCTGGCGGTCGCGATCGCGCTCGGCCTGCCGCTGCTTGCTGCCGCTGCGGTGCTCGTCCGCCGGCCCTCGGGCGAGCTCGCCGCGCTGGCCTGCGCCGTCGGCGCCGTGCTCGTGCTCTCGCCGGTCGTGTGGCTGCACTACCTCGTGCTGCTCGTCGTGCCGATCGCCGCGGCGCGCGACCGGCTGGGCCTCGTGTGGTTCGCACCGCTCCTGCTCTGGATCACGCCGGGCACCGCGAGCAACGGCTCGGCCTGGCAGATCGTCGTCGTGCTCGCGATCGTCGCCGCGACGCTCGTGCTCAGCGCCGCACCTGCGCGCGCTCCGCGAACAGCGCACTGACGTGCTCGCAGGCGGCGCGACCCGCCGCCAGCGGCTCGCGCCCCTCGGCGCGCGCGTGCGCGTAGGTCGCGAGGAACGCATCGCCCGCCCCGGTCGGATCGATGTCGGTCACGGCGTCGGCGGCGACGTGGCCGGCAGCGCCGTCGCACGCGATCGCTGCCCCGCGGAAGCCGAACGTCACCAGCACCTCGGGCACGCCGCACTGCACCCTGATCGCCTCGGCGTCGACCGTCCCGAAGGCGGCGCGGGCCTCCTCCTCGCTCAGCTTGAGCGCCTGCACGTGGCGCAGCAGAGCGGCGTCGAGCCGGCCGGCGAGCGCGATCGGCCCGACCTGCGGCATCCGCAGCGGGCCCTGGGCGTCGAGCGCGATGCGGCGCCCGCCGGCCGTGAGCGCCGCGAGCACCGCGGGGCCGAGGTCGCCGCGGCGCTGCGTGCCCGCGTGGATCCAGGTCGCGGCGCGCAGCGCCGGCGCGGCCCAGCCGGTGATGTCGTCCTCGCTCCAGGCGACGCCGATGCCGGCGAGCGTGTGGTCGCGCTCGCCGTCGGCGCGATAGCGCAGCTCGCTCTGCATGACGGTGGCGTCGATCTGCAGGCAGAAGCGGCGTCGGCCAGCTCGGCGATCGGTGCCGCGAGCGCCGCGTCGTCGCAGCGCGTGGCGACTGCCGGGCCGCACGCCCGAGCGCCGCGAGCGCGCGCGCGGCGAAGATCGGCGAGCCGCCCGGGACTGCGCGCGGGAGCGCGCCCGGCAGATGCACGACGTCCCGCACGGTCGATCCTACGATCGCGACGCTCACAGCGCGGCAGGATACGGGCCTACCGGGGCGTAGAGCGTGACATGCGTCGTGCAACCTCCTTCCCGATGGTCGCCGCGGAGCGCCTGCCGGGCACGCTGCGCGGCGGCGTGATGCGCCTGCTCGGTCGCGTGCCTCGCGATCTGGGCGCTCGGGATGCTCTCGCCCGAGATCGACCGCGACCGCGCGATCGTGGTGCTGATCGTCGGCTGGGGCGTGATCGCCGCCGGCGTGCTCGTGCTCGTGCTCGGCACGCAGCGCGTGCTCCACCATCTCGACGTGCCGCTGCTCGGCGCCGGCGTCGCGCGCGCCGCGGCGCTCGTCGCTCGCGCTGCGCCGCGTCGGCCTCGTGCTGCTCGCGCTCGCGTTCTTCCTGTTCTGGACGCTGATCTACATCGGCGTCTGGCGCTCGCACCCCGACGGCGCCTTCAGCGGGCTCGCCGAGCACGCCGACGTTCTCGGACTTCTTCTACTACAGCGTCTCGACCGGGTTCGTGAGCCCGCCGGGCGACATCACCGCCGCTCAGCAAGGGCGCGCGCACGGCGACGATGATCGAGCTGCTGACGGGCACCGCGGCGCTGGCGGCCTACCTCGGCTCGTTCCTCGACTTCGGCTCGAGCGCGGCCACGGCGGCGAGCGGCGAGCTCCCCGTGACCGAGACGCTCCGACCGCATGAGCACCACGCTCCTGCGATCAGAGCTGTCGCGAGTGATCTCCTGGGCGTCGTCGACGGGGATGTCGACCTCGCCCTGCTGGCCCTCGAGGGCCACGACGAGCGCGTCGTCGAGCACCTTGTAGTTGCGCACGATGCCCTTGCCCTGCGGCGTCTTGACGATGCGCCCGACGGCCGGCGCGCGGTCGCGGAACGAGCGGTAGACGGGATGCTCGAAGGCGAGGCAGCAGCGCAGCCGCCCGCACAGGCCGGTGATGCGGCCCGGGTTCATCGGCACGTCCTGATCCTTGGCCATGCGCAGCGTGATCGGCTGCTCGTGCGAGGGGAAGCGCGTGCAGCAGCGCACCGGGCCCGCACATGCCGCCGCCGCCGCACTGGCGCGCGGCCTCGCGCGGGCTCACCTGGCGCACCTCGACGCGGCAGCCGAGCCGGCCCGAGAGCGGCCCGGCCACGGCGCGCAGCTCGGTGCGCTCCTCGGCGCGGTAGGTCAGCGCGATGCGCGCGCCGTCGAAGCTGACCTCGGCGCCGACCGGCCGCGCGTGCTCGATGCCGCGCTCGCGCAGGAGGTCGCGGAACGCCAGCATCGCCTTGCGCCCGGTCGCCCGGTTGGCCTTGACCGCTGCTCGTCGGCCGGCGTCGCGCGCCGCTCGATCGGCCGCAGCGCGGGGTCGCGCGGCGAGCGCTCGAGCTCGTGGTTGCCGGTCACCACGCGCGCGATCTCGGGCCCGCGCGAGGTGCCGCAGATCACGCGCTCGTCCCACGCCAGCTCGAGCCCGTTCGGGTCGAAGCTGTAGACCTTCCCGCCGGGCGAGAAGACGACGTTGACAGCCCAGGCCATGCTCGGCCCCTTCCAGAGCCCGGCCAGGGACGGGCTCTCATGCGTTCGCCTGCTCGGCCCGGGCGATCGTCCGCAGACGGTGGAAGAGCGCCTCGAGCGCGAGGGTCGGCGTAATTGTCAGCTCCAGCGCTCGGCGCGTGTCGCGCGCCGCCTCGAGGCAACGCGCGGCAAGTGCTTCGCGACCATTTGCAGCGTCTTTTGCGACCTGCTCGCGGTGGTCCGAGTGTACCAGCGCGTCCTCGGCGCCGAGCGCCGCGGCGAGCAGGTCGCGGTACCAGGTGACGAGCGTCTCGACGGCTGCGCGGGCCTCCTCGACCTCGGCCGCGCGCCCGCGGCGCTTGGCCAGCGCCTCGCCCTCGCGGCGCACGCGCGAGGCCTCGGCGCGGGGCGGATGGTCGCCGAGCTGCTCGACGCGCCGTCGCGGTCTCGGCCTCGGCCTCCTCGCGCGCCTCGGCGCCGCGCGCGCTGCAGGCCTCGGCCACGGCGCGCGCCGCGGCGCCGGGATCGAAGAGCTCGTCGGCGTAGGTCGAGCGCGCGAGCGCGAGGTAGCGCTCGCGGCGATCGCGCGCCTCGCCGCCCTCGAGCAGCTCGCGCGCGCGCTCGAGATCGCCGCCGCTCGCGCGCGCGAGCGCGAGTCCCTCGGCGCCCTCGAGCCCGAGCGCGGCCGCCACCTCGGCCGCGGCCAGCGGTGCGAAGCGGATCTGCTCGCAGCGCGAGCGCACGGTCGCGAGCAGCTTGTGCGGCTGGGCGCAGACGAGGATCACGACGGCGTGCGCGGGCGGCTCCTCGATCGACTTCAGGAGCGCGTTCTGGACGACCTCGGGCATCGTCTCGGCGTCCCAGATCAGGTACACCCGGCGCTCGGCCGAGAACGGCCGCAGCTGGATGTCGCGCCACAGCTCGCGCACCTGGTCGATGCGGATCTGCGTGCCCTCGGGCCGCACCTCGAGCAGGTCGGGGTGACCGCCCTCGAGCGTGCGCTCGGGCAGGCCGGCGAGCGCGGCGGCGAAGCGGCGGGCGTGCGCGGCGACGCCGTAGCCGGGGCGGCCGAGCAGGAGGTAGGCGTGGCTCGGGTGGCGCAGCGCGAGCCGCAGCCGTGCGCGCGCGGCGTCGTTGCCGATCAGGTCGTGGAACGGGTCGGCGGCGCTCACAGGCCGAGCGCCTTGCGCACGCGCGCCGCGATGTCGTCCGTCTCGCCCGTGCCCGCGACGCGCAGCAGCCGGCCGTTGCCCGTGGTGAGCACCTCGTCGTAGGCGTGCGATCACGCGGCGGTGGAACTCGATCGGCTCGCGCTCGATGCGATCGGCCGAGCCGGGATCGCGCCGCGCCGCCGCCTGCTCGGCCGTGACCGCGAGCAGCACCGTCGCGTCGGGCCGCAGCCCGCCGGTGCCGACGTCGTTGATCGCGCGCACCGCGTCGGCGCCCACGCCGCGCACGACGCCCTGGTAGACGAGCGAGCTGCCGACGAAGCGATCGGCGATCACGGTCGCCCCGCGCGCGAGCGCGGGCGCGATCACGTCCTCGACGAGCTGCGCGCGCGCGGCTGCGAAGAGCAGCGCCTCGGCGCGCCCCCCGAGCGGCGCCGCGCTGTCCAGCAACAGCGTGCGGACGTGCTCGCCCGCCTGCGTCCCGCCGGGCTCGCGCACCTCGACGACCTCGCGCCCGAGCGCGCGCAGATGCGCGGCGAGCAGCCGGGCCTGCGTCGTCTTGCCGGCCCCGTCGGCGCCCTCGAACGCGATGAATCGCGGGCTATCATGCTGAGGGACGTCCCTACCGATGGGAAAGACGATAGCCGTACCGCGAAGGAGCTCTGGCAGCGGGCGGCGAACACGAGATCCTCCCATGTCTGCCTGCACCCGCCTACATCGTCTACGGCCACCGCCACGCAGTGCGCCTCGTGAGCCGCCTCGTCGCCATCGGCCTGCTGCTCGCCGCCATCGCCACGGTCTTCTTCGGCATCGTCTGGCAGACGCGGCTCCGACGACACGCCGGCGACCACCGCCGCGAAGAAGAGCGGCGCTCGCCGCCGTCGTCATCGCGGACGGAGCACGCGCCGAGGGCGACGCGCGGCGCCGCTCACGCCGGAGGTCAAGACGCCGCCGCCGGCCGTCAACAAGCCGAAGAAGCACCGGCCCGCCAAGCCGATCCCGCCGAACGGCAAGATCCCGGTGATGGTGCTGAACTCGAACGGCATCCGCGGCGTCGCCCATGCGCTCGCGGCGAAGGTGCAGAGCGCCGGCTATCCGATCGCCTACGTCGGCAACGCGCAGAAGCGCGGGCTGCCCACGATCATCCAGTACGCGAAGGGCTACGGCCCGGCCGCGCGCAAGCTCGCGCGGCTGTCGGCAACGTGCAGTTCGTGACGCCGCTCGACGGCATCACGCCCTCGCAGGCCGGCAAGGCCAAGCTCATCGTCATCCTCGGCACCTAGAGCGCTCCAGCTGGTCGATTCCGCGGTTGCGCGCGGATCGGGGCGCCTGGTTCACCTCGATCGGGACGGACGCGCGCTGCGCGCGGGTGCGCCCGGACTCGGACGACCCCGGGGCTGAGCGCTGCGCGACGCAGCCCGCGGCGGCGCGCGCGCCGCGCCCGATGCTTGACCCGCGCCGGGGGTCTGCCCGCGCGCCGGGGGTCACCCCGACACGCCCCCGGCACCCGCGCAATTCGATCAGCTAGCCGGAGAGGTCGGTGCATGCGTCGCTCGACGGCGACGACGTTCTCGTCCGTGTCGGCGAACACGTTGTCGTGCCCCGAGAGCAGCGCGCGCGCGCGAGAGCGTGTCGCGCCAGCCCTGATCCTGCCAGCAGTAGTACTGGTAGCCGGCGAGCGCGAGCCAGATCTCGGGCATCGAGCGGCGCGATCGCGATCGCATCGTCGACGGCGCGGCGCGCATCCTCGGGACGCCCGAGCGTCTGCAGCAGGCTCGCGCGCTGCAGCTCGACGTCGACCGACCACGGGTTGAGCGCGCGCGCGAGGTCGGCCTCGACGCGCGCCTCGTCGATGCGTCCCTGCCCTGGGCGAGCCGGTCGGAGCGGTCGAGCGCGCGGTTGCTGAGCACCGGCAGCGCGGCCGGGACGATCGCGAGCGCGAAGGCCGATGGCGGCGACGATCGGCGAGGCTGCGACGCGGCGGCCGTGCGACGACGCCGCCCGCGGCGCACGCGACGAGCACAGGGAGGGGATACGCGAGCAGCGTGAGCGCCGTCTGCTTCCACTCCCAGTCGATCTGGTTGTGGAGCGCGAACGCGCCGGTGCCGGCGATCAGGGCGAGCGCGGCCGAGCGATCGCTGCCGCGCAGGCGCGTGACCGCCGCCGCGCAGGCGCCGGCGGCTGCGAGCGCGACCACGGCCGGCAGCGCGCCCAGCAGCCCGAGGCCCGAGAGCACGTGGAAGCCCGCGGAGTGCTCCTGGCCGGCCTGCTGGAAGTCGGGGCGTCGCATGCGGTCGATCGTCTCGAACGTGTCGGCCCCGTTGCCGTGCAGCGGATGGGTCAGGAAGCCGTCCCAGGCCTCGCCCCACCAGCGGCTGCGCAGGTTCGTCGAGAGCGAGTTGAGGTGATCGGCGGCGCCGACCGCGCCGCCGCCCGTGAACTGGTGCCAGACGTGGCCGATCGCGCCGCCCGGGGCCGCCGTGGGTGAGCGACAGCTGGACCGCCGCGGCGATCAGCCCCGCGCCGATCAGGCCGAGTGCCGCCCGGTCGAGGATGCGCCGCTCGCGCGCGCCCGCGCGCTGTGCGAGCTCGACCGCGAGCGGCGCCGAGGATCGCGGCGGCGACCACGGCCGCCGCCGAGTACCAGATCAGGCGCGAGCCGGCGGGCACCGTGAAGGGCGCGTCGAGCGCGCTGAACGAGCGCAGGTCGATGCCCCAGCGCGCGACCGGCACGCTCACGGACGAGCACGGCGACGATGGCCGCGCCGGCCTCTGCGCGCCGCTCGCTGAGCGCGAGCCAGGCCGCGCAGCCGATGACCGCGGCGAGCATGCCGCCGCGCGAGGAGGCGAGCGCGAGGCCGAGCACGAGCAGGGCGAGCGTGCCGCTGCCGGCGACGCGCCGGGCCCGCTGCGGCGAGCTCGCGAGCCACAGCGCCGCCGGCGCCGCGAGCGCCGCGTAGGCGCCGATCGCGTTCGGGTAGCCGAGCACGCCCTGCAGCCGCGGCGAGGTCTGGAAGAAGACGCCGTCCGCGCGCTGCTGGATGGCGTAGGCGACGAGCGGCAGCGACGCCGCGCAGAGCACCCAGACGGCGCTCTCCAGGGGCCGGCGCAGGAGGCCCGCGAGCAGCGCGCCGCAGGCCGCGGCCGCGGCGGCGACGAGCCAGCGGTTGGCGTCGCCGAGCGACGTCCCCGGCGTCAGCGACCAGGCGATCGACGCGTACGAGACGAGCCCGACGAGCGCGAGCGCGCCGCGTAGACGAGCACGCGGCGCGGCGGCGGCGCCCAGCTGCGCACGCCGCCCAGCGCGGCCACGGCGGCCAGCGCGCAGGCGCCGAGGCAGAGCGCGGCGCCGATGGCGATGCCGCCGCTCGTGGCGCCGCCCCCGCCTCGATCGCGACGACCCCCGCCAGGCCCAGCCAGACGGCTGCCGGCCACGCGCCCGCCGCGTCGCGCAGAGACGGCGTGAAGGCCGCACCTGGGTAGGATAGTCAGGCCCCGGCGGGAACCTGTCGAGGAGCGCCGGTGCGCGGACGGCGGATATAGCGACCCGCGTTCCCGGGGAGATATCCGGTCTGAAAGCCGCTAAAGATCGAACGGGTGACTGCCGATACCTCGATCGGGTGAGGGCTTGATAGCCGGTGACGAATCTTCACGAAACACTTACCAACCCGCATTCCATCCCCCATGGGATCCCGATAGCGTTCGATGAGCGGCAGAAGCTGCGCACCGATACCGCGCCGCTCGCCCGCCACGCAATGACCCGCTTCCTCCGCCATCTCGCGCTCGTCGCCCTCCTGGCCGTCCTCGGTGCGCTGATGCTCGCGCCCGCAGGCGCGTCGGCCTCGACCGCGGCCACCGGCTGCGACTGGCACGAGATGATCGACGCCGCGGCCAACGACCGTCAGATCAGCATGCACACGACCGCGTGCTACGAGCGCGCGCTGGCCGAGGTGCCGGCCGACATCGACGCCTTCGCAGCCCGCAGGTGCGCGCGAACCTGATCGCGGCCTGGCGCCGCGACTCGCGCATCCGCGTGCACGAGCGAGCAACGGCACGATCAGCCGCTCAGCTCCAGGCCAGCAACGACCCCGTGATCGCGTCGAGCGTGCACGGGCCGGTCACGAACCTGCTCGAGAGGCCTCGGGCCGTCGCACGTCGACCAGGTGCCGGTGCCGGTCGTCGCGCTCGGCGGCATCGCCTCGGTGCTCCTGCTCGCCGGGCTGGGCACCTCGCTCGCCCGCGTGCGCCAGCGCCGCGTCTCGCGCTAGCGCGCTTCGGCGCAAACCCGCCTGGTTGAGCCGGACTTCGGCGCCGTCCGACGCCCCTGCCACTCTATCTGGCGTGTGCCGCGGTGAAGCAACGCTAGATCTAGGGGTGGGGCACGTGATCTGTCCCACCTGCGGCGATGGCGAGACCCGGGTGCTCGAGTCGCGCATGAGCGACGGCGGCGAGGCCATCCGGCGGCGCCGCGAGTGTCTCCACTGCCACGCGCGCTTCACGACCTTCGAGCGCCTCGAGCAGTCGCCGCTGTGGGTCGTCAAGCGTGGCGGCACGCCGTCAGCCGTTCGAGCGCGCGAAGCTGCTGCGCGGCCTCGAGCGCGCGTGCGTCAAGCGGCCGGTGGCCCTCGCGACGGTCGAGCGCATCGTCTCGGACGTCGAGGCGGGCTTCCGCAGCGACGGCCTCTCCGAGGTGCCGTCCGAGGCGATCGGCGAGGCCGCGCTGCGTCATCTGCGCGAGCTCGACGGCGTCGCGTACATCAGATTTGCGTCCGTCTACCGCTCGTTCGAGACGACGGACGAGTTTCAGCGCGAGCTCGAAACCCTGGATCTTCGACGAGCGAACACTTGTTCGCTCGTCGTCCCTCTAACTGCTAGAATTCACACCCCGCCCAAAGGAGGCGATGGACTCTTGGCGACCACCGAGACCACGGCCGCAAGCGCGACCGACGAACCGCAGATCCCGTTCGACACGGGGCGCTCGATCGGCATCACCCGGCGCAATACGCGCCCGGGCGTCGACCCGTACGACGAGATCGAATGGGAAGTGCGCGACGCCCTCATCCCGGGCAAGGACGGGCCTGCCTTCGAGCAGCGCGAGGTGGAGTTCCCGGTCTTCTGGTCGGAGACGGCGACCAACATCGTCGCGCAGAAGTACTTCCGCGGAACGATCGGATCGCCGCAGCGCGAGCGCTCGGTGCGGCAGATGATCTCCCGCGTCGTCGACACGATCACCGCGTGGGGGCGCAAGGACGGCTACTTCGCCGACGGCGACGAGGCCGACACGTTCCACGCCGAGCTCAAGCACCTGCTCGTGAACCAGTACGCGGCCTTCAACTCGCCGGTCTGGTTCAACGTCGGCTTCGAGGAGAAGCCGCAGTGCTCCGCCTGCTTCATCCTCGCCATCGACGACTCGATGGACTCGATCCTCAACTGGATCGTCGAGGAGGGCCGGATCTTCCACGGCGGCTCCGGCTCCGGCATCAACCTCTCGCGCGTGCGCTCCTCCAAGGAGCAGCTGTCGAAGGGCGGCTTCGCCTCCGGTCCCGTCTCCTTCATGCGCGGCGCCGACGCTTCTGCCGGCACGATCAAGTCGGGCGGCAAGACGCGGCGCGCCGCGAAGATGGTCGTGCTCGACGTCGATCACCCCGACATCGAGGAGTTCATCTGGTGCAAGTCGCGCGAGGAGGAGAAGGCGCGCTCGCTCCAGGAGGCCGGCTACGACATGTCGCTGGACTCCCCCGACTGGGACTCGATCCAGTACCAGAACGCCAACAACTCGGTCCGCCTGACCGACGAGTTCATGCGCGCGGTCGAGGCCGACCGCGACTGGAACCTGACGGCGCGCACCTCCGGTGAGGTCGTCAAGACCGTGCGGGCGCGCGACCTCATGCACCAGATCGCCGACGCGGCCTGGCGCTGCGCCGATCCGGGCATCCAGTTCGACACGATCATCAACGACTGGCACACGTGCCCGAACACGGGGCGCATCAACGCGTCGAACCCGTGCTCGGAGTACATGCACGTCGACAACTCGGCCTGCAACCTCGCGAGCCTCAACCTCATGCGCTTCCGTCGACCCGACGGCGAGTTCGACGTCGACGGCTTCCAGCAGGCGGTCGACGTCGTCTTCACCGCGCAGGAGATCATCGTCTCCAACTCGTCGTACCCGACCGAGCAGATCGGCGAGAACGCGCACAAGATGCGCCAGCTGGGGCTCGGCTACGCCAACCTCGGCGCGCTGCTGATGGCGCGCGGCCTGCCCTACGACTCCGACGAGGGCCGCGCCTACGCGGCGGCGATCACGGCGCTCATGACCGGTCGCGCCTACCGCCAGTCGGCCGAGATCGTCGGCGCGCATGGGCGCGTTCGAGGAGTACGAGCGCAACCGCCAGCCGATGGTGCGCGTGATGGAGAAGCACCGCGCGGCGGTCGGCAACATCGAGGATCGCGAGACGATCGCGGTCGACCTCGTCGACGCGGCGCGCGGCGCCTGGGACGAGGCGCTCGAGCTGGGCCGCGAGCACGGCTACCGCAACGCGCAGGCCACGGTGCTCGCGCCGACGGGGACGATCTCGTTCCTGATGGACTGCGACACCACGGGCGTCGAGCCCGACTTCTCGCTCGTCAAGACGAAGCGCCTGGTCGGCGGCGGCGAGCTCACGATCGTCAACGGCACGGTGCCGCTGGCGCTCCAGGTGCTCGGCTACAGCCAGGCCGAGGGCGAGGCCATCGTCGCGCACATCGCCGAGCGCAACACGGTCGTCGGCGCGCCGGCGATCAAGCCCGAGCACCTCGCCGTGTTCGACTGCGCGATGGGCGACCGCGCGATCGACTACAACGGGCACGTCTCGATGATGGGCGCCGTCCAGCCGTTCATCTCGGGGGCGATCTCGAAGACCGCCAACATGCCCGAGACGGCCACGGTCGAGGACGTCGCGAAGCTCTACCTCGACTCCTGGAAGATGGGCGTCAAGGCGCTCGCGATCTACCGCGACAACTGCAAGGTCGCGCAGCCGATGGGCGCCAAGCAGGCCGAGCTCGTGCACAAGCCGATGCGCAAGGTCATGCCGATCGAGCGCATGGAGATCGGCCGCAAGTTCCAGGTCGGCGAGTACGAGGGCTACATCCACGTCGGCCTGTTCCCCGACGGCACCCCGGGCGACGTCTTCGTCGACATCGCCAAGGAGGGCACGACGCTCGCCGGGCTCATGAACGCGCTCATGATCTCGGTCTCGCTCGGCCTGCAGTACGGCGTGCCGCTCGACGTCTACGTCTCGAAGTTCAGCCACATGCGCTTCGAGCCGTCGGGCCTCACGAACGACCCGGACATCCGCGTCGCCAAGTCGCTCGTCGACTACATCTTCCGGTGGCTCGGCAAGAAGTTCCTCTCGGCCGAGATGCAGGCCGACCTGGGCATCATGTCCGCCGAGGTGCGGGCACGCCTGCAGGGCCAGCCCGCCGAGGCCGAGCCGCTCGCCGACGGCACGATGTACGGCGACCTCGTCGCCTCGCCCGATGCCTACGCGGCGCCGGCGAGCGTGCGCAGCCCGTCCAGACGGCCGGCCAGCGTGCGCTCTTCAACGCCTGGGAGGACGCCCAGGAGTGCGCCAAGTGCGGCGGCCGCAAGATCCGCACCGGCTCGTGCTACACGTGCCGCGACTGCGGCGACAACTCCGGCTGCGGCTGATCGCGCCGGTGTGAGAGAACGGGAGCTTGTGCGGGGACCGGAGCGGTCCCCGCACAGGTCTCTGGTGCTCGCCTGATCGACGCTCCGGGGTTGCCGCGCGCACGCTGCCGAGCAGCTCGCCCGTCGCCGGGGAGCGCACCTCGATCTCCTCGCCGCCACCGGCCGGCCACTCGCCGCCGACGAACGCGCCGCGCTGAGTCATGACCTGTGCCGCTGCGACCTCCAGCGCCGGCGCCTGCGGCGGCAATCCCGCCGCGCTGTCGACACGAGAGCCTCGGCGTCGTCTCGACACGCCGGCGGCGACGACTGCGCCCGGCCGGTGCCGGGAGGACTGGCACGCTATGGCGATGCCACGCCTCAACATCGCAGCGCCCGAGTTCGAGTACGACGCCGACGACCCTGAAGGCTTTCGCGCCGGGATGCTCCGCGTGGGCCCGGGGCTCGGCGCCACGGAGAGCGGTACGTCGGTCTACGAGATCCCGCCTGGCCAATCGATCTGCCCGTACCACTACGAGCACGGCGAGGAGGAGTGGCTGCTCGTGCTCGAGGGTGCCCCGACCCTGCGCACGCCCGCGGGCGAGGAGGTGATCGGGCCATGGGAGCTCGTCTTCTTCCCACTCGGCCCCGAAGGCGCGCACCGGGTTCACAACGGCACGGACACCCCCGTGCGCGTGCTGATGTTCTCGACGCGCAAGGACGTTGCCGTGTCCGTCTATCCCGACAGCGACAAGATCGGGATTTTCACGCGGAACCGCGACGACGATCTGCTCGTCCGCAGGACGAGCGGCGTCGGCTACTACGACGGCGAGCTCGCCGAGCGCTGATGCGATCGCAATCTCCGTTGTCGGCGGGCGGTGCCGAGGCTGACGTCTACGGCCTGCCCGGCGACAGCGTGCTGGCGAATGCCGCAGGCTCGCGCCTGGTCACGGTGCCGCGCGGTCGGCGCGCCCGTGCTCGAGATGCCCGACGGGTGGGAGGCCGAGTACGAGCGGCGGACGTCCAAGGAGCGGCGCTCCAAGGATCGTGGCATGGAGCGGCGGCTGCGCAAGCTCGGCACGTTCGGGGTGGTCGTCGCGCGCGACGGCGACGACGTCGCGGATGCGCTCGAGGACGCGTTCAAGATCCACCGCGCCCGCTGGGAGGGCCGGCCCGACGGCTCGACGTTCGGGCAGCCCGAGCGTGCGAACTTCATGCGCGCTGCCCTGCGGGGGCTCGCCGACGACGGCCGCTACGGCATCTGCCTGCTGCGGCTCGACGGCCGCGGCGTGGCGTTCGCGTCGTTCTTCCAGATCGGCTCGACGTAGGGGCTCGCGCGCGGGCTCACGGGCCGCGCCTATGCCGCGGGCGTGCTCGGGACGATCGCCGTGCGCAAGCAGCTCAAGCAGCGCGACCACCTGCACCGCGCGTACCGCTCCGGCGCGCTCAAGCTCCGGGACACGAAGAAGGCGGCGTAGCTCCGGTCACTGCGTGATCTGCGCCGCGGCGCCGGCCTCAGGCGTTGCGCGCGCGCAGGTACAGATCGATGCGCGTGAGCGCCTCGGGCGTCGCATCGCGGACGCGCGCCCAGTCGAGATCGCGCACTCCCGGCACGCCGTCGCCGAGCAGCCAGAGTTCCCGGGCATCCTTGCGCGGCGTGTCGGGCGCGGTCATGTAGCGGTGCGCGCGCTTGCGCACGGTCTCGAGCTCGGCCTCGGTGAGGCGTCGTCGCTTGCGGGCGCTGCCGGCCATCGGCGCATGCTACCGGCCGGGGGAGCGCGGCTGGATCGGCCCTAGCCCGTCCCTGCCACCGTGACGGCGGGGGCCTCGGCCATGCTCGCGAGGCCGTCGGCGCGCGACGCATGGACGGGGAAGAGGCTGGTGATGCCGCTGATCTGGAAGAGGCGGGTGACGTAGCCGGGGCCCGGCGGGATCACGACCTCGCAGCGCCCGTCCTGCTGGTTGAGCGCGCGCTGTGTGGCGAGCAGCAGGCTGATGATCGCGGAGTCGACGAACGTGCACTCGGACAGATCGACGAGCACGTCGCGGCGCTCGGCTGCATACGCGAGCGTCGCCCGGAGCGCGGCGCGCGAGTGCAGGTCGTGCTCGCCCACGAGCGCGACGACCGCGAGGGAGCCCGTCGCGAACTCGACCTTGACCGTGCCCACCTGGTGCTCCATCACTGCGCGCTCACTCTCCGCCGCACCGTAGGGCGTCCCGTCGCGGATCGGCACCCCATCGGGGTGACTCGTCCCGGCCTCATGCGAGCAGCCGGCTCATGGTCACGCTCGTACCGCGCGCGCCCTGCTCGATCGTCGTCACGTCCATGACCGCGCGGATCAGCGGGATCCCGCGCCCGCGCTCGAAGCTCGGCGAGACGGGACGCCCACGCGCCGCGGTCGTCGACGCGGATCGCGAGCGTCCCTTCGCGATGCTCCACGCGCAGGCGGATGATCCCCGGATCGAGCGGGTACGCGTGCTCGATCGCGTTGTTGCAGGCCTCGCTCACGGCGAGGACCGCATCGTCGCAGCTCCTCCTCGGCGAGCCCTCGCAGCTTCAGCCAGGTGCGCAGCCGCCGGCGGATGCCGGCGAGCTCGGAGGACGTCGCTCGGTAGCTCGATGTCCATGCGCTGCGGCACCTCGAGCAGCCGGACGATCAGCAGTGCGATGTCGTCGGTCGAGCCGATCTGGGGCGCGACCTCCGCGAGGATCCGGTCTGCGAGAGGCTCCACCGCGAGCGACGACGACGCGCCGAGCACGGAGGCCAGGAGGTCGATGCCCGTGTCGATGCTCCAGCCGCGGCGCTCGACGAGGCCGTCGGTGTAGGCCACGAGCGTGCCGCCGGCCGGCAGCGGCGACGGTGGCCTCGTCGGATCGCCGAGGGCTGGACGTAGCCGAGCGGCGGCGCGAGCGCGAGCCCGAGCCGGGTGACGACGGCCGCTCGCCGTCGACGAGCAGCGACGGCGGGTGACCGGCCGAGGCGTAGGTGAGCTCCTGGGTGTACGGATCGAGCGCTCAGGCAGAGCGCGGTCGCCATCTCGTCCTCGTCGATGTGGCGCAGCATGCGCCGCAGCACCTCCGCCGGCGAGGTGTGCTCGTAGGCGTGGGCGCGGAAGGCGTTGCGCAGCTGCCCCATCAGCACGGCTGCGGTCACGCCGTGGCCTGCGACGTCGCCGACCGTGACGTGCACGATGCCGTCGCTGCGCCGCACCGCGTCGTACCAGTCGCCGCCGATCACGAGGCCGGCGCCGCCCGCGTTGTAGCGCCCGATGCAGCTCGACGCCCTCGACCTCGGGCAGGTCGGTCGGAGAGCAGGCTGCGCTGCAGGCGCACGGCGACCTCGTGCTCGTGCTCGAAGGCGCGTCGTGCGGTCGAAGCGCCTGGGCCGCCTGCTCCGCGTACCAGGCGACCTGGGCGCGCTCGCTCTCGTCGAGCGGGTGCGGTGTGGGCGAAGAGCAGGCAGAGCGCGCCCAGGCGGCTGCCGCCGCGGTTGACGAGCGGCGTCGCGTAGAACGAGTGCGCCTCGCCGAGCAGCGCCTGATGCACGCCGGGCAGCGTCGTCCGCAGATCGGTCTCCTTGCCGATCACGATCGCGGAGCCCGACTCGTAGGCGAGCGTCGCCGCCTGGCGCACGACGAGGTCGCGCGCCGCGGCGCTCGCCGGGAACGCGCCGTCGGCGGAGGCCGAGAGCTCGAGGCCGCCGTGATCGGCGGTCTCCAGCGCCACGACGCAGAGCGCACCCGGGAAGGCCTCGGAGAGCCCCGCGACGAGGCCGTCCGAGACCTCGCTGCCGAGCGAGGCGCTGCCGAGGATGCGCCCGAGGTCGCGCCGCTGGTGTGCGCGCGCGCTTCTCGCGCAACGCCGCGCGGCGCCCGCGCAGCAGGATGAAGCCGATCAGGAAGAGCACGATCGAGCCGGCGGCGCCGACGAGCGCGAGCTCGAGCAGGAACCCGCGGCGCGCGTCGGCGAAGAGCTCGGAGCGCGGCTGGTCGATGATGATCGTCCAGCCGGGAATCGCCGCGGCGTGTAGGCGATCGCGTGATCGGGCGAGCCGTCGAGGCCATCGGTGTCGGCGATCACGCCGCGTCCCCGGAGGGAGCCGACGAGTGCCGTGTTCTGCGGATCGGGCGTCCCGCTGAGCAGCGAGCGGCCGTCGCGGTCGAGCACGGCCACGCCTGCGCCGCCGAGCTCGAGCGAGCTCTGCGAGAGGCCGGACGGGCGGCCCAGCAGCGCACCCGCCAGCACGCCGGTGGTGCGGCCGCGGGCACGGCCATGACGATCACGCGCGCTCCGTCGAGACGGCTCGTGACGCTCTCGCTCACGACCGGCTTCCCGGTCGCCATGACCTTCTGGAAGTACCAGCGGCCTGAGAGGTCGAGGTGCTTGCCGCTCGCGCCGGGCAAGCTGCTCACCCGCAGGATTCCCGCCGTGTCCAGCCAGCCCAGCCCGTCGTTGAACGACCGGTCGCTCGTCATCCTCGAGCCGGCCGAAGTACGCGGTCATCGCCGCGTGGTCGCGATCCGCGACCGCCGGCGCGCTGGCGATCGCCCGCAGCGCTGCGACCTCGCCGCGGAAGTAGGTGTCGATGATGCTGCCCGCGAGCGTCGCGCGCGCGCGCTCGTTGGCGAGCACGCTGCGCTGGGTCGAGGTGTACTGCGTCCTCGCCACGCCACCTGCGACCGCTACGAGGAGGAGTACGGCGACGAGCACGCCGATCGCCATGTGACGGCGGTTCGCGATGCCGCCGCGCGCGAACGCGTCCTCGATCTCTGCCGGCGGGCCCGGCTCTTCCGCTCGTCCGTGGGTGAAGTTCACGCGCGGCCCCAGCGGCAGGCGGGAGCCGTGCGCATGGGGATCGCAGCGGGGGCGGAGGGCGGCGTGGAGTGAGATCGTGGCATGAGCTACGAGCGACTGGATCCCACGCTAGTCGAAGAATCTCGATCTGCCCGAGCGCGTTCCGCTGCGGCTAGGCTGGGCTCTCGCTCCCCAGACAGGAAGGTCTCCGATGAAGGCCCTCGTGATCGTCGACATGCTCGACGACTTCGTCACCGGCGCGCTCGCGAATCCGCACGCGGAGCGCATCTTGGAGCCACTTTCCCAGCTGCTCGAGCACGCGCGCAGCTCCGACGAATGGGTCGTGGTCTTCTCGAACGACGCGCACCATCCGTCGGACCCCGAGATGCGCGTGTGGGGCGAGCACGCGCTCGCCGGCACCCCGGGCGCCCGGGTCGTCGCCGAGCTCGCACCGCAGCCGGGCCCGGCCGAGCTGATCTCGCCGAAGCGTCACTACGGCGCGTTCGACGAGACCGGCCTCGACGAGCAGCTCAAGGCGCTCGGCGTCGACGAGATCGTGGTGACCGGTCAGCACACCCACATCTGCGTGCGCCACAGCTCCTACGGCGCCATGATCCGCGGCTACCGGGTCACGGTGCCGCGCGACGCGGTGTGCACGTTCGAGGGCGTCGATGGCGAGGAGGCGCTCGGGTACCTGACGATGGCGTATGGCGCGACCGTGACCGACGTCGCGGCGCTGACGGGAACGCACGCCGGGGCGAGCGCCTGACCGACCGCTCGTGAGAGCACGCGGCGGTGTGGCAGAAAATGTGCGGAGATTGTCATACGGCGAGCAACGACGGTCGGCGCCCTCGGCATCCGCCGGTCGCGACCGGCGGGGGCGTCTCGCAGCCGGGGACTGCGAGACACCCCGCGCCATCCGCCTGCGGTGTCCGCCGTCACGCCGGAATCGCGCCGAGGGGGCACAATCGCCGGCGTGGGAGCATTCGGCCGCATCCAGACGGGCGTCGACCGGTGGCAGCAGCGCCACCGGCTGACCGCGTTCCTGTTCGCCGTGCGGCAGAAGTACTCCGACGACCAGGGCAGCTACCTCGCCGCCACCGTGACGTACTACGCGTTCTTCTCGCTCTTCCCGCTGCTGCTGATCCTGACCACGCTGCTCGGCTACGCGCTCGAGGGCGACCTCGGGCTGCAGCGGGACGTGCTCGACTCGGCGCTCGCCGACTTCCCGGTGATCGGCCCGCAGCTGCAGGACAACGTGCAGTCGCTGCGCGGCAGCGTGCCGGCGCTCGTGGTCGGCGGCTTCTTCGCGATCTGGGCCGGGATCGGCGTGTGCCTCGCGCTCGAGAGCGCGCTCGACCACATCTGGGGCGTGCCCTTCCAGCGGCGCTCGAACGCGCTGCTGCGGCGGGTGCGCGCGCTCGTCTGGATCGCCGTGCTGGGGGCCATCACGATCGCCGGCACGCTGCTCGGCGCGATCAGCACCGCGGCGACCTCGTACGGACCGGGTCTGATGCTGGCCGTGCTCGCCGTCTCGATGGGGGTCAACCTCGCGTTCTTCCTGCTCGCCTTTCGCGTGCTCACCAGCGAGAGCCCGCCGTGGCGGCGGCTGCTGCCGGGTGCGATCGCCGCCGCGCTCGCCTGGGAGGTCATGCAGGTGCTCGGCGGCTACGTCGTCGACCGCGAGCTCCGGCACGCGACCAGCACCTACGGCGGTCTTCGCGCTCGTGATCGGCCTGCTGACGTGGATCTACATCGCCGCGACGGTGACGCTGCTGGCCGCCGAGATCAACGTCGTCGCGGCGCGCCGGCTGTGGCCGCGGAGCTTCGCGCTGCTCGGCGAGGAGCCGCTGACCCCGGGCGACGCCGCTGCGCTGCGGCAGCGCGCGGGGGTCGAGGAGCGGCGGGCCGACGAGGACGTGAGCGTCGTCTTCGATCCGCCCGAGCGAGAAGTTTGAGCCGGAGCCGCGCTGGCAATGACCCAGCATGCCGCGTGCACTCTGGAGTGGAGCGATCTCGTTCGGCCTCGTCAATGCGCCGGTCCGCATGTACACGGCGATCAGCGAGCACAACGTGCATTTCAACCTCGTGCACGCCAAGAGCGCCGAGCGGATCCACTACAAGAAGGTCGCCGGCAAGAGCAACCGCGAGGTCGCCGACGACCAGATCGTCAAGGGCTACGAGGTCGCCGACGGCGAGTACGTCACGCTGACCGACGACGACATCGCCGCGGCCCACGTCGAGGGCGACAAGGTCATCGAGATCCACGACTTCGTGCCGCTCGACGAGATCGACCCGATCGTCTTCGAGCGCACGTACTACCTCGGGCCGGCCGAGGGCGCCGAGCGCGGTCTACGCGCTGCTCGCCAAGGCGCTCGAGACGTCGGGCCTCGTGGGCATCGCGAGCTACGTCTTCCACGATCGCGACCAGCTCGCGTGCCTGCGCGTCAAGGACGGCGCGCTGCTGCTCGAGCGCATGTACTTCGCCGACGAGGTGCGCGACCTCGACGACATCGTGCCCGGCGGCAAGCGCGCGGTCGACAAGCGCGAGCTGAAGCTGGCGATCGACCTGATCGAGCGCATGAAGGGCACCTTCGACCACTCGGCCTACCACGATCGCTACCGCGAGCGGCTGATGGCGATCATCAAGAAGAAGCGCAAGGGCGAGACGATCACCGTGCCCGAGGTCGAGGAGCGGCGCGCCCCCGCCGATCTGCTGGCGGCGCTCGAGGCGAGCCTCGGCGAGGCGGTCGCGCGCACGAGTCGAAGGGCGCGAGGGGCGCCAGCGGGGCGGAGAAGAAGGCCGCCAAAGAAGCGCCAAGGCTCCTCCGAGCTCTCGCGCGAGCAGCTGCTCGACGCCGCCCGGAAGGCCGACGTGCGCGGACGCTCGAAGATGAGCAAGCGCGAGCTCGAAGAAGCCCTCGCCGCAGTCGCGTGATCGACGCCGCTCGCTCGCTCGGACGCACGCGCCGGCCGTGGCAGATGAGCCGGGGCGCCTTCCTCGCGCGCGAGCTCGCGCTGTGGTTGCTGCTCTACCCGCTCTACCTGCTGACCCGTGAGGGAGCCACGGGGGCGCCCACGGCGGCCCTGCGCCACGCGCGGCGAGATCGTCTCGGCCGAGCGCTCGCTCGGCCTGGCGATCGAGCAGCGCGCGCAGGAGCTCGCGACGGCCTCGCCGCTCTCCCGCCTGGCCTTCGACAGCTACTACGAGTGGGCCTTCTACCCGCTGCTCGCGCTCGTCCTGATCTGGCTCGGCATGGCTCATCGCGACGTCTACCGCCACACGCGCCGCGCGCTCGTCGTGGCGCTCGCGCTCGCGGCGATCGTCTTCCTGCTGTATCCGACGGCGCCGCCGCGCATGGTCCCGGACCTCGGCATCCACGACACGGTCGGGATGCACGCGCACGATATCGGCTCGTTCCACGGCATCAGCTACAACCCGTACGCCGCCATGCCGAGCCTGCACGTCGGCTGGTCGCTGATCGTCGCCGGCGGCGTCTTCCGCGCGGTGCGCTCGCGCTGGGTGAGAGGCGCAGCGGTCGCCCATCCCGTCGTCATGACCGCCGCCACCATCGCGACCGGGAACCACTACATCCTCGATTGCCTGGCCGGCGCCGCGATCGGCGTGATCGCGATCCTCGCCGTCGGCGCGCCGGGCGTCGTCGGCGTGCGCATGCGGGCTCGCGCCCCCGTTCCGGCGGCGGCCGCCGGCGTGGCCGGCCGGCATGGCTGACCTCGAGGAGTACCGCGCCAAGCGCCGCGAAGGCAAGACGCCCGGAGCCGCTGACGAGCCGGCGCAAGCGTAAGTGCGGCGAGCCGATCTTCGTGGTGCAGCGGCACTCGGCCCGCCGCCTGCACTACGACTTCCGGCTCGAGCGCGACGGTGCGCTGGCGAGCTGGGCGCTCCCCCGCGGCGTGCCGCTGCGCGGCGGCGAGCGCGCGCTCGCCGTGCACGTCGAGGACCACCCGCTCGAGTACGCGACGTTCGCGGGCGACATCCCGGAAGGCCAGTACGGCGCCGGCTGGGTCGAGATCTGGGATCACGGCACCTACGAGGTGCTGCGCGAGCGGCCCGGCGGCACGCTCACGGTGCTGCTGCACGGCGCGCGCCTGAACGGCGAGTGGGCGCTCGTGCCCGCGCACCTCGACGGCGAGGAGCGCAACTGGCTGATCGTGCGCGCCGACAAGGACGGCGCGCTCGGCGCGGCGCAGACCTACGAGCCGATGCTGCCGCGCGCGGCCAAGCGCATTCCCGCCGGCGAGGGCTGGGCGTTCGAGATCGCCTGGGACGGCACGCGCGCGCTCGCGCCGATGGAAGGCGCGCGTGCGCGCTTCGAGCACGGCCGCGGCAAGAAGTTCGACGCGCGCTGCAAGGATCTCGCTCAGCCGCATGCCGCGGGCGATCCGCACGAGCGAGTGCGTGCTCGACGGCGTCGATCTGCGCGTTCGACGAGGGCATGGCGTACGTCGTCAGCGACCTGCTCGAGCTCGACGGCGTCGCCCTGATCGACGCGCCGTGGTCGGAGCGCCGCGAGCTGCTGGCCGACCTGCTCGACGATCACATCGGCGAGGTGCGGCTCTCGCGCGCCTACGACGACGGCGCCGCGCTGCGCACCGCGGCGCGCGCGCAGGGTCTCGGCGTGATCGCCAAGCGCACCGCCTCGAAGTACCGGCCGGGCGTGGTCAGCGACGACTGGCGACTGCTCGAGGCGCCGGCCGGAAACTAGACGTTCGCGTCCGGTTGACGACGGCCCGAGCAGCGCGTCTGGATGCTGGCGAGCTGACGTAGAGTGCCGGTTGCGGCGCCGCGGAGGATGGCGCCGTCCGCGTTCCGGCGCGGCCATCACGACGAGTCACGGTCTCCCCATGCCTGCGTTCTCGATGGCGCGACGCCCGCACTACGCGCTCACGTTCGCCGTGCTCATGCTCGCCGCAGGCGCGTTCTCGCTGCTCCAGTCGATGGTCGCGCCCGCGCTGCCCGAGCTGCAGGAGGCGCTCGGCACCTCGCCCACGGGCGTCAGCTGGATCCTGACCTCGTACCTGCTGACGGCGTCGGTCGCGACGCCGATCGCCGGCCGGCTCGGCGACATGTTCGGCAAGGAGCGCGTGCTCGTCGTGGTGCTGATCCTGCTCGGCGTCGGCACCGTGATCTCGGCGCTCGCGACCTCGATCGGGCCGATGCTCGCGGGCCGCGCGGTGCAGGGCATCGGCGGCGCCGTCTTCCCGCTCGGCATCGGCATCATCCGCGACGAGTTTCCCGCCGCGCGCGTCGCCACCGGCATCGCGCTGATCTCGGCGATCTTCGCGGTCGGCGGCGGCATCGGCATCGTGCTCGCCGGGCCGATCGTCGAGCACCTGGGCTATCACTACCTGTTCTGGATTCCGCTCGTGGCCGTCGTGCTCGCGCTGGTCACGACGTGGCTGTTCGTCCCCGAGTCGCCGGTGCGCAGCCCCGGGCGGGTCAACGTGCTCGGCGCGACACTGCTCTCGGGCTGGCTGATCGCGCTCCTGGTCGGTCTCAGCGAGGCGCCGACGTGGGGCTGGTCGTCGCCGCGCGTGCTCGGGCTGTTCGCGCTCGCGGCCGTGCTGCTCGCCGCCTGGGTGCGCGCGGAGACGCGCTCGGATCAGCCGCTCGTCGACCTGGAGATGATGCGCAGGCGCGGCGTCTGGACCGTCAACCTCGCCACCGTCCTGATCGGCTTCGGGATGTACAACTCGTTCCTGCTGATCCCCGCGCTCGTCGAGCTGCCGCGCTCGAGCGGCTACGGCTTCGGCGCGAGCGTCACGGAGGCGGGGCTCTTCCTCCTGCCGAGCACGGTCGCGATGCTGATCGTGAGCCCGATCGCCGGGCGGATGGCCGGCCGCGTGGGCTCGCGCATCCCGTTGATCCTGGGCGCCGCCTTCACGGCCGTGTCGTTCGCGATGCTCACCGTCGCGCACTCGGAGCGCTGGCAGATCTACGTCGCCTCGGCGATCCTCGGTGTCGGCATCGGGCTCGCGTTCGCCTCGATGGCGAACCTCATCGTCGAGGCCGTCTCGCCGCACCAGACCGGCATCGCGACCGGCATGAACACGATCATGCGCACGGTGGGCGGCGCGCTCGGCTCGACGATCGCGGCGAGCGTGATCGCCGCCAGCCTGGCGGCCGACGGCCTGCCGCGCGAGAGCGGGTTCGAGATCGCGTTCGCGCTCTCGGCGGGCGCGCTCGTGATCGGCGTGCTCGCGGCCCTGCTCGTTCCGCGTCCCGTGCGCGGCGCGTCACGCGGCCCCTCGCCGCGCCCGGTGCTCGCCGACGATCCGGCCTGAGCGGAGCCGGGGGACGACTCCCTCCCCCATCCGGGGGATGCGGGCATCGCTCGATCGGTTCGATCCAAACCCCGTGAGCGCGACGCTGGAGCGGCAGGGGTTGCGTGCGCCCGCACTCGCGCACGCCTGCCTGCGGCTGCTCGCGCTCGCCTGGCTCGCGCTGCTGCCGATCGCGCTCGTCGTCTTCGTCGTCCAGAGCATCCGCGACGGCCACGGGGCGTGGGCGATCGACTTCAACGGCAACTTCCGGGAGCCCGCGGCCGAGATCCTGCGCGGCAGCTCGCCCTACGACGCGGGCCAGCTCGAGCGCGTGCGCGCCGCCGTCGAGGCGGGCCGCACCCCGATCGACTTCGAGCACGGCGTGTTCGCCGCCTATCCGGCCCCGAGCCTGCTGCTCGGGGTGCCGTTCACGGCGCTGCCCTACGCGCTCGCCGCGTGGCTCTGGTTCGGGCTCGTGCTCGCCGCCGGCGGTCTCGCCCTGTACCTGGCCGGCGTACGCGACCGGCTGGTCTACCTCGCCGCCCTGCTCGCGCCGCCGGTCATCGGCTCGCTCTACTACGGCGCGATCGACCTCGTGCTGATGCTGGGCCTCGCGGCCTGCTGGCGCTGGCGCGACCACGCGCCCAAGGCGGGCCTTGCGCTCGGTGCGATGATCGCGCTCAAGCTGGTGGCGCTGCCGCTCGTGCTCTGGCTCGCCGCGACGCGCCGCTTCGCCGCCGCCGGCATCGCCCTGGCCGTCGCGGGCGCGCTCGCGCTCGCGGGCTGGGCGGCGATCGGCTTCGACGGGCTCACGGGCTATCCCCACCTGCTCTCGCTGCTGACCGAGATCGAGAGCGACCGCGGCTACTCGGCAGTCGCCGTCGCAGGTGCGCTCGGGCTGGGCGCGGGTGCGGCCGCGTGGGCGCCGTCCGTCGTGGGCGCCTGCCTGCTCGCTGCGCTCGCAGTCGTCGCGCGGCGCGGACACGGCGCCGATGCGTCCGCGTTCCTGCTCGGCGTGCTCGCGGCGCTCGCGTTCTCCCCGATCCTCTGGCAGCACTCGTATGCCCTCGTGCTCGTGCCGCTGGCCGTGCTGCGCCCCCGCTTCGGGCCCGTGTGGGCGCTGCCTCTGCTGCTCTGGCTGGCGCCCGACGGCCCCGAGCCGGCCGAGCCGTTCCCGCTGCTCGTCTGCATGCTCGTGATCGCCGGCCTCAGCGCCTGGGCGCTGACCGGGCACTCGCGCGAGGTATCGGCGACACGCCCCGCGGAGTCGATCTCGCTCGCATGAGCGTCACGCTGCCACGCCGCCGCTCGCTCAGCGCACCTGCGCTCGTGCGCGCCTGCAATCGCATCGGCGCGATCCTGATCCTCGGCGTCCTGCCGCCGCTGCTCCTGATCGTGATCCTGATCGGCAGCTTCCGCAGCGGCACGGGCGCGTGGGCGATCGACTTCAAGGGCAACTTCTGGGTGCCCGGCAACGAGATCCTCCAGGGCGTCTCGCCGTACCACCCCGAGTACCTCGAGCGCGTGCGCGTCGCGGTCGACGCGGGGCGCATCCCCGACGAGTTCCAGGACGGCGTGTTCGCCGCCTACCCGGCCCCGGGGCTGCTGCTCGGCGTGCCGTTCTCGCTGCTACCGCTCGCGCTCGCGGAGTGGCTCTGGGCAGGTCTGATGCTGGCGGCGGGCTTCCTCGCCCTGCGCATCGTCGGCGTGCGCGATTGGCGGGTCTACGGCGCTGCCCTGCTCACCCCGGCTGCGCTCAGCTCGGTGCTGCTGCGGCGCCGTCGACTTCGCGCTCGTCCTGGGCCTCGCGATCTGCTGGCGCTGGCGCGACCACGCGGGCCGTGCCGGTCTCGCGCTCGGCGCGATCGTCGCGCTCAAGCTCGTGGCTGCGCCGCTCGTGGCCTGGCTGCTGGTCACGCGCCGGTTCCGCGCCGCCGCGATCGCTGCCGCGACGGCTGCCGGCCTGTGGCTCGGCGGCTGGGCGCTGATCGGCTTCCGCGGCCTCGCCGGCTATCCGCACCTGCTCTCGGTGCTGACCGAGATCGAGGACGACCGCGGCTACTCGCCGGTCGCCTACGCCAATCTGATCGGGATCGGCGGCGGCCTCGCGTCGGCCGCGCCCTATCTCGTCGGCGCCGGTCTGCTGGTGGCGCTGTGGGTCGTCAGTCGCCGCCCGGAGGGGGCCGACGAGGCGGCGTTCCTCGTCGGCGTGCTGCTGTTGCTCGCGTGCTCGCCGATCGTCTGGCACCACTATCTCGTGCTGCTGTTCGTCCCGCTCGCGGTCTACTGCCCGCGCTTCGCGCCGATCTGGCTGCTCCCACTCGTCTGCTGGATCGTCTGGCAGGGCGCGTTCTTCTACACCGGCTGGGGCGAGCGGCTCGTCTTCCTGCTCGTCGTCGCGGGCATCGCCGCGTGGGCGCTGACACGCGACTCGCACCCGACCGGTGACGCCGGCGCAGCGTCTCCTGGCAGACTGCCCGCGTGGCGATGAGACCCACCTATCGCGTCCGCATCGAGTACTGCGTCCCCTGAGGCGCGACTCCGAACGCCGCCGGTCTGGCGGCGCGCATCATGGCCGGCTGGTCGCCGGTGCTCGTGGCGCTCGAGCTCGTGCCGGGCACGGGCGGCGTCTTCGACGTGGACGTCGACGGCGAGCAGGTCTTCACGAAGCGCATGCTCGGGCGCTATCCCGAGCCCGATGACGTCCTGCCCCTGCTGCGCGAGCGCATGGGGCCGGAGACGAACTAGGCCAGATCGCCCTGCAGCGCGCCCGCGGCGACGACGACGCGGCCGTCGAGCGCGACCGTGCAGCCGCGCATCGGCAGGTCGAAGTGGCCCGCCGTGTAGCGGCCGGCGTTCTCGTTGGCGCCGGTCGAGAAGAGGAAGTTGCCGGCGAACGCGCGCGCCTCGGTGCCGTTGATCTGCGGCTTGTCGTAGAGCTCGAGGTAGTCCCAGCGCGCGCTGCGGTTCATGCCGAAGCCGACGTGGCTGACCGCGTAGCTCTCGCGGTCGCCGAAGGCGGCGAGGTAGGAGCGGAAGAGGTCGGCGTCGATGCCGTCGCCCTCGATCGCGACCACGTGGTCGTCCTCGATGCGCAGCGTCACCGCGTCGCGGACGTAGGTCTTGAACGTCAGGTTGAGGTCGCCGGGCGCGAGCACGACCGTGCCCTCCACGCAGTGCGCGGCGGGGAACGCGAGGCACAGGCCGCCGGGCCAGTGGGCGATCGAGCCGGGCTCGGTCGTCACGCCGGACGATCCCGGCCCGGAACGCCCCGGCGAGCCGCGCCCGCAGATCGGTGCCGGCGGCCGAGGTCACGCTGCATCTCCGCGGCTGCCTCGAGCAGCGCGACGCCGCGCGCGACGCGGTCGGCGAGCGTCGTGTCCTCGGCGTAGCGCTCGAAGTTCTCGGGGTGCTCGTTGCTGACCATCAGCACGCGCGCCCCGCCGCCGAGGATCGCGCCGAGCTCGGGCGCGTGGAGCAGGCCCTCGACGGTGCAGTCGATCACGAGGCTCGCGGCCGCGAGGCCCGCGATCGCGCCCGGATTGCCGGCCAGGGCGACCGAGGCGCCCGGTCGAGCGCAGCGGCACGGCGCCGGTGCTCGCGGGCGTGGGCACGACGACGTCGTAGACGCGGCCGCCGAGCATCTGCGCCGCGAGCCGCGAGGTCTCGACCAGCTCCCTGCGGCTGGCCGACTCCGAGAGCACCGCGACGACCTCGCCGTGGCTCAGCGCGCACGCGCGCAGGTGGCGCGGCGAAGACGTCGATCCAGCGCCACTCGGTCATCGCGCCGCCTCGACCGCGTCGAGATGCTGCGCAGCAGCGCGGCGTTCACGGCGTCCGGGGCCTCGAGGTTCGAGATGTGGCCGGCGCCGGGGACGATCGCGAGCGTCGCGCCGGGGATGCCGGTCGGCGAGCGCCTCGGCGTAGGCCGGCGGCGTCTCCTCGTCGAGCTCGCCGACCAGCACGAGCGTCGGCGCGGCGATCTCGCCGAGGCGGTCGCGCACGTCGTGCGTCGGCAGGCACTCGACCGCCGCGCGCAGGCCCGTCGGACGAGATGCGCGCCATCGAGGCGACGGCCGCGGCGACCGCGTCGTCGCCGACGTCCGGCGCCATGATCGAGCGCAGCACGCGCTCGGCCATCGCACGCCGGGGTCTGCGCCGGCGTCGAGCGCATCGAGCCGCAGCGCGCTTCCAGGCTTCCGGGTCGGTGCCGTCGAGGCCGAAGGCCGGGCTCGAGTCGAGCAGCGCGAGCGAGCGCACGCGCCCGGGGTGGCGCAGCGCCGTGTGCAGCGCGATCTGGCCGCCCATCGAGAGGCCGGCGACGTGCGCGTCCTGCTCGCCGAGGGTCTCGATCAGGCCGGCGACGCGCATCGGCGAGCAGCGGGAAGGTGAGGCCGCCCGCGGGCATCGGCGAGGCGCCGTAGCCGGGCATGTCCCAGGCCACGCAGCGGTAGCCGGCCGCGAGCGCCGCGAGCTGCGGGTCGAAGCCGATGCGCGTCATGCCGAGGCCGTGGAGGAAGACGCACGAGCGGCCCGGAGCCCGCCTCGCGCCAGGCGACCGGCGCGGCGTCGACGTCGCGCAGCTCAGACACTGCGGTGATCCTCGAGCTCGCCGTAGAGGCCGAAGCGCCCCAGGCAGCTCGAGGCACACCTCCGCGCTCCAGGGCAGCATCACCGAGCCGCAGCGGGCGTCGCGGTAGTGCTGCTCGAGCGGCAGGTTGCGCATCAGCGAGCCGCCGCCGCACGCGCGGATCGCGAGCGCCGCCACCTCGGGCGCCGTCTCCATGACGGTGTAGGCGGTGACCCACGCGCGCCGCAGCTGGTCGGGCGTCGGGTCGAGGCCGGCCTCGGCCACGGCGCACTCCCAGAGCGCGCGGGCGCGCTCGAACGCGATCTGGATCTCGGCCCAGGCCCACTGCTTCGCGGCCACGTCGCGGCGCGCCGGGATGCCCGGGAGGCGGCGTGCTGCCGAGGTAGCCCTGCACGAAGTCGACCACCGCGCGCATCAGGCCGATGTAGGTCGGCGAGAGCGTCAGGTAGACGTGCGGCCAGCGCGCCGGCGAGCTGGTCGAAGAGCCCCGTCGGGAGCAGCTCGTCGTCGGCCTCGACGAACGCGTCCTCGAACAGCAGCGTGCGCGAGTCGGTGCCGCGCATGCCGAGCGGGTCCCAGTCGCCGACGATCTTCACGCCGGGGTTGTCGGAGTGCACGGAGAGGAAGCGCAGTCCCTCCTCGCCCTCGACCTGGCAGGTGAAGTTGTAGGCGTCGGCGGCGCCCGCGAGCGACGCGAAGACCTTGCGCCCGTTGATCTCGAAGCCGCCGGGCACGGGCGTGGCCTTCGTCGCCACGCCGGCCGTCGCCCCGCGCGCGATGCCCTCCGAGAGCGGCTGGCTCATGAGCGCGCCGTCCTCGAGGATCCAGCGGTAGAGGCCCGTGCGGATGCGCTCGTGGCGCTCGCGCTGGTCCGGCGGCATGTCGAGGTCGTCGGCCAGGATGCCCGTCCAGAGCACGGTCTGGCTGTGCATGTTGTACGTCAGCGCCGTCATCGGGCAGAAGCGCGCGAGCTCGGCCGAGACGTACATGTAGTCCTGGAAGCTCGCGCCCATGCCGCCGTAGCGCTCGGGGATGCAGAGCCCGAGCATGCCCGCCGCGCGCAGCTCGGCGTAGTTCTCGAACGGGAACGCGGCCGCGCGGTCGTAGCCGGCCGCCCGCTCGGCGAACGCCGGGCCGAGCTCGCGCACGATCGCGAAGGCGCGCTCGCGCACCGCGGTCGTGCTCGTCACGCGCGCCACACCGTCGAGCCCGCGCGGGCGATCCGGAACCCGGCGAGCTTGCCGCGCACGTAGCGGCAGGTGATGCCGTTGATGGCCGAGCGGCAGCGGATCGGCCCGATGTTCACGGACTTCCCGTAGCGCAGCGTCGTTGCAATTCCCGAGGCACAGCGGCCCGACGTCGCCGCGGCACGAGCCGATGCGCACGGCGCGCCGCTCGAGCGTCAGCTCGTAGGGGCTCCAGTCGAGCTCGCAGCCGGCCGGGCGCGCGCGCTTCGCCGGCCACGCGGCGTGCTGCGCGAGGCACTGCACGAACGCGGGCGAGCTGCTGCCGATGCAGTCGAGGTTGCCGGACGGGCTCTGGAAGTGCACGAACGAGCCCGCGCCGACGGCGGGTGGTGCGAACGCGGCCGCGAGGGCGACGACGGCGAAGATGAGCGCGCGGTGCATCGCCGGGAACTCTAGAGTGCAGCCGTGAACCCGCGCATTGCCTGCATCCAGCTGTGCGTCGGGCCGTCGCCCGACGACAATCTCGCGAACGCCGAGCAGCTCGTGCGCCGCGCCGCCGCGACGGGTGCCGGGATCGTGCTCCTGCCCGAGCGCTGGGAGGCGTTCGGCTCGGCCGACGAGCTGCGCGCCGCCGCGCAGGCGATCGACGGGCAGCGACTCACGGCGGTGGCGAGCTGGGCGCGCGAGCTCGGGGTCGCGATCATCGCCGGCTCGGTCGCCGAGCGCGTGGAGGGCGACGTCCGGCTGCGCAACACGAGCGTCGCCTTCGAGCGCGACGGCACCCGCGTCGCCGTCTATCGCAAGATCCACCAGTTCGACGTCGACCTGCCGAACCAGCGCGTGCGCGAGTCCGACACCGACGCGCCGGGCACCGGCCCCGTGGTCGCGTCGCTCGGCGGCGTCGACGTCGGCCTCACCATCTGTTACGACCTGCGCTTCCCCGAGCTCTACCGCGCCTACGCGATCGCCGGCGCCACCGTGCTGACGGTGCCGGCGGCGTTCCTCGAGCGCACGGGCCGCGACCACTGGGAGGTGCTGCTGCGTGCCCGCGCGATCGAGAGCCAGTGCTTCGTCGTCGCTGCGAACCAGCACGGCGCGCTGCCGGCCGGGCTCACCGCCTACGGGCGCTCGATGATCGTCGACCCGTGGGGCACCGTGATCGCGCAGGCGCCCGACGGCCAGGGCGTGATCGTCGCCGACTGCGATCACGATGCGCTCGCGCGCATCCGTGCGCAGGTGCCGTCGCTCGCCCACCGGCGGCCGGACGCCTACGGCACCCCGAGCAGCGACCGCGGCGCCTGACGGCGCCGGCGGGGCTCGCACGACCTTCACGATCGACCTGCGCGTCGCGGCGGTCGCGCTCGCGGTCGGCCTCGTGCTGGCCGACGCGTCGGTCGTGATCCTCGCGCTGCCCGCGATCTATCGCGAGTACGGCGCCGAGGTCGCCGACGTGGCGTGGGTCGTCACCGCCTTCAACCTGGCGCTCGCGCTTGCGGCCGTGCCGGCCGCGCGCTTCGCCACGCGCCGGCCGGCCGGGGTCGTCTGCGCGGGCGGGCTGGTGCTCTTCGCGATCGCCTCGGCGGCGTGCGCGCTCGCGCCGTCGCTGGCGGTGCTCGTGGGAGCGCGCGCCGTGCAGGGGTTCGGCGGCGCGGCGGCCGTCTGCGCCGCGCTCGAGCTGCTGCCCGAGCTCGCGGGCGGTGAGCGCCGCGCGGTGCGCGTGTGGGCGGCCGCGGGGGTCGCCGGCGCGGCGCTCGGGCCGGCGGTCGGCGGCCTGCTCACCCAGCTGATCTCGTGGCAGTCGATCTTCGTCGCCCAGGTGCCGCTGGCGCTGCTCCCGGCGCTCGTCGTCCTGCGCCGCGGCGCGCCGCTCGCGGCGACGCGCGCGGGCCGCCCTCACATCGCCGCCAACCTCGCGCTGGGTCTGCTCTCGGCCGGGCTCGCCGCGGTGCTCTTCCTGCTCGTGCTGCTGCTCGTGGAGGGCTGGCGCATGGCGCCGATCGCCGCGGCGTTCGCGGTCACCGCGATGCCTGTGGCTGCGCTCGCGATCGCGCCGTTCGAGCGTCTCGTGGCGGGCCCGCGAACGCGCGCGGCCGCCGGGGCGCTGCTCGGCGCCGGCGGCGTCGCCGGGCTCGGCCTGCTGCCCGAGGCGGGATGGGCCTGGACGCTCGCGCCGCAGCTGCTGGTCGGCGCGGGTCTTGCGCTCTCGCTCGGCGCGCTCACCGAGGCCGCGCTCGCCGGCCGCTCGCCGGCCGCGATCCACGGCGGCTGGACGATCGCCTCGCGCCACGCGGGCGTCGTGCTCGGCCTCGTCCTGCTCACGCCCGTGTTCGTCGGCGACCTCGACAAGCAGCGCGAGCGGGCGACGCAGAAGGGCGCCGAGCTCGTGCTCGATGCGCGCGTCGGCGCGCTTACGAAGGTCGATCTCGCGCAGCGCATCGCAGCCGACATCGAGAGCGAGCCCGGCCGGCTACCCGACATCGGCCGCTCGTTCGCCGCCGTCGGCGTGAGCGAGCGCGAGCGACCGCAGATGCAGCTGCTCGAGCGGCAGCTCAACGACCAGCTCGACCGCGCGGCGACCTCGTCGTTCGAGCGCTCCTTCCTGTTCGCGGCCGCGCTCGCGGGCCTCGCGCTGATCCCGATCGCGCTCACGCGCACGGTCGAGCTGTGAGCCGCAGGCGGCAGACCATCGCGGTGCTCGCCTGCTCGGCGGCCCTCGCCGCCTCGGTGCCCGTGACCTACGTCGCGCTCGGCGGCGGCGACTACTCGACGGCGTCGGTGCGCAACCCGTGCGCCGAGCGCTCGTGGCGCGATCCGGGCAGCTTCCAGGCCGTCGCGCAGCAGATCGCGCTCTCGGCGCTCGACGGCGCTGCGTGCCACTTCGGCGTCTCGCGCGAGACGCTGACGATCGCGCTCGCGAGCTCGGATTCACGTGCGAAGTTCGCACGGGATCACGATGTGGACAACGACGAGCTCGAGCGGGCCGTGCGACGCGGCCTGCAACGCTCGGTCGACGATGCCGAGGGGGCCGGCGCGATCAGCGGCTGGCGGGTCACCGCGCTGCGCTTCGCCGCCGAGCGCGTTCCGGTCGAGCGGATGGCCGCCCTCGTCGACGTCCTGCGTGAGATCGCCGGCAAGGCCGACGCGATCCCGGATATCCCGGGCATCTGAGAGCTAAGCCCAGCGCAGCTCGACCGTTGCCGGGCGCCGGAAC
This sequence comes from uncultured Actinomycetes bacterium, assembly GCA_963834415.1. GTDB lineage: Bacteria > Actinomycetota > Thermoleophilia > Gaiellales > JALYLC01 > JALYLC01. The sequence continues at coordinate 75,405 of CAWIBP010000004.1, read as the reverse complement.
GCGAAGCCCTCGGGCTCCGGCGCGTGCACCAGCTCGAGGCCGGGCAGCCGCTCGAGAATCGCCGTGACCGCGGCCTGGCACTGCATGCGGCCGAGGTTGAAGCCGAGGCAGTGGTGCTGCCCGTGGCTGAGCGTGAGGTGGTGGCGCGCGTTCGCGCGCCGGATCTCGAAGCGCACCGGATCGTCGAACACGGCCGGGTCGCGGTTGGCGGCGACCGTGCTCACGCCCAGGAACTCCCCCGGGCCGAGCGCGACGCCGCCGAGCGTGCACGGCGTGGCCGTCCAGCGCTCGATGAAGGCGACCGGCGGAATCAGTCGCATGCCTTCCTCGATCGCGTTGCCCGCGAGCGCGGGCTCGGATCGGAGCTCGGCGAGCTGCTCGGGGTGCTGCAGCAGGAGCAGCACGGCGTTCGCGATCGTCGACTCGACGGTCTCGATGGCGCCGAACAGGATCACCCGCAGCTGGGCGACGATCTCGTCGTCGGAGAGCCCGCGCGCCGGATCGTTGGCGACCGCGCTCGTGATCGAGTTGTCGGGCTGCGAGCGCGAGCGCCGGACCTCGTCGAGCAGGATCGCGTTCAGCTGGGCGCGCGCATCGTCGGCGCGCCGCTGGGGCGCGGGATCGCCGTCGTAGGTCATGGCGCCGGCGAACGCCTCGTAGAACTCCTGCACGCGCGCGACGTCGTCGAGCGACAGCCCGAGCACGTCGCCCGCGAGGCCGATCGCAAAGGGCGCGGCGAACTCCTCGACGAGCTCGCAGCGTCCACGCGGGGCGAGCTCGGCGAGCAGCGCGTCGACGCGATGCGCCACGGGGTCGGCGAAGCGCTCGCGCACCGGCCGCACCCGGAACGGCTCGTCGAAGGGCCCCCGCTGGCGCGCGTGCTCGTCGCCGTCGCTCGTCAGCATCATCACCCCGAGCGACGCGCGCACGAGGTTGGGCTCGGCCCAGACCGTGAAGTGGTCGCCGCGGCCGAGCATTTCCCGCGCGAGCGCGTGCGAGGTCACGAGCCAGCCGCCGAGCGCGGGCACCCACGAGATGGGCTCCGCGTCGCGCAGCCGGTCGAGCGCGCCGGCCCGGCTGTCGAGCTCGAGGTCGGCGAACTCCAGCGCGGCTCCGGCGGGGAAGCGCACCTGGCGCGCGGCGCTCTCGGCCTCGTCCAGCTCGATCTGCGGTACGAGCTCCTGCATCGCAGCTCGATGCTATCCGGCGGCGCGCTCGATCACCGCGGCGACGGTGGCCGGATGCGTGCTGTGCCACAGGTGGTGCGCGCCCGGGATGATCGTGAGCGGGCCTTCAGCACCTGCGCGCTGTGACCGCGTACCGCTCGATCGACAACGAGTTGTGGCATCGCCGGCGTAGGCACCGTCGAATGCGGCGACAGCTGCTGCTATCCGGCTCCTGCGCAAGCGCGAGCTGAGCCGAAGCCCGTCGACCTCGGCGGGATCCGCGCCGGGCAGGGGCCGGCGCGCGGAGGCATCCTCGGATGTGTCGCGCGGTGTCAGCTCGGCAACGGGCCGACGAACTCGATCCCGTACTTCTGGCCCAGACCGCCGGGCGTGGCCGTGTCCGCAGGCCTGCTGCCGTCCGGGAGCGAGGGGACGGTCATGTCGCGGTAGAACGATCCGTGGCTCGGCGTGGTGAGGATCAAGTACCGGGCAGTCTCCGATTCGATCCGAAAACCATGCACGGCCCCCGCCGGGATGTGCACGAAGCCGCCCGGTCCATTCAGAACACCCGGCGCATCCCTGCCGAGGAAGAACGTGATGCCTCCCTCGAGCACGTAGAACGACTCGACGTCAGCCTCGTGCCGGTGCAACGGCACCTGCATACCTCGGTCGGCACACTCGTCGACCAGGGCGAACGCACCGCCGGTGCTTTCGCCGGTCGCGAGAAAGTCGGTGGACGTCTCGCTCGTCCAGCGACGCTCGGCTTCGCCTTGCCGGCAGCTGTACGCGACTGGGGTGGTTGCATTCGGCATGAAAGCTCCCTCATCCATTCGGGATTGCCATAGCAGTCTACGACCCACAGTGGCTCGCATGGCTTGGCAGGGATCTCGATGCTGCCAGGTCGGCGGAATCCGAGATCAGCCGGTGGCGCCGCTAGTCCTGGCTGCCCTGATCCGATGTGTCCTCGGGCGTGGAGTCGGGCGGAGGGACGTCCGGCCGGGGCTCCGGCTCGGGCACGTCGTCCTCGTCGATTGCGAGCGGCGGCGACGGCTCCAGCCAGCGTGGGTCGGCGACGGTCACCGCGCCCCGCCCTCGATGCGCTCGACGAGCGACTCGTAGACCTCGCGCAGGTCATTCAGCGCCTGGGCGACGTCGCCCGCATTGACGTCCTGGCCGGTGCGCGTGGCATCGGCGATCTCGAGCGCGGCGTTGTAGCTCGCGAGGATCTCGCGCTCCTCGCCGGTCGTCGCGGGATCGTCCTCCTCGAGCACGTACCCATGACGGATGAGCAGACGGCGCACGAGATCCTCGAGCTCGGGGAGGGTCTCGCGCGGATCGTCGTGCGCGTCCTCCCACAGCTGCGTCCATTCGGTCGCGAAGTCGTGGCGGTCGATGCCGGGGTCGACGAGTCCGGTGTTGGCGGCGTCGTCCTCGTCCGGCTGCGTCTCGATGGCGTCGATGTCGGCCGGGTCGGTGTCGTCGGGATAGGCCATGCCGGGATGTGTCCTGCGTGCGGCGACGGCAAACCTGGCCTGGTTCAGGCCTCGGAGACGCCTCCGCCCGCGTGGCAGATCGCCTCGACGCCGTCGCCGTCGGGGTCGGGCAGGAAGCCGCCGTAGCCGCCGGCGCCGTACTCGGCACGGGGCCCGGGCGCGCCGCTGGCGCGGCCGTTCTGCGCCAGAGCGACACGACCGATGAGTGCGGGCCTGCGCCTGTGTCTCCCGGCGAGCCCGCGGCAAGCGCCGGCCCGGCCCGCGCCCCGCAGCGCTGGATGCCGCAATACTCCCGGGCGTTACCACTCCGGGAGAAGGTGCCAATGTCGTCGGAAGCCGCGGACCCGCGCCGCTGGATCGCCCTGATCCTGCTGTGCGCGACGCAGTTCATGCTCATCATCGATGTCTCGATCGTCAACGTCGCGTTGCCGACGATCGAGAGAGAGCTCGATTTCACGCCGTCCAGCCTGCAGTGGGTCGCGAGCGCGTACGCGCTGACCTTCGGCGGCTTCCTGCTGCTCGGCGGACGCTGCGCCGATCTGCTCGGCCGGCGCAAGCTGTTCATGGTCGGTCTGGCGGTCTTCACGGTGGCCTCGCTCGCGTGCGGCTTCGCGAACACGAACGACCTGCTGATCGCGGCGCGCGCCGCGCAGGGCCTCGGCGGTGCGATGATCGCGCCGGCCGCGCTCTCGATCCTCTCGACCACCTTCGCCGAGGGCGCTGAGCGCAACAAGGCGCTCGGCGTGTGGGGAGCCGTCTCGGGTGCCGGCGGAGCCGTCGGCGTGCTGCTCGGCGGCGTCTTCACCGAGTACCTCGGCTGGGAGTGGGTGTTCTACGTCAACGCGCCGATCGGCCTCGCGGCGATCCTGCTGGCGCCGCGCCTGCTCCAGGAGAGCCGCGTCGAGGGCACCGATCGCTCGTTCGACGTGATCGGCGCGGTGCTCGTCACCGCGAGCCTCTCGCTGCTCGTCTACACGGTCGTCAAGACCGACGAGTACCACTGGATCTCGGGGCGCACGATCGGCTTCTTCGCGGTCTCGGTGGCGTTGATGGGGGCGTTCCTCTACAACGAGCAGCGCGCCAGCAGCCCGCTCCTGCCGCTCTCGATCTTCCGGCTGCCGACGATCGTCGGGGCCAACGTCGTCGGCTTCATGCTCGGCGCGTCGATCTTCGCCATGTTCTTCCTGCTCGCGCTCTACATGCAGGGGCCGGCCGGCCTCGGCTACAGCCCGATCCGCAGCGGTCTCGGCTACCTGCTGATCGCCTGCACGATCATCTTCTCGGCGGGCATATCGCAGGCCTTCGTCGGCCGCCTCGGCGTGCGCCCGGTGCTGATCGGCGGCACCGTCCTGCTGGCGGCCGGGCTGCTGTTCTTCACGACCGTCTCGCCGAACGGCAGCTACCTCGAGGATCTGGCGCCGGGCTTCGTGCTCGCCGGCATCGGCCTCGGCTTCTCGTTCATCCCGGTCACGATCGCCTCGCTGATGGGCATCAGCAACGATCAGGCCGGACTCGCGTCAGGGCTCATAAACACCTCGCAGCAGATCGGCGGCGCCGTCGGCGTGGCCCTGCTCGCGACCGTGTTCACGAGCCACACGAGCAGCCAGATCGCAGACGGCGTCGCGCCGGACGTGGCCTTCACGGACGGCCTCTCGCAGGCCTTCCTCGTCGGCGGTGGCATGGCCATCCTCGCGCTCGTCGCGACGATCGTGCTGATCAAGGGCGGCAAGCCCGAGGAGCTCGCCGCTCAGGCGCCGACCGCCCAGGCGCCGGTCGTCTAGGCCGCGCTCGCGCGCGGCGCACCCAGCTCGGCCGAGAGCTCGGCCGCCGCGGCCATCACGGCCGCGGCGGCCTCCTCCAGCCGCTCGCCGAAGCGGAAGGCGGGGGCCGAGACGTTGACGGCGGCGACGACGTGCCCGCCGCTGTCGCGCACCGGCGCGGCGGCGGCGACGAGGCCGGGCTCGAACTCCTCGCGCACGATCGCGTAGCCGAGCGCGCGCGCCTCGGCGATGCGCGCGGCGGCTGCGCCGAGCTCCAGCTCGCCGAGCTCGGCCGGCTCGAGGTCGACCGCCAGCGCGCGGCCGGCCGAGGTGGTCGCGAGCGGCGTCAGCGATCCCACGGGTGCGGGGGCGTGGATCGCGCTCGCCGGGGCCTCCGAGAGGATCGTCAGCACGCTCGCGCCCCGGCGCACCGAGAGGTGCGCGCTCTCGCCGAGCTCGCGCACGAGGGCGCGCAGCAGCCGCGGGGCGGCCGCCAGCAGACGTGGCTCGCCGGCCTGCGCGGCCAGCGCGAAGACCTGCCAGCCGATGCGGTAGGCGAGGGTGTCCGGGTCGCGCTCCGCGAGGCCGTGCTCGGCGAGCGTCACGAGCGCGCGCGAGGCCTGGCTCTTGTCGCTGCCGATCAGCTCGGCCACGCGCACGACTCCGAGCCCGCCGCGGCCGGCGGCCTCGGCGCTGCCGAGCGCCTGCAGCACGGCGAGGCCGCGCTCCAGGCCAGAGGTGCCGGGGTTCATGGCCGAGAGGCTAGCGCAAGTTACAACTGGAGTTGTATGATCAGGAGATGTTCACCAACCGCATGCCGCGTTTCGAGCCGCTCGCCTCCGAGGCCCTCGAGCTCGTCGAGCGGGGCTGGAAGCGGCTGGTCTCCGAGATCGGCGTGCTCTTCGACGAGCCGCGCGCGCTCGAGCTCTTCCGCCGCGCGGGACAGTCGGTCGAGGGCGAGCTCGTGAAGTTCGACCCCGAGTGGGTGCTCGAGCAGGTCGCGAAGGCGCCATCCGAGTTCACGGTGCACGCGCGCAATCCGGCGCACGATCTCCACGTCGGCGGCGACCGCATGCTCTTCGCGCCCGCGCAGGGCCCGCCGTTCGTGCGCATCGGCGACGTGCGCCGCGACGGCACGCTCGCCGACCTCGTCGACTTCATCAAGCTGACGCAGATGCAGCCCGAGCTGGACACGCCGGGCGGCAACATCTGCGAGCCCGACGACGTCCCGCTCGACTCGCGGCACCTCGTCCAGAACCTCGCGCTGATCACGCACTCCGACAAGGTCTTCGAGGGCGTGCCGTTCGGCGAGCTCGCGAGTCTCGACTCGCTGCGCATGGGCGAGATCCTGTTCGGCGGGCGGGCCGCGATCGAGGAGCGCCCGGTGATGTTCGCGAACGTCAACGTGAACTCGCCGCTGCACTACGACGTGCGCATGATCGAGGCGATGCTGACCTACGGTGCCGCCGGTCAGCCCGTGCTCGTGACGCCGTTCCTCCTGATGGGGGCGATGTCGCCGGTGACCATCCCCTCGGCGCTCGCCCAGCAGGCCGCCGAGGTGCTCACCGGCATCGCGCTGCTGCAGCTCGTGCGGCCGGGCACGCCTTGCATCATGGGCTCCTTCCTCTCGACCGTCGACATGCAGAACGGCTCGCCGAGCTTCGGCGGGCCCGAATCGGCCTTCGGGCTGTACGCCTCGGGGCAGATGGCGCGCCGCTACGGCGTGCCCTGGCGCGCGGGCGGCGGCACGCTCACCGCCAGCCAGACGGTCGACGCCCAGGCGGCCTACGAGTCGCTCAACACGCTGCTCGCCGCCTTCATGGCCGGCGCCAACGTCGTCTGGCAGGCGGCCGGCTGGCTCGAGGGCGGGCTCGTGACCTGCTTCGAGAAGTTCGTGCTCGACGTCGAGCTGCTGCAGCTGCTCCGCCGCCAGTTCACGCCCGTGACCTTCGACGAGGACTCGCTCGCCTTCTCCGCGCATGCCGAGATCGGCCCCGGGCGGCTACTTTCTCGGCGCCGAGCACACGATCGAGCACTTCCGCGAGTGCTTCTGGCGGCCGGCGCTCGCCTCCACCGAGAACTTCGAGCGCTGGGTCAAGAACGGCTCGAACGACAGCGCCGCGCGTGCCGGGAAGCTCTGGCGCGCCTCGCTCGCGCGCTCTGAGCAGCCGCCGCTCGACGAGGGCGTCCTGGCCGAGCTGAACGAGTTCGTCACGCGCCGCACCCGCGAGCTCGGCGACGACCCGTTCCCGCTGCCCGGCGCCGCCTGACGCCCAAATGACACTCGCGGCGAGTGTCATTCGGCCGAACGGGCGCGCGGTGCGGGGGAGCTCCGCCCGGTTGCAATACTGGGGGCCTCATGCAGCTCGAGGGGATCCACCACATCACGGCGATCACGGGCGATGCGCCCCGCAACGTCGACTTCTACGCCCGCGTCCTGGGCATGCGGATGGTCAAGAAGACCGTCAATCAGGACGACCCGAGCGTCTACCACCTGTTCTACGCGGACGAGCTCGGCAGCGCCGGCGCGGATCTGACGTTCTTCGAGTACCCCGGCGCGATCCCGGGCAGGCCCGGGCCGGGAATGGTGCACCGCATCGTCACGCGCGTCGCCTCGGGCGAGGCGCTCGACTTCTGGGTCGAGCGGCTGGACGGCGAGGGCGTCGCCGGCGAGCGCGACGGCGACAGCCTCGTCTTCGCCGATCCGGAGGGCATCGAGCACGAGCTCGTCGTGTCCGGCGGCCCCGACGCGCCGCTCAGCGCGCGCCACCGCGAGGTGCCGGCCGAGTTCGCGCTGCAGGGCTTCGAAGCCGTGCGCGCCTCGAGCATGCGGCCCGACGCGACCCGCCGCATCCTCGAGGAAGGGCTCGACCTGACCTCTGCGGGCGACTCCGCATGGGAGGCGCGCGGCGAGCTGCGCGGTGGCCTCTACGTACTCGACCCGGTGCCCGAGGGGCGCGGCATCCCGGGCGCCGGCACGGTCCATCACGTCGCCTTCTCCTCGACCTACGAGGATCACGAGGCCTGGGGGGAGCGCGTGCGCGCGCTCGGCCTCAACCCGACGCCGGTGATCGACCGCTTCTACTTCCGCTCGATCTACTTCCGCGAGCCGGGCGGCGTGCTGATAGAGATCGCGACGCTCGGGCCCGGCTTCACGTCGGACGAGCCGCTCGTCTCGCTCGGCGAGGCGCTCTCGCTGCCGCCCGACTACGAGCACCTGCGTGCGCGCATCGAGCCGGCGCTGACGCCGCTCCCGGACGTGCGGGCGTGGCGTCCGGACGCGTCGTGAGCGGCGCCCAGGCGTTCGCCCACCGCTACGAGCAGGGCTCGAGCGCGACCACGCTGCTGTTGCTGCACGGCACCGGCGGCGACGAGCACCAGCTGATCGATCTCGGGCACCAGCTCGCCCCGGAAGCCGCGCTCCTGAGCCCGCTCGGCCAGGTGCTCGAGGGCGGCGTGGCCGCGCGCTTCTTCGCTCGGCGCGGCATGGGGGATCTCGATCTCGACGACCTGCGCGCCCGCGGAGATGGCCTCGCGGCCTGGGTCGGCGACGCCTGTGCCGCGTACGGCCGTGATCCCGCGCGCGTGCTCGCGGTGGGCTACTCGAACGGCGCCAACATCGCCGTCGAGCTGCTCTTCCGCCATGCGGGCACGCTGCGCGGCGCGGCGCTGCTGCGCCCGATGCTGATCTACCGGCCCGAGGAGCCGCTCGCGCTGAGCGGCACGGACGTGCTGATCGCCGCCGGCGACGACGACCCCTACAGCTCGGCCGGGCAGATCGCCGAGCTCGCGGAGGTGCTCGCCGCAGGCGGTGCCGAGGTCGAGCTCGTGCGGCAGCCGACGGGCCACGGACTCGTGCAGGGCGACCTCGACGCGCTCGCAGCGTGGGTGGGCGAGCGGGCCGGCGAATGACAGAACGTCCGATGAGCGAGCAGATCGCAGCGACGACGCGCATGGGCGCGGTGCACCTGACCGTGGCGAGCCTCGCGCGCTCCCTCGCGTACTACCGCCACGCCATCGGCCTCGACGTACGCGCCGAGGGCGATGGGCGCGCGACGCTCGGCGCGGGCTCGACGCGCCTCCTAGAGCTCGTCGAGGTGCCCGGAGCGCTGCCCGCCCCGGGTCACACGGGGCTCTTCCACTTCGCGCTGCTGCTCCCCGACCGCCGCAGCCTCGCGCTCTGGGTCGCGCACGCGGTGCGCGAGCAGGTGCGCCTGGAGGGAGCCTCGGACCACTTCGTGAGCGAGGCGATCTACCTCCGCGACCCGGACGGCCACGGCATCGAGATCTACCAGGATCGGCCACGCGAGGCCTGGGAGGGACAGGTCGCCGAGCGCATGGGCACCGATCCGCTCGACCTCGACGGCCTGCTCGGCGAGCTCGGCGACGCGGATGTGGCGTTCGAGCGGCAGCCCGCCGGCACGACGATGGGGCACGTGCACCTGCAGGTCTCGGACCTCCCGGCGAGCGTCGCGTTCTACCGCGACCTGCTCGGCTTCGACCTGATGGCGGAGTACGGCGGGCAGGCCGCATTCCTCTCGGCCGGCGGCTATCACCACCGCGTCGGCGCGAACACCTGGCGCAGCGGCGGAGCAGGGCCGCCAGCGGCGGGAGCGGCCGCGCTGCGCCAGTTCGAGATCGTGCTGCCGGATGCCGCCGAGCGCGACCGTCTCGCCGAGCGCATCGCCGCGGGCGGCGTCGCCGTCGAGGAGCACGCGGACGGCCCGCTGGCGCGCGACCCTTCGGGCAACGCGCTCGTGCTGCTCGCTGCCTAGTGTCCTGAGTCGGAAGTTCCTCGTCACGATCACACCGTCTGGACGCCCTGGGAGCGACCCGGCGCCTTGCAAATGCTGACCCGCATGAGCGGCGACGCCGCGCCGCCCCCAGAACGCCCACCCGGCGCGCTCATGCCAAGGAACTTCCGACTCAGGCCATTAGGCCAGCAGGTCGGCGCCGAGCGCCGCGGCGGCCTTGGCGCGCGCGGTCTTCGTGCGCCCGCCGGCGGGCAGCACGACCTTGCGCAGCCGCACGTGCGACGGCGTGACCTCGACGGCCTCGTCGTCGCGGATGAACTCGAGCGCCTGCTCGAGCGAGAGCTGGCGGGGCGGCGCGAGGCGCACGAGCTGCTCGGCGTGCGCCGAGCGCTGGTTGCCGGCCTGCTTCTCCTTGCAGGCGTTCACGTCGAGATCCTCGGGGCGCGCGTTGACGCCGATGATCATGCCCTCGTAGACGTCGACGGCGGGCACGATGAAGAGCTCGCCGCGCTCCTGCAGGCTCATCAGCGCGTGCGAGGTGGCGACGCCGCGGCGATCGGCCACGAGGCTGCCGTTGGGTCGCGTCTTGAGCTCGCCGAACCAGGGCGCAAAGCCCTCGAAGACGTGGTGCAGGATGCCCGTGCCACGCGTCTCGGTGATGAACTCCGTGCGGAAGCCGATCAGCCCGCGCGCCGGCACCAGGTAGTCGAGCCGCACCCAGCCGGTGCCGTGGTTGACCATCTGCTCCATCTTGCCCTTGCGCAGGGCGAGCAGGCCGATGACGACGCCCGAGTACTCCTCGGGGACGTCGATCGCGAGCCGCTCGACGGGCTCGCTGAGCACGCCGTCGATGCGCCGCGTGACGACCTGCGGCTTGCCGATCGTGAGCTCGAAGCCCTCGCGCCGCATCTGCTCGACGAGGATCGCGAGCTGCAGCTCGCCGCGGCCCTGCACCTCCCAGGCGTCGGGGCGGTCGGTGTCGAGCACGCGCAGCGAGACGTTGCCGACGAGCTCGGCGTCGAGCCGGTTGCGCACCTGGCGCGCTGTCAGCAGCTTGCCGTCGAGGCCGGCGGTCGGCGCCGTGTTGATGCCGATCAGCATCGAGAGGCTCGGCTCGTCGACGCTGATCGCGGGCAGCGGGCGCGGATCGTCGACGTCGGTGAGCGTCTCGCCGATGTGGACGTCGTCGATGCCGGCGATGGCGATGATCTCGCCCGGGCCGGCTTCCTCGACGGCGACGCGGGTGAGCTCCTCGGTCACGGTGAGGTCGGTGATCTTGACGCGCTCGGTCGTCCCGTCGACGCGGCAGCGCAGCAGGGTCTCGCCGCGCCTGATGGTGCCGTTGCGGACGCGGCAGAGCGCGAGGCGGCCGAGATAGGGCGACGCGTCGAGGTTGGTGACGAGCGCCTGCAGCGGGTGCCCCTCCTCGTACTGCGGAGCGGGCACCGTGTCGAAGATGACCTGGAAGAGCGGCTCGAGATCCTCGCCGGGCTGGTCGGGGTCGAGCGTGGCCTGGCCGGCGCGGGCGTTCGAGTAGACGATCGGGAACTCGATCTGGTGCTCGGCGGCGTCGAGATCGAGGAACAGCGCGTAGACCTCGTCGACGACCTCGGCGATGCGGGCGTCGGGCCGGTCGATCTTGTTGACGACCAGGATCACCGGCAGATGCAGCTCGAGCGCCTTGCGCAGCACGAAGCGCGTCTGCGGCAGCGGGCCCTCGCTGGCGTCGACGAGCAGGAGCACGCCGTCGACCATCGTCAGGCCGCGCTCGACCTCGCCGCCGAAGTCGGCGTGGCCCGGCGTGTCGATGATGTTGATCTTCGTCCCGCCGTGGCGCACGGCCGTGTTCTTGGCGAGGATCGTGATGCCCTTCTCACGCTCCAGATCGCCCGAGTCCATGACACGATCCTGCACGGCCTCGTTCTCGCGGAAGGCGCCGGACTGCCACAGCATCGCGTCCACGAGGGTCGTCTTGCCATGATCGACGTGCGCGATGATCGCCACGTTGCGGATGTCTGCTCGCTGTGCCACGACCTGCAGTGTCCGCGACTTGCCCGCTGCGGGCGGCAGCATCTCAGCAGAACGCGGCGATCGTGAAGCTCGTCGCCACGGCCGAGCCGTTCGCGCGCCGCGTCTGCACTGCGACCGAGCTGGCGCTCGGAAAACCCGCCGCGAGATCGGCGCCGGGGCTGCTCTGAACGACGTACGCGGGTCCCGGGATGCCAGTCGTGCTGCTGCCGGGCGCGGCGTCGGGAATCGAGCCCTGCGCCGCCACGACCGCGCACTCGGTGATGCTCGCGCCGAAGCTGACGTAGTAGACGCCGGTCGAGGGATGCGCCGCCGTGACGCCGTCGCTCGAGTCGCCGATGGTGCCGTCGCCCCGGATCTGCGCCCACGCGGTCACCGCGTCGCGGCCGTCCTCGCCGTCGTCGCCATCGAAGCCGTCCTCGCCATCCACGCCGTCCTCGCCCTGAATTCCCGCCGGCCCCTTGGCGCCGGTGAGCGCCTTGCGCGCGCCCTTGCTGAGCGAGGCGAGCGAGATCGACCCCGGCTTGATCTGCTTCGACGACGTGATCGTGTAGCCCGTGGCCGCGACGGATGTTCCGATCGCGGCCATGACGAGGGCCGCGGTCGCGACGACGAGCGCTGCGGATGGCTTGCGCATGAACGCCTCTCTGGGTCGGAGCGCGCGCTGGCCGGGCCGGCGGCGCGTCGCCCAGCCGCACTCTAGGAGCGAATGCCGGAGGGCTTCGATCGTCGCCTCCGCGAGCCCTGCCGGCGCGCCGGCCGCGACGCAGGCGCGCTCGCTCCAGCCACCCCGACACACCCCCGTACCCGCGCAAGCACTCCAGCTAGCGCAAGCCCAGACGCAGCCCCACGATCCAGTCGTGGGTGCCCTCGACGTGGCGCTCGACGGCTCGCTGGGCGGCCTCCGCGTCGCCCTCGGCGAGCGCCGCGATGATGGGATCGTGGCTCGCCTGCGAGACCGCGCGCGCGAGCCGCGGGCCGGGCACGAGGCGCAGCAGCTCGGCGGTCTCGACCTGGATCTGCGTCTCGGCCGCGATCAGCCGGTGCGAGTGCGAGGCCTCGGCGACGGCGATGTGGAAGCGCGCGTCCGCGAGCCGGAAGGCCGCGAACTTGCCGACCGCGCGCTCGCAGGCCGCGGCGGCCTCGGTGATCGCGCGGCGCTCCGCGGGGTTCGCGCGCTCGGCGGCCAGCGCCGCGGCCGCGCCCGAGATCGCGCGCCGCCAGTCGGTCAGCTCGCGCAGGGCGGTCCGCGTCGGGAGCTCGCCGCCGATCACGAGCGCGGCGGGCGGATCGTCGCGCACGAACGACCCGCCCGTGCGCCCGCGCCGCGTCTCGACGAAGCCGGCGTCGCGCAGGATCTGCAGCGCCTGGCGCAGCGTCATCGGCGCGACGCCCAGCTGCGCCGCGAGCTCGAGCTCGCTCGGCAGCCGCTCGCCGGGCGCCAGCACGCCCGCGCCGATCGCCTCGCCGAGCCGGCGCACGATCTGCTCCACGGCGCCCGCGGCCTGCAGCGGAGCGAGCGCGACGTCGCGGGCGGATGGACTCACTTGAACACCATTACCTCTAGATGATAGAACTTTGCGCATGACGCCGACCGACCCGACCGCAGAGCAGATCCGGCAGTACGAGCGCGACGGCTTCCTGATCGTGGAGAGCTGGCTCTCGGAGGACGAGGTCGAGCGCACGCGCGAGCGCTTCCACGCCTGCTTCGAGCACGAGTGGGAGACGGGCCTCGCGCCCGACGAGGTCAACTACACGCCCGGCGTCACGCCGCCCGACCGCACGCGGCAGCTGTGCAACGTCTGGAAGGCCGACCGCTGGCTCGCGCACGTCACGCTGGCCGAGCGCAACGCGCGCTTCGCGGCCAAGCTGGCGGGCGCGCCGGGCATGCGGCTGCTGCAGGACAACATGATCTGGAAGCCGCCGTCGGGCAAGGCGCTGCTCGCCCACCAGGACGCGGCCTACGTGCCGTTCCTCGAGCCGCCGAACATGACGACCTGCTGGATGGCGCTCGACGAGACGGCCGCCGACACCGGCACCATCTACTACGCGCGCGGCTCGCAGGCCTGGGGCTCGCTGCCGACCGGCGACACGTTCCACGCGCCCGAGGACTGGCTCGGCTGGATGCGCGAGGTCAAGCCCGAGGGCGTCGAGATCGACATGGTGCCGATCGAGGTGCCGCCCGGCGGCGCGGCCTTCCACCACGGCCTCTGCTTCCACGGCTCGCCGCCGAACGAGCGTCCCGACGCCGAGCGGCGCGCGATCATCAGCCACATGATCTCGACGGAGACGCGCTGGCACCCGACGCACCGCCACCCGCTCTACTCGCGCTACATGCGCCCCGGGGTGAGCGAGCTGGACGAGGTCTACTTCCCGATCATGTGGAGCGAGGACGGCCGCCGCACGCCCTTCATCGAGAGCCACTTCGCCATCGCCGCCTGACGTGGTCACGGCGGGGGCGCTGACGCTCTGCTGCTCCGACATGGCGGCCCCGCCGCTGTTCTGGACCGAGGCCGGCGGCGTGCGCCGCGGCTACGAGCCCGCGGCGGCCCAGCGGGTCGCCGATGCGCTCGGGCTCGAGCTGCGCTGGGTCTTCCGCCAGTGGGCCGACTTCGCGCCGCACGCTGGCCGACGGCGAGTGCGACGGCATCTGGTGCGGCTCGGCGATCACGCCCGAGCGCGAGCGGCGCTTCCTCTACACGCGGCCCTACGCCGTCTTCGACGAGGCGGTCGTCGTGCGCGCGGGCGACTCGGTGGACGTCCGCGGGCGACCTGCGCGGCCGCCGCGTCGGCGCGATCGCGGGCAGCACCAACATGGCGCTCGCCGAGACGTTCCCCGGGGCCGAGTGCGTGCCGTTCGACGGCGTCACCGACGACGTCCTCGGCGACATGCTGCGCGCGCTGCAGGCCGGCGAGGTCGACGCGGTCGTCGACGACGACGTGGCGTTCATCGGCATCGAGCGCACGTGGCCGGGCATCCGCGTGGCCTTCTCCGTCGCCACGCGCAACCCCTGGGGCTGTGCGCTGCGGCTGGGCGACGAGCGAGCTCAAGGAGCTGCTCGACGACGGCATCGAGCAGGCCGACCTCGCCTCCGCCTGGCGCTGCTGGCTGCCGTCGCTGCCCTACCCGCTGTGATCGCCCGGCGTCGTCAGCGCCTGCGGCACGGCGGCCTGCAGCGCCGGCCCGCACCGCCAGCGCCGCCTCCTGCCCGCTCGAGATCGCGGTGTCCGTGTAGACGCCGCCGAGATAGTCGCCGGCCAGGTGGACGCGCCCGAGCGAGCGCTCGAGCGCGGGCTGGAGCGCCGAGCGGCCGGGCGCGGCGTAGGGCAGCATGCGCGGCATCTTGAGCAGGATCGTCTCGCTCACGATCCCGCGCGCGTCGGGGTAGATCGCGTAGAGGTCGTCGAGGAAGGCCTGCTCGATCGACGGCGTCGGGCTGCTCCAGCATCTCTGCGGCCGCATGCGCCGCGCGGTAGACCATGAGGCTGCCGCCCGGGGCGCGCACGCGGCTGCGCGGGCGCAGGACGTTGACCGTGTTGAAGAGCATGTTGAACGAGCGCTTGGGCGTCGCGAGCGCGTAGAGGTCGTCCCACGGCATCGGCCGCGTCTCGTTCGTGAGCATCGCCATGACGACGGTCGGGCCGTACGGGATCGCGCTCAGCGCGCTGCTCGTCTCGGCCGGCAGGTCGCGGATCATGCGCGCGGCGTCGAAGGCCTTCGCGGTCGACGATCGCGTGGCGCGCGCGCAGCTCGCGCTCCTCGCCGGCCTGGCGGTAGCGCACGCGCACGAGCTCGCCCTCGGGGATCGACCTCGAGCACCTCGGCGTCGCGGTGACGACGCGCTCGCCGAGCTCGGTCGCGATCGCCCTCGATGAGCACGCCGGCCCCGCCGACGATGTTGCGCGAGAGGCCCGCCGCCCGAGCTCCAGACGAGCGCGAAGTAGCCGGCGCCCGCGCCCGCCGTGATCTCCTCGGGCTCGGCCGTCGAGCGCGTGACCGTCGCCCGGAACATCAGGTCGGCATCGCCCGGCAGCGGCCCGAGCCACTCGGCGAACGTCTGGTCGTCGCCGTGCGCGACGATCCGCCGGCGCGTCTCGGTGGGCGACTCGCCGGGGCGCGGCCTGGCCGCGCGCTCGTAGCGGGCGACGGCGAGGCGCAGCCGCGCGCCCGCGCGCGCGAGCGCGACGCGCTCGGCGGGACGCAGCGGCAGGCGCAGCGGATACAGCTCGGGCCGGCCGCCGACGAGCAGCTTGCCGTTGAGCTCGAGCGCGACGAGGTGGCCGGGCACGGGCAGCGACTCCACGCCGACGTCGGCGACGAGCCGGCCGGTCGCCGAGCCGGGGCCGCTGAAGACGTGCGCGCCGAGGTTCAGCCAGTAGGGCGCGCGCGGCTCGCTGCGGATGCGCCCGCCGATCCGGTCGGTGCCCTCGAGCACGACGACGTCGCGATTGCGCAGATCCCACGCCGCCGCGAGGCCGGCGATGCCGGCGCCGACCACGACCGCGTCGCGCACGGGCTCGTTGCGAGGGTGTCTGCGGACAGGCCGCCGAGTCTAGCGAGCGCGGTTCACCTTGTCTACCTTGCGGAGATGGAGAGCTGCGATCCCCGCCGAGCAGCTCCTGCAGCGCGCCTCACCCGCGCGCGGGTCGCGCTCGGGGCGCTCGGCATGCTCGTCGCCGTCTGCGCGATCGGCGTGGGCGCTGACGATCTGGTACTGGCTCTCGTACCTGCGCGGCCCGTCGGACGACGCCGTTCGCGCGCGGGCCGTACCTGCTGCGCGTGAGCGGCAGCGAGGCCGCGCTGCGCTGGAGCGTGCGCGGCGGCAAGGCCGTCGAGCTCACGGCGCTCGGCCCCGGACGGCAAGGCCGTCGAGGTCGCCGGCGGCGTCCTGCGCGGCCTGCAGCCGGACACCCGCTACTCGTGGGTCGCGAGCGTCGAGGGCACCGCCGAGGCGGGCGGCTCGTTCGTCACGCCGCCCGCGGCGCTCGACCGCCCGGTGCGCTTCGCCGTGCTCGGCGACTACGGCTCGGGCAACGACAACGAGTGGGCGGTCGGCCGGATGCTCGCCGCGCAGCGGCCCGACTTCGTCGTCACCGCCGGGCGACAACTCCTACCTCGTCGCGGCCGAGGTGCTGCTCGACCGCAACATCTTCCGCCCGCTGGCCGACCTCATGGCGCAACGCGCCGATGTACGTCTGCCTCGGCGACCACGACAACGTTCTTCCCCGGGCCGGGCGCCCTCAGCAAGGCGTTCGACCTGCCCGAGGGCGGCCGCTTCACGGTGCACCACGGCCCGGTCCAGGTCGTCGTGCTCGGCGACGAGCCCAACGATCCGGCGGCGCATCGAGTTCGCGCGCACGGAGCTGCACGAGCCGGGCCCGGCGGTGCGCTTCGTCGCCTGCCACCGCCCGCTGCAGATCGGCGACCCGATCCTCCCGCTGCTGCGCGAGACCGGCGCGATCGTCTTCTCGGGGCACCTGCACCGCTACGAGCGCCGCACCGTCGAGGGCGTCCAGACGTTCACGGTCGGCACCGAGCGGCAAGGGGCCCGGGCTCGCTCGAGCACACGAAGGAGACGCCCGGCTCGCGACGTCAGCCTGCTCGACATCGGCGCGCTGATGGTCGACGTGCGGGCCGACGGCGTCGGCTACACGTACCTCGACCAGCAGCGGCAGCGTCCTCGACCACGTCGTGATCTGAGCGCGTGCGAGGCGTGCCTGATCGTCCTGCTGACCCTCGCGGCCTGCGTGCTCGGCCTGATCGCCGTGCCCGAGATCGCGGCGCTGCTGATCGCGCATGCTCGTCATGCTGCGTCGCGTTCCTGCTCGGGCGGCCAAGCTGGCCGTCGACCTCGTCGATCTGGTGCGCGCCGACCTGATCGCCGACGGCCTGCTGCTCGTCGTGATCGGTTTCGCCTTCACGCAGACCGCGGGCGGCGACCGGCTGATCGACGGACGCTGCTCGCGCTCGCGCTCGCGACGCAGATCGTCGCCGCTCGTCCTCGGCGCGCGGCGCGCGCCTGCGCGAGGCCTGAGCGAGCCCCGATCTCAGCGCGTACGATGGCGCGGTGTCCGCATCGATCGATATCGCCCCCGACGCCGCCGGCCTGCGGGTCGCCCGCGTCGAACTCGCCGCCGCGCTGCGCGCCGCCGCCCTCACGGCTTCAACGAGGGCATCGACAACCACTTCAGCCTCGTCGTGCCCGGCCGCGACGACCGCTTCCTGCTCAATCCATACGGCCCGCACTGGTCGGAGATGCGCGCGAGCGACCTGCTCACGATCGGTCTCGGCGGCGAGCGCCTCGCCGGGCGAGGGGGCAGCTCGACACGACCGCCTTCACGATCCACCTCGGCGCGCACCGCGCGCGGCCCGACGCCGCCTGCGTCCTGCACACGCACATGCCGTACGCCACCGCGCTCTCGCATGACCGAGGGCGGCCTCGACACGCGCGCTGAGCCAGAACGCCATGTACTTCCACGGCCGCATCGCGCGCCTGCCCTACGGGGGCTCTGCCGACGCCGAGGAGGAGGGCGCGCGCATCGCGACCGCGCTCGGCGACGGCATCACGGTGATCCTCATGGACAACCACGGCGTGCTGTCGTGGGCGAGTCGGTGGCCGACGCGTGGCACCAGCTCTACTTCCTCGAGCGCGCGGCGCAGGTGCAGATGCTGGCGCAGTCGACCGGCTCGCCGCTCCTGCACGCGTGCCGAGGCGGTCGCCGCAGCACACCGCCGACCAGTTCCGGCGCTTCGGCGGTCAGGCCGAGCTGTTCGCCGCGGTGCGACGCGAGCTCGATCGCGTCAATCCCGGCTACGAGCGTTGACGATCCGCGTCGTCGTCGTCGACGACTACGAGGCGCTCAGCCATGCGGCGGCCGATGCGATCGCGGCGACGCTCGCGCGCAAGCCCGACGCGCTGCTCCTGCTCGCGACCGGCGACACGCCGATGGGCGCCTACCGCGAGCTGGCCGAGCGCCGCGCGCGCTGGCGAGCTCGACACCTCGCAGCTGCGCGCGGCGCAGCTCGACGAGTACGCCGGCCTCGCGCGAGAACGACCGCCGCTCGCTCTACGGCTGGATGCAGCGCTCGTTCCTCGAGCCGCTCGACGTGCCCGAGGAGCGCACGATCCGGCTCGACGCACGGCGCGGCCGCGCCCGACGTGGTGTGCCGCGAGTACGACGCGGCGGTGGCGGCCGCCGGCGGCTTCGAGCTCGCCATCCTCGGCCTCGGGCCGAACGGGCACCTCGGCTTCAACGAGCCGCCGATCGAGCGCGACGCGCCCACCCGCCTCGTCCCGCTGACGCCCGAGAGCATCCGCAGCAACGCGCGCTACTGGGGCGACGAGGACGACGTGCCGCGCGAGGCGCTGACCTGCGGCCTGGCGTCGATCCTCGCGGCGCGGCAGGTCCTGCTCGTCGTCTCCGGCCCGCACAAGCGCGAGATCCTGCGCCGCACGCTGACGGCGCCGCCGACGGCCGACGTGCCGGCCTCCTGGCTGCAGCAGGCCGCGCGGCGACGTCGTCGTGCTCGCCGACCACGACGCCTGCCCTACTCCTTGATCGCGCCCGCCAGCACGCCGCGGATGAAGTGGCGCTGGAGGAAGAGGTAGACGATCACGACCGGCGCGGCCACGATCACCGAGGCGGCCGCGACCTTGGTCGGATCGGACGCGCGCGAGACGCCGGCGAAGAACGACAGCCCGAGCGGCGCGGTCGTGTTGTCGGAGCCCGCCAGCAGCACGAGCGCGAGCAGGAACTCGTTCCACGTGTACATGAAGACGAGCAGGCAGAGCGTGAGCAGCGCGGGCCGCGCCTGGGGCAGCAGGATGCTGCGCAGGATCCGGAACGTCCCGGCGCCGTCGATGCGGCCGGCCTCGACCAGCGCCTTCGGCGTGCTCAGGAAGAAGGCGCGCATCCAGAACGTGCCGAGCGTGACCGACTGCCCGATCTGCGGCAGGATCAGCGCCCAGTACGAGCCCGCGAGGTCGACGCCCAGCGGGTGGTAGTTGAGGAAGTCGTAGTAGAGCGGGATGACCGTCGCCTCGTACGGGAAGATCAGCCCGACCACGATCAGGTTGAAGAGCAGCGCCGAGCCGCGGAAGCGCATCGTCCCGAACGCGTAGCCCGTGAACAGCGAGAGCACGGCCGAGACGACCGTCACCGTCGTGGCCACGAGCACGCTGCCCCACATGCCCTTCGCGAAGTCGCCCTCCGTCCAGGCCGACGTGAACGTCTCGAGGCTGAACGTCGTCGGCAGCGAGAAGCCGGTCACGAGATCCGTCTTGCGGTGGAACGCGAGGAAGAGGATCGAGATCATCGGGTAGAGCGCGAGCAGCGAGAACCCGATCAGGACGACGTACGTCGTGTAGCGGTCGAGGCGCCCCGTCACGCGACGGGCCTCGAGAGCCGGCCGATGACGAGCGCGATGCAGGTGATGATGATCGTCAGCACGACGGCGATGGACGCCGCGAAGCCCACGCGGCTGAGGTCGAAGGCGTTGTGGAACATCAGCCACGACGGCACGGACGTCTCACCTCCGGGCCCGCCCGCGGTCGTGTTGTAGATGATGTCGAAGTTGCGCAGCGCCGTGATCGTCGTCAGCGTCGCCGCGACGACGACCTCGTTGCGCAGGCCCGGCAGCGTGACGGCGAAGAACTCGCGGAAGAAGCCGGCGCCGTCGACGCGGGCGGCCTCGTAGAGCTCCTGTGGGATGCGCTGCGCACCCGCGAGGAAAAGCACGAGGCAGAGGCCGAACGTGATCCACGTGCCGATCAGCCCGACCGCCGGGAGCGCCCACTCGAAGTCGCCGAGCCACGACTTCGCGACGGAGCCCAGGCCGATCGTGCGCAGGAACTCGTTGAGCGGGCCCGACGGGTCGTAGATCCACACGAATGCCTGCGCCACGACGACCGTCGCGATCGTCTGCGGCATGAACAGCACGGTGCGGAAGAACATGAACCCGCGCACCTTGAAGCGGGTCAGCACGGCCGTCAGGAAGAGCCCGATCGCGATCGAGAGGATCGCGTAGAAGAGGATCAGGGTCACGGAGTGCTGGAACGCCCCGCGCACTTCGGGCGTGCCATACAGCTCGCGGTAGTTGTCGAGCCCGATCCACGACTTCGGCGTGATGCCGTCCCACTCGTAGAACGACAGCCGCACCGTCTGCAGAAGCGGGAAGAACGTGAAGATCAGATAGGCCGCGAGCCCGGGGAGGATGTACAGGTAGGCGACGTGGCGCGGCTCTCCCGGTGCGCGCCCGGTGGGCTTGCGGCGAGGAGCCGCCGCGCGCCCGGGAGTCTCCCCCCGGGCGCGTCCTGCGGTCGCTGGTGCCTCTCTCTCCGGAGAGGCATCGCTCACTTGATCGTCTTGTCGAACTTCGCCCAGTCGGCCTGGATGATCTTGGCGGTGGCCTCCGGCGACTGCCGGCCGGCGATCATCTTCTGGAACTCGGCGCCCATCGTCGTCAGCATCGTGTCGGACGCCCAGTCGGGATAGAGCGTCAGGCCGTTGCTCTTGACGAGCTGCTGCCAGCCGGTGGCCAGCGAGGTCAGGTACGGGTTGCCCTTCGCGGCGGGCGCGCCCGTGATCGCCGGCACCTGGTTCTGGTCGTACATCAGCTGGGCCGAGCCCTTGGCCGAGATCAGGTCGTTGATGAAGGCCGCGCCGACGTCGGCGTACTTCGTCTTCGACGAGATGTGCCACGGGAGGCTGGTGGCCCCGATCGAGACGTACTTTCCGCTCGGCCCCGGGGGCATGTTCATGAACCCGGCGTTGGTCTTGAGGCCGGCTTGGATGACCTGGGCCTGCCAGTTGCCGCCGAGATAGAAGATCCCCTTGCCCTTGGCGAACGCCGCCGAGGCGTCGTTCTCGCCGACGGCGTTGTAGTCGCTGCCGAAGATGCCGTCCTTGAACCACTTCTGGAACGTGGTCAGCGCCTTGATGTTGGCGGGCGACTCATACGTGCTGTTGGGGGCGTGGAAGATCCAGTTGCGCATGTACTGGCCCGTGACGTACGCGCCCTGCACCATGCCGAACGCGTGCAGCGCCTCGTAGCCGTCCTTGTTGCCGAGGTTGATGACCGGCACGTCGTCGGGCGCGTTGGAGCGCAGCGTCGCCGCCAGCTTCTCGAACTCGGCGAACGTCTTGGGCATGCTGTTCGGGTCGCCGCCGTACTTCTTGACGAGCGCCTTGTTGTAGAACACGCCGACCGACTGGCCGAACTGGCCGACGCCCCAGAGCGGGCCCTTGCCGAAGGTCTTGCCATCGGCGCTCCAGCGGAACTGCTGCGCGGTGCCCGGCGGGTAGTACTTGCTCCAGCCGTACTTCTTCGCGTAGCTGTCCAGCGGCTTGATCAGCTTGGCCTTGACGAGCAGGGCGTCCATGCCGTAGCCCTGGTTGCCCTCGGCCACATCAGGCGCGTTCGAGCTGTTGAGCGACAGCTTGAGCACCTTCATGTAGCTCGTGAAGTCGTAGAACTTGAGCTTGATCGTGACGTTCGGGTACTTCTTCTCGAAGTTCTTGGCGAGCTGCTCGATGACCGGCTTGGGCCCTGGATCCTGGTTGTCCGCCGTCCAGACGTTGAGCGTGATGTCGCCGTACTTCGCGAACGGATTGGTCGCGGAGGCCTTCGTGACGCCCGCCGCCGAGCTCCCCGTCCAGACTGCCGCCGTCACGGCGATCGCCGTGAGCGCTGCGAGGGCGGCGACGCCGCTCAGGCGTCCTCTTCCACGGTTCTCCATGCTGCTCCCTGCTGTTCGGGGCCGGTGCCTGAGTCGGCGAGTATATGCCGAACGCGCGGGCTGGCCGACCCGGCCAAGACTCAGACGACGGGGGCGCTCGCCGGTTAGCCCGGGTGAGCGGGCCGCATTCCGGTGCTGTGCTAGCGTCGAGCCGGTGAGCGAGGCTGCCATCCGGATCGGCGTGCTCGGCCTGGGCAGTGTCTTCTACGGCCCGTACATGGGCATGATCGAGCGCCTTCTCGGTCGCGCGCGTGTGACGGCGATCTACGACACCGACGAGGGCAAGTGCCGGGCGGCCGGCCTGCGGCTCGGCCTCGACCCGGGACTCGACGCCGAGGCGGTCATCCGGAGCGACGACGTCGACGTGGTGCTCGTGCTCACGAGCATGCCCCTGCACGGCGCGCTCGCGAGCGCGGCCCTGCGCGCGGGCAAGCACGTGCTCGTCGAGAAGCCGATGGCGACCTCGCTCGACGAGGCGGCCGCGCTCATGCAGCTTGCCGCGGAGTCGCCCGGGCACCTGATCTGCGCCCCGCACATCCTGCTCTCGCCGACCTACGCCGCGATCCAGGCGCACGTCGACGCCGGCGACATCGGCAAGCTGCTGCTCGCGCGCGCCCGCTACGGCTGGTCGGGCCCCGACTGGGGCCGCTGGTTCTACGAGCGCGGCGGCGGGGCGCTGTTCGACCTCGGCGTCTACAACGTGACCGCGCTGTGCGGCCTCTTCGGCCCGGCGCGCCGCGTGACGGCGATGGCGGGCGTCGCGATCCCCGAGCGCGTGGTCGAGGGCGAGAGCATGCGCGTCGAGGCCGAGGACAACGCACACGTGCTGATCGACTTCGGCGATGCGCGCTTCGCCTCGGTCACGACCGGCTTCACGATGCAGAAGTACCGCTCGCCGGCGATCGAGCTGTACGGCTCGGACGGCGTGCTGCAGCTGCTCGGCGACGACTGGGCGCCCGAGGGCTACGAGCTGTGGCGCAACGCGCGCGGCTCGTGGGAGCTGTTCCCCGAGAGCGATCCGGAGTGGCAGTGGACCGAGGGGCTGCGCCACCTCGTCGACTGCATCGAGAGCGGCCGCGAGCCGGTGACCCGGCCCGAGCATGCGTTCCACGCGCTCGAGGTCATGCTGGCCGCGCAGGCGGCGGCCGCCGATGGCCGCGCGCGCGAGATCACGAGCGGCTTCCCGCGTCCCGACCTTGCAGCGCCGGCGGCCTCCGAAGACGGCCGCCGCGTCCACGACCCGCGCTCGGCGCTGATCTAGGAGGCACCCCGATGGCACGTATCCGCATGGCGTACATCGGTGGTGGCTCCACCCGCGGCGCCGGCACGATGGCGAGCTTCATCCACCAGGGCCAGAACTTCGACGGCTCCGAGGTCGTGCTGATCGACCTCGACGCGGATCGCCTCGACCTCATCCGCCGGCTCGCCGAGCGCATGGTGAAGGCCCGGGGACTCGACATCACGGTCGAGGCCACGACCGATCGCCGCGCGGGTCTCGCCGGCTGCGACGCGATCCTCTCGAGCTACCGCCCGGGCGGCTTCGCGGCGCGCGTGCTCGACGAGAAGATCCCGCTCAAGCACGGCGTGATCGGCCAGGAGACGCAGGGACCGGGCGGGTTCTTCATGGCGCTGCGCGCGATCCACGCGATGCAGGGGATCCTCGCCGATGCCGAAGACGTCTGCCCGGGCGTCAGGATCTTCAACTACACGAACCCCGTCAACATCCTCGCCCAGGCCGTCACGTCGCACTCCGACGTGCCGTTCGTCTCGCTCTGCGAGGGCCCGATCTACTTCAGCGACCAGATCGCGAAGGCGGCCGACCTCGACCGCGAGCAGCTGGACACCGTGATGGTCGGCCTCAACCACGCCTGCTGGAGCGTCACGCACGAGTACAGGGGCGCCGACGCGATGCCGCTGATCGCCGAGGCCTGGGAGCGGCGCAAGGACGACCCCGAGCTCACCGGCGTGCTCCGCCGCCAGCTGCGCATCGCCGCCGAGATGGGCGCGATCCCAGCCGACTACTTCCAGTACTACTACTGCCAGGACGAGGTGCTGGCCGAGCTCAGGGCGAAGCCCACGACGCGCGCCGAGGACATCCTCGGCTGGTCGACCGGCTACTGGGAGCACTACGCCGAGCAGGCCGAGCGCGACGATCCGGAGCTCGATCCGCAGTTCTCGCGCGGCGGCATCCACGAGCTCGAGCTCGCGATCGACGCCATGGACGCGGTCTTCAACGAGAAGGACGAGGAGCTCACGGTCAACGTGCCGAACACCGGCGGCGCGCTCCCGGGCTTCGACGAGTCCCTGGTCGTCGAGCTGCTCGGCCGCTGCGGCGGGCCCCGACGGCTGGATCCAGCCGCTGCCCGCGCCCGCCGCGCTGCCGAAGGACGTCTACGGGCTCGTGCACGAGCTCGGCGAGTACCAGACGCTGGCGGCCGACGCGGCCTGGTCGGGCACCCGCCGCGACGCCATCCACGCGCTCGCCGCGCACCCGCTGATGGTCGATCTCGACCGCACCGAGCGCATCTACGACGAGCTCGCGACGGCCCATCGCGAGCATCTGCCCGAGCGCCTGCTGCGGGCCTGATGTTCCTGGGAGTCGACGGCGGCAACACCAAGACGGTCGCGCTGGCCTGCGGGCGGGACGGCCGCATTGCCGGCCACGCGCGCACGGGCTGCGGCGACATCTACGAGATCGAGCCCGGGCTCGCGGTCGCCGAGGTCGTGCGCGCAGCCCGCACGGCGATCGCCGAGGCCGGCGGCGGCGAGGTCGCCTGCGCCTACTACTCGCTCGCGGGCGCCGACTGGCCGGTCGACATCGCCTACCTGCAGAGCGAGCTCGCGCGCAGCGTCCCGGCCGCGCGCACGATCGTCGTCAACGATGCGATCGGCGCGATCCGCTGCGGCGCCGACGACGGCGTCGGCTGTTCCTTCGTGTGCGGCACCGGCACGGCGCTCGGCGCGCGCGCGGCCGACGGCCGACTGTGGCACGTGAGCTGGCTGGCCGCGCCGTTCTTCACGATCGATCTCACGCGCACCGCGCTCGATGCCGCCGTGCGCAGCGAGCTCGGCATGGCACCGGCGAGCTCGCTGCCACAGCGGGTGGCCGCGGCCTACGGCACGAGCGACGCTGCGGGCGCGCTCGAGCTCCTGACGGGCCGCGCGCCGCGGCCGCCGCGCAGATCGCTCGGCGGCGTGCTGCTCGACTGCGCGGCCGAGGGCGACGAGCTGGCGCTCGAGCGCATCGGCTGGGTCGCGCGCGAGAACGCCGCCTACCTGCGCGCCGGCGCCCGCGCCTGCGGCCTCGGCGAGCCGACTCCCGTCACGCTCGCGGGCGGCGTGCTGCGCCATCCCTCGGCGCTGCTCGTCGATGCGCTCGCAGCCGCGTTGCCCGGCTGCGAGCTGCGGCGCGCCCGGCGCGAGCCGGCCCACGGCGCGTTGCTCGCGGCGCTCGAGGAGGGCGGGGCTCCCCGCGTCGAGCTCGACGACTCGGCGCTCCCGGCCGATCTCTTCGCCACCGCCCTGCCGTAACGGCGACGGGAGTCCCGAGACTGCGGGGCATGATCGCCGTACTCGCGTGGGCGCGCGATCCCGGAACGACCCATCCGCTCGCGGGGGTGCTGCGCGTCGTCGCCGGGCTCGTCTTCCTCGGCTTCGGGCCGGGCAAGTTCCTGCGTCACGAGGCCGAGGCTGCGGCGTTCGAGCGCTACGGCATCCCGTTCACCGACGCTGCCGTGTACGCCGTCGGCACGCTCGAGATCGCCGGCGGGATCGCGCTGCTGCTGGGACTGCTCGTGCGGCCCGTGGCGCTCGCGCTGGCAGGCGATCTGATCGTCGCCGTCGCCACCGCGGGTCGGATCGACGGAGGCGCCGTCAACCTCGGGCTCGCGCCCGTCCTCGTCGCGGCGCTCGTCGCGCTCGTCGTGTGGGGCGCCGGCCCGCTCGCCCTCGATCGTCGGCGGCATCAGGCCAGTGAGCGCGCGTAGAGGGCGCGAACGGCCTTCAGGAATGGCTCCTTGCGCACGTCGTCGGCCTTCGCGATCACGAAGAGCTCGACGAGGTCGGCGCCATCGGTGAACGCCACGGCATAGGCGCGGGCGCCCTCGCCGTCGATGCGGATGCCGAGCGCGCCCGGCACCCCTGCGACCGTGAACGTCCGTGCGGTCGTGCCGGGGTCGGAGTCGAGGTTCGACGCATGCAGGCGCAGCGCCTCGCCGCGCGCCTTGGCGGGGGTCGCATGGCGCGCGGCGATCGAGAGCCCTGGCCGCGCCCGGGCCCCTTCAGGAGCGCCGTGGCCGCGAGCGTCAGGCCGCGTTCCCTGATCTCCGCTGGCGTCTTGTGCTGCTGCTTGGCGAAGGCCGAACGAGGCGGTTCTCACCAAGCTGATGCTCCAGCGCGTGCGCGTCTAGAAGTCGATTGTCGATTCGGGCCCGCGCCGCTCGTCCTCGCTACTGTCAACCCACAGCGAGACGAGGAGCGCCACCGTGCAGTACATGCTTCTGATCCACGACGACCCGACGGCCTGGCAAGGCATGAGCGAGGAGCAGGTCAATGCCGTCATGGGCGAGTACTTCGCCTATTCGGCCGCGATCCGCGAGGAGGGGATCTACGTCGAGGGCAGCCCGCTGCAGGGCCGCGAGACGGCCCACACCGTGCGGGTGCGCGATGGCGAGCGCGTGGTCGCCGACGGCCCGTTCGCCGAGACGAAGGAGCTGCTCGGCGGCTACTACGTTGTCGACTGCGCCACGGAGGAGCAGGCGATCGACGCCGCGGCCCGCATCCCGAGCGCGCGCTTCGGCGCCATCGAGGTGCGGCCGCTCGCCCAGATGTGAGCACGCCGCCCCCGCTGCAGCGCGAGGCCATCGGCTGGCTCTACCGGGAATGGTTCGGCCGGGCCGTCGGTGTCCTCGCGCGCAGCGTCGGTGATCTCGATCTGGCGGAGGAGGTCGTGCAGGACGCGTTCGCGGCCGCGCTCGAGCGCTGGCCGCGCGACGGCGTGCCGGACGAGCCCGGTGCCTGGATCATCCGCACGGCGCGCAATCGCGCGATCGACGTGTTGCGCAGGCGGCGCATGGCGACCGAGCGGGAGCGTCAGGCGACCGAGCTGGAGGCGCTCCGGCGTGCGATCGAGCCCGAGCGCGACTCCACGATCCCCGACGAGCGCCTGGGCCTGATGTTCGCGTGCTGCAGTCCGTTGCTGACGGCGGATGCGAGCATCGCGCTGACGCTGCGCCTGGTCGCGGGTCTGACGCCGGAGGAGATCGCGCGTGCCTTGCTGACCACCTCGCCGGCGATCGCCCAGCGGCTCGTGCGCGCCAAGAAGACGTTGCGCGAAGCACGAGTGAGCATGGATCCGCCGGCCGATCACGAGCTGCCGGCACGGCTCGGTGCGGTGCTCGCCGTCATCTATCTCGTCTTCAATGAGGGCCATGCGGCCACGGCCGGCGATGCGGCGGTGCGAGCCGACCTGTGCAGCGAGGCGATCCGCCTCGCGCGCGTGCTCGTCAAGCTGATGCCCGACGAGAGCGAGGCGCGCGGTCTGCTCGCCCTCTGCCTCGCGACGGAGGCGCGCAGGGGAGCCCGCTACGACGCGGCCGGCGCGTACGTGGCGCTCGAGGACCACGACCGCGCGCGCTATGACGCGGCGCTTGCAGCCGAGGCCGACGACCTCGTGCGCAGCACGCTCGCGCAGGGCTCGGGCCCGTATGCCCTGCAGGCCGCGATCGCGTGCCTCCACTCGCTCGCACCCACCTCTGCCGAGACCGACTGGCTGCAGGTCGCGTCGCTCTACGGTCTGCTCGCGCGGGCCGACCCCTCGCCGGTGATCGCACTCAATCGACGCAGTAGCCGTCTCGCGAGCCGACGGGCCGGCAGCGGCCCTGCCGTTGCTGGAAAAGCTCGCGGAGCGCCTCGGCGACTACGCGCCCTTCCACGCCGCCCACGCCGACGTCCAGCGCACGCTCGGCAACGCCGCCGCCGCGCGCGCAGCCTACGAGCGAGCGCTCGAGCTCACCGGCAACCCCGGTGAGCGCGAGTTCCTGGCGCGGCGGCTGGCCGAGACGCCAGCCTGAGCCTCCCAGGCCCGGCTATCCGGGCGGTGCGTGTGGTTGGTGGGCGGTGATCGCGCGTCCGGCCGCGTCGGTGAAGACGGGCGTCGTGGCGGTGCCGCTGATGCGGATGTGGTTGTGATGGAGGTGCCGGTGGTGGCGGGAGCAGAGCAGGATGAGGTTCGCGAGCTCGGTCTTGCCGCCGTGCTCCTCGTAGTGCACGTGATGGGCCTGCAACTCGTCGGTGCTGGTGCAGCCCGGGTGCTGGCAGTGCTGCGAGCGGTGCAGCAGCGCCCGCATCTGCGGATACGAGGCGCAACGCCCGATGCGCGAGTGCACGAGGTCGCGGCCCTGCGGCTTGACGAACAGGCGGCGCGCGTCACAGGTCAGGTACTCGGCAGTCTCGAGGCTGATCGGCCCGGCGCCCTCGAGCACGGGCGGCTCGTCGGGGCTGAGGTGCACGATCATCGTCGTCGCACTCCGCCGCACACCACCCGCGCTGCCGCCGGAGTTCTGGGCGAGGCAGACGAGCGCATCGGCGGCCGACTGCTGCCACTCGAGCACGACGCCATCCTGCTTGTCGCTGGCGCGTTGCGCCTTGGCGATGTCCCAGATCGTCTGCTTGAACGCAACCCCCTGCTCGAGCGGCAGGCGGCCGCTGATCGCGAGCTCGCGATTGCCCTTCGTCCAGGTCATGCTCAACGCGCGCCGCCGATACAGCTCGGCGTCATCCGCGACCTTGGGCGGCGCGAGCGTGCGCGCTGCGAGCAGGATCTGCGAGGGCGGCTTGCCGACGGCCAGGCGCGCGAGCTCGTCGTCGGTCTCGGCGGTCGCGAACTGCGCCGCAGCGGAGACCTGATCGAGCGTCAGCGTCCCGGAGGTGAACGCCTCGTCGAGGCACGGCAGGCTGCGCAGCGCCTCGTTGGTACGCGTAATTCGCCTGGCCGTCCCGAACTCGCTCCCCGACGCCCCAGCCAGCCACTGCGCGCTCGAGGAGCACCCGGCGGCCTTCCAGTCCCCGCGCGCGTCGGCGGCGCGCTGGAGTTCCATGCGCTCGGCTTGGATCAGCGCCTCCTGCAGCGACAACTCCCGCAAACGCGAGACGCAAGCCTCACGGACGCGCTCCAGCACGAGGCTCGCCGACTCAGAGGTTTGATCGAACATCTGTTCGTATACTACCCGATCGTGACCCTCAAAAGTGTGCCGACATTGTGCCGAATTGCAGGTATTTCCTAAGAACAACCCGAGCGCGCGACCATCACGCGGAGCATCCGCACCGCCCGCCAAACCACCCTCCCAGCCGACGCACGAAACGCCACCACCAAGCCCCCGCGTCCACGGGCACGACAAGCGCAAAGACCTCTCCGGTGGAACGCCCGGCGTCAGACCCCAACCGCGCACGCCCAGACGCCCCTCGCCACCGGAGGTCGCGCGTGCACGGCCGGCGTCAGACCCCAGACGTTCACCGGCAACGCCCCGCCAGGTTAAGCCGCCAAGAACATCCCCAGCCGGCGCGGCGACCACGGCTACGGTGCCCCGGGAAGAGTGAGATCGCGCCGAACGCCTCATTCCCAGCGCCCGCCCGACCGATCCCACCCGTGATGGCCCTTCGCACCAACCCGCCACGCACCGCCACGCCGCGCGACCTGCAACGTCCCCGGCGCTGCCACCTCCGCCGCGTCGCGCCCCTCCTCGCCCTGCTCGCCCTGACGATCATCACGCCGGCAGCCGGAGCCATCGTCGGCGGCACCGACGAGACCACCGACGCGTTCGCCTCGCCGCTCGCGTTCATCGTCATCAAGGAGCGCGGCGGCAGCGGCTCGTGCTCCGGCACGCTGATCGCCCCGAGCGTCGTGATGACCGCGGCGCACTGCGTCTACGGCACCAGCAAGCGAGGCAACCTGCTCGGCGTCGCACGGCCGGCCGACATCTCGGTGCGCATCGGCTCGCGCAACGTCTCCGACCCGTCGCTCGGCGTGTCCGCGGGCGTCACCGCCGTGTTGCCGCAGCCGTTCTACCGCTGGGACGGCCGCCGCCACAACCACGACATCGCCCTGCTCGCGCTCGACCGGGCAATGCCCCAGGCGCCGGCGCTGCTCGCCGAGCAGCGCCCCGGCGCGGGCACGTCGCTGCTGATCGCGGGCTACGGCGCCACCTCGACGAACGACGAGACGCAGCCCTCGGCCCTCAAGGCGGCGCTGATCTCGGCCGCCGCGCCCGCCTCCTGCACGCTCGTCTCGGAGTCGTTCGACCCCTCGTGGCTGTTCTGCGGCGCGGCCTCGAGCGATCCCGACGTGCCCGGCGGCACATCGTGCTATGGCGACTCGGGCGGGCCGGCCTTCGCCTACGAGAACACGTCCTCCAATCTCGTCGTCGAGGGCATCATCAGCTACGGCTCGGAGCGCGACTGCGAGTTCTCGCGGTCCTACCTCGTGCTCGTCTCGAGCGAGCGCGGCTTCATCGACCGCGCGCTCGCCACGCCGACTGCCAACTGGGCGAAGCTGCGCGACCTCCCGCCCACCGCCAGGGTCAGGGCGGTGCGCCGGCACCTCAACCAGCGCGGCGTGCTCTCGCTGCGGGTCGACGACGACAAGAGCCGCAACACGCGCGTCGGGATCACCTTCTACACGAACGGCGGCCGGAAGATCTCGCGCGCCTTCCGCAGCGTCGCGACCAACACCTGGGTGCAGTTCCGGCTCGGGAGCAGCGCGAAGGCCTTCACCGGCTACGTCTGCGCACAGGCGACCGACGGCACGAAGAAGCTGTCGAACATCGCCTGCGCCAGCAACGTCATCAGGTAGACGGGAAGCGGTAGCCGAGGCCCGGCTCGGTCACGACCAGCGCCGGGTGGCGCGGATCCTCCTCGATCCAGTCGACTCCGCGCGCGCCGGCGAGTCTCGCCGTGGCGCAGGCGCACGCGCGCGAGCAGGGCATCGACGTGCGCGTCGTCGCCGATCGGGCGGCGACGCGGGGTAGCCTGTCCCCGTGGAGACCTCTCCGATCCGCGACACCGGCCTCGCGGTCACGCGGCTCGGACTCGGCACCGCGCCGCTCGGCGGTCTCTACGAGGCCGTCTCCGAGGAGGCCGCGATCGCCACGGTCGACGCGGCCTGGGAGTCCGGCGCGCGGCTCTTCGACACCGCGCCGCTCTACGGCATGGGCGACTCGGAGCTGCGCCTCGGGCGCGCGCTGCGCGAGCGGCCGCGCGACGAGTACGTGCTCGCGACCAAGGTGGGCCGGCTGCTGCGCCCGGCCGATCCGCGCGACGCCGACCCGAACTGGCAGGGCGTCCCGCTCGACGTCGCCCCGGTCTTCGACTTCAGCTACGACGGGGCTCTGCGCTCGTTCGAGGAGAGCCTCGCGCGGCTCGGCGCCGACCGCATCGACATCGTCCACGTGCACGATCCCGACGACGCGCACGAGGCGGCGCTCAGCGGCGCGCACCGGGCGCTGCTCGAGCTGCGCGACCAGGGCGTGATCGGCGCGGTCGGAGCCGGCATGAACAGCTGGCAGGCGCTGCTCGCACTCGCGCGCGAGGCGCACTTCGACTGCTTCCTGCTGGCGGGCCGCTACACGCTGCTCGACCAGTCGGCGCTGCCGGAGCTGCTGCCCGAGTGCGCGGCGCAGGGCATCGCCGTGCTCGCGGGCGGCGTCTACAACAGCGGCATCCTGGCCGACCCGGAAGCGGCCGAGCCGCGCTTCGACTATCAGCCGGCGGCTCCGGATGTGGTGCAGCGCGCCCGCCGCGTCGGCGCCGTCTGCCGCAACCACGGCGTCCCGCTGCGGGCTGCCGCGCTGCAGTTCACGAGCGCGCATCCGGCGGTCGCGTCGGTCGTGGTCGGCGCGCGCTCGCCGGAGGAGGCCGCCGAGAACGCGCGCCTGCTCGCCTGCACGATCCCGGCGGACCTGTGGGCCGAGCTCAAGGACGACGGCCTGCTGCCGCCCAGGGCGCCGACTCCTTGAGGCTCCTCGCACGCGGTGGGCCGGCCTCGCGCGCCAACTCCGCGCGCAACGCGCGCGGCGGCCCCGAGCGGCTCGCGCGCTGGGAGCCCGCGCGCGACGCGCTCTGGGCGGTGCTCGAGCGCCAGCTCACGCCCGGCGCCTGCGTTGCGGTCGTCGGCGCCGGCAACGGGCACGACGTGCCGCTTCGGCGACTGGCCGAGCGGGCGCTGCGCGTCGATCTGATCGACCTCGACGCGCGCGCGGCGCGGAGCGCGCGCGGGCGCCTGCCGGGCGACCTGCGCCGCCGGGTCGAGGTGATCCGCGAGGACGTCACGGGCGGCGTCGCCGACGCCCTCGTCGCGACCGCTGCGCGCGGCGACATCCCGGCGATCGGCGAGGCTCCGGCCACCCCGCTCGGCAAGGGCGCCTACGACCTCGTGGTCGGCGACCTGCTCTACAGCCAGCTGCTGTATCCGGCGATGCGCGACACCTCCCTGCCGCGCGAGCGCATCGGCGTGATCCTCGCGCGCATCGACCGGCCGCTCGTCGCCTCCGTCGTGCGGCGCCTGCACGCCAGCGCGGCGCCCGGGCGCGTCGTCGTGCACGTGCACGACCCGCTCGGGTGGTGGGAGGATCACCTCCAGCCGATCACGCTCGCCGAGGTGCTCGCGGCGGCCGAGAGCGATGTCGCGGCTGCGCTCGAGCTGGTGGCCCGCGGGCACGGGCCGAGCGCGTGCGATCCCCGCGCGATCGCGCTCGAGCAAGGTCTCGAGCCGATCGAGACGGCGCTCTGGCGCTGGCCGTTCCAGGAGGGCGTCGACTATCTCGCGTGCGCGACGGTGACCCGGCCTGGATAGCCTCCCGGGCATGGATGCACTCGAGCAGTACCTGTCGCAGCGCTATTGGAGCGAGGACGACCTCCTGCGCGAGGTCAAGGCGGACATCGCGGAGCGCGGACCGCAGATCCAGGTCAGCGCCGAGGCGGGTCGTCTGCTCTCGCTGTTCGTGCGCGCCGCCGATGCCACGCGCGTGCTCGAGGTCGGCACGCTGTTCGGCTACAGCGGCATCTGGATGGCGCGCCAGCTCCCGGCCGGTGGTCAGCTCGACACGATCGAGATCGAGCAGCTGCACGCCGACGCCGCCGAGCACTGGTTCGAGCGCGCCGGCCTGGCCGATCGCGTGACCGTGCACCGCGGCGCGGGCGTCGACGTGCTCGCGACGCTGCCCGGGCCATACGACGTCGCGTTCATCGACGCCGACAAGGACTCCTATCCCGAGTACGTGCGGCTGTGCCTCGAGCGGCTGCGCCCGGGCGGCATCCTGATCGCCGACAACGCGATCCGCCGCGGCCGCATCGCCGAGCCCGGCGGCGACGCCAACCTCGAGGGCACGCGCGGCATGCACGACCTGCTGGCCGCCGACACGTCGCTCGTCGCGACCACGATCCCGGTCGGCGACGGCCTCGCCGTCGCCGTCAAGGCATGACGACCTACAAGCCCTCGCCCCGGCCGACCTTCGACGGCCCCGCGCTGATCACGTACGCCGACGTCACGCGCCACGTCTGGGGCGACCCGGAGGCCGGCGAGGTCGCCGACTGGATCTACGCCTCGACCGAGCACGTGCACGCGCTGCTCTTCGGCCTCGCGCCGGGCGCGTGGTTCCGGCACTCGCCGGAGTTCCGCACGATCTTCGGCGCCGACGAGCTGCTCTACGTGCTGCAGGGCACGATGGTGATCGCGAACCCCGAGACGGGCGAGGTGCTGCGCGTGCCGCGCGGCGGGCACGTGTTCTTCCGCGCCGACACCTGGCACCACGTGCACGCGCACGGCAACGAGGAGCTGCGGGTGCTCGAGCTCTACTCGCCGCCGCCGGCCTCCGGCTCGTCGGGCGCGTACGCGCGCACGAAGCCCTACCTCGAGCAGGCCGACTGGCGCTACGGCGACGACGCGCTGCTCGGGAAGCTGCCCGGCGGCGAGCCCGCGCGGCGCACGCTGTTCGAGCCGCCGATCACCTGGCGGCGCTCATTAGGCGTGCTCGAGGGGCTCTACTGCAGCACCGAGCACCTCACGGCCGGCGTGCTCGAGCTCAACCCGGGCGAGATCTCGGCGACGCACTCCCACGGCGGCGACGAGGTCGTCTACGCGCTCGAGGGCGTGCTCCACGTGCGCGCCTTCGGCGAGGCGGGCAACAGCGTCTTCGAGCTCAATCCGGGCGACGCGGCCTACATCCCGAAGGGCGTCGAGCACGAGTACCGCAGCTACGGCTCGGCGCCGGTGCGCGCGCTCTTCGGCGTGGCGCCGGCCTACCTGCCGTGAGGCTCGCGATCGGCATCGACGTCGGCGGCACGAAGATCGCCGCCGGGCTCGTCGATGTCGGCACGGGCGTCGTCGAGGAGCGCTTCGAGGTGCCGACGCAGCCCGGGCGCGGTCCCGCGGCCGTGCTCGAGGACTGCCTCCAGCTCGCCGACGAGCTCGGCGAGGGCCACGGCGGCCTGCCGATCGGCCTGGGCGTGTGCGAGCTCGTCGACCCCGCCGGGCGCACGCACTCGGCGGTCACGATCGACTGGCGCGACGTCGATCTGGCGGCAGCCTTCGGCCCGCTCGGCCGTGCGACGATCGAGAGCGACGTGCGCGCGGCGGCCGTCGCCGAGGCGCGCTTCGGCGCCGGCCGCGGCGTCGAGCACCTGCTCTACGTGACCGTCGGCACCGGCATCGCCCACTGCCTCGTGATCGGCGGGCGCGCCTACATGGGCGCGCGCGGCAACGCGATCTGCACGGGCGCGCCGCAGCTCGAGGACGTGGCGAGCGGCCTCGCGCTGGCGCGCGCGGGCGGCCGCGAGCGCGCCGAGGACGTGCTCGCCGACCCGTCGCTCGACCACGTCGTCGAGGAGGCCGCCGCCAAGCTCGGCGGGGGACTCGCCGGGCTCGTCAACACGCTCGACCCCGGCGTCGTCGTGATCGGCGGCGGCCTCGGCCTCGTCGACCGCTACCGCGAGCTCGCCGTGGCCGCGCTGCGGCCGATGATCTTCGCCGACAACACGCGCGACGTGCCGGTCGTCCCGGCCGAGCTGGGCAAGGACGCGGGCGTGATCGGCGCGGCGCTCGCCGCTGTGGCCGACTGAGCGACACGAGGGCGCTCGCGCGGCTGAACAGCGGTGGCGACCACGGCGCATGGCACGCGCCGCCCACGGTGACACAATCGGTGACGGTGTCGACCGAATCTCGCGTTCGCCGACTCGACGACCCGGCCCCGCCGGTCCACGAGCAGGCTCGCCTCGGCCCGAGGCGGAGCCCGGCCGGCCCGCCCGCGGGGCCGGCAACCCGCTGCTGGCCCTGCAGCGCAGCGCCGGCAACGCGCTCGTGAGCAGGCAGGTCGCCGGCGCTTCCGCCCCCGATGTCGAGAAGGCGCGCGCGGAGGCCGAGCTCGCGTTCTTCATGGCGCAGCACTGGGGCAATGACAACTTCAAGCCCACGACCGGCGGCGGCCTCTTCGGCATGGCCTACGACCCGGTCGCGGGCGAGATGGTCATCACCGTGCGCATCGCGTTCGACTTCGCCAACGGCAACCCGTTCGACCCCAAGTGGTTCGCGGCGATCGGCGGCCTGGCCGGCTGGGCCAACACGGGCTGGACGGCGGACGACTTCTTCTGGAAGGAGGACGAAAAGGCGAAGTGGCGCACCCAGGCCGTGTCCGACATCCAGAGCGTCTGGAGCGACCGCTACACGTTCTTCACCAAGAAGCCCCACTGGGAGGGACTGCCGCCCGTGAACGTCCGAGTCGTGGTCGCGGACGCGCCGCCGACCGGCGACGAGGGCAAGAAGGCCCAGTGGGTCGTCACCGTCAACAAGTGGCCCGATGACGCGAACCTCCAGGAGGCCATGACCTGGCCGTCGGATCGCTCGAAGAACCAGTCGAAGGGCAGGCTCCAGGAGAGCAACCGAGATGCCGGCGGCGTCGAGAAGCCCGACTCCAACACCCGCAGCCGCAGCACCCGCACGAGGAAGCGCTACGGGCAGGTGGACACCGACAATCCCGGCCAGATCCTCTTCGCGAAAGGGAAGTCCGAGGTCTCGGCGAGTGACGCGGCCGCGCTGCAGGCGTTCGGGCGCACGCTCGGGGCGGCGGACATGCCGCCGTTCCCGGTGACCGTGACGGGACGCGCGAGCCGCGACGGCTCGGCCGACCGCAACGCGTCGCTCTCGGAGGCCCGCGCGCGCAACGTCTCCAACGAGATCGTCAAGGGCGGCGCGCAGGTACAGCCGACCAGCGACTCGCAGGGCGCGGAGGGAGCGACCGAGGATCCCGTCTGGCAGCGCGCCGAGATCGCCGTCGGCACGTTCGAGAGCGAGCAGCGGACGGTCGTGCACGAGTTCGGGCACATGCTCGGCCTCGACGACGAGTACCCGACCGCCGATCCCGCACGTCCGACCGACCCGGCGGGCGAGCGGCCCGTCGGCGCGCCTCCCACGCACGCGCCGCTCGTGCAGGCGCTGATGCCAGGTCAGCAACCGGTCGTGGCGCACCACAGCGAGAACGTGATGTCGAACGGCGAGGTCGTGCGCCCGCACCACTACGTCGTCTTCCTCGAGGCGCTCGGCACCGTCACCGAAACGCCGGGCCAGTGGGACATCGCGGCGGCGGCGCCCCGCGGTCCCGGCGATTACCCGGCTCCCGACGTCAGCCCGACGGGCCGGCGATGGCGTGAGCGCGCCGCCGCCGCTTCCTGCACGGGCTGCTCGTGCAGTCCGTCCACGTCCCGGAGGAGGGCGGGGAGTCGGGCTGGCGCGTGTGGGACGACGGCCGCCACGAGTCGTGCCGCGACGGCGGGCCGTGGGTCGCCGCCGCGCAGCTCGACGCTGCAACCGTCGCCGAGGTACGCGACGCACTCGACGGCGCCGGGCTCGCCGCGCAGGCCGGCGTCCACCGCCACGAGCCGGCCCGCGAACCCGTCACGCTCTGGTTCCAAGCGGTCGAGCGACGGGACGCGGTACACGCTGGGGCTCGCCGGCGACGTGCAGATCGCGGCGCTCGACGAGCTGACGACGAAGTTGATCGCGGCGCTCGCCGGACCGGGCTTCGCCGACGAGCCTCACTTCAGGTAGAGCGTGGCGCCCGCGGCCTCGGCCGTCTGCGGGACGCTGTCGTCGAGCTTGCGGATCTCGGGCACGCGCGTGCGGTCGATCGTCGTCACGTCGGGCCAGTCGAGCTCGATCAGGTTGCCCGCGGGGTCGCGCAGGTACATCTGCACCGAGCCGTCGGGCAGCTCGTACATGTCCTCGAAGAACGAGTCCCGCTCGGCGATCCCGAGCTCCTGCACGCGCTCGTAGGCGCGCCTCGAAGTCGTCCACGTCGATGCCGATGTGGTGGAACGCCGGGGCGTCGGCCTCGCGCTGGAAGAGGTGCAGCTGCAGGTCGCCGAGGCGCAGGTACTGCACCGGGAACGCGAACGTGTACGTCGGGATCCTCTCCATCCCGAAGACCTCGGTGTAGAAGCGCACCGACGCCTCGAGATCGAGCGCGTGGATGCTGACGTGGTTGAAGCCGGTCGCGCGCATCAGACTTGACCTTCCTCGCCGCGGCGACCCACTCGACGATCTGCTCCGCGGTGATCGGCAGCGACGTGATCTGCACGCCGTAGGGCGAGAGCGCGTCCTCGATCGCGGCGCTCATGATCGCGGGCGTCAGCATGCGCCCGCCCTCGCCCGCGCCCTTGATGCCGTACGGCGTGTACGGCGACGGCGTCTCCTGGTGGTCGACCGTCATGATCGGCACGTCCATCGACGACGGCAGGTGGTAGTACTCGAAGTCGGAGTTGAGCACGCGGCCCTCGGTCGTCGTACTTGTACTCCTCGAGCAGCGCCGTGCCGAGGCCCTGGACGGTGCCGCCGATGATCTGGCCGTCGAGCGTCTTCGGGTTGACGATCGTGCCGGCGTCGTGCACGGCCGCATAGCGCAGGAACTGCAGCTTCCCGGTCTCGGGATCGACCTCGATCACCGCGATGTGCCAGGCGTGGCCGACGAACGGGTAGAAGATGCCGAGGTCGGAGCGGTCGGCGTTCGGGAGCGTCGTCAGCGGATGGTCGTAGGTCGACTGCGACGCCAGGCCGCTCTCCATGTCGGCCGGCAGGTCGAGCCGGAACATGTACGCCGTGAGCGCGATCTCGGCGAGCGTCATCTGCGCGGTCGGGCACGCCGCGCACGCCCACGCGCGCCGTCGCGGAACTCGAGGTCGTCCTCGGCCACCTCGAGCTTGTGCGCCACGAGCCGCTTGATCTTGTCCTTCAGCTCGGCGGCCGCGCCGGCGACCGCGCCCGAGACCATCACCGTGTAGCGCGAGCCGCCCGGGCCGGTGCCCGGCAGCGCGTGCTGCGAGTCGGCGTAGGTCACCGTGATCGAGCGTCGGGATCGACGTCGAACTCCTCGGCGACGACCTGCGAGACGACGGTCTCGGGGCTGTTGCCCCAGAGCGACTGCGAGTGCAGCGTGACGACGATGTTGCCGGTCGGGTCGATCTGCAGGCTCGCGCTCTCGGGGCTCGAGGTCGGCGTGAACTCGGGCTTGTCGAACCAGAACCAGAACTCGGTCGAGCTGAACACGCTGCGCTCGTTGGAGGCGACGACGCCGATGCCGACGTGCCGCCCCTCGGCGCGGGCACGATCGCGCTCGGCGACCCAGTGGTCGTAGTCGACCGCCGCGAGCACCTTCTCGAGCACGCCCTGGTAGTTGCCGCTGTCGTAGATGTTGCCGGTCGGCGTGCGGTAGGGGAACTGGTCGGCGGCGATCAGGTTGCGGCGGCGGATCTCGACGCGGTCGAGGTCCGAGATCCTGCGCGGCGAGGTCGACGAGCCGCTCGATCACCCAGTTGCTGACCTCGGCGCCGAAGCCGCGGTAGGCGCCCTGCTGGTTCTTGTTCGTCAGGACCGCGGCGAGCGAGTACTCGACGTGCTGGATCCGGTACGGGCCCGACGATCTGCGAGAGCGCGTTGCCGTGCGTGCCGGTGCCGAACTGCAGGTACGCGCCGTAGTCGTCCACGCACGAGATGCGCACGCGCCTGGAACGTGCCGTCGTCGTCGAACGCGAGCGCGGCGTCGTAGAGCGCGGTCGGAGCCGCAGTGGTCGTTGTTGGTGATGTGCGCGACGCGATCCTCGACGTACTTCACCGGGCAGCCCGGCGACCATCGCGAGGAACGCCGTGAAGCATCGGCACCTTGTGCATGAAGAACTTCGAGCCGAAGCTGCCGCCGGCCGCGACCGGCACGAGCCTGAGCTTGCTCGCCGGGATCTTCAGCGTCGCCGCGTAGCAGCCACAGGAAGTACGTGAAGTTCATCGAGTTGCCGTAGATCGTGAGCACGCCCGTGCCGCGGTCGTAGTCGGCGATCGCGCCGTTCGTGTCCATCGGCATGCCGGTCGAGCGCGGCCAGTAGAGCTCGGCGCGCACCGTGCGGTCGGCGTCCGCGAAGGCCCCGTCGACCTCGCCGAACGTGAACGTGCGCTCGTAGGCGACGTTCGTGCCCATCTTGTCGTGCACGAGCGGCGCGCCGTCCTTGCGCGCGTCGAAGGGATCGAGCACCGGCGGCAGCGGCTCGTAGTCGACCTCGATCAGGTCGCAGGCGTCCTCGGCGACGTAGCGGTTCTCGGCGATCACGGCCGCGACGGTCTCGCCGTAGTGGCGCACCTTCTCGACCGCGATCATGTCCTGGATGATCGGTCCGGCGCCGAACGAGGGCAGCGGGTTCGCGCGCTCGGCGACGTCCTTGCCGGTCACGACGGCGATCACGCCGGGCAGCTGCTCGGCCGCCTCGGTGCGGATCGCGACGATCCGCGCGTGCGCGTGCGGGCTGCGGACGATCGCCGCGTGCGCCATGCCGGGCAGCTTGATGTCGTCGATGTAGCGGCCCTCGCCGCGCAGGAAGCGCGGATCCTCGACGCGGTTGATGCTCTTGCCGAGCCAGCGGCGCGTCACGCCCTCCTCGCCGGCGGTGTCGAGCGCGACCTTCGCGGCGTTCGGATCCTGCTCGATGATCATCGCGAGCCTCCCTCGAGCGCGCCGGGCACGACCGCCTGCGACGCGGCCTGGATCGCCTCGACGATCTGCTGGTAGCCGGTGCAGCGGCACGTCGACGCCGCTGATCG
Source organism: uncultured Actinomycetes bacterium (assembly GCA_963834415.1). Lineage (GTDB taxonomy): Bacteria > Actinomycetota > Thermoleophilia > Gaiellales > JALYLC01 > JALYLC01. The sequence goes on along the minus strand of CAWIBP010000004.1, from coordinate 35,341 downwards.
CCTCGCGGATCTCGCTCCGCGCTCCCGCCCTCCGGATTGGCGCGCATGAACTCGACCGCCGTCATCAGCATCGCCGGCGTGCAGAACCCGCACTGCAGGCCGTGGTGCTCGGTGAACGCGACTGCTGGAGCGCGCTCAGCGTGCCGTCGCGCTCGGCGAGCCCCTCGACGGTCTCGACCGCGTGGCCGTCGGCCTGCACGGCGAGCATCAGGCACGAGCGGATGCTCTGGCCGTCGAGCAGCACGTTGCAGTTGCCGCAGAAGCCGTGCTCGCACGCGAGGTGCGTGCCGGTCAGGTCGAGATCCTCGCGCAGGAAGTCGGCGAGCGTGCGCCGGGCCTCGACGTCGCCCTCGTGCCAGCGGCCGTTGACCTCGATGCGCACGGGGTGGGTGCGTCACGCTGCCTCCTCCGCGGCCGCGCGCGCGGCGGCGTCCAGCAGCGCGCGGCGCGCGAGGACGCCGGCGACGCGCCGCCGGTAGCTGCCGGAGACCTCGATGTCGTCCGGGGGATCGAGCTCGCCGAGCTTCGCCACGACGGCTGCGAGCGTCGCCTCGTCGAGCGCGGTGCCGCGCACGAGCGCGTCGATCTCGGCGCGGTGGGGCGTGTCGGCGACGCGCAGCAGCACGAGCGTCGCCGCGCTGCACGTGCCGTCGGCGGCGAGCTCGACGACGGCTGCGGCGCCGACCTGCGCGTAGTCGCGGTAGCGCGCGCTGACCTCGTGGAAGGCCGAGCCCGTGCGCGCCGCGGGCGCGGGGAAGCGCACGGCGGTGAGCAGCTCGTCGGCCTCGAGCGCGGTCTCGTTCGGGCCGAGGAAGAAGTCGGCGCGCTGCGATCGTGCGCGTGCCGCGCTGCGAGCGGCGCGTCGATGCTCGCGTCGAGCGCGACGGCGACCGCGGTCAGCTCGGCCCAGGCGGCGGCGAACGCGAGCGAGCCGCCGACGGTGCCGCGGTGGCGCGTCGCGCGGTAGCCGACGTAGCCGAGCGCCTCGCGGATGAGCGGCCACGAGCGCGCCACGAGCGGGTCGTCGAGCAGCGTCTGCTGGCGCACGAGGGCGCCGACGACGAGCTCGCCGTCGCGCTCCTCGATCGCGTCGAGGCCGGCCACGCCGTTGATGTCGACGAGCGCGCGCGGCTTCGCGCCGGCGCATCTTCATCAGCGCCATCAGGCTCTGGCCGCCGGCCAGCACCCGCACGTCGCCGCCCGGCTCGAGCAGGGCGACCGCCTCGTCGATCGTCGCGGGCGCGTGGTAGGCGAACGGCGCCGCCTTCATGCCCGCGCCCTGACCGCGAGCGGGAGCGGCGCGTTCGCGCTGTCGAGGAACTCGACGGTGGTGAACACGATGTCCTCCGTGCCCGAGTTGACGAGGTCGTGGATCATCGACTCGCCCTCGCCGAACGAGAGCGCGCGCGTCTCGGAGACCTCGTAGTGCCGGCCGTGGGTGTTCCCCTCGCCGTCGCGGCTGATCGCGTCGCCGCCGCTCACGCACGTCCAGAAGTAGTCGAGGACGTGGCGGTGGAAGGCGAGGCGCTCGCCGGGCGCGAGGCGGATCTCCCAGACCCGGGAGCGTGCGTCCTCCCGCAGGAGGCGCGTGCCGACGAGCGGATTCGACGTGTGCGACGCGAGCTCGTCGCGCAGCTCGGGCGACCAGTCCGCGAACCCGTCATCGTCGGCGTTCGGAGCAGGTGTGCGTGTCATCCCGGGCGATGCTACGCCGCTGCCATCGAGAGAACAATGACCAATTCCCGTCCGCTGCGTTAGGCATTGCCTATCGTTCCGCGAGACGTGAACCTCCGGCAGCTCGAGTACCTGCTCGCGATCGCCGAGGACGGCTCGTTCCGCGCGGCGGCCCACCGGCTGCACGTCGCGGCGCCGTCGATCTCGCAGCAGATCCGGCTGCTCGAGCGTCGAGGTCGGCGGGCCGCTGCTCGAGCGCCTGCCGCGCGGCGCGCGCCTGACCCCGGCCGGCCGCGCGTTCCTGCCCGAGGCGCGCAGCGCCCTCCTCGCCGCCCAGCGGGCGCAGCGCGCCGGCCGCGCCGCGCTCACCCTCGAGCTCGCCGAGATCGAGATCGCGACGGTGCTCTCGCTCGCCGTCGGCCTGCTCCCGCCCGCGATCCAGCGCATGTGCGAGGCCCACCCCGGCATGTCGGTGCGCCTGCACGAGTTCCCCCATCGCGACGTGCTCGAGGATGCGCTCGACGCGGGCATCGCCGACGTCGCGATCGGGCCCGATGCCGCAGCCGGGCCGCCACGGGCCCGCGGTCTTCCTCGGCCACGAGTCGTTCGTCGTGATCGTCGGCCGGCGGCACCGGGCGTTCGCCTCGCCCGCGCCGATCCGGCTCGACTCGCTGGCCGACGACGGCTGGATCCTCTTCCCGCCCACGCACGGGCTGCACGGAATCGTCGTCGCGATCTGCGCGAGCGCCGGGTTCGCGCCGCGCGATGCGGTGCGCACGGCCCAGGTCGAGGCCGCCGCGCGGCTCGCGGCGGCGGGCGTCGGCGTCGCGATCGTGCCGGCCAACATCGTCCCCTCCGAGCTGCGCGAGCACGTCCGCGTCGCCGACCCGCCGATCTTCCGCCGTCTCGGTGCCTACACGCGCGTCGAGTTCTCGCCGCAGGCCGACGCGCTGATCACGGCGCTGCGCTCCTCGGCGTGGGTCGAGCCGCCCCCGGGCGCCTTCATCCTCGGCTGATCGGCGCGGCCTGCGGGCGCGCGTGCGCCGCCCATCCGCCAAGATCCGGAGCGTGAGCCTCGAGCTGGTAACCGTCGGCCGCGTCAGCGTCGACCTCTACGCGCGCGAGCAGGACGCGAGCTACTCGCAGGTCGAGACGTTCGCGAAGTCGATCGGCGGCAGCCCGACCAACGTCGCCGTCGCCGCGGCACGCCTCGGCCGCCGGGCGGCCGTCATCACCGCCGTGGGCGACGACCCGTTCGGCGAGTACGTGCGCGAGGCGCTCGCCGACCGCTTCGGCGTCGACGTCCGCTTCGTCGGCACGCACCCCACGCTGCGCACGCCGCTCGCCTTCGCGGCCATGGACCCGCCGGAGGATCCGCAGCTCCTCTTCTACCGCGAGCCCGCCGCGCCCGACATGCAGATCAGGCTCGATCGACATCGACCGCCAGGCCGTGCACGACGCCGCGATCCTCTGGATCAGCGCATCGGCGCTCTCGGCAGGAGCCCTCGCGCGGCACCGCGCTCGCGCTCATGGGCGACCGCGATCGCGCGACGACCATCCTCGACCTCGACTACCGCCCGGTGTTCTGGCGCGACGAGGCCGAGGCGAGCGCCGTGATCGGCGCCGCGCTCGAGCTCGCCGGGAACGCCGTCGGCAACCGCGAGGAGTGCCGCATCAGTGTCGGCACGGACGACCCGCAGGCCGCCGCCGACGCCCTGCTCGCGCGTGGCTGCGGGCTCGCGATCGTCAAGCAGGGCGGCGACGGCGTGCTCGTCGCGACGCCGCGGCGAGCGCGAGGTCGTGACGGGCCTGCGCGTGCAGGTGGTGTGCGGGCTCGGCGCCGGCGATGCCTTCGGCGGCGCGCTCTGCCACGGGCTGCTGGCCGGCTGGCCGCCCGCCGAGTGCGTGCGCTTCGCCAATGCGGCGGGCGCGATCGTCGCCTCGCGGCTGCTGTGCGCGGACGCGATGCCCGAGGAGCACGAGGTCCGGGCGCTGCTCGCCACATGAGCAGGGAGCTCATCGCCGTGCTCTGCGACGACGAAGGCCATGCCGCGATCGAGCGGCTCCACGGGGTGCGCCCGTGACCGGCCTCGCGATCGTCGGAGCGGGCCGCATGGGTGCGCTGCACCTGCGCGCGCTGCCGCGCGCCCGGCGCGTGCAGCTGCGTCGCGATCTGCGACCCGTCGCCCGCGGCCGCGCGCCCTTGGCCGCGCGGCCGGCGTGCCGGTCGACGCCGAGCTCGAGCAGACGCTGGGGCGCGACGACGTGCACGCCGTCGTGATCGCGGCGCCGACGCTCCGGCACGAGGCGCTCGTCGCCGCCGCGCTCGGGGCGGGCAAGCACGTGCTCTGCGAGCGCCCGCTGACGTTCGACCCGCAGACCGACATGCGGCTCGCCGCCGAGGCCGACCGCCGCGGGCTCGCGCCTGCACGTCGGCTTCTGGCGCCGCCACGCCTGGCCCTACCGCGAGGCGCGCCGGCTGCTCGCGCAGGACGCGATCGGCGCCGCCGCGCATGCTGCGGCTCGCGCAGTGGGGCGCCGAGCCGCTCTCGCCGGGGTTCGGCGACCCCGCGGTCAGCGGCGGCATCGAGGTCGACTGCGGAATCCACGAGTGCGACCTCGCGGCCTGGCTGTGCGGCTCGCCCGTCGTCGAGGCATTCGCGCGCGGAGCGCCGACCAGCAGCGAGATCGCCGCGGTCGGCGACGTCGACTCGCTCGCCGCCGTGCTCATGCTGGCCGGCGGCCAGCCGGTCTCGCTCGACCTCGCCCGCAGCCCGGTGCACGCCGACCTGGTGCGCAGCGAGATCGTCGGCGAGCGCGGCTCGCTGATCTGCGAGGCGCACGGCGCCGGCGCGCTGCTCGTGCGCCAGGAGGACGGCTTCCGCGAGGTGCTCCCGCCGACCGACGACGTGGTGCTCGACGCGCTCGCCCGCCAGATCGACGCGCTCGCGGCCGCGATCGCCGGCGGCCCCGTGCCGGACGCGGCGCGCCCCTCGGACGCCGCGGCGGCGTTGCGCGCGACGCTCGCGCTGCAGCAGTCGCGGCAGTCGGGCATCGCGGTCGGCCCTCGCGAAACGTGTAGCGTCGGCGGCGCGAGCAGCGCGCTCGGAGCAGCCGTGCCATCGACTCGACAGGAAGCTCAGATGCCCGACGCTGCGCCATCGAGCCCATCGCCCTGCGCCCGGGCGAGGGCGAGTCGCTCTGGTTCCTCGGCCAGCTCATCACGATCAAGGCCTCGGCCGCGACGAGCGGCGGGGGCCTCACGCTGATCGAGGCCGTCTGCCCGCAGGGGCCGGGCGCGCCGCTCCACGTCCACCACGACGACAACGAGTGGTTCTACGTGCTCGAGGGCGAGATGGCGTTCTGGGTCGGCGGCACCGTGATCGCCGCGCCTGCCGGATCGTTCGTCTACGGCCCGCGCCGGGATCCCGCACACGTTCGACGTCGTCACGCCGCAGGCGCGCTTCCTGCTCGGCACCGACCCGGCCGGCTTCGAGGGCTTCGTGCTGGAGGCCGGCGTGCCGGCGGAGGCCCTGACGCTGCCGCCTCCGCCGGACGGCCCGCCCGACATGGGCGCGCTGGTCGCGGCCGCGGCGCGCTTCGGCATCGAGATCCTCGGGCCGCCGGGCTTCCGCTAGCTGAACCAGTCGCGTGGCGGCGCGTCGACCGCGCCCGCCCGCTCGCGCCACGAGCGCCCGCTCTGCGCGATGTCGCGCAGCGAGTGCAGCAGCGGCACCCCGACGCGGCGCAGCCACGTCTCGGTGTCGTCGTCGTCGCCGATCACGCCGGCCCAGAGCGTGCGCCCGGCGATGAAGCCCGATGCGCCTGCGCGGCAGGCGATGCGCAGGTCGCGCGCGAACACCTCGGGCGCGCCGCCGCCGCCCAGGAGCACCCACGGCGTGCGGCCGCAGGCCTCGTCGAGCTGCGTGCACCAGGCCGACCTCGTCGCCGCGGTCGTCGCGCGGGAACTGCACCTTGAGGATGTCGGGCCCGAGCGGCTGCAGGCGCGTCGCGGTGGCGACGACGAGCGCCGGGAACGCCGCGGCGAAGTCGTCGGCCGACTCGTCGGGCAGCTGGTAGAGGATCGGCTCGAGGATCAGCGGCAGGCCCTCGGCGTGGCAGCCCGCGACGCGCCTCGAGCACGACCGCGTCCTGGCGCGCGGCCGAGGCCTCGTGGTCGGGGCGATAGGGCAGCAGCAGCTTGCAGCCGGTCGCGCCGAGCGTGCGGGCGAGCGCGGGCGAGAAGCCGGGCAGGAACGTCGTCACGCGCCCGGCCGAGACGTCCTCGTAGCCCTGCGCCTCGAGCGGCACGACGACGCCGCACGGGCCGGCCGCGCCGTAGCGCGATCGCCGGAGCGCCCAGCTCGACGTCGATCAGGAGGCCGGTCGCGTGCGGTGCGAGCGCGCGCGCGATGGTGACCTTGAGCTCGGCGATCCGCTCGGGCGCCGGCGCCGGGAAGCCGGCCTGCTCGAACGCGACGCCGAGCGCGTCGCGGTGGTCGATGGCCGCGAGCGCGAAGATGCCGCGCGCGTCGCTGAGCATGTCGAGCCCGCGCAGGCGGCCGAGCCGCGCCGCCGTCTCGCGCGCGCTCACAGGCCGCGCTCCCGCAGCCACTCGCGGTTGCGCTCGGCCGACTCGAGCACGTCGTCGAACGGCTCGCCGGAGGCGAGCACGCGATCCTGCTCGACCACGATCCAGGCGTCGTAGCCGGCGTCGAGCAGCTCGCTGCAGGCACTCGCCGACGCGCGCTCCGCCGGTGCCGAGCTCGCAGAAGACGCCCGACGACCGGGCGTCCTCGAGCCCCTTGCGCTCCTTGTGGACGCGGGCGAGCCGGTCGAGATCGACGTCCTTCAGGTGCACGTGGTTGACGAGCTCGCCCGCCTCGCGCAGCAGCGCGAGCGGGTCGCCGCCGCCGAAGGCCGAGTGGCCCGCGTCGAAGCACAGGCCGAGCAGGCCGGTGTCCATGTTCTCGAGCAGCGCGTCGACCTCGCGCGGGCTCTCGATGTAGCTGCCCGCGTGCGGATGGAACGACGTCGTGAAGCCCGCGCTCGCGGCACTGCTCCGCCGCGCGGTGCGCGTTGTCGAAGAGCAGGCGCCGGCCGCGCTCGCCGAGCCAGGTCTCGCGGTGGGCCTCGATCGCGCCCGCGTGGCGCATGCGGTCGGGCTCGCAGACGGCGTCCGAGAGCAGCACGACCGGCCGCTCGCGGCCCTCGCTGGCCTCGGCGAGCAGGTCGAGCGCCCCCTCGAGCTCGCCCAGGTCCTCCGCGAAGCCGTCCTCGCGCGCCGAGGCGCAGCGGCAGGCACGAGCCCACGAGCTCGAGCTCGTGATCGCCGAGCAGCTCGCCGACCTCGCGGCCGCGGCCGAGGTATCCGGGCGGGCCGAGCTCGGTGCCGGCGTACCCGCCCTCGGCGATCGCCTCGGCGAGCGCGGGGCCCTCGGGCAGGCCCGGGCGCCCGGCGGTGACCTCGAAGACACCGTAGGAGACACGGTGCTGCGGCGACGCGCGGGGTCAAGAGGCTCTGGGCTTTCGCATCAGACGATTCATCGTAGCCCCAAGCCGGGCGCGCGCCCGCTGCTTGGGCGGCCGCGTCAGCCACCGCGTGCGCGCAGGAAGAGCGGCGACCGCGTGGTGGCCCGCCGTGCTCGGCCCAGCCTGCGGGCGGCCCGCTCGTAGAGATCGTCGGCGATCGCCGGGTCGGCGCCCGCCGGCGAGCAGCGCCCGCACGGCCTTCATCCGGCCGTTCTGCGCCGCCAGGTGCAGCGCGGTGACGCCCTGGCCGTGCTCGGGGCCGCCGAACGTGCCGCGCCGGTTCGGGTCGGCCCCGAGCGCGAGCAGGCGCTCGATCGACTCGACGTGGCCGCTCCGCCGCGGCCCAGGTCAGCGCCGTGCCGCGGTAGGGATCGCCGTCGACGTCGGCGCCGAGCTCGACGAGCCGGCCCATGACGTCCGCCCGATCGCTCTTGGCGGCCCACACGAGCGCCTCGTCGAGGATCTCCTGCGGATCGCCGGACGGCTGCCCAGAGCGGGAAGCCGGTGTGCGGCCGGTAGAAGCCGCGCGCCGCGCCCGGCGGCCTCGCCGAGGCTCCCGTCGGCGCCCACGAGCTCGTCGATCAGGTCGAGCCGGCCGAGGCCGGCGGCGATCCGCAGGTTGCGCGGGGCGATCTCCGCGCTCGGCGAGCACGGTCGCGACATCGACGTTGCCCCAGAAGAGCGCGGCGGCGAGCGGCGTGCCGCCCTCGCCGTGGCCGTCGACGTCGGTGCGCGCGCCCGCCTCGAGCAGCTGCCGTGCGAGCGCGACGTCGTTGCTGTAGCCGGCCTGGTGCAGCGCCGTCCAGCCGCGGTCGTTGGCGCTGCTCGGATCCGCCCCGCGGGCGAGCAGCTCGCGCACGATCGCGCGGTCGCGCGTCGTTCCGGCGGCCAGGCCGAGCAGGTCGTTGCCGTTGGTGCCGCGCGCGGCGACGAGTCCCGGGAAGCGGTCGAGCAGCGTCGCGAGCGCCGCGCGATCGCGGCTCTCGATCGCCGTGAACGCGAGCCGGAACGGCTCGCCGCTCTCGCTCAGGCCGCCGACGTGCCGGCGGAAGGCGTGCCAGCTCTCGAATCCGTGCTCGCGCGCGAGCACGAGGCGGGCGTCGGCGGCGCCGATCGCGCGCACCTCGGCCTCGGGCGCGGCGGCGAGCGCGGGGTGGTGGGCGCGCACGACGGCGATGCCGTTCGCGAGCCCGCTCGCGACGACGCTGCGCAGGCCCTCGGCGCGCTCCTCGTAGTAGCCGATGTCGTCGACGAAGGCGTGCGCGAGCTGCGGGCCGTGCGCCGAGACGCGGTCGACGTACGCCTTCAGGCGCGGCCAGCTCGCGAAGCCGTACTCGCGCGCGACCTCGCGCTGGGCGTCGCTCAGGCGCAGCGGCCGGGCCTGCTTCTCGCGCGCGCGCACGAGCTCCTTGGCCTGCTTGCGCAGCTGCTCCATGCTCGGGTTGGCGGGCAGTGGCGTGGTCATGGGCCTCCTCTCCTGCGTGCCCGTCGTCCGCGATCGGGCTGGAAAGAAGGGATCCAGCGCACCGCCGAGCGAACGAGGGTGGGCTCGGCCCTGCCCGCGGACGGGGCGCGGCCCTCACCGCGCCACCGGAATATACCGGCCGGCCGAGCCGCCGTCGGGGAGAGGGTGCGTGGTGGTTCCCACTTGTAATGGGAATGAGTATCGATTAGATTCTGCCCGTGCTCGACCCCTTTCAGCTGGAGTTCGTCCAGCGCGGCGTGCTCGAGGTGCTGCTGCTCTCCGGTGCGGCCGGGCTGCTCGGCACGTGGATCGTCATGCGCGGCCTCTCGTTCTACGCCCACGCGGTCGGCACGGCGGCGTTCCCCGGCCTCGTGCTGGCCGACGGCATCGGCTTCGCCGCGCCGCTCGGCGCCTTCGCCGCCGCGCTCGTGTTCGCATTCGGCGTGGAGCGCCTGGCGCGCCGGCCGCGTGCCGGCTACGACAGTCTGACCGCGCTCGTGCTCGTCGCGGCCCTGGCCGGCGGGGTGGTGCTCGCGAGCGACGTGTACCAGTCGGGCGGCAACGTCGACTCGCTGCTCTTCGGCAGCCTGCTGCTGACCGACACGATCGACCTCGTGCTCGCGGGCCTCGCCAGCGCAGCCGCGCTCGCCGCCACGCTCGCGCTCGGGCCGCGCTGGCTGGCGCGCGGCTTCGATCCCGCCGCCGCGCGTGCGATGGGGCTGCGCTCGCAGTGGCCCGACGCGGTCCTGCTCGTGCTGATCGCGTTCGCGGTCGTCGCGTCGCTGACGGCGATCGGCGCGCTGCTCGCCGCCGCGCTCTTCATCGTCCCGGCGGCGACCGTGCGCCTGTGGACGCAGCGCCTGCCCGTCTGGCAGCTCGCCTCGGTCGCGCTCGCGGCCGTCCTCGGCATCGCCGGCCTGTGGCTCTCCGTCCAGCTCAACACCCCGCCCGGGCCGACCATCGCAGTGCTCGGCGGCGCGGCGTTCGTCGTGTCGCTCGCGTGGCACCAGATCGCCGCGGTCGCGCGCACACGGGCGGCGCTCGTCGGCGCGGCCGCCCTGCTCGCGCTCGCGCTCGGCGGCTGTGGCGGCGGCGGCTCGACGCAGCGCGGGCATCGACGTGGTCGCCACCACGACGCAGCTGGGCGACTGGGCGCGCGCCGTCGGCGGGCGATGCGGCCGACGTCCATCAGATCCTGCAGCCCAACAGCGACCCGCACGAGTACGAGCCGCGCCCGGCCGACGTCAAGGCGGTCGCCGATGCGGCGGTCGTGCTCGCGAGCGGGGACGGTCTCGATGCCTGGATGGGCACGGTCATCGCGAACGCGGGCGGCTCGCCCGCAGTGGTCGATCTGGGCGCGAAGGTGCCCGTGCACCGCGCGGGCGAGAGCGAGGGCGACGAGGCGTCGCGCCACGACCCGCACTGGTGGCACGACCCGCGCAACGCGATCGCCGCCGTCGCGGCGATCCGCGACGCCCTGATCGCCGCCGATGCCGCGCACGCCGAGACCTACCGCGCGAATGCGGACGGCCTACCTGGCGAAGCTGCGAGGCGCTCGATGCGGGCATCGAGGCGTGCCTCGCGCGCGTGCCCGCGGCGCAGCGCAAGCTCGTCTCCGACCACGACGCGTTCGGCTACTTCGCCGGCCGCTACGGCATCGAGGTGATCGGCGCCGTGATCCCGTCGCAGACGACGGCGGCCCAGTCCTCGGCCGGCGAGATCGCCGAGCTCGTGAAGCTCGTCCGGCGCGAGGGCGTGCGCGCCGTCTTCCCCGAGAGCTCGCTGAGCCAGAAGCTCGCGCAGCAGATCGCCCGCGAGACGGGTGCCCGCGCCGACTACACGCTCTACGGCGACACGCTCGGGCCGGGCGACTCGAGCGGGGCGACGTATCTTGCGATGGAGCATGCGAATGCAGACGCCATGACGCGCGGCTTCACGAGCGGTGCGCGCGGCTGCGAGATCGCGGGCATCGGATGACGCTCGTCGCCGCCCACGAGCTGGCCGTCGGCTACGGCGGGCGGCCCGTGCTCGACGGGCTCGCATTCACGGTCGAGCCGGGCGAGCGCCTCGGCGTGCTCGGCCCGAACGGCGGCGGCAAGTCGACGCTGCTGCGCGCGCTGCTCGGCGAGCTGACGCCGCTCGGCGGCCGGCTCGAGCTCGGCGGTCGCTGCAGCGTCGTGCCGCAGACCGAGCGCTCGCGGCTCGACTACCCGGTCTCGGCGCTCGACGTGGCCCTGATGGGTGCGGTCTCGCGCCTGCCCTGGTGGCGCCGGCCCGGGCGTGCCGAGCGCCGGCTCGCCTCGGCGGCGCTCGCCGAGGTCGGTCTCGCCGACCGCGCCGAGCGCGCCTTCGGTGAGCTCTCGGGCGGCCAGCGCCAGCGCGTGCTCGTGGCCCGCGCGCTCGTCCAGGATGCCGAGCTGGTGCTGCTCGACGAGCCGTTCACGGGCGTGGACGCCGCCAGCGCCGAGGTGCTCGCCGCGCTGATCGACCGGCTCGCCGCCGAGGGCCGCGGCGTGCTCGTGACGACGCACGACGTCGACCAGGCGCGCGGCTTCGATCGCGTGCTCTGCCTCAATCGTCGCCAGATCGCCTTCGGGCCGCCCGCGGTGCTGACGACGCCGGTCCTCGAGGCGACCTACGGCGGCGCGATCGTCGAGGTCGAGGCGGGAGCCGGCGGGCATCCGGCGCGCGGCATCCTCCCCGCGCACCACTGCGACCACGAGCACGATCACGGCGACGCCCATGTCTGACCCCTGGGGCTGGCTCAGCGAGCCCTGGGGCCAGGCGTTCATGCAGCACGCGTTGATCGAGATCGCGATCGTCGGCGTCGTGGGCGGCTGGCTCGGCTGCTGGGTGCTGCTGTACGGCGTGTCGTACAGCGCCGAGAGCCTCGCGCACGGCATGTTCCCCGGCCTCGTGGGGGCCTCGCTGCTCGGGCTCCCGCTGGTGGCGGGCGGCGCCGTCGGCGCGGGGGCGGCCGCGAGCGGCATCGCCGCCGTCGGCGAGCGGCGCGGCATCGATCGCGACACCTCCGTGGGCGTCGTGGTCACGTTCGCGTTCGGGCTCGGCGCCCTGCTCGCGCTGATGCCCGATTCGCCTCCGGGCATCCAGGAGCTGCTGTTCGGCGACGTGCTGGCGGTCTCGCGTCGCGACCTCGTCGTCACGGCGCTGATCGCGCTGCCCGTGCTCGCGCTGCTGTGGGTGCTGCACGAGCGTCTGCTCGCGGTCGGCTTCGACCGCACGACGGCGCGCGCGATCGGCATCGCGCCGCGCCCCGTCGAGCTGGTCGTGATGCTGCTCGTGGCCGCCGCGGTGGTCGTCAGCGTCCAGGCGCTCGGCAGCCTGCTCGTGGTCGCGGTGCTGGTCGCACCGGCGGCCTGCGCGCGCGTGCTCACGAACCGCCTCGGGACGATGGTGCGCGTGAGCGTGGCCGTCGCGATCGCCGGCGGGGCCGCCGGCCTGTACGTCTCCTACTACGCGGGCACGGCGGGCGGGGCGTCGATCGCGCTGTGCCTCGTCGCGGGCTACCTGCTGGCGCTCTGCGCCGATCTCACGCGGCGCCGCGCGCCGGCCTGAATCAGGCGCCGGCGGCGCGCCGCTCGCGGATCTCGCGGCCGAGCTCCACGAGCGCCGCGGCGAAGCGCTGCTCGAGATCCTCCCTGCGCCGGCGTCGCAGCCCCGGGCGCGTGACCATGCGCTCGAGCCGGTTCGGATAGCGCGTCCACGCGTCGTAGGCGGCGAGGTACGCAGCCGGGTCGGCGCCGCACTCGACGGCGCAATCGAGCGTGATCTGCGTCGCCGAGCGCGCATGGGGCACGCTTCCGGCGTCGCGCGCCTCGGCCGACTCCGCGAGCGTGAAGAAGGCGTCCGGCCCGAGCGGCGGCTGGGCCTCGGACGACGGCGAAGGCACGTAGCGGGCGTCGCGGCCGACGTAGCGGGGATGGTCGCTCACGCGCTCGCCGCGCAGGCCGGGCATGTGCCGCGCATGACGACGTCGTGCTGGTCGATCGCGAACTCGAGCCGCGTCGAGAGCGTCGCGATCGCCTGCTCGAGACCGTCGTCGGAGAACTGCTCGACGCGCCCGCAGCTGTTGCAGACGACGTGATGGTGGTGCTCCCCGCCGGGATGCGCGGCCTCGTAGCGCGCGGTGCCGTCGCCGACGTCGAGCCGGTGCACGAGGCCGAGCCGGTCGAGCACCTCGAGCGCGCGGTAGACGCTTGCGATGCCCACGCGGGCGTCGTCGGCGCGCAGCTCGTCGGCGATCTCCTGAGCCGTCGCGCAGCAGTCCTTCTGCGCCAGCGCGTCGACCACGCGCCCGCGCGCCGCACCGGCGCGGAAGCCCTCGCGCTCGAGCGTCGCCTGCGCGTGCGCGCGCCAGCCGGGATCCACGTGAGAGCTCACGGCCACGATGGTAGCCGAGACTCACTATCGTCTAGCCCTTGCGGTAGCGCCACGTCGCGAGCGGCGCGAACACGAGCAGCATGGCCGCGATCCAGAGCAGCGCCGTGACGACGTCCGAGGTCGTCGCCGTGCCCAGCGAGAGCCCGCGCACGGCGTCGGCGACGATCGTGATCGGCTGGTGCTCGGCGAACGCCCGCAGCCACGACGGCATCGTCGCCGGCGAGACGAAGATCGAGCTCGCGAAGACGAGCGGGAAGAGCGGCACGAAGCCGGCCACCTGCGCGGTCTCGGGATCGCGCACGAGCATGCCGACGAGCGCGAAGAACCACGAGAACGCGTAGCCGAAGAGCAGCGCGATGCCCATCGCGCCGAGTGCGCCGAGCACCCCGCCCTCGAAGCGGAAGTCGACCGCGTACCCCACGAGCACCATCAGCACGATCACGAAGAGGTTGCGCACCGCATCGGCCGCGGTGCGACCGGCGAGCACCGCCGAGCGCGCCATCGGCAGCGAGCGGAAGCGGTCGATGATGCCGCCCTTGAGGTCGTAGGCCAGCGCCACCGCGGCCGTGGTGCTGCCGAACACGACCGTCTGCACGAACACGCCGGGCAGCAGGAAGCTCGCGTAGTTGCCGGTCGGCACGCTGATCGAGCCGCCGAAGACGAAGCGGAAGAGCAGCACGAACATGACCGGCTGGATCGTCGAGAAGACGAGCAGCTGCGGCGTGCGGATGATCGTCAGCAGGTTGCGGCGCGCGATCACGAGCGCGTCGGTGAACGCGGCCGAGGCCGGGAGCCGTGCGGGCGGGAGGTCGTCGCTCCCGGCGGCGCTCATGCCGCGTCCCCGCCGCGGCCGCGCCGGCCCTGCGGCGGCGCGGGTCCGGCCGCGGGCTCGTCGGGCGTCGTCCCCGGCCGGTCAGCGCGAGGAAGACGTCATCGAGCGACGGGCGGCGCAGGCTCACGTCGCTCGGCACGATGCCCTGCTCGTCGAGCCGGCGCACGGCGCTCATCAGATCGCTCGCGCCCTGGTGCACGGGCAACGTGATGCGCAGGTCGGCGCGGTCGATGCTCGGCTCGCCGCTGCCGATGCCGCTGAGCGCCGCGGCGGTCGGCGCGAGCGCGTCCGCGTCCTCGAGGTGCAGCTCGAGGACGTCGCCGCCGAGCCGGGCCTTGAGCTCGCGCGGGGTGCCGTCGGCGATCACCCTGCCGTGGTCGATCACGACGATGTGCCCCGCGAGGTTGTCGGCCTCGTCGAGATACTGCGTCGTCAGCAGCACGGTGGTGCCGTCCTCGACGAGCTCGCGGATGAACGCCCAGACGTCGTTGCGCGACTGCGGGTCGAGGCCGGTCGTCGGCTCGTCGAGGATCAGCAGGCGCGGGCGGCCGACGAGGCTGGCGCCGAGATCGAGGCGCCGGCGCATGCCGCCCGAGTAGCCCCGCACCACGCGGTCGGCCGCGTCGGTCAGGGCGAGGCGCTCGAGCGTCTCGCTCGCGCGGAGCTTCGCCTCCTTGCGGCCGAGGCGGTAGAGCCGGCCGACCAGCTCGAGGTTCTCGCGGCCGGTGAGGGTGCCGTCGACGGCGGCGAACTGGCCGGCCAGGCCGATCAGCGCGCGTACGCGCGTGGCGTCGCGCACGACGTCGCAGCCGAACACCCGCGCGCTGCCGGCCTCGGGGCGCAGCAGCGTCGCGAGCACGCGCACGAGGGTGGTCTTGCCCGCGCCGTTCGGCCCGAGCAGACCCTGCACCGTGCCCGCGGGGACGACCAGGTCGACGCCGTCGAGCGCGCGCGTCGCGCCGAACGAGACGGCGACGCTCGCGACCTCGACTGCCGGTATCCGTGCTCCCATCAGACTCGTAGAGGTAGCAGAGGCAGCCGCGCGCAGCTCTGGCACGCACCGGCGAGAGCGGGTACCGTGGCCGCGTGGCCAGGACGTGGCTCTCGCTGACCGTCGAGCTCGTGGAGGGCGCCGGCTACCGCTTCTGGCCGCGTCCGGCACGGGTGCTCGCCGCTGCGCGCACGCACACGTTCGCTCAGCTCGCGACCGCGATCGACGTCTCGTTCGGGCGGTGGGACCTCCAGCATCTGTGGCAGTTCGAGCTCGCGGGCCACGTCTACGTCGCACCCGAGGATCCGGAGTGGGAGAGCGGCGAGAGCGAGCGGGTGCTGAACGGCAACTCGCGGCTCAGCCGGCTCGCCGTCGGCGACGTCTTCGTCTACCAGTTCGACCCCGGCGACGCCTGGCTGCACGTCTGCCGCGTGGCGGAGGGGCGAATCGATCCGCTCGAGGAGCTCGGCGACGCGCCCGCGGAGCCGACGGCCTACGACGGCTGGGGGATCCTGCCCGACCAGTACCTGCGGCGTTTCGCCGACGATGACGGCGAGACGCCCATGCCCATCGACCAGCGCAACCGCGATCTGCCGCCGCTGCGACCGTGGTGGGGTCCGGATGCCGGGCAGCCGGCGCCGGATGCGGCCGCCTCAGACGGGTAGCGCGAGCCGGCGCGTCAGCTCGCGCGCGGCGCCCTTGCCGTTGCGGTAGCTGGCGCGCACGACGACCACGCCTGCGAGCTGCTCCGCACCGGCGAGCCGCACGACGCCGCCCGGCGCGCGCAGGGCGAAGCGGCCGCCCGCGACCTGGCGGCCTGCGACGAGCACGCGCAGCGTGCCGGTGCAGCGCCGCTCGGCACCGCTGCAGCGTATGCGCACCGTGACGCCGCCGCGCGACGCCGCGCGCGGCGTGCCGATCCGCAATCCGAGCCGCGCACGTGCGCGCTTGCTCGTCGCCGTGGCGTGCCCGGCCGCGGTGGCGGTCACGCGGCACGCGAGCGCGCGCCCGGCGTCGGCCGCGGTCACGCGATAGCGGGCCTTCGTGGCGCCCACGACCGGCTTGCCGGCGCGCAGCCACTGATACGTCACGGCCTTGGGATCGGCGGTCACGCAGCGCGTGCGGCCGCCGACGACGGGGATCGCCGGTGCGAGCTGCGGGCGGGCGAGGCCGCCCGCGGGAACGGTCGCGCCGCCGCTCGCGGTGAGTGCGAGCACCACGCCCGCGGCGGTGGTGGACGGCGTCCAGGCGTGGCCGGTGCCGACGGGCGCGGTCGTCTTCGCGAACGCGCCCGCGGGCTTCGCCGCTGCGCTGAGCACCAGCGGCGCGGCCGCGGCGGCCGGGGCGTAGCGGGTATGCACCTCGAGCGCACCCGCGAGCACGGCGCGCCCGTCGACGCGCAGTCTGTCGCCGTCGTCGGCGGAGCGCAGGTCGAGCGCCAGGGTGCCACCGGCGCCCTGGCTGTAGTCGCCGGTCACCTGCAGCGCCCCGCTCGGGGCGACGGTGCCCGCGCCGTTCTCGAGCGAGGCGTCGAGCGTGCCCGCGCCGCTCAGCACGTCGCGATCGGCGAGCGCGAGCGTCCCGCCGCCGCCCGCGACCGCGAGCGTCGCGCCGGCCGCGATCGCGATCTCGTCGGCGAGCGCATCCGGCGGATCCACCTCGCTGGTCACCGGGCCCGCGCTGCCGTCCTCGATGCCGATGTCGGCGCTCGCGCCGGCCGCGAGCGCGAGCCGCCGCAGGAGCGGAGCGCCGGGGAGCACCAGCGCGAGGTTCGCGCCGGCCTCCACCTCGAGCGTCCCGCCGGCCATGTCGATCGCAGGCGGAGCGACCTGGATGTCCGTGCCCGCCAGCGCCAGCGTCGCGCCCGGCTCGACGGCGAGCGCGCCGGCGCCCTGGAAGCGGCCGCTGAGCGTGCCGGCGCCGACGCGCACCTCGGCTCCGTCGATCAGCACGGCGAGGTCGAGCCTCGACGTCGTCGCGTCCGCCTTGAGCAGCGTGGCCCCGCCGTCGAGCTGGAGCACGCCGTCGCCGCCGCCGCTCGTCAGCTGCGCGGCTGTCGCCCCCGAGATCGTGAGCTGGGCGCCGAAGACCTGGAAGCCCGAGCTCGGCGAGGCGGGCGAGCCGCCGACCCGCCACGGTGCGGTGCCCGTCCAGGTGGCGTCGACGTTGCTCTCGACCCAGCCGCCGTCGCTCAGCGCGAGCGGCCCGGCGATCGCGAGCACGCCGGCGCCGGTCACGTTCAGGTAGGCGCCGTCGATCGTCAGGCCGGCCGCATCGACGACCGCCGTGTCGCCGCTCGCGACCGTCACGACGAGCATCGCGTACTGCGGGCCGCTGATCCGGCCTCCGCCGGTCGTCAGGTCGCTCGCGTCGACCTCGGACTGATCGCCCAGCTCGAGCGCGCCGCTCAGCGTCAGCGGGCCGGCCGCGACCGTCGCACCGTCGTTCACCGAGACGGTCCGCCCGGCCGGGATCACGACCGCGTCCGCGGCGGAGGGGAGCGCGCCCGGGGTGCCGCAGCTCCAGGTCGAGGGCATCGTCCACGAGCCGTTCGCACGCGCGCTGCAGGTCGCAGCGGAGGCGGCGGGAGCCGAGCAGAGGGAGAGCACGAGCGCGAGCGGGACGAGCCACCGGCCGAGCCTCACGCGGCGCCTCTCAGGTCGCGGCGGTCGTTCTTCGCGCGATACATCGCCGCATCGGCCTCGGCGAGCAACGAGTCGGCGGTGGCGGACGCGCCGGCGACGGCGATGCCGATGCTCACGCCGATGCTCGTCGTGTGGCCGAACAGCCGGAACGGGCGCTCCAGCTCAATGCGCAGGCGGTCGGCGACGGCGACCGCCTCGTCGCCCGAGCTGAGGTCCTCGCACAGCACGGTGAACTCGTCGCCGCCGA
This sequence comes from uncultured Actinomycetes bacterium, assembly GCA_963834415.1. Lineage (GTDB taxonomy): Bacteria > Actinomycetota > Thermoleophilia > Gaiellales > JALYLC01 > JALYLC01. The sequence goes on along the minus strand of CAWIBP010000004.1, from coordinate 17,554 downwards.
AGCGCGCGACCGTGTCGGACGGTCGCACGGCGCCGCGCATGCGCTCCGCGGCCTGCCGCAGCAGCTCGTCGCCGACGACGTGGCCGAGGCTGTCGTTGACCTCCTTGAAGCGGTCGAGGTCGATGAACAGCAACGCGACCTGCTCCTGCGAGCCGCGCGCGCGCTCGACCGCGTGCGTCGAGGCGGTCCGCGAAGAGCACGCGGTTCGGGAGTGCCGTCAGCGGATCGTGGAGCGTCAGCTCGGTCAGCCGCTCGGCCGCCAGCTTCTGCTGGCCGATGTCCTGGATGTGCGAGACGAAGTGCCGTGGCCTGCCGGCCTCGTCGCGCACGAGCGAGACGCTCAGGAGAACCCAGACGTAGTGGCCGGCCGCGTGGCGATAGCGCTTCTCCATCTCGTACGAGTCGATCTCGCCGCGAGACGAGGCGGGCGAGCTGCTCGAGGTCGAGGCTCGAGGTCGTCGGGATGCGTGATGTCCTGGAACGTGCGTGTCAGGAGATCGTGCTCGGCGTACCCGGTGATGCGCGTGAGGGTGGCGTTGACGCGCGTGAAGCGCCCCTCGGGCGAGACGATCGCCATGCCGATCGGCGCCTCGTCGAAGGTGCTGCGGAAGCGCTGCTCCGCGTCGCGCAACTCGCTCGCGGCGGTGCGCTCGCTGGTGATGTCGAGCCCGATGCCGAGGTAGCCGGCGAGCTCGCCGCCGGGCGCGCGGATCGCGCTGACCGCCAGCGAGACGGGGAGCTCGCTGCCGTCGCGGCGCACGAACGTCCAGTCGCGTGTCTCGGAGCCCTGTTCGCGCGCGCCGTGGCCGAGCACGTCGGCGGCCGGCACGCCGAGCTCGACGCGCGCGCCGCTCGAGCTCCTCCGGCTTGTGGAAGAGCGCGGCTCGCGCGATCCCGACGATCTCCTCCGTGCGATACCCGAGCATGCGCTCGGCGCCGCCGTTGAAGACGGTGATCAGGCCCGAGGTGTCGGTGCCGATGATCGCGTGCTCCGTCGTCGCGTCGAGCACGGCCTCGAGCGAGTGGCGGGCGGCGACGGCCGCGGCCTCGCTGGCGCGCAGCGTCTCCTCGGCCCGGCGCCGCTCGGTCACGTCGCGCGCGACGACCTGCACCTCGATCACGCGGCCCTCGTCGTCGAGCACGGCGCGCCCGCGCGTCTCGAACCAGATCGCGCGGCCGTCCTTGTGCATGAAGCGGCCCTCGGCGGAGCCGGTGCCCTCGATCGCGAGCGCCTGCAGGTAGCCGCCGATGACGGCGCGGTCGTCCGGGTGCACGATCTCCACGGCGACCTGGCCGATCAGCTCCTCCGGCTCGTAGCCGAGCAGCGCGCGGCACGACGGCGAGACGTAGCTGCGGATCCCGCCCGGGTCGATGCTCGTGATCAGGTCGCCGGCGTTCTCGGCGAGCAGGCGGAAGCGCCGCTCCGACTCGGCCAGCGCGGCGACCATGTCCTGGTGCTCGGTGACGTCGACGAAGGTCGAGAGCACGCCGGTGATGACCTCGCCCTCGCACAGCGCGCGGGCATTGACCCAGAACCAGCGCAGCTCGCCGTCGCTCCATGTGCAGGCCGACGAGCTCGTCGACGACGTCCTGCCCGGTCGCGAGCGCGACGCTCGTGGCCGACTCGCTGCCGCGGGAACGGCGATGCCGTCGGCGTGGACGCCGCCGCGCTCGTTGACGGACGTGGCGCCGATCGAGCTGCGCGCGCGTGCGCCGCAGGATGCGCTCGGCGGCCTCGTTGACGTACACGATCACGCCGTCCGCGTCGCGTACGACCACGCCCTCGTGCATGCCGTCCACGACGTGGCGGAGGCCGGCCTCGGGGGCGGGCCGGCCGTCGGGCTGGCCCGGGGTTCGCTGGCGGCGGACTCACACGCTTCCTATCGGCCGTTCGCGCGGCCGGCATTACCCCTCAGCCTGCCTGCGGCCGCGGCGGGCTGAGCGCGGGCTACTCCACGTCGTCGATCACGAGCAGGCGCGCGGGCACCGAGCCGCGGTTGAGGCCGCGGTGCGGATCGTCGCCCGGCAGGCGGAAGCCCTGGCCCGCCGTGGCGGTGATGGTGCCGCCGGAAGAGAACTCGTACTCGATCTCGCCCGAGATCACGAAGCCCTCGTGACCGACCTCGCAGAACTCCGGCCGGCCCGCGCCCGGCGCGTACTCGACGATCGCCCAGCGGGCCCCGTCCACGTCGCAGACCTGCGCCCGCACGCCCTCGGCCTCCTCGTCCCACGACTGCTCACCGAACGGAACGACTCCGCGAGTTGCCACCTGTATCTCCTCGGCCGGGTGCTGGGCCGCCGATGCTACACGCCGCACCGACCGTGCAATCGGGGCCAGGCCCCGATTGCACGGCCGCCGGCCGTTCGAAGTCCACGGCCGCGCGCGTCCGAGCGGCTCGCACGTGCACACGCTTCCCGGCGGCGGCTGCGCGCCGTGCAACTGGGGCCAGGCCCCAAATGCACGCGCCGTGCAACTAAGCCAGGCCCCAGATGCGTGCAATTGGGGCCAGGCCCCAAATGCTCGGCAGACGGCTTGGTCCGCAGCGCGGGCCTCGTTGCCGGTACTGTCGCCCGCATGGGAGTCAGAGTCGGAATCGACACCGGCGGCACGTTCACCGACCTCGTCGCGGTCGATGACGCGACGGGCCGCTGGTACGTCGCGAAGGTGCCGTCGAACCCGGGCAACCCGGTCGCGGCGATCGCCGCAGGCGCTCGGCGACCGCGGGCTTCGACCCGGCCGACGTCGAGCTTCGTCGTCGTCGGCACGACGATCGGCATCAACGCCGTGCTGCACCCGCAAGGGCGCGCGCGTCGCTCTACCTCACGACCAAGGGCTTCGAGGACGTCCCGTACATCCAGCGCATCAACCGCAAGCACCACTACGACTTCGCACTGGCGCAAGCCCACGCCGCTGAGTGCGCCGCCCCGACTGCCTCGGCGTCGCCGAGCGGGTCGACGAGGAGGGCGGCGTGCTCGAGCCGATCGCGCTCGACGGCGCTCGCCGAGCTCGTCGAGGCGCGCCTCTCGGCGAACGGCGGGGGCCCGGTCGCGGTGGCCGTCTGCCTGCTCTTCTCCTACCTCAACCCCGAGCACGAGCGGGCGACGCCGACGACCTGCTGCGCGAGCGCTTCCCCGACCTGCCGGTCTCGCTCTCGCACGAGATCGCGCCGATCTGGCGCGAGTACGAGCGCGGCACCACGACGGCGGTCGACGCGTACACGAAGCCGCTCTTCGAGCGCTACGTGGACGGCGTCTGCGGCCGCGCTCGACGGAGCAGGGCGTGGCCGGCCGCTGGTCGCTGCTGAAGTCGAACGGCGGGCACGCGCTCGCGCACGAGGCCCGCGAGCGCCCGGCGCACCTGCTGCTCTCCGGCATCGCGGGCGGCGCGATCGGCGGCGCGCACATGGCGCGCGCGGCCGGCGGCGAGCAGGCCGTGGCGCTCGACATGGGCGGCACGAGCTGCGACGTCTGCCTGATCGTCGACGGCGAGCCGCTCTACTCGCTCCGACTTCGAGATCGAGTTCGGCCTGCCGGTGAGCGTGCAGAGCGTCTCGACGCGCACGATCGGCGCCGGCGGCGGCTCGATCGGCTGGGTCGACCCCGGCGGCTTCCTGCAGGTCGGCCCGCAGAGCGCGGGCGCCGAGCCCGGGCCCGCGCCGCCTACGGCCGCGGCGGCGACGAGGCGACGATCACCGACGCCAACATCGTGCTCGGCCGCCTCGACCCGGGCTTCTTCCTGGGCGGCCGCCTGCAGCTCGACGCCGGAGCTCGCGCGCGCGGCCATCGCGCGGCTCGGCGAGCGCCTCGGCTTCGACGAGTCGAGGCCGCCTCGGCGATCGTGCGCATCGCCAACGAGAACATGGCCAACGCCGATCCGCATCGTGACCGTCGAGCGAGGGCATCGATCCGCGCGGCTTCGCGCTGATCGCGTTCGGCGGCGCCGGCGCCGACGCACGCCTGCGAGATCGCCGACGCGATCGGCATGCGCGCGCGTCGCTCGTGCCGCCGCGCCCGGGCTCTGCTCGGCGTTCGGCGCGCTCGCGGCGAGCGTGCGCGTCGACGCGGTGCGCAGCGTGTCTCCTGACCGACCGCGCGCACGCTCGGCGGGCGACTCGACGGCGCTGCTTCGGCGAGCTCGAGGCGAGCGCCCGGGCCGACTTCGCGGCCCAGGGCGGCAGCGACGCGCAGCCCGACGTGCGGCGCGCGATCGCGATGCGCTACCAGGGCCAGAACTACGAGCAGGAGGTGATCGTGCCGACGGGCGTCATCGACGAGCGTCGCGCTGACCGCGATGCTACGCGGACTACGACCGCCTCTACGAGGAGTTCTACGGCTACCGCCTGGACGGCGATCCCGATCGAGCTCGTCCGCGCTCTCGGTCGTGGCCACCGAGGCGCCGCCGAGCCGTCGCGCTCGCAGCCCGCGGCAGCGGCGGGCGCGGGCGGCGCCGAGCGCGACCGCCGAGGTGCTACTTCCCGGAGCACGGCTTCGTGGCGACGCGCCGGTCGTCCGCCGCGAGGGCCTGGCGCGCGGGCGAGCGCGCGACGGGCCGCTGATCGTCGAGTCGATGGACTCGACGGTCGTCGTGCCGCCGGAGTGGTCGCCTGAGGCGCCGACGGCGAGCGGGACCTGGACGTGACGCGGCCGATGGATCGATCCCGTCACCCTGACCATCATCAACAACAACTTCGTCAACATCTGCCGCGAGATGGGGATCACGATGATGCGCACCGCGTTCTCGCCGATCTTCAACGAGGGCCTCGACTTCTCGTGCGTGCTCTTCGACCGCGACGGCGACATGATCGGCCAGGCCGAGTTCTGCCCCGCGCAGATCGCGGCGAGCCTGTTCATCGTGCGCTGGACGATCGAGGAGCTCGGCGTCGACGCCTTCGAGCCCGGCGACGTCGTCCTGCACAACGACCCCTACCGCGGCGGCGCGCACATCCCCGAGCACAGCGTGATCCGCGCCGTCTTCCACGAGGGCGAGCTGTTCGGCTTCGTGGCCAACGTCGGCCACCTGGCCGAGATCGGCGGCAAGGCGGTCGGGCTCGTTCGCGGCCGACGCCACCGAGGTCTTCCAGGAGGGCCTGCGCATCCCGCCGGTCAAGATCGTCAAGCGCGACGTCGAACGACATGGACCTGTGGCGGCTGATCATGGCCAACCACCGCACGCCGCGGAACACCTGGGGCGACCTCAACGCGCAGATCGGCTCGCTGCGCGTCGCCGAGCGCAGCGTGACCGAGCTGCTCGACCGCTACGGCCGCGACGTTCGTCGACGCAGGCCTCCGAGCGAGCTGATGGACTACTCCGAGCGCTGGATGCGCGCCGAGATCGCGGCGCATCCCGGACGGCGTCTACGAGTTCACCGAGACACATGGAGGACGACGGCGTCGGTCGACGACGCCGGTCACCTTCCACGTCACGGTGACCGTGCGACGGCGACCGGCTGATCGTCGACTGGACGGGCACCGACGCCGCAGGTGCGCGGGCCGATCAACGCGACCTACGGCGTGACGGCGGGCGCGGTCTACAACGCGATCTTCCACGTCACCGACGCGAACATCCCGAAGAACACGCGGCGCCTACCGGCCGATCCACATCATCGCGCCGCCCGGCACCGTCGTGAACGTCGTCTACCCGGGGCCGTCGGTCGGCGGCAACACCGAGACGCACCCGAAGCTCGCCGACATGGTCATCGCGCGCGCTGGCGCCGGCGCTGCCGCGACCGCGTGGCCGCGGCCGAGGGCGGCACGGCCTGCAACTTCCTCTTCGGCGGCGTCCACCCGAAGACCGGCGACTACTACGCCAACTACCACCTCGAGGGCGGCGGCTGGGGCGCGAAGTGCCTACGACGACGGCAACGACGCGATCATCGTCAAGAACGGCAACTGCCGCAACACGCCGGTCGAGATCTTCGAGACGCGCTACCCGCTGCGAGTCGTCGAGTACTCGCCTGATCCACGACTCGGGCGGCGCCGGGCGCATGCGCGGCGGGCTCGGGCACGCGGCGCATCATGCGCGTCGCCGAGGGCGCCGAGGTCACCGCCAACGCCCTGTTCGACCGCACGAAGGAGGGCTTCGGCGCGCTGGGGCCTCGAGGGCGGCGGCAAGGGCGGCCGCGGCGCGATCCGCGTCAAGCGCAACGGCGACGAGCGAGTTCCGCACGTTCACGCGAGGTCTTCGGGACGGTGTCGGCGTCGAAGTTCACGAACATCCGGCTGACAGGCGGCGACGAGGTGCTGATCGACTCGCCCGGCGGCGGCGGCTTCGGCGACCCGCGCGAGCGGCGACCGCGACGCGCGTCGCGCGCGACGTCGACGAGGGCTTCGTGTCGGCCGAGGCCGCGCGCGAGCTCTACGGCTACGAGGGCTGAGTGCATGGGCGTCTGGGTCGAGCTGACATCACGCAGGTCTGGGAGACCGTCGTCACGCCGTGCGACTGCTGCGGCCAGGTCGTGCGCGAAGCGGCTCTGGCAGCGTCGAGGTCGAGGGCGAGGAGCGGCGCTTCTGCGGCGACCGCCTGCGAGCAGCTCTACCGCGAGTACGTCATCCCGCAGGGGCGCTCGAAGGACTGAGCAGCGCGTCGAGGTGCGCCCACATGTCGTCGGCGACGCCGGCCGGTGCGCACGACGCCGCGGAACGACGGCCTGCTCGTCGCGCGTACATCGCGACCTTCGGCCCGCCGGCCTCGACGTTCGCGATGCGGTCGGCGAGCTTGACGATCACGGCGTCGTCGAGCGCGCGCGATGCGCGGGTAGGCCGCGGCCTTCTGCGTCGCTGCGCGCTCGGCGCCGGGCGGATCCGAGACCGCGTCGACGATGCCGCGACGCGCACGCCGAAGCGCGCGGCGATCTGCTGCGCGCGTCACGTCCTGATCCTCGATCGTGTCGTGCAGGTAGGCCGCGCTCATGAGCACGGCGTCGTCGCCGTGGCCGAAGCGCCGCAGCACGCTCGGCGACCGCATCGAGATGCACCTCGTAGGGCTCGGTCGCCGTAGCGCTGCCCGCGTGGAGCGTCGCGGCCCCACGCGAGCGCGGCTGCCGGGGTCGGGCGTGATCTCGCCGCGTGGCGTCCACGGCTCGATCATACGAACGCCGTGCGCCTACGGTGTGACACATGGAGCGACGCGACGGAACACTCTGGCTCTCGCCGACCGACCTCAGCGGGCATCTCAGCTGTGCACATCTGACGACGCTCGCGCTCGAGGTCAGCGAGGGAGTGCGTACCAAACCGTCGACCATGACCGCCTACACGAAGATGATCTTCGCGAAGGGCAATGAGCACGAGCTCGAGTATCGCGACCGCCTGATCGCCCAGGGCCGCGATGTCGTCGAAGTGGCATTCGAGAGCCGGGATTGGGCAGCCGGCGCCGCGCGCACCGAGGAGCTCATGCGCGAGGGCGCCGACGTGATCTATCAGGCGCCGTTCGTCGTCGACGGCTGGCGTGGCATCGCCGATTTCCTCGAACGGATCGACACGCCGTCGGCGCTCGGTGCCTACTCCTACGAGGCCGTCGACACGAAGCTCGCGCGCAACGAGATGCTGCCGCACCACGCGCTGCAGCTCTGCTTCTACGCCGCGGGCATCGCGCGCATCCAGGGCGAATGGCCCACATGGGTGCACGTCGAGCTCGGCTCGGGAACGCGCGAGTCGATCCGCGTGCCCGAGATCGGCTCGTACGTGCGCCACGCCAAGCTCGGCATGCAGCACGCCGTCGAGGCACGCGTGCCGACCGAGCCCGTCCCGTGCGACCACTGTCAGTTCTGCCGGTTCCAGTCGACGTGCGAGGCGCACTGGGAGGAGATCGATCATCTGACGCGCGTGGCGGGTCTGCGGCGCAGTCACATCCCGCTGCTCGAGGCCGAGGGCGTGCGCACGCTCACGCAGCTGGCGACGCTCTCGCCGGGCAGCTCGGTGAGGGGCATGCAGCCGACGCTGCTCGCGGCACTGATGCAGCAGGCACGGCTTCAGCACGAGGCCGTCCCGGGTGCCACGCCGCCGTACGAGCTGTTGCCGGCCGTCGAGGAACGCGGCTTCGCGCTCCTGCCCGAGCCGTCGCTCGGCGATGTCATGTTCGACTTCGAGGGCGACCCGTTCTGGACGCCCGCGCAGGGCCTGACGTTCCTCGTCGGCCTGCTCCTCCGCGAGGGCGACGGCTGGCGCTACGAGGCGATCTGGGCGCACGACCGGGCACGAGGAGAAGGCCGCGTTCGAGCGCCTCATCGACCTCCTCGGCGCACGCCTCGCGGCATTCCCCGACATGCACGTCTACCACTACAGCGCCGCCGAGCCGTCCGTGGTCAAGCAGCTGATGGCCGAGCACGCCACACGCGAGGCGGAGGTGGACGACCTGCTCCGCCGCAACGTCTTCGTCGACCTCCTCACCGTCACGAAGCAGGCGCTGCGCGCGGGCGTGCGCAGCTACTCGCTGAAGCAGACCGAGCGGCTGGCCGGGTTCGTGCGCGAGGCCGACATGGGCTCCGGATCGGACGCCGTGCTCGGCTACGAGCGCTGGCGCACGAGCCGCGACCCGAGCGAGCTCGACGCGATCGCCGCCTACAACGACGAGGATTGCCGGGCGACCGGCGCGCTGCGCAACTGGCTGCTCGCGGTGCGGCCGGGCGGGATCACCGGGCCCGCGCCGATCGCGCACAAGGTGCCCGACGAGGACGACGCCGAGGAGGCGACGGCCCGGGAGCATCTGAGGCAGGAGCTCACCGACGGGGAGCCGCAGGGGTCGCGTGCGCTGGCTCGCCGGGCAGCTGCTCGAGTACCACCGGCGCGAGGCTCGGCCGATCTGGTGGCGGCACTACGCCTGTCGTGAGATGGACGAGAGCGCGCTCATGCAGGACAGCGAGACGGTGGCCGGGCTCGAGTCCGGTCGGCGTCCCGCGCGACGCCTCGACCCGCAGCTACGAGCACGACCTGACGTATCCCGAGCAGGAGCACAAGATCGAGCCGGGGTCGTGGGTCGACCCGGCGACCGGCAAGGGCGTCAACGTCAGCGCGGTCGACGAGGATCGGAAGCTGATCGTCGTCCGGCGGGGAAAGGCGAGCGTCGACGAGCCGTTGCCGCACGCGCTGATCCCCGGAGGCCCGCTGAGGACCGACGCCCAGCGCGCCGCGCTGCTGCGGCTCGCGATCGCGGTGCGCGACGGCAGCAGCCGCTTCCGGGCGCTCCGGGACGTGCTCGCGCACGAGCCGCCCAGGTTTGCGGGCGGGACGCCCGGCGCGGCGATCCAGACCACCGATCTCGAGACGGCGCGCCACCTGGCGCGCACGCTCGACGAGAGCACGCTCGTCGTCCAGGGCCCACCGGGCACGGGCAAGACGTGGCTCGGCGCGCGCCTGATCGTCGACCTCATCGACGGACGGCAAGCGCGTCGGCGTCACCGCGATGAGCCACAAGGCGATCGACAACCTGCTGGGCGAGATCGAGCGCGCGGCCGACGAGGACGACGTGCAGTTCCGCGGCGCGCGCCGCGGGCGGCGCACCGATGCCCGAGCACTGGCGCACGAAGGCCGTCTCCGGCAACGGCGCCGCGTGCTTCGACCCGCAGCACCAGCTCGTCGCCGGCACCTCGTGGCTGTTCGCGCCCGAGTTCGCCGACGAGCAGCTCGACTACCTGGTGATCGACGAGGCCGGCCAGCTCTCGCTCGCCGACGCGCTCGCGGCCGGCACGTCGGCGCGCAACCTGATCCTGCTCGGCGACCCGCTGCAGCTGCCGCACGTCTCGCAGGCGATCCACCCCGGCGGCACCAGCGCCGAGCGTGCTCGAGCACCTGCTCGACGGGCATCCGACGGTGCCGCCCGAGCGCGGGCTCTTCCTCGACCGAGACGCTGGCGGATGCACCCGGACGTCTGCACGTTCATCTCCGAGCGAGGTCTACGAGGGGCGTCTGCACGCGCACGCCGACTGCGCCCGGCAGAGCGTCGGCGGCGAGGCGGGGATCCGGCAGCTGGTCGTCGCGCACGCCGGCAACGCTCGGCGTCGCCCGAGGAGGCCGAGGCGATCCGCGCCGAGATCGAGCGCCTGCTCGGCCAGCCGTACGTGGACATGGACGGCCGCGAGCGCCCGCTGCGCCGCGGACGACTGCATGGTCGTCGCGCCCTACAACGCGCAGATGCGCCTGCTGCGGCGCAGGCGCTCCCCGACGGCGTGCGCATCGGCACGGTCGACGGCTTCCAGGGCCAGGAGGCGCCGGTCGTCTTCTTCTCGATGGCGACCTCGAGCGGCGAGGACGTGCCGCGCGACATCGCCTTCCTGTTCAGCCGCAACCGGCTCAACGTGGCGATCAGCCGGGCGCGCTGCCTGGCCTATCTCGTGTGCGCCCCGACGCTGCTCGAGACGCACCCGAAGACGCTCGACCAGATGCGCCTGATCTCGACGCTGTGCGCGCTGTCGGACGCCGCTGCGGCCTGATCCTCCGCTCCTGCGGAGCCTTACCCGATTCCGGCAGACTCCGCGGATACGATCGTTACAAGGTACCGTTCTGGCATGGACGCAGGAAAACCGCTGCACACACCGGTATCCCGATCGTCGCGCGAAGCGAGCGTGCTCGCTTGTCGCCCGTGACGGAGGATCCCGCGCGCACCGGGCCCGTCGGCGACCGCCTCGACGTGCAGGTGTCGTTCTCCGTGAGCTCGGTCGACGCCGTCACCGTCCGCAAGGGCCTGACCGCCGTCACCAAGCCCTCGCGTGAGGCCGCCTGGCGCGGTCCCACGCGGTTTGCGGCGCGGATCCACGAGACGCTCGTCGAGCTGCACGAGCTCAACCGCGCCGGCATTCCGCGTGCGTGTCGCTCTCCGAGCACGCCATCCTGTGCGTCGACAAGGCGCTCGGGCAGTTCAGCGTCGCCGATCCCGACATGGACGCCCTGCGGGTCGAGGTGCGCGAGCTGCACCTGACCGCCTGCCAGGCCGTGCCGCCGAAGCAGGAGGCGCTCGCGGCTCGGCTCGTCGAGCTGGCCGAGAAGACCGAGCGCGACTGGATGCACGACGCGCCGGAGCGCTACCGCGAGGCGCTCGGCGACGACGGCCTCGCCGCGCTCGACGTCATCCTCACGCGCAAGCTCGACGACATGCCGGCCGACTCGCCGGCGGCGCTCTCGCACGTCGGCCTGACGCTGCGCGCCATGAGCGAGTCGCTGGCCCGCGCGCTCGGCGACATCGACCGGCTCGTGCGCGAGCTGGCGCGCGATCTCGCGACGCCCTGCCCGCTTCGCGCGCATCGCCCACGAGCTCGACGCGGCCGGACCGCCGCGACGACGCGCTCGAGTGGCTGCAGCGCGGCGTGACCGAGCACGGCGCCGGCGACGACGCGCTGCGCGAGGCGCTCGTGATGGCGTATCTGCACGCCGGCCGCCGCGACGACGCGATCACGCTCCTGCGCGACGAGCTCACGCGCGCTCCGAGCGCTCAGCTGACGGCCGAGCTGCTCGGCGCGGCGGGCGACGGCCGCGATGCCGAGCGCGACTGGGCGCACGCCCTGCTGACGCAGGCTGCCGAGCGCGACGGCGATGCCGGCGAGCTCGTCACCGCGCTGCTCGCCGACGGCGCGACCGCCGCGGCGCTCGGAGTCGCGACGCGGCTCCCCGTGCCGGTTCCCGTCCGCATCGAGCTCGCCCGGATCGCTGCCGTCGACGACCTCGACGCCGCGCTCCTGCACTACCGGCTGCTCGTCGCCGCCGAGCTCGAGACCTCCGATCGCGAGAGCTACGGCAGCGCCATCCGCCACCTGCGTGCGATGCGCAAGGCCGCCGAGGCGCACGGCCGCGGCGACGAGGTCATCGCGTTCGCGCGCGCCGCGCGCGAGGAGCACACCCGCCGCCGCACGCTCGTCACGATGCTCGACAAGCTCGGCTGGTGGTAGCCGGGCGGCGCGCCGCCCTGGCGCGCTCGACCCGTCAGGCCTGCTCGGCGGCGAGCTGCGCGATCAGCTCGTCGAGCTCGGGCACCTCGGCGCGCAGGCTCGGGAGGTTGACGACGATGCCCGTCCTGCGTGCTGCGGGCGAGCACGACGACGGCCTCCTCGTCGGGCGACGGGTTCTCCTCGCGGTGCGGGACGTACGGCGGCACGTAGATGTAGTCGCCGGGGCCGGTCTCGACGCGCCGCTCCTCGCCGTCCTCGAGGAACACGAAGACGGGGTGGCCTGAGACGATGTAGATGCCGGTCTCGGCCTCGCCGTGGTGATGGTCGGCGGAGACCATGCCGGGCCCGACGTGGTTCTTGCCCATCCAGAGCTTGCGCGAGCCGTTGCGCGTGCCCGAGATCGCCTCGTAGCGCCGCATGCCCGGCGTCTGCGCCGTGTCCTCGCTGAGCTGGTCGTGGCCGGTGTGGTGCAGCATCCGGTGCCAGGCCTCGGTGCCCGCGTCCTTCGGGCCGTGGTCGTGGTCGTGGTCGTGATCGCTCGCCATGCCAGAACCCTACCGGTTCACTAGGGATTGTCGAGCGCGACCGGCTCGACCGTCCGCTCGCCGCCCGCGCTGCCCGTGTTGGGCGTGCCCGCGCGCTCGATCAAAAGCACGTGGGTCTCCTCGTGCGCGACCGGGCAGTGCTCGACGCCGTGGGGGACGGCGATCATCTCGCCCTCCTCGACCCACTCGTCGCGATCGCGGAAGCGCATCAGCAGGCGGCCCTTGACGACCAGGAAGAGCTCGTCCTCCTCGTCGTGGTGATGCCACACGAACTCGCCCTGGATCTTCACGAGCTTGACCTGGAAGTCGTTGATCTGCGCGGCGACGCGCGGGCTGTAGTGGTCGTCGAAGCTCGCGAAGGCGCGAGCGAGGTTGATCGTCCTCGGCATGCCGGCAACCGTACCGGCCGGACGGGCGGCGGACGATGCAGATGCTGAATCAGACCGATCGCTCTCGCTCAGGTCGTGGTGCCGTCCAGGATCTGCAGCGTCTTCAGATCGGAGTAGAAGTCGAGCGCGTAGTCGCCGCCCTCGCGGCCGATGCCGCTGATGCCGATGCCGCCGAACGGCGCCGTGAGGTCGCGGATCAGGAAGCAGTTGACCCACACCGTGCCGGCGCGCAGGGCGCGGCCGACGCGCTCGGCGCGCTCCTCCGAGCCGGTCCAGATCTGCGCGGCCAGCCCGTACTCGGTGCTGTTGGCGAGCCGGATGCCGTCGGCCTCGTCGGTGAACGTCTGGCAGCGTCAGCACCGGGCCGAAGACCTCGTTCTGGACGACCTCGGAGTCGTTCGAGGCGGGCTCGATCAGCGTCGGCTCGTACCACAGGCCGTCCGGCGTGTGGCGCGCGCCGCCGCGCACGATCCGGTCGCCGGCGGCGCGTGCGCGCTCGACGAAGCCCGCGACGCGCGCCAGGTGATCGGGGTGGATCAGCGGGCTGACGGTCGTGGCCGGGTCGCGCGAGTCGCCGAGCACGTGCGCGTCGGCGTAGCGGTCGAAGCGCCTCGAGGAACCGCTCGCGGATCGACTCCTCGACGAGCAGGCGCGTGCCCGCGAGGCAGACCTGGCCGCCGTCGTCGTACTGGCCCGCGGCCTTCTGCGCGGCCGCGTCGACGTCGGCGTCGGCGAACACGATCAGCGGGCTCTTGCCGCCGAGCTCGGCCGTGAACGGGACGATGTTGCGCGCCGCCGCGACGCCGATGTGGCGCGCGGTCTCCGGCGAGCCGGTGAACGACACGCGCCGCACGCGCGGATCGGCCACGAGCGCCGCGCCGATCTCCTCGCCGATGCCCTGGACGATGTTGAAGACGCCGGGCGGCAGGCCGGCCTCGTCGACGAGATCGGCGAGCAGCGAGCACGAGAGCGGCGACCACTCGGCGGGCTTGAGCACGACCGTGCAGCCGGCCGCGAGCGCCGGCGCGGTCTTCCAGGTCGAGAGCATGAACGGCGCGTTCCACGGGGTGATCACGACCGCGGGGCCGCTCGGCATGCGCTCGACGCGGTTGCGCGTGCCGTTCGACTCCCACACGCGCTCCTCGTAGGCGGCCGCGAGCTCGGCGTAGGCGCGGTAGTTGCGCGCGCCGCGCGGGATCACGCGCAGCCGCAGCGACTCCTCGAGCATCGCCATGTCGAGGCACTCGACCGGTGCGATGCGCTCGACGTTCGCGTCGATCAGGTCGGCCAGGCGCTTGAGCGTGGACCGCCGCGGCCGGTCGGCGCCGAGCGCCGCCCACGCCGGGAACGCGTCGACGGCGGCGCTGACCGCGAGATCGGCCGTCTCGGCGTCGCCGCGCGAGATCTCGGCGAGCAGCGACCAGTCGAGCGGCGAGCGATCCTCGAACGTCGCGGCGCTGGCCACGCGGCGCCCGCCGATGTAGTGGTCGACCGAGACGGCCGCGCCCGCGACCTGCGCGCGGCGATGCTCCGCCGCCGCCATCAGCCGCCGGCCCGGAGGTCGCCCTCGTTGGCCTGGTCGTCGACCGTGTAGGCGAACGTGAAGCGGAAGCCCTTGCCCATGCGCACGGGCGCGAGCGCCGTGTGCTCCTCGTTCGGCGCGCGGAAGAGCTCGAGCGAGGCGGTGCCCTCCCAGATCTCCGAGACCGAGCGGTCGCGGCTCAGCGAGCCGGCCAGCTCGTGCACGGCGGGCTTGTCGTGCAGGCCCGCGTTGAGGCGCGGGAAGTGGCGCACGTTGACGAGCTGCGGGTCGTTGTGGGTCGGGCCCTTGTCGGTCGGGCTCTCGAGCGTGACGGTGCCCTGGGCGAGCCGGCGGTCGTTCGCGGCGCAGGTGCCGCCGAACGTCGCGCCCGGCTGCAGCCCGGGCTCGGCTCCGTTCTGGAGCCCGAAGTGGCGCGTCATCCAGATCGAGCCCTGCTTCTTCGGGAAGCCCTGGAACCAGCCGCGCATCAGCGCGAAGTCGCGGTCGACCCAGATGTACGGGCAGGTCGTGACCTCGCGGCTCGCCGAGCATCGCGTTGACGACGATGAAGAACTCCATGTACTGGCTGCGCGCGGGATCGAGCAGCTCGGTGCCGCCGTCGGTGCAGCTCTGCCAGTCGGCGAAGACCGCTGCGGCGCGGCCGGGATCCGTCGGCGTGCGGCTCGAGGCCCGGGCGGCAGGATCGCGCGCACGGCGTCGGGATCGGCCCAGTACTCGATCACCATCAGGTCGCCGACGTAGTGCCACGGCGGGCTCGGCACGAGCGAGGAGCGCCCGCCGGGCGAGAGCGGGAGCGAGTAGCCCTTGAGCATCGGATCTCCTTGTGGCATCAGGCGTGGTTGGCGTACTCGCGCCACTCCCAGTCGGTCACGGTGAGGCTGAAGCGCTCGAGCTCGCGGCGCTTGACCGCGACGATAGCTTCGAGCAGCTGCCCGCCGAGCATCTCGGCGAGCACGGAGTCGGCGACCAGCGCATCGAGCGCAGCGTCGAGCGAGCGGGGGAGCGGCAACGGCGCGCCGGCCTCGGGGTCGAGCCCGCGCTCGATCCCGTCGAGGCCGGCCGCGAGCATCCCCGCGATCAGCAGGTACGGATTGGCCGAGGCGTCGCCGACGCGCAGCTCGACGCGCGTGCCGCGGCCGCGCTCGGGCGGCACGCGCACGTAGGCCTGGCGGCTGTCGCCGCCGAGCGTCGCGGTCGACGGGCACAGCTCGCCGTTGCCGAGCCGCTTGTAGCTGTTGATCGTCGGCGCCGCGAGCGCCGTCAGCCCGGGGGCGTGGGCGATCAGCCCGGCCGCGAACGCGCGCGCGTCGGCGCTGATCTCGCCGCCGTCGTCGAAGGCGTTCTGCTCGCCGCGCCAGAGCGAGGCGTGGACGTGGTGGCTCGAGCCCTCGGCATCGCTCAGCGGCTTGGCCATGAACGTCGCGAGCAGGCCCTCGCTTGCGGCAAGCTCCTTCGCGACCTCCTCGAGCAGAAAGGCGTTGTCGGCCGCGCCGAGCGCATCCGTGTGGGCGAGGTTGATCTCGAACTGCCCCGGCGAGAACTCGCGCAGCGCCGTCGTGACGCCGAGGCCGAAGGCGTCGAGCGCGCTGTGGATCCGCCGCACCAGTCCGGTCGGGTCGGCGCGCACGCCCGTCGTGTAGGCCATGCCCGAGAGCGGCGAGTAGTGCGTGATCGCGCCGTCGTCGGCGACGCGCAGGATGTAGAACTCCGGCTCCGAGGCGACCATCGCGTGCAGCCCGCGGCTCGCCAGGCGGTCGATCACGCGCCGCAGGACGCCGCGCATGCAGAGCGGCGACGGCCCGCCGGCCGGATCGACGAGATCGGACAGCACCCAGACGGTGTCGGGCTGCCACGGCGCGATGCGCGCGGTCGCGAGGTCGGCGACGGCGTGCAGGTCGGGGAAGCCCTGCCCGCCGGGGAACGCCTCGCCCATCAGCGGCTCGCCGTCGAGGCCCTCGACGAGGCTCGCGGCGCAGTAGCCGATGCCGTCGGCGAGCATGCGCGAAGCGGCCGATCGGCAGCTCCTTCGACCGGCACCGCCCGTGGGGATCGGCATGATTGGCGCGCACGAAGCGCACGCCGTCGGCGCTCAGCCGTTGCGCCGCCGTCGCGCGTTCCAGCGGGTCGAGGAGCCCTGTCATGCCGTGCCTCCGAGCCGGTAAAATAGACGTAGCGTTCGTTATAGTAGCGTCAGGCAACGCCGAGGGAGAACGATGAAACGCGTCCGAATCGAACACGATGGTGCGCCGGCCTGGGGTGAGCTGCGCGACGGCGAGATCGTGCTCGACTCCGGCGCCTCGCTCGACCCGGCCGCCGTCGTCAGGTGGCTCGCGCCCGTCGAGCCCACGAAGATCCTGGCCGTGCACCTGACCTACCGCTCGCGGCTCGTCGACTACGACGCGCGCGCCGCCGCCCGAGCCGTCGTACTTCATGAAGCCGCCGACGACGCTCAACGGGCACCTCGGCGAGATCCGCCGGCCGCGCGGCGCGCGCTACCTCAACTACGAGGGCGAGCTCGCCGTGATCGTCGGCAGGCGCATGTACGGCGTCGCCGAGGAGGACGTGCTCGACCACGTCTACGGCTTCGCGCCCGCGAACGACGCCGGGCCTGCACGACTTCCGCCACGCCGACCGCGGCTCGATGCTGCGCGTCAAGGGCCAGGACGGCTTCCTGCCGATCGGCCCGGCCGTCGTGACCGGCGAGGAGTTCGACGCCGGACGACGGCTACACGCTCCGGACGTACGTCAACGGCGACGTCGTGCAGAGCGGCGATCAGGACGGACATCATCTCGGACTACCGCTACCAGCTCGCCGACCTCTCGCGGCTGATCACGCTCGAGCCCGGCGACGTCGTGCTCACCGGCACGCCGGCCAACAGCCGCCCGATGCAGCCCGGCGACACCGTCGAGGTCGAGATCGAGGGCCTCGCCGCGCCTGACCAACACGGTCGTCGACTGGGACGTCGACCTGAGCGGCCCCGGCGATCAGCTCGCAGGTCTCGGCCAACACGCTGCACGTGGCGCTCGCGATCCCCGAGGACGAGGCCGAGCAGCGCGTGCGCGACGGGCGGCTCGAGCCGTGATCGCGCTGCGCCGCATCGATCACGTCTGCCTGCGGGTCGACGACCTCGACGAGGCCGCGCGCCGCTGGTGCATCCAGTTCGGCTTCAGCGAGCGCGGTGATCTGCGCACGGCCGATCGGGC
>CAWIBP010000003.1:0-218252 GCA_963834415.1 uncultured Actinomycetes bacterium | reverse complement strand
AACCTCGTCGAGACGGTGAAGGCGTATGCGGCGCACGAGAGCGCGGTCTTCGAGGAGGTCGCGCGGGCGCGCTCGCAGGCGCTCTCGGCGCGCGGCGTCGCACAGGCCGCGAGCGCCGATGTCGTGATGACGGCCGCGCTGACCGGGCTCTTCGGCATCGCCGAGGCGTATCCCGAGCTGCGCGCGTCGGAGAACTTCCAGCGCCTGCAGGCCGAGCTGAGCGACACCGAGGACAAGATCGCCGCCGCGCGCCGCTACTACAACACCACGGTGCGGCGGCTCAACTCGCTCATCCAGAGCATTCCGACGAACATCATCGCCCGCCTGGGCGGCTTCCGCGAGCGTGAGTTCTTCCGCATCGACGACGATGCCGAGCGCGCGCCCGTGGCCGTCAGCCTGTCGTGAGCCTGCAGGAGCAGATCCGCGCGAACCGGGTGCGCAGCCTCTTCGTCGTGCTCGGCTTCATGCTCCTGATCGCCGTCTTCGGCACGGCGGTGTGGCTGGCGTTCGATCCGAGCATCGGCATCCTGCTCGCGATCGTGGGCATCGGCTACGGCCTCATCTCCTACCTCGGGGCGGGTCGCCTGGTCGCGAGCGTCGCGCATGCGCATCCCGTGACCAAGGAGCAGCAGCCCGAGCTGGTGCGGGCCGTCGAGAACATGGCGCTGGCCGCCGGGCTGACGCGGACGCCGCCGGTCTACCTGATCGAGGACGATGCGCCCAACGCGTTCGCGGCCGGGCGCACGCCTGAGAACGCGTACGTCGCGGCCACGACGGGGCTCGTGGCGATGATGGACCGGCGTGAGCTGGAGGGCGTGATGGCGCACGAGATCGCGCACATCCGCAATCGCGACGTTCGTCTGATGACGCTCGCGGCCGTGCTGGTCGGCGTGATCGCGCTGATGGCCGACCTGCTCTTCCGGATCAGCATCTTCGGCGGGGGCCGGCGCCGTGAGGGCGGCAATCCGATCACGCTGGTCATCGGCATCGCGGCGCTCGTGCTGGCGCCGATCTCCGCGGCGCTGCTGCAGGCGTCGCTCTCGCGGCGGCGGGAGTTCCTGGCCGACAGCTCGGCTGCCGAGATCACCGGCGATCCGGAGGGGCTCGCGCGTGCGCTCGCCAAGCTGGGCAACGACCGGACGCCGCTGCGCTACGTGACGCGGGCGACCGCCCATCTCTACATCGAGTCGCCGCTGCGTGACAACGTCGGCCTGCGTTCGAGCCTGGGCGGCATGTTCGACACGCATCCGCCGCTCGAGGACCGCATCCACCGGCTCGAGGATGCGGGCGGCTTCGACATCCCCGATCCGGCGCCGCTCGAGCAATGAGCCTGCCGCTCTCGCCGACGATCGAGCCGCAACTGGCGAAGACGGCCACGGAGTTCCCGGGCGAGGGAGCGTGGCTGTACGAGCCCAAGTGGGACGGCTTCCGGGTGATCGCGTTCGTGGACGGCGATGAGGTCTTCCTGCAGTCGCGCAACGGCAAGCCGCTCGACCGCTACTTCCCCGAGCTGTCGCTGCCGGCCGGGCGCTACGTGCTGGACGGCGAGATCGTGATCGATCCCGGCGATGGCAGTCAGGACTTCGGAGCGCTGCAGCAGCGCATCCACCCCGCGGAGTCGCGGGTGACGATGCTGAGCGAGCAGACGCCCGCGTCGATCGTGGCGTTCGACCTGCTGGCCGAGGGCGATGAGGTGCTGATGGAGCGGCCGTTCACGGAACGGCGCGCACGGCTGGAGCAGCTGCTCGCGGACGTGCAGGGCCATCCGCTGCTGCTGACGCCGCAGGAGCGCACGGCCGAGGGTGCGCAGCGCTGGCTCGAGACGACCGAGGGCGTGATCGCGAAGCAGGCCGATGCGCAGTATCTGCCGGGCAAGCGCACGGGGATGTTCAAGCTGCGGCAGCGCCGTACGCTCGACTGCGTGGTCTGCGGCTATCGGCCGGGCAAGGAGCCCGGCTCGGTCGGCTCGCTGATCCTGGGCCTCTACTCCGGGCAGGGCGATCTGTCGGTCGTCGGTCACTGCTCGGCGTTCACGCGCACGGAGAAGAAGGAGCTGCTCGAGCGCCTGGGGCCCTACGAGACGGGCGAGCGGGGAGCGGGGGAGGCGAGCCGCTGGACGGCCGGCCGCGACCTCGAATGGGTCGAGCTGCGCCCGGAGCTGGTCGTCGAGGTCTCCTACGACCACATGAGCGATGGCCGGATCCGCCACGGCACGCGCGTCGTACGCTGGCGCGACGATCGCGATCCGAAGAGCTGCAGCATCGACCAGCTGGTCTAGCTCGTCAGCCGCCGCGCGCCGGTGGCGCGTGTGACCGGTGGGCGTGGTGCCGCGAGCAGAGCAGGAAGAGGTTCGCGAGCACGCGCCTGCCGCCGAGCGCGTCGGGGAGCATGTGGTGACCTCGACGACCGTGGGTGGCGGTGCAGGCCCTCGGCCGATGCGCGCAGCGCCACCGCCGCGCACCCGCCATTTTGGACAAGCCCCGCTCGAGCGGTCAGCGCACGAAGCGGAATCCGCCGCGGCGCCATACCCGCGACCCCCCACGACACCCCCTCAAGTCCCGGCCCGAACGCGCCGATGAACACCGCATGGTGGACAAGTCCGAGCTGCTGCGCCCCGTCGACATCGCGACGCGCATCGGCGACGTGCTCTTCACGGTCGGGCAGGTGTGCACGATCGCGCGGATCACGAAGATGCAGCTCGACCTCTGGACGGAGCGCGCGTCGATCACCACGCTCGGGGTCAAGCAGCGGCTCTACGACGCAGATTCCGTCGAGCATGTGATGCTGATCGCCCAGGCCCGCGAGCTCGGCTTCAGCGTCGATGCCGCGATCGAGGCCGCCGCGTCCTTCCGCGCACGCACGGCCGCCGGCCGGTCGGCGCGCATCGCGGCCTGATAGCGTCGCGCGGCGTGAGCGCCGCGGACGATGCACTCGACGACCTGATCGGCCTCGCGGCCGTGCCCGCCCCGACGTTCGACGAGAGCGACCGCGTCGCCTGGCTGCAGGAGCGCCTCGCCGATGCGCCGGGTGAGCGCACCGTGGACGCCGCCGGCAACCTGATCTGGCGCTTCGACGGCGTGCGCCCGCGCGTGCTCGTGCTCGCGCACTTGGACACCGTCTTCGGCCGTGCCGTGCCGCACGAGCCGCGGCTCGACGGTGATCGCGTCGTCGGGCCCGGCATCGGCGACAACGCGGCCGCGGTCGTGTGCGCCGTCCACGTCGTCGAGGCGCTCGCGCGCGAGCACGGCGCGCCCGGGCTCGCGGTCGCGTTCACGGTCGGAGAGGAGGGCCTCGGCAACCTCGCGGGCGCCCACGCCGCCTGCGCTGCGCTCGAGCCCGAGCAGGTGCTGGCGCTCGAAGGCCATGGGCTCATGCACGTCGCCGTCGACGCCGTCGGCAGCCTGCGAGCGCGCATCACGATCGACGGCCCGGGCGGGCACTCGTGGGCCAACCGCGGCCGCCCGAGCGCGATCGACGAGCTCTGCCGCATCGCCCGCTCGCTCAGCCGCGAGCCGCGGCGCGACGCGAGCACGAACATCGGCAGCATCAGCGGCGGCACCGCGGTCAACGCGATCGCCGCGCACGCCGAGCTCGTGATCGAGCAGCGCGCGCTCGACGAGGGCCTCCTCGGCGCGCTTCGCCCGCGCCCTGCTGATGCTGACCGTCGAGCCGCCGCTGTCGCTGACGATCGAGGAGCTCGGCCGCCGGCCTGCCGGTCGACTCGACCGCCGCCAGCCCCTGCTCGCGACGGTGCGCGACGTGCGCGAGCAGCTCGGACTGCCAGACGAGCTCGTCGCGGCCTCCACCGACGCCAACGCCGCGCTCGCGGCGGAGATCCCCGCGCTCTGCCTCGGCTGCGCGACCGGGGGCGAGATGCACACCCCCGCCGAGTTCATCGAGATCGGCTCGCTCGCAGCCGGCCGTGAGCAATTGCGGCGGGTGCTGAACGCGCTGCTCTGGGAGAATCCGCGCCCATGAGTACCCTTGGGCACCGCCACCCCCTGTAGCTCAACGGTCAGAGCACCGGGCTCATAACCCGAGTGGTGGAGGTTCGACTCCTCCCGGGGGGACTCACGCCAGCCGGCCGGCGAGGGCGGCGAACGTCGTGCCGCCGCCGCTGATCGGGGTCGTGGCGCTGCGCGGCAGGGCGTCCATTTCGCAGGAGCCTGCGCCGGCCCGCGCCGCAACCGCGCGTCCGTGATCGCAAGAACGCCTGCAGCGTGCGGAAAATTGGTCGCACCCGATCTGCGCGCTTCAACTAGGCTTCTCTAGGCGATGGCGATCGCCAAGCACAAGACGCGCCGGCACGAGCTGCGCGAGGGACGTGCGCTCGCGCGCCGCGTCCAGCGCGGAGACCGGCAGGCGTTCGAGCTCCTCTACGCCTCCTACGAAGGCCGCCTCTACCGGCTCTGCCACCGTCTCACCGGTAGCGACGCCGCAGCGGCCGCCCTCGTCGAGGCGGCGTTCGCGCGCGGGATCATGGCGATCCCGCAGAGCGGCTTCGATGCCGTCGACGTGCCGGCGCACCTCGCGGCGACCGCGCGCCGCCTGGCCTACGAGCGCCGCACGACGGGCGGCGTGACGTGGCTCGACCCCGTCGCCGGCGAGCACGCGAGCGAGGTCGCCGCCGCCAACCAGCGCCTCGCCCCGCGGCAGCGCATCGCGCTCGCCCTGCGCGACCTGGAAGGGCGCCCCGACGACGAGATCGCCACGGCGCTCGGCACGGAGCCCGCGCTCGTCGCCGCGCTCGTCGCGCGCGCCCGGCTCCGGCTGCTCGCCGAGCTGGGGGTGCCGAGCTCGATGGACGGCTGTCGCGAGAAAGTGCCCGCGCTCTCGGCCTACGCCGACGGGACGCTGGCAGCGGAGCCGCGCGCCGGGCTCGAAGCCCACGTCGCGGACTGCCCGGGTTGTCGCGCCGGGCTCTTCGCGCTGCGCGAGGCGACGCGTCGCTATCGCGCGCTGCCCGTCCCCGTGCCGCCCGGCGAGCTGCGCTCGCGCATCACGATCGCGCTCGGATCCACCGGCTTCCCCACGCGGCAGGCGCGCGCGCTCGTGCCCGATCCGCCCCCGGCGAGCAACGGCCGCCCGACGCTCGCCGCGGCGACGATGGCTGCCCTCGTCCTGATCGGCGCGCTCGTGACCTTCGCCGCGTCGCGCGACGTCTGGGGCTCGAGCGCACCCGCGCAGGCCCGCTCGCAGGCGCCGCCGCCGAGTCCGCCTGCGGCGCCGTCCGGCGACGCCGCGACGCCCCCTGCGGCCGGCGAGGGCTCGTCGCTCGCCGTGCCGGTCACGCCGGTCGCGCCCAGCGTGCCGCCCGCTCCCAGCGCGCCGGCGGCCCTGCCCGCACCGCCCGCGGTGCCGCACCTGCGCACCGGCCCGCTGCGCGTCGCGCCGACGGTCCCCGCACGCACGCCGCCACCCGACGCCGGCACCTCGGCCTTCGCGGCACCGCCGCCCTCGGCAACGCCCCCGCCACCGCCCGCGAAGCCGCCGTCGCTGCCCGCGCCGCCGCCCGAGATTCCCGTCGAGATCCTGCCGCCGCTCTCGTCGCTGCACGCCCCGGCGTCGGCCGAACCGCCCGCGCCGCCGGCTGCACCGCGGGCCGCACCGCCGGAGGCACCGCCGGAGGCGCTCGACCCGCCGGTGCCGGCGCAGACGACGACCACGTAGAATGCCCTTCGCGAACGTGGTTCGCCGAGTCGACAGGAGCGGAGAGATCATGGCCGAGCAAGGCACCATGCGCGTCAAGAGCGGTCTCGCAGAGATGCTCAAGGGCGGCGTCATCATGGACGTCACGAACGCCGAGCAGGCGCGGATCGCCGAGGACGCGGGCGCGTGCGCCGTCATGGCGCTCGAGCGCGTGCCCGCCGACATCCGGCGCGACGGCGGCGTCGCGCGCATGTCCGATCCGGGCAAGATCCGCGAGATCCAGGCCGAGGTCACGGTCCCCGTGATGGCGAAGGCCCGCATCGGGCACTTCGTCGAGGCCCAGATCCTCGAGGCGCTCGAGGTCGACTACATCGACGAGTCCGAGGTGCTGACGCCCGCCGACGAGGCGCATCACATCGACAAGTGGGAGTTCACCGTCCCGTTCGTGTGCGGCGCGACCGACCTCGGCGAGGCGCTGCGGCGCATCTCCGAGGGCGCGGCGATGATCCGCTCGAAGGGCGAGGCCGGCACCGGCGACGTCGTCGAGGCCGTGCGCCACATGCGCTCGATCCGCCGCGGCATCGCCGAGCTCTCCGCGCTCGCTCCCGAGGAGCTGCACGCGCGCGCCAAGGATCTGCGCGCGCCCTACGAGCTCGTCAAGGCCACCGCGGAGCTCGGCCGCCTGCCCGTCGTGATGTTCACGGCCGGCGGCATCGCGACGCCCGCCGACGCGGCGATGATGATGCAGCTCGGCGCCGACGGCTGCTTCGTCGGCTCCGGCATCTTCAAGAGCGACGACCCGGCGCCGCGCGCGCGGGCGATCGTCGAGGCCGTCACGCACTTCCGCGACGCCAAGCTGCTCGCACGCGTCTCCGAGGGGCTCGGCGCGCCGATGGTCGGCATCGGGCTCGACAAGCTCGAGGACGACGACCGGCTGGCCAAGCGCGGCTGGTGAGCGAACCGCGCATCGGCGTGCTCGCGCTGCAGGGCGCGTTCCGCGAGCACGTGGTGCTGCTGCGTGCGCTCGGCGCCGATGCGGTCGAGGTGCGCACGCCCGAGGAGCTCGAGCGCTGCGCCGGGCTCGTGCTGCCGGGCGGCGAGTCGACGACGATCGGCAAGCTGCTCGTCTCGTCGGGCCTCGACGTGGCGCTGCGCGCGTTCCCGGGCGCGCTGCTCGGCACCTGCGCGGGCATGATCCTGCTCGCCCGCGAAGCCAGTGACGGCCTGCCGGGGCAGACGCTGCTCGGGCTCATCGACATCGTCGTGCAGCGCAACGGCTACGGCCGTCAGCTGCACTCGTTCGAGGCCGACATCGAGCTCGAGGACGACGCGACGCCGCTGCACGGCGTGTTCATCCGCGCGCCGCGCATCGAGAGCGCCGGGCCCGAGGCGCACGTCTTCGCGCACCTGAACGGCGAGCCCGTGGCGGTCGAGCAGGGCCGCGCGATCGCCACGTCCTTCCATCCCGAGCTGTCCGGCGAGACGCGCGTGCACGAGCGCTTCCTCGCGCGCGTGCGCACGGCTCCAGCGGCACGAGTCTAAGGAGCGAGCGGTGTCCGGCCACTCCAAATGGTCCTCGATCAAGCACAAGAAGGGCGCGGCCGACGCCAAGCGCGGCAAGCTCTTCTCGAAGCTCTCCCGCGCGATCATCGTGGCGGCCAAGGAGGGCGGGCCCGATCCCGACTCCAACATCTCGCTTGCGAACGCCGTCGAGCGCGCACGCGCCGTCTCGATGCCGAAGGACAACATCGAGCGCGCGATCGCGCGTGGCGCGGGCGCCGACGCCAACAGCGAGGCCTACGACTCCGTGACCTACGAGGGCTATGGCGCGAGCGGCGGCGCGGCGCTGATCGTCGAGGCGCTGACCGACAACCGCAACCGCACGGCGGCCGACGTGCGCTTCGCGTTCAGCAAGTTCGGCGGCTCGCTGGGAGCGCCCGGCTCGGTGGCCTGGATGTTCGAGCGCAAGGGCATCATCACGTCGCCGGTCGAGGCCGCCGACGAGGACACGATCACGCTGACGGCGGCCGAGGGCGGGGCGGAGGACGTGCGCCTCGACGGCGAGATGTGGCTGATCACGTGCGAGCCCACCGAGCTCTCGGCGCTGCGCACGACGCTCGAGGAGGCCGGCATCCCGATCGAGAGCGCCGACCTCTCGCTGCTGCCGAAGACGCAGGTCGAGGTCGACGCCGATCAGGCGCGGACGCTGCTCAAGATGGTCGACCTGCTCGAGGAGAGCGACGACGTCCAGGACGTCTACTTCAACTTCGACATCCCGGACGCCGTGCTCGCGGACGCCTAGTGTCCTGAGTCGGAAGTTCCTCGTCACGATCACACCGTCTGGACGCCCTGGGAACGACCCGGCGCCTTGCAACTGCTGACTCGCATGAGCGGCGACGCCGCGCCGCCCCCAGAACGCCCACCCGGCGGCTCATGCCAAGGAACCTCCGGCTCAGGACACTAGACCGTCGTGTCGGGACCCGGCGTCTTGTCGGGGCCCGGCGCGCCGGGATCCTTGACGGCATTGGCTGCGGCCTTGGCCTTGGCCGACACGCTGCCCGGGCCGTTCGCGATGTCCTTCAACTCCGCGGCATCGTGCTTGAGGCTGTCGGCCCCGCCGCGCTTCGCGAACAGCTGCTTGGCCTTCGTTGTGAGCTGGCCGAAATCCATCTGGTGCTCCGTTCCCTCGTAGTGGACGCGGTACGGCAGGGATGCCGCGACCGCGATCCAGCGACGCTTACGGCCGCCCGCCCGGCTCACGCATGGCCGGCGAACCGAAGCGCCGGACTGGAGCATGCCGGGTCACGTCCCGAATGTCACGTAGCCGGAACGCCGCCCCGCGCGCCGGTGACCGTCTCGACGGCCGCGTGCGCCTTGTCGGCGAGGCTGCCCTCGCCGCCGGCGACGTCCTGTAGACCGGTCACGGTCTCCTCCAGGCCGCCGAGCTGATCGCCGCCCAAGTTGCTCGCCGCCTCCTTGAGACCGTCGAGGCTCGCGCCGCCCTCGAAGAGCTGCTTGGCGGTGTCGATGAGCTTTCCCAGATCCATGAAGTTCCCTCTGCCTCGCGGTGGGTGAGCCTTCACGATACGGCGGCCGAGCGCCCGGCCCCGGCCTGCTTAGGACAGCCTCGACGTCGAGCGACTACGACTGGCCCGGCAGCCAGGGGGCCGTCGGGTGCTCGACCGCGTCGTCGTCGCGGTGCTCGCCGATCGAGAGGATGCGGAGGTCGGCCTCGCCGTCGTTGACGAACTGGTGGGCCAGCTTGGGGCCCTCGGCCTTGGCGAAGAAGTCGCCGGGCCCGACGCGGTAGCGCTCGTCGCCCGCGTACAGCCAGCCCGGTGCCGGCGAGCACGAGGAAGCCCTCCTCCTCGCTGCGGTGCCAGTGGAACTCGGCCGAGCGCTGGCCGGGCCGCACGACGTCGAGGTTGACGCCGATGCGCCGCAGGCCGGCGCTGCGGCCGATCAGCGTGGTGAGCCCGAAGCTCTCGCCGCCGGGCTCGGCCTCGTTCTCGCCGATCGGCAGCTCGTCGATGCTGACGAGCCAGGCAGGGCGGCCGTCGGAGCGCTCGACCAGCTGCTCGGCGCGCATGCCGTCGGCCTTGCCGACGCGCCACTCGCCCTCCGGCAGCATGCGGCGCTCGATCCAGCCGCTCGGCGCGAAGTCGTCGGCGACGTCGGTGCAGGCGTCGATCCAGCGTCCCTCGCGATCGATCGTCAGGAACGCATCGACGTCGCCGAGGACGCGGATGAGCTCGCCGACGGCCGTGATCGGATCGGGGAAGCGGCGCGGGTGGCGGGAGACCGCGGCGACGGTCCGGACGGGGCGCTGGGGCACGGACGCCGATGCTAGCAGCGGGTCTTCGCAGGCCCGTCGCCTCGCGCTTCTGTCCGCAGAGGCGCCTACCCTGCCTTGCGTGATCGTCCTCGGCATCGACCCCGGCACGGCCAACACCGGCTACGGCGTGATCTCCTTCGACGGCCGCGACTCGCGCGTGCTCGCGCAGGGCACGGTGCGCACCGGGCCGCGCGAGGCGCCCGAGCAGCGCCTGGCCGCGATCCAGTCGGCGATCGAGGGCCTGATCGCCGAGCACGCCCCGGTGGCGGTGGCGCTTCGAGAGCCTCTTCATCGGCGCCAACCCGCGCACGATCATGTCGGTCTGCCAGGCGCGGGGCGCCGCGCTCGCGGTCTGCGGCGCGCACGGCATCGCCTGCACCGAATACGCCCCGACGGTCGTCAAGACGACGGTCTGCGGCTTCGGCGGCGCCGGCAAGGAGCAGGTCATGCGGATGGTGCGGCAGCTGCTCTCGCTGCCCGCCGCACCGCAGAGCGACCATGCCGCCGACGCGCTCGCGCTCGCGCTCTGCCACGCCTGGAGCGCGCGGGCGGGCGAGCGCTTCGCCCGGGCGCGGGCGGCACGGTGATCGCGAGCCTGACGCGGCCGCCTGGCCGAGGCCGATGCCGACGGGCTGATCGTCGAGGTCGGCGGCGTGGGGCTGCGCGTGCATGCCTCCGCGGCGGCGGCGCGCGGCGGCGCAGAGCACGCCGCAGAAGGTGCACCTGCACACGCACCTCGTCGTGCGCGAGGACGCGCTCACGCTCTACGGCTTCGCGAGCCAGCGCGAGCGCTGGCTCTTCGTCGCCCTGCTCGCGGTCTCCGGGCTCGGTCCCGTCGAAGGCGCTCGCGCTGCTCTCGGGCTACCCGGTCGAGACGCTGCAGCGCGGCATCGCGACCGGCGATCTGGCGCTGCTGGCGTCGGTCTCGGGCATCGGCAAGCGCACGGCCGAGCGCATCGTCGTCGAGCTGCGCGACAAGCTCGGGGCGGTCGCGCTCGAGGCCGCCGAGGCCGGCGGCGGCGCGGCGCGCGGCCGGCGACGATCCGCACCACGCGGCCCGCGACGCGCTCGTGGCGCTCGGCTTCGCGGTGCCCGAGGCCGAGGCGGCGCTGGCCGCCGCCGAGGGCACGACCGAGGAGCGCGTCAAGGCCGGCCTCGCCGCCCTGCGCCGCGGGGGCCCGGGGTGAGCGAGGACGAGGACCGCCTCGTCGGCGCCGATGCCGCGCGCAGCGACGAGGACGAGACCGACCGCTCGCTGCGGCCCCGCCAGCTCGAGGAGTTCGTCGGCCAGGAGGTCGTGCGCGAGCAGCTCGCGATCGCGCTCGCGGCCGCCAAGGAGCGCGGCGAGCCGATCGACCACGTGCTGCTGGCCGGCCCGCCCGGACTCGGCAAGTCGACGCTCGCGCACATCGTCGCGAGCGAGATGGAGACGCGCCTCGTCACGGTCTCGGGCCCGGGGCTCGACCGCAAGGGCGACCTCGTCGCGATCCTCGCCGACCTCGCCGACCGCGACGTGGTCTTCATCGACGAGGTGCACCGCCTCAACCGCGCGGTCGAGGAGACGCTCTACCCGGCCATGGAGGACGGCGTCGTCGACATCATCATGGGCCAGGGCCCGGGCGCGCGCAGCCTGCGGCTCGATCTCGCGCCGTTCACGCTGATCGGCGCGACGACGCGCTCGAGCCTGCTCACCAAGCCGCTGCGCGATCGCTTCGGCCTCGTCTTCCGCCTCGATCACTACTCGCCCGCCGAGCTCGTGCGAATCGCGCAGCGCTCGGCCGGGATCCTCGGCATCGCGATGGCCGGCGATGCCGCGGCGGAGCTCGCGCAGCGCGCGCGCGGCACGCCGCGGCTCGCCAACCGCCTGCTGCGGCGCGTGCGCGACTTCGCGCAGGTGCGCGGCGACGGCTCGATCGATCACGCCACGGCCGTGGCGGCGCTCGACCTGCTGGGCGTGGACGCGGAGGGTCTCGACCGGCTCGACCGCGAGCTGCTGCGCATGATCGCCGAGACGTTCGAGGGCGGGCCCGTGGGCCTCTCGACGCTGTCGGATGCGATCGGCGAGGACCGCGGCACGATCGAGGACGTCTACGAGCCGTATCTGCTGCAGAAGGGCCTGCTGCAGCGCACGCCGCGCGGGCGCGTGATCACACGGCTCGGGCGCGCCCACCTCGGGCACCCGGACACGCCGCCGTCGGACGATCACCGCCTGTTCGGCTAGCGGGCGGGCAGGCCTTGGCGGCCGCCGGCGCCTGCATCGTCATCGTCTCGTCCGCCTGGGTCGCCGCCTCCGTCGTCTCCGGCGTCGCCGGCGCTTCGCCGCCGTCGCGTCGGTGGCCACGGAGGCCGCCGAGTCGCGCAGGACGCTCGCCGATTCGGTGGACGGCTGACCGCCGCCGCCGCCGCATGCTGAACGCGAACACGACCGCGGCGGCCACGGCGGCCGCCGAGCCGAGCGCGCCGCCGACGCGCAGCCCGCGGCGGCGCGAGCGGCGCTGCGCGAGCGGTGAGGCGTCGAGCTCGGCGGCCAGGCGGGCGTCGAGGCGCGCGGCGACGCCGGGCGGCAGCGGCGCCGTCGCCGAGCTCGGCGAGCGCGCGGCCGACCGCGGCGAGCTCGTCGGTGTCGTGGCTGCCGTCGTCCATGGCGGTTAGACCCCGTTGCCCGTCGACGGTTCCGCGCCGGCCTCGCGCAGCGCCGCCGCGAGCAGGCCGCGGGCGCGGAAGCTGCGCGATTTCATCGTGCCCTCGGGCACGCCGGCGACCTCGCCGGCCTCGGCCGGGGTGAGCCCGCAGACGTCGCACAGGAGCGCCGCCTCGCGGAACTGCTCGGGCAGCTCGTCGAGCGCCCGCGCGAGCACGGCGTGGCGCTCGCTGCGCGCGAACGGGTCGTGCGGGTCGGCCGGCTCGGGCAGCGTGCCCGGGTCGGCCGTCGGGCGGCGGCGCGCGATCACGTCGTAGCACTTGTTCGTCGCGATCCGGTAGAGCCAGGTCGAGAAGCGCGCGCGCCGGTCGAAGCGGGGGAGCGCGCGGTGCGCGGCGATGAACGTCTCCTGCAGCGCGTCCTCGGCGTCGTCCGGATTGCGGCAGATGCGCAGCGCGAGCGCGTAGACGCGCTCGCGGTGGCGGCGCACGAGCTCCTCGAACGCGTCGCGGCCGCCCGCGGCGGCACGGCGCACGAGCGCCTCGTCGGTCGCAGCGCCGATCACGGGATCCCGTTCGCCGGTGCTCGCCCGTCGCCTGCGAGACTGCCCGCGTGCGCACCGACGAGCTCGACTACGCGCTGCCCGAGGAGCTGATCGCGCAGCGGCCCGCCGAGCACCGCGACGGCTCGCGTCTGCTCGTCCACCGCGGCGACGGCGCGCTCGAGCACCGGCGCTTCGCGCGAGCTCGTCGACCTGCTCGACCCCGACGACCTCGTGGTCGTCAACTCGAGCCGCGTGCTGCGCGCCCGCGTCGCGGTGCGCAGGCCGAGCGGCGGGAGCGGGGAGGTGCTGCTGCTCGAGGAGCGCGAGCGACGGCCTCTGGGAGGCGCTCGTGCGGCCCTCGCGGCGCATGCGGCCCGGCGTGAGCGTCGCCGCGCAGGACGGGGAGCTCGCGATCGAGCCGGTCGAGGCGCTCGGCGAGGGCCGCTGGCTCGTGCGCCCCTCGCTCGCCGGGGCCGCGCTCGAGCGCGCGCTCGAGCGCGCCGGGCGCATGCCGCTGCCGCCGTACGTGCATGACCCGGCGGTGCCCGACGAGCGCTACCAGACGGTCTACTCGCGCCGGCCGGGCAGCGCCGCCGCGCCGACCGCCGGCCTGCACTTCACGCCCGAGCTGTGGGCGCGCCTGCGCGCGCGCTGCGAGGTCGCCGAGGTCGAGCTGCGCGTCGGCCTCGACACGTTCCGGCCGGTCGCCGCCGACTCGCTCGACGGAGCACGAGATGCACAGCGAGGCCTACCGCGTCGAGCCCGCGGTGCGCGCGGCGATCGCCGCCGCGGCTGCGAGCGGGCGCCGCGTCGTCTGCATCGGCACGACGGCCGTGCGCGTGGTCGAGACCGTGGCCGATCCCGCGGCGCCCGACGAGGGCCGGACGTCGCTCCTGATCGCGCCGGGCTATCGCTTCCGCGCCACCGGCGCGCTGCTGACCAACTTCCACCTGCCGCGTTCCACCTTGCTCGCGCTCGTGATGGCGTTCTGCGGGGTCGAGGAGACGCGCCGCATCTACGCCGAGGCGATCCGCGAGCGCTACCGCTTCTACAGCTTCGGCGACGCGAGCCTGCTGCTCCCGTGAGCTCCCTCGAGATCTACGCCGCCGCGGCCGCGATCCGTCACCCGGGGAGGCCGAGCTCCGCGGTGGATCGGCTTGAGCGCGTCGATCACGACCTGGATGTGCTCGTCGAGCTCGACGCCGAGGCCCTCGGCGCCCTCGTAGACGTCGTCCCGGTTGACGCCCGCCGCGAACGACTTCTGCTTGAGCTTCTTCTTGACGCTGCGCGGCTCGAGCGTCGACGAGCCCCTCGGGGCGCACGAGGCCGCAGGCGTGCACGAAGCCGGCGAGCTCGTCGCAGGCGAAGAGCACGCGCTCGAGATCGCTCTCGCGCGCGGCGACGTCCTGCAGGTGGTTGGCGTGCGAGAGCACCGCGCGCACGAACCACTCGGGATAGCCGAGCTCGCGCAGGTGCGGCGCGCCGTCCTGCGGATGCTGGTCGAGCGTGGGGTGGCGCTCGTAGTCGAAGTCGTGCAGCAGCGCGACGTTGCCCCACGCCTCCTCGTCCTCGCCGCGCTGCGCGCGCATAGGCGCGCACGGCGGCCTCGACCGCGTAGGCGTGGCGCCGCAGCGCCTCGCTCTCCGTCCAGCTCTGCAGCAGCGCGAGCGCGGCGGGGCGGTCGCGCGCGAGGGTCTCTCCATCCATGGCGCGGGAGCGTAACCGTGCAGTTGGGGCCTGGCCCCGATTGCACGCGCTCGCGGCAACGGCGACGTGGGGCTTCGCGGAGAGCCGTCTGTAAGGTTCCTCGCGGGCTGCGCTCGACCGCGCGCGCGCCCTCTCCCTGCATGGCCTCCCTGACCGTCATGACGCGCCCGCGCCCGCAGGAGTTCCTCGTCATCGAAGGCGGCGTGCCGCTCCACGGCACCATCCGCCCCGAGGGCAACAAGAACTCCGCGCTCGCGCTGCTCGCCGCCACGCTGCTCACCGCCGAGCCCGGTCGTGCTCGGCAACATGCCGCGCATCCGCGACGTCGAGACGATGCTCGAGCTGCTCGTCGATCTCGGCGCCGAGGTCGAGTGGACGGCCCGCAACGAGGTGCGCGTGTGCGCCGCCGACGTCAGCTCGACGGCGCTCGACGAGGGGCTCTCCGAGCGCATCCGCGCCTCGATCCTGCTCGCCGGCCCGCTGCTCGCGCGCTTCGGCAGCGCCGACGTGCCGCTGCCCGGGCGGCGACGTGATCGGGCGCCGCCGCGTCGACTCGCACCTGCTCGCGCTCGAGGCGCTGGGCGCCGAGGTCACGGCCGACCGCACGTATCGCTTCCGCGCGCCGGGCGGGCTCAAGGGCACCGAGTTCCACCTCGACGAGGCCTCGGTCACGGCGACCGAGAACGCGCTCATGGCCGCGGCGCTGGCCGACGGCCTGACGACGATCCACCACGCCGCCTGCGAGCCGCACGTGCAGGATCTCTGCCGGCTGCTCGTCGCGATGGGCGCGAGATCGAGGGCATGGGCTCGAACCTGCTGCGCGTGCACGGGCAGCGCGACGCTCGACGGGCGCCGACCACGTCGTCTGCCCCGACCACATCGAGGTCGGCTCGTTCATCGGCATGGCGGCGGTCACGGGCGGCGACGTCACGATCACCGGCTGCGAGCCGAACGACCTGCGCGCCACGCTGCTCGCCTTCGCCCGCCTCGGCATCCGCGTCGAGATCGACGGCACGCGACGTGCGCGTGCCGCCCGGCCAGGAGCTCGCCGTCGTCGACGACGCGCACGACCAGATCGCCAAGATCGACGACGGCCCGTGGCCGGCCTTCCCGGCCGACATGACCTCGGTCGCCGTGGCCGTCGCCACGCAGGCGCGGGGCACGGTGCTGATCTTCGAGAAGATGTTCGAGAACCGCCTCGTGTTCACGGACAAGCTCGTCAACATGGGCGCGCGCATCATCCTCTGCGACCCGCACCGCGCCGTCGTCACGGGTCCCGCGAAGCTCTACGGCCAGCGGCTCTCGAGCCCGGACATCCGCGCCGGCATCGCGCTCCTGATCGCGTCGCTGTGCGCCGAGGGCACGAGCGTGATCGGCGACGTCGAGCAGATCGACCGCGGCTACGAGCGCATCGACGAGCGCCTGCGGGCGCTCGGCGCGCGCATCGAGCGCGTGGCGGGATGACGCCGCCGGCGAGGGTCTGAGCGATGCGCGACGCGAGCCTGCACGGCTTCCTGCTGATCGCGCCGATCTTCATCATCTCGCTGACGCTGCACGAGCTCGCGCACGCCGCGACTGCCTACCTGCTCGGCGACCGCAGCGCCCAGGAGATGGGCCGGCTGACGCTCAACCCGCTCGCGCACCTCGATCCGCTCGGCTCGCTCGTGCTCGTCGTGACGTACTTCAGCGGCACGTCGTTCCTGTTCGGCTGGGCCAAGCCCGTGATGGTCGACCCGCGCAACCTGCGCACCGCGCCGCAGGCCGGCATGGCGCTCGTCGGCGCCGCGGGCCCGGCCACGAACTTCCTGCTCGCGCTCGCCGCGGGCGGCGTGTGGGCGCACACCGAGCTGACCGGCGACGCGCTCGAGGTCGTCTACTGGGCGATCGTCGTCAACGTCAGCCTCGGCATCTTCAACCTGCTGCCGATCCCGCCGCTCGACGGCTCGCGCATCATCGGCGGCTTCATGCCGCGCGCAGGTCTACGCGCAGTGGTCGGCGCTCGACCAGTACGGCATGTACGCGATCTTCGCGCTCGTGATCTTCTTCCGCGGCCCGATGTCGAGCCTGCTCGGCGGCGCCTTCGACGCCGTCCTGCGGATCATCTCGGCGATCGTCGGCGGCTACCCGCTGATCTGATGGATGCTGGCCTGGGAGACGCGAGACGGCATTCCGCTCCTGTGCGCCCGCGAGGCGGGCGCGACGATCGCGTTCACGACGCGGCAGGGCGGCGTCTCGAGAGGCTCGTTCGCGGCCCTCAACCTCGGCTTCGCGACGCCGGACGAAGCCGTCGCCGTGGCCGAGAACCGCCGCCGTGCGCTCGCCGCGGCCGGCGCCGACCCGCTGCGCGCGGCCGCGCTGCGCCAGGTGCACGGGCGCGCCGTGATCGCGGCCGCCGGGCCTGCGCCCGGCGCCTACCTCGACCCCGCCGCCGCCTGGCCCGAGGGCGACGCCCTCGTCACCTCGGAGCCGGGCCTGGCGCTCGTCGCGCACGGCGCCGACTGCCTCACCGCAGCGCTCGTCGAGTCGCGACGGGACGCGCGTCGAGCACCGTCCACGCGGGCTGGCGCGGCCTCGTCGCGGGCGTGCTCGAGGCGGCGGCCGAGCGGCGTCGGCGAGGGCTTCGCCGCAGCGGTCGGGCCGGGCGCCGGTGCGTGCTGCTACGCCGTCGGCGAGGACGTCGCCGGCGCAGCTGCGCGCGCGCTTCGGCGACGATGTCGTCGCCGGCGGGCGCGCCGATCTGGCAGCCTGCGCGCGGCGTGCGCTCGAGCGCTCCGGCGCACGTGCCGTCGCGCTCGCCGGGCTGTGCACGATCTGCGACGCCCGAGCGCTTCCACTCGCACCGGCGCGACGGCGCAGGCAGCGGGCGGCAGGGCGTGATCGCCTTCATCGGAGGGAGTGACCAGTGAGCGTCGAGCTCGAAGTCGTCCAGGCGAACCTGGCCGGTCGCGCGTGCGGCGATCGCCGAGGCAGCGGCGCGCTCGGGCCGCAGCGCCGAGCGCGGTCGAGCTGCTGGCCGCCGTCAAGTACGTCGCGCCCGAGGACATGGCGACGCTCGCCGACGCCGGCATCGAGCTCGCCGGCGAGAACCGCGTCGAGCAGCTGCTGGCCAAGCAGGCGGTCGCCCGCGAGCGCTTCGCCTGGGACTTCATCGGCCACCTCCAGAGCCGCAAGGCGCGCGACCTCGTCGGGCGCGTCCGGCTCGTGCACTCGCTCTCCACGCTCTCGGCCGCCGAGCGCCTCGATCGCAGCACCGGCGAGCCGATGCCGTGCCTCGTCGAGGTCAACGTCGCGGGCGAGGACATCCAAGCAGGGCCTCGCGCCCGGCGAGCTCGACGCCTTCCTCGAGGCGGTCGCCGCGCTGCCGGGCATCCGCATCCAGGGGCTCATGACGATGCCGCCGCTGCGCAGGTGCCGCCGAGGCCTCGCGGCCCTCCTTCGCGGCCCTCAGGGAGCTCGCCGCCGAGCTCGCGCGAGCGCTGGTCGCCGCAGCACGAGTTCGGCCGTCTCTCGATGGGCACGAGCCAGGACTACGCCGTCGCCGTGGAGGAGGGAGCGACCATCGTTCGCCTCGGATCGACCCTCTACCGTCGATCGAGCGTATAGTCTCGCCACTCATGGGTCTCGGCGACGTCTGGTACAAAACGAAGGTGTACTTCGGCCTGGCCGAGGACGATGACCTGTACGAGGACGACGAGGACGGCGCGCTCGCCGAGGAAGACCTCGAGCAGCGCTACCGCCGCCGGCCGAACGTGCGCCCGCTCGACGCCCGCCGCGGGCGCGGCGAGGTGCGGGTCGACGACATCTTCTCGGACGACGACGCGCCCACCTCCGGCCGTCGCCGCCTGCGCGACGCCGGGGCGACGACGACCGTGCTGCGGCCCGCCGACGCCGTGGGTGCCGACGACGTCCCGAAGGTCTACCTGAGCGTGCCGCGCACGTTCAACGACGCGCAGCCGATCGGCGACCGCTACAAGCGCGGCATCCCCGTGATCATCAACCTGCAGACGGTCGAGCCGGGCCTCGCCAAGCGCCTGATCGACTTCGCCTCCGGCCTCACGTACGCGCTCGAGGGCCGCATGCAGCGCATCGCCGACAAGGTCTTCCTGCTCACGCCCGAGAACGTCGAGCTCTCGGCCGAGGACCAGGCGCGCTACCTCGACGCCGGGTTCTTCAACCAGGCCTGAGCGAGCCTCGCGTAGCCTCCGCGCATGCTGACGCTGGAGGAGCTGAGCGCCGAGGTCGCGAGCGGCCGCGTCGACACCGTCATCCTCGCGATGTGCGACATGCAGGGACGGCTGCAGGGCAAGCGGCTGGGCGCCAAGGCGTTCGTCGACGGCATCGCCGAGCACGGCGCGGAGGGCTGCAACTACCTGCTCGCCGTCGACGTCGACATGAACCCGGCGCCGGGCTTCGCGATGTCCTCGTGGGAGCGCGGCTACGGCGACTTCGTCTTCCAGCCCGACCTCGCGACGCTGCGGCGGATCCCGTGGCTCGAGGCGACCGTGATGGTGCAGTGCGACCTCCTGTGGCACGACGGCTCGCCGGTCGCAGCCTCGCCGCGCCAGGTCCTGCGCCGCCAGCTCGCGCGCGTCGGCGAGCGCGGGTGGCGCGCCTATGCGGGCTCCGAGCTCGAGTTCATCCTCTTCGACGAGAGCTACGACTCGGCGCGCGCGAAGGGCTGGCGCGAGCTCAAGCCCGCAAACGCCTACAACGTCGACTACTCGATCCTCGGCACGACGATGGTCGAGCCGGTGCTGCGCGCGATCCGGCTCGGCATGGCGGGCGCGGGCATGGCCGTCGAGGACTCCAAGGGCGAGTGCAACCTCGGCCAGCACGAGGTCAACTTCCGCTACCAGGAGGCGCTGCGGATGGCCGACGATCACGTCGTCTACCGCAACGGCGCCAAGGAGATCGCGTTCCTGCAGGGCAAGTCGCTCACGTTCATGCCCAAGTTCGACGAGCGCGAGGGCAACTCGTGCCACATCCACCTGAGCCTCTGGGCGGGCGACGAGAGCCTCTTCCCGGCCGGCGACGGGCATGCGCATGAGCGACACCTTCCGGCAGTTCATCGCGGGGCTGCAGCGCCACACGCGCGAGCTGACGCTGCTGCTCGCGCCCAACGTCAACTCCTACAAGCGCTTCGTGCGCGGCTCGTTCGCACCGACCGCGCTCGTCTGGGGGCATGACAACCGCACCTGCGCGCTGCGCGTCGTCGGGCACGGCAACGGCATGCGCGTCGAGCACCGCGTCGCGGGCGGCGACGTCAACCCGTACCTCGCCTTCGCCGCGCTGCTCGCGGCCGGCCTCGCGGGCATCGACGGGCAGTACGAGCTCGGCCCGGCCTGGAAGGGCTCCGGCTACGACGCGGCCGGACGAGCCGCACGTGCCCTCGACGCTGCACGAGGCGCGCGAGCTGTTCGCCGGCTCGGCGCTGGCGCGCGAGGCGCTCGGCGACGAGGTCTGCGACCACTACCTCAACGCCGCGACGGTCGAGCTCGACGCGTTCGACGCCGCCGTCACCGACTGGGAGCTGCGGCGCTCCTTCGAGCGGTCTGTGAGCCGCCCGCGCATCGGCATCTGCGCCTATCGCACGCACGCCCGCTGGACGCACTGGGACCTCGCGGCGACCGTGATCCCGCAGGGCTACGTCGAGGGCGTGCGCCTCGCGGGCGGCGTGCCGATCCTGCTGCCGCCGACGCCCGAGGGCGCGGAGCAGCCCGGCGAGGTGCTCGACGGCCTCGACGGCCTCGTGCTCAGCGGCGGCCCCGACCTCGACCCGGCGCTGTACGGCGCGGAGCTCGAGGAGGGCACGGACGAGCCGACGCCGGAGCGGCGCGTGCGCGACGAGTTCGAGCTCGCGCTCGTGCGCGAGGCGCGCCGCCGCGAGCTGCCGGTGCTCGGCATCTGCCGCGGCCTGCAGCTGCTCAACGTCGCGCTCGGCGGCACGCTCGTACAGGACATCGGGCGCGCCGAGCTCGACCTCCTGCCGCACCGCCCGCAGCTCGGCACCTACGGCCGGCACCGCGTGACGACCGAGCCGGACACCGTCACGGCGGGCGTGCTCGGCGAGGCCGTCGACGACATCCACTCGCACCACCACCAGGGCATCGCCGAGCTGGGCGAGGGACTCGTCGTCTCCGGGCGCGCGCACGACGGCAGCGTCGAGGCGCTCGAGGACCCGGCCCAGCCGTTCTGCATGGCGGTCCTGTGGCACCCCGAGGAGGCGCACGAGACGACCGGCGCGCCGCTCTTCCGGGCGCTGGTCGAGGCCGCGCAGACGTACCGCTCGCGCTAGCCGGTCGACTCCGCGATTGCGGGTGTACCGGGGCGCCTGGATCGCCTCGATCCGGACGAACGCGCGCTGCGAGCGCGTCCGACACGCCCCCGCACCCGCGCGATCACCGATCTAGTCCGGCGTTCCGCGGGGTATCCGGGGCACGTCGTCGAGCAGCTCCCAGTCGGCGCGGTGGTCGTCCCAGATGTGCTGGACGATGCGCAGCCCGGTGGCGCCGTCGAGCGTCCCGGCGGCGATCGAGCAGCGTCGGGCTCCCGGCATGGCGCCAGAGCATGCTCGAGCCGCAGCGGCCGCAGAAGCCGCGCTCGCCGCCCTTCGCGCTCTCCGGCCCGCCGAACCAGCGCAGCTGCCCCTCCGGGTCGGCCACCGTCAGGCCGTCGCGCGCGATCGCGGTGTAGGCGGCGCTCGTCCCGTGGTAGCGGCGGCAGTCGACGCAGTGGCAGACGAGGATGTCTCGCAGCTCACCGCGCAGCTCGTAGGTCACGGCGCCGCAGAGGCAGCGCCCGGTCGCGCTCGGTGTGGACATGCCGCGGAGGGTACCGAGGCCGCCTGCGTTCCGTGCAGGTCGTCCCCAAGTACCATCAGACGCGTGAATGCGACGACCGTCCTGGGCTCGATCGGTGCCGGCAACATGGCCGGCGCGATGATCGAGGGCTGGCTGCGCGCCGACCCGTCCCTGGCCGAGCGCGTGCTCGTCACCGATCGCGGCTCGGGACGCGCCGCGCGCCTGGCCGAGCGGCTCGGGGTGCAGCACGTCGCCGACAACGCCGAGCTCGTGCGCCGCGCCGACGTGCTGCTGATCGCCGTCAAGCCGATCGACGTCGAGCGCGTGCTGCGCGACGCCTCGGCGCTGATCGACGCGGACACCGCCGTCGTCTCGGTCGCCGCCGGCGTCGCGACGACGACGCTCGAGAACGTGCTCGAGCAGGGCGTGCCGCTCTTCCGCTGCATGCCGAACGTCGGCGTCAAGGTCGGCGCGGGCACGCTGTGCTTCGCGAACGGCCCGTTCACCGGGTCGGATGCCGAGACGCGCGTGCTCGGCTGGCTCGACCAGCTCGGCACCGTCGTCAAGCTCGAGGAGCGGCTGTTCGACGCCGCCACCGCGCTCGCCGGCTCCGGGCCCGCCTTCCTCGGCCTCGTGATCGAGGCCTTCGAGGACGCCGGCATCACGAGCGGCCTCTCGGCGTCGACGGCGCGCGCCCTGATCCTCTCGACGATGGTCGGCACGGCCAACCTGCTCGACGAGACCGCGATCAGCTGCTCCGACCTGCGGCGCATGGTCACCTCGCCCGGCGGCACGGCGGCCGCGGGGCTCGCGCAGATGGAGCGCAGCTCCGTGCGCGGCGGCATCATCGACGGCGTGCTCGCCGCCATGGCCCGCGCAGGGCAGCTCGGCTGATGAGCAACCACACCGTCGATCTCATCTCGACCTGGGTGCGCGCGTTCGTGGACGTCTACACGATCCTCGTGATCGCCTGGATCATCGCGTCCTGGGTGCGTCTGCCGTACAACGTCTGGATCAACCGCATCCGCACGTTCCTCGACGACACGGTCAGCCCCTACGTGGGCGTGTTCCGGCGCTTCATCCCGATGGTCGGCCCGCTCGACCTGTCGCCCATGGTCGCGATCATCGCGCTGCAGATCGGCTCGACGATCCTGCAGAACGTGCTCGACGGCTTCCGCCCGGCGGGCTGATGCTGCGCCGCGCACCGACCGCCGCCCGCCCGCTCGGCCGGGCGCGGCACGCGCGTGAGCAGGCCCGCCCCGGCGCCGCCGGCTGGACGGGCATGCTCGCGCTCGCCGTCGCCGCCGTGGCCGCCGACCAGCTGACCAAGACGGCCGTCGTGCACGCCCTGCGCGTGGGCGAGGCCGTCGACGTGCGTCCCGGGCCTCGACTTCTGGCACGTCGCGCAACACGGGGATCGCGTTCGGCGTGCTCGAGGGCCGGCTCTCGCTCGTGGTGCCGCTGACGAGCGTCGCGGTGCTCTGGATGCTCGCGTTCTTCGCGCGCTCGGGGGCGCGCCACCCGCTCGTCCCGGTCGCGATCGGCCTGCTGCTCGGCGGCGCGCTCTCGAACCTCTGGGATCGCGCCTACAACGGCTTCGTGACCGACTTCATCTACATCCGCCTGCTCCCGAACTTCAATCTCGCCGACATCTTCGTCGTCACCGGCGTGGGGCTCCTGATCTTCACGCTGGTGCGCGGCGAGCCCGGGGAGCGCAACGAGGGGACGCCATGGGACGCGAGCTGATCGCACCCGAGGAAGCCGCCGGCGAGCGGCTCGACCGCTATCTCGCCGAGCACGCCGGGCTCGCGTCGCGGGCCGCCGTCGAGCGGCTGATCGAGCGCGGGGCGGTGCTCGTCGACGGCGCGCCCGCGAGCAAGTCGCTGCGCCTCGCGGGCGGCGAGCTGATCGCGCTCGACGACGAGGTCGAGGCCGCTCCCGCCGGGCCCGAGCCCGGCTCCGAGCTCGCGATCGCGCTCGCCTACAGCGACGAGCACCTGCTCGTGGTCGACAAGCCGGCGGGCGTCGTCACGCACCCGGCACCCGGCGTCGTCGGGCCGACGCTCGTCGCGGCGCTGCGCAGCCAGGGCCTGCGCGGCGGCGACGACGAGCAGCGCCCGGGCGTGATCCACCGGCTCGACCGCGACACCTCCGGCCTGCTCGTGATGACGCGCAGCGACGAGGCCTACGCGGCGCTCGGCGAGCAGATGCGCGAGCGGCGGATCGAGCGCCAGTACGTCGCGCTCGTGCGCGGCCGGCCGCCCTCGCGGCGCGGCACCATCGACGCGCCGATCGGCCGCGACCGCTCCGACATCGGCCGCATGGCCGTCGGCGGGCGGGCCGAGCGCGCGGCCGTGACGCACTTCGAGCTGGCCGAGCCGCTCGTCGGCATGAGCCTCCTGCACCTCAAGCTCGAGACCGGGCGCACCCATCAGATCCGCGTGCACCTCTCGGCGATCGGCCACCCGATCATCGGCGATCCGCTGTACGGCGTGCCCGGCGGGCAGGTCGGCCTGCGCCGCCAGTTCCTGCATGCGGCCAGGCTCGGCTTCGCGCATCCCGCGCGACGGCCGGCGCATGGAGCTCGAGAGCGCCCTGCCGGCCGATCTCGCCGAGGCGCTCGAGATCGCCCGAGCGGCGGTCTGAGAGAATCGGCGCGATGGCGACGCGGGCCGACGAGAGCACCGAGATCGCCGTGATCGGCGCCGGCGTGATGGGCACGAGCACGGCGTACCACCTCGCCCTGCGCGGCGCGCGCGTGCTGCTGCTCGACAAGCTGAGCGCGGCGGGCGGGCCGTCCGGCGCCTCGGCGGGGATGCTCCGCGCGCACTACGAGGATCCCGCGATCGTGGCCGTCGCACGCTACGGCTGCGAGTTCCTGGCCGACATGCTCGAGCGCACGGGCTCCGATCCGGGCTTCGTCAACTGCGGCTACCTGGCCGTCGGCGAGGCCGATCGCGAGCCGCGCATCCGCGCGGCGATCGCCGCGATGCGCTCGCAGGGCGCCGTCGTCGAGGAGCTCGACAACGCTGCGATCCGCGCGCTCGAGCCGCGCCTCGCGGCCGACGCGCTGACGATCGGGGCGTACGAGCCGACCAACGGCGTGTGCGAGCCGCTCTTCGTGGCCGACGGCTTCGCGCGCGCCGCCGAGCGGCATGGGCGCGCGCCTCGCCTTCGGCACCCGCGTCGCCGCCGTGCGGCCCGACGGCGACGGCTTCCGGCTCGTGTGCGACGACGGGCGCCGCATCTCCGCCGAGCGCGTGGCCGTCTGCTGCGGCGGCTTCGGGCCCAGGCTGACGCGCTCGCTCGGCGGCTCGCTGCCGGTGGATCTGGTGCGCGTGCAGGCCGGGCGCTTCCGCCCGCCGTTCCCGTTCGGGCCACCCGGGCCGATCGTCTCGCACCACAGCCTCGGCGTCTGGCTGCGACCCGACGGCGACGACGGCCACTACCTCGTCGGCGCGCGCGCCGACTTCCTCGGCCGCGGCCCGTATCGCGCGCGCTCCGGCCAGGGCGGGGCGGACCTGCGCGAGCTGGAGCGCTTCGCGGCGCTCGTCGCCACGGTCTTCCCGGGCGCCGCCCGCGGCATCTTCCGTGGCTCGTGGTCGAGCTGGCTCGACTTCACGCCCGACGGCAACCCGGTCGTCGACCTGCTGCCGCGCCGTCCCGGCGCTGCTGCTCGCGAGCGGCATGTCGGGCCATGCCTTCAAGCTCTGCCCGGCGCTCGGCCTGGGCGCCTCCGAGCTGCTGCTCGACGGCGAGGTGCGCTCGTTCGACTGGACGCCGTTCCGCTACGACCGCTTCACGCGCACCCGCGCCGGCGCGGGCCGTGGCGCCGGCGGCACCGGCACCGGCTGACCGCGAGCCCGGCTCGGCACGCCTCGCGGAGCGCGCTGGTAGGCTCCATCCGGGCAGCGTCCGCTGTCCACCCACTCCTAACCGGTGAGCCCTTCCACGCTCCCGACGGTGGTGCCGGCGTCGCCGGCTCCGTCGGAGCTGCCCGCCGGAGCCCTGCCACAACCACCATCGGAGGCACGATCATGCCCGCGATCTCCATGCGCGAGCTGCTCGAAGCCGGCGTCCACTTCGGCCACCAGACACGTCGCTGGAACCCGAAGATGCGCCGCTTCATCTTCGGCGAGCGCGCCGGCATCTACATCATCGACCTGCAGCAGACCATCGTGCTGGTCGAGGAGGCGCACGCGTTCGTGCGCAACCTCGCCGAGCGCGGGGGCAGCGTGCTCTTCGTCGGCACGAAGAAGCAGGCCCGCGAGGCCGTGCAGATGCAGTCCGAGCGCGTCGACATGCCGTACGTCAACCACCGCTGGCTCGGCGGGCTGCTGACGAACTACCGCACGATGCAGGGCCGCATCGACCATCTGCACGATCTCCGCCGCCAGCTCGCCGACGGCCAGCTCGACCTGCTCCCGAGCAAGGAGCGCATCATGCTCCTGCGCAAGCTCGAGAAGCTCGAGACGAACCTCGGCGGCGTGGCGCAGATGCGCAAGCTGCCCGACGCCGTGATGGTCATCGACCTCGGCCGCGAGGCGCTCGCGGTGCGCGAGGCGCGCCGCTGCGGCATCCCCGTGATCGGGCTCGTGGACACGAACTGCGACCCGGACGAGGCCGACTACGTGATCCCGGGCAACGACGACGCGATCAAGTCGTGCCAGGCCATCGTCTCGACGCTCGCCGACGCCGTGGCCGAGGGCCGCAGCCTCTGGCGCAAGGCCGAGGACGAGGCCGCAGCAGCCGCCGCCGCCGCGGCCGAGGCAGCCGCCGAGGCCGCTGCCGCGGAGGCCGCCGCCGCTGCCGAGGCCGCAGGCGAGACGCCCGCTGCCGCCGCAGCCCCGGCGCCCGCAGCGCGCCCGGCACGTCCGGCCGCCGCTCCGGCCCCGGCTCCCGCCGCGCCCGCCGCCGCTCCGGCCGCCGCCGCGCCCGCCGCCGCTCCGGCAGCTCCGGTCGCCGCACCGGCTCCTGCCGAGCCGGCACCGCGCACCGCTCCGGCCGCCGAGCCGGCAGTCGCCGCTCCCGCAGAGCCGGCCGCCGCAGCACCCGCTCCCGCTGCGGAGCCCCTGCCCAGCGGAGCCGGCACCCGCAGCCGCCGAAGAGCCCGCCGCCCCGGCGGCACCTGCCGAGGAGACCGCATCGTGACGGACTACGCTGCGAGCGCGGCCGAGGTCAAGGCCCTGCGCGAGCTCACCGGTGCCGGGATCATGGAGTGCAAGAACGTCCTGCGCGAGACCGCGGGCGATCAGGAGGCGGCGGTCAAGCTGCTGCGCGAGCGCGGCATCGCCAAGCTCGGCAAGCGCTCCGACCGCACGACCAAGGAAGGCCTGATCGAGGCCTACGTGCACGGCGGCCGCATCGGCGTGCTCGTCGAGATCGGCTGCGAGACCGACTTCGTGGCCGGCACCGACGAGTTCAAGGCGTTCGCGCACG
Source organism: uncultured Actinomycetes bacterium (assembly GCA_963834415.1). Taxonomy (GTDB): domain Bacteria; phylum Actinomycetota; class Thermoleophilia; order Gaiellales; family JALYLC01; genus JALYLC01. Next base: position 191,637 of record CAWIBP010000003.1, on the reverse strand, counting down.
AGATCGCCCTGCAGATCTCGGCCAGCGCCGACGCCCGCTGGGTCAGCCGCGACGAGGTCCCCGCCGAGCTGATCGAGAGCGAGCTCGACATCTACCGGGCGCAGGCCGCCGACAAGCCCGAGAACGTGCGCGACAAGATCGCGCAGGGCAAGCTCGACAAGTGGCTCTCCCAGGTCTGCCTGCTCGAGCAGCCCTACGTGCGCGACGGCGACCGCACGGTCGACGACCTGCGCACCGAGGTCGCCGCGAAGACGGGCGAGAACGTGCAGATCAAGCGCTTCACGCGCTACGAGCGCGGCTCCTGACGAGGCCCGGGTTGCGAATGGCGCCACGATCGCGTTGCATACGGCCGAGGTGAGCGAACCCGGTCCATCCGCGAACGGCCGCGGGCCCTTCCACCGCGTGCTGATCAAGCTCTCGGGCGAGGCGCTGCTCGGCGATCGCGCCTACGGGCAGGATCCGGAGACGGTCGAGCAGATCGCCGCCGAGCTCATGGCGGTGCGCGCGAGCGGCGTGCAGGTCGCGGTCGTGGTCGGCGCCGGCAACATCTGGCGCGGGCTGCAGGAGAGCGCGCACGGCATGGACCGGGCGACCGCGGACTACTGCGGCATGCTCGCCACCGTGCTCAACGCGGTCGCCCTGCAGGACGCGCTGGAGCGCGGCGGCACGCCCACGCGCGTGCTCTCGGCGCTCGCGGTCGACGAGGTCGCGGAGCCGTACATCCGCCGGCGCGCGATGCGCCACCTCGAGAAGAACCGCATCGTCGTCTTCGCGGCCGGCACCGGCAACCCGTTCTTCACGACCGACACGGGCGCCGCGCTGCGCGCCTGCGAGATCGGCGCCCAGGCGCTGCTGATGGCCAAGAACGGCGTCGACGGCGTGTTCGACGCCGACCCCGCGACGAACCCGACCGCCACGTTCCTGCCCGAGGTCTCGCACCGCGAGGCGCTCGAGCGCCAGCTCAAGGTGATGGACGCCACGGCGCTCTCGCTGTGCATGGACAACGACATGCCGATCTACGTCTTCAACATCGACGATCCCGCGAACATCGGGCGCGTCGTGCGCGGCGACAGCATCGGCACGGTCGTGAGCACGGGCCGGCGCGTGGCCCCACTGCCGCCCGAGGACCTCTCATCGGAAGGAGCTCGCGATGACAGTTGACGAGTTGGTCGAGGATGCCAAGACGCGCATGGACAAGAGCGTCGAGTCCCTGCGCCACGAGCTGACCGGCGTGCGCACCGGGCGCGCCTCGGCGACGCTGCTCGACCGCATCCAGGTCGACTACTACGGCACGCGCACGCCGCTCAACCAGCTGGCGCAGATCAGCGTGCCGGATGCGCGGCTGCTCGTGATCACGCCCTACGACAAGAGCGCGATCAAGGAGATCGAGAAGGCCGTGATGGAGTCCGACCTCGGGCTCAACCCGGCCAACGACGGCGCCGTCGTGCGCCTGCCGATCCCGCAGCTGACCGAGGATCGCCGCAAGGACCTCGTCAAGGTCGCGCGCAACGATCGCCGAGGAGGGCCGCATCGCCGTGCGCAACGTGCGCCGCGACGTGCTCCAGCACCTCAAGGAGCTCGACCGCGCCGGCGAGGCCCAGGCCGACGACGTGCATCGCGCCGAGGAGCGGGTGCAGAAGCTCACGGACGAGCACGTCAAGCGCATCGACGAGGTCCTGAAGGGCAAGGAAGCCGAGATCCTCGAGGTCTAGGCGGCCGTCGCCGGCAACAGCGATGCCTGGAGTCCTTGAACGCCTGCGACTGCTCAAGCGAGCGTCGCGGCCCGTCGAGCCCGCCCTCCCCGAGGTCGCGCGATCCGTCGCGATCATCATGGACGGCAATGCCCGCTGGGCGCGCTCGCGCGGCCTGCCGGTGCTGGCCGGGCACAGCGCCGGGACGCGCGCGCTGCGGCGCACGGTCGAGGCCTGCCTCGACCTCGGCGTCGACTCGCTGGCGGTGTTCGCGTTCTCGACCGAGAACTGGAACCGGCCCGACGACGAGGTGCGCGGCCTGCTCGACCTGCTCGCCGAGACGATCAAGCGCGAGTTCCCGGACATGGGGCGGATGGGCGTGCGCGTGCGCTTCGTCGGCCGCCGCGACCGCTGCTCGCCGTCGATCCGCGAGCTGATCGAGGACACCGAGCGCGACACCGCCGCCAACGAGGCGCTGACGCTCTGGATCTGCTTCGACTACGGCGGGCGCTTCGAGCTCGTCGAGGCGGCGCGCCGGCTCGTGCGCGACGGCCTCAGCGCGGAGGAGATCGACGAGGATGCGCTGATCGCGCGCCTCAGCGCCCCCGACATGCCCGAGCCCGACCTCGTGATCCGCACCTCGGGCGAGCAGCGGCTCTCGAACTTCCTGCTCTGGCAGACGGCCTACAGCGAGTACGTCTTCACGCCCACGCTCTGGCCCGACTTCGGCGAGGCCCCGCTGCGCGCGGCGCTCGCGGAGTACGCGGGCCGCCGCCGGCGGTTCGGCGCGCGATGAGCGACCTCCTCGGCCGCATCCTCGTCGCCGTGCTGCTCGCGCCGGTCGCGCTCGGCTGCGTCTGGCTCGGCGGCATCCCGATGCTCCTGCTCGCGCTGCTGGCGTGCGGGCTCGCGCTCGACGAGCTCTTCCGCATGGGCCGCAAGCTGCGCCCGATCGCGCTGACCGGCTTCGCGGGCGGGCCTCGGCATGGTCGTCGCGACGTGGGGCGGGGGCATCGGCTGGTCGCTCGCCGCGCTCGCGGTCAGCGTCCCGGTGACGTTCCTCGTGGTCGCCGGCGTGGCCTCGCGCGAGTCGGCGCTCGGCTCGGTCTCGGTGACGACGTTCGGCGCGCTCTACGTCGGCGGCGGCATGGCCAGCCTGGTCGCCCTGCGCGGCCTCGACGGCGCGACCGAGCACTTCGGCTTCAACCTCGTGCTCGGCCGTGCTGCTCGGCACCTGGGCGTCCGACATCTTCGCCTACTTCGGCGGCCGCCTCTTCGGGCGCCACCGCCTGGCCCCGGCGATCTCGCCGAAGAAGACGGTCGAGGGCTTCGTGATCGGCCTCGCGGCCGGCATCTTCACGACCTGGGTGACGCTCTACCGGCAGGGCTTCACGAACCAGCAGGCGCTCCTGATCGGCGTCGGGGTCGCGCTCGCCGCGCCGCTCGGCGACCTCTTCGAGTCGTTCCTCAAGCGCGATCTCGGCGTCAAGGACTCGGGCACGCTGCTCGCGGGCCACGGCGGCGTGCTCGACCGCATCGACGCGCTGCTCTTCGCCGGGCCCGCGGCGCTCGCGATCGTCGCCCTGCTGGGCAAGGCGTAACGGCAGCGAAACGTGGGTGACCTAGCCTCTCCGGTGATGCGCTCCATCGCCCTCCTCGGCAGCACCGGATCGATCGGACGACAGGCGATCCAGGTCTGCGACGACGATCCCGGCCTGCGCATCTGCGCGCTCGCGGCCGGCAGCGATGCCGACGGCGTGCTGCGCGAGGCCGAGCGCCTCGGCGTGACGACGATCGCCCTGGCCGACCCCGCCGCGGCCGAGCGGGCGCGCGAGCGCTTCGCGGGCCGCGTGCTCGCGGGCCGCGACGGCGTCGCGCAGCTCGCGGCCGAGAGCGGGGCGGACGTCGTGCTCAACGCGGTCGTCGGCGCTGCCGGGCTCGACGCGACGCTCGTCGCGCTGGAGGCCGGCATCGACGTCGCACTCGCCAACAAGGAGAGCCTCGTCGCCGGCGGGCCGCTCGTGCGGGCCGCGCTCGCGCGCGGCGGCGCGCGCCTGCTGCCGGTCGACTCCGAGCACTCCGCGCTGCAGCAGCTGCTCGCGGGGGAGGAGCCCGACGCGGTCGAGGCGCTGATCGTGACCGCCAGCGGCGGGCCGTTCCGCGGCTGCAGCCGCGGCCGAGCTGGCGGAGGTGACGCCCGAGCAGGCGCTGCGGCATCCCACCTGGGCGATGGGCGCGCGCATCACGATCGACTCCGCGACGCTCATGAACAAGGGCCTCGAGGTGATCGAGGCGCACTGGCTGTTCGGCGTGCCGTTCGAGCGCATCGAGGTCGTCGTGCATCCGCAGTCGATCGTGCACGGGCTCGTGCGGCTGCGCGACGGGGCGCTGCTCGCGCACCTCGGCCTGCCCGACATGCGCGTGCCGATCGCCTACGCGCTCGCGCACCCGCGCCGCGCGCAGCTCGCCGGCCCGCGGCTCGACCTCACGCGGGCGCTCTCGCTGACGTTCGAGCCGGCCGACGCGGCCACGTTCCGCTGCCTCGCGCTGGCGCGCGCCGCCGGGATCGCCGGCGGCCTCGCGCCGTGCGCGCTGAACGCCGCCGACGAGGAAGCCGTGGCGGCCTTCCTCGCCGGCCGCTGCCGCTTCACCGACATCGCGGGGCTCGTCGAGCGTGCGCTCGAGGCCTGCTCGGGCGAGCCGCTCGAGAGTCTCGGCCAGGTGCAGGCTGCCGATGCCGCCGCGCGCACCTGCGTGCGCCAGGCGCTCGCGGCCGGGGTGCCCGGCTGAACGCGCTGATCGCCATCGGCGGCCTGCTCGCGCTCGTCTTCATCCACGAGCTCGGGCACTTCATCGCCGCCAAGTCCGTGGGCATGCGGGTGACGAAGTTCTACGTGGGCTTCCCGCCCGCGGTCGTCAAGCGCACCGTCGGCGGCACCGAGTACGGGATCGGCCTGATTCCCCTGGGCGGCTTCGTGCGCATCGTCGGCATGGGCCGGCCGCGCGGCAAGGATCTGCGGGCCTGCGCCGACGCGGTCGAGACCGCCGCCGAGCGGCGCCCGCCCGATCAGCCCGACCTGCTGACGCCGGCGCTCGAGCGCGCGCAGCGTGCGCTCGACAGCGGCGATGCGAGCGCCGGCGCCGATGCCCTCGAGCGCCTCACGGAGGCACTCGAGCGCGATGCCGGGCTGGTCGACGACGAGCGCGTCGGGTGGTGCACGAAGGAGCTCGTGCGCCTCGCCGAGGACGCCGACCCGTGCGCCTACTGGCGCCAGGCGACGTGGCGGCGCATCACCGCGATCGTCGCCGGCCCGGCCGCAAACGTGCTCGCCGCATTCGCGGTGCTGATCGTCTTCTACGGCCTGGGCGTGCCGAAGTACGTGCCGACGACGTCCGTCTCGCAGGTGCAGGTCAGCTCGCCCGCCGAGCGCATGGGCCTGAAGCCGGGCGACGAGGTGATCGGCATCCAGGGCAAGACCGTGGACGATGTCCAGCAGCTGCGCTCGACGATCCAGAGCTCGCAGCAGGTGACGCTGCGCGTGCGCCGCGACGGAAAGGTGCGGACGCTCGGCCCCGCCGCTCCGCGCACGGTCGACGGCCAGCGACTGCTCGGCTTCGTCTTCGACATCCGCCGCGACGGCACGCTGCACTTCAGCGCGTGGCACTCCGTCGAAGCTCGCCGGTGAGGAGGTGTGGCTGGTCACCAAGGGCACCGGCCTGGCGATCAAGAACCTCGTCTCGAGCGGCGATCGCAGCAACGTGCAGGGCGTCGTCGGCATCGTGCGCGAGCAGTCGAGCTCGCTCGGCGAGGGGCTCTACCTCGAGCAGCTGGCCTGGCTCTCGCTCTCGCTGGCGCTCTTCAACCTGCTGCCGTTCCTGCCGCTCGACGGCGGCCACGTGCTGTTCGCGCTGATCGAGCGGATCCGCCGCAAGCCGCTCCCCCGCGAGCTCTACGAGCGCGTCTCGCTGGCGGGCATCGCCGTGTTCCTCGTGCTCTTCCTGCTCGTCCTGCAACAGGACGTCGGGCGGATCATCGACGGCTCTCGGCCGGGGCCCTAGGACGGGGCCCGGCGCAGGCCGCGTATCCTGGGGGCTGGATGGCGAGCGAGCGGCAAATCGTGGTCGGAGGCATCCCGATCGGGGGCGGTGCCCCGGTCAGCGTGCAGTCGATGACGACCACCAAGACGCACGACGCCGCGGCCACGCTCGAGCAGATCGGGCGGCTGCGCGAGGCCGGCGCCGACCTCGTGCGCGTGGCCGTGCCGGGCATCCCCGACGCCGACGCGCTGCCCGAGATCGTCGCGGGCGCCGGTCTGCCGATCATCGCCGACATCCACTTCAATGCCTCGCTCGCGCTGCGCGCGATGGACATGGGCGTCGCCGCGGTGCGCATCAACCCGGGCAACATCGGCGGCGACGACAAGGTCGAGGCGGTCGTGCGCAAGGCGCAGGCCACCGGCACGCCCCTGCGCATCGGCGCCAACTCGGGCTCGCTCCCCGACCACCTGCGGCCGCTGGCGACGGCCGATCCGGCGGGCGCGCTCGTCGCCGCCGCGATGGAGGAGGTCGAGCTGCTCGAGCGACTGGGCTTCCACGACTTCAAGATCTCGGTCAAGTCGTCGAGCGTGCCGACGATGATCCAGGCCTACCGCCGGCTCGCCGAGCGCGTGCCCTACCCGTTGCATCTCGGCGTGACCGAGGCGGGCCTGCCCGGCGCGGGCACCGTCAAGTCGGCGGTCGGCATCGGGGCGCTGCTGGCCGACGGCATCGGCGACACGATCCGCGTCTCGCTCACGGCCGATCCGGTCGAGGAGCTCGGGCCCGCGTTCGGGATCCTCGCGGCGCTCGGGCTGCGCCAGAAGGGGCCGAACCTGATCTCGTGCCCCTCCTGCGGCCGCACGAACGTCGAGGTGCACGTGCTCGCCGGTGAGGTCGATCAGCGCCTCTCCGCCTATCCGCAACACTTCGAGGTGGCAGTGATGGGATGTGCCGTGAACGGGCCCGGAGAGGCCGGCAACGCCGACTTCGGGATCGCCGGCGGTCGTGACGCCGGCTTCATCTACGCGCACGGCGAGGTGTTGCGCAAGGTGCCGCAGGAGGTGCTCGTCGACGAGCTCTTCCGCGAGATCGACGCCTGGATCGAGCAGGGCATGCCGCGTCCTGAGCGCGGCCGCGCGATGCGCGTGATCGGCGTGGTGAACGCATGATCGGCAAGCTCATCAAGCTCGCGATCGTCGGCTCGGTCGTGCGCCGCGCGGCGCAGAACCCCGCCGTCGCGACGCCCGCCAAGAGCCTCTTCCGGCGCTTCGCGAAGCGCCGCGCCTCCGGCCAGTGGCACGACGTCGAGCCGCCCGGCCCGCCTCCCGGCGCGTAGCCGCAGAGCAGCCGGGCTCGCCCGCCGGGCCAGTGGACGTCGAACGCTGCGCGAACGGCCGGCTCCGCCGGCTGGGACGTGAAGCCCTCCTCGATCGATGCGCGACCGGTACTCCGCCCAGCATGGCGAAGGCCCGGCCGTCGGAACCGAGGACGTTCCACCGCAGCCGGGTGAGGTTCTCTGCCGACAGCGCGAGCACGCGTTGCACGGCAGCCCGGCACTCCGGCCACCGGCACGAGCCGCACTCGATCGACCGATTTCGCGTGTGTGCAGGCGCCTTTCGGCCTCCCGTGACCGGCGTCCTACACTGTGCCGCCTGTGGCTGAAACCGTGCCGCGTTACGCCCATCTGCACGTCCATTCCGAGTACTCGGTCCTGGATGGTGCCTGCCGCATTCCTCAGCTCGTCGAGCGCGCGGTGGAGCTCGGCATGCCCGCGGTCGGGATCACCGATCACGGCTCGATGGCGGGCGCGATCGAGCTCTACCGGGTGGCCGGCAAGGCGGGCGTCAAGCCGCTGCTGGGCTGTGAGATCTACCTCGTCGACGACCGCCGCGCGCGCCAGCACTCGACCCAGCGCGACTGGAACCACCTCACGCTGCTCGCCGAGACGACGGCCGGCTACCACAACCTGATCAAGCTCTGCACGCTCGGCTACCTCGAGGGCTACTACTACAAGCCGCGCGTCGACTACGCGCTGCTCGAGCAGTACGCCGACGGGATCATCGCGCTCTCGGGCTGCCTCTCCGGGCGCACCTGCCAGGCGCTGCTCGCCGGCGATCAGCCGCGCGCTCGCGAGGAGCTCGACCGGCTCGTGCAGATCTTCGGGCGCGACGACGTCTACATCGAGCTGCAGGACGCAGGCATCGACGAGCACAAGAGCGTCAACCCCGGGCTGCTCGCGCTCGCTGCCGACACCGGGCTGCCCGTGGTGGGCACGGGCGACGTGCACTACCTGCGCGCCGAGGACGCCACGCCGCACGAGGCGCTGCTCTGCATCCAGACCAACGACCTGCTCTCCAACCCCAAGCGGTTCCGCTTCTCGACGCAGGACTTCTATCTCAAGACGTCCGACGAGATGAGCCGCACGATGGCGCCGTGGGGCGGCGACGCGCTGCTCGCGCCGACGCTCGAGATCGCCGAGCGGTGCAACGTCGTGCTCGAGCTCGACCGCATCCACCTGCCGCGCTTCGACGAGGCCGGCGACGACTCGTTCGGGATGCTGCGGAAGCTCTGCGAGCAGGGCATGACGGAGCGCTACGGCGCCTTCGACCAGGTCGTCCGCGACCGCCTCGAGTTCGAGCTCCAGACGATCCGCGAGATGGGGTTCGCGGACTACTTCCTGATCGTCTGGGACTTCGTCCGCTTCGCCAGGGCCAACAGCATCTCCGTCGGCCCGGGTCGCGGCTCGGCGGCCGGCTCGATCGTGGCCTACGCGCTGCGCATCACCGATCTCGACCCGCTGCGCTACGACCTGCTGTTCGAGCGCTTCCTGAACCCCGGGCGCAAGACGATGCCCGATATCGACATCGACTTCTCCGTGCACGGCCGCGAGCGCGTGATCGCCTACGTGACCGAGAAGTACGGCCGCGAGCGCGTGGCCCAGATCATCACGTTCTCGAAGCTCGCCGCCAAGGCCTCGGTGCGCGACGCCGGGCCGCGTGATGGGCCTGCCCTACGGCGCCGTCGACCGCATCGCGAAGCTCGTCCCGGAGGGCGTGAAGGTCGGCTTCGAGGAGTCGATGAAGCCGAACCAGGAGCTGCGCAAGGCCTACGACGAGGATGAGCTCGTCCGCCAGGTGGTCGACATGGCGCGCCCGCTCGAGGGCCTGGTGCGCGCCGACTCGATCCACGCCGCCGGCGTCGTGATCGGCGACCGCCCGCTGCTCGAGTACCTGCCGCTGCAGCAGAAGGGTGCCGACTCCGAGCTCGTGACGCAGTACCCGATGGGCGACGTCGAGGCGCTCGGGCTGCTCAAGATGGACTTCCTGGGCCTGCGCAACCTCGACGTCATCGACGAGGCCATCCGCATCATCAGGGAGTCGGCCGACGTCGATCTCGGCGACCTCTCGGGGCTGCCGCTGGACGACCGGGCGACCTACGACATGCTCGCCCGCGGCGACACGCTCGGCGTCTTCCAGTTCGAGTCGAGCGGCATGCGCGACGCGCTGCGCCAGGTCAAGCCGACCGAGTTCGAGGATCTGATCGCGCTCGTGGCGCTCTACCGGCCGGGCCCGATGGCCAACATCCCGGTGTTCGCGAAGCGCAAGAACGGCCTCGAGGCGGTGACCTACCTGGATCCGCGGCTCGAGCCGATCCTGGGCACCACGCAGGGCGTCTACATCTACCAGGAGCAGGCGATGCAGATCGCCAAGGACCTGGCCGGCTTCAGCCCCGCCGAGGCCGACGATCTGCGCAAGGCGATCTCGAAGAAGGTCCACGCGCTGATGGCCTCGCTGCGCGAGAAGTTCCTGGCCGGCTGCGAGGCCAACGGCGTCGCGCGCTCGACGGCCGAATCGCTCTGGGAGGAGAACGAGCGCAGCGCCGACTACTCGTTCAACAAGGCCCACGCCGCCTGCTACGCGATGATCGCCTACCGCACGGCGTACCTGAAGGCGAACCACCCCGAGCCGTACATGGCGGCGCTGATCTCATCGGTCATGCAGACCAAGGACAAGGTGCCGTTCTACGTCAACGCCTGCGGTGAGATGGGCATCGAGGTGCTGCCGCCCGACGTCAACAGCTCGGGCCAGGACTTCACGGTGGTGGACGGCCGCATCCGCTTCGGCCTCACGGCCGTCAAGGGCGTCGGCGAGGGCGCGGTGCGCGCGATGGTGCTGGCGCGCGAGGAGAGCGGCCCGTTCACGACGCTGTGGGACTTCTGCGAGCGCGTCGACGCGACCCAGATCAACAAGCGCGTGCTCGAGAGCCTCGTCAAGTGCGGCGGGCTCGACTCGACCGGCGCGACGCGCGGCGCGATGCTGACCGCGCTCGAGGCCGCCGCGGCCTCCGGTCAGAAGGCGCAGGCCGATGCGCTCGCCGGCCAGGCCTCGATCTTCGACCTGGGCTCGAGCGGCGAGGACGAGCCGCAGCAGCGCCACCACCCTGCCGTGATCGGCCCGGAGCTCGAGAAGAAGCAGCTGCTGGCGTTCGAGAAGGAGACGCTTGGGCTGTACCTGACCGATCATCCGCTCGCCGAGGTCGCGGATCAGCTGCGGCGGCGCGTCGACTGCGCGCTGCGCGATCTGCCGAACCGCCGCGAGCACGAGACGGTCTCGATCGGCGGCCTGATCGCGACGCTGCGCGTGACGACCTCGCGCAGCGGCGACCCGATGGCGTTCATCCGCCTCGACGACGGCATGACACAGGTCGAGGTGGTCGTCTTCGGCAAGGTCTACGGCGCCTGCCGCGAGCACCTCGTCGAGGACGGGATCGTGATCGTCAAGGGCCGCGTCGACCGCCGCGACGAGGGCGAGACGAAGCTGCGCGCGATCGAGATCGCGCCCTTCGAGGCCGTGCCCGAGCGCGGCGAGGTGCGGCTGCGCGTCGACGGGCGGGTCGCGGGCCCGCTGTTCGTGGACGAGCTCGTGCGCATCATCGGCTCGTTCCCGGGCGAGGCGAGCGTGGTCATGGAGGTCGCGACCGACGAGGGCGCGCGGGTGCTGCGCCTCGGGCCGGGCTACAAGGTCAGCCCGAAGGCCGACTTCTTCAGCGAGGTGCGCGTGCTCGGCGGCGAGGCCCAGCTCGTCTGAGGCTGGAGGCGGTGCGTCTCGGTGGTGAGGTGTCAGCTCTGCAGGGTCGCGGTCAGGGCGAGCGCGCTGTCGGATCAGGTCTCGAGGCGCCCGTCGCTCCGCGCGCGCTCGTACGGGTACTGCTCGCGGAACGCGTTCGCAATGTCGATGCGGCGGAGGAAGGCGACGTCGCCCATGCCCTGCGCGGCCTCGATGAAGCGCGCCAGCGCGTCGGCGCGCGCGGGCTGGCCCGTGAAGCGCGAGTGCAAGCCGACGGACATCATGCGCGGCACGTCGTCGCCATCGGCGCGTAGCCGCCGTAGCGTCGCGAGGGCGTACTCCAGGAAGTGCTCCGGGCTGCCGTAGCCCTGGGCGAGCACGAAGCGGGCGTCGTTGACGACGAGCGAGTAGGGCACCACGAGGTGCGGGCGCTCGCGCACGGTCGTCCAGTAGGGCAGGTCGTCGCTGTAGCACTCGGAGTCGTAGACGAAGCCGCCCTCCTCGACCACGAGCTCGCGCGTGTTGACGCTCATCTCGCGCGAGTACCAGCCGAGCGGCCGGCTGCCCGTCGTCTGTTCGATCGAGGCGACGGCGCGGCGGATCGCCTCGCGCTCCTCCTCCCGGGTCATCTCGAAGCCGTTCGACCAGCGGTAGCCGTGCGAGGCGCACTCGTCGCCGCGCGCGGCGAGCTTGGCCGCCACGGCCGGGTTGCGCTCGAGCGCAACCGCCACGCCGAAGAACGTCACCGGCACCTCGGCCGCGTCGAGCACGCGGAAGATGCGCCAGATGCCGGCGCGCGAGCCGTACTCGTAGACCGACTCCACGGCGAGATCGCGGTGGCCCTCGAGCAGGAACGGGATCTCGTGCAGGATGTCGTTCTGCCCGTCGCCCATGGCGAACGTCTTCTCGGTGCCCTCCTCGTAGTTCACGACGATCTGCACGGCGACCTTCACCGCGCCCGGCCACTCGATGCGGGGCGGATGCTCGCCGTACCCCACGAGCTCGCGCCGGCCGCCCTCGGCGTCGGGCAGGTCGTCGCGCCGGAAGAACTGCTCGTTCATCGGATCGCCTCCGCCGCGGCCCAGGCCGCCGTGATCTCCGCCGAGCCGATCACGTCGGCGCGGTAGGCGGCCATGACCTGCATCGAGGCCGCGTGCAGCGCCGGCACGTCCGAGCCCACGCAGTCCGCCACCACGACGCCGAAGTAGTCGTAGAAGCAGGCGTCGCGCACGGTCGACTCGACGCAGCCCTCGGTCGTGCAGCCGGCCACCATCAGCGTGCGGATCCCGCTGGAGCGCAGCAGCAGATCGAGGTTCGTATTGTTGAAGGCGCTCGAGCGGAACTTCGTGACGACGAGGTCGCCCGGCTGCGGCTGGAGTTCCGGGACGAACTCCGCGCCCCAGCTGCCCTCGAGCGCGAAGTCCCACACGCCCTCGTTGGACGGGTCGTAGTTGTGATTGGCGCGCAGCTTCATGCGCAGCCAGGCCGGCGAGTCGCTCGCCCCGTCGGGCAGGCTGTGGATGCGCACGTGGATCACCGGCACGCCGGCGCGGCGGCAGGCCGCGGCGAGATCGGCGATGCGGGGCGTGATCTCCCGGTACATCGAGAGGTCGGCGCCCGCGGCGTGGGCCGAGCCGCCTTGCGCACAGCAGTCGTTCTGCATGTCGATGACGGCCAGCGCCGTCGCTGCGGGATCGACGAGCTCCGCGACCTCGGTCGGGACTTCCTTGCCGTGCACCACGATCATGCGCGCTCCCCCTTGCCGTCTGTGCCTGCGAGGCGATCCTACGGACGGTGCGCGAGCAGCGCGCGGGCCATCTCGTTGCGCACGATCGTCACGCCCTCGTCGACGCCCATGCCCGGGCGCGCGAGCACCTGCTCGGCCGCGAGCGCGACCCCGAGATGCGCCGCGACCCGCGCGCTGCCGTCGGTCTCGGTGCACGAGCCGCCGACGAACACGCCGAGACCCGCCTCGCGGCAGGCGTGCGCCGCCTCGATCACGACCGTCGGAGCGCCCATGTCGGGCGTCTTCAGCTGGATCAGGTCGCAGGCGCCGGAGCCGGCGAAGGCGCGGACGTCGGCGAGCGTGTTGCAGAACTCGTCGGCCACGAGCCGCACGGGGACGCCCTCATCGCGCAGCGCCGCGCGCAGGCCGCCCAGCCGCTCGATGGTCGAGGCGGTGTCGTCGCCGTAGAGCGGCGACTCGAGCTGCAGCGCGAACGGCGCGGCGGCCTCCGCGAGCCGGCGGCAGAAGCGCACGAGCGGCACGAGCCCGGCGCCGAGCCGACGGCCCGCGAGCCCGTAGACGTCGAGGTGCAGGAGCGGCGCGTACTCCTCGCCGGCGAGCGCCAGAACGCGCTCGCGCACCCACGCGAGATACTCGACGGCCCCGTCGCCGTTCGGCCCGAACACGTCGGGCTCGTTGATGAGCCCGTGCGGCAGCACGTCGACGCGGCGCAGGAGCATGCGGTCGACGTTGAGCCGCCGCTCCTCGCCGCTCTGGGCATACAGCGGAGCGGGGCGGAGATCGGTGACGCCCGTCAGCGGAAGCAGCACGTCGAGCATCGGCCGCCGGGCGCGCGCGGCGACCAGTCCCAGCAGCGCGTGGCTCAGCCCGTGCCGCACCGCCGTGTGCAGCGCCCGTCCGCCGGCGCGCTCCGCCTCCAGGATCGCGCAGCCCTCCGCGAACGTCACTGGGCCGGCGCCGCGCAGCGCGGCGGCGCCCTGCTCGACCTGCGGCGCCAGCGCCCGCGGGTCGACGGGGCCGTCGCGGCCGCCGACGCCCGCGTACTGCACGGTCATCGCGTCGCCCCAGCCGTCGAGGCCGTCCTCATCGACGAGGCGCACGAGGATCGCGCCGGCGGGCTGGCGGACGGCGCGGAAGCCGGGCGTGCGCGGCTCGCCGGTGTACACGAGTCCGTCGCGGGCGGCACCCTCCTGGATCGCGAGCAGGTCGTCGTTGTAGTAGGCGCCCTCGCCCGCGGCGTGCTCCACGCGCGCGACCGCGGCGGTCATCCGCCCGCTCGCCGCGCCGGCATGGCGCTGCCGCGGCGCATCCCCGCCTCCCTCACGAGCGACGTCGTCAGCGATGTTCCTCGCTCCCTGTCAGCAAGCGACGCATGCGCGCGAACGTTGCGCGGACGCGCGAATGCACGCTCGGTATGGGCATGTCGTCCCAGCGAGTTCGGTTGGTCGGGATCGAGCCGGTCGCTCAAGAGGAATTCGCCCTTCGTGCGGGTGCCGAACTGCGCGATCTCGGGTACGTCATGGAAGCCCGGAGGTGCTGGCACAGGCTGCCAGTGGATGTCGTTCCGCGCTCCACGCTCCACTGAGGCTCCCCCGCAGCGGCAAAGCTGTCGCGGCCGTGAAATCGGAGGTCGACGCATCGAGCCCGCAGAAAGAGAGGACCCCATCGCATGCTGCGTTCCGTATCGTCGCAGAGATCCTGTACCCAACGCGCTCATACGCACGGCCCTTGCTGGCGCAGCGCTGGACAGAACACCTTCACGCTTCGCGCCGGCCTCAGCCCACCGATCCATGGCGTAGGGGTATGTCCAGGCGAAGCTGCGGGTGCCGACTTCACGACAACTCGGCCATCTCGTACAGGGAGAACCGGGGTCTCGTGCGGGCAGAGGTCGAAGAAGAGATCCAAATTCGCCGCACGAGGCGAGCTCGAGACCACGTGGGGTTCGGTCGCCTCCATTGTCAAGGGTCGACACGTGCGGAGAGAGCGCGGACGGGTGATTTCGCCCGCCCGTCCGGGCTCGTTGCCACAATGCTGGCGTGAACGGATCCGTTCTCGAGCTCGACCTCGACCTCGACGCCTTCTCGGGCCCGTTCGACCTCCTGCTGGCGCTCGTGCTGCGCGAGGAGCTCGAGCTCGTCGAGGTGCCGATCGTCGCCGTCGTCCTGGCGTACCTCGACCGCGTGGACGAGACCGCCGACGTCGACCTCGAGTCGCTCTCCGAGTTCATCCTGCTGATCGCCGCACTGTGCGAGCTCAAGTCGCGCCTGCTCGTCGACGCCGAGGCGGAGGACGACGAGGAGGAGCTCGACGCCGAGACCGCCGCCGAGGAGCTCGCCGCGCGGCTCGCCGAGTACCAGCGCTTCAAGCGCGCGGCCGCCTGGCTCGCCGAGCGGCGCACCGACGCGGGCTTGCGCGTCTTCCGCACGACGCCCGCGCCCTATGCGCCGCCGCGGCCGCAGGCCCCGCTCGTCGACGAGCAGCCGGGCCGCCTGGCCGAGGCGATGCTGCACCTGCTCGAGCCGCCCGAGCGCGTCGACACGACCACGATCCGCCGCCGCGCCGTCGCCATGCGCCCATTCGTCGAGCGCTTCCGCCTGCTCGTGCGCGCCCGCGGCGGCTTCGTCTTCGACGACGAGGTCGCGACGCTCGAGCGCGGCGCCCAGGCGGCCGCCTTCGTCGCCCTGCTCGAGCTGATCAAGCGCGGCGAGGCGCACGCAGCCCAGTCCGACCTCTTCGAGCCCATCCGCGTCGCGCCGCAGCGGCGCCACCGCTGCGGGTCTCGGCCCAGGTGCTCGACGCGACCGAGGCCGTGGCGTGAGCGACGCGCTCGTCGCCGCCTGCGAGGCCGTGCTGTTCGTCGCCGGCGAGCCGCTCGACCTGCACGAGCTCGCGATCGCCACCGAGGCCGACGAGTCGCTGATCGAGGGCGCGCTCGATGAGCTCGAGCGCCGGCTCGCCGAGCGCGGCGCGGGTGTGGTGCTCGATCGCAGCGGCCGCCGCTTCGGCCTGCGGGCCGCGCCGGGCGGCCCGGCCGAGGCCGCGAGCCGCCTGCAGGCACGCGCACCCGAGCGCGGCCTCAGCCCGGCGGCGCTCGAGGCGCTCGCCGTGGTCGCCTACCTGCAGCCGGTCGGACGCCCCGAGATCGCCCGCATCCGCGGCGTCTCGTCCGATGCCGTCGTCTCGGGCCTGCTCGAGCGCGGACTGATCGAGGAGGCCGGCCGCGGCGACGGGCTCGGCGCGCCGGTGCTCTACCGCACGACGATCACCTTCGACCGCATCTTCGGCCTCGAGGGAGGCATCGGCGAGCTGCCGCAGCTCGACGGCTACGACGACCGACGGCGCCGAGCTGCGCCAGCGCCTGCACGCGGTGGCCGCCGAGCGCGGCTGAGATGACGGCCGAGGCCCAGCGCCTCAACCGCTACCTCGCCGCCTGCGGGCTCGGCTCGCGCCGCGGCGTCGAGACGCTCGTGGCGGAACGGCGCGTGACCATCGACGGCGTCGTCGCGCGCGTCGCCCGGCGAGCGCGTGGCCGAGGGCGCCCGGGTCGAGCTCGACGGACTGCCCGTCTCGCCCGACGCGCACGATTACGTGCTCCTGAACAAGCCGAAGGAGGTCGTGACGACCGTGCGCGACACGCACGGACGGCGCACCGTGATCGACCTCATCGGCGCCGACCACCGGCTCTTCCCGGTCGGGCGGCTCGACGCCGAGACGACCGGCCTGCTGCTGCTGACCAACGACGGCGATCTCGCCGCTCGCCTGATGCACCCGCGCCACGGCGTCGAGAAGACCTACGAGGCCACGGTGCGCGGCGCGGTCACCTCGCTGACCGCCGCGCGGCTGGCCTCGGGCATCGAGCTCGACGGCAAGCGCACGGCACCGGCGCGCGTGAAGGTGCTGCACGCGACCGGGCGCCAGAGCGTCGTCGAGATCGTGCTCCACGAGGGACGCAAGCGCCAGGTGCGGCGCATGTGCGAGGCCGTCGGCCACCCGGTCATCGGCCTGCACCGCTCGGCCTATGCGGGCCTCCGCCTCGGCGCACTCGAGGCCGGGGCGTCGCGCTCGCTGCTGCCCGCGGAGGTCGAGCTGCTGCGCGGCGCGGCCGCGGACGGCTGACGTGGCGGCGACCCGCCTCAACCGCTATCTCGCGCTCGCGGGCCTCGGCACGCGGCGCAGCGTCGAGGGGCTCGTGCGCGCCGGGCGCGTGGCCGTCGACGGCGTCGTCGCGGCCGAGCCGTCGGCGGGCGTCGAGCCGGGCCAGGTCGTGACGCTCGACGGCGCGCCCGTCGTCGCCGAGGGGCCTGCGGGCGTGCTCGTCGCGCTCGTCGGCGGCGAGGTGCCCGCGCTCGCGCATCCGGGCGAGCTGCACCTCGCCGGCACGTCCGCCGACGGCCGGCTCGCGGCCCTGATCAGCGATGAGCGGCTGGCCCGCCGGCTGCGCGCGCTGGGCTACGACCCGGGGCGCCTCGGCGGCGCGCATCCCGAGGACGGCGGCTTCCGCCCGCTCGACGCGGGCGAGCTCGACGCGGCTCGCGGGCTCGCGCGCGCGGCGCAGCGCGCCAACGCCCGCGCGCGTGACGGGGAGCCGGACACCTCTCCCGAAGTAGACTGACGTCCGTATGGCCGTCGCCGAAACCCCCTGGACCCCTGCCTCCTGGCACGACTACGAGGCGTTGCAGCAGCCCACGTGGCCCGACCCCGGCCGCGCCGAGATCGCACGCGCCGAGCTGCGCGGCATGCCGCCGCTCGTCTTCGCGGGCGAGGCCCGCGCGCTCCAGGACTCGCTCGCCGAGGTCGCCGCGGGCCGCGCGTTCCTGCTGCAGGCCGGCGACTGCGCCGAGTCGTTCCACGACACGACGGCGGTGACGATCCGCGAGAAGCTGCGGATCCTGCTGCAGATGTCGGTCGTGCTGACCTACGCCGCGGCCCTGCCGGTCGTCAAGGTCGGCCGCATCGCCGGCCAGTTCGCGAAGCCGCGCTCGGCGCCGACCGAGCGCATCGGCGACGTCGACCTGCCCTCGTTCTACGGCCACCTGATCAACGACGACGCGCCCACCGCCGAGGCCCGCGCGCACGACCCGCTGCGCATGCTGCGCGCCTACGACCAGTCGGCGCGCACGCTCAACCTGCTGCGCGCGTTCAGCAAGGGCGGCTTCGCCGACATCACCCGCGTGCACGAGTGGAACCAGGAGTTCGTCGCGAGCTCGGCCGAGGGCCGCCGCTACGAGCAGGTCGCGAGCGAGATCGAGCGCGCGCTGCGCTTCATGACCGCCTGCGGCATCGACCTCGCACGCGAGGCGCAGCTCCATCAGGTCGACGTCTGGACGAGCCACGAGGGCCTCGTGCTGGACTACGAGGAGGGCCTCACGCGCCGCGACTCGCTGACCGGCGACTGGTACGACTGCTCGGCGCACATGCTCTGGATCGGCGAGCGCACGCGCCAGCCCGACGGCGCGCACGCCAACTTCTTCGCCGGCGTGCACAACCCGATCGGCGTCAAGCTCGGCCCGACGGCGAGCGCCCAGGAGATCGTCGAGCTGTGCGAGAAGCTCGATCCCGAAGCGCACGCCGGGCCGGCTCACGCTGATCGCGCGCATGGGCTCGACCGAAGGTGCGCGAGTCGCTGCCGCCGCTGCTCCAGGCCGTCAAGGACGCCGGGCACCCGGTCGTCTGGGCCTGCGATCCGATGCACGCCAACGGCATCAAGACGGCATCCGGCGTCAAGACGCGCCGCTTCGACGCGATCATGGACGAGCTCGAGGGCTTCGTCGCCGCCTGCCGCAGCGAGGGCACCTGGCCCGGCGGCGTGCACCTGGAGTTCACGGGCGAGGACGTCACCGAGTGCCTGGGCGGTGCCGAGGCCGTGCTCGAGGAGCAGCTCGAGCAGCGCTACATGACGCTCTGCGACCCGCGCTTGAACGCCCGCCAGTCGCTCGACCTGGCCTTCCGCCTGGCCGAGTTGATGCGCGGCGATGCGCGCCCCGCGTGATCGAGCGCCTCGCGATCGTCGGGCTCGGCCTGATGGGCGGCTCGCTCGGCCTCGCCGCGCGCGAGCGCGCCGGCGTGGCCACGGTCGTGGGCTACGACCCCGATGCCGGCGCGCGTGACGCGGCGCTCGAGCGCGGCTGCGTGCACGAGGCGCGGCGACGATCTCGCCGCCGCGGTCGCCGGCGCCGAGCTGATCGCGCTGTGCGCGCCGGTCGCCGAGCTCGCCGGCGTGCTCGCCGAGCTGGCCGAGCTCGCGCCCGAGGCCACCATCACCGACATCGGCTCGACCAAGGCGGGCGTCGTCGCCGCCGTGCCGGACGCGCTGCGCGCGCGCTTCATCGGCGGCCACCCGCTCTGCGGCATGGAGACGCGCGGCGCGCAGAACGCGCGCGCCGAGCTGTTCGAGGGCGCGACCTGGTACCTCACGCCGCTCGCCGGCACCGAGCCTGCGCGCCTGCGCGACCTGCACCGCCTGCTCGCGGCGCTCGGCGCCGTGCCGGTCGCGATCGACGCCGGCGTGCACGACCGCCTGCTGGCGCTCACGAGCCACCTCCCGCACGCGCTCGCCAACCTGCTCGTCGTGCAGGCCGGGGAGTCGCGCATCGACGGGCACGACCCGCTCACGTCGATCGGCGGCTCGTTCCGCGACATGACGCGCGTGGCCGGCGCGAATCCGCGCATCTGGGTCGACATCTTCCTCGACAACCGCGAGGCGCTCGCGAGCGCGCTGCGCGAGCACCAGCGCGCGCTCGGCGAGGTGCTGACGGCGCTCGAGGCCGGCGACGCAGGCCACCTCGCGCGCTGGATCGGCCAGGCCTCCGGCCACCGTCGCCGCTCGCTCGCCGCGCAGTTCGACCAGCGGCCGGAGGAGCTCTACCGCGTGCAGGTGCACATCTCCGACCGCCCCGGCGCGCTCGCGGGCATCACGCAGACCCTCGGCGCCGCGCGCATCAACATCGAGGACTTCGAGCTGCACCACTTCACGCCCGAGCGCGGCGGCACGATGGAGCTGCTGGTGGCCGGCCAGGACGCCGCCGAGCGCGCCGTCGAGCTGCTCGACGGCCAGGGCTACGGCGCGCTCGCCGCGCCCGTGCTGGCGGACGCCACGTGAGCGCGGCGACCGGATCCGACCGCCTCGACGTCGCGCCCGCCGCGGCGCTCGTCGGGCGAGCTCTCGGTGCCCGGCGACAAGTCGATCTCGCACCGCTCGCTGCTGATCGGCGCCGTCTGCGACGGCGTGACCGAGGTCGCGGGCTTCGGCGCGAACGCCGACACGCTCGCGACCCTGGCGGCCGTCGAGGCGCTCGGCGCGCGCGTCGAGCGGCTCGACGAGGCGTCTACGCGGCTCCGCATCCACGGCTGCGGGCTGCGCGGGCTGACGGCGCCCGACGGCCCGATCGACGTGCTCAACGCGGGCACGCTGATGCGGCTGCTGCCCGGGCTCCTGGTCGGGCAGCAGGGCTCGTTCACGCTCGACGGCGACGAGTCGATCCGCCGTCGCCCGGTCGATCGCATCGCGATGCCGCTCAAGCTGATGGGCGCCGTGCTCGGCGACAGCGACGGCCGCCCGCCGCTGCACATCGACGGCGGCGGCGAGCTGCAGCCGATCGGCTACGAGCTGCCCGTCGCCTCGGCCCAGGTCAAGTCGTGCATCCTGCTCGCAGGCCTGTACGCGGCCGAGGGCCCGACCACGGTGATCGAGCCCGTGCCGACGCGCGATCACACCGAGCGCCTGCTGCGGGCCGCGGGCGCGCGCGTCGCCAAGGGCCCGCGCACCGTCTCGGTGTGGCCCGTCGAGCGGCTCGAGCTGGAGTCGGTGGACGTGCCCGGCGACATCTCCTCGGCCGCGCCGTTCCTGGTCGCCGCGACGCTGCTGGCCGAGTCGCGCCTGTTCATCCGCGGCATGTCCACGAACCCGACGCGCACCGGCCTGCTGACGGTGCTCGAGCGCATGGGCGCCCGCATCAACCTCTTCAACCGCCGCACGACCGGCGGCGGCGAGCCGATCGCCGACGTCGAGGTGCATCCGGCCGAGCTGGTCGCGACCGAGATCGAGGCCGAGATCGTGCCCGCGCTGATCGACGAGCTGCCGCTGATCGCGCTGGCCGCGACGATGGCGCGCGGCCGCACCGTCGTGCGCGGGGCCGGGGAGCTGCGCGTCAAGGAGTCGAACCGCCTCGAGACGGTCGCCGAGCTGCTGCGCGCGGTCGGCGGCCACGTGCGCGCCACGAACGACGGCTGGGAGATCACCGGCGTGCCCGCGCGGCCCGAGGGCGGTCGCTGCGACGCCCACGGCGACCACCGCATCGGCATGCTCGGCGCGGTCGCGGGCCTCGTCTCGCGCAACGGCGTGCGCATCGACGGCGCCTCCGCGATCGGCGTCTCCTATCCCGGCTTCGCAGCCGAGCTCGAGCGCCTGGCGGTGCGGCCGTGGTGATCGCCATCGACGGCCCCGCCGGCGCGGGCAAGTCGACTGTCGCCCGCGCCGTCGCGAGCGCGCTCGGCTACCGCTACCTCGACACGGGCGCGATGTACCGCGCCGTCGCGCTGGCGGCGCTGCGCACCGGCGTCGACACCGATGATGCCGGCGAGCTCGCCGGGCTCGCGGGCCTCGCGGCGACGCATGTCGGGCGACCCCGACCTGCGCAGCCCGCAGGTCGACCGCCGCGTCTCGCTCGTGGCGCGCCACCGCGAGGTGCGCGACGCGCTGCACCGCGCGCAGCGCGCGTTCCTGGCCGAGGGCGACGCCGTCGCCGAGGGCCGCGACGTGGGCGCCGTCGTCTGGCCCGAGGCCGAGCTCAAGATCTGGCTCGACGCCTCGCCCGCAGGTGCGCGCCGACCGCCGCGTGCTCGAGCAGGGCGACGCGGCCGCGGCCCGCGCTGGCCGAGCGCGATCAGCGCGACGTCGCCCAGACCGTGCGCGCCCCCGATGCGGTCGTGATCGACAGCACCGAGCTCGCCCGCGACGCGGTCGTCGCGCGCATCGTCGAGCTGGCCCGGGAGGGCGGCGCATGAGCGACGTGCCCGGCGACGACCATCGCATCCTCACGCCCGACCGCTTCTGGCGCTTCTGGAAGCTCCTGCTGCTGCGGCCGTTCCTGTGGCTCTTCCGCATGCGCGTGTACGGCGCCGAGCACGTGCCGCGCACCGGCCCGGCCGTGATCGCCTGCAACCACATCGCCGGCATCGACGTCGTCGTGCTCGGCGCGGCCTCCCCGCGCACGCTGCGCTACATGGCGAAGGCCGAGCTGTTCACGTACAACCGCATCCTCACCTGGCTCGTGCGGCACGCCGGCGCGTTCGCCGTGCGCCGCGGCCAATCCGACCTCGAGGCGCTCCGCCTGGCGCGCCGGGTGCTGCGCGCCGGGCATCCGCTCGGCCTCTTCTGCGAGGGCACGCGACAGCCCTCGGAGGCCATCGGACGGGTGCAGCCGGGGGCGGCACTGATCGCTCTGGCCGAAGGAGCACCCATAGTGCCGGTAGTGATCCAGGGCACGATCTTCATCAAGAAGTCCCTCCGGCACCCCGTGACGGTGATGTTCGGGCCCCCGCTGCAGGTCTCCGAGACCGCGCTGCGCGGCCGCGCGTACCGCGAGGCCGTCGTGCAGACGACCGCCGATCTGCAGAGCGAGCTCGAGCGCCTCCAGCGCCGCACGCAGGCCGCGATCGCCGCCGGGTCGCCCGCGCGACCTGGCCGGCGTCGATGCGGGGGTGAGCGCATGAGCGACGAGGCACCGCGCTCCCGCAGCTCGCGCCAGCGCACCGCCGAGGCCGAGGCGACAGACCGAGCGCACGCTGCTCGGCACCGTCGCGATCGTCGGCGAGCCCAACGCGGGCAAGTCGACGCTCGTCAACCGCCTCACGGCGACGCGCGAGACCGTCGTGCACTCCGAGCCCGGCGTCACGCGCGACCGCAAGCAGATGGTCGTGGAGTGGGGCGGCGTCCCTGTTCGCGCTGATCGACACCGGCGGCGTCGACGCGGGCGACGACGGCCCCTTCCAGGGCGAGATCGTGCGCCAGGCCGAGCTCGCGATCAGCGAGGCCGACCTCGTGCTGCTGCTCGTCGACGCGACGACCTCGCCCGGGGCGGCCGACATCGAGCTGGCCGAGCGCCTGCGGCGCTCGCGCGTGCCGGTGCTGCTCGTCGCCAACAAGCTCGACAACCCCGCCCGCCACGATCTCGCGCTCGAGTACCACGAGCTCGGGCTCGGCGACCCGTTCGCGCTCTCGGCGCTGCACGGCATCGCGACCGGCGACCTGCTCGACGAGGTCGTCGAGCGGCTGCGTGCGCTCGACGTCGCGCGCGTCGAGCGCACGACCGACGAGATCGGCGTCGTCATCCTCGGCCGCCCGAACGTCGGCAAGTCGTCGCTGCTCAACGCGCTCATGAACGAGGAGCGCACGATCGTCAGCGAGATCCCCGGCACGACGCGCGACTCGATCGACATCCGGCTCGAGCGCGAGGATCGCGTCTACCGCCTGATCGACACCGCCGGTCTGCGCCGCCACCGCGCGCAGCGCCAGCAGGTCGAGTTCTGGAGCGAGGTGCGCTCGCTCGAGGCGGCCCGCAAGGCGGACGTCGCGCTCGTGCTGATCGACAGCACCGAGGGCATCACCGAGCAGGACCTGCACGTCGCCGACGTCGCGCGCCGCGCGAGCTGCGCGACGATCTTCGTGCTCTCCAAGTGGGACATCGCGCAGCTCGAGCTCGAGGACGTGCGCGAGCGGCTGCACATCAAGGCGCGCCAGCGCCCGCCGATCGTCGTGACCTCCGCGCTCACCAAGCGCGGCCTGGAGCGGCTCGTGCGCGTCGTCGACGACACCTACGACCGCTACGTCAGCCGCATCGGCACCGGCGAGTTCAACCGCATGCTGCGCGACATCCTGGCGACGCGCGAGGCGCCGCTCGTCAAGGGCCGCCGGCTGAAGATCTACTACGGCGCGCAGGTCCAGGCCCGCCCGCCGCGCTTCCGGCTGACGGTCAACGACCGCAGCCGCGTCACGCGCGACTACGCGTACTGGCTCGAGAACCAGCTGCGCGAGGCCCTGGCCCTGCAGGGCGTGCCCGTGATCCTGGATCTGGTCGAGCGCTGAGAGATGCGGGCGCTCGTCGTGGGCGGCGGCTCGTGGGGGACGGCGTTCGCGGGCGTGCTCGCGCGGGCGGGCCATCCGGTCGAGCTCGCCTGCCGTGACGCCGCCGTCGTCGCCGAGCTGACGGAGCGGCGCGAGAACAGCCGCTACCTGCCCGGCATCCGGCTCGAGGACGGCGTGCGCCCCGTGCTGCTCGACCTCGCGCGCCAGGTGCCCGAGGCCGAGCTCGTCGCGCTCGCGCTCCCGGCTGCCGCCTACGCGGCGACCGCCGCCGCGTTGCGGCTGCGCCCGGAGGCGTTCGTGATCACGCTCGCCAAGGGCCTCGACCCGAGCACGCACCGCCTGCTCTCGGAGGTCGTCGTGGGCGCGACCGGCCACGACCCGCACCGCGTCGCGCCGCTCTCGGGGCCCAACCACGCCGAGGAGATCGCCGCCGGGCAGCCGGCCGCGAGCGTGATCGCGAGCTCGGATCCCGAGATCGCCTGCGCGCTCCAGCGGGCGCTCTCGACGCCGCGCTTCCGCGTCTACGCCTCCTCGGACGTGCGCGGCGTGCAGCTCTGCGGCGCGGCCAAGAACGTGATCGGGATCGCGGCCGGCATCTGCGACGGGCTCGGCTTCGGCGACAACGCGCGCGCCGGCCTGATCACCCGCGGCCTCGCCGAGATGACCCGCCTCGGGTCGGCGCTCGGCGCGGATCCGCGCACCTACTCGGGACTCGCGGGCCTCGGCGATCTCGTCGCGACCTGCACCTCGCGCCACTCGCGCAACCACACGGCGGGCGAGCTGCTCGCCCGCGGCGTGGCCCCCGAGGACGCCGAGCGCGAGGTGGGGATGGTCGTCGAGGGCCTGCACACGGCGCCCGCGCTGGCAGCGCTGGCGCGCGAGGCGGGCGTCGACCTGCCGATCACCGACGCGGTCTGCAGCGTCGTCACGGGCACGCCGATCCCGACGGCGATCGCGACGCTGCTGGCGCGCGCCGCGCCCGCGGGGGAGTTCTAGGCCGCGCGCAGGTGGTGCACGGCGGCGCGTCGCGCCGACGACGCGCGAGAGCGCATCGAGCACGGAGGAGTCGAAGACGCTGTCGCGGCCCTGGTCGAGGATCGCGAGCGCCTGCGTCCTGCGGTGTATGCGCGGCGGTAGACGCGCTCGCTCGTGAGCGCGTCGAAGACGTCGCAGACGCCGAGGATGCGCACCTCGAGCGTGAGCTCGCCGCCGCGCAGCCCGTCCGGATAGCCGCTGCCGTCGAGCCGCTCGTGGTGGCCGCGCACGAGCGGGATCTCCTCGCCGAAGCCGCCGATGTGCGCGAGCAGCGCGGCGCCGTCGACGGGGTGGCGCTTGATGATCTCGAACTCGGCGGCCGAGAGCGGCGCGGCCTTGCAGAGGATGCCGTCGGGCACCTGCAGCTTGCCGACGTCGTGCAGCAGCGCGGCCACGGCGAGGCAGCGCAGCTTGCCGCCGCGCAGGCCGAGCTCCTGGCCGACCTCGACGGCGAGCTGGGCGACGCGCCGCGTGTGCTCGCGCGTCGAGGCGTCCTTGACGGCGAGGCGCGCGAGCAGCCGTGCGACCCACGCGCCGAGCAGCGCCTCCTCCTCGGTGACGACGCTGCGCACGTCGATCTCGGAGCGCAGCGAGCGCGAGGGGGTGGCGCGCGCGAGATCGCTCGCGAGCGCGGCCGAGATGACCAGGAAGGCGCCGAGCTCGAGGATGTGCCCGGCCCAGAACCCGACCGACCAGGCCGGCGTCAGCAGGTACGGTGGCGACGGCGATCGCGAGCCAGACGAGGCCGGCGACGACGGCGAGGTCGCCGACCCGGCGGGTCAGCTGGAACGTGCGCAGCGCCCGCAGCGCGAGCACGCCGTAGACGAGCGCGTTGGCGCCGACGATCCACCACACGGCCGGATGCAGCCTGACGGGGACGTCCGGGATCGCGCTCGGGCTGAGCAGCGCCACGCCGGCGAACGCGGCCGTCGCCGCGACCACGCCGCTCTGCAGGTAGACGAGGTCGCGTACGACGGCGCGCTCCTGCGGCTTCGCGAGCAGCGCCGCGAGGATGACGGCGCCGCCGAGCGGCACGGCGAAGGCGCCGGTGACGCCCACCGCGGACGTGTACTCGCTGCTGATCAGGAACCCCGGGGTGCTGAGACCGTGCACTGCGAGCAGCGCCGCCATGACCGTGAAGCCGGCGCCGATCGCGGCCGAGCGGCGGTCGTGCCGGCGGATGCCGACGACGCCGAGCCCGGTCGCCAGCGCCGCGCACATGATCGCCGTCGCCGAGACGGCGTAGAAGTGCACGTTCGGGACGTTGAAGGCCTCGCGCGTCCTGGGCGAGCATGAGCAGGGGCACGACGGGAGCGAGGCCGATGGCGACGGCGCCTCCGGCGGCGGCGATGACGCCGACGCGATTCATGCCGCGGCTATCGGCAGCCGCCGGTGCCGCCTTGAGTCGCCGCAGGCACGCTTCCGGCACGTCGCGCGGGCAGGTCGCGACGACCCGGTGCGCGATGATCCTGCGGTGACAGCGCCGCGCACCGTCAGAGTCGTCCCGCTGGTGACGACCCGCGCGCTGCGCGAGCCGCTCGACTACCTCGATCCAGGCGAGCTCGATCGGCCGGCGACGTCGTCTGGGTGCCGCTCGCCGGGCGCAGCGTGCGCGGCGTCGTCGTCGAGGCGGGCGGGCCCGCGCAGCACACGGCGGTGAGCTCGCGGCCGTGGAGCGGCTCGCCGAGGAGCCGCGCATCGCGCCCGTCGTGCTCGAGCTCTGCCTCTGGATCGCGTCGTACTACGGCTCGACGCCGGCGCGCGCGCTCGCGCTCGCGCTGCCGCCGAAGGTGCGTGCGCCGCGCGACACGTGGGTCGCGGCCACCGGCGTCGAGGCCGGCGACGGAGCGCCGCCGGCGCGCTGCTCGCCGAGCTCGCCGGCGGCCCGCTGCCGCTCGCCGAGCTCGTCGAGCGCGCCGGCACGACCGCGGCGACCGTGCGCAAGCTCGCCGCCGACGGCCTGCTCACGCTCGACGCGCGCCTGCGCGTGCCCACGGTGAAGGCCGGCCGCACGCCGCGGCCCGACTCGCTGACGCCCGACCAGATCGCCGCGGTGGCCCGCATCGAGGAGCTGCTCGAGGCCGGCGGCGGCGATCTCCTGCTCTACGGCGTGACCGGGTCGGGCAAGACCGAGGTCTACCTGCGAGCCGCCGAGAGCGCCCTCGCGCGCGGCCGCACCGTGCTCGTGCTGGTGCCCGAGATCGCGCTCTCGCCCCAGACCGCGCGGCGCTTCGCGGCGCGCTTCGGCGAGCGCGTCGCGGTGCTGCACTCGGGCATCTCGGACGGCGAGCGGCGCGCCGTGCGCGAGGCGGCGATCGACGGCACCGTCCGCGTCGTCGTCGGCGCCCGCTCGGCCGTCTTCGCGCCCCTGCCCCGACGTCGGCCTGATCATCGTCGACGAGGAGCACGAGTCGGCCTACAAGCAGGGCGACGACCCGCGCTACGACGCCCGCCGCGTGGCGGCCAAGCGCGCGCGCCTCGAGGGCGCCGTGCTCGTCATGGGCACCGCCACGCCGCGGCCCGAGAGCTGGGCGCGGCTGCCGCGCGCGACGCTGCCGACGCGGGTCGGCGGCAGCCTGCCGCGCGTCGAGGTCGTCGATCTGCGGCGCGACGGCCTCTATCCGCTCTCGCGGCCGCTGCGCACGGGCCTGATCAAGCTCGCCGACGAGGGCGGCCGGGCGATCCTGCTGCTCAACCGGCGCGGCGAGGCGCCGGCCCTGCACTGCCGCAGCTGCGGCGAGGGGTTCCGCTGCGACCGCTGCGACGTCAGCCTCGCCCTGCACGCCGGCAACCGCCTGCGCTGCCACCACTGCGGCTACACGCAGCGCGCGCCGAGCGAGTGCCCGCACTGCGGCTCGGTCGAGCTCGCGCGCCTGGGCGCCGGCACCGAGCGCGTCAGCGAGGCGGTCAGCGAGCTGCTGCCGCACATCCCGGTGCTGCGGCTCGACGCCGACGCGACCGAGCGGCGCGGGCAGCCTCGACGCGACGCTCGAGCGCTTCGCGAGCGAGCCCGCCGCGGTGCTCGTCGGCACCCAGATGGTGGCCAAGGGCCACGACTTCCGCGACCTGCGCCTGGCGGCGGCGATCGACGCCGACCAGGGACTCGCCTGGCCCGACTTCCGCAGCGAGGAGCGCACGTTCGCCCTGCTCGCGCAGCTCGCGGGCCGCAGCGGGCGCCGCGGCGATCCCGGGCTCGGTCGTCTTCCAGGCCTGGGACCCCGACCAGCGCGTCGTGCGGCTCGCCGCCGAGCACGCCGTCGAGGCGTTCCTGCAGGGCGAGCTCGAGCGCCGTGAGCTGCTCGGCTACCCGCCCTTCCGCCACCTCGTGCGCGTCGAGGTCGCGGCCGGGCAGCCCGGCGCGGCGATGGAGGCGCTGGCGGCGCTGCGCGCGGCCGCCGAGCCGGCGCTGCCGGGCGACGACGTGCTCGGGCCCGCGCCGCTCTTCCGCGTGCGCGGCCGCGAGCGCGCACAGCTGCTGGTCAAGACGCTGCGGCCCGCGCGCGCCGGCAGCACGCTGGCCGAGCTGGTCGCCCGCCAGGGCCGCGCGCTGCGCCGCGCCGATGCGAGCGCCGTCGTCGACGTCGACCCGCAGTAGCGCCGAGCGCCTCCTGGATAGGATGCCCGCAATGGCGGCTACCGATCACGATCACGAGCACTCGCACGACCACGATGCGCACGATCACTCGCACGACCACGACGAGAGCCCGCGGCGCAGCAAGAAGGAGATCGAGCGCGAGGCCCGTGCTCGGGCCCGCGAGATGGTCGCGCGCAGCCAGATCCGCCAGTATCCCGATCCGGGCCTGCGCGCACCGGCCACGCCGATCGCCGAGTTCTCCGACGATCTGCGCGCGCTCGTGTCCCGCATGACCCGTCTCATGCACGACGCCAACGGCGTCGGGCTCGCGGGCAACCAGGTCGGGCTGCTGCGGCGCGTGCTCGTGTACCTGCCCGAGCGCGAGGACGCCGAGCCGCGCGCGCTCGCGAATCCGGTCGATCGTCGAGCGCTCCGACGAGCTCGCGACCGACGAGGAGGGCTGCCTCTCGCTCGGCCCGCTGCGCGTGCCCGTCGAGCGCCACGCGCGCATCGCGGTCGAGGCCCAGGACGAGCACGGCGAGGCGGTCCGCGTCGACGCCGAGGGCCTCGAGGCGCGCATCCTGCAGCACGAGATCGACCACCTCGACGGCGTGCTGATCATCGATCGCACGACCCCCGAGGCGCGCCGCGAGGCGCTGGCCGCACTGCGGCCGCAGCCCGGCCCGCGACGCTGAGCGCCTCATGGCCGTTCGCGTCGGCTTCGCAGGCACGAGCTGGTGGGCGGCCCAGGCGCTCGAGCGGCTGGTCGACGTCGCCGGCCTCGAGATCGGCGCTCGTGCTGAGCCAGCCGGATCGCCCCGCGGGGCGCGGCCGCAAGTCCGCCGCGCCGCCCGTGGCCACGGCGGCGCGAGCGCTCGGGATCGAGCTCGCGCAGCCCGAGAGCGCGGCCGACGCGCTGCCGCTCCTGCGTGCGAGCGGCGTCCAGGCCGTCGCCGTCGTGGCCTATGGCGTGCTCGTGCCGCGGGCGCTGCTCGACGCTCTGCCGTTCGTCAACCTGCATCCCTCCGCGCTCCCGCAGTGGCGCGGCGCCGCGCCGATCGAGCGCTCGCTGATGGCCGGCGAGCGCGCGACCGCCGTCGCGGCGATGCTGCTCGTCGAGGCAGCTCGACGCCGGGCCCGTGGCCGGGCTCGAGCGCATCGCGGTGGAGCCCGACGACGATGCCGGCGCGATCTACGCGCGCTCGCTCGAGCTCGGGCTCCCGCTGCTCGCCACGCGCGCTCGCCGACGCGGCCGCGCGGCCGCCTCGCGACCGTCCCGCAGGTCGGCGAGGCGACCTACGCCGCCAAGCTCACCGCCGCCGACCGCCTGCTCGACCCGGCGCGGCCGGCACGCGCGCTGCACGACCGCGTGCGCGCGCTCTCGCCGCACATCGGCGCGCGCCTCCCGCTCGGCGGCGCGCCGCACACGATCTGGCGCACGGCGGTGCGCGCCGCCGGGCCCTGCGCCCGGGACGCTCGCAGGCCGCCGAGACGGCCTCGTGCTCGGCTGCGCCGACGGCGGGCTCGAGCTGCTCGAGCTGCAGCCGCCGGGCGGGCGCCGGATGGCGGCCGCCGACTGGCTGCGCGGCCTGCGCGGGGCGCTGCCCGCGGTGACCGCATGAGCGCCGCCCGCACGGTCGCGCTGCGCGTGATCACGCGCGTCTTCGACGAGGGCGCCTACGCCGACCGCGCGTTCACGGGCGAGGCCGACAAGGCCGGGCTCGACGCGCGCGATCGCGGGCTCGCGATGCACCTCGCGTTCGGCACGGTGCAGCGCCGGCGCACGCTCGACGCGGCGCTCGAGGAGCTCGCCGAGCGGCCCGTGCAGCGGCTCGAGCGGCGCCTCGCGCACGTCCTGCAGCTGGGCGTCTTCCAGATCCTGTTCGCCGACGGCATCCCCGCGCACGCAGCGGTCTCCGAGAGCGTCGAGCTCGCGCGCCGCGCCATCGGCCCGCGGGCGACGGGCCTCACGAACGCCGTCCTGCGGCGCATCGCGGCCGAGGGACCCGAGTGGCTCGCGGCGCTGCCCGACGAGGACGCCGAGGACGCCGCGCTGCGCCACTCGCTGCCCGACTGGATCGCGGAGCTGTGGTTCGAGGCCTACGGCGAGGAGCGGGGGAGGGCGCTGTGCGCCGCGGCCAACCGCCCGCCGCCGCTCTCGCTCTGGCCCAATCCGCTGCTCGGCGGCGAGGCCGCCGTCGCGAGCTGGCTCGACGAGGCCGGCGCCGTCGCGACGCGCGACGAGGCGACCGGCGTCCTGCGCGTCGACGGTCCGCTCGACGTCGCCGGCTCGCACGCCTTCGCGAGCGGCGCGGTCGTGCCGATCGCGCGCGCCGCGGTGCTGATCGCCCAGCGCGTCGGCGCGGAGCCTGGCATGCGCGTGCTCGATCTCTGCGCCGCGCCCGGCGGCAAGACGGCCGTGCTGGCCGCGAGCGGCGCGCAGCGTGACCGCCGTCGACGCGCACCCGGCGCGCGCCAAGGCGCTCGGCGCGACGCTGCGGCGCCTCGGCGTCGACGCGGAGGTCGTCACGGCCGACGGCCGCGCGTACCGCGGCGGGCCGTTCGAGCGGATCCTGATCGACGCCCCCTGCAGCGGCCTCGGCGTGCTCGCCGGCCGCCCGGATGCGCGCTGGAAGCGCACGCCCGGAGGACTGCGACGAGCTCGCCGCGCTGCAGGTCGAGCTCGTGACCCATGCCCGCACGCTGCTGGCGCCCGGCGGCGAGCTGCACTTCGCGGTCTGCACGCTCAACCCGCAGGAGAACGAGGACGATCGCGCCGCGTCGCCGGCCTGGTCGCCGAGGACGAGCTGCGCACGTGGCCCGACGAGGGCGACGACGGCTTCTACGCCGCGCGCCTCGTCTGACGCCTCACGCGCCGCTCGGGGTCTCGACGATCTCGCGCAGCGCGTCGAGGTGGTCGTTGAAGGCGGTGCGGCCCGCGGGGGTGAGCTTGAGCCAGGTGCGGGGCCACTTGCCGACGTGGCCCTTGCGGATCGCGATGTACCCGGCCCCCTCGAGCGTCGAGGCCTGCCGGGACAGCAGCGAGTCGCTGATCTGCAGGGTGTCGCGGAGGAACCGGAACTCCAGCTCGTCGGCCTGGGCCAGGCCGGCGAGCACGGAGAAGCGCACGGGCTGATGGACGAGATCGTCGAGGCGTGCCCGCGGGTGAGCGGTCATGCGGCGCGCCGGAGCCGCTGGGCCCACAGCAGGAACGGCACCGCGCCCGCGATGCCTCCCAGGGTGAAGGAGAAGCCGATCGTGCCGTCGAGCAGGAGCCCGAGGCCGAGCAGGAGCCCGAGGCCGAGCAGGGCGGCGGCGCTCCAGAGCCCGAGCGCCCACTCCACTGACATCGGGGTCTTCCGATTCCGTACCTGCCGGTGCCGGCGAAATGGAGGAGGTTCGTGCCCACCATGACCGCGAGGGCGAGCAGCGCGAGCGCCCCTGCCACCACGCCGGCCGCCCCGTCGGCGTCGTTGAGATCGGCGGCCAGCCCGATCAACAAGATCGTGAGACCCATCCCCAGGTACAGCGGGTGCTCTCGCGGCGCGCGGGCGCGCACGGCGCTTTCGATCGCTCCTGCGCCTTTCAGCATCGCTTCGGCATCAGCCCTCGTCGGTTCCATCGCATAACCCCGCATTTCAATTGAGTAGTTTCCGAATAGGAAACTACATTCCGAGTGACGGAGAAGTCAAGGAACCGCGCCGACCATGCCGCGCCTGCCTGCGGCCTAGCTGTAGGACCTACGAGCCTTCGAGACGGTTGATGTCCGGGCCTCTCGGGAGTCTTGGGCTTGCTGAGAGTCCACGACTCGTCGGAGGCCCGGATGTTCGAGAGTAATGCGCCGCGTCGGATGCGGCACTCCTGGGAGGCGCGCTGCAGGCTCGTGCAGCTGATGCTGGATGGCGTCGCGCCGGCGGAGGCGGCGGTTCGCTGCGGTACCAGTCGCGCGACGGCCTACCGCGTGTTGGCGCGCTATCGCGAGGGCGGCTGGGAGGCGCTGCGCGACCGCCCGCCGGTCGCCAAGTCGCATCCTGCTCGGCTGAGCGAGGAGGCTGAGCAGCAGATTCTTGACCTGCGACGCGCCACGGGCTGGGGCCCGAAACGGCTGGCGGGTGTGCTGGGCTGGCCGGCCGCGACGATCTGGCGCGTGCTGCGCCGGCACGGCATGTCGCGACGCGAAGCGGCACCGCGCCCGCCCGCCAACCGCTACGAGTATTCCGCGCCTGGTGAGCTCGTACATCTCGATATCAAGCAGCTCGGGCGTTTCTGGCAGATCGGCAAACGCGCGCTCGGAGCGATCCGCGGCAAGCGCAACCGTGATGCTGGCTGGCAGTACCTGCACCTCGCCGTCGACGACTACTCCCGCTACTCCATCGCGCAGCTGCGTCCCACGCAGACCAAAAGCGACGCCGTGGCGTTCCTCGAGCACGCACTCGAGCAGTTCGCCGAGCACCAGGTCACGGTCGAGCGGATCATGAGCGACAACGGCTCCTGCTACGTCAGCGACGACTTCCGCAAAGCCGTCCAACGGCACGGCCTACGGCATCTCCGCACGCGTCCCTACACGCCCCGCACCAACGGCAAGGCAGAGGCCCTCGTCGGCATCCTGCTGCGCGAATGGGCATATGCCTTCATCTGGCACCCCAGCGCCCACCGAGCCCGCGCCCTGGCCGGCTGACATCCGCTGGTACAACAACCACCGAGTCCACGGCACCACCGGGGTCCCGCCCATCAACCGCATCTCACAGGCTCAGGGCCCACCTAGCGCGTGTAGGTGCGCTTGCCCGCGACCGAGAGCGAGTCGACGATCGCCACGATGGCGGCATCGATCGGCCCGGGCGCGCGGATCGCCTCGCGCGCCGCGGAGCCCTGCGCGACGAGCACGAGCTCGCCGTCGCCGGCGCCGACCGTGTCGACGGCGACGAACGGATCGCCCTGCTCGTTGCCGGCGGTGTCCGCCGTGCGCACGAGCATCAGCGAGACGGCGTTCAGGGAGTCGGTCTTGACGGTGGCCACGGCCTGGCCGATCACACGGCAAACGATCATCGCCGTATCGTACGGACGCGGCTGCGGGCGGGGCTCACCTCTAGACTGGGTGCGTGAGCTGGCCGGCGGGGACACACGTGGTGCCGTCGATCCTGTCGGCCGACTTCGGCGCGTTCCGGAGCCAGGTCGTCGAGCTGCTCGACGCCGGTGCGCGCGCCTTCCACGTCGACGTGATGGACGGCCGCTTCGTCCCCGTGATCACGTTCGGGCCGCGCGTCGTCTCGTCGTTCGCCGACCTCGTGCACGAGCGCGGCGGCACGATCGACGTGCACCTCATGATCGAGCAGCCCGAGCGCCAGCTCGCCGAGTTCGCGAAGGCCGGTGCCGACTCGTGCACCGTGCACGTCGAGACCTGCCCGCACCTGCACCAGACGATCGGGCAGATCCACGAGCTCGGCATGCACGCCGGCGTCACGCTGAACCCCGCGACGCCGGTCGCGGCGCTGCGCGAGGCCGCGCGCGCGGCCGACCTGCTGCTGTGCATGTCGGTCAACCCGGGCTGGGGCGGCCAGAGCTTCATCGAGGCCTCGCTCGAGCGGCTCGGCGAGCTGCGCGCCCTGCTGCGGCCGGGCATGGGGCTCGAGGTCGACGGCGGCGTCGGCCCGGAGACGATCGAGCGCTGCCGCGCGGCCGGCGCGAACCTCATGGTCGCGGGCTCGGCGATCTACGACGAGCCGTCGCCCGGGTGAGGCCTGGAAGGCGCTCACGGCTCTCGCCGGCGCGTGAACGAGCGCGACGCGGAGCTGCTCGACCGCGCGCTCGACCTGGCCGAGCGCGGCCGCCGCACGGCGAGCCCGAACCCGATCGTCGGCTGCGTGATCGCGCGCGACGGGCCGCGTGCTCGGCGAGGGCTGGCACGAGCGCCGCGGCGAGCCGCACGCCGAGCGCAACGCGCTCGACGGCCTGCAGCGAGCCGCTCGCGGGGCGCGACCGCCTACGTCTCGCTCGAGCCGTGCAGCCACCACGGGCGCCAGCCGCCGTGCGCCGACGCGCTGATCGCGGCCGGGATCGGACGCGTCGTGTGCGCGATCGGCGACCCGAACCCCGAGGTCGACGGCGCGGGCGTGGCGCGCCTGCGGGCGGCCGGGATCGCGGTCGAGCTCGCCGGCGGGCGCCACGAGGAGCGGGCACGGCGCCAGAACGCCGCCTTCCGCACCTACGTCGTGCGCCGCCGCCCGTTCGTGCTGCTCAAGCTCGCGGCCACGCTCGACGGCCGCATCGCGACGAGCACGGGGGAGAGCCGCTGGATCTCCTCGCCCGAGAGCCGCCGGCTCGTGCACGACTGGCGCGCCGAGGCTCGACGCCGTCGGCGTGGGCAGCGGCACCGCGCTCGCCGACGATCCCGAGCTGCTGCCGCGCGACGCCGAGCCGCCGGCCGAGCGCCTGCCGCTGCGCGTCGTCTTCGACCGCCGCGGCCGGCTCCCCGCCGACGGGCGGCTGGCGCGTCTCGAGCGGCCGCGGCCCCGTGCTGCGCATCGCGCCGCCCGGCGCGCCGCCGCCGCCGCCGGGCGTGGAGGCGCGTCGAGGCCGAGACGCTCGCCGAGGCGCTCACGCGGCTCGGCGAGCGCGAGCTCACCTCGCTCCTGCTCGAGGGCGGTGCCGAGCTCGCGGCCGCGCTCCTGGCCGAGCGAGCTCGTCGACGCGCTGGCGCTCTTCATCGCGCCGCGGCTGATCGGCGGCGACGGGCGGCCGCTGCTCGGGCCGCTCGGCGTGCGCGCGCTCGCCGATGCGCCGGAGCTGCTCGAGACGAGCGTCCGCGCAGGTCGGCCCCGACGTGCTCGTCGAGGGCCTGCTGCGGCCCGTGCCGTAGGGCTTCACCGGCGTGTTCACCGGAATCGTGGAGGAGCTCGGCACGGTCGCCTCGATCGAGGGCGGCGACGACGGCCTGCGGCTGCAGCTCGCGGCGCCGCTGCTCGCGCCGCTGGCCGACATCGGCGACTCGATCAACGTCTCGGGGTGCTGCCTCACGGTCGTCGCGATCGACGCCGACGTGCTGACGTTCGAGCTCGTCCCCGAGACGCTGCGGCGCACGGCGCTGGCCGGGCTCGCCGCCGGCTCGCACGTCAACCTCGAGGATGCCCTGCGCGCCGGCGAGCCCTACGGCGGCCACATCGTGCAGGGCGCACGTCGACGGCGTGGGGGAGCTCGCGGAGCGCCGCGAGGAGGGCATCGGCATGTGGCTGCGCTTCCGCGCGCCCGACGCTCGTCCAGCGCTACCTGATCGAGAAGGGCAGCGTGACGGTCGCGGGCATCAGCCTCACGATCGCCGAGCTGCACGACGACGGCTTCGCCGTCGCGATCGTCCCGCACACGCTCGCGGTGACCACGTTCGGGACGCTCGCGGTGGGCGATCCGGTGAACCTCGAGGCCGACGTGATCGCGCGCTACGTCGAGCGTCTGCTGGCGGCTTCGGGGGCACCCCGCTGATAGCCTCACGGGCAGTGCAGGCCCCACGGGCTCACGCCCCTGTTCACCGAGGAACCGCATGAGCCAAGAGCCGTCGCCCTTCTGCAGCATCGAGGAGGCGATCGAGGAGATCAGGGCCGGACGCATGGTCGTGGTCGTCGATTCGCCCGATCGTGAGAACGAAGGCGATCTCTGCATGGCGGCGGAGCACGTCAGCGCCGATGCGATCAACTTCATGGCCACGCACGGCCGCGGGCTGATCTGCCTGACGCTCACGCCGGAGCGCTGCGAGGAGCTCGGGCTGCAGATGATGGTGCAGCACAACCAGACGCCCTACGAGACCGCGTTCACGGTCTCGATCGAGGCCCGCGAGGGCATCGAGACCGGCATCTCCGCGGCCGACCGCGCGCACACCATCGAGGTCGCCTGCGCGACGGCCACGGGCCCGCGCGACATCCTCAAGCCCGGCCACGTCTTCCCGCTGCGCGCGCGCCCGGGCGGCGTGCTCGAGCGCACCGGCCAGACCGAGGCCTCGGTCGACCTCGCCCGGCTCGCCGGCGTCCGCCCGGCAGGCGTGATCTGCGAGGTCATGAAGGCCGACGGCACGATGGCGCGCGTGCCCGACCTCGTCACGTTCTGCGCCGAGCACGGCCTCAAGCTCTGCTCGGTCGCCGACCTGATCGAGTACCGGCGCCGCACCGAGCAGCTCGTCGAGCGCCAGGCCTCGGTGCGCCTGCCGACGCCGTGGGGCGAGTTCACGGCGATCGGCTACCGCGAGCTCGTCAGCGGCAAGCAGCATCTCGCGCTCGTGCACGGCGACCTCACGGGCAAGCAGGACGTGCTCGTGCGCGTGCACTCCGAGTGCGTGACCGGCGACGTCTTCGGCTCGCTGCGCTGCGACTGCGGCGAGCAGCTCCATCACGCGCTCGAGCAGGTCACGGGCGAGGAGTCCGGCGTCGTGCTCTACCTCGCGCAGGAGGGCCGCGGCATCGGGCTGCTCAACAAGCTGCGCGCCTACGAGCTCCAGGAGCAGGGCCTCGACACGGTCGACGCCAACCTCGAGCTCGGCTTCGCGCCCGACATGCGCGACTACGGCATCGGCGCGCAGATCCTCTCCGACCTCGGCTGACGTCGATCCGCGTGCTCACGAACAACCCGCGCAAGATCATCGGCATCGAGGCGTTCGGCCTCACGGTCAGCGAGGAGGTGCCGATCGAGATCGCTCCGCAGGAGCACAACGTCGAGTACCTGCGCGCCAAGCGCGACAAGCTCGGCCACCGCCTGCACCACCAGCACCTGAAGCTCGACGAGACGCCGAAGCCGGCCGAGCCGCCGGCGCCGTGAGCGCCGAGACGCACGGCGACGGCACGCTCGACGGCCCCCGGGGCCGGCGTGCTGGGAGATGCGCCCCTGCCCGACGGCGCGCGCGTCGCCGTCGTCGTCAGCCGCTACCACTCGCTCGTCACGCAGAAGCTGCTCGACGGCGCGCTCGCCGCAGCCGCGGCGCGCGGCGTCGAGGTCGACGTCGTGCCCGCGCCGGGCGCGTTCGAGCTCGGGCTGCTCGCGCTCGAGGCCGCGCGCAGCGGGCGCTACGTGGGCGTGGCCGCGCTCGGCTGCGTGATCCGCGGCGAGACGTCGCACTACGACTACGTCTGCAGCGAGAGCGCGCGGGGCGTCCTGCAGGCCGCGTTCGAGACGGGCATTCCCGTCGCGCTTCGGCGTCGTCACGACCGAGAACGCCGAGCAGGCGTTCGCGCGTGCCGGTGGCACGGCGGGCAACAAGGGCGCGGAGGCCGTGGACACGGCACTCGACGCTGCGGCGGCGCTCGCCGGGATCCGCGCTCCCGGCTAGATCGTCCGAGCGGGCAGGGCCGCTCGACTCAGAGCGCCTTGTGGACCTTGCCGGCCTTGATGCAGCGGGTGCAGACGTAGGCGCGCTTCGCGATGCCGTCGACCAGGACGCGCATGCGCTGCAGGTTCGGATCGAAGCGCCGACGCGTCGCTGCCATCGAGTGGCTGCGGTTGTTGCCGAAGCCGGGCTTGCGGCCACAGATGGAGCAGACTTTGGACATAGGAAGGCGTCTCGTTCGGTTTCGCGGGACCGTGCAGCGGCGAGACCGCTGCGTGGATGCCCTGCAGTATGCGCGACGGCACGCAACGGCGCAAGATTCACCCGTCCGGGCGGCCGCGACCGCTACCATCGAGGCGATGACCACTGCGCCCAACGCCGGCGACGCGCTCGCACTCGTGCGCCTCGCCGCCTCCGGTGCAGCCGGCGCGCTCGCGCTGGCACGCCTCGCGCATCGACGACATCAACGTCTTCCCGGTGCCCGACGGCGATACGGGCGCGAACCTCTCGCAGCACGCGCGCGCTCCGTCGTCGACGCCCTGCAGGCGAGCTCGCTCCCCGAGCCCGCCGCGATCGCCCGCGTGGGCGCGCGCGCGGCGCTCCTGGGCGCGCGCGGCAACTCGGGCATCATCCTCTCGCAGCTCGTGCGCGGCGCCTGCGAGCGGCTGGGGGAGGGCGGGGCGCTCGACGGGCCGGCCATCGCGGACGCCCTGCGGCGCGCCAGCACCGAGGCCGACGGCGCTCTGCGCGACCCGGTCGAGGGCACGATCCTGACGGTCGCCCGCGCGCTCGCGGAGGGCGCCGAGGCCGCACGCTCACCCGATCCCATCGCAACGCTCGCCGCCGGGCTCGCGGCCGCCGAGCTCGCGCTCGCGCGCACGCCCGACCTGCTGCCCTCCCTGCGTGCGGCCGGCGTGGTCGACGCCGGCGGCGCGGGGCTCGTCGAGCTCGTGCGCGGCGCGCTCGCCGCCCTGCGCGGCGAGCCCGTGGCCGATGCGGCGCCGCTGTGGGAGCACCAGGGCGAGTCCGTGGCGGCCGACTACGCCGGGCCGCGCTACTGCACCGGGTTCCTGGTCTCGGGCGCCTTCCCGCGCGAGCAGCTCGAGGAGCAGCTCGCGCCGCTCGGCGACTGCCTCGTGGTCGTCGCCGACGGCGAGCTCGTGCGCGCGCACGTGCACACCGACGATCCGGGCCGTGCGCTCACGGCCGCGACCGCGCTCGGCGCGCTCTCGGGCGTCGAGATCAGCGACATGTACGAGCAGCGCGACGAGCTGGCGGCCCGCACGGCCGGCGCGGCCGCGCTGGAGGACGACGGGCGGCTGGCCGACGTGCTCGCGATCGTGGACGGCGACGGCAACCGCGTGCTCTACGCGAGCCTCGGCGCCCGCCTCCTGCTGAGCGGCCGCCCGAGCGCGGACGAGCTGCTCGCGGCCATGCGCCAGAGCCCGGCGCCCGGCATCGTCGTGCTGCCCAACGACCGGCACCTGATGGCCGTCGCCGAGTACGCGGCGCACGCGGCCGCCAAGACGGTGCGCGTCGTGCCCTCGCGCGGGCTCGCCCAGGGCCTCGCAGCGCTCGTCGGCTACCGCACCGACCAGACCGCCGACGTGCTGGCCGCGAGCCTGGCCGCGGCGACCTCCTGGGTCGGCGGCGCCGAGGTGCCGGGCGGCGGGGGCGGCGACGCCGTCGCGCTGCGCGATGCCGTCGCGCGAGCGCTCGCGCCCGGCTCGACGCTCGTGACCGTGCTCGCCGGCCAGGCTGCCGAGCAGGCCGCGCTCGACGCGCTCGCGGCCTGGCTCGCCGAGGCGCACCCCGGCGTCGAGCTCGAGCTCCACGCGGGCGGGCAGGCGCACCCCCGCTACTCCGTGAGCGCCGAGTGAGCGCGGGTCTGACCGCAGAGCGCTGCGCGATCGTCCTCGACTCGACCTCCGACCTTCCCGACTGCCGCGAGCGCCACGCCAACATGCGGATGGTGCCGCTGACGGTGCGCTTCGGCGACGAGGAGCTGCTCGACTACGACGAGATCACGCCGGAGCGCTTCTACGAGCGCCTCGCGAGCGACCCGCGGCCGCCGCGCACCGCCGCGCCGCCGCCCGAGCGCTTCGCCGCCGTCTACCGCGACCTGCTCGAGGCGGGCGGCTACGAGCACGTGCTCTCGCTGCACCTCTCGGAGGCGCTCTCGGCGACCGTCAGCTCGGCGCGGCTCGCGGCCGGCGAGCTGGGCGGCCGCGTGACCGTGGTCGACACCCGCACGGTCTCGATCGGCCTCGCGCTGGCCGGTCTCGGCATCGCGCGGCAGCTCGAGGCCGGGCCGTGCGAGCTCGCCGCCCTGGTCGCCGAGGCCGAGGGCTTCCACCGGCGCTCGCGGCTCGTGTTCGCCTTCGAGACGCTCGAGTACCTGCAGCGCAACGGCCGCATCGGCCGCGGTCAGGCGCTCGTGGGCGGCCTGCTCGGCGTGCGGCCGCTGCTGACGCTCGTCGAGGGCGAGGTCGAGCCGCTCGGCAAGGTGCGCGGCCACGCCCGCCTGCTGTCCGAGCTCGAGCGGCTCGTGTGCGAGGACACGCGGCCCGACGAGCGGCTGCGCATCGGGATCGCGCACGCTCAGGCCGAGAGCATCGCGAACGACATCGCCGAGCGCATCCGCAGCGTGCGCCCGCAGGCCGAGATCGAGCTCGTGGCTCCGCTCGGCGCCGTCGTCGGGACGAACACCGGACCCGGCGGCGCAGGACTCGTGTGGGCGCGCGAGACACCGTAGGGAGCCGGCTGCGCAGGGCGTCCGCGTGGCTGAAGGCCCGCCCGCGGCTGCTCGCCGGCCTGCAGATCGCGGCCGCCGTCGCCGTGCTCGCGATCCTCGGCTTCGGCTTCAGCGACGCGATCCGCGACGCCTGGCCGCGGCTGCGTCACGCCGACCTCAAGCTCGTGCTGCTCGCGCACGCCCTGCTCGCCGTCTACTACCTGCTCTTCGTGCTCGGCTGGCAGGCGATCCTGCGCGCCTACGGGATCCGCCTCGGCTATCGCGCCGTGCTCGGCGCCGAGATGCTCTCGATGCTCGCGAAGTACATCCCGGGCGGCGTCTGGACGCCCGCCGCGCGCGTGCTCGCCGTGCGTCGCGCCGGCGTCGACAACACCTCCGTGGTGCTCGCGACGATCCTGCTCGAGGCCGGCTTCTCGGCAGTCGCGGGCGTGATCGTCCTGGCCGCGAGCCTGCCCTTCGTCTCGGGCGTGGACGCGCCCATCTGGCCCGTCGTCGGGTTCGCGGTGCTGGCCGCCGGCCTGCTCCACCCGCGCGTCTTCGCGCCGCTCGCGACGCGCGTGCTGCGACCGTTCGGCGGCGCCGTGATCGATCCGCTGCCGTGGGGCACGGCGATCGGCGTGCTGCTCTTCTACGCGTGCACCTGGGTCGTCGGCGGAGCCGCGCTGACGACGCTGCTGGCGTCGGTGGGCGCCGATCCGGGAATCGAGGCCTTCGCCTACCTGGGCGGTGCGAGCGCCGTCGGCGCGATCGTCGCCGTGATCACGGTGATCTTCCCGTCGGGCCTGGGCGTGCGCGAGGGCGCCGTGGGGGCGTTCATGCTCGCGATCGCCCCCGAGAGCGCCGTCGTCGGCGCCGTCGTGCTCAACCGCCTCGCGATCACGATCGTCGAGGCGCTCCTGCTCGCGCTCGCGGCAGGGTTCTCGCGCGGCCGCCGGCAGTCGTATCCTGCCCCGGAATGACGTTCGCGGTGCCCGCGCGCGAGCGGCCCAAGCCGCGCACCGCGCCTGATCACGAGCGCCTCGCCGTCCCGGTCGAGGTGCGTACGGACACGGTCGCGGCCGCGCTCGCGAAGCGCGGCATCCTGACCGCGGGCGACCTGCTCGAGACCCCGCCGCGGGCCTGGCGCGACTACTCCGAGGGCGTGCTCGGCGCTCGGCGACGTGGTCGTCGGCTCGGAGGCCACGGTGCGCGTCGAGCTCGTCTCGCGTCCACGTGCGCCCGACGCGCCGCCGCAACCTGCGCATCGTCGAGGCGCACGTCAAGGACGACTCGGGCGCGGCCACCGCGATCTGGTTCAACCAGGGCTTCCTTGCCAAGCACGCTGCTGCCGGGCCAGCTGCTGCAGCTGCGCGCGACCGTGCGCGCCGGGCGCGGCCTCGAGCTCGCCGTGCGCGAGCACGAAGTCCTGGCCGAGGCCGGGGAGGGGCTGCACACGAGCGGGGTCGTGGCGGTCTACGACGCCTCGCGCACGCTCTCGACGCGCACCATGCGCGAGCTCGTCGAGGAGCATCTGCCCGCGCAGCGACGCGATCGGCGATCCGCTGCCGTCGGAGCTGCGCCTGGCCCGGCGGCTGCCGCTGCGCCGCGACGCGATCGTCTCGCTGCACGCGCCGCGCGACCCCGGCGATACGCGCGTGGCCGGCGATCGCCTGGCCTACGAGGAGCTCCTGCTGCTGCAGGTGGCGCTCGCGGAGCGCCGCGCCGCCGCGCCCGGGGCGGAGGCGCTCGGCCGCTCCGGCGAGCTGCTCGAGCGCTACCACGCATCGCTGCCCTTCACGCTCACGACCGGCCAGAAGCGCAGCATCCGCGACGTCGACCGCGACCTCGCCCGCGGCCGGCCGATGCGCCGGCTGCTGCTCGGCGACGTCGGCTCGGGCAAGACGGTCGTGGCCGTGCACGCGCTGCTGCGCGCGGCCGAGCGGGGCGCGCAGGGCGCGTTGCTCGCGCCGACCGAGGTGCTCGTGCAGCAGCACGCGGCGACCGTGCGCTCGCTCGTCGAGCCGCTCGGCGTCGAGCTCGCCGTGATCACCGGCGACCTGCCGGCGGCCGAGCGCCGTGTGCGGCTGCAGCGCATCGCCTCGGGCGA
The DNA here is from genome assembly GCA_963834415.1 of uncultured Actinomycetes bacterium. Lineage (GTDB taxonomy): Bacteria > Actinomycetota > Thermoleophilia > Gaiellales > JALYLC01 > JALYLC01. The sequence continues at coordinate 149,261 of CAWIBP010000003.1, read as the reverse complement.
CGCCGCGCTCGTCGTCGGCACGCACGCGCTGCTCGAGAAGAGCGTCGAGTTCGACCGCCTGCGCGTGATCGTCGTCGACGAGCAGCATCGCTTCGGCGTCGAGCAGCGGGCAGCGCTCTCCGAGGGCCACGGCGCGCACTCGCTGCACATGACGGCGACGCCGATCCCGCGCTCGCTGGCGCTCTCGCTCTACGGCGATCTCGACCTCACCGAGCTGCGCGAGCTGCCGGCCGGGCGCAAGCCGATCATCACGCGCCGCGTGCGCGCAGCGAAGCGCGACGACTGCCACCGCTGGCTGATCGGCCAGTGGCAGGAGCACCGCCGCCAGGCCTACGTCGTCTGCCCGCTCGTCGAGGGCTCCGAGACCGTGCAGGCGCGCGCCGCCGAGGAGCTGCACGCCGAGCTCGCCGCGGCGCTCGCGCCGCTCGTCGTCGGCGTCGTGCACGGCCGCCAGAAGGCCGCCGAGCGGCTCGCGACGATGCGGGCGTTCGCCGCCGCGGAGATCCAGGTGCTGGTGGCGACGACGGTGATCGAGGTCGGCATCGACGTCGCCAACGCGACCGCGATGGTGATCGAGGACGCCGACCGCTTCGGCCTCTCGCAGCTGCACCAGCTGCGCGGCCGGGTGGGGCGCAGCAGCGAGCAGTCGTACTGCTTCCTGTTCGAGTCGCCCGACCCGAGCGAGCTCGGGCAGAAGCGCCTCGAGGCGCTCTGCGAGCATGCGAGCGGCTTCGACCTGGCCGAGATCGACCTGCGCCTGCGCGGCGAGGGCGAGCTCTCGGGGCTGCGCCAGTCGGGCGCCAGCGACCTGCGCCACGTGAGCCTCGCACGCCACCGCCGCCTGGTCGCGCGCTCGCGCTCCGACGCCCGCCTGCTGGCGCGCCGGGGCCCGTTCGAGGCGGTGCTCGCCCAGGCCGCGCGCGAGCGCTTCGGCGGGCTCGTCGAGCGGATCGGGCGCGCGTGAGGATCATCGCGGGCGAGCTCGGCGGCCGCGTGCTGGACACGCCACGCGGACGCCTCGTGCGCCCCACCGCGGGCCGCGTGCGCGAGTCGCTGTTCGCGCGCCTCGGGCCGCTCGGCGGCGCTGCGGCGCTCGATCTCTTCGCCGGCTCGGGCGCGCTCGGCCTCGAGGCGCTCTCGCGCGGCGCGACGACCTGCCTGTTCGCCGACGACGCCGCCGCGAGCATCGCCTGCGTGCGCGCCAACGTCAAGGCGCTCGGGCTCGAGGGGCGTGCCGAGGTGCGCCGCGCCGACTTCAAGCGCGTGCTCCGGGACGAGGCGCGCGCCGGCTCGCTCTACGATCTCGTGCTGCTGGATCCGCCCTACGCCGCCGCTGCGGGCTATGCTGCGGCGCTTGGCGAGCTCCTGCCCGCCGTGCTCGCGCCCGGAGCGGTCATCGTGATCGAGAGCGCGCACGGCCTGGAGATCCCGCTCGACCTGCCCGCCGACACACCCCGCCGCTACGGCGCCTCGACCATCCAGATCCTCCGCAATGGCCCCTGACGTCACGCCGTCGACCGCTGCAGGCCGCACTGCGCTCTGTCCCGGTACCTACGATCCCGTCACCTATGGCCATCTCGACATCATCGAGCGCGCGTCGAGCATGTTCGACCGCATCGTGGTCGGCGTCGTCCGCCAGCCCAAGCACAAGGAGCCGTTCTTCACGATCGAGGAGCGCCTCGAGCTGCTCGAGTCGGTGCTCTCGCCCTTCCCGAACGTCGTCGTGGCAGGGTTCTCCACGCTGGTCGTCGAATACGCGCGGGCGTGGGGGGCATGTGCGCTGGTCAAGGGACTGCGTGCCGTCTCCGACTTCGAGTGGGAGCTGCAGATGGCGCACCTCAACAAACGAATCGCCCCGGAGATCGAGACCGTCTTCCTGATGTCGTCGCCCCGTCACAGCTTCCTTTCGTCGAGCGGCGTGCGTGAGCTCGCGGCCTTCAGCGGCCCGATCGCGGACTTCGTGCCGCCGGTCGTGGCCGAGGCCTTCGCGAGGCGCACCCTCTAGGAGACTGCATGGATGTCCTCGTCCTCATCGACAAGCTCGACGAGCTGGTGCACGGCGCGAAAGCGGTGCCGCTGACCGACCAGGTCCGGATCGACCGCGAGGAGATCTGGGAGATCCTCGACCAGATGCGCGCCACGATCCCGGAAGAGATCAAGCAGGCGCGCTGGATCGTCAAGGAACGCCAGGAGATGCTCGCCGAGGCCAAGCGCGAGGCCGAGCGCCTCGTCGCGGAGGCGCGCGAGCGCGCCGCGGAGCTGGCCTCGCAGCAGGAGGTCGTGCGCCAGGCCGAGCAGCAGGCGCGCTCGCTGCTGGGCGAGGCCCGCCGCCGCGAGCGCGAGGTGCGCCTCGGCGCCGAGGACTACGCCGACGAGATCCTGGCGACGCTCGAGGTCAACCTCGGCAAGTTCCTGACGGCCGTGCAGCGCGGCCGCGAGCAGCTGCAGCGGCGCTCCGACGAGCCGTCCGCGCTCGATCTCGACGAATAATCCCGCGCGGGCAATCGTTCGCTCCTGAGATGACGCACGTCGACCTCCGCACACTGAGGCTCGTTCCCGGCGACTACCGCCGCGTGGACGTGCCGATCACGATCGTCCCGTTCACGGCCGGCCGGCAGGAGTACCGCGCCGAGCCCGAGGAGATCCGGGCGCAGCTCGGCCTGACCCGCCTCGCGGGCGGGCTGCTCTTCGACCTCGCCTTCGAGGCCGCGATCATCGGGCCGTGCCAGCGCTGCCTCGAGGACGCGCGCATCGTGCTCGACGTCGACGCCCGCGAGTACCAGGCCGACGAGATCGCCGTCGAGGACGAGGAGACGACGCCGTACCTCGAGGGCGAGCGGCTCGACGTCGACCGCTGGGCCACCGACGCCGCGATCCTCTCGCTGCCGATCGTGATCCGCTGCCGCGAGGACTGCGCGGGCCTGTGCCCGCAGTGCGGCGCCGACCGCAACCTCGTCGCGTGCGGCTGCGAGCCGCCCAAGGACGCGCGCTGGGAGCGACTCCGCGAGCTGCTGTAGCTGCTCGGCGGTCCCGTCCGCTAGGCTTCACGCGCAGCATGCCGGTCCCCAAGAAGAAGACTTCGAAATCCCGTCGCGACAAGCGCCGCTACCAGGGCGTGCCCACCGCGATCGCGGTCGTCGTCTGCGCCCAGTGCGGGTCGCCCACGCGCGCCCATCACATGTGCCCCACCTGCAAGACCTACAAGGGGCGCGAGATCGAGCCGCTCGAGGCGTGAGCGCCACGGTCACCGTCGCGCTCGACGCGATGGGCAGCGACCAGGGCCCGGAGGCGATCGTCGCAGGAGCGCGCGACGCAGTGGCGCGCGGCGATCTCCGCGTGCTGCGTCTGCGGTCCGGCGGAGCTGCTGGACCCGCTCGTCCGCGACGACCCGGACATCGAGGTCGTGCACGCGCCGTACGTGATCAAGCACGAGGAGGAGCCCGCGCGCGCCGCGCGCGAGCACGACGACGCCTCCGTCGTCACCTGCATGCGCCTCGTCCACCAGGGCCGTGCGGAGGCCGCCGTCTCGGCCGGCGCGACCGGCGCCGTGCTCGCGGCCGGTCTGCTCGAGCTGCGCCGCCTGCCGGGCGTGCTGCGGCCGGCGATCGTGCAGCCGCTGCCCTCGGCGAAGGGCCCGATCGTCGTGCTCGACATCGGCGCCACGCCGGATCCGCGGCCGAATCAGCTGCACCAGTTCGCGCACATGGGCACGGCCTTCTCCGCGAGCGTGCTCGGCGTGCACGAGCCGCGCGTCGGCCTGCTCTCGAACGGCCACGAGGAGGGCAAGGGCAACCGCCTCGTGCTCGACTCCTACCGGCTGCTCGCCGACGACGACCGGCTGCGCTTCGCCGGCAACATCGAGGGCCGCGACGTGCCGCTCGGCGCCGTCGACGTGGTCGTCACGGACGGCTTCACCGGCAACGTCGTGCTCAAGCTGCTCGAGGGCACCGGCGCGTGGCTGTTCGACGAGATCCGGCAGGCGGCGACGTCGTCCTGGCAGGGCAAGCTCGGCGGCCTGCTGCTGCGGCCCAAGCTGCAGCCGCTGCGCGACAAGGTGAACCCCGACACCTACGGCGGCTCCTACCTGATCGGCCTGCGCGCGATCGCCGTCAAGGCGCACGGCGACTCCGGCTCGATCGCGATCGCGAATGCGCTCAGCCATGCCGCCCGCGGCGTGCGCGAGGGGCTGATCGAGGACATCGCGCGACGCGTGCATCCTGAGCCGCGCGCCGCAGATACCATCGCAGCGCCCGAAACCGATACGGCCGGCACGACCTAGACCGAGCAGCCCGCACGGGGTTTCCCACTGCCACCCCACCCGTGCGCGTGCTACGCTCGCCCGGCCGCACACCGCTCTACCGATGGAGGCACGTTGGCGACGCGCGAAGAAGTCCTCGACCAGGTCAAGCAGATTCTCGTCCAGCAGCTCGGAGTCGACGAGGCCCAGGTCACGCCCGAGGCGTCCTTCCAGGACGATCTCGACGCCGACTCCCTCGATCTCGTCGAGCTCATCATGGAGCTCGAGGATCAGTTCGGCGTGAAGATCCCGGACGAGGAAGCGCAGGGCATCAAGACGGTCAACCAGGCGGTCGACTACATCATGGAGAACGCCTCCTAGCGCCGAGCGTGTCCGCGCTCGCAACGCTCGTCGAGCAGCTCCCCGATGAGCTGCGGCGGCGCGCGTTCACCCACTCGTCCTGGGTCGGCGAGCGCGTCCAGTCCTACGAGCGACTGGAGTTCCTCGGCGACTGCGTGCTCGGTCTCGCGGTCGCCGAGGAGCTCTATCGCCGTGCCCCGGACGTCGACGAGGGCCGGCTGGCGCAGCAGCGCGCCTACGTCGTCTCGCGTCCGTCCTGCGCGATCGTCGCGCGTGCGCTCGAGCTCGCGGAGCGTTCGAGCAGGAGCGCGTGCGCGTGGCGCCGAGCCGCGCATCGAGACGAACCGCAACATGCTGGCGGCGCTGAGCGAGTCCGTGATCGGCGCCGCGTTCCTGCATCACGGCTATCGCGAGACCGCCGACGCGGTGGTCGAGGCCTTCCGCGAGCGCATCGAATACGGCGAGCAGGGCTTCGTCGATCACAAGACGGAACTGCAGGAACGGCTGGCACGTCAGGGGTCGTCCGTAAGCTACCGGCTGATGGAGTCCACCGGACCAGCGCACCGCCGCAGCTTCACGTCCGCCGCCCTGCTCGGCGACGAGCTGCTCGGCCCGGCGAGGGCCCGTCCAAGAAGGCCTCCGAGCAGGCGGCCGCGCAGGCAGCGCTGCTGCGCGTCGACAGCGAGGGCCACCTGTGCACCTGAGCGCGATCCGGCTGCGCGGCTTCAAGTCGTTCCGCGATCCGATCGAGCTGCGCTTCGAGGGCGGCGTGTCGGTCGTGGTCGGCCCGAACGGCTCGGGCAAGTCCAACATCGCCGACGCGCTGCAGTGGGCCATGGCCTCGCAGCCGCCCAGCCAGATCCGCGCGCAGACCGGCCAGGACGTGCTCTTCGCGGGCTCCGAGCAGCACGCGGCGAGCGGCGTCTGCGAGGTCGAGCTCGTGCTCGACAACAGCGACGGCCGCGTCGGCGTGCCGCGCAGCGAGCTCTCGGTGATGCGCCGGCTCGACCGCGCGGGCGACAGCGACTACCTGCTCAACCGCCAGGCGGTGCGCCGCCTCGACGTGCGCGACCTCCTGGCCGAGGCCGGGCTCGGGCGCGAGCTGCACTGCATCATCGCCCAGGGCACCGTCGACCAGGTGCTGCTGGCGCGGCCCGACGAGCGCCGCGGCCTCGTCGAGGAGGCCGCCGGCCTGGGCAAGTTCAAGCGCCGCCGCCAGCGCGCCGAGGCCAAGCTCGCGCGCGTCGCCGCCGATCTCGAGCGCGCGGGCGACGTCGAGCGCGAGCTGCGCGCGCGGCTCAAGCCGCTCGAGCTGCAGGCCACCGCCGCCGAGCGGGCCGAGGTGCTCGCCCGCCAGATCGCCGAGCTGCGCCTGCGCCTGCTCGCCTCCGCGCTGGCCGAGACGCGCCGCACCCGCGGCGAGCGCGAGCGCGAGCTCGCCGGCGCGCGCGCCGAGCGGGATGCCGCGTCCGCGCACGTCGCCGAGATCACCGCGCGCCGCGCACGGGCCGAGCAAGAGCTTGCCCGCATCCTCGGCGAGCAGGAAGCCGCCGCCGCCCACGGCATCGCGCTGGCGACCGCCGTCGAGCGCCTGGGCTCGCGCCGCGACGCGCTCACGCAGCGCCTCGCCGACGTCGCCGCCGAGGCCGCGCGCGAGCGCGAGCTGGCCGAGCGCCTGGCTGCGGAGACCGCGTCGCTCGCCGTGCTGGCGGATGCCGCGGTCGAGGCCGCCGAGCGCCTGAGCGCGGCGGAGGCGGCGCTCGCCCCGCTCGACGAGGCCGAGCTCGCGACCGCCGCGGCCCGCGCGAGCCGAGAGCGGGGCGGCGGCCCTCGCGGCGCGCCGGCAGGCCGCCGAGCTGACAGGTCGGGCCGCGCATGCCGAGGCCGCGCTGGCCGCCCAGCGCGCGCGCACCGCCCAGATCGCCGAGCGCCGGGCGCAGGTGCTGCAGGACGCCGAGCGCACGCGCGCCGAGGCCGCAGCTGCCGAGGCGCGCACTGGCCCAGGCCGAGCCCGCCGCGGCGGCGGCGCGTGCCGCGCACGAGACCGCGCTCGCAGCCGAGGGTGCCGCCCGCGCCGACGTGGATGCAGTGCGCGGCCGCGTGCGCGAGGCCCAGCGCCTGGCCGCAGAGGCCGCCTCGGCCGCTGTCGCCGCGACGGCCCGCGCCGAGGCGCTCGCCGCAGCGGTCGAGCGCGCCGACGGCATCGCGCCGTCGCTGGCCGAGCTGGTGCGGCAGGGCGCGACGCTCGCGCTCGCGCTGGTGGAGCCCGAGGCCGGCGTACGAGCTGGCCGTCGCGGCGGCGCTCGAGCGCTGTGCCGCGCTCGCCTGCGCCGATGATCTCGCGACCGCGCTGGCGCTGCTCGAGTCGGCGGAGGCCGAGGGTGGCGCGCTCCACGTCGGCCGGCCGGCGGCCGCTCGCGCGACCGCACCCGCCGGCGCCGAGCCGCTCGCCGCCCACGTCCGCCTGACCGAGCGCGCGCCTGCCGGCCTGCTCGACGGGGTCTGGCTGGTGCCCGACGCCGCCGCGCTCGTCGGGCGTGCGCGAGCGGCATCGCCGTGACCCGCGACGGGCTCGGCTACGACGCCGACCGCAGCGTCGCGTTCCGCTCCGGCGCGAGCGGCGAGGCGGCGCTGCTGCGCGCGCGCCGCGAGCTCGAGGGCGCGCACGCCGCGGCCGGGCGCGCGGCGCGCCGAGAGCGCGCGGCGCGAGAGCGAGGCGGCCACCGCGGCGGCCGAGCTCGCGACGCGCGAGCTTTCCGAGGGCACGCTCGCCGAGGCGCTGCGCAGACGCCCGCAGCGCGCTCGTCGGCGCCGAGCGGGCCGAGCGCGAGGCGGCTGCAGCTCGTGATCGCGCGGCCCGCGCGGCCGAGCGCGCCGAGCACGAGCGCGACGAGGCCGAGCAGCTGCGCCTCGACCTGACGACCTCCGTCGAGGACGCCGAGCGCGAGTCCGCCGGCGCTCGCGCGCGACGCCGCGGCCGCGGGCGAGACCGCCGCGCGCGCCGATGCCGAGGCGGCCGAGGCCGAGCGTGTGCGCAGCACCCTGGCCGAGCGCGTCGCGCACGGCACGCGCCGAGCGCGCCGCCGTGGCCGAGCGGGCCGGGCACGCACGCAGCGAGCGCGAGCGCCTGGTGGCCGCACGCGCAGCCGCCGAGCGCAACGCGGGGCGCACGCGCGAGCGCGGCGAGGCCCTCGCGCTGCTCGCGAGCGGCGACGGCGCGGCGCTGGCAGCCGCGCTCGAAGCCTGCCGGGCCGCTGCCGACAGCGCCCGCGCGCCGCTCGTGCAGCGCGGCGCCGAGCTCACGCGCCGCAGCGAGGCGCTCACGACCGCCCTGCGCGAGTGCGCGCGCGACGAGGCCGAGCATTCGGGCGCCGAGCGCGACGCCGCCGCCCGTGCAGGCGCGCTGGAACGCGAGGCTGCGCACGCCGAGGAGCGGCTCGCCGAGCTGCGCACGCGTGCCGCCGAGCTCGCCGAGCAGCACGGCATGGCCGCCGTCGATGCGGTCGAGCCGCTGCCGCCGGAGGAGCTCGCCGGGCTGTCGGCCCGCGTCGAGCGCCTCGAGCGCCGCCGCGGCGAGCTCGGCGCGGTCAACCCGCTGGCCAAGCAGGAGCTCGAGGAGCAGCGCGAGCGGCTCGACGACGTGCGCACGCAGGTCGACGACCTCGCGGCGGCGATCCGCGAGCTCGAGCGCGTGATCCGCAGCCTCACGCGCGAGATCCGCGAGCGCTTCGCGGCGACCTTCGCGCAGGTGCAGGAGGGCTTCGACGAGGTCGTGGGCACGCTCTTCCCCGGCGGGCGCGGGCGCTGCGTGCTGACCGCGCCGGAGCCCGCGCTCGACGAGTCGGGGCGAGGCGACCGGCGGAGCCCGTCGCCGCCGAGCCGGCCGAGCCGGGTGTCGAGCTCGAGATCCAGCCCGCCGGCAAGCGGCTCGCCTCGATGGGGCTGCTCTCGGGCGGCGAGCGCTCGCTCGGCGCGCTCGCGTTCCTGTTCGCGCTGATGCTCGCGCGGCCCTCGCCGTTCTACGTGCTCGACGAGGTCGACGCAGCGCTCGACGACGCCAACATCGCGCGCTTCCTCGAGCTGATCGAGCGCTATCGCGATCGCGCGCAGTTCATCATCATCAGCCACCAGCAGCTGACCATGGAGATCGCCGACGTGCTCTACGGCGTCTCGATGGCCGGTGACGGCGTCTCGACCGTGCTCTCGCGCCGCGCGCGCGAGCCCGTGGCCGTCTAGCCGTGTCCAGCTGGCAGGAAGTGCTGATGGGCCTCGCACCGGCCCCGGAGCAGCGCGCGGAGCCGGAGGGGCGGCGCCGCGGGTTCTTCTCGCGCCTGCGCGAGAACCTCGGCCGCTCCAGCCGAGCGCTCGCCCAGGGGCTCAACGAGCTCGCCTTCGACCCCAACGACGACGACGTCTGGGAGCGCCTCGAGGAGCTCCTGATCGCCGCCGACGTCGGGGTGCCGGCGACCGTCGAGATCGTGCAGGCGCTCGAGGCAGAGTCGGCGGCCGGTCGGCTGCACACGCCGGACGAGCTGCGCGAGACGCTCCAGAGGATCATCGCCGAGCGGCTCGCCGAGCCGCTCGAGCGGCGCGCGCTCGATCTCCGTGCCGACCCCGCGGTGATCCTCGTCGTCGGCGTCAACGGCACCGGCAAGACGACCACGATCGGCAAGCTCGCCTATCAGCTGCACGAGGCCGGGGCGAGCGTGGTGATCGGCGCGGCGGACACGTTCCGGGCCGCAGCCGCCGAGCAGCTCGAGACCTGGGCCGGCCGCGCGCAGGCCGACTTCGTGGGCTCGGCGAGCGGCTCCGATCCCGCCGCGGTCGCGTTCGACGCGGTCAGCGCGGGCGTCGCGCGCGGCCGCCGCGTCGTGATCGTCGACACCGCGGGACGCCTGCACACGCAGGAGCACCTCATGGAGGAGCTCTCGAAGGTGCGCCGCGTGATCGCGCAGCGGCTCGACGGCGCGCCCCACGAGACGCTGCTCACGATCGACGCCACCACCGGTCAGAACGGCCTCCAGCAGGCACGCCTGTTCACGCAGGCCGCCGATGTCACCGGGCTCGTGCTGACGAAGCTCGACGGCAGCGCCAAGGGCGGCATCGCGATCGCGATCGCTCACGAGATGGGGATCCCGATCAAGCTGATCGGGATGGGGGAGGGGCTCGAGGATCTGCGACCCTTCGACGCCGAGGCATTCGCACGCGCGCTGTTCTCCGAATGACCCGCAACGTGCGGCGTGTATCATTCAGCTGTCAAAGTGGAGGCGCCACCCGTTTCCCACCCGCCGGTCAGAGAACGTTTCGCCGCGTCGGGTCGTGCAAGTCCAGTACGTGCACGCCGGGTGCCGCCCTGCGCATGAGAGGAGCAGGTTGAAGCATTCGGTGAAGCGCCAGTGAGGCCGCGCGGTGGTCAGGATGTGCGTCCGGCAGAGCCGCGCACCCGTGTCAACGAGACGATCCGCGTACCGCAGGTGCGGCTGATCGACGACGACGGATCGCAGATCGGCGTCAAGGCGCGCGACGAGGCACTGGAGTACGCGTGGGCCAAGAATCTCGACCTCGTCGAGGTCGCGCCCGACGCGAATCCGCCCGTCTGCCGGGTCATGGATTACGGCAAGTACCGCTACGACCAGGAGCAGAAGCAGAAGCTGGCGCGCAAGCACCAGAGCACGATCACGATCAAGGAGATCAAGCTCCGCCCCAAGATCGACCCGCACGACTACGCCACGAAGAAGGGCCATGTCGTACGCTTCCTGCGCCAGCGCGACAAGGTCAAGGTCACGATCATGTTCCGCGGGCGCGAGATGAGCCATCCCGAGCGCGGCAGAGCGCTGCTCGAACGGCTCGCAGAAGATGTGTCCGAGCTCGGCGTGATCGAGTCCGCGCCGATCCAGGACGGCCGCAACATGGTGATGCTGCTGGCGCCTGTCAGAGAGCTGCCACCCACGAAGCCGGGGCCGAACGAGGCCCCCGCCCAAGCACCGACAGAGACCTCGGCTCCGCCCGCCGACGCGGCGGCAGGGGCCGAGGCACGCAGAGCCCGAAGTTGCACCCGCCGAAGCCGCGAAGCCCGCGGCCAAGGCAGCCGCCAAGCCCAAGGCAGCAGCGAAGCCCGCCGCAGCGCCGCCGAGCGCGAGCAGCACCGTCCGACGAGAAGCCCAAGGCCGAGGCCGCGAAGCCCGCAGCCAAGCCGAGAGTCGCAAAGCCCAAGGCAGCGAAGCCCGCCGCCGAGGCCGCCGCGCCCGCTGCGGAAGCCGCCCCCGAACCAGAACCGGAACCGACGAGCACCTGATGCCAAAGATGAAGACCCACTCCGGCGCCAAGAAGCGCTTCAAGCTGACGGGCAGCGGCAAGCTGACGCGCCGTCACGGCATGCGCTCGCACATTCTCGAGAAGAAGTCGCCGAAGCGGAAGCGCGCCTTCCGTCAGGATCAGCCAGTCGCGCACTCTGACGAGAAGCTCGTCAAGGGCCTTCTCCGGCTGCGCTGAGGAAGGAAGCCTTTCAATGACCCGCGTCAAGCGATCCGTTCATGCGCGCAAGAAGCGCCGCAAGGTTCTCGCCCAGGCCTCCGGCTACTGGGGCCTGAAGTCCAAGGTCTACCGCCGCGCCAAAGAGCAGGTGCAGCACAGCCTGCAGTACGCCTACCGCGACCGGCGCGTGCGCAAGCGCGACTTCCGCCGGCTGTGGATCGTCCGCATCAACGCGGCAGCGCGCATCCACGGTCTCTCCTACAGCCAGATGATCAACGGGCTGAAGCGGGCCGAGGTCACCGTCGACCGCAAGGTCTTGGCCGATCTGGCGGTGCACGAGCCGAAGACGTTCGCAGCGCTCGCCGAGCGCGCCAAGGCGGCGCTCGCGCAGTGACCTGCGGCGGTAGCGGGTGAGACTCCACGATCACCCGCGCTCGTCGCATGCGCAGACGGTGCGATTCGTGCTGGGCGCGCCGGAGCGCGGACGCCGGCCGCGCTCCGGCGCGCACGGTCGTGCCCGCCGGCCGGCGTGCGCCGCGAGCAGGCTGCCCGCATGATCACGAGTCGGGCGAATGCACGCGTCAAGGCCGCGCGCGGGCTCGGTGAGGCCAAGGAACGCAAGCGCACCGGGCTCTTCGTCGACGAGGGCGAGGATGCGCTACGTGCCGCGCTCGCGGCCGGCGTCGTCCCGGTCGAGGCGTTCGTCGACGACGATCTCGGCAGCGACCGCATCGCCGACGAGCTCTTCGCCGCGGGCGCGAAGGTGCTGCGCTGCACGGCCGAGGTCATGCAGGCGCTCTCGTCGCTCTCGCACACGAGTCGGGCCGTCGGCGTGCTGCGAGCCAACGACCTCCCGCCGCTCGCCCGCGACTCGCGCGCGAGGCCCAGGTCGGCCTGCACCTGCACGGAGTCGTCCGACCCCGGCAACCTCGGCACGCTCCTGCGCACGGCCCAGGGCCTCGGGCCCGCGCACGTCGCGCTCGCCGAGGGCTGCGCCGATCCGCTCTCGCCACGGGCGGTGCGCGCGAGCATGGGCGCGCTCTACTCGGTGCCGGTGATCACGATGCGCGAGGCGCCGCCGCTCGCGGTCGTCGCGCTCGACGCCAAGGGCGAGAGCACGCTCGCGGAGCTCGCGCCCGAGGCGCCGATCGCCTTCGCGCTCGGCGGCGAGCGCACGGGCCTCCCGGACGACGTGGTGGCGGGTGCCGATGCGATCGCGCGCATCCCCCTCGCCGAGGGCACGGACTCGCTCAACGTGGCGATCGCCGGAGCGCTCGCGCTCTACGAGCTGCGGCGGTAACGAGCGCCCGCACGTTGGGGCCAGGCCCCGAACGTGGGCGTGCCTGGGCGCCGGTGCAGACTCAGCGCGCTCGCAGACGTAGATCTGGTCGCCCTGCTCATGCTGCAGCGGCGCGCCGTCGAAGCCCGCGTGGGCGGCGACCACCGTCAGCCCCGCCTCCGCGCAGAGCAGACGCCACTCGTCCGCGCTCCGCCACTCGAGCGTCATCGGCACGATGCGGCGCGGGCAGGCGCACCTCGAGCTCCAGGCGGCGCTCCTCGGCATCCCACAGCGGTCGCTCGCTGATGCCCTCGCGGCGCGCGATCCAGCGGTCGTGCGTGGCGCGGATGTCGGCGGCGCTCGGCTCGAAGACGTCGAAGATGAACTGCCCGCCCGGCGCCAGCAGACCCCGGCGGCCGCCCAGCGCACGGCGGCGCTCGTCGTCGCCGGTGAGGTGCATGAACGTCCGGAACGGCGCGATCACGCGATCGCTCGCCGGGCAGCTCGGGCGGCTCCCGCAGATCTGCCGACGCAGCGTCTCGAGCAGCTGCTCGACGCCGTAGCGGCGGGCACGGCGCTCGGCCTGCGCGAGCATCGCCGGCGCCGCGTCGAGCGCGATCACGCGGTGGCCGTGGCGGGCGAGCTCGACGCTGATCCGCCCGCTGCCCGCTCCGAGCTCGATGATCGGCCCGGCTCGCGTCCTCGCAGGCCAGCACGTAGAACGGGATGTCGTGGTCGACGCCGGCGCACCAGGTGTCGTAGAGCGGCCCGAGCCGCTCGTACGGCTCTCCGCCCGGTGCTGCTGCTGCTCGTCGCACACGCGGTAGAATGGCGGCTCCGGCGCCGACGGAGACGAGTAGGCGGGCGCCATCCACCTGAGGGAGCGGGGCCGTGACTGAGAGCCCCCGCGTGGACTGCCCGCCGAAGTTCACCTCCCGAGCCGGGCGGGACGCCACCGATTGGGCGGAAGCGAGCGGCGCCGTACCGGCGCAAGCAGGGTGGTACCGCGGGGGAGTCTCCCTCGTCCCTGCACCGACGCGGGGATGCCAATGGAGGACGCCGCCAGCCTGGAGCGCCAGGGACGCGAGCTGCTCGAGCGGGCCGGCACGGCCGCAGAGCTCGAGGACGCACGCGTCGAGGCCCTCGGGCGCTCGAGCGCGCTGACGCTCGCCCTGCGCGAGCTCGGCACCCTGCCGGCCGAGCTGCGCGGACCGCGCGGCCAGGAGCTGAACCGCGTGCGCGGCGTGCTCGACGGCCTGCACGCGCAGCTGCGCGAGCAGTTCGAGACGCGCGAGCTCGACGCCGCCCTGCGCACCGAGTCGATCGACGTGACGCTGCCCGGCGACCCCGTGCCGCGCGGCACCTCGCACCTCCTGACGCAGATCCAGCGCGAGATCGAGGACGTCTTCGTCGGTCTCGGCTTCGGCATCGCCGAGGGCCCCGAGGTCGAGCTCGAGTACTACAACTTCACGGCGCTCAACACGCCCGACGACCACCCGGCGAAGGGCGAGTCCGACACGCTCTGGATCGGCCCCGAGGTGTGCCTGCGCACGCAGACCTCGCCCGTACAGGTGCGCGTGATGGAGTCGCAGGCGCCGCCGGTGTACGTGATCTGCCCGGGCCGCGTCTACCGCCGCGACGCGCTCGACGCGACGCACTCGCCGATGTTCCAGCAGGTCGAGGGCATCGCCGTCGACCGCGGCCTCTCGCTCGCGCACCTCAAGGGCACGCTCGAGCATTTCGCGCGCGCGCTCTTCGGGCCCGACCGCGAGATCCGCCTGCGCTCGCACTTCTTCCCGTTCACCGAGCCGAGCGTCGAGCTCGACGTGTCGTGCTTCCTGTGCGGCGGCAAGGGCTGCCGCGTGTGCTCGGGCGAGGGCTGGATCGAGATCCTCGGGGCCGGCATGATCGACCCGAACGTGTTCGGCTTCGTCCCCGGCTACGACCCCGAGGTCGTGACCGGCTGGGCCTTCGGCATGGGCATCGAGCGGGTCGCGATGCTCAAGTACGGGATCCCGCACGTCAAGAGCTTCTACGACAACGACGTGCGCTTCCTCGAGCAGTTCAGGGGGGCCGTGCGATGAAGGTTCCGGTGCAGTGGCTGGCCGACCACCTCGGCGAGCTGCCGCCGCTCGACGAGCTCGCCGCCCAGCTCTCGCTCGCGGGCGACAAGGTCGAGGGCATCGAGCGCCGCGGCCTGCCGGCGGTCGACGGCGTCGAGGAGCTGATCGTCGCGGGCCACGTGCTCGCGGCCGGCAAGCATCCGAACGCCGACCGCCTGCAGCTCACGCAGATCGACGTGGGGGAGGCCGCGCCGCGCCAGATCGTGTGCGGCGCCTGGAACTTCGGCGCGGGCGACACGGTCGCCGTGGCGCTGCCCGGCACGACGCTGCTCGACGGTCGCAAGATCACGCGCTCGAAGCTGCGCGGCGAGACGTCCGACGGGATGATCCTCTCGGAGCGCGAGCTCGACCTCTCGGCCGAGCACGACGGCATCATGGTGCTCGGCGAGGGCTGGAGCCCCGGCGATCCGCTGGCCGCGCGCGTGCCCGCTCGTTCCACGACGTGATCGAGCTCGAGGTCACCTCGAACCGCGCCGACCTGCTCTCGATGCGCGGCGTCGCGCGCGAGGTGCACGCGCTCTTCGGCATCGAGCTGACGCCGCTCGACGACAGCGAGCCGCCGGCGCTCGGCGAGCGCCTCACCACCGACTGGATCACGATCGCGATCGAGGACGAGGACCTGTGCCCGCGCTTCACGGCGCGCGTGTTCCAGGACATCGACGGTCGCGCCCTCGCCGCTGTGGCTCAAGGCGCGCGCTGCAGGCGGCGGGCGTGCGCCCGATCTCGAACGTCGTCGACATCACCAACTACGTGATGCACGACCTCGGCAGCCCGCTGCACGTCTACGACCACGAGCGCGTGCGCGGCCGCAGCCTGACCGCCCGCCGCGCGCGGGCGGGGGAGACGGTGCGCACGCTCGACGGACAGGAGCGCGCGCTCACGCCCGAGATGCTCGTGATCGCCGACGCCGAGGGCCCGCAGGCGATCGGCGGCATCATGGGCGGCGCCGACTCCGAGATCGGCGACGGCTCGACCACCGTCGTGCTCGAGGCCGCCAACTTCACGCGCACGCAGATCCTGCGCACCTCGCAGGCGCTCGGCCTGCGCACCGACGGCTCGAATCGCTGGGAGAAGGGCGTCCACCCGTCGATCGCCCCGATCGCCTCGCGCGCCGCCGCACGCCTGATCGTCGAGCTCTGCGGCGGCCGCATGACGCCGCGCCCGCTCGACGTCTCCGCCGACCTCCCGGCGCGCGCCTCGCTGCGCGTGCGCATGGACCGCGTCGCGCAGATCACCGCGCTCGATGTCTCCCTCGCCCGCGCCGTCGAGATCCTCGACCGGCTCGGCTTCGATCCGCGCGCGGGCCAGGGCACGATCGACGTGCGCGTGCCGCCGACGCGCTTCGCCGACGTCACGCGCGAGATCGACGTGATCGAGGAGATCGCGCGCATCCACGGCCTCGATCGCGTGCCGTCGCTGCTCTCGGTCGGCTCCGGCGGCGGGCTGACGGCGCCCCAGCGCGTGCGCAGGACGGTCGCCGACGCGTGCCTCGGCGCCGGCCTCACGGAGGCGCAGACGCTCTCGTACGTCCCGGCCGACATGCCCGATCGGCTCGGGCTCGGGGCCGGCGATCCGCGCCGCGCGATGCTGCGCGTCGCCAACCCGCTCTCGCAGGATCACTCGCACCTGCGCACGCTGCTCCTGCCGAGCCTGCTCGAGGCCCTGGCGCGCAACGCCGCCTGGGGCCGCGACGACCTCGCGCTCTTCGAGATCGCCCACACCTATCACCCGGTCGAGGGCCAGAAGCTGCCGCGCGAGCCGTGGACGTTCAGTGCCGTGCTGCGCGGGCGCCTGGGTGGCGCGGCCTGGCGCCGCGCCGGTGAGCCGGCCTCGTTCTTCCTCG
Source organism: uncultured Actinomycetes bacterium (assembly GCA_963834415.1). GTDB lineage: Bacteria > Actinomycetota > Thermoleophilia > Gaiellales > JALYLC01 > JALYLC01. The sequence continues at coordinate 132,945 of CAWIBP010000003.1, read as the reverse complement.
GCAAGGGCGTGCTCGAGTCGATCCTCGGCGCCATCGGCGTGACCTGCCGGGTCGAGGCGATGGGCCCCGAGCGCGATCCGTTCCTGCACCCCGGCCGCAAGGGCCTCGTGCAGGTGCCCGGCGAGGAGGCGCTCGGCTTCGTCGGCGAGCTCCACCCGCTGACGGCCCGGCGCTACGGCTTCGACGATCCCGTCGTCTGCATGGAGCTCGATCTCGATCGCCTGTGCGAGCGGCTCGGAGCGGCGCCGCGCGCGCTCGCGCTCTCGGAGTTCCCGCCGCTGCGCCAGGACATCGCCGTCGTCGTGCCCGACGAGCATCCCGCGAGCGCCGTCGTGGCCGCCGCGCGGGCGGCCGGCGGCGACCTGCTCGGCGACGTGCAGGTCTTCGACGTCTATCGCGACGCCGGCGCGCTCGGCCCCGAGCGTCGCTCGCTGGCACTGCGGCTGACGTTCCAGGCCCAGGACCGCACCCTCTCCGACGAGGAGGTGCGCCCGCACCGGGAGGCCGTCGTCGAGCGCCTGCGCGAGACGCTCGGGGCCGAGCTTCGCTCCTAGCAGCCGACAGTCGCCGCAGCGCTCGTGCTCGCCGCCGTCGAGTCGCCGGCGCCGCGTGCGAGACGGCGCACCACGAAGCACGCGAACAGCAGGGCGCCCGGGGTCGACCGCGCCCGGCGCGGACAGCGTCACGCTGACGGGCCGACGGCCCCAGCTGCGGCCGTCGACGACGTACCGCCGGCGATCGCCGGCGGTACGCGTGAGCTCGAGCACATGGCCGGTCACGTGACGTCCCTGCGCAGGGCTGCGCGCGCCCCTGCCTCCGCGCACACGAGCGCGTAGCCGGCGAACAGCAGCCCGGCGATCCAGAACGCGAGCGCCTCGCCGTTCGGCGGCGCGACGCCGCTCATGGCCGACACGGCACCCCCGGGGAACCAGCGGCCGACGCCCGGCGCGAAGGCCGCGAGGATGCTCTCGACGGCGAACACCCAGACGAGCGTCGCCGTGACCGCGAGCGTCTGGTTCGACAGCAGCGCGCCGAGCCCGACTCCCATCAGCCCGCCGAGCGCCGTCGCGGCGATGCCGCCGAGGAGCACGGCCAGGATGTCGGTGGTGTGCTCGTCCAGCGCGACGCCGCGCTGCGACAGCCACGGCAGGGCGATGGCCAGCGTGAGCAGCGATGCGACGACGCCGATCGCGACGCCCGCGAGGCCGCACGCCGCGAGCTTCGCGGTGACGGCGCGCCGGCGCTCCGGCGTGATCAGGAACGTCGAGGTCAACGTGTTGTGGCGCACCTCGCCGGCCATCGCGAGGATGCCGATGACGATCATGAGCACGCCGCCCGACGAGGCCGCCGCGAGCACGTTGCGGAAGCCCTCGGTGCTGTCGAGCGGGGCGCTGCCGGAGCCGCCGCGAACGGCGACCGCGATGCTGACCGGGACGAACGCCAGGGTCGCCGCCACCGTCCACCAGAACAGTCGCAGGGTGCGGAGCTTCAAGAGCTCTGCGCGGATGAGCGTGTTCATGCGACGACTCCTTCGGGGGTGGTGAGCTCGAGGAACAGCTCCTCGAGGTCGAACTGCTCGTGGGCCATCTCGTAGATCACGGCGTTGACGCCGGCAGCCGCGAGGCCGACCGCGTCGGTGCTGGTCTCGAAGGCCATGACGACGTCGGCCGCGACCAGCTCCGCCGCGATGCCCTGGCCCGTGAGCGCCGCGCGCAGCGTCTCGGCCTGCGGCGTGCGCACGCGCACGCCGGTCTGCGAGCGCCGCGCCAGCTCGGCCAGCGACGACTGCGTGACGAGGCGCCCGTGGGCGATGATCACGACGTCGTCGACGGTCTGCGCGACCTCGGCGAGCACGTGGCTCGACACGAGCACCGTCCCGCCGGCGTCCGCGAACGCGCGCAGGTACCGGCGCAGCCAGTGGACGCCCTCGGGATCGAGGCCGTTCGCGGGCTCGTCGAGGATCAGGACCTCGGGCTCGCCGAGCAGGGCGCTCGCCAGCCCGAGCCGCTGGCGCATCCCGAGCGAGAAGCCCTTGACGCGCCGGTGGCCGGCCTCGGCGAGGTCGACCTCTGCGAGCACGGCGTCGACGCGGGCGAGCGGCAGCCCGGCCGCCAGCGCGAGCACCGCGAGGTGATCGCGCGCCCGCCGGCCGGGGTGGAACGCGTCGGCCTCGAGCACCGCCCCGACGTGGCGGAACGGGTGGCGCAGCTCGGCGTACGGCACGCCCCCGATCAGGGCGCTGCCCGAGCTCGGCCGCACCAGGCCGAGCAGCATGCGCAGGGTGGTGGACTTGCCGGCGCCGTTGGGCCGAGGAACCCGGTCACGGCGCCCTCGCGGGCGGTGAAGCTCAGATCGCTCACGGCGGCGATGTCGCCGAAGCGCTTGGACAGTCTCTCGATCTCGATCGTCGGCATGGAGAACCTTTCGTCTCGTCCCCGTCAGCTCTGCGCGGGCAGTGCGCGATCGCCGTCGTCCGCACGGTCATTTGCGGCTCTGCCGCCGGTCGCGTCGCAGGCGGCCGATCTCCTCCTCGCGACGAGAGGCGGCTCTGCCGCGCGGGAGAGGTGACGGCGCGGAGTTCTCCGATACGGTCGAGCCATGCGACTGCACGCCCGGCGCCTCGCGGCGATCCTCCGCCGCAACCCCACGGCGGCGGACGCGGCGCTGACCGCCGTGCTCGCCGCGACCGCGCTGGTTTCCGTCTACTCGACGTTCGAGCTGCTGCGGCAGGACCCCGCGTTCGCTGACCCCGCGAAGCCCTGGATCCTGCTCACGGTGCTCGCGGTCATGCTCCCGCTGGCGTTGCGGCGCCGCATCCCGCTCACGGCGGCGTGCCTCGTGATCGGGGCCTTCGTGATCGGCCGCCTGGTGAGCCACCCCGACGTCCCGGTGATGGCCGGGTGGGAGGGCACGATGACCGTCTGGGCGTGCTGGATCGCGCTCTACAGCGCGGTCCGTGCACGGCCGGCCGGCGCGGCGCACGGCGCTCGTCGCCGGCGCGCTCGGGGCCGTGATGCTCGGCGAGGTCGTGCGCGAGATCTTCTTCTACGCGGGCGGCGCCTACGGCCGGCTGCCCGCTCTACGAGACCTTCCTGCTCGCCTACAACGTCGCGTCGATCGCCCTCCCGTTCCTGCTCGGCCTCGCGGTGCGCTCCCGCCGTGAGCGCGAGCACGAGCTCGAGGCGCGGACGCGGGAGCTGCAGGGCGAGCGCGAGGAGAACGCGCGGCGCGCCGTCCTGGAGGAGCGCGTGCGCATCGCGCGCGAGCTCCACGACGTGGTCGCCCACCACGTCAGCGTGATGGGCGTGCAGGCCGGCGCGGCGCGCCGCGTGATGGCGCGGCAGCCGCGACAAGGCCGAGGAGGCGCTCAGCTCGATCGAGGCCTCCAGCCGGCAGGCCGTGCTCGAGCTGCACCGGCTGCTCGGCGTGCTCCGCCGGGCCGATCAGCCCGACGAGCTGGCGCCGCAGCCGGACCTCGCCCAGCTCCCAGAGCTCGTCGGCCCAGGCCGAGCGCGGCGGGCTGACGGTGCGGCTCGCGATCGAGGGCGAGCCGCGCCCGCTGTCCCGTACGCTCGAGGTGTCGGCCTACCGGGTCATCCAGGAGGCGCTCACGAATGCGCTCAGGCACTCCGGCGGCACGAGCGCGACGGTGCGCATCGGCTTTGGGCCGCGACGTGCTCGAGATCGAGGTGCTCGACGACGGGAAGGCGGCGGTGCCGTCCCCGGCCGTCGTCGGCGGGCACGGCCTGATGGGCATGCGCGAGCGTGTCGGCCTGCACGGGGGACACCTGCGCGCGGGCCGCGCCCGGCGGCGGCTTCGCCGTCCACGCCACGTTCCCGCTGAACGGGGGCACCCCGGGATGATCAAGATCGTGCTCGCGGACGACCAGCCGCTCGTGCGCGGCGGCTTCCGCCTGATCCTCGAGGCCGAGGAGGACGTCGCCGTGGTCGGCGAGGCGAGCGACGGGGAGGAGGCCGTCTCGGCAGCCCTGCGGCTGCAGCCCGACCTCGTCCTGATGGACGTGCAGATGCCGAGGGTCGACGGCCTCGAGGCCACCCGTCGCATCGCGGCCAACGCGGCCATCCACGCCCGTGTGATGATCCTCACGACGTTCGAGCGCGACGACTACGTGTTCGAGGCCCTGCGGGCGGGCGCCAGCGGCTTCATGCTCAAGAACGCGACGCCGGAGGACCTCGTGCGCGCCGTGCGCATCGTGGCCGCCGGCGAGGCGCTGCTCGCACCCTCCGTGACGCGGCGGGTGATCGAGGACTACGCGCAGCGCTCGGCGCCGGTGCGCGACGACGACCGCCTCGGCGAGCTGACGGAGCGCGAGCTCGAGGTGCTTCGCCTGCTCGCCACCGGCAAGAGCAACTCGGAGCTCGCGGCGCACCTCTTCCTGGGCGAGGGCACCATCAAGACCCACGTCTCGCACGTGCTCGCCAAGCTCGGCCTGCGCGACCGCGTGCAGGCCGTCGTCTTCGCATACGAGAGCGGGCTCGTGGCCCCTGGGCAGTGACCGGCGGCCGGCTCAGGCGTTCACGGGTGAGCGGGTCATGGCGCATGACGCGTCCGCGCGCGAGCAGTCATCGGCAGGCGCCGGGCGCTCCGCGTGCACGCGGAGCGCCCGGGCAGAGCTACGGGCGGGCGTCGGTCGAGCCGACGACGCACGTCGCCACGACCGTCTCGGCGCCGAGCACGGCGCCCACCGGCACGTCCCGCATCAGGGGGTCGGCCTTGAGCAGCGTCGTGCGGCTGCCGAGCATGCGGCCGGTCGCGCGTTCGAGGATGATCTCGTTGCGCGTCCTGCCGTCGCGGTCGAGCGCGAAGGCGGTGCCGGGGCGCCCGATCCCGTCCTTGACGTCTCCGGTGACCTCGATGCCTGGGATGCCGGCCATCACCTCGTAGAACGCGGCGGTCTGCGCGCCCGAGAGCGGTGCGAAGCGCAGGACGTCGCCGATCAGCTCGAACGCCTCCCAGGCGGCCGAGCGCTTGGCCTCGCCGGAGCGCTGCGCCAGCAGCCGCGCGAGCGCTGCCGGGTCGGAGGGGTTCTCGGAGGCCGCGTCGACGCCGAGCGCCGACCAGCCCCACGAGAGATCGCCCGCGGGCGCGAGCTCGTCGATCGGCGCTCGTCGCCGAAGCCGGGCGATCCGGCCGCCGCCCAGCGCGCGCGCTCGGCGTCGCCGAAGAAGCGCGGCGGGCCGTCCGTGCGGAGGATCCGCCCGGAGCGGTCGGCCGCGATCCAGATCTCGTGGCTCGCGGTCTGCAGCGCCGAGAACCTGGTCGCCGCCCTCCGTGCTCACCTCGTTGGCGAAGGTGCCGATGCCCTTCGCGTACCAGTACTGCCCCGGCCCGATCACGGGCGCGGGATCGTCGCGACGAGCGCCGCGGCCGCCTTCAGCTGCCGCGCGGCGGCCGCAGGCGGCTCGTCGCCGACCCCGAGGCCGACGAACAGCGCGGCCGCGACGGCGACCGCGAGCGGCGCGGCCAGCACGAGGCGCCGGCGCGTCACGCCGCGTCCATGCGGCGGCGAATGTCTCGGCCAGCAGATCGGCGGCGACCTCGCCGTCGCGCGTGCGGTGGCGGAGGAACGAGCGCAACGCGGGCCGTGACGGCGGCACACCTCGACGAACGCATCCGGATCGCCGCCGGCGAGCAGCAGGGCGTCCGTGCGTTCCCGTGTCTGTCGTTCAGGCATCACGGGTTCCATTGCGCGACGGCCCGATCCGTCACGGAGCGCGCGCGAGGCTGAACCGGACAAGTCGCCTAGACGGCGTTGATGCCGGACACCGTATGCCCGGCCGGGCACGTGCAGGTGTAGGCGAGCAGGAGCTCGTCGGCCTGGTGCTCCATGCCCGCGGGCTCGTAGGCGACGCCGCAGGCGGTACAGAAGGCGGGCGGCCGGCCGCGCAGCGCGTCGGCGCAGCCGGGGCAGCGTCGTCGCCGTGTGCCGCGTCGTCACGCAGCCGCCCGCCCGCGAACTCGTGGCGCTCGGCGCCGACGGCCGCGAGCGTCGTCCCGCAGGCGCTGCAGAACACCGGATCGTGGGCGCGCTCGACGGCGCAGACGATGTCGGCGGCGACGGTGGTGCGCGCGTCGGAATCGGCCTCGATGTCCTCGATCTCGCCGTCGAGCGAGATCACGGCGCGCTTGTCGCCGACGCGCCCGAAGCGCACGAGCGCCATCGCGAAGATGCGCCCGTCGAGCGCGGCGTCGGGGCCCGGCACGTCGAGCAGCAGCTCGCTGCAGGAGAGGTCGGAGGGCGCGCTGCCGGGCAGCCAGCCGGTGACGTGGAGCAGATGCGAGCCGCCGTGGGCGGTCAGCGCGAAGGCGATGCCCTCGGCGTCACCCGCGGTGCCCGGCCGCCAGACGATGCGGCCGCTGCGGAGCTCGAGCTCGTCGCCGCCGATGCGGAGGAAGGATGCCACGGTCGCAGTCGGGCGCCGGGGCGCCTACGCGTAGCCCTGCGTGGCGACGGGCTCGATGGCGTCGATGCCGCTCAGGAGCGCCAGCGAGCCGCCGATGCCCTCGTCGTCGAGCTGCGCGAGGCGCGTGCGCACGAGTCCGGGAAGGAGCCGTAGCCGAACGTCGCGCGGCCTGGAAGCGCAGGATGCCGATGCGGTAGTCGTCGTCGCGGCGCCAGGGGTTGAGCGGGCGCGAGCACGACGCACGCGCGCTCGGTCTGCAGCGTGTCCGCGAGCCGGAGCTCGAGGCGGAGCTGGACCAGTCGCCGGCGCTGCTCCGCGAGGATCGCATCCCACTGCTCCGCAAGGGCCGTCACGGCCGTCATCCTAGATGATCGGAGTCGGGGCGGCGATCCGTTTCCGCCTGCTAGGTTGGCCGGCAAGCGACCTGAAGGGAACCCAGCATGGAGTGCGATCTCGTCGTCCTCGGCTCAGGGCCGGGCGGCTATCCAGCGGCGATTCGCGCCGCGCAGCTGGGCGCATCGGTCGTGATCGTGGAGCAGGCCACCGCCGTCGGCGGCGAGTCGGCGATCGTGGGCGGCACCTGCCTCAACGTCGGCTGCATTCCCACGAAGGCGATGGTGCAGTCCGCGCACGCGTTCAGCGACGCGCACGGCCACTTCGCGCAGCTCGGCGTGCGCGTCGGCAACATCGACCTCGACTTCGAGCAGGTGCAGAGCAACCGCCGCGGCATCGTCGACGGCGTCGTCAAGGGCCTCGCGGGCCTGCTCAAGGGCAACGGCATCCGCGTCGTCACCGGCCGCGGGACGTTCACCGGGCCCAACTACGCTCGCCGTCGAGGGCGGCGAGGACGTGCAGTTCACGTCCGCCGTGATCGCCACCGGCTCGCGCCCGGCCGCGCCGCCGATCCCCGGCATCGACCACCCGCGCTGCATCGACTCCACCGGCGCGCTCGAGCTCGACGCCGTGCCGCGCCGCCTGATCGTGCTCGGCGGCGGCGTGATCGGCAGCGAGTTCGCCTCGATCTACTCGCAGTTCGGCGCGGCGGTCACGATCGTCGAGATGCTCCCGAACCTGATCGGGAACGAGGATCGCGACGCCGTCGCGGCGCTGCAGAAGGCCTTCAAGCGCCGCTCGATCGGCGTCGAGGTCGGCTCGCGCGCGACCGGCGTCGAGGAGCGCGGCGGCAACCTCGTGCTGAGCTACGAGACCGAGGCCGGCGAGAGCCGGTTGCTCGAGGCGGACGTCATCCTCGTCTCCACCGGGCGCGTCGCCAACGTCGAGGACATCGGCCTCGAGGCGGCCGGCGTGACGGCCGAGAAGCGCCGCATCCCGGTCGACGCGCACATGCGCACGAACGTCCCGCACATCTTCGCCGCCGGCGACGTGGCGGGCAACTGGCAGCTCGCCCACACCGCCTTCCGCGAGGGCGAGGTCGCGGCCGAGAACGCGCTCGGCCGGCACGCCTCCGAGATCGACTACCGCTCGACGCCGCGCTGCGTCTACACCGACCCGGAGGTCGCGTCCGTCGGCCTCTCGGAGGCCCAGGCGCGCGAGCTCCACGGCGATCAGGTCGTGACCGGGACGATGCCGTACGCGGCGATCGCCCGCGCGGCCATGTACGGCGACCGCACCGGCTTCGTGAAGGTCATCGGCGAGGCGCGCTACGGCGAGTTCCTCGGCATGGTCGCCTTCGGCACGCAGGCCACCGAGCTGATCGAGGCGGGCGTCGTCGCGATCGAGGCGGAGGCCACGCTCGAGACGGTCGGCGACTCGATCGCCGCGCACCCGACGCTGGGCGAGGCCGACCAAGGAGGCGGCCCTCGTCGCGCTCGGACGCCCGTTGCACATCCCGGCGCCGAAGAAGCGGTGAGCATGCGCGCGACGCGCTACCTGATGCCGACGCTCCGCGACGCCCCCGGCGACGCGGTCGCCGAGAGCCACAAGCTGCTCGTGCGCGCGGGCATGGTCAAGCAGGTCGGCGCCGGCATGTGGACGTGGCTGCCGCTCGGCTGGCGCGTGCAGCGGCGCGTGCAGGAGATCATCCGCGAGGAGATGGACGCGATCGGCGGGCAGGAGATGCTCATGCCGGTGCTGCACCCGGCGGAGATCTGGAAGCGCTCGGGCCGCTACGACGTCGACGTCGTCTTCCGCCTGACCGACCGCGCCGACCGCGACCTCGTGCTCGCGATCACGCACGAGGAGATCGTCGCGCTGCACGCCTCGCAGACGATCCGCAGCTATCGCGACCTGCCGCAGATCTGGTACCACATCCAGCTCAAGGAGCGGGACGAGCCGCGTTCCTCGGGCGGCGTGCTGCGCACGCGCGAGTTCACGATGAAGGACTCGTACACGCTCGATCGCGACCAGGCGGGCCTGGATGCGAGCTACGCGCTGCACGAGGCGGCCTACGACCGCATCTACACGCGCTGCGGGCTCGCCTTCTACAAGGTGGAGTCGGACACCGGGATCATGGGCGGCTCGCTCGCGCCAGTACATGGCGCCCTCGAGCGCCGGCGAGGATCGCGTCGCACGCTGCAGCCGCGCGACTACGCGGCCAACGTCGAGATGGCCGTGTCGCGGATCGCGCGCGCCGTCTCCGCCGAGCGCGCCGGTGGCTGAGGTCGAGACGCCCGGCGCGGGCACGATCGACGAGCTCGCCGCATTCCTCGGCATCGACCCGCGCACGACCGGCAAGGCGATGCCCGTCGTGGCGGCCGACGGCAAGGTCTGGCTGGCGCTCGTGCGCGGCGACCGCCGCCTGCACGAGCTCAAGCTCAGCAAGGCGCTGCGGCAGACCACCGAGGCGGCGACGCCCGAGCAGATCGAGGCCGCGTTCGGCGCCAAGCCCGGCTCGATCGGCCCGGTCGGCATCCGCCCGGGCGGGATCGGCGGCATCATCGCCGACGAGACGCTGCGCGAGGGCGCGTGGGTGACGGGCGCGAACCGCACCGGCTGGCACCTCACGGGCGTCGAGGCGGGCCGCGACTTCGAGGCCGTGTTCGCCGACCTGCACGAGGTCGAGGACGGCGACGGCTGCCCGCTCTGCGACGGCGTGCTCTCGATCGAGCCGATGATCGAGATCGGCAACATCTTCAAGCTCGGCACGCGCTTCAGCGACGTCATGGGGGCGACCTACCTCGACGAGAGCGGCGGCGAGCAGCCGATCGTGATGGGGAGCTACGGCATCGGCCCGGCCCGCATCGCCGCGGCCGCGATCGAGCAGTCGTTCGACGAGCACGGCTGCATCTGGCCGGCGCCGATCGCCCCGTTCGACGTCTGGATGGTCGCGATCGGCGACGAGGCGCCCGCGCACGCCGACCGGCTGGCCGACGAGCTCGCGCGCGCTCGGCCTGACGGCCATGGTCGACGACCGCGAGGGCAGCCCGGGCAGCCGCTTCGCCGACGCCGACCTGATCGGCGCGCCGCTCCGCGTGACCGTCGGCAAGCGCACCGTCAGCGACGGCACGGTCGACGTGCGCCAGCGCCGCACGGGCGAGTCCGAGAGCGTGCCGCTCGACGGCGCGTCGGCGCCGCATCGCCGCGCTGCACGCCGAGCTGATGCCGAGGTCGCGCCGCGATGACAACGCACCTCCTGCGGCCCGACGTGCAAGACTGAGCCGGTGAGCGCTATCCAGCACTCGTCGGTCGCCGATCGACCCCGGAGACTGCGGAGCGCCTGCTGCGCAAGATGCTGCTCATCCGCCGCTTCGAGGAGCGCACGGAGGAGCAGTACACCCGCGCGCGCATCGGCGGCTACTGCCACCTCGCCATCGGCGAGGAGGCGGCCAACGTCGGCGCGATCGAGCCGATGGAGCCCGGCGACTACCTGTTCGCGAGCTACCGCGACCACGGCACGGCGCTGGCCATCGGCTCCGAGCCCGCACCGCGTGATGGCCGAGCTCTTCGGCAAGGCCACGGGCGTCGCCGGCGGCTACGGCGGCTCGATGCACCTGCTCGACGTCGAGCGCCACTTCCTCGGCGGCTGGGGCATCGTCGGCGGGCAGCTGCCGATCGCCGTGGGCGTCGCGCTCGCGCTCGACTACGAGGGCAAGCCGAACGCCGTGCTCGTGCCAGCTCGGCGACGGCGCGACCAACATCGGCGCCTTCCACGAGTCGCTCAACCTGGCCGCGATCTGGAACCTGCCGATCGTGTTCCAGGTCATCAACAACCGCTACGGCATGGGCACCTCCGTCGAGATGGCCTCCGCCGAGCCCGAGCTGTGCAAGCGCGCCGCGGCCTACCGCATGCACGGCGAGCGCGTCGACGGCAACGACCTGCTGGCGGTGCTCGAGGCCTCCGAGCGGCTCCTGCGACGGGCGCGCGAGGAGCGCGAGCCGGCGCTGCTCGAGACGACGACCTACCGCTTCCGCGGCCACTCGGTGGCCGACGCCGGCAAGGTCTACCGCGCCGCGGACGAGGTCGCCGAGGCGCAGCAGCGCGACCCGATCGACCGCTTCGTGGCGCAGCAGGGGATCGACGCCCGACGACGGTCAAGCGCATCCGCACCGAGGTCAACGCCGAGATCGACGCCGCCATCCGCGCAGGCGGCCGCGCGATCCGGCGCCCGATCCCGACAACCTCTTCGACAACGTCTACGGCGACCCGAAGCTGGCGCGAGCAGTTCGCGCCGATGGCGCGCGGCGGCCCGTTCGGCGAGCGGGAGGGGACGCGTTCATGGCGGACGTGACCTACCGCGAGGCGCTGCGGCGCGCGCTGCGACGAGGAGCTCGCGCGCGACGAGAACGTGTTCCTGATGGGCGAGGAGATCGGCCGCTTCGAGGGCTCCTACAAGGTCACCGCCGGGCCTCTACGCGAAGTACGGCGGGCGCCGCGTGCGCGAGACGCCGATCGCCGAGGAGGGCTTCGTCGGCGCCGGCGTCGGCGCCGCGATGCTGGGCCTGCGGCCGGTCGTCGAGATCATGACGATCAACTTCATCCTCGTCGCGATGGACATGGTCGTGAACCACGCCGCCAAGATGCGCCAGATGTTCGGCGGCAAGGTCGGCGTGCCGCTGGTGATCCGCACGCCCGGCGGGCGCCGGCGCGCAGCTCACCGCCCAGCACTCGCAGAGCCTCGAGGTGATGTTCGCGCACACGCCGGGCCTCAAGGTCGTCGCGCCGTCGACGCCGCTCGACGCCTACGGCCTGCTCAAGACCGCGATCCGCGACGACGACCCGGTGCTGTTCGTCGAGAACCTCGTGCTCTACAACGTCAGGGGCGCGCTGCCCGAGCCCGACGACGACTTCACGGTGCCGATCGGCCGCGCGCAGGTCGTGCGCGAGGGCAGCGACCTCACGATCATCGCCCACTGCTACACCGTGCGGCGCGCGCTGACGGTCGCCGACCGCCTCGCCCAGCACGGGATCGAGGTCGAGGTCGTCGACCTGCGCTCGCTGCGGCCGCTCGACGTCGAGACGATCTGCACGAGCGTCGCCAAGACCTCGCGCGCGCTCGTCGCCGAGGAGGGCTGGGCGACCTACGGCGATCGGCGCCGAGATCGCCGCGCGCATCTCGCGCGAGTGCTTCGACGACCTCGACGCGCCGGTCGAGCGCGTCGGCGGGGCCGAGGTGCCGATGCCGTACGCCAAGCCGCTCGAGCTCGCCGCGCTGACCGCTCGAGGACAAGATCGAGAAGGCCGCGCGCGGCCTGCTCGCCGAGTGTGGATTGCTGCAGGAGGCGTAGGTGTTCGCGGCTGAAGAAGTCGTCATGCCGCGGCTGTCGGACACGATGGAGCGGGGGACGATCGCCCGCTGGCTCGTGCAGCGAGGGCGACGCCGTGCACGAGGGCGACGTGCTCGCCGAGATCGAGACCGACAAGGCCACGATGGAGCTGCAACGCCTACGCCGACGGCGTGCTGCTGCGCATCCTCGTGCAGGACGGCGAGTCCGCCGAGCTCGGCGCGCCGATCGCCGTGATCGGCGCCGAGGGCGAGGACGTCTCGAGCTTCTCCGCGCCGGCGACGGCGCGAGGCCGCCGCCGAGGCGCCGGCGCCGACGGAGAGCGCGGGGAGGACGAGCTCCGCCGCGGCCGCCGCAGCGGAGCGAGCCGTCGCCGGACGACCGGGAGCGACGGCGGCAGCCTGCCGAGGCCCCGGCCGAGCAGGCGCCCGCAGCCGCGGCAGCTGCCGCACGAGCGACGTCCGCGAGCAGCGGCGAGCTGAAAGCGAGCCCGGTCGCACGGCGGATCGCCGGCGATGCCGGCCTCGACCTGCGCAGCGCTGGCCGGCAAGGGCAGCGGCCCCGACGGCCGCATCGTCCGCATCGACGTCGAGCGCGCGCTCGGCGGCGGTCGAGCGAGCCGGCGCGACCGAGGCCGCGCCCGAGCAGGCTGGCGAAGCCGCGCCCGCCCCTGCCGCGGCTCCGGCGCCGCGCCCGCGGCAGCCGCGGCTGCGACGACGAGGCCGCGACGATCATCGAGCCCAGCCCGATGCTGCGCGCGGTCGCGCGCCGCATGAGCGAGTCGAAGTCCGAGATCCCGCACTTCTACCTGCAGTGCGAGATCGACATGGGCAAGGCGCTGGCGCTGCGCGAGGAGCTCAACGCCGAGCTCGCCGACGACGGCGTCAAGCTGACGGTCAACGATCTGATCGTGCGCGCCTGCGCGCTCGCCCTGCGCGATCACCCGGGCTTCCACCGCTCGTGGATCGACGGCAAGATCCACCAGCACTCGGCGGCGCACGTCGGCGTCGCGGTGGCGCTCGACGAGGGCCTGATCGTGCCGGTCATCCGCAACGCCGACTCGCTCTCGCTGCGCGATCTGGCGGTGACGACGCGCGATCTCGTCGGCCGCGCGCGCAAGGGCTCGCTGCGCCAGAAGGAGATCCAGGGCGGCACGTTCAGCATCTCGAACCTCGGCATGCTCGGCATCACGAGCTTCCAGGCGATCATCAACCCGCCCGAGCCCGGCATCCTCGCGGTCGGCAGCGTCGTCGAGCGCGCGATCGGCATCGGCGGCCAGGTCGTCGTGCGTCCGCTGATGGCGGTCAACCTCTCGGTCGATCACCGCGCGGCCTCGGGTGCCGATGGCGCGCGGCTGCTGCAGACCGTGACCCGCTATCTGGAGCATCCGCTGCTCCTGCTCGTCTAGGGTCGCGAGCATGGAGCTCGCCGATCTGATGAACACCAGCGTCCTGTCCGTGCCGCCGGACACGACGCTCGCCGAGGTCGCGCACCGCATGGTCGACCACGACACCGGCGCCGCCTGCGTGATCGACGGACGACAAGCTGATCGGCGTGATCAGCGAGCGCGACCTGCTGCGCGTGCTGGCCCAGGGCTTCGACCCCGATCTCAACGGTGAGCGACCGCATGGTCGCCAACGTGCTCACGGCATCGGCCACGACGAGCCTGCCCGAGGCGATGGCGATCATGGTCGACGGCCACTTCCGCCACCTGCCGGTGCTCGACAACGGCCGCGTGATCGGCATGGTCTCGATGCGCGACCTGATGGCCTGGGCCGCGCTGCGCCTGCGCCACGGCACGGGCGACCACGAGGACGATCCGGTCGACACCGCCGAGCTCGTGGCGACGATCAACCGCATGCGCACCGGCGCGAACTGAGCTGCCGATCAGCCGTAGCCGAGCTCGCTCGATGCGCTCCTCGTCGAAGCCGAAGAGGTGCGCGAGCTCGTGCGCGACCGTGATCTGCACCTCGCGGCGCAGCTCGGCCGGGTCGTCGCCGAAGTCCTCGACGAGCGGTCGCTCGAAGAGCGTGATCACGGGCGGCAGGTGGCCGACGGGGTCGTCGCCGAGCGCCGGCCCGTCGAACAGCGCGTAGACGTCCTCCTCGCCGCGCGGCGGCCGCTCCTCGATCTGCACGCTGATCCGCGCCAGGTACGGCGCGAGCCAGCCCGGCAACGCGTCGAGCGCGTCGCGCACGAGCGTCTCGAAGGCTACGGGGGACGGCTCGGACATGTCCGCAGGCTACGCGGCGCGGCGCGGGCGTGGGGGCAGACGGCGAGCGGGGGCTATACTGGCCCGCGAACGGGGCGTGGCGCAGTCTGGTAGCGCACCCGGCTGGGGGCCGGGCGGCCGGAGGTTCAAATCCTCTCGCCCCGATGACCGAAGTACCTGCTCAGATGCATCACGCGGTGGCGTACACGGTCACCGCTACGCGGCGCCACGCGATGCGGCTGCCGATCACTCGACGCGTGCCTCCGCCTGCCGCGGCGGCAGGGACCTCGGCTCGAACAGCGAGCGGTGCAGGTAGCCCGCGAGCAGCCCGCCGACGAGCGGGAACAGGAGGAAGACCCAGAGCTGGACGAGCGCATCGCTCCCGCCGTAGATCGCCGCGGCGAGCGAGCGCGCCGGGTTCACCGAGGTGTTGTCGATCGGGATGGAGGCCAGGTGGATCGCCGTCAGCGTCAGGCCGATGACGACGCCGGCGAACTTCGCCGCGCCGCGCTGCGGATGCGTGGCTCCCAGGATCACGAGGATGAAGATCGCCGTGAAGAGCACCTCGGCCGTGATCGCAGAGCCGATGCCGAACCCGCCGGGGGAGTGATCGCCGAAGCCGTTGCTGGCGAATCCGCCGTCCCGGGCGTCGCCCAGCCAGTCGGCCGGGCCGAAGACGCCGATCAGGGCGAGCAGGCTCGTGCCGACGGCACCTCCGGCGACCTGAGCGAGCAGGTAGCCGGGAGCGTGCTTCCAGTCGAAGCGCCCGGCGGCGGCCAGGCCGAGCGTGACGGCGGGGTTGAAGTGCCCGCCCGAGACCGGGCCCCACGTGTAGATCGCTGCCATCAGCGTGAGGCCGAACGCGAGGGCCACGCCCACGAAGCCGACTCCGAGCGAGCTGCCGTTGGCCCCGGTGCCGAAATCGGCGGCGAACAGCGCGGTGCCGAGCGATCCGAACACGAGCAGGAACGTCCCGAGTCCCTCGGCGACGAGCTTGCTCGCAGTGGTCGGCTCAGCGGTGGTGTCCGGCATGGCGCACTCCTCTGGTGGGATCCGGCGTGAGCCTACAGCGATTCCTCCGGCCGATGGCGGCGTGCTGCGCCCGGCTTGGAGCACCGCGCACGCCAAGCGCGCTCCTACGGCAGCCGGAACGTCTCCCCGAGCTCGGTGTAGATGCGGACGTGGGAAAGATTTGTCGACGAGCGCTCGCCCTCGCGCGGGGTCAGCGAGACGTACGGGTGCCGCACGTCGCCGCCGAGCCGGTCGCGCCCGACCTCCGGCTCGATCACGACCGTCGAGTAGCCGCGCGTGAGGAGGCCGCCGTCGAGCTGCTCGCTGTGGCCGTCGGGTGCGGCGACCGGATACAGCACGTACCGCACCATCGCCTTGCCGGTCAGCGTCTTGTTGCCGATCAGCACGCGCGAGCTGGTCACCACGACCGGCCAGCGATGCAGGCGCGCCGGCGTCATCGACACGGCCTGGCCGAGCTTCGGGATCACGGCCACGTCGGCGGCGTCGTCGCGCCAGAGGATCGTCTCGCCCTCGTCGTACTGCCAGGTCTCGATGAAGAACGCCCGGGAGCCCGTGACCTTGCTGATGATCCACCCGACCAGCGCGATCGCGGCGCACGCCGCGGCAAACAGGAGCACGGCGGTCATCGTGAGAGCCTACGGGTGCGGGCCGCGGAGCGGGCGCGGCTGCGAGCTCGACGCCGCGACGTATCGTGCATGCCCGCTCGTGACGTGATCAGGGGCGTCGAGAATCCGGATCGGACGGTGCTCGGCCTGAGACTCGACCTGCGCGGCCGGCTCAGCCCACGGGCTCGCGCTCGGACTCGGGAGCGAGCTTCTCGGGCGCCGGGTGCGCATCTGCCACCGGCACCGGCGCGGGGTGGAGGAGCGACGCCCCGATGGCCCCGGCGAGCAGCAGGGCGATGACCGCCAGAGAGGTGAAGGCCGGCACCTTGTAGAGGTCGACCAGCGCCATCTTGGCACCGACGAAGATCAGCACGGCGGCCAGCCCGACATTGAGGTAGCGGAAGCGACCGGCCATCCCCGCGAGCACGAAGTAGAGCGCCGCGAGGCCGAGCAGCGAGAACGCGTTGGCCGCGTAGACGATGAACGTGTCGCGCGTGACCGCGAAGATCGCGGGGATCGAGTCGACGGCGAAGACGGCGTCGAAGGTCGCCACGAGGATCAGGGCGCCCAGCATCGGCGTCGCGAGGCGCCGGCCGCCCTCGCGCACGGTCAGGCGATCGCCGTGGTGCTCGGTGGTCATGGGCAGGATGCGGCCGAGCACCCGCAGCACCGGGTTCCTCTCCGGGTGGATGGCGACCGCGGAATGCCGTGCCATGCGGATGCCGGTGAGCACCAGGAATGCCCCGAACAGGTAGATCGTGTAGTGGAAGGTGTCGAGCAGGATGCTGCCCGCGAGGATGAAGATCCCGCGCAGGACGATCGCGCCGACGATGCCCCAGAAGATCACCCGCCGCTGCTCGGCGGCGGGGATCCCGAAGAAGCTGAAGATCAGCGCGAAGACGAACAGGTTGTCGACCGAGAGCGACTTCTCGATCAGGAAGCCCGCCAGGTACTGCTCGGCGACGGCGCCGCCCTGCCACGCCCACAGGAAGCCGCCGAAAATCAGGCCGAGCGCGGTCCAGCCGATGCTCCAGCCGACCGCACGGCGCAGCGAGATCTCGCCTCCGCGCCCGAAGCCGAGGAGGTCGACGACGAGCATCGCAACGACGAACGCGCCGAACGCGCCCCACATCCAGATCTCGAGTTCCATGCAGCATTCCTTCGTCAGGCCGTTTGCCGGTCGACGAAGGTCTCTCCCGCCGCTCTTGCGACCGGTGCCACCGGGCCCGTGGAGGCCGGATTGACGATGACACCCGTTCGGGGATACTGCCCTTCGGTGACCCCACTCTAGTCGAGAACGGCGGCGCTGTCCGCCGGGAGCACGGCCGGGGGCTGCCCGGGGCGGCCGCGCGGAGCGATGCGCGAGAGCACGAAGCCGGCCGGCAGCTCCAGGTCGTGCGCCGCCAGCAGCGCGGTGTCGGCGAGCACGCTCGTGGCAGGCGCCGTCGGCGACGATGCGGCCGCGGGCGAGGATCACGGCGCGCTCGCACAGCTCGGCCGCGAACGGCAGGTCGTGGGTGACGACCACCAGCGTGCGCTCGATCGTCTCGAGCACCTCGAGCAGCTCGCGGCGCGAGCGCGGGTCGAGGTTGGCGGACGGCTCGTCGAGCACGAGCAGCGCGGGCTCCATGGCGAGGACGGTGGCGATCGCCACGCGCCGGCGCTGCCCCAGCGAGAGCTCGTGCGGCGCCCGGTCGACGACGTCGCCCATGCGCACCGCCGCGAGCGCGGCGGCGACGCGCGCGCTCGACGTCGTCGCGCTCGAGACCCATGTTGAGCGGCCCGAACGCGACGTCCTCGCGCACGGTCGGCATGAACAGCTGGTCGTCGGGATCCTGGAAGACCAGGCCGACGAGGCCGCGCACGTCGCGCAGCGTGCTGCGCGCCGACGCGGACGCCCGCCACCTCCAGCTCGCCCTCGCCCAGCAGCAGGCCGTTGAGGTGCAGCATCAGCGTGGTCTTGCCGGCGCCGTTCGGGCCGAGCACCGCGAGCCGCTGGCCGTGCGGCACGTGCAGGTCGACGCCGTCGAGCGCGAGCTGCCCGTTGGGGTAGCGGTAGCGACGCCGCGCGCGTGGATGGCGCAGGTCACGCGAGCACCCGCAGGGGCAGCAGCGCGAGCACCAGGCCGCGACGAAGGCGGCGTCGGCGAGGCGGAAGGTCAGCGGCACGAGGTGCGGCATGCGCCCGTCGTAGCCGCGCGAGAGCATGGCCAGGTAGACGCGCTCGCCGCGCGCGTGCGTGCGCAGGAAGAGCGCGCTGGCCAGCGCCCGACGGTGCCGGCGCCGAGCAGCGTGCGCGGGCGGTAGCCG
The DNA here is from genome assembly GCA_963834415.1 of uncultured Actinomycetes bacterium. GTDB lineage: Bacteria > Actinomycetota > Thermoleophilia > Gaiellales > JALYLC01 > JALYLC01. The sequence goes on along the minus strand of CAWIBP010000003.1, from coordinate 114,678 downwards.
CGGGCGTCGCGTGCGGCGCGCATGCGCGCACCTCGTCGACGATCACGAACAGGTAGCGGTACATGAAGGCCGCGATCAGCGTCAGCGTGCGCGGCACGCGCAGCGCCTCGAGCGCGCGCAGCACCTGCGGGTAGGCGGTCGTGGCGCCCAGGAGCACGGCCGAGACCGTGCCGATCGTCGGCCTTGACCGACGCCGCGACCCACACCTCGATGCCCTCGCGCGAGATGTCGAACGGCCCGAGCGAGGCCACGACCTCGCCGGCGCGCGCGAAGGGCACGAAGGCGCCGACGAACAGCACGAGCGGGCAGGACGAGCCGCGCGCGCCGCCAGACCGTGCGCGGCGAGATCCGTGCCGCCGCCGCCACCGCAGCGAGCACCAGCGCGCACGCGACCCACACGGGCCAGGCGGCGATCGGCGTCGTCACGGCGACGACCGTCAGGCCGACGAGGCCGACGAGCTTCGCGCGCGGATCGAGCCGGTGGACGCGGCTCGACGGATCGCCGGCGACGCCCGACGAGCTCGAGCGAGGAGCTACAGCGCCCGCCCACGGCGGCGCCGACCGCCGTCGAGCCGGTCGTCGCGGCGCGGCGCAGCAGCACGAACGCCAGCCCGAAGCCGACGGCGAAGACGCCGAGCGTGCCGACGAAGCCCGCCACGCCGGTCGCGAGGCGCTCGTTGCCGATGCCCGGGAACGCGTAGTCCGCGATCGGGGAGTCGTCCTGGATCGCGTGCAGCGTGCCCTGCTCGACGAAGCCCTCGTCGCCGGCCACCTTCTCCAGCCCGTCCGGGTGCGACGAGGCGTACGGCGAGACGGCGGTCGCGAGGCCGACCGCGAGGGCGAGCGCGAGGACGACGAACAGCCTGGTGGAGAGGCGCATCGTCAGACTCCCGACGGCTCGCAGGCCGCGATCGTCGAAGTCGTAGGCGCGACTCGCGCGCCCAGATCAGGTCGGGCCGCGAGGCGAGCACCGCGCTGACCGCGGCGACGGTGACGACCGCCTCGCCGATGCCGATCAGCGCGTGCACGCCGAGCATCGCCGGTCAGCACCGTCGTCAGCGGCACGGTGCCGGAGAGCGCGAGCTCGAGCGAGGTGGCCGTGGCGCCGAGCATGACCGCGAGCCAGCGAGCCGACGGCGGTCACGCGCGAGCAGCGCGGCCGGCGTCTGCGGCAGGACGCGGCGTGCGAGCGAGCATGCCGAAGCCGACGCCGAGAGCGCCGAGCAGGCCCATGTTGAGGACGTTCGCGCCGAGCGCGGTGATGCCGCCGTCGGCGAACACGAACGCCTGCGCGGCGAGCACCACCGTCAGCACGAGGCAGGCGAGCCAGGGGCCGAGCAGGACCGCCGCCAGGGCGGCGCCGAGCAGGTGGCCGCTCGTGCCGCCGGCGACCGGGAAGTTGAGCATCTGCAGCCGCGAAGATGAAGGCAGCGGTCACGCCGAGCAGCGGCACGCGCCGCTCGTCGAGGCTGCGCTCGGCCCTGCGCACGGCGACGGCGACGACGGCGACGGTGGGCACCCAGCAGGCGGCGGCGACCTCATCGCTCAGGAACCCGTCGGGAATGTGCACGTCGCCCCTTCTCGGCCGCGGACTGTCGGACGAGTTATACCTAACTGCGACCTGTTCGCACCTAGCCGGTGCCCCGCGCCGCCGTCGGCGGGTCTAGCCGCCCCCGGGCGTGCGCGCCCAGGCGCAGAAGACGAGCTCGCCGAGCGCCGTCGTAGCCGCCTCCAGGCGCTCCTCGTCGAGCCGCGCCGCCAGCGTCTCGATGCCGATCTCGGCCTCCGCTGCGACGCCGCGGGCGATGATCCGCGGCAGCATCGCGGCGACGATCGCCGCGAGCGGCTGGGGCGTGTGCGGCGTCTCGACGATCGCCTCGGCGTGCACGCCCTCGACGAGCAGTCCCGCCGCCTCGAGCGCAGCGGGGAGGCCGATCCCCATCCGCACGTTCGCGCCCTTGCGCTCGACCGTCAGCCAGATCCAGCGGCGTACTCGGCCGTGCAGCGGGAGCGGCGCGAGCGAGATCGGCGCCATCGACGAGTCGTGCTCCTGAAAGGCCACGAGCCCGCCGGGCCGCACCGCTGCGGCGATCCGGCGCACTGCCTCGGAGGCCCGGGCTGGTACATCAGCACGCGCCGGCCGACCGCGGCATCGAAGCTGCCGGAGGCCGGGAGCGCGAGCAGGTCGCCCTGCTCGAAGGCGACGTTGCTCACGCCGAGCCGTGCACCCGCTCGCGCGCGGCCGTGATCGCGCCGCCGTCGGCGTCGACGCCGACGACGTAGCCCGCCTTGCCGACCAGATCGCTCGACGAGCAGCGCGACGTCGCCGTGGCCGCAGCCGACGTCGAGCACGTGCATGCCCTCGCCGATGCCGGCGTCGGCGAGGAAGCGCCCGGTGATGTCCGCGCCCGGCGTCCGCCATGGCCCCGAGCCCAGGTGAACCTGCGGGCGCACGGCGCTCGCGGAGTCCGCGGGCCCGTCGCGACCGGCCGATCCCTATGATCCCGCCCGATGCGAGCGGCGACGAGCGGGTTTCTCCTTGTGCTGCTCGCGAGCACGTGCTTCGGCACCCTCGGGGTCTTCTCGAGCCGCTTCTACGACGACGGCGGCACACCGTGGACGCTGCTCTTCCTGCGCTTCGTGATCACGGGCCCGCTGCTGGCCATCGTCGCGGTGGCGATGGGGGAGCACTGGCCCGGACGGCGGTTGGCGCTGATCGCCGCCTCGCTCGGCGTCTTCCAGCTCGGCGTCGGCGTCGGCCTGTTCGAGGGCTATCAGCGCGCGCCGATCGCGCTCGTGTCGCTGCTGTACTTCGCCTACCCGCTGATGGTGGCGGTCGGCGCGGCGCTGATCTACCGCGAGCAGCTGAGCGCCCGGCGCGGCGTGATCCTGCTGATCGCGCTGGGCGGCGTGGCGCTGATCGTCGGCGTCCCGGACTCCGCGAACGCCGCGGGCATCCTGCTCGGCCTCGTCGCCGCGGTCAGCGTCACGGGCTCGGTGCTCTCGAGCCAGCGCCTGATGACGACCGACGGGATCTCGCCGATCGTGCTCTCGTCGCTGATGTTCACGAGCCCCGGGATCCTGCTGATCCTGCTGCTGCCCGCTCGCGCACCCGAGTTCGACGTCTCGCTGCCCGCCTGGGGCTGGGCGCTCGCGGGCGTCTTCATCTCGGCGGCCTTCCCCGTCGCCTGCTTCTACACGGGCGTGAAGCGGGTGGGCGCCTCGGTCGCGGGGCTGCTCTCGACGGCCGAGCCGCTCGTCACGGTGCTGCTCGCCTACGTCGTGCTCGGCGAGTCGCTCACGGCCGTGCAGCTGATCGGCGGCGCGCTGATCGTCGCGAGCGTCGCGGGCCTCAGCATCGAGGGCCGCCGCCCGGCCCCCGCCGGCTGACGGCACGTCCTCGCTTCGGGCGTGCCCCGAGGCGGCCCGAGCGTGCTGCTCGGCACGACGGCGTGACGCCCGGCCGCTGAGCGGGCGGCCCGCGCTTCCCTCCAGACAGGGAGGCGCGGGGGCCCGGACGAGTCACTGGGCGGCCTCCCGCGGACCGGGAGCCGAGGCCGCGCACGTAGATCACATTCGATTTGACCCGAGCGGGGGATCTCGCGATCACTCCGGCGCAGCGATACACCGGATAGCGCCACCTCCCCGAACCCTCAGAGGAGCGCGCCGCCCGTCTCCCGCCCGCGGGAGCAACGCCGCCAGACCAATCCGCTCACGGCTACGCGATGCCGACGTGCGCGGAGAGCATTCGAGCAGGGGGACACGTGGCAGCGCACAACTGCGTCGAGATCAAGATCCACTCGGCGGCCGCCTGCATCGTCACGCTCCGGGGCGAGCACGACGTCAGCTCGCGCGAGGCCGTCAGCCTCGCGCTCGCCGCGGCACGCGGCTATCCGCGCGTGCTCGTCGACCTCACGGGCTGCACGTTCATCGACTCCTCGGTCATCACCTCGCTGCTGCTCGCGTCGAAGCGCACGCACCAGGCCGGCGGGACGCTCGAGCTGGTCGTCCCGTCCGAGGCGAACGCCGTCCGGCGGACGCTCGAGATCGCGAACATCCAGATGATCATGCCGTTCCACGAGACCCCGGAGGCCGGGCTCGCGAGCCTGGCCGCGGCCGTGCTCCGCGCACCCCATGGCGAGCCCGCAGCTGCGAGCCTCGCCGCCAGGGTGGAGGACGTCCCGCCGAGGACCCGCGCCGGCGTGACGATCCTGCGCGCTCAGGTCGCCGACGAGCCGGCGGTCCTGCCCGTCGCCGCCGAGCATCAGGCGGAGCTCGACGCGCCCGGGGACGAAGGACAGCTGGCGGCGTAGCCGCAGGGCTCGCCTCCCGCACCCGCAATGCCCCGATCCCCCAGGACTCGAGCGCGTGCGGTCGCAGCCGCGCTGCTGCTGTCGCTGCTCGCGCTCGCGCCGGCCGCGGCGGCCGCAACCGCCGGCGAGGCCGAGCCCGCCCCGGCCGCGATCCTGGCCGAGCTCGTCCAGGACGTGGGCGGCCGCGGTGCAGCGCAGACGCCGCAGCGCTACGCCTACCTGCACAAGCTCGACGGCCACCTTCAGGACGTCGCCGCGAGCCGCCTCGGGACGGGCAGCGCCGCGGCGGCCGAGGACGCCGCCGACCGCCAGGGTGTGACCACCACGGGCCAGGCATCCGTCGCGGTCGACGTCTACGTCACCGGGAGCGTCCCGGACGCGGCCCGAGCCCTGCGCGCGCTCGGCATGCAGGTGACGGCGATCAGCGAGCGCGCGCCCCAGAGGATGGTGGAAGGGTACCTGCCGGCCGAGGCGCTGCCGGCCGCCGCCGCGCTCGCGTCGACGCGAGCGATCCTGACGGCGCTCACGGATCCGAGCTCCGGCGCCGTCACGTCGCAGGGCGACGCCGCCACCCGCGGCCCCCAGGCGCGGCTCTTCGGCCCGAACGGTGCGGGAATCTCCGTCGGCGTGATCTCGGACTCGATCGATCGCGTCTCGCCCGGCGTCGCCGGCTCGCAGGCATCCGGCGACCTGCCGGCGAACGTCGTCAGCCTGGGCGACTCCGCGGCCGGCCGCGACGAGGGCCGGGCGATGGCCGAGATCATCTACGACGAGGCACCCGGCATCAGCGGCATCGTCTTCGCGACGGCCGACGGCGGCCCGGCCGCGAAGGCCGCCACGATCGACGCGCTCGTCGCCCGCGGCGTCCGCGTGATCGCCGACGACACCTCCTACGTGACCGAGCCGTTCTTCCAGGACGGCGTGATCTCCCAGGCCGTCGACCGCGCCAAGGCGGCGGGCGTCGCGTACATCATCGCCGCGGGGAACGACGGCCGCCAGAGCTGGGAAGGCGGCTGGAACGGCGGCACCTACCAGGACTTCGATCCCGGCGCCGCCGTCGATGCCATCCAGACCGTCGGCACCTTCAATCGCAACGAGCTGCTCCGGCTCGTCCTGCAGTGGGCCGAGCCGTGGGGCCGGGCGGCCAACGACTTCGCGATCGACGTGTACCGCAACAACACGACGGCGCCGTGGATCACGATCGACACCAACAACACGGCGACGGGCATTCCCGAGGAGTGGCGCGACATCACCGTGCCGAGCGACAACACGGTGATCAAGATCGCGATCCGGCGCGTCTCCGGGGCGGGCGCTCCCTACCTCAAGTACTCGGCGTTCACGAACGGCGGCGCCAGGGTCGCGATCGAGCATCCCGTCGTGTCGGGCGCGGTCGCGCCGGACGCGGCCTCCGCGAACGGGGCGCTCACCGTCTCGGCCTCGCGCTACTCCACGCCGACGACGCCCGAGGCCTTCAGCTCGCGCGGCCCCGTGATGCGGCTGCTCGACGCTGCCGGCACGCCGCTACCGGCGCCGGAGCTGCGCCAGAAGCCGAACGTCGGGGGTCCCGACGGCGTCGCCACGTCGGTGCGCAACTTCGCGAGCTTCTTCGGCACGAGCGCCGCCGCGCCGGCCGTCGCGGGGATCGCGGCGCTGATCCTCTCGGCCAAGCCGCAGATGAGCATCGACACGCTCTACTCGATCATGACGAACCCGGTCAACGCGCTCGACTGTCCCGCCGCCGGCAATCCCGACATCGACTGCGGCTCCGGCTTCCTGCTCGCCGACCGTGCGCTCGGCATGGCGCTCGACGGCACGCCGCCGGTCGTGACCGCGGCCGTGAGCCCGGCCACCCCCGATGGCACGAACGGCTGGTACCGCGGGGCCGTGAGCGTGACGTGGACGCTCAGCGACGGCGAGTCGCCGATCATCAGCCCCGTCGGCTGCGGCGCGACGGCACCGGGCGACGGCGTCGTACCGATCACCTGCAGCGCGACGAGCGCCGGCGGCACGACGACGGTGCCCGTCACGATCAAGCGCGACTCGACGCCGCCGGCGGCACCGGCGTTGCTGGGGATCCGCGCGCGCAGCTATGCGCCCAGGACGCTGCCGAAGGCGAAGGCGATCGCGTGCCGCTCCTTCGACAGCGCTTCCGGCGTGATCGGCTGCAGCGTGACCGGCTTCTCCGCGCGCCTCGGGAAGCACACGCTGACCGCGACGGCCACGAACGGCGCCGGCCTGACCTCGACTGCGACGCTCGGCTACGTGGTGGCGAAGCCGAAGGCGATCTCGAAGCTCAAGCTCGGCAAGGGCGTCTCGCTCGCCCGCGTCGCGCGCTCGGGCCTCTCCGTCAAGCTCCGCGTCGCCGGCAAGTCGACGCGGCTCGTCGCGACGCTCGCCGCGAGCATTCCCAGGACGTCCGGGTCCGGCACGCGCACGATCGCGCTCGGGCGCCTGACGAGGAAGGCCTCCGCGGGCACGGCGAACCTCCGCATCGCGCTCACGGCGCGCGCCCGGGAACAGCTCGCCGAGGTCACCCGGGCAACGCTCACGGTGACGATCGCCGGCAGCGCGCGCGGTGCCCGGAAGGAGCGCCTGCGCGGCTCCGTCGTCGCGCGCCGGGCGGGGTAGCCGGAGCTCCCTGGGACGGGGGGTGCCGATTCGCCCGGAGGGGGGAGTCGCGCCGGCCGTGCTGGCCGATATCCACGACACCAGCCCCACGTGGAGCCGCCGCCACAACGCACAGCTCGAGGGCGCACGCAGCGCACCCTCGGGACATCGCCCGAGAACCGGAGCACGTCATGGCGCGGTCGCATGCAATCGACATCGAGATCCACTCCGAGACCGCCTGCATCATCGTCCTGCGGGGAGAGCACGACGTCTCGTCGAAGCCCGCGCTGTCGGCGACCCTCGTCGAGGCAGCGGCCTATCGCAACGTGCTCGTCGATCTCTCGGAGTGCACCTTCATCGAGGCCTCTCTGAGCAGCGCGCTCGTGCGCGCCGCCCAGCGCCTGCGGGCAGGCGACGGAGCGCTCGAGCTCGTCGTGCCCGGCCGGGCCCACGTCGTGCGCCGCATGCTCGAGGTCGCGAAGGTGCAGACGATCGTGCCGTTCCACGCGACCCGCGCGGCCGGCATCGCGAGCATCGACTCGGCCGAGCGCCTGCACGCACATCGCGACGAGCTGCAGCGCCTGCGCGACGTCAGCGCCCGCATCGACCAGCTCCAGGCCAAGACCGAGCTCAGCCGCGCGCGACAGCTCGTGGGCGCGCGCCCCGGCGTGACCGTGGTGCGCGCGCAGATCGTCGCCGGGCCGGGCGCGCTCGCCGCCGAGCGCGACCGCCGCCCGGGGGCCTAGGCCTTCCGCTCAGCCGCGCGCGCCGGCCTCGGCGAACGTGAGCGCGAAGGGGTCGATGACCATGCCTCCGGGAGCGGCCGTGCGCCGAGCTAGCCGTTCGAGGAGCTGTTCGGACGCGCGCACCCGTGGGATAGTGGCGCCCGCGTCGATGCCCGGCCCTCGCCGCACTCGACGACGTCTACCCGCTCCGGCGGGGCGCGCGGAGCTCCCGTCCGCCGCGCCCCGCCGGCTCGGACGGGTACGCGCGACCGCGCGCGCCGCGACGACGTATCGTCGGATGGTCTCTCCCCGCGCTCCGAGGAGCCGTGCATGACCTCCGTGCCCGCCGCCGATCGCTACGAACGCATGCCGTACCGGCGCTCCCGCCGCAGCGGCCTGCTGCTGCCCGCCGTCGCGCTCGGGCTGTGGCAGAACTTCGGCGCCGACCGGCCGCTCGAGACGAGCCGCGCGATCGTCCGCCGCGGGCAGACGCTCGCACAGCTGGCGATCGCCTGGACGCTGCGCGACCCGCGCGTGACCTCGACGCTGACCGGCGCCAGCAGCGTCGCGCAGCTCGAGGCCGATCTCGGAGCGCTCGGCGGGCTCGGGTTCAGCGCCGAAGAGCTCGCCGAGATCGATCTCCACGCAACCGACGACGGCATCGACATCTGGGCCGAGTCGAGCACCGCATGAGCAACCTCCGCACACCGCTCTGCGAGCTCGTGGGCATCCGCGTGCCGATCCTGCTCGCGGGCATGGCGGGCGGGCCCGGCACGCCCGAGGTGGTGGCGGCGGTGACGAACGCGGGCGGGCTCGGGGTCTTCGGCGCGTCCGGCATGACGACCGACTCGATCGAGCGCGCCGTCGCGCGCGCCCGCGAGCTGACCGACGGCCCGCTCGGCGTCAACGCGCAGCTCGCCGCCACGACGCCCGCGACGGGCGAGCGCGAGCGCATCCTCGCCGCGATGCTGCCGTTCCGCCGCGAGCTCGGGCTCCCCGACGAGCCGCCGGAGCCGCCGGCGCCCGCCTCGCCGGTCGCGCTGATCGAGGCCGCGCTCGCGGCCGGTGCCGCCGTCGTGACGACGTTCGACGACCCGGCGCCGATCGTGGCGGCCACGCGCGCGGCAGACGCGACCCTGCTCGCCATGGTCACGACGGTCGGCGAGGCCCGCAGCGCCGTCGCCGCCGGCGCCGGCGGCGTGATCGCGCAGGGTCGCGAGGCGGGCGGGCACCGCGGCGGCTTCAGCGGCGGCGCGGCGCCGTCGGCCGGCGGCGGCACGATCGCGCTCGTCCCGCAGATCGTCGACGCCGTCGGGCCCGCGATCCCGGTCGTCGCCTCGGGCGGCATCATGGACGGGCGCGGCATCGTCGCTGCGCTCGCGCTCGGCGCCCAGGGCGTCTCGCTCGGGACGCGCTTCCTGGCGAGCGCCGAGAGCAATCTCTCCGAGGCCTACGTCGCGACGCTGCCGGCGACGCCGGCCGAGCGCACGGTCGTGACCGACGTGATCACCGGGCGCCCCGCGCGCTGGGTGCGCAACCGGCTCCTCGATGCGCTCGTCGAGGCCGGGGCCGGAACGCTCGGCTGGGGCCGCCAGGCGCCGCTCGTCGCCGACCTGCGCCGCGCGGCGGCCGAGCAGAACCGCGCCGACCTGCTGCCGATGCTCGCGGGGGAGGGCGCCGCTCTCAGCCGCGAGCGCGAGCCCGCGGGTGCGATCGTCGCGCGCCTCGTCCGCGAGACCGAGGCGGCGCTCGCCGCGCTCGCCGCGCGCGCATGATGACGACGGGCGGGCACGACCGTTGCATGCTACGAATAGGGCGTCTTGCAGGAAGGAGCCAGCATGGCTGCGACTGAGCGACCGCCGCTCCGCGGCGCGTCCGTCGACACGCGCGTCCTCGCCGTCGAGCACGGAGTGGGGAAGGAGCGGCGCGACCGGCTCGCGGGCGAGGAGCCGCTCGAGATCCGCGCCGCCGGGCCCGGCCAGGAGGCGGTGCGCGTCGCGGTCACCATGCGCACGCCCGGGCACGACTTCGAGCTCGCCGCGGGCTTCCTCCACTCGGAGGGCCTGCTGGCGACGCCGCGCGAGCTGCACGAGATCAAGTACTGCACCGATGTCGAGCTCGGCGAGCAGGCCTACAACGTCGTCACCGTGCACCTGCGGCGGCCGTTCGAGGCCGAGCTCGTGCAGCGCAACTTCGGCGTGACGTCGGCCTGCGGCGTGTGCGGCAAGGCCTCGATCGACTCGATCGAGGTCGCCTCGCGCGCCGCTGCCGGAGGGCCCGCAGGTCGAGGCCGCGCGTGATCGCCGACCTGCCCGAGCGGCTGCGCGCGGCGCAGCGCACGTTCGAGCGCACCGGCGGGCTGCACGCCACGGGGCTGTTCACGCCGACGGGCGAGCTGCGTGCTCGTGCGCGAGGACGTCGGCCGCCACAACGCGCTCGACAAGGTCATCGGCAACCGCATGCTGGACGGCGCGACGCCGCTCGGCAGCTCGCGTGGCGCTGGTCTCGGGTCGCGCGTCGTTCGAGCTGGTGCAGAAGGCCGCGGTGGCCGGCATCCCGGTGCTCTGCGCCGTCGGCGCGCCGTCGAGCCTCGCGGTCGACGCGGCACGCAGGCTCGGCCTCACGCTGGTCGGCTTCGTGCGCGACGGGCGCTTCAACGTGTACTCGGGAGCCGCGCGGGTCGCACTCGCGCCCGCATGACGCTGCGGGGAGCCGAGCCCGGAGCGGCGTTCGACGCCTGGATCGCCGCGCTCGCGGGCGCCGGCTGGGCGACGCCGCTGGCGGCCGAGCGCGTGCCGCTGGACGCCGCGGCGGGTCGTGTGCTCGGCGTGCCCCTGATCGCGCGCGCCGCCAACCCGCCGCATCGCTGCGCGGCGATGGACGGCTACGCGATCGTCGCCGCCGAGGCGCTCGCGGGCCCGCTCCCCGCGGGGGCCTACCTGCGCATCGACACCGGCCAGCCGATCGACGATCGCTTCGACGCGGTCGCGCAGGTCGAGATCGCACGGGAGGACGCCGCCGGCCTGCACGTCGAGCGTCCGCTCGAGCCGGGCCACAACGTCCGCGCGGCCGGCGAGGACGTGCGCGCGGGCGATGCGCTGCTGCCGGCCGGCCGCCTGCTCTCGGGCTACGACATCGCGCTCGCGGCCGTGGCCGGCCACGCGGAGCTCGACGTGGCACGCCGCCCGGCGGTCGCCGTGCTGCCGACGGGCGACGAGCTGCGCGACCCGGGCACCGTCTTGCTGCCCGGCGAGGTCGCCGATGCCGACGGCCCGATGCTGCAGGCGCTCGCGCGCGGCGCGGGCGCGCTCTGCGAGCGCCTGCCCGCGTGTCGCGACGATGCCGCGGCGATCGGCGCCGCCGTCGTCGCCGCGAGCGCGCGCAGCGACCTCATCCTGCTGGTCGCGGGCTCCTCGCGCGGCCGCGCCGACCACACGGCCGCGGTGCTCGAGGCGCGCGGCGAGCTCGTCGCCCACGGGGTCGCGCTGCGGCCCGCGCACCCGGTCGCGCTCGGCGTGGTGGAGGGGACGCCCGTGATCGGCATCCCCGGCTATCCCGTCGCTGCCGCGATGGCGTTCGAGCGCTTCGCCCGGCCGCTGCTCGAGCTGCTGCTCGGCGCGCTGCCCGAGGACGCCCCGCTGATCCGCGTGCGGCTCGAAGGCGAGGTGCGCGCGCGGCGCGGGATCGAGGCCTACGTGCCGCTCGTCCTGCGCGCGGGCGACGACCTCCCGCTGGCGCTGCCGCAGAGCCGCAAGGGCGGCGCCCTGCGCGGCCTGGCCGGAGCGCACGCGCTGCTGTGCGTCAAGCTCGAGAACGGCGTGCTGCCGCCCGGCAGCGAGGTCGACGCGCGTCTGCTGCGGCCCTGGCCGGCCGGCTCCAGCTAGGTACCATCCGCAGGCGAATGTCCGAACCGGCCCCGCATCAGCTGGCTCGCGCGGCTGCCGAACGCGCTCACGCTCGCGCGCCTCGCGGCCATCCCGGTGTTCTGGTGGGTCATGCTCGAGGCGCACGGCGGCCGCTCGGCGCTCGCATTCGTGATCTTCGGCGTGGCCTCGCTGACCGACTGGTTCGACGGCTGGCTCGCCCGTCGCTACGGCAGCTTCTCGCGCTTCGGGCGGCTCGCGGATCCGCTCGCGGATCGGCTGCTGATCGACTCGGCGGTGATCCTGCTGTGGCACCACGGGCGGCTGCCGCTGCTCGCACCGGCGCTGATCCTCGGGCCGCGACGTCGTGCTCGCGTTCGGCATCGGCAGCGCCGCGCGCCACGGCTACGAGCTCTCGGTCGTCTACCTCGGCAAGACGGCGACCGCCGCGCTGATGGTCGGACTCGGGATGATGCTTCTCATGCCGCGCAGCGCATCGTGGCCGCCCGTGCTCTTCTGGGCCGGCCTGGCGCTCTCGCTGGCCGCAGGAGTCGTCTATCTCGTGAGCGTACGGGCGCGTGCGCGGGCTCCTCAACCTCAACCCCAGGTGGAAGGTCCGCAAAACGGCTAGACTGGTCCTCGTGGAGGCCTTTCCCGACCTCGCCGCACTCTCCGACGCCGAGCTGAAAGCGCTCACGGAGGAGAAGATGGCGGACGAGCGTGATGTCTCGCGGCTGCGCCGCGAGCTCCACGGCCGTATCGACCTGCTGCGCGCCGAGCACACCCGGCGTCTCAAGGAGCGCCAGATCCACGGCTCCTTCGAGGTCGACCCGGCCATCATCTCCGGCGGGCTGCTGGCACAGCGGCCCGAGGAGCTGAGCGTGCTGGCCGACGATGAGCTCCTGCCCACCGACGGCGACGCCGACGATGCCGGGCAGCTGGCCGACGACGACCTGCGCGAGCGCATCCATGCGCGCACGCAGAGCGAGCGCGAGGTCTCCTTCAAGCGCCGCATCCTGCACGGGCACATCGATCTACTGCGCGCCGAGATCACGGCGCGTCTGCGCGAACGCGACGGGGAGGCATCCGAGCACCTCGCCGCGAGCGACGTCGAGCAGCTCTCGGAGATCCTCGCGCATCGCGGGCCGCCGCTCGAGCTGCCCGCCGAGCTCGAGCGGCTCGACTGACGCACGCATGTACTGCCCCGAGTGCGGCATGCAGAACCCCGAGGCGGCGCATTACTGCGCGCGCTGCGGCGGCCTGCTGCTGAGCGAGGCCGGCTCGACGCAGACGACGATGTCGTTCGCGCTCGAGCACGAGTCCGACACCGCCGCGACAACGGTGGGCGACGTCCAGGCAGGCGGCCCGGCGCTCGTCGTCCGCGCGCGGCGATCGCGCCGGCGAGCACTTCCTGCTGGGCGACTCGCGCGTCACGATCGGCCGCTCCGAGGGCGCGGACATCCTGCTCGACGACATCACGGTCTCGCGCGAGCACGCGCGGGTCGTGCGACGGCCCGACGGCTTCTACATCGAGGACGCCGACTCGCTCAACGGCACGTACGTCAACCGCCGCCGCGTCGAGTCGCACCACCTGACCGATGGCGACGAGCTGCAGATCGGGAAATTCAAGCTGACGTACCTCGAGCGGTGAGGGCGAGATGGTGACGCACACCGGCGAGCGGGCGCCGCCTCACGATCGGGGCGGTCTGCACGGCCCTGCGAATCGAGCATCCCGACATCTCGATCTCCAAGATCCGCTACCTCGAGGAGCAGGGCCTCCTGCACCCGCAGCGGACGCGCGGCGGCTACCGGCTGTTCTCCCAGGAGGACGTCGAGCGCCTGCGCACGATCCTGCGCCTGCAGCGCGACGAGTTCCTGCCGCTGCGGGTGATCCGCGAGGAGCTCGAGAAGGCCACCGAGGGCGCGCGCCAGCGCCCGCGTCGTCGGCCCGTCACGACCGGTGCCGCACGCGGCCCGCGCTTCGGCGAGCTGATCAGCGCGGCCGGCGTCAACGAGGAGTTCGCGCGCAGCCTCGAGGAGTTCGGGCTGATCGCGGCCGACGCGGGCCGCTTCCGGCCCGAGGACGTGCAGATCGTGGCGGCTGCGGCACGCCTGCAGCGCTACGGCTTCGACGCGCGCCACCTGCGCGCGATCCACTCCGCGATCCAGCGCGAGGCCGGCCTCGTCGAGCAGGTGCTCGCACCGCAGCTGCGCTCGTCGAACCCCGACCGCGTCGGCGCGGGCCTCGAGCAGCTCGACGAGCTGGCCGGGCTGTGCGCCGAGCTCACCGAGTCGCTGCTCGTGCGCGATCTGCGCCAGCTCGCGGGTGCCGTCGACGGCCCAGACGCAGAGCCGCCCCGAGGCTCCCCCCGCGTGATCGAGTACCTGACGTCCCGCATCCGCGACGTGCCCGACTTTCCCAAGCCCGGGATCGTCTTCAAGGACATCACGCCGCTGCTCGCCGACCCGAAGGCGCTGAGCGCGGGCGGTCGACGCGCTCGCCGAGCGCGTCGCGCCGATGCGGCCCGACATCGTGCTCGGCGCCGAGTCGCGCGGCTTCATCCTCGGCGCGGCGCTCGCGATCCGGCTCGGCATCGGCTTCGCGATCGCGCGCAAGCCCGGCAAGCTGCCGTGGCGCACCGTCTCGGCGTCCTACGCGCTCGAGTACGGCGAGGACAGCCTGGAGCTGCACGAGGACGCGATCGGCACGGGAATGCGCGTCGTGGTGCACGACGATCTGCTCGCGACCGGCGGCACCGCCCGCGCCACCTGCGACCTCGCGCGAGGCGATCGGCGGCAACGGTCGTGGGCTGCGCCTTCCTGATCGAGCTCGCGTTCCTCGGCGGGCGCGAGCGCCTCGCGCCGTTCCCGGTCGAGGCGCTGATCAGCTACTCCTCCGAGGGCTGATCGCCGCGCGCGAGGCGGTCGCGGCGCGGCCGCTTCTTACGAGGCGCGGGCTGCACCTCGAGCTGCCCCGTCGCAAAGCGCTGCTGGCGAGAGGGCTTCAGCCGCGCGACGGCGCGCCGCATGCGCGACGGGAGGGCCTCCCAGCAGACGTCGCAGAGCGGCTGCCCGGGTGCGAGCTCCGGAGCAGCCGATCCACAGCGCGGACAGCGCGGCGCGTCCATCATGGGCATTGTGCACATCCGGGGTTTCGCCGCGTCCGCAACCGGGTGTACCGTGGACCGATGTACGATCATCTGCGAGCCGAGTACCGCATGCGCTGCCCCGAGCGCACCCTGGACGGCGAGCGGCGCTACGGCGTCACGCTGTCGCAGTTCGTCAGCATGACGCGCCTCCCGGGCGCCCAGCATCCGGCCGTCTACTGCGTGCATCACCAGTGCGCCGCGTGCGGTGGCTCGCACGACGCGCTGCTGACGCACGACGAGCTCGATCATGCCCCCGTCGTCGGCGCGGCGTCGAGCGAGCCGTTCTGGGAGCCGCTCACGGGCCGGATCGCCGGGAGCGCGGGGGAGGAGCTGCGCGAGGCCGCCGCGAGCCGCGTGCGGCGCGGCGACTGGCCGTGGGTCTTCTGGTGCACCGAGGAGCGCTGCCGCAAGCCGCTCTTCCCCTCGGAGATCCGCTTCGCCGCACGGCGCGACGAGCGCGTGGGCATCGCGGTCGTCTGCTCGGCCTGCGAGCGGGCCTCGCTCAACGTCGTCACGCCCTGGCACCTCGACGTGCCGTTCTTCCACGATCGCGCAGTCGAGGCGGGCGACCGGCCGCTGCGCGATCTCGACGGCGAGCGCTTCGCGGCGGCGCTGGCCGCGGCGCCGCTGCGCGAGCGCGCGCTGCACTAGCCCGCAGGGCAGGCGCTCAGGCGCTGCGGCGGATGCGCTGCCCGTGTTCCTGCGCGCCCGCGGGTCGCGCGACGACGACGCGGTTCTTGCCGCGGCGCTTGGCCTCGTAGAGCGCCTCGTCGGCGGCGGCGAAGAGCGCCGCCGAGTCGCCGCCCGCGGCGAGCGCAGCGACGCCCGCCGAGCACGTCACGTGCAGGCCGCCCGCGAAGTGCGCGTCGCGCAGGCCCTCGACGACGCGTGCGGCCGCGCGCGTGGCCGCGCGCTCGTCGCCGCGAACGAGCAGCACGAGCTCCTCGCCGCCGAAGCGCGCCGCGAGGTCGGAGTCGCGCGCCGCCTTGCGCACGACGGCGCCGGCGCGGCGCAGCACCTCGTTGCCGGCGGCGTGTCCGTGCTGGTCGTTGACCTGCTTGAAGTCGTCGAGATCGAGCACGACGAGCGCGACCTCGCCGCCGTAGCGCCCCACGCGCCGCAGCTCGACCTCGAGCGCCTCGCTGAAGAACTCGGCGCGGTAGAGCCCCGTCAGGGGATCGATCAGGGCGCGGCGCTCGAGCCCGCGGCGGTGGCTCGCCGCGAGCGCCGCTGCGAGCGCCGCCGCGCCGGCCGCTGCCAGCAGCGCGATCCGCAGCGCGAGCGGCATCGGCAGCGCCGCGGCGAGCGGCGCGAGCAGCAGCCCGGCCGGACGGGCGGTCGCGGCGAGGACGACTGCCGGAGCGAGCAGGATCGGGGTCAGCGGCGGGATCGCCATCGCCGCCAGGGCACCGAGCAGTGCGAGTCCCAGGGCGGCGGCGAGGGCGAGCCGATCGCTGCGCAGCCGAGCATCGAGCACACCATGGTGATAGCAGCGCGATCGGACGGCGGAGCGCGCCCGGCGACGCCGCGAGGCGCCTCGATCGGGCCTCGAGCACGGCATTCGGCGCACCCGGCCCGGGCACGCGGAGACGCACATCGGCAGATCTCGCCGCAGAAACGCAGGATCCCCCGAAACGGGTTCTCAATGTGTGCCGCGGCCTGCCGATAGCTAACCCGTATGGCGAGCTTCCGCTCCGCGCGCTTCGGCCGCTTCGAGATCGACGACGGCGCAGCCCTGCGCTTTCCCGATGGCGTGGCCGGGCTCGCCCATCTCGAGTGGTTCGCGATCCTCAAGCGCCGCGCGGACTCCGTCTTCCTCTGGCTCCAGTCGCTCGACGACCCCGACGTCGCGCTGCCGATCGTGCTGCCATGGGCATTCCACTGGGACTACGAGATCGAGCTTCCCGACTCCGACCTGCGCTCGCTCGGCGTGAGCAGCGCCGATCAGCTGTCGATCTACTGCCTCGTGGACGTCGGCGACGAGATGCGCTCCGCCACCGTCGATCTCGCCGCGCCGCTCGTGATCAACGACGAGACGCACGTCGCGCGTCAGCTGCGCCATGCCGGCTCGGGCTACTCGAGCCGTGATCCGCTGTTCGGCGACGAGACCGCGGTGACGCCGGTCTCGATGCGCGAGGAGGCCTCGAGCATGGTCACCGTGCTCGAGCGCCGCGCCGCCTGATCCGGCTAGAGCGCGCTGTCGACGCCCATGGCGACGAACAGCAGCGCGAGGTAGAGCAGCGAGTAGAGGAACGTGCGGCGCGCGACGGCGCGATCCTCGGGCGCGCGCAGGAGCAGCACGGCGAGCCAGATGAAGCGCGCGCCGAGCAGCAGCGCGGCCGCGGCGTAGACCCAGCCGAGGGTGCCGAGCGCGACGGGCACGAGCGACGAGAGCACGAGCAGCACCGTGTAGACGAGGATCTGGCGCGCGCTCGCCCTGGCGCCGCGCACGGTCGGCAGCATCGGCACCCCGGCGCGCGCGTAGTCCTCGTCGAGCAGCAGGGCGACGGCCCAGAAGTGGGGCGGCGTCCAGAGGAAGACGATCACGAACAGCGCGACCGCGGTCGCGCTCACCGCGCCGTCCACGGCCGCCCAGGCGACGAGCGGGGGCACGGCGCCCGACGCGCCGCCGATCACGATGTTCTGGGGCGTGCGGCGCTTCAGCCAGATCGTGTAGACGACCACGTAGCAGACGAATCCGGCGAACGCCCAGAGCGCAGCGAGCCAGTGCACCTGGAGCGCCAGGAGCGCGACCCCGGCCGCCGCGAGCACCAGCCCGTAGGCCAGCGCGGCACCTGGCGCGACGCGACCGCTGGCGACGGGCCGCGAGCTCGTGCGCTCCATCAGCGCGTCGATGTCGCGGTCGTACCAGTGGTTGATCACGCTCGATCCCCCCGAGACGAGCGTGAGGCCGACGACCGTCCAGGCGACGAGAGCCGTCGAGGGCCAGCCGCGCGCTGCGAGCGCGAGCGAGCCGATCGTCGTGATCACGATCAGCAGCATGATGCGCGGCTTCAGCAGCTGCCAGTAATCGGCCGCGAGGTGTGTCCCGAGGCCCGCCGCGGGAGCGAGACCCGTGCTGGCTCCACCGGTGGTCACGCCGCCAGTCTATCCCTGCTCCGGCCTCCTACCGCGACGCGTCCCGCGCAGGCGCGAGCTTGCCCGGAACGGCACGTACGCGCAGCGCGCGCCGCACCTGGGCGGTGTTGCCCGCGCGGTCGGTGGCGCGAATCGTCACCGTGTAGCGCCCTGCGCGCGTGTAGCGGTGCGCGAGCCGGAAGCCGGAGGCCGCCTTGCCGTCGCCGAACGTGATGCGCGGGCGCTCGGCGAGGCCGCTGCCCGGGTCGAGCACGGAGGCCTGGATGCGCACCTTCGTGCCCGCGCGCGTGACCTGAGGGCCGCGCAGGCGCACGCGCGGCGCCTCGTTGTCGACGCGCAGCGTGCTGCGATAGGTGGCGACGTTGCCCGTCTGGTCGGAGACCATGAGCTCGAGCGCGTGCGGGCCCGCGGGCAGCCCGGCGGTCGGCCAGCTCGCCTGCACGACCCCCTCGGGCGTCAGCGCCGCGGCCAGCGCGACGCCGTCGATCGTCAGGCGGACGAGCCCGATCGACCCCGCGTCGGCGAGCGGAAAGGCGAGCGCGACGGTGCCGCGCACGAGCGAGTCGGGCGCGGGCACGGGCGTGCCGAGCTGCGGTGGTGCGAGGTCGAGCCGCAGGCGCCCGGCGCCGAACAGGGAGTCGGCCCCCGGGGCGCCCATGTCGAAGACCTGGGCGACGAGGCGGTCGCGCACGCGCTGGGCCACGCTGCCCGCACCGCCGTCGGCCGCCACCTCGCCCCACAGCAGCGCTGCGGCGCCGGCGACGTGCGGCGTCGGCGCACGAGGTGCCGCCGCAGGCGTTCGCGACCGTCGAGGCCGGGTCTCCGGGCGTGATCGCGACGTTGGTGGGGGCGCTGATGTCGGGCTTCGGCCGCCCGTCGTCGGTCGGCCCCTCGGAGGAGTACGACTCGTGCAGCAGCGTCGTCACGTCGAACGCGGCCACCGAGAACGCCCCGCGCGCGTCACCGGGGGTGGGGGAGCTCGAGGCCGTGACCTGCGCGGTCGGCGACAGGTCCATGCGGCAGTAGAGCGTCAGCCGCTCCGGCGGCGGCGTGCCGACGCGGCGCACGCTCAGGTAGTGCGTGCCCGCGGCCGTGAGCACCGCCGGCGGCAGGTCGGCGTGCGGCTCGGGCAAAGCGCTCAGCCCGTTCGACTGGATCGGCGCGCCGCTCACGCGGTCGAGCGCCGGCGTCGTCAGGCGCGGCGTCCGCGAAGAGCGCGAGCCGGTAGTAGCTGCCCGGATCGCCGGTCGCGCCCGCCCACGAGAGGTCGCACGCGGGTCGCTGCGAGAGCGCCAGGTCGAAGCGGAAGGCGTTGCCGTCGCCCGGCACGTCGAGGTTGCCGTCGCCGTCGGCGTCGCTCCACGCGCCTTCCCAGTGGCGCGTGCGGTAGTTGCCCGCCGAGTTGATCCAGAGCACCCCGGCCGCGGTCGCCGCATCGACCTTGCGCGCGAACCAGCCGCTGCCGTCGAAGGGGCCGAAGAGAAACGAGTTCGAGTGCACGACGATGTCCGGCTTGAGCACGTTGGCGATGTAGTCGGCGGCCTGGCCGAACTCATCGGGCGTGTGGTAGTTGAGGAACCAGTAGCTGGCGCCGGGTGCCAGGTCGTACGTGATCTCGGTGACGAACTCGCCATGGCGCGAGCTGTTGCCGTTGTGGTCGCGGCCTGCGAGCCCGTAGGTCTGGTCGAACGTCAGCCGGTGCTGGCGCTCGAGCGGCGGCAGCTCGGTGCCGGCGAGCGCGTCCAGGCGGCTCGCCGCCCCGAAGGCCTGGTCGAGCACCGCGATCCTCACGCCCGCGCCGGTGCGGCCGGCCCTGAGCAGCGCGTCGGCGCCCGTGAGCGCGACGCCCTGGGTGACGACGGCGTCGGGGGAGGAGGTCTCGGCGATCTCGGCCCGTGCGATCGCGGGCGAGCGGCGCACGGCTGCGAGCTCGGCGGGCGAGAGCGCCGTCTTGAGCCGGCCACCGACCCAGCCCACGGCGACGCCGCCGGTAGCGAGCACCGCCGCGCGGGCCGCGTCGCGCTCGCCCGCGGGCGTGACAAAGACCGCCCGGCCGACGGGCGGCTGCGGCGAGCGCGCGGCCGCCGTTGTCGCTAGAGTGCAAAGCGTGAGCAGGGCGGCAAACGCGCATGGGAGCGCGAGTTTCGTGCGGATCGGCGCAAGTCGGACCGATGCGGGCGAGGCCATCCGGGGTACCGTAGCGAAGCGCACAATCAACGCCGGTCGGAGCCGCGCCGCAGGGGCCGGTGGCTGTAGGATCCGCGGCGTGCTGCAGGCAGGGGATCAGCTCCGGTGAAACGCATCGCGCAGTTCGTCGTGCTCGGCACCGTGCTCGGCATCATCCTCTCGGCGTTCTTCATCTGGATCGTCGACTGGTTCCCGACCGAGGCCTCGCAGCAGTCGGCGAACATCTTCCCGCTGTTCATCGCGATCACGTACATGTCGTTCGTGATCCTCGGCGTCGTCGTCGTCGCGATGGCCTACTCGATCTGGAAGTTCCGGCAGCGCGGCCCGTCCGACCTGCGCGACGGCGATCCCACGCACGGCAACACGCTGCTCGAGATCGTCTGGACCGCGATTCCGCTCGTGATCGTCGCCGTCTTCGGCGTCTGGGGCGCGATCGTGCTCGACGACAACGAGGCGCACGCCAAGGACGCGCGCGAGATCACGGTCATCGCCTACAGCTTCGGCTTCGACTACCGCTATGACAGCGACGGCGCGTTCGTCCGCAACGACGGGCTCTACGTGCCGGTCGACGAGACGTTCACGATGCACATGGTCACGCCGCGCTACCAGCCCGGAGACGCGAAGAGGAACGAGGTCATCCACGGCTTCTGGGTGCCGGAGTGGGGCGTCAAGCAGGACGCGACGCCGGGCGTCCAGGGCAAGACGGTCGGCACCACGTGGATCACGCCGACGCGCGTGGGCACCTATGAGGTGCAGTGCACCGAGCTGTGCGGCTCCGGCCACGGACAGATGAAGTTCAAGAACATCCACGTGCTCTCGAAGGCGAAGTTCGCCGAGTGGCTCGCGACGGCCAAGCAGGAGGCCGCGGAGGCCAAGCAGACCGCCGACTCGAATCCCGGCCTCGCGGTCTTCACCTCCTCGGGCTGCGGCGGCTGCCACGCGTTCACGCCCGCCAAGTCCGCGGGCACCGCGGGCCCGGCGCTGAACGACATGAACGCGAGCTTCGAGCAGGCGAAGTCGGAGGGCAAGACGGAGGCCGCCGATCTCGCCGGCTTCATCGAGGAATCGATCGTCGAGCCCAACGCCTACATCTCCGAGGGCTCCTCGCCGGGCCTCATGCCGGAGAAGTTCGGCGAGACCCTCGAGCCCGAGCAAATCGATGACCTGGTCGCATACCTGGCGAAGGGAGGCACGGGATGAGCGTCGTCACCACACCTTCCACCCCGAACGTCTCGTCGTACGGCCGGCCGGGCAAGGGCGGCAGCATCCTGACGCGCCCCGGCTGGTGGCGCGCGCTGATCTGGACCGCCATCTCGGCGGTGATCGCCGTCGCGATCCCGTCGCTCGTGCGCGTCGCCGTCGGCTGGCCGTGGTTCCAGTACCAGGTCGTCTCGACCTGCCTGATGATCATCGTGCCGCTCGGCTTCCTCGCCGGCATCGGCTGCTTCGACTACTGGGCCCGCTACATCGTCGGCGCCAAGCTGCCCGAGGGCCACGACGACCACGGCGCGTACAGCTGGCGCGACTACTTCAAGGTCAACACCGATCACAAGGTGATCGGCATCCAGTACCTCGTCACGACGTTCGTCTTCTTCCTGATCGGCGGCATGCTCGCGGAGGCCTTCCGCGCGCAGCTCGCCTCGCCGACGAACACGTACTTCGAGGGCGACACCTACAACGGCCTGATCTCGACGCACGCGTCGATCATGATCTTCCTGTTCATCATCCCGGCCTTCGCGGGGCTCGCGAACTACGTGCTGCCGCTGATGATCGGCGCGCCGAGGACATGGCCTTCCCGCGCCTCAACGCGCTGTCGTTCTGGATGCTCCCGACCGGCCGGCGTCATCATGGTGCTGAGCCTGCTCTGGGGCGGCTTCAACACCGGCTGGACGGGCTACGCGACGCTCTCGACCGCCGACCCGACCGACCAGGGCACGTTCTTCAACATGGGCGTCCAGTTCGCCGGCACGTCGTCGATCCTGACCGCGGTCAACTTCATCGTCACGATCCTGACGATGCGCGCCCCCGGCATGACGCTCTCGCGCATGCCGCTGCTCGTCTGGGCCAACCTCACGACCTCGGCGCTCGTCGTGCTCGGCACGCCGTTCATCGCGGGCTCGCAGTTCATGGTCATGTTCGACCGCGTCATGCACACGAAGTTCTTCGACGTGGCCGAGGGCGGCTCCACGATCATGTACCAGCACATCTTCTGGTTCTACTCACACCCGGCCGTCTACATCATGATGCTGCCCGGGTTCGGGATCATCAGCGAGATCATCTCCGTGATGGCGCGCAAGCCGATCTTCGGCTACCGCGCGCTGGCGTTCTCGACGGTCTCGATCGGCGTGCTCGGCTTCTCGGTGTGGGCGCACCACATGTTCGTGGCCGGCATCCAGCCCTGGCTGCGCGTGCCGATCATGATCACGACGATGCTGATCGCGGTGCCCACGGGCATCAAGGTCTTCTCCTGGGTCGGCGACGCTGTACGGCGGCGTGATCAACCTCGCGACGCCGATGCTGTGGTCGCTCGGCTTCCTGTTCACGTTCGTGATCGGCGGCCTCTCCGGCATCTGGCTGGCCGTCCTGCCGATCGACATCCAGGTCTCCGACACGTACTTCGTCGTGGCGCACATCCACTACGTGCTGTTCGGCGGGTCGGTCTTCACGATCTTCGCGGGCCTCTACTTCTGGTTCCCGAAGATGACGGGCAAGATGTACAACGAGAAACTCGGCCAATGGCACTTCTGGCTGACCTTCATCTCGTTCAACTGCACGTTCTTCCCGCAGCACTACCTCGGCACGCTCGGCATGCGCCGCCGCGTCTGGACGTACGACGAGAAGTTCGCCGACTGGAACCTCTTCATCACGTTCTCGGCCTTCGTGCTCGGTGCCGCGACGCTGATCTTCGTCTACAACGCCATCATCTCGTGGTGGCGCGGCGATCCCGCCCCGGACAACCCGTGGCGTGCGCTGACGATCGAGTGGCAGGTCTCCTCGCCGCCGCCGATCTTCAACTTCGAGGGCGCACCGCGCGTGGTCGGCGGCCCGTACAACTACGGCCAGCCGGGTGCCAGGCACGTCGTCTTCGACGAGGCGCCCGCAACGGCGGCACACCATTGAGGCGGGCATGAGCGCACACGCTGAGGCACCCGGGCACCACGAGGGCCCGCCCGCGGGCTACGGCGCTGCCGGCAATCTCGACCGGGTCATGCTCGGGGTGATCGTGGCCCTCGCGTCGGAGATCATGCTCTTCGGCGCGTTCTTCACCGCGTTCTTCTACATCCGCTACACGAACTACCCGGTGTACCCGCCGGAGCCCTTCGAGATCCCGGTCGACGGCACCGCGATCAACACCGGAATCCTGATCGCGTCGTCGTTCACGATGCACTGGGCGGTGATCGCGATCAAACGCGGGAACCGCCGTGGCCTCACGCTCGGCCTGCTCTTCACGCTGATCATGGGGACGGTCTTCCTCGCGCTGCAGGTGCGCGAGTACGCGCTGCTGCATCACGAGAGCTTCACGCCGGAGGCGGGCGCCTTCGCGAGCGTGTTCTTCGCGTCTGACCGGTCTGCACGGCTTCCACGTGCTCGTGGGCGCGATCCTGCTCGCGATCGCGCTGCTGCGCACCCTGCGCGGGCACTACTCACCGGCGCAGCACATGGGCGTCGAGCTCTCGGGCATCTACTGGCACTTCGTCGACGTCGTCTGGGTCGTCCTCTACACGCTCGTCTACCTGCTCTCCAACGGCACCCGCACGCCCTTCTAGCTCACTCGGGCGCGGCCTTGCCGCGCAGCGCCGCGTCGACCGAGCGGCCGAGATAGCGCATGAGGTGGACGCCGAACAGCGTCATCCACCAGGCGCTGCCGATCAGGTGCGCGTAGGCGCTCGCCGATTCGGAGCCGGGGGAGACGATCAGGATCACCCCGGTCAGCGTCAGCGGGACGGCCAGCGCGGCGAGGATCAGCGAGAGGCCGTCGGTGAAGAAGCGCGAGGGGTCGAGGCCACGCGCGAGCCGCGCGCGTCCGGACTCGAGCACCTTGCCGGTGACGATCGCGACGCCGGCGCAGCTGACCACGACGTGCAGCCAGATCGCCAGGGCGGAGGGGCGGTCGTCGCGCAGCGCGATCGTGTACAGCCAGAGGCCCGTCGCCACGGCGAGGATCAGCAGCGGCAGGCTCAGCAGCCCGAGGCGGGCGCTCGTCCTGCGCACGCGGCGGGCACGCGCGCGCTCGCTGCGCACGCGGCGCCACTCGGCGATCTGCTCGTCGCTGAACTCCGCCGGCGGCTGGTCGGCCATGACCGCCGCGAACCGCCCCAGGAACCCCATCGCGACCATCGCCGGGATGATGTGCGGGATGTGGAGGAGGACGAATTCCATCGCGCGGGGCGAAGCCCTCAGCGCCGCGCGTTGATCAGCGTCGTGAGACGCAGGTCGCGCAGCGCCCAGCCCATCAGGATGCCGCCGACGAAGATCATCCCGTGCTGGGTGAAGTGCATGGTCGCGTTCTCGTCGGCGAAGTCGTCGACCCACGGGGTGAGCAGGAGCACCTCGAGCACGAAACCCAACGTGCCGAGGGCCAGCGCACCGCGTGGCGTCATCAGCGGAAGCAGGCGTGGCGCGGCCACGCGTGCATCCTACGACGGCGGCCGAGCGGCGGTAGCATGCCGGTGTGAGCTCCAGGGAACACGCACTCGAGCAGGCGCTCGGCGGCCTCGAGCCGCAGACCCGCCAGGCGCTCGCGCGCGCGCTCGAGCGCGGCGACGTCGAGCTCGACGGGCGGCGACTGGGGGAGCGCGGACGACGGCTCGGGCTGTCTGCTCTCGCTCGCCGCCTGGGAGCTCGGGCTCGATCGCGGCGAGCAGCTGATGCGCCGCTCGGTCTCCGCCGTGCAGGTACCGGCGCTCTTCGACGCCTGGTGGGACGACGTGCTTACGGCGCGAGGGCGACCTGGTGCGCACGCGGCGCAGCGTGCGCGACGCCCTGCGCGAGATGCTCTTCCGCGGCCTCGTGGCGCCCCGCGACGAGCTTGCCGAGGCCGGCTCAGGACCGCCGGACTGCGCGTCCGCCGCGGGCGATGATGCTGCCGTCGGCGCGCTTGAAGAGTCCAGCCGGATGGCTGCGCGGCCGTAGCCGCCGCAGCGTGTTGTAGCCCGTGAAGTAGAAGGCGTCGCGCGTTGCGACGACCGGCGAGTAGCGGCCCTCGTGGCGGCGCCAGAGCTGGCGTCCGGTGTTGACGTCGAGCCCGAACGAGCCGTTGCCGAACGTCGAGAAGTAGACGACGTCGTTCGACGATCGAGGCGGAGCCGGAGATGCGCGCCCTCGCGTCGAAGCTCCAGCGCTGCGTGCCGGTGCGCGCGTTGAGCGCGTAGAACGAGCCGTCGTAGGAGCCGAAGAGCACGATCTGATGCACGGCCGCGGGCCCGGCGTAGACGTAGCCGCCGGTCTGCTTGCTCCACGCGATCTTGCCGGTCGCGGCGACGAGCGAGTACATCCGGCCGTCGGTCGAGCCGATGTAGACGCGCCCGTAGGCGATCGTCGGCGTCGAGTAGAAGCGGCCCTGGCTGAGCCCGCTGCGCGAGCCGAGGCCGGACGGTGCGCCAGCGCCGCACGCCGTTGCGCGCGCTGTAGCCGTAGATGTGCCCGTCGTAGGAGCCGACGACGAGCAGGCCGTCGCTGTAGGCCGGCGAGCCCTTGATCTCGCCGCCCACCTTGACGCGCCAGCGCACGCGGCCGTTGCGGGCAGTCGAGCGCAGTCAGCGTGCCGTTCTCGGCCCCGAAGTAGAGCGTGCCGTCGACGAGCAGCGGCGACGACTCGGTGCGGGCCCCGACGCGGTGGCGCCAGACGCGCTTGCCGTCGCTGCGGCGCAGCGCGAGCACGACGCCGCCGAGCGACGAGATGTAGAGCCGGTCGTCGTCGAGCGCCGGGCTGCTCGCGAGCGGGGGAGGCACCTGGCGCGTCCAGCGGCGCTGCCCGGTCTCGGGATCGAACGAGACGACGCTGCCCTTGAAGGTCTCGATGAACACGCCCTCGTCGTCGACGACGGGCGGGAACTCGGCCAGCGAGTCGAGCCCGGCCGCCCACACCTGCGTGAACGGCGGCCGCTGCTTGGCCTGCGGGTTGTGGCGGCGATGGCCGGGATCGAAGCCCCAGCCGGCCCAGGCCGCCGCGGGAGCGGTGGGGGAGGCGCCGCTCTCGATCACCTCGGGATCCGTCGTGGCGTCGTCGTCGGGCTCGAAGTACGAGACCGTGCCGCGGTGCACGTCGTGGGAGGTGCGCAGCGCGTGCCCGAGCAGCGCCGATCCGCTGACGACGAAGAACGTGACGAGCAGCAGCGCGCGGTGGCCGCGTCTCCTCCTGGCGCGCGCCTCCATCTGCGTCATCGTAGGTCAGGCTGCGGCCCCAGCCGGGTGGATCGGCGGGCGGCCACTGCGGACGAGGGGCGTGGCGGCCGGCTCAGGCGTGCCGGCCGCCACGCGAAGCGCTGCAGCCTGTGTGCTGACGGGCGCCGGGAGAGGTGGTGAGGGGGGAGGCACCCGAGGAGGCGATATCAGCGCGTCTGGCGCGGATTTTCGACGCCTCCGCCCGTGCTCCTCCGGCCCGTCCCCGAGTTGGTCGATTCCGCGATTACGGGTGAGCCGGGGCGCCTGGATCGCGCCGATCTGACCGCCCCGGCAGCGCGGAGCTAGCGGTACCCCGTGACGTCGGCCGGCCTGCCCGCATCGACCACCTCGACGAGATAACGCCAGCAGTCCGGCTGCGAGCCGTCGAGTCGGTGAAGCCGTACTCCTGCGCCAGCCCGCCGCTCGAGAGCGAGGCGCCGTTGTGGCGCGCGCGCTCCGGATCGGCCGCCAGCGCGGCGACGGCGCGACCGGGGAAGAGCGTCGACTCGGAGATCGCGAAGTGCGGCTGCACCGCGATCGCGTCGCGCCAGCCGTCCTCGGCGACCTGTAGACGTCGAGCATCATCTCGGAGCGCAGCCAGCCGGGAGTGAGCGCGACCGCGGTGCGCGCCGAGCGGCGCGAGCTCGTGCGCCTGCGAGAAGGCGAGGCGGATCACCGAGGTCTTCGCGAGGTCGTAGAACGCCGAGTTGCGGTAGTTGGCGTCGTTGTAGGCGCGGCGTGCCGTCGGTCATCTCGACGACCAGGCCGCCCGGCTCGCGGATCAGCAGCGGCAGGGCGAAGTGGCTCGTGATCAGGTGCGTCTCGACGCCGAGGCGGAGCAGCCGCAGGCCCTTGTCGAGATCGTGCTCCCAGAGCGGCGTCTGCCAGCCGAACAGTCCCTCGCCGCCCCAGACGTCGTTGACGAGCACGTCGAGGCGGCCCTGCTCGGCGTCGATGCGGGCGACCAGGGCGGCGACCTGCTCGCGCTCGAGGTGGTCGACCTGCACGGCGATGCCGGTGCCGCCGGCGGCCGTGACCAGCTCGGCGGTCTCCTCGATCGTCTCGGGGCGGTCGTACTCGGAGCGCTGCGCGCGCGTCGAGCGACCGGTGCAGTAGACGGTGGCGCCGGCCTCGCCGAGCGCCACGGCGGTGCCGCGGCCCGCGCCGCGCGTCGCTCCGGCGACGAGCGCGATCCTGCCTGCGAGCGCTCCCGGCATCGGTGCAAACGTAGCAAGCACCTGTCTGAGCGGCCGTCTGCGCTACCTTCCGCACATGCTGGAGCTGCGACCCAACTGCGAGTGCTGCGACCGCGACCTGCCGCCCGAGAGCCCCGAGGCGCGCATCTGCACCTACGAGTGCACGTTCTGCGCCGACTGCGTCGAGAGCGCGCTTCGCGGGCGCTGCCCGAACTGCGGCGGCGGCTTCGTGCCGAGGCCGATCCGCCCGCCGGCGATGCTGCTCGAGGCACCCGGCGTCGAGCGAGCGCTTCACGCAGCCGCACCCGCAGTGCGTGGCGTAGCCGTGGACGCTGCCGTCCGCCGGGCGCTCGCGATCGAGCGCTCGTCGCCTGCGCGCGACCGCACGATCGACATCACGACCACCGGCGCGCGCAGCGGTGAGCCGCGGCGCATCGAGACGTGGTTCTACCGGGTCGGCGACGCGATCTACCTGAGCGGCCTGCCGGGAAGGCGCGGGTGGTACGCCAACTTGCGCGCACAGCCGCGCTTCACGTTCCATCTCAAGCACGGCATCGTCGCCGACCTGGCGGCGACGGCGCGCCCGATCACGGATTCCGGCGAGCGCCGGCGGATTCTCGGCGAGATCGTGATCGATTTGAACCGGGCCATGAATCCCGCGCGGATCCCCGAGCCGACCGAGCTGCACGCCTGGCTGGACGGAAGCCCGCTCGTCGAGGTCACGTTCGACGACTAGCGACGCCCGGCGCGGCGCCGCAGCGTGGTGGGGCGCGCCGGCTGCCGCCCTGCGAGCCTCCGCCGTTCCTACTTGTCATAATCATGATTATCGTGCGTGGACGGGGGAGGCATCCGAAGCCTCCGCCAGCGCCGGATCCGCGGCGCCGGCCGTCGCGCCGCGCGGCCACGCCAGCGCCGCCACGAGCCCGCCGATCGCGAAGATCGTGCCGGCGATCGTGAACGTCGCGCGCTGGCCGAGCAGGTTCGCGAGCGGCACGACGGCGATCTGGCCGACGACGATCATGCTGAACGTGACCGCGTACGCGAATCCGATCGTGCTCGCGCGCTCGTGCGGCGGCGTCTCGCGCTGCATCATCGAACGGAAGCGCACGATCACGATGCCGTTGCCGATGCCGCCGACGACCGAGAGCGGCCCGGCCAGCCAGAGGTCGGGCGCGACGCCGAAGCCGCCCCAGCCGATCGCGAGCGCTCCGAGCCCCGCCAGATAGCCCGCGTAGCGCGCGGGCAGGCTCGTGCCGATCGCGATGCCGATCGCGTCGAGCGCCATGATCCCGCCGAGCTCGAGGTTCGAGGCGCCGTAGGTGTCGCGCAGCGTCGGCACGGCCGCGGCGATCACGATGCCGAGGCCGATCGAGGCCACGGGCAGGCTGCTCGACGATCATCCGCAGGAGCGGCGTGCGCAGGCAGCGGCGGCCGCCGACGACGCAGCGCGCGAGCCACGCCCGGCTGCCGCTCGCCTCGCACCTCCGGCGACAGCGGCGCGTGGCGCGGCACGCGGCTGAAGGCCAGCAGCACCGCTCCGGACAGCGCGAACGTGACGGCGTTGAGCATCAGCACGTCGTCGGTGGACGTGAGGCCGACGAGCGCGCCGCCGAGCGCGACGCCCGCGACGTTCGTGAGCGTCTGCGCGCTCAGGATCGCGCCGTTGGCCGCATCGAGGTCCTCGTCGGCGACGAGCAGCGGCACGACGGCGGTCGAGACGATCTTGAAGATGCCGGTCGTGACGCCGCAGACGAGCGCGAGCGCGACGATCGCGCCGGCGTGGCCGCTGAAGGCCATGAGCGCCCAGGCCACGGCCGCGAGCAGCTCGCAGACCGCGAGCCCGCTGCGCGGCGGCACCCTGTCGAGCAGGTGTCCCAGCACCGTTCCGAGCACGACCGCGGGCGCGTACTCGGCGACGACGACGGCCGACACGTAGGCCTGATCGCCCGTCAGATCGAGCATCTCGAGCTGCAGCGCGACGACCCCGGCCCAGGTGCCGAGGTTCGTCACGGCGAGCGCAAGCCAGAACGAGAAGAACCGCCAGCCGGTCGGGCCGATGACCGCCCGGCGCACCGTCGAGAGCGCGCGCAGCATCGCCGCCCATCGTACGCCTCGCCACCGGAGGCAGCTCTGGTCGATCGGCCGGGTGCGACCTGGCCTGCGACCGCCTCGACATACTGGCTGGCCATGACCGTGACCCTGGATGGCGAGCGTCTGACGCTCGCAGAGGTCGTGCGCGTCGCGCGCGGCGACGAGCGCGTCGACGTGAGCGCCGACGCGCTCGACCGCGTGCGCGCCGCGCGCGCCGTCGTCGAGCGCGTGATCGAGAGCGCCGACGGCGTCTATGGCGTCACGACCGGCGTCGGCGTGCGCAAGCGCGTGCGGGTCGGGCCGGACGAGATGGACGCCTACAACCGCCGCCTGCTGCGCGACCACCGCATGGCGACCGGGCCGGACGCTCCGCGCGACGTCGTGCGCGCCGCGATGGTGCGGCTCGCGAACGGGTTCGCGAAGGGCACCTCGGGCGTGCGCCCCGAGCTGCTCGCGCGCGTCGTGGACGCGCTCAACGGCGGCGAGACGCCGCGCGTGCGCAGCCTCGGCTCGGCGGGCCAGAGCGACCTCGGACCGCTCGCCGACCTCGCCACGGTCCTCTGTCGGCGACATGGAGCTCGCGGCCAAGGAAGGCATCTCGCTGATCAACAACAACTCGTTCGGCACCGGCACCGCGGCGCTCGCCCTGGCCGATGCCGAGCGGCTGCTCGACGCGTTCACCGTCGGCGCGGCGCTCGACTGGGAGGCCTTCGCGGCCAACACCTCCCCCCTCCACCCGGCCGTCGCCGCTGCGCGGCCGTACCCCGGCATCGTGCGGCGCAGCGCGCAGATGCGCGAGCTGCTCGCCGGCTCGTACCTGTGGGAGCCGGGCGCATCGCGCAACCTGCAGGACCCGCTCACGTTCCGCAACGCCGCCGGCATCCTCGGCGCGGTCGACGACGGGCTCGCCTACGCCTGCTCCCAGCTCGCGATCGAGCTCAACGCGGCGCACGAGAACCCGCTCGTGGCGGTCACCGAGGCGGTCATCATCTCGGTCGCGAACTACGAGGCGCTGCCGCTCGCCGCCGCGCTCGACTTCGCCCGCATCGCGCTCGTGCCCGCCATCGCGAGCGCGCAGGAGCGCTCGGTCAAGCTCCTGCAGGCGCCGCTCACCGGCCTCGGCACGGGCCTCCAGGAGGCCGACGCCGAGAGCAACGAGTGCGCGCTCTCGGAGTTCGCCTGGGCCAGCCAGTCGTTGATGGTCGAGGCGCGCTCGCTCGCCCATCCGCTCTCGACGGAGTCGGCCTCGACGCTGCTCGCCGAGGGCATCGAGGATCGCATCACGATGGCGCCGCTCGCCGCCCGCCGGCTGAGCGAGCAGGTCGCGCTCAGCGAGGAGCTGCTCGCGATCGGCCTGATCACCGCCGCCCAGGCGGTCGACGTGCGCGGCTGCTCGCCGCTCGGCCGCGGCACGGCGCGGGCGCGCGAGCAGGTGCGCGAGCGCTACGCCTTCGTCGGCGCGGGCGAGTCGATCGGGCCCGACCGCACGGACGTCGTCGAGCTGGTGCGCTCGGGCGCGCTGGGTGCCGGTGCCTGACTCCCAGTCGCTGCGGCCGTGGCTCGCGCGGCTCGCGGGCGACGGGCGGCTCGTCGAGATCGCCGAGCCGCTCGATCCCGCCGCGGGCCTCGCCGCGCTCCTCGTCGCGCACGACCGCGAGCCCGTGCGCGTCGCGCACGTGCGCGGCAGCGACCTGTCGCTCGTCGCCAACCTGCTGCCGAGCCGCGCGCTGATCGCCGAGGCGCTCGGGGCGGACGAGGCCGCGCTCGGCGCGCGGCTGCGCGCCGCGCTCGCGGCGCCGCTCGATCCCGTCGTCGGCGACGGCGGCGCCTGCCAGGAGGTCGTCGAGCGCGACCCCGACCTCGCCCGGCTGCCGATCCCGCGCTTCTTCGAGCACGAGGGCGGGCCGTACATCACGGCCGGCTGCATCGTCGCCCGCGACCCGGAGACCGGACGAGCGCAACTGGTCGATCGCCCGCGTGCGACCGCTCGGCGGCTCGCGCGCGCTCGTCGGCATTGCCCCGAACCACCATCTCGCGGTCGCGGCGCGCGCGGCGCACGAGCGCGGCGAGCGGCTGCCGATCGCCGTCACCGTCGGCAACCACCCCGCGCTGCTGCTCGCCGCCTGCCTCTACCTCGCGCGCGGCGAGGACGAGCTGCGCATCGCCGGCGCCCTGCTCGGCGAGCCGGTCGCGCTCGCGCGCTGCCTCGACGTGCCGCTCGAGGTGCCGGCCGGCTGCGAGCTCGTGCTCGAGGGCGAGCTCGACATCGCCGCGACCGTCGACGAGGGCGCGGTCTCGGAGTTCCACGGCTACTACGAGCGCTACGGCCAGGCCGCGACGGCGACCTTCACCTGCCTCACGCGGCGGCGCGACGCGCTCTACCAGGCGATCCTCCCTGGCTTCCACCCCGAGCACGCGCTGATCGGCGCCGTCGCGATCGCCGCCGGGCTCGAGCAGAAGCTGCGCGCCGCGGCGCCCGCCGTGCACGCCGTGGCCGTCCCCGAGAGCGGCGCCGGACGGCTCTCAGCGGTGGTCGCGCTCGGCCCGCATGCGCCCGAGGAGGCTCGCGAGGCGGCGCTCGCGACGCTCGCCGCCGTGAATCTCGTCAAACTCGTCACCATGGTGGATGCCGACATCGATCCGTGGGACGACGCGGCCGTGGCCCACGCCGTGGCCACGTGCGTGCACTTCGACCGCGACCTGCACGTGCTGCCGGGCATGCGCGCCGACCGCGCCGAGCCCCTCGAGCGCGGCGGCGCGATCGCCAAGCTCGCGATCGACGCGACCCGCAAAACCGGCGACCGCGACGACTGGACGCCCGCGGAGCCGGCAGCATGATGATCACGGCCGGGAACATCGGCGCCTATCTCGCGGGGCGCGGCGTGGTGCCGAAGGAGGCGGAGCTGACCGTCGAGGAGCTCGCGGGCGGCGTCTCCGGCACCGTGCTCGCCGTGCGCGGGCCGGGCATCGCGCTCGTCGTCAAGCAGGCGCTCCCGCAGCTGCGCGTGGCGGAGGAGTGGCTCGCCCCGGCGCGGCGCACCGACACGGAGGCGGCCGCGCTGCGGCTCGCGGCCAAGATCATCCCCGGCCTCGTGCCGCCCGTCGTCGACAGCGACTCGGGCGACGCACGTCGTCGTGATCCAGCACGCACCCGCCGGCTGGCGCAACTGGCAGGAGGAGCTGCTCGCCAGCGCCCCCACGCGGCCAGCGGCGCCTGGGCGGGCGACACGCTCGGCCGCCTGCACGCGGGCACCGCGGGCGACGCGGAGGTCGCGGCGGCGTTCGCCGACTACGAGGCCTTCGAGCTGCTGCGCCTCGCGCCCTACCACGGCGTCGTGATGGAGCGGCTGCCGCGCCTGGCCGCCGCGATCGAACCGCTCGTCGAGGAGCTGCGCGACGGCCGCGCGTGCCTCGTGCACGGCGACTACGCGCCCAAGAACATCCTGCTCGGGCGCGACGGCGCCTGGGTGCTCGACGCCGAGGTCGCCCACGTCGGCAATCCGGTCTTCGATCTCGCGTTCTTCCTCGCCTTCCCGCTGCTCACGGCCGTGCAGAAGCCCGAGCTCGCCGGCGCGTGCGCCGAGCTGGTGGCCGGCTTCATCGCCTCCTACGCGCGACGTGCGCCCGCCCTCGTGCCGACGGCCGTGTCGCTCTCGGCGCACACCGGCGCGATGGTGCTGGCGCGCACGGACGGCCGCTCGCCGGCGGCGTTCCTGAGCCGCTCCGCTGCGCGGCGCGCGCGCAAGATCGGCGAGCGGCTGCTGCTCGATCCCGCGCCCGACCTCGCGGCAGTGGCGGCCTCGTGCGCGTGAGCGAGCGCTCGATCGAGCGCGTGCTCGGCTTCGAGGCGCTCGACTCGCGCGGCACGCCCACGGTCGCCTGCGCGATCAGGCTGCACGGCGGCGCCGAGGCCTGCGCGATCGTCCCGAGCGGCGCCTCGACGGGCCGCCACGAGGCCCACGAGCGGCGCGACGGCGGCGAGCGCTACGCGGGGCGCGGCACGCAGGCCGCGGTCGCCGCGGTCAACGGCGAGATCGCGTCGCTGCTGCGCGGGCGCGACGCGGCCGACCAGGCCGTGATCGACGCGGCGCTGCGCGACCTCGACGGCACGCCGGCGCTCGCCCGCCTCGGCGCCAACGCCGTCCTGGCGGCCTCGATCGCCTGTGCGCTCGCGACCGCCGAGTCGGCGCGCACCCCGCTCTGGCGCCTGCTCGATCCCGGCGCGGTGCCGCTGCTGCCGCGCCCGATGGTCAACGTGCTCTCGGGCGGCGCGCACGCGGCACGAGCGGTCGACGTGCAGGACGTGCTCGTGATCCCGCTCGCGGCGACGACGTTCGGCGAGGCGATCGAGCACGCGGCGCTCGTGCGCGCGGGCGCCGCCGCGGAGCTGCGCGAGCGCGGCCACGCGACGGCGCTCGTGGCCGACGAGGGCGGACTCGCGGCGGCGCTCGCGTCCAACGAGGAGGCGCTCGAGATCGCGACCCGCGGCATCGAGCGCGCCGGCGTGGACGCCGCGCTCGCGCTCGACGTCGCGGCCACGCAGCTCGTCAGCGGCGACGGCTACCGGCTCGCGCGCGAGGACCGGCAGCTCGACGCTGCCGCGCTGGCGCACGAGCTCGCCGGCTGGGCGCGCCGCTACCCGCTCGTCTCGATCGAGGATCCGCTCGGCGAGGACGACTGGGACGGCTGGAAGCTCGCCACCGAGCTGCTCGGCGCCGACGTCCAGCTGCTCGGCGACGACCTCTTCGCGACCTCGGTCGAGCGGCTCGCGCACGGCATCGGCGCGGGCGTCGCCAACGCGGTGCTCGTCAAGCCCAACCAGGCCGGCACGCTCTCCGACGCGCGCGCGGCGCTCGAGCTCGCGCAGCGCGCGGGCTACGCGACCGTCGTCTCGGCGCGCTCGGGCGACAGCGAGGACGGCTGGCTCGCCGACCTCGCCGTGGGCTGGCGCAGCGGCCAGATCAAGGTCGGATCGACGCAGCGCTCCGAGCGCACGGCGAAGTGGAACCGCCTGCTGCGCATCGAGGCCGAGTGCCCGTCCGCGGAGCTCGCGCCGTGGCGCGTCGCGCGGCCGCGGTCCTCTACGGTCTGAGCGTGCGCTACGTCTCGACCCGCGGCCGCGCCCCGGCGCTCGGCTTCAGCGACGCCCTGCTCGCGGGGCTCGCGAGCGACGGCGGGCTCTACGTACCGGAGCAGTGGCCGCAGCTCGCGGCCCCCGCCTCCGGCGAGCCGTATGCGCGAGTGGCCGCCGGCGTCGTCGGCGCCTTCGCAGGCGGCGAGCTCGAGCCCGCGCTGCTCGAGCGCCTGTGCAGCGAGGCCTACGCGGAGTTCCGGCACCCCGCCATCTGCCCGCTCGTCCAGCTCGACGCGGACGAGTGGCTGCTCGAGCTCTTCCACGGCCCCACGCTCGCGTTCAAGGATCTGGCGCTACAGCTCGTCGGCCGGCTCTTCGATCACGTCCTGACGCAGCGCGACGAGCGCATCACCGTGCTCGTCGCGACCTCTGGCGACACGGGATCGGCCGCGATCTCGGGCCTCGCGACGTGCAGCCGCGCCGACGTCGTCGTGCTCTATCCGCACGGCCGCGTGAGCGACGTGCAGCGCCGTCAGATGACGACCGTCGCAGCGCCCAACGTGCACGCCGTCGCGGTCGACGGGACGTTCGACGACTGCCAGCGCATCGTCAAGGGGCTGTTCGGCGACGAGCCGTTCCGCGAGCGCGTCGGCCTGGCGGCCGCGAACTCGATCAACTGGGCGCGCGTCGCCGCGCAGGTCGCGTACTACGTGTGGGCGACCGGCGCGCTCGGCGGGCGGCCGCTCGCGTTCGCCGTGCCCGACGGGCAACTTCGGCAACGTGCTCTCGGGCTGGGTCGCGCGCGCCTGCGGCATGCCGCTCGCGCGCCTCGTGATCGGCTCCAACGCCAACGACATCCTGCCGCGCCTCGTGGCCGGCGGCAGCATGGAGATGCGCGACGTCGTGCCGACCCTGAGCCCGAGCATGGACATTCAGGTCTCCTCGAACCTCGAGCGCCTGCTCTTCGAGCTCTACGGCCGCGATCCCGAGCGCACCGCGAGCGAGCTCGCCGGATTCACCGGCAGCGGCTCGCTGACGCTCGGCCGCCCCGAGCGCGACGCGCTCGGCGAGCTGTTCGAGGCGAGCGCGCTCGACGACGACGCCACGCTCGCGGCGATGCGCCGCGAGCACGAGCGCAGCGGCCTGCTGCTCGATCCGCACACCGCCGTCGGCCTCGCCGCCGGTCGCGCGCGCAGCGGCGGGCGCGACGCGCCGCTCGTGGCGCTGGCGACGGCGCATCCGGCCAAGTTCCCCGACGCCGTCGAGCGCGCGACGGGCATCGCCCCCGCGCTGCCGCCGGCGCTCGCCGATCTGCACGAGCTGCCCGAGCGCTCCGAGCGCGTCGCGCGCGACTCCGAGGCGGTCAAGCGCCTCGTGCTGTCGCCCGCCTCGCGCGCGAGTCGAGCGTCCGAGTCGAGCGCTGCCCGTGACGGGCCGGCGGGGTTCCGGGCGGGGCCCGCTTCGCCGCCCGGCGGGTCGTGCAAGAGCAAGACGCCGCGTCGCGCCCAGGGCGCTCGCGACGGCGCGACCGCGCCCGAAATCCATCGCGAGCCTAGACGGGTGCCCGCGAGCTCGCCGGCGGGCGCCTCGACGTACACGCCCACCGTCGGCTCCTGCAGCCGCAGCAGTCCCGGCACCGCGACCAGCAGCAGCACGCCGAAGACGACGCCGACCGACCAGTAGCCGGCGGCCGAGAGCAGCGCGCCGGCCGAGAGCGACGCGACGGCGGCACAGCCGGCGACGGCGAAGTCGTTGGTCGAGATCAGCACGCCGCGCTCGCGCGGCGAGGTGATGTCGGCGAGCACCGCCGTCCCGGCCACGAAGCAGCCCGCCCAGCCGAGCCCGAGCAGGAAGAAGAACGGGCGTGATCAGCGGCGACGCGCCCGTGACGGCGGTGCCGAACGCGCCCACGGCGCAGACGCCGAGGCCGAGCAGGCTCGTGCGCCGGCGCCCGAGGCGGTCGGCGAGCATGCCGACGGGATAGGCGAGCGCGAACATGCCGATGAAGTGGGCCGCCATCAGCAGCTGCACCTGCCAGTCGGCCCAGCCGCTGTCGCCGAGCTCGACCGACGTGATCGACATGACGCCGACCATCGCCGCCTGGGCGGCGGCCGTGGCGATGATCGCGGCGCGCGCCGGGCCGAGGCGGATCAGCTGGGCACGCGGCCGCGGCGGCGGCGGCTCGGGGATCGGCTCGAGGTTGCGGTACCAGCGCGGCAGGTCGGACGCGACGTCGCGCGGATCGGGCCGCATCGTCGCGATCAGCCAGATCGCGACCGTGCCGAGCACCGGGACGACGAGGAACGGCCCCGCGTCGTGCACGATGCCGAGCAGCGTGGCCCCGCCCCCGGCCGCGATCGCGATCAGCGGCCCGAAGACCGCGCCGATCGCGCCGGCCGTCGCGACCGTCCCCACCCCGCGCCCGCGCAGGAGCGGCGGATAGAGGTCGGCGGCCGCGGCGCGGCCGAGCAGCGCCGGGCCCTGGCCCGCACCCGAACACGGCGGTGCCGAAGA
This sequence comes from uncultured Actinomycetes bacterium, assembly GCA_963834415.1. Lineage (GTDB taxonomy): Bacteria > Actinomycetota > Thermoleophilia > Gaiellales > JALYLC01 > JALYLC01. The sequence goes on along the minus strand of CAWIBP010000003.1, from coordinate 77,476 downwards.
TGAAGAGCGCGAAGCTCTCGGCCCAGATCGCGAGCCCGCAGACCAGCGCGCCGAGCGCGAGCAGGCTCAGGCCCGCGAGCAGCACCGGCTTGCGGCCGAGGTTCTGGGCGATGCTCCCGACGATCCAGAGCGAGAGCATGCTGAACAGGAAGGCGATGCCGACGCTCGTGCCCGCGAGGCCCTCGTGGCCCGAGAGCTCCTTGGCGGCGACCGCGCCGACCGTGGCGTTCAGGGGCAGCGCCGCGCTGACGAAGATCTGCGCGCCGGCGAGCCTCCCGGTCGCCCGCACCACCTCGCGCGGGATGATCGGATCGGCAGGCGCGGAGCTCACCCCGCAAGCATGTCGCACGCAACGCGCGCCAGCGCGCAGCGAACGGGCGCGGTACCCTGACGTTCGCGTGAGTCACGAGCTCTGGTTTCTCTGGCTGTTCCTGGGACTCAAGATCCCGCTGATCGGCCTGTTCTACTTCATCTTCCGCGTGCTCAAGAAGCAGGACGAGGCCTGGGAGCACGGCGAGTACGACGGCGGCGGCGCGACGACGACGATGACGGCGGCGGCGGCGAGCCCCGCGTCAGGCCGCCCGACGCCGCCCGGCGGTCCCGGCATCCGCCGGCGCCAGCCGCGGCCGAAGGCACCGCAGCCCGCGCTGCGCGGCATGCCGCTCCGCACGCCCCCGCGCCGCCGCGCCGAGCCGCTGCGCACGCACGATCCGCGCCCGCTGCCCGAGCGCCAGACCTAAGGTGAGGGCATGCGCTTCGTGATCCTCGGCTCCGGCCCGGCCGGCTACGCGGCCGCCTCGACCGCCGCGGCGCTCGGCGCCGACGTCACGATCGTCGACCGCATGGCGCTCGGCGGCAACTGGACGATGACCGACGGCATCCCGTCGAAGACGCTGCTGCAGGTCGCCTCCTCGATCGGCCGAGATCGATCGCGCCGAGTCGCGCGGCCTCGTCTTCCAGCACGGGCGCCCGAGCGTCGACCTGCTGCGCGCGGAGGCGCACGCGCGCTTCATCGGCCAGCACCAGTCGCGCGGCGTGCGCGAGCGCCTCGACCTGATCGAGGCCACGATCATCTACGGCCAGGGTGCGATCGAGAGCGACGGCGTGCTGATCGCGACCACCGAGCGCGGGCCGCAGCGGATCGAGTACGACCACCTGCTCGTGTGCACGGGCGCCGCGCCGTGGGAGCCGCCGTTCGCGCAGGTCGACCACCAGCGCGTGCTCAACACGCGCGACGTGCTGGGCCTGCACGAGCTGCCCGAGCGGCTGCTCGTGGTCGGCGCCGGTGCGACCGGCTGCGAGTTCGCCGAGTTCTTCCAGAGCTGCGGGACGCGCGTCACACTGCTCTCGTCGCGACCGCAGATCCTCCCGACCGAGGATCGCGACGTCGCCGACGTGGTGCACGAGGCGTTCCTCGGGCGCGGCATGGCGATCGAGCTCAACGCCCGCGCATCCGACGTCGAGCGCGACGGCGAGGCGGTGCGCGCGACGGCCGAGGACGGCCGCCACTTCACGCGGCAGCCACGCGATCATCTGCATGGGCATGCGCGCGCACACCGACGAGCTCGGCCTGGCCTCGGTCGGCGTCGAGGTCGGGCCGCGCGGTGAGATCACGATCAACGGCTGCTGCCGCACCTCGAACGAGCGCATCTCGGCCGCGGGCGACGTCACCGGCGGCTGGATGCTGGCCTCGACGGCCGCCATGCAGGGCCGCATCGCGGCGCTCTCGGCGCTCGGCCGCCCGGTCGACCCGATGAGCCTGGATGCGATCGCGGGCACGGTCTTCACGCGGCCGGAGGTGGCCGGCGTCGGCCTGACCGAGAGCAAGGCCGAAGAGCAGGGCGTGCGCGTCGCCGTCACCCGGCAGCCGCTGCGCGCGAATCCGCGCGGCCTGATCGCGGGCCAGTCCGACGGCATGATCAAGCTCGTCTGGGATCCCGACAGCGGCCGCGTGCTCGGCGGCTCGATCGTCGGCTACCGCGCCTCCGAGGTCATCACGACGGTCGCCCTGGCCGTCAAGGCGCAGCTCACGGTCGACACGCTGGCCGAGACCGGCGCGGTCAACCCCTCGGTGTCCGAGTCGCTGCAGCGCTGCGCCGAGCGCGCGGCGAACGTGCGCATGGCGCGCGACACCGCCGCCACGCGCGTCGCCTGATCTCAGGCGGACATCGGGCCGACGGGCTCGGGATCGCCGTCGCTGACGCGCTCCTCGATGTAGTCGAGCAGCGTGCGCTGGACGCCGATGTTGCCCTCGACGAACTCGATCGCGATCTCGTGCACGCGATCGGAGAGCGACCGCACGCGCCCGACCTGCCCGGTGATCTCGATCGGGGAATCGTCCCCGGGCAGGGCGAGCACGACGCGGATTCGCTGCCCCGTTGGGAGCGGCTGGTGCGCAAGGATCAGGACGCCGCCCGCAGACAGGTTGAGCGTGCGGCCCTGGTCGCTCGTGGGCTGGACGTCGAGCGCCTCGTAGCGCACGACCAGCTCCTCGGCGATGCGGGCGAAGCGGCGGCGCTCAGCCGGATGACGACGGCGTCCGCTCACACGGAGCTCTCGAGCTGCAGCCGCAGATGCGGGTTGCGCTGGGCGAGCTCGCGCAGCGCGCGAGCCTCGATCTGGCGGACGCGCTCGCGGGTCACGCCGAGCGCCTCGCCGACGTGCTCGAGCGTGCGTGCGCCCTCGCCGTCGAGGCCGTAGCGCAGCGCGAGGACGCTGCCCATGCGATCGGGGAGCGCGTCGAGCGCGCCCTGCAGATCGCCGGCACCGAGCTCGCTCGCGACCTCGTCGTGCGGCTGGGCCGAGTTCTTGTCCTCGAGCATGTCGGAGAACTGCGAGTCGCCGTCGCCGACGGGCGTCTCGAGCGAGACCGGATCCTCCTGCAGCAGCATCAGCTGGACGATGCGCGCGCGGGGCAGCTCCATGGCCTCGGCGAGCTCGTCGACGGTGGCGTCGCGGCCGAGCTCCTGGGTCAGCGAGCGGTTCGTGCGATGCAGGCGCTTGACCATGTCGACGACGTGGACGGGGAGCCGGATGGTGCGGCCCTGGTCGGCGATCGCACGCGACATCGACTGGCGGATCCACCAGGTGGCGTAGGTGGAGAGCTTGAAGCCCTTCGTGTAGTCGAACTTCTCGACCGCGCGGATCAGCCCGAGGTTGCCCTCCTGGATGAGATCGAGCAGCGGCAGGCCCGAGGGTGCATAGACCTTCGCGATCGAGATCACGAGGCGGAGGTTGCACTCGATCAGGCGGCGCTTGGCGAGCTCGTCGCCCATGTCCTTGAGGCGGGCGAGCTCGCGCTCCTGCTTCGCGGTCAGGAGCGCGCCGTTGCCGATCTGGCGCACGTAGGTGCGCAGCACGTCGACCGCGGGCCCTCCCCGCTCCTCCTCGTCGTACTCGGCCTCGGGCGCGTCGGGCTCGTCGAGCAGGTCGCAGTGGACCCTTGGGCTTGTCGTCCACGACCTCTTCGTCATCGGCCACGAGCCGCAGGTGCGGAATGGCGACGACCGGCTCTTCTTCAACGAGTTGCTGTGCGGAAACGGCCATGTCTCTGTCTTCTCCTGCCCGGGGAATGACGGTGCGCCGTCTGGCGCCTTCGGGCATCTCATCGGCCGGAGTCGGCCGAAACTTGAGGAGTTCCCCTTGACGGATAGCGCAGATGCGACTAAGGCAGGTGGCCAGGAGATCGCCGGCGCGGCGCGGCGATCACGCCCGATCCGATCACACAACCGCGATCGTCGTAGAGCACCGCGGTCTGCCCTGCGGCCACCCCGAAGACCGGCTCGTCGAGCACGAGCCGCAGGCCGTCGGCGGTCTGCTCGACGCGCGCCGCGACCGTGGGCGAGCGGGCGCGCAGCTTGGCGTGCACCCGGCGAGCTGCCCGCGTCGAGGCGCGTCTCGCGCAGGTGCACCTCGCTGCGGGCGAGGCTGCTGCGCGGGCCCACGACGAGCTCGTTGCGCGTCGGCGTCCGCGCGCAGCACGTAGAGCGGCTCCGGGGCGGAGAGCCCGAGGCCGCGGCGCTGACCCGGCGTGTAGGCGACGGCGCCGTCGTGCCGGCCGAGCTCGCGCCCGGCCTCGTCGCGGATGCTGCCGGCGGCGAGCTGCACGCCCTCGCGCGCGAGGAAGCCGTCGAGCGCGCCGCCGCCGAGGAAGCAGACGTCCTGGCTCTCGCGGGCCGTCGCGGCGGCCATCCCGGCCGCGGCCGCCTCGGCGCGCACCGCGGCCTTCGTCGCATCGCCGAGCGGCAGCCGCAAGCCGCGCGAGCACCGCCGGCGGGACGCGCGCGAGCATGTACGACTGATCCTTGGCGTCGTCGGCCCCGCGGGCCACGAGCGTCGCGGCCGCCGCGCTCGACGAGACGCGCGTAGTGGCCCGTCGCCACGTGCCCGGCACCGAGCCGGCCGGCGGCGTCGACGAGCGCTGCGAGGCGGTACGAGCCGTTGCAGGTCGTGCACGGGTTCGGCGTCTCGCCGCGCGCGTAGCCGGCCACGAACGGCTCGACGACCGCCGCGCGGAAGGCCGCGCGCCCATCGAGCGTGACGTGCGGCAGGCCGAGCGCGTGGCAGCTCTCGCGCGCGCGCAGCACCGCCGCGGGCGAGCAGCAGGCGCGCTCGGCGTCGGGCGCCTGCTCGTCGATCCAGAGCCGCAGCGTGAGGCCGACCACGTCGCCGCCGGCGGCGCGCTCGCGCAGCAGCGCGACGGCCGAGTCCACGCCGCCCGACATCGCGACGGCCCGGCGAGCGGGCGTCAGCCGGCGAGTGCGAGCGAGCGCTCGGCCGCATCGCCGAGCGCGGCGTGCAGGGCGTCGAGCGCGACCGCGGCGCACGCGCGCGCACGACCGCTCAGCTCGAGCTCGGCCGACGCAGTCGGCGAGCGACGCGCGGGCCGCGTCGAGGAACGGCCGGCCGGCGACGCGGCGGCAGGCCCAGGCCGCCGCCGCCGTCGCGTGGGCGCACGCGGCGGCGCCGAAGCGGACGTCCGCGATCGTCCCGTCCGGCGGTCAGCGCGAGCGTGATGCGCACGCGATCGCCGCAGTCGCTGCCGCCCGCGAAGCCCTCCCCGTCGGGCGCGGGCACGCGGCCGGCGTGCTCGAGGTCGTCGGCGCGGCAGCATCAGACGACCGCGCTCGCGCGGCGCAGCAGCGCGCTGCCGCTGCGCCACGGTGCCGACCGCGGCGATCGGCGCGTGCGCGGGCTCGCTGAGCGCGCCGAAGCTCAGCCGCAGCGCACCGCGCGCCCGCTCGGGCGAGATGCCCATCGCAGTCAGCGCCGCGCTCACGCTCGACTCGCCGCTCGCACAGGCCGGGCCGGCCGCCGCGGCGATGCCCTGCTCGTCGAGCAGGGCCACGAGCGCGTGGCCGTTGAGACCGTCGATCAGCGCGAGCGAGTGCCCGGGCGTGCGCTCGGCGCGCTCGCCGACGATCGTCACGTCAGCCAGCTCCCGCAGGGCTGCCTCGTAGGCGTCGCGCACCGCTCGGTAGCGATCGTGGCGTGCCGGTGTCGGCGCGCGCCTCGAGCAGCGCAGCCGCGAGCCCGGCGGCCTGCGCGACGCTCTCGGTGCCGGGTCGCAGCGCGCGCTCCTGGCCACCGCCGAAGAGCACCGGCTCGAGCGATGCGAGGCCGCTGCCGCAGAGCAGGCCCGCGCCCTTCGGGCCGCCGAGCTTGTGCCCGGCGACCGCGGCCGTGACCGCGCCCGGCAGCGCGCCGATGTCGACCTCGAGCGCCGGGCAGGCCTGCACGGCGTCGAGGTGCAGCGGCACGCCGCGCTCGGCGCAGATCGCGGCCGCCTCGGCGACGGGCTGGACGACCCCGGTCAGGTTGCTCGCCCAGATCAGGCTGCAGACGAGGTCACCCGGGCCGCACGGCCTCGTCGAGCGCGGCGACCGGCACGCGCCCGTCGGCATCGACGGGCAGCAGGACGACCTCGCAGCCCGCGCGCGCGAGCGCATCGGTGGCGCCGCTCACGGCGGGGTGCTCGAGCGGCGTCGTGACGATGCGCCCGGGCCCGCGCACCGCGCGGCCCGAGGATCGCGATGTTGTCGGCCTCCGAGGCGCCGCCGGTGAAGATGACGTCGCCGACGCCGAGCGCGCCGGCCGCGGCCGTGCGCGCGGCGTCGAGACCGCGCCGCGCCTCGCGGCCGGCCCAGTGCGGCTCCGAGGCGTTGCCGAAGTGCTCGCGCAGATACGGCTGCATCGCCTCCCAGGCGGCAGCCGAGACGGGCGTGGTCGCCGCGTGATCGGCGTAGACGCGCACGCCGGGAGCGTAGACGCCCCCGGCGACGGACTACGCCTTCGCGCGGGCCTGGGCACGACCGGAGGCCGAGCTCGGCCAGGATCTCGGGCGGGAGCGGCGCCGGTGCGCCCGTGAGCGGGTCGGCGCCGCCGCCGAGCTTCGGGAACGCCACGACCTCGCGCAGGTTGTCGGTGCCGCCCAGCTGCATCGCGATGCGGTCGATGCCGGGCGCGATGCCGCCGTGCGGCGGTGCGCCGAAGCGCAGCGCGCGCAGCAGGAAGCCGAAGCGCTCCTCGGCCTCGGCAGGGTCGATGCCGATCACGTCGAGCACGCGGGTCTGCAGCTCGGCGCGATTGATGCGGATCGAGCCCGAGGCCATCTCGAGGCCGTTCAGCACCAGGTCGTAGGCCTCCGAAGAGACCGCGCCCGGGTCGCTCTCGAGCAGCTCCTCGTGCTCGCGCTTGGGCGCCGTGAAGGGATGGTGCTCGGCCGTCCAGCCGCCGTCGTCGTCCTGCTTGAAGAGCGGGAAGTCGACCACGAAGAGGAAGCGCCAGAGCGCCCTCGGGGATCAGCTCGAAGCGGCGCGCCATGTGCGGCCGCAACGCTCCGAGCACGCGCTCGACGACCGCCTGGGAGTCGGCAGCGACGAACACCACGGAGCCGGGCTCCGCGCCCGAGGCCTCGCGGATCGCCGCGATCTCGGCCTCCGAGAGGAACTTCGCGATCGGCGAGCGCAGGCTGCCGTCGGCCTCGAAGATCAGGTAGGCGAGCCCCTTGCCGCCCCACTCCTTGGCGAACTCGGCGAGCTCGTCGTAGTCCTTGCGCGAGAGCGCCTCGGCCGCGCCGGGCACGCTCAGGCAGCGCACGGCGCCGCCGGCCGCCACGGCGCGCGAGAAGACGCCGAACTCCGAGCCCGCGACCGCCTCGCTGACGTCGCCGATCTCGAGGTCGTAGCGCAGGTCGGGCTTGTCGCTGCCGTAGCGCGCGAGCGCCTCGTCGTAGGGCATGCGCGGGAACGGCAGCTCGACCTCGTGGCCGGCGTCGCGCCAGACCTCGGCCATCAGCTGCTCGGTCAGCGTGAGGATGTCCTCGCGCTCGACGAAGCTCATCTCGAGATCGAGCTGGGTGAACTCGAGCGCGCGATCGGCGCGCTGCGCCTCGTCCCGCCAGCAGCGCGCGATCTGGTAGTAGCGGTCGAAGCCGCCGCACATCAGCAGCTGCTTGTAGAGCTGCGGGCTCTGCGGCAGCGCGTAGAACGCACCCGGCTCGAGCCGGAACGGGATCACGAAGTCGCGCGCGCCCTCGGGCGTCGCGCGCGTCATCGTCGGCGTCTCGAGGTCGAGGAAGCCGCGCTCGTCGAGGAAGCGCCGGATCGAGCGCACCGCTCGCGTGCGGATGCCCTGCAGCTCCTGCATGCGCGGGCGCCGCAGGTCGAGGTAGCGGTGCTTGATGCGCAGGCCCTCGTCGACGTTCTCGTCGTCCATCTGGAACGGCAGCACCTCGCTCGACGAGAGCAGCTCGAGCGACTCGACCGCGAGCTCGACGGCGCCGGTCGGGAGCTGGTCGTTGCGCGTCGCGTCGCTGCGCGGGACGAGCTGCCCGCGCGCCCGCACGACGCACTCGAGGCGCAGCGCCTGAGCGGTCGCGTGGGCCTCGGGCGAGCGGTCGGGGTCCATCACGAGCTGGACGATGCCGCGTGCGGTCGCGCAGGTCGATGAAGACGAGGCCGCCGTGGTCGCGGCGCCCGCCGACCCAGCCCGAGAGCGTCAGCTCCCGCCCCGCCTGATCGGCTCGCGGCTCGCCGCACAACATGTCCCGGTAGGCACTCACGCGTTCCGCACGCTCCGCTCGACGTAGTCGACGAGCGTCGCCGAGGGCGATCTCGCTCTCTCCGTGCCTGACGATGCCACGCTCGCCGTCGCCGGCGCGGCAGAGCGTGACCACGCGCGCCGCGAGCCGCTCGCCGTGGCGCAGCTGGCCCTTCACGCTGCGGCCGGCGAGATCGGCCTGGCACGCGAGCCCGCGCGCGCGGGCCTCGTCGAGCAGCGCGTGCAGCGCCGGCCTCGCCGCGCGTCGTCCTCGATCGCGCAGAACCAGTCCACCACCGGCGCGGCGGGCGGCGATGCCGGCCTCCTCGAGCGCGAGCACGACGCGCTCCGTGCCGCAGCCGAAGCCGACGCCCGGCACGCGCTTGCCGCCGATCTGCTCGGCCAGGCCGTCGTAGCGTCCGCCGCCCGAGATCGTCCCGGCCTGCGAGCCGCCGCCGGGGATGACCCACTCCCACGCCGTGCGCTCGTAGTAGTCGAGGCCGCGCACCATCTCGGGCGTGACGCGGAACGCGATCGCCGCGCGCGTCGAGGAACGCGCGCACGCGCGGCGAAGTGCGCCGCGCACGTCATCGCAGAGGTGGTCGGTGATGCGCGGCGCGCCGGCGACGATGCGCCGGTCGCCCTCGTCCTTGGAGTCGAAGATGCGCAGCGGGATTGACGTCGAGGCGCGTCTGCGAGTCGTCCGAGAGCTCGCTGCGGGCGTCCTCGAGGTAGGCCACGAGCAGCTCGCGGTAGGCCGGCCGGCAGGCCGCGTCGCCGATCGAGTTGAGCTCGAGCTCGAGCCCGCCGAGCAGGCCGAGCTCGCCGAACCACGCCGCCTGCAGCGCGATCACCTCGGCGTCGACCGCGGGGTCGTCGGAGCCGAGCGACTCCGCGCCGAACTGCCAGTGCTCGCGATAGCGGCCCTTCTGGCCCTTCGCGTAGCGGAACATCGGGCAGAAGTACCAGAGCTTGACGGGCTGCGGCTCGCGCGCCTGGCCGTGCTCGAGATAGGCCCGCACGACCGGCGCTGTGCCCTCGGGACGCAGCGTCAGCTCGCGCTCGCCGCGGTCGCTGAACGAGTACATCTCCTTGCTGACGACGTCGGAGGCGTCGCCCGAGGTGCGCTTGAAGAGCGCGGTGTCCTCGAACGTCGGCGTGACCACCTGGCCGAAGCCCGCGCGTCCGAAGATGCGCACGGCCGTCTCGACGACGTGCTGGCGCAGGGCCACGCGCGGCGGCAGCCAGTCGAGCGTGGCGACGGGTGCGCGCACGGGGTCGCTCATCGAAGCTCCCCGAGGAACGGGTTCGACGCGCGCTCCTCGCCGAGCGTCGTGGGCTCGCCGTGGCCGGAGAGAACAGGAGTTTCCGGTGGGTACTCCGCGAGCAGGGAGGCGATGCTCGCCTGCAGGGTGGGCCAGTCCCCCTCGCGCAGATCGGTGCGTCCGACCGATCCGCGAAAGAGCACGTCGCCCGAGTACAGCGCACCGTCGACGCGCGAACGCAAGGCTGCCTGGGGAGTGGCCCGGAACGGATCTCACGTCGATCGACCAGGGCCCGATCGCGAGCTGTTCCCCCCCTTCGAGCAGGTGGTCGGGCTCGTGCGGGAGCGCATCCTGGTACCCCGGATAGTCGTCTCCGCTGAGCTCGCGCAGCCACGGCAGCTCTCGGAGGCTGCTGTATACTGGTGCACCTGTGGAACGGGCCACAGCGGCCAGTGCGCCGACGTGGTCGATGTGAGCGTGCGTGACGAGGACTGCGATTGGTTCGAGCTTCTGCGACTCGATGACCTCGAGGATGCGGGAGTGTTCGGCGCCAGGGTCGATGACCAGGCACGCAGGGTCGTCCGGACGACACACCAGGTAGCAATTGGCCTGGAACGGGCCGACGGGGAGCTGGAGGGCTCGGGGGGCGATCGTCGGCTCCTTGGGTGATGAGGAAGAGAACGGCCGCACACAGCGGTCGCGAGCGTGCAAGTCTAGCCACAGTCGAGGCGACCGGCCCCCCTGAGGGCCACGAGGAGGACGAAGGCCCGGATGATCCTGGAGCAGGCGGAATTGAAGGAGTTGTCCGAGCTACAGCGCTTGATCGAGGCAGGCCTCGAGCGCGGTTCGCTGAACACGGGCGAGATCGTGGAAGTGCTGGCGGAGCTCGAGATCGAGGTCGACCAGATCGAGGAGCTCTACCGAGAGCTCGAAGCGCAGGGAATCGAGATCATCGAGACGCCGGCGGCCGTCGAGGAGAAGGCGGCTGCACCGCAGCGCCTCGTGATCGAGGGGACGACCGACTCGCTGCAGCTGTTCCTCCAGGAGGTCGGCCGCTATCCGCTGCTGACCAAGGTCGAGGAGATCCAGCTGGCCAAGCGCGTCGAGGCCGGGGATCCGCGCGCCAAGCGCCGCATGATCGAGTCGAACCTGCGGCTCGTCGTGTCGATCGCGAAGAACTATCGCGGGCAGGGTCTGGGCTTCCTGGATCTGATCCAGGAGGGCATCCTGGGGCTGATCCGCGCGGTCGAGAAGTTCGACTGGCGCCGCGACCTCAAGTTCTCCACCTATGCGACGTGGTGGATCCGCCAGGCCGTGGCCCGCGCGCTCGCCGACAAGAGCCGCACCATCCGCCTGCCCGTGCACGTCGTCGAGCGCCTCCAGAAGGTCAACCGCGCGGAGCGCACGCTGATGCTGCGCCTGGCGCGCGAGCCTTCCAACGAGGAGATCGCCGACGAGGCCAAGCTGCCGCTCTACCAGGTGCTCGAGGTGCGATCGGCGGCGCGCTCCCCCATCTCCCTCGAGGAGCCGGTGGGCGACGAGGGCGAGTCGTCGTTCTCCGACTTCCTGGCCGACACGGATGCGATCGATCCGAGCGACGCAGTGGCCGACCGTCTGCGCCACGAGACGCTGCAGCTCGGCCTCGAGACGCTGCACGAGCGCAATCGGCGTGTGCTCGAGCTGCGCTATGGCCTGGACGGCCGTGATCCGCGCACGCTCGACGAGATCGGCCGTGAGTTCGGCCTGACGCGGGAGCGCATCCGTCAGATCGAGGTCGAGGCGCTCCGCGACCTCGCGCAGATGGGCGACCTCCAGGGCCTGAAGGCGCTCATCTCCTGACGCTCTTCGCCTAGCTCGGACGGCGAGCGCGGCGATCTCCGGATCGTCGCGCTCGCTGCGTTTTCAGAGCGCACGCCGCGTCAGCCCGGCGGTGCGTGTGGCTGGTTGGCGGTGACCGCGCGGCCGCCGGCGTCCGTGAACGACGGGGCTGCTCGCCGGTCCGCTGGTGTGGATGTGGTGGTCGTGGAGGTGCTTGTGGTGGCGGTAGCAGAGCAGGATCAGGTTGGCGAGGTCGGTTGCGCCGCCGAGCTCGGCCGGGACGAGGTGGTGTGCGTCGAGCTCGCGGGTGGAGGTGCAGCCGGGGTATTGGCAGTGGCCGTGAGCGCTTGTAGAGCGCGCGTCGCTGCGGGTAGGAGGCGCAGCGTCCGACGCGTGAGTGGACGAGGTCGCGATCCTGGGGCTTGATCGTGAGCCGGCGCGCGTCGCAGGTGAGCCGCGCGGCGGTCTCGGGGCTGATCGGCCCGGCGCCTTCGAGCATCGGCGGCGTGCGTCGTCGCTGAGGTGCACGATCAGCGTCGTGGGGCTGCGCCGCAGCCGCCGTCCGCGCCCGCGTCGCCGCGCCTGCCGGGCGAGCGTGACGAGTGCGTCGGCGGTGGACTGCTGCCAGTCGAGGATCGTGCCGGACTGCTTGTCGTCGGCGCGCTGCGTCCTGGCGAGCTCGCAGATCGCCTGCTCGAACGCGGCGCCGTGCTCGAGCGGGAGCTGGCCGCTGAAGACGAGCTCGCGTCCCCCGTCCGTCCAAGTCGTGCGCAACGCGCGCCGCGCGTACAGCTCCTGGTCGTCGGCGACCTTCGGGCGGCACGATCGTGCGCGCCGCGAGCGAGATCTGCGCTGGGCGCCTTGCCGACCGCGACGCGCGCGATCTCGGCATCGGTCGCGGGCGTCGCGAACGGCGCCGCGGCCGCGACCTGATCGAGCGTCAGCGTCGCCGGTCGCTGAAGGCCTGGTCGAGCGCCGGCAACGCGCGCAGCGCCTCGGCCGTCTCCGTGAGCCGCGCGCGGTGCGGTAGTCGCTGCTCGTGATCTGCGCGAGCCACTGCGCGCGCGACGAGCAGCCCGCCGCCTTCCAGTACCCGCGGTCGTCCGGCCGCGGCGCGAGATCTCGGTCAGCCGCTGGTCGAGCCGCGCCTGCTGCTCCGGATCGCCCGCACCTCGTCGCACCGCGGCCGCGCACTCACGCTCAAACGTGTGGTCGACCGTGCTCATGCATGCAGTAGCGAACATCTGTTCGTAATGTACCCGACGACGGCCCAGAATGTGTGCCGAGATTGTGCCGATATGCGGGGCTTTCGACCCCCACACCCGTCACGCGGAGCACACCACCCGCCCGCACCAACCACCCTCCCAGCCGATGCCCGTAGACGCCGACACCCACCCACCCGCAACGCGGAAGCACCACGAAGACCCCCCTCACAGGATCCAGCCGACCTCGTGCAGCGACGCTTTGCTGCGAAGCGTGCGGATGAGCTCTGGGTCGCGGACTTCACGTACCTGCGCAGCTGGCAGGGCGTCGTCTACCTGAGCTTCGTGCTCGACGTCTGGAGCCGCCGCATCGTGGGCTGGCAGTTTGCCGCCAACATGCGCACGAGCCTGGTGCTCGACGCGCTCCGCATGGCGCTCTCCCAGCGCCATCACGGCGCCGATGTCACGCTCGTGCATCACAGCGATCGCGGCAGCCAGTACCTCTCCGACGCCTACACCCAGGCGCTCTCCGACCACGACGTGCTGGCGTCCTGCGGATCGGTCGGCGACGCCTACGACAACGCGCTCGCCGAGAGCTTCGTCGACACCATCAAGACCAAACTGATCAACGACCGCGTCTCGCGCACCCAGAGCCAACTCGAGCTCGCAATCGTCGAATACATCGGCTGGTACAACCACGACCGCCTACACGGAGCGCTCGGCGACAGGCCACCCGCCGAGTACGAAACGCTCGCCCTGACCCCGACCCTGCAAAGCTGACCACCGAAACCACCGAGACCCAACAAACCAAGTCTCCGTGGAACCCAGGACGCCTCAACCCGCCGACCGCGCAGAGATCTCAGATCAAGCAGTCGCGCCGCTACCGGGCGGCCGGAGGCCCGAGGGCGACGCCCGGCAGGACACCGCGCAAGACCCGGCACCCAGCACACCCTGCACGTCCCACCACGCCCTACTCCGGGTCGCCGGGCTCCTCCGCGGGCCGCGCGCTCCTGCGCAGCTCGAGCCGCTCGGCACGGGGCGCCTCGTGCCCGGTCATGCGCTTGTAGATCTTGCGTGCCATCCAGAGGTCGAAGGCCGTGAAGGCGATGCTCAGCGCGATCACCTCGATGATGCCGATGATGATCGACGTCGTGCCGCGATCGCGGGTCGTCACGATGATGACCGCGAACATGAAGATCGAGAAGAACGCGGCCTTGCGGGCCGAGCGCTTGAGCGACGGGACCGGCGGCTCGCGGCGCCCGCCCTTCGCTCCGCGCGCGGGCGTGGCCGTCGGGCGCGGCTCCTTGCGGCCGGTCGGCGGCGCGCCCACGGCGTCGGAGCTCGGCCCGTGGACACGGAGCTTGCGACGGCGCTTCTCCTGCTTGCGATTCGGCACTGTCTCTAGCCCTCCAGGGCCCAGACGCCCTCGACAATCACGTGCTTCACGTTCTCGCTACCGAGCCGGTAGGCGAGGTAGCGCCAGTCTGGCACGTCGAGCAGGGCGATGTCGGCGCGCTGCCCCACCCGCAGGCGGCCGGCGCGGTCGCCGATGCCGAGCACGTGCGCGGCGTTGACGGTCACCGCCGAGAGCGCCTCGGCCGGCGACAGGTGGCCCTGCGTGCAGGCCAGGTGCATGATCGCCGGGCAGCGAGTCGCAGGGGCTGGAGCCGGGATTGAAATCCGTCGCGAGCGCCAGCAGGCCGCCGGCGTCGACGAGCGGGCGCACGCGGCGGGAACGGCCGGCCGAGCGTCATCGCGGCGGCGGGGAGCGCAACCCCGACGACGTCCGAGGCCGCGAGCTTCGCAATGCCCTCCGCGCCGGTCGCCTCGAGGTGGTCGATCGAGCGCGCGCCCAGCTCGATCGCAAGGTCGAGCGCGCCGATCTCGGCGAACTGGTCGCCGTGCAGCCGCAGCTCGAGCCCCGCCTCGCGGGCGGCCTCGAGATAGCGGCGCGACTGCGGCGACGTCGAAGGCGCCCTGCTCGCAGAACACGTCGGCGGCCTCTGTGAGCCCCCACTCCGTGGCCTCCGGGAAGATCTCGTCGATGCACAGCTGGATGTAGCTGTCGGCGTCGGTGCCCTCGGGCACGGCGTGCGCGGCGAGCAGCGTGGCCATCACGTGCGCGGCCGACTCGTAGCCGGCCTCCATGATCGCGCGCAGCAGCAGGATCTCGGTCTCGGGGTCGAGGCCGTAGCCCGACTTGATCTCGACCGTCGTCGCGCCGTGCTCGAGCATGTTCGCGAGCACCTTGCGCGTCGAGGCGGCGAGGTCGAGCTGCGAGGCGTCGCGCGTCGCCGCCACCGTCGCGAGGATGCCGCCGCCGCTCGCGTGGATCTCCTCGTAGGAGGCACCGCGGCAGCGCTGCTCGAACTCGGCGATCCGGTCGCCTGCGAAGCAGGCGTGCGTATGGCAGTCGATCAGTCCCGGCACCGCGACCAGGCCGGCCGCATCGATGATGATGGCGCCGTCGTCCAGGTCGAGCTGATCGCGGATCTCGTAGCCGTGGCCGACGGCGACGATCTCGCCGGCGTAGGCGGCGATCCACATGTCGCCCTCGTGCACCTCGATGTCGCCGAGGGCGGCGCCGCGGAGGGGCTCGCCGGTCTCGCCACCGGGTGTCGCGAGCTGATTGAGGCGGCAGACGACGAGGTCTGCGGAGATGCGTTCCTGGGTGCTCACTGGCCGCGTAGCATAGGCGCGGATGCCAGCCCATCCCGCCGCTCGCGCTCGCACACTCGCTGAGCTGCACCGGGCGATCGCACGCTGCCGGATGTGCCCGCTCATGCATCCGCCCCCGATCCTGTGGGCGCTCGAGGGCCAGCGCGCGCTGATCGTCGGCCAGGCCCCGGGCATCACGGAGCCCGTGCGGCGGCGGCCGTTCGCGGGCGCGGCCGGGCGCAAGCTCGTGGCGTGGCTCGCCCCGCTCGGCATCCTCAGCCACGAGGACATGCTCGCCCGCTTCGCCTTCGCGTCGGTCGCCAAGTGCTACCCGGGGCGGCTGCCGGGTGGACGCGGCGACCGCGTGCCCGACCGCGGCGAGCGCGCGCGCTGCAAGCCCTGGACGGACGCGGTGCTGCGCCTCTGCGAGCCGACCGTGATCGTGCCCGTCGGCCGGCTCGCGATCGACGACTGGATCGGCCGCGCGCCGCTCACCGACCTGATCGGGAGGCGCTTCGAGCAGGACGGCCGCACGATCGTGCCGCTCCCCCACCCCTCGGGCGCGAGCGCGTGGACGAACAGCCTCGAGAACCGGGCGCTCGTGGCCGAGGCCGTCGCACAGCTGCGCGACACGCTTTCCTGACACCGCGCGACGGACGCGTCACCGGGGCCGGACCTAGCGTGCCTCCCCGTGAAGCGAGGACAGGCATCGGTCGAGCTGGCAGCGCTGTGGGGTCTCGTGGCGCTGCTCCTGCTCGGGCTCGCGGCGCTGCTCGCCGGCGGCCTTGCGGACGATCTGCTGCGGGTGCTCGCCCGGGCGCTCCCCCACGCCCAGCGCCGCTCGCAGCGCACGCCCGACGAGCGCGCGCTCGCGAACCCGCTGCTGCGCGTCCTGATCGACCGGGCGCTGCCGCGCCTCGTGCTCGAGCGCGACCCGCGCGGCGAGGACGACGAGGTGCCGGTCTGGACGAGCTGCCGGAGCGCCGGGTGCGCGCGCTCCGGGAGCGCACAGCCCGTGCTCCACGTCCACGTCGTCCACGCCGCCTCCGGCCCGGTCGTCGAGCTCTGGACGTATTACCCCGACTCGCAGACGAGCCATTTGCCGCTGGCGTCGCTGCGCGGCCATCACCGCGACGACTGGGAGGGCCTGATCGTCGCCTTCGCGCCCGACGGTGCGATCCTCGGCGCCCGCGCGTCGGCGCACAGCGGATTCAACGGGTCGGCGCCGTGGTGGGAGCAGGCGGCCGACGACTGGGCGCCCTACGCGGGCGTCGCCTATCGCGCGAGCGGCTCGCACGCGCTCGGCTTCCGGCGCGGCGACATCGACCTCGCCGGCGACGCCTGGAACGGCGATCTCGCGATCATCGAGCCCGGCGCGTTCCGGCTGGTCGCGGCCGACCGCGTGGCGCTGCGCGGCCTGAGCTTCGACCCGGAGGTCGCGCCGCCCTGGGAGAAGGCCGCCTGGCGCAACCCCGGCACCCGGCACACGAACGCAGCCGGCGCCGGACCGAGCCGCAGCGCGCGCGCCGCACACACGTGGGCGCGCGCCTACGCGCTCGGCGCGTGGTAAGCGGGAGACGCCGCGGGCCGGGGCGCGCGTCACCGCCCGGCCCGGCCGGCGGCCGGGCGCGCCCACGGGCGCGCGCCCGGCCGCCGTGCCTAGCGGTGCGCGTGCAGCGTGTCGAGGCGCTGCCAGGACGGCGCCGCAGCGGCGGCGAGCGGGATGGCGGCGGCCGCGGCCGGCGCGGGCTCGAACGGCGTCTCCTGCCGGCATGACGCACCCGTGGGCGGGAGCGCCAGCGTCTGGACGTAGGCGACGGCGAAGGCGTCGATGCAGGCCGACTCGCCGCCGAAGGCCGTGTGGTTGTCACCGACCATCGTCAGGAAGCGCACGTTGCCGAGTTGCGCGGCGAGCCGCTTGGCGCCGCGGAACGGCGTCGCGGGGTCGTAGGTCGTCGCGATCTCGAGCACGGTCGGCGCCTTCTTCGAGGCCGTGAACGGTCCGCCGAACGCGCCCCTGTCGTGAATCGGGAAGAGCGCGTACGGAACCTCGACGTAGCCCGTGTTGAACCGGAAGTGGTCGAACATGCCCCACGAGTTGTCGCCCGCCTCGAGCAGGGAGGCGACGTCCCTCGGGTAGCGCTGCTCGATCGCGCCGATCGTGAAGTAGCGATCGGTGCCGGGGTCCCAGGTGCCGTCGAGGTTGTTGCCCCAGGCGGCATCGGCCAGGTAGCGCATGACCGAGCCGTCGCCGATCTGGGCCGCGGCCAGTCCCTCCGCGAGCAGCGACCAGTTGCGCTTGGAGTAGAGGGTGATGATCGTGCCGTTGAGGATGTCGTCGCTATCGACCGGGCGCGGATCCTCGGTGTAGCCGGTCGCCGGGATCGGCAGGGGGCTGGCCTGCGCGACGAGCGCGTCGAACGCGGCCCACGGATCGTCCCCGCCGAACTTGCAGAACGACTGATACGCGGCGCAGGCCTGGAAGAAGCGCCCGAGCGACGTCTCGAAGCCGGCCGACTGCTCGCGCAGGCCGCCCTGCGGCTCGTTGATGTAGCCGTTCGCGTCGACCGGCCCGTCGAGCACCATCGCGCGGTAGTTGTCCGGGAAGAGGCTCGAGTACGTCGCGCCCAGGAACGTGCCGTACGAGAAGCCGAAGTAGTTGCAGCTTCCCGTCGCTCATCGCGGCGCGGATGCCGTCCATGTCGCGCGCCACGTTCGCCGTCGAGGCGTACGGCAGGATCGACCTGTTCAGCTCGACGCAGCGCTTGACGTAGGCCTTGCTCTTGGCCAGGAGCGTCCCGCACGTCGAGGTTCTCGGGCGTCCAGAACGGCGTCGAGTAGAAACCCTCGGTCTCCTGATTGACCTTGCAGTCGATCGCCGGCGGCTCTCGCCCACGCCGCGCGGGTCGAATGCGACGAGGTCGAAGTGGTCGTTCAGGCGCGCCGAACAGATCGGCGCCGATGGCCTGCGTCGTCGCGACCGCGTCCCCACCCGGGCCGCCGTAGTTCACGAAGAGCCCGCCGATGCGGTTCGCCTGGTCCTGCGCGGGCAGGCGCGTGACGGCGATCTGGACGGATCCGGCACGCAGGACGGCTGTAGTCCTTCGGCGCCGTGAACGTCGCGCACTCCCAGCCCGGCGGCGGTTGCATCGGGATCGGCGCACGCCCCCCACGCGAGGCGCCGGCCGATGCCCCCCAGCGATTGCCGGCGCGACTGGCCGCCAGCACCCCGCAGACCGCGACGGCGGCGACGAGCACGCGCGGAAGCAAACGACGACGATGGTTCATGTGCCCTCCTCGAGGTGATCCAGGCAGGCCTGGGGTACCTGGCGAGCGGTTCCTCCAGAGGGCGTTATTCGTCGTATGCAGGCGAGCCAAACGTCACATGCAAGTCCCCGGCCCGGCAATCGGCCGGAGCGTGCTGCAAGCGGCCGAATACGGCAGCTGCGTTGACGAAGCGGCCCTGGTCGGTCCCGGTCTCCTGGCTGGGCGTCTTCGGAGTCGTCGCGCCCGTGGCCTCGCTGGGCTACGCCGACGTGTGCGCGAAGGATCCGCAGGAGTTCGCGCTGATGATCGACCCGAGGGCCCGACCCAGTCCGTGGCTCACGTAGGTGTCCATGCCGCCGACCGGCCGGATCTCTCGGCCGTCTCGGCGTCGGCGATCGAGAAGATCGTGAGCAGAACACGGAATGCCGGGCGGTGCGCAACCGTTTTCACCTGGTGGCGCCCGCGCGCCGCTCTATCCTCAGACCGCTTGACCGAATCCCCTCACGCCACCCACCCGCACGTTCCGCCGCCTGCTCGGTTTCGCCGCGGCGCATCGGCGCCTGCTCGTGCGGCTCGATCGCTGCTGGCGCTCGCCGTCCAGGCCTTCGCGCTCGCGATCCCCAACCTCACCGGCCGCGCGATCGACGAGGCGATCGGGCCGCACGACCGCACCGAGCTCTGGCTCTGGGTCTGGCTGATCGTCGGCGCCGGCCTGGCTTCCGGAGCCCTGATGGTCGCGCGCCGCCTGATCGCCGGACGGCTCTCGCTGAACGTCGAGTACGACCTGCGGCAGTCGCTCTACACGCACCTGCAGGGCATGTCGTTCGGCTTCTACGACAAGCACCAGACCGGCCAGCTGCTCTCGCGCGCGACGAGCGACGTGAGTGCCGTGCGCATGTTCCTCGGCTACGGCCTCGTCTTCATCACCCAGTACGGCGCATCGCTGATCGCCGCCTCGGTCGCTGCTCTTCCTGACGAGCTGGCAGCTCGCGCTGATCACGTTCGTCCTGCTGCCGCCGATCGCCGTTCCTCGCGACCCGCTACTCGCGGCGCTCGCACCCCGTGCTTGCGCGACATCCAGCAGCGCATCGCCGACGTCACGACGCAGCGCCGAGGAGTCGATCGTCGGCGTGCGCGTCGTCAAGGCCTTCGCACAGGAGGACGCCGAGACCGCGCGCTTCGCCGCGCGCACCGAGCGCGTCTTCGAGCGCGAGCTCGACTCTGCGCGCATCCAGGCGCGCTACAGCCCGCTGCTCGACCTCCTGCCGCAGCTCGCGTTCGCGGTCATCATCCTCGCCGGCGGGCTGCTCGTGATCGACGGCGACCTCACGAAGGGCGGCTTCTTCGCCTACAACCTCTACCTCGCGCTGCTGATCTGGCCGCTGCGCATGATCGGCATGTGGATCGGCCAGTACCAGCGCGCCGATCGCCTCGGGCGAGCGCATCTTCCAGCTGCTCGACGAGCAGTCCGAGATCGACGATCCCGCGCAGGCCGCTCGACCTGCCCGAGGGCCGCGGCGAGCTGCGCTTCGAGCACGTCACCTTCGGCTACGACGCCGAGCGCCCCGTCCTGCGCGATCTCGACCTCGCGATCGCGCCCGGCAGCACGGTCGCGGTGATCGGCCGCACGGGCTCGGGCAAGACGACGCTGACCTCGCTGATCCCGCGCTTCTACGATCCGCAGGGCGGCCGGCGTCACGCTCGACGGCGCCGACGTGCGGCGACGCTGCGGCTGGGCGACCTGCGCGGTGCGATCGCGACGGTCGCCGAGGACACCTTCCTGTTCTCGACGACGGTCGCCGGCAACATCGCCTACGGCGGTGCCGGGCGCGACGCGCGAGCAGATCGTCGAGGCGGCCCGCAAGGCGCAGGCCCACGACTTCATCGAGGCGCTGCCCGAGGGCTACGACACGCTCGTCGGGCGAGCGCGGGCTGACGCTCTCGGGCGGTCAGCGTCAGCGGCTGTCGATCGCGCGCGCGCTGCTCGTCGACCCGCGCGTGCTGATCCTCGACGACGCGACGGCCTCGGTCGACGCCTCCACCGAGGCGCGCATCCGGATCGCGCTGCAGGCCGTGATGGAGGGCCGCACGACGATCATCATCGCCCACCGCCTCTCGACGATCGCGCTCGCGGACGAGATCGTCGTGCTCGACGGACGGGCGCGTCGCGGCGCGCGGCCGCCACGAGGAGCTCGTCGACACGAACGCGGTCTACGCCGAGATCTGGCGCCACGGGCTGGTCGACCGCACGTTCGTCTCGCTCGACGAGGACGCCGCCACCGAGGCGCTCTCGTGAGCGTCCGCATGCGCCCGATCGGCGCGCTCGCGCCCGAGGGCACGAAGTTCTCGTGGCGGCGCACCTTCAACCGCCTCGGCCGGCTGTTCACGCTCGTGCGGCCGTACAAGCGGCAAGGCGATCCTCTCGGCCGTCGCGCTGCTCGTCGGCACCGCGGTCGGCCTGCTCGCGCCGCTCGCGTCGAAGTTCGCGATCGACCGCGGGATCGTCCCCGGCGATCGCCGCGCCCTCGTGGTCTGGACGATCGCCTTCGTGCTCGCCGCGCTCGCCGGCTGGGGCGCCTCGGTGGCGCAGACGTACCTCGCGGCCTGGGTCGGCCAGCGCGTGCTCGCCGACCTGCGCCGCGACCTCTTCGCGCACATCCAGAGGCTCGAGCTCGGCTACTTCGAGCGCAATCGCGCCGGCTGGCTGATCTCGCGCCTGACCAACGACGTCGACGCGCTCGAGGAGCTCGTCACGAGCGGTCTCGCCTCGAGCGTGCAGAACACGCTGCTCCTGTTCGGCACGGCGGGCGTGCTGATCTACCTCGACTGGCGGCTCGCGCTCGCGACGCTCACGCTGTTCCCGCTGATGGCGCTCGCGACGACGCTCTTCCGCATCTACTCGGCGCGCGCCTACCGGCGCATGCGCGAGCGGCTCGCCGACGTGACGGCGACGCTCGCCGAGGATCTCGCAGGCGCGCGCGTCGTGCAGTCGTTCCGCCGCGAGCGCGGCAACGCGGAGGCCTTCGGCGAGATCAGCGACGGCTACCGCCAGGCCAACCTGCGCACCGTCCAGCTCAACGCCTGGTACTTCCCGTTCGTCGGCCTGCTCGGCGCGGCGTCGACCGCGATCGTGCTCGCCTACGGCGGCCTCCTCTACTTCGACGACGCGATCACGCTCGGGACGCTGTTCGCGTTCATGCTCTTCCTCTCGAACTTCTTCGACCCGATCCAGGCGCTCTCGCAGCTCTTCAACACGTTCCTGGCCGCAAGCGCGGCGCTCGACAAGATCTTCGACGTGATGGACACCGAGCCGGAGCTGCGCGACGCGCCCGGCGCGCTCGCGCTGCCGCCGATCGAGGGCGCCGTCGAGCTCTCGGGACTGCACTTCCACTACGGCGCGGGCGCCGAGGTGCTGCACGGCATCGACCTCTCGGTGGCCGCCGGCCAGACCGTCGCGCTCGTCGGCCACACCGGTGCGGGCAAGTCGACGCTCGTCAAGCTGCTCGCGCGCTTCTACGACCCGACCGCCGGCATCGATCCGGATCGACGGCCACGACCTGCGCGACGTGCAGGTGCGCTCGCTGCGCTCGCAGCTCGGGATCGTGCCGCAGGAGGGCTTCCTGTTCGCCGCGTCGATCCGCGACAACATCGCCTTCGGCCGCCCCGACGCGAGCCTCGAGGACGTGCGGGCCGCCGCGCAGGCGGTCGGCGCCGACGGCTTCATCGAGGCGCTGCCCGAGGGCTACGACACGCAGGTCGCCGAGCGCGGCGCCGCGCTCTCGATCGGCCAGCGCCAGCTGATCGCGTTCGCCCGCGCGCTGCTCGCCGACCCGCGCCTGCTGATCCTCGACGAGGCCACCTCGAGCGTCGACATCGCCAGCGAGGCGATCATCGAGGAGGCGCTCGCGCGCCTGCTCGCGGGCCGCACGGCGTTCGTCGTCGCGCACCGCCTCTCGACCATCCGGCGCGCCGACCTGATCGTCGTGCTCGAGGACGGGCGCGTCGTCGAGCAGGGCACGCACGAGACGCTGATGGCCCTGCACGGGCGCTATTGCGCGCTCTACGACGATTGGGCCGAGCCGGCCGCGTGACTTGCGGGACGGTTCACCCGCGGCCCACGCCGGCGACCACTTCCCGAGAATGGTCGGGTATAGTGCGGGTGTCTTTGCGGGATCGTCTAATGGCAGGACGACGGGTTCTGGTCCCGTTAATCTAGGTTCGAGTCCTAGTCCCGCAGCTGCTCCGCGCGCTCCGCGCACCGGCCGTCACGGCCTCGGTCACTGCTTCCAGTCGGCGAGCACCTCGTACGTCGCCGGGGCTTCGGGGGGAGCGGCGAGGTGCTCGCTGAACGTCGACCAGATCGCCCTGATCTGCTCGCTCCCGGCTTCCGAGACCGTCTCGTTGTCGGTGAGCGCGATCACGTAGCCGTCACCGTCGACGTTCATGACGTTGATGAAGTGCTGCATCCCGGGCTGGGCGAGGATGCGCGGCTTCAGCTCCTCGAGCGTGCGGGCGGCGGCCTCCCTGGCATCCGGCTTGATCCGGAAGCGGGTGATACGTGCATACATCGGCGGCTCCTTGTGATCAACAGGACGAACGCCGCCGAGCTTACCCTCCGGGCCGCGCCCTGTCGCGGGTGTCGGCCGCCGACGCCCGGCGCGCAGGCGGCCGCCCCGCTGCGATGACGACTTCCCGGCCTTCCCGTGCCATACTTCCGGTCTGTGAATCCTCTCGAATCCAGCGCCCCCAGCGCCCCGCTCGTCGAGCCGCTCGACGATTGGATCCTGGTGCAGCCCACGATGGAAGAAGAGGCCGTCGGCCGCATCGTGCTGCCGGCCAACATGACCGAGGGCCGGCTCGAGCGCTCGATCGTGCTCGCCATCGGCTCCGAGGTCACCGACCTCGGCCGCGGCGACGTCGTGCTCGTGATCTCGGCCAAGACGGTCGAGCTGCGCGACGGCTCCAAGCTCGTGCGCCGCCAGCACGCGGTCGCCCGCCTGCGCGATTGACCCTCCGCTGCGGCGGCTGGGAGATCGAGCTGCTCGCGCTGCGGTGAGATCGAGCTCCCCGGTGAGGCGCTCGGCCCGCACTTCCCCGACCCGGTCACGACCCCTGTCCTGGCCTCGCTCTGGCGCGGCCACGGGCGCACCGCGCTCGTCGACGCCGGCGCCGGGCCCTGTGACGTGCTCTGGCCGGGTGCCGCCGGGCCTGAGCGGCGCGCTCGCGCGCGCCGGCGTCGGGCCTGCGGAGGTCACCGACGTCGTGCTCACGCACCTCGACTTCGACCACAGCGGCGGCGCCGTCGCCGGCACCTGGCCCGGGCCGCTCTCCCCCGCCTTCGCCTCGGCGACCGTGCACGTCGCGTCCTTCGAGCTCGACTGGTGGTGGGCGGCCGAGGAGAAGCCGATGCGCGTCGGGCCCGCCATCCTGCGCGCCCTGCGCGCATCCGGCGTGCTCGCGACGTTCGCCGACGGGGAGGACGTCCTGCCCGGGGTACTCGCCCGCTCGGCACGCGGCCACTGCGCCGGGCACAGCGTGCTCGAGGTCGGCGGACGACGAGGGCGTCGTCCTGCACCTCGCCGACGTCATCCACGATCGCTGTCACGTCGAGCACCCGGCCTGGGACAGGCTCTACGACCGCGAGCAGGACGTCGCGCTCGCGACGCGGACGGCGCTGCTCGCCGAGGCGGAGGCGCGCGGCGCGACGGTGCTCGCCTCGCACATCCCCGCGCCCGGGCGGATCGAGCGCCACGACGGCGTCGCCCGCTGGGCCGATCTCGCCTGAGCGGCCCCCGCGGCTACTCGCAGAACGGGATGCGCGGGATGCCGATCAGCGTGACCTTCCCCGTCTCCGCTGCCAGCGCGAACTGCAGCCGGCCGCCTGCGCCCTTCGGCACGGTCGCGAGCGCGATGCCGAACATCGCCTCGGTCGAGCGGTCGATGCGGACGCCCGGGAATGCCCGGCGCAGCTGCGCCTCGCTCGCCCCCACGCCGACGCCGCGCGCCGTCGCCCCGCCGCGGATCGTGATCACGCGCGCGGTGCGCGGCGCGCTGTCGGTGAAGTCGACCGAGCCCCGTAGCGGCGCGAGCAGGCGGGCAGAGCGCGTCTGCGGCCCGGCCAGCTCGCAGCCGGCGCGCAGCGGGCCGACGAGATGCTCGGCGCGCAGCGCGCCGTAGAGCTTGCCGAGACCTACGCCGCCGACGCCGGCCGGCTTGATGTGCGCGGCGGGACCGGCGAGCGCCGGTGCAGCAGCGAGCGCGCTGGTCGCGACGAGCGCTGCCAGCGCGGCGGCGCGCGCCCGGCTCATGCGCTCGCGTCGATCGCTTCGAACAGCCGCGTGAGCTCGTCGTCGGAGCCGACGCTGATGCGCACCGACGCCGGGTCGCCGAACGGCCCGAGCGGGCGCACGATCACGCCTTCCTGCTCGAGCCGCCGCGCGAAGGCCGCGCCGTCGCCGACCTCCACGCAGAGGAAGTTGGCGACGCCGTCGAGCGGCGCATAGCCGCGCTCGCGCAGTCCCGCGGCGAGCCGCTCGCGGCCCGCGCGGGTGGCCTCGCGACGGCGGGCCACCTCGTCGCCGGCGCCGAGGCTGGCGAGCGCGGCGTCGAGCGCCGACTGCGTGACGTCGAACGCGTTCTTGACCTTGAGGCAGGCAGCCGCGACGTCGGGCGGGCAGAGGCCGTAGCCGACGCGGAAGCCCGCGAGGCCGTAGATCTTCGAGAACGTGCGCAGCACCACGCAGCGCCGTCCGCGCGCGAGCTGCTCGCTCGCGCCGTCGGGGTACTCCGGATCGTCGACGTACTCGAAGTAGGCCTCGTCGAGCACGGGCAGGACATGCGCGGGCAGCGCGTCCAGGAAGCGCTCGAGCGCCGCGCGCGTGACCAGGCCGCCGGTCGGATTGTTGGGGTTCGTGACGTACACGAGCTTCGTGCGCTCGCCCACGGCCGCCGCGAGCGCCTCGAGGTCGTAGCTCGAGCCGGCGAGCGGCGCGCGCACGGCGACCGCGCCCATCTTGGCCGCGTTGATCGGGTAGACGGGGAACGACGGCCAGCAGTACGCGACCTCGTCGCCCGGCTCGAGCAGCGCGAGCGCGAGGTAGTTGAGGACGCCGTCGGCGCCGTTCGCGACGACGACCTGCTCGAACGCGATGCCGTGGCGCTCGGCGAGCGCCGAGCGCAGCGCCCAGCAGCCGCCGTCGGGATAGCGGTTGCCGGCGCTCGCGGCCCTGACGATCGCCTCGACGGCCGCGGGCACCGGGCCCCAGGGGCCCTCGTTCGAGGCGAGCTTGACGATCGGCCCTGCGAGGCCGAGCTCGCGCTGGACGATCTCGACCGGTCGGCCCGGCTCGTACGGCACGAGGCCGTCGAGCGCGGACCGGAACGGAGCGGTCACCCGGAGATCTCGGCCAGGGCCCCGGCCAGCGCCTCCGCGATCTCGTCGACGTGCGAGCGATCGCAGATCAGCGGCGGCGAGATCGCGAGGCACGGGTTGGCACGCACGTCCGTGCGCGTGATCACGCCGCGGGCGCGCGTCGCCGCCCGCACGCGGTCGACGAGCGCCGCATCGGTGAACTCGAACGAGCGGAAGAAGCCGCAGCCGCGCGCCTCGACGACGATCGGCGAGGCGCCCGCGACGTCGTTCAGCACGCTCTCGAGGTACGGCTCGACCTCGAGCACGTTGCCGAGCACGTCGAGCCGCTCCATCACGACGAGGTTCGCGAGCGCCGTCGCACAGGAGACGGGGTGGCCGCCGAAGGTGTAGCCGTGCGAGTAGAGGCCCTCGGCCTCGAGCAGCGGCGCGGCGACCGCCTCCGCTGAAGATCACGCCGCCGAGCGGCGCGTAGCCGGAGGTGACGGCCTTCGCGAACGTGATCATGTCCGGCTTGAAGCCGAGGCGCTCCGACCCGAACCAGTGGCCCAGGCGCCCGAACGCGCAGATGACCTCGTCGCAGACGAGCAGCACGCCGTGGCGATCGCAGATCTCGCGCACCCGCTTGGCGTAGCCGGGCGGCGGGACGAGCGTGCCGCCGGCGTTCTGCACCGGCTCGACGATCACCATGCAGACGTTCTCGGGGCCGGCCGCGACGATGGCCTCCTCGATCGCGTCCGCGGCGGCCAGCGGGTCGCCGCCCGGATTCTGGCGCGGATCGGTGTTGATGACGTGGCGCGTGTCCGAGAGCAGCGGCTCGAACGGCGCGCGCGCGCCCGCGATGCCGGTGATCGAGAGCGCACCGAGCGAGCAGCCGTGATACGAGCCGTTGCGCGAGATCACGATCCGGCGCGAGCTCTCGCCGCGCGCCTGGAAGTGCTGGCGGGCGAGCTTCCAGGCCGACTCGACCGACTCGGAGCCGCCCGAGGTGAAGAAGATGCGGCCCATCTGGGCCGGGGCGAGACCGAGGATGCGCTCGGTCAGCGCCAGCGTCGCCGGGTTGGTCGCCGCCCAGTTCGGGTAGTAGGCGAGCTGCTCCATCTGGGCGGCCGCGGCCGCTCCGAGCTCCTTGCCGTGCGAGTAGCCGATCGCCGTCGTGAAGAGTCCGGACATCGCGTCGAGCAGACGCGTGCCGTCCGCCTCGATGACGTACGGGCCGTCGCCGCCCACGAGCACCGGCGGGGCCTCGCGCTCGACATCGGACATCTTCGTCCAGGACAGCCACTCGCGGCGCGATGCACTGTCGATATCGAGGGTTCCCAGCGGACTTTCGACCTGGCTCATGCGCGTCCTTTCGGCCCGAGTCCGCCGGCAGGCGGATCAGGTAGCGGCTCCAATACCCCCAGGGTATCGGCTCGCGTGCTCCGACGCACGCCCGGGGACGGCGTATCCTGCCTCGGAGGAGCCCACAGCGAAGGACTGACATGAGCACTGCGATGTCCACGCAGACGGCGGACGCCACCGAGGTCCGCACGCTGCAGAACTACATCGGCGGACGGTTCGTCGAGGCCGCCGCGAGCGAGCACCTCGATGTCACCGAGCCCGCGACGGGCATCGTGCTCGCGCGCGTGCCGCTCTCGTCGGCCACCGACCTCGACGACGCCGT
This sequence comes from uncultured Actinomycetes bacterium, assembly GCA_963834415.1. Classification (GTDB taxonomy): domain Bacteria; phylum Actinomycetota; class Thermoleophilia; order Gaiellales; family JALYLC01; genus JALYLC01. Next base: position 50,191 of record CAWIBP010000003.1, on the reverse strand, counting down.
GCGCGCCGCGCAGGAAGCCTTTCCCGCGTGGCGCCGCACCCCGACGATCGAGCGCGCCCGCCGCATGTTCACGCTGCGCCAGGCGCTGGTCGAGAATCAGGAGCGGATCGCGCGCCTGATCACGCAGGACATGGGCAAGACGCTGCCCGACGCCTACGCCGAGGTCGGCCGCGCGATCGAGATGGTCGAGTGCGCCTGCGCGGTGCCCACGACGATGCAGGGCCGCAACCTCGAGAACGTCGCGACGAACATCGACTGCGAGACCTATCGCCAGCCGATCGGCGTGTTCGGCGCGATCTGCCCGTTCAACTTCCCGGCCATGGTGCCCATGTGGTTCCTGCCCTTCGCGGTGGCCTGCGGCAACACGTTCATCCTCAAGCCCTCCGAGCAGGTGCCGCTCGCGCAAGAGGCGATCTTCCAGCTGATCCACGACCTCGAGCTGCTGCCGCCCGGCGTGATCAACCTCGTCAACGGCAGCCGCGAGATCGTCGAGGGCATCTGCGACCACCCGGGCATCGCGGGCGTCTCGTTCGTCGGCTCGGCGACCGTCGCGAAGCTCGTCTACGAGCGCTCGGCGCGCGCCGGCAAGCGCGTGCAGGCGCTCGGCGGCGCCAAGAACCACATGGTCGTGATGCCCGACGCGGTCGTCGACAAGACGGTCGAGGGCATCATCGGCTCGTCCTTCGGGGCGGCCGGACAGCGCTGCATGGCGGGCTCCGTGCTCGTCACGGTCGGCGAGGCCCACGAGCGCATCCTGCCGCCGCTGATCGCGGCGGCCGAGCAGCTGCGCGTCGGCAACGGCCTCGAGCAGGGCGTCGGCGTCGGGCCGCTCGTCTCGAGCGAGCGCCGCGACATCGTGCGCTCGTGGATCGACAAGGGCGCGGCCGAGGGCGCGAACGTCGTGCTCGACGGCCGCGCCGAGAGCGGCGACAACGCCGCCGGCGCGTTCGTCGGCCCGACGATCATGGACGACGTGACGCCGGAGATGGAGGTCGCGCGCGAGGAGATCTTCGGGCCGGTGCTCTCGGTCGTGAAGGTCGACACGCTGGAGGAGGCGATCGCGGTCGTCAACGGCTCCCGCTACGGCAACGGCTCGTCGATCTTCACCGAGTCGGGCGCCGTCGCGCGCCGCTACCGCCACGACTGCGACGCCGGCATGATCGGCGTCAACATCGGCGTTGCGGCACCCGTGGCCTTCTTCCCGTTCTCGGGCTGGAAGGACTCGTTCCTCGGCGACCTGCACGCGCACGGCGGCGATGCGATCGACTTCTACACGCGCAAGACGACCGTCACGACGCGCTGGAACTCGCAGGGCGAGACCGGAAAGTTCTTCGTAGAGTGATCCCGGCGCGGGATTCGTTATCATGACGGTCGCCCCGAGTACGTGCCGCGTTCGTCTAGGGGCCTAGGACGCTGGCCTCTCACGCCGGTAACACGGGTTCGAATCCCGTACGCGGTACTACGCACGGCCCCCGCACGCCGCGGGGGCCGTCTGCGTTTTCGCGGCTGTGGACGACCTCCCGCCACGGTCTCGCCCGCACGTTCGACGACCCGATCGGCACGTGTGCCGAGCTCGTCGCCGCCCTCCCATCGCGTATCGTCGGCGGATGAAGGATCTCGCGCGCGCCACGCGCATCGCTCCCGGCTCCAAGGTCGACCTCGGCGACCATCGAGCCGTCCGCCAAGCTCGGTCTCGGCGACGAGGAGCGCGCGCGCGCCGAGACCGCGAAGCGGGCGGAGCGCATGAGCGAGCTCGCGACGATGCTGATGGCCGAGCACCGGCGCTCGCTGCTCGTGGTGCTCCAGGGCATGGACGCGTCCGGCAAGGACGGGACGGTCAAGCACTGCCTCGGCGGCCTCAACCCGATGAGCGTGCGCGTCGCGGGCTTCAAGGCGCCCGACCTCGACGGAGCTCGCGCACGACTTCCTCTGGCGCATCCACCAGGTGCTGCCCCAGCGCGGCGAGATCGGCATCTTCAATCGCTCGCACTACGAGGACGTGCTCGTCGTCCGCGTCGAGGAGCTCGTGCCCGAGAGCGGTCTGGAAGAAGCGCTACGAGCGCCATCAACGACTTCGAGCAGCACCTCGCGAACGAGGGCACGACCGTCGTGAAGCTGTTCCTGCACATCTCGGAGGAGGCGCAGGCGAAGCGCTTCCGCGAGCGGCTCGCGAACCCCGAGAAGAACTGGAAGTTCTCGGCCGAGGATCTCGTCAAGCGCGAGAAGTGGGACGAGTACATGCACGCCTACACGGTGATGCTGGAGCGCACCTCGACGGAGGTGGCGCCGTGGCACGTCGTGCCGGCCGACCACAAGTGGGTGCGCGACGCGGTCGTGACCGAGGTGCTCACCCAGACGCTCGAGGGCCTCGACCTGAAGTGGCCCGAGCTCGCGCCCGAGCTGCGCGGCCTCGTCATCCCGGACTAGGCATCAAAGACGCCGAGGGGCCGGGCTCTCGCCCGGCCCCTGCGTCCGTCGCGCTCTTGGGGTCGGCGCCGTCGCGCTGCCCGCTGCGAACCTACTTCTTCCAGTGCTCAGCGCGTGTTCCAGAGGTCGCCGCAGGCGACCGTCGCGCCGGGGGCCGCGCTCGCGGCGGCATGCACGTCGAGCGAGTAGCCCTTGCCGACCACCGCGGTGCTCGAGGTGGCGGCGACCTTCGCGAGGACGGTGCCGTCGGGGCCGGCCGTCACGTCGCCGAGGCTGACGGCGACGGCGCCGGGGGCGGCGCACGAGCCGACGTGGAGCTGCAGCGCGTGCGCGCCGGGCGTCAGGCCCGTGAGCTTGACCCAGCCGGTCACGTCGCTGCCCTTCTGGACGAGCTCGGCATGGCCGCGCTCACCCGCAGCGCCCTTGAGGAACGCCTTGGCGGACGACTTCGGGGTCTTCACGGCGATGTCGCCGCACGTGATCGCAGCCGAGGCGCTCGCCGAGGAAGCGGCGTGCACGTCGATCGCGTAGCCGCCGGCGAGGTACGTCGACGCCGGCTGCCGTGGGACCGTCGTGACGAGCTTGGCGACGCCGTGCTCGTTCGCGTAGACGTCGGGGAGCGTCGACCGCCGCGCGCGCCCGGGGCCGCACAGGAGCCGCGTGCACGTGCGCAGCGTAGAACGCGCCCGGCGTCAGCTTGCCGACGACGAGCGAGACGCTGAGTGCACCGGCGCGCTGCTTGAGGTGCGCCGCGCCCTGCGGCCGTCTGGCCGGCGACGGGCACGAGGCGGGTGACCGACGCGTGGTGGCCCTTGCCATGACCCTTGCCCTTGGTGCCATGACCGTGCTTGGCGGCCTTGCTCTCGGGCTTGCTCTTGTTGGCGGCGTTGGCCGCTGCAGCGGCGGGCAGCGCAGCAACGCATGCCACGGCTGCCAGCGCGACGACGAAACGACTGCTTCTCATGCGAGCCCCTCCCTTGGGGAATCAACCTGAGGGTTCAGATCGAACTCCTCACACGTTGTAGGCGAGGGGTTTGGGCAGCGGGTTGCGAGGATGTAAGCAACCTGTACGGAGTGCTCAGATCCGCTATGCCCGCCGGCCCGGCGCGCGACGGCTGCCCGGACGCTCGATCGGGCGCGGACGCGTCCGATGCCTGATCGCCGGGGCATCCGGGTATCGTCGGCGACGATGGCGACCAGCCTCACCGCCCGTGCACGGGCGAGCGCCGGCCGCGTCGTCGCCCTGCTGCTCGTCGTCGGCATCTTCGCGTTCGTGCTGCCGCGCGTGGCCGACTACGGCGACGTCTGGGACGCGCTCCAGGGCCTGAGCACGGGCGGCAGCGCGGCGCTCGCCGCGGCGGCGATCCTCAACCTCGCGACCTTCGGCCCGCCCTGGATGGCGGCGCTCCCCGGGCTCTCGTTCCTGCACGCGCTCGTGCTGTCGCAGGCCTCGACGGCCGCGGCCAGCGTGCTGCCCGGCGGCGACGCCGTCGGCATCGCGCTCTCGTACTCGATGCTCCGCCGCTGGGGCTTCACGGTCGAGCAGGTGACGGTGGGATCGGCTGCGACGACCGTCTGGAACGCCTTCGCGAACGTCGTCTTCGCGGTCGTCGCCGTCGGCCTGCTCGCGCTCGGCGGCGAGTCGCACGCGCTGCTCACGACGACGGCGGTGGTCGGCACGATCGCGGTGGCCGCAGCGATGGTCATGTTCGCGGTCGCGCTGCACGACGACGACAAGGCGCGCCGCATCGGCGGCTTCGCCCAGCGGCTCTGGAATCGCGTCGCGCCGCTCGCTGCGCCGGCAGCCGCGCGAGCGGCTGGGACGAGGGGCTCGTCGGCTTCCGCCGCGAGGCGGTCGGCCTGCTGCGGCGGCGCTGGCTCGCGCTCACCCTCGCCACGCTGCTCGGGCACCTGACGGTGTTCCTCGTGCTCTTCGTCGCGCTGCGCGCGGTCGGCGTCGAGAGCTCGGCCGTCAGCTTCGCGGAGGTCTTCGCCGCCTGGTCGCTGGTTCGCATCATCACGACCGTGCCGATCACGCCGGGCGGCCTCGGCGTCGTCGAGCTCGGCCTCTCGGGCGCGCTCGTCTCGTTCGGCGGCCGCCACGGCCCCGTGGTCGCCGCGGTGCTGCTCTACCGCGTGCTGACCTACATTCCGCCGATCGCGATCGGCGGCGTGTGCCTGCTCGTCTGGCGACGGCTCGGTGTTCTGACCACCGGAAGCGGATGAAGGGGCTCGAACCCTCGACCTTCGCCATGGCAAGGCGACGCTCTAGCCAACTGAGCTACATCCGCAGAAGCCCCAGCATAGCGGAGTCGGTCGTGGCACGATCAGGTCCGCCCGGCCATCGCCGGCGCTCCGACGGAGGTGCTCCATGCGTGCGGTCGACGATCTTCTCGAACGGCTCGGGCTCGATCCCGGCAGCCTGGCCGACGGCGACCTCGAGGTGCGCACGCCGATCACCGGCGAGGTGCTCGCCCGCCTGACGCGCACGGACGCCGCGGGCACCGACGCGGCCGTCGCCCGTGCGGCCGCCGCCTTCGAGCGCTGGCGCGACGTGCCGGCCCCGCGCCGCGGCGAGCTGGTCCGGCTGCTTCGGCGAGGAGCTGCGCGCGCGCAAGGACGCGCTCGGCGCGCTCGTCACGCTCGAGGCCGGCAAGATCGCCGCAGGAGGGCCTCGGCGAGGTGCAGGAGATGATCGACATCTGCGACTTCGCCGTCGGCCTCTCGCGCCAGCTCTACGGCCTCACGATCGCGTCCGAGCGCCCGGGCCACCGCATGATCGAGAAGTGGCACCCGCTCGGCGTCGGTCGGCGTGATCAGCGCGTTCAACTTCCCGGTCGCGGTCTGGGCGTGGAACGTCGCGCTCGCGCTCGTGTGCGGCGACCCGGTGGTCTGGAAGCCGTCGCGAGAAGACGCCGCTCACCGCGCTCGCCGTGCCAGGCGCTCTTCGCGCGCGCGCGGCGAGCGCTTCGGCGACGCGCCGCCGACGGCTCTGCCGAGGTCGTGATCGGCGGCGCCGACCGCGCGCGGCAGCTGGCCGACGACCGCGCGTCCCGCTCGTCAGCGCGACCGGCTCGACGCGCATGGGCCGCGCGCGTCGCGCCGCGCGTCGCCGCGCGCTTCGGGCGCTCGCTGCTCGAGCTCGGCGGCAACAACGCGATGATCGTCGCGCCGACGCGCCGACCTCGACCTCGCGGTGCGCGCGATCGTCTTCAGCGCCGTCGGCACCGCCGGCCAGCGCTGCACGACGCTGCGCCGGCTGATCGTGCACGAGAGCGTCGCCGACGAGCTCTGCGACCGCGGCTCGAGCGCGCCTACGCGCAGGTGCGCGATCGGCGATCCGCGCGAGGCCGGCACGCTGCGTCGGTCCGCTCGATCGACGCGCGACGCCTTCGAGCGCGATGCAGGCGCGCGCTCGACGCGCGCGCAGCAGCGACGGCGGCGACGGTCAGCGGCGGCGAGCGCGTGCTCGCCGACGAGCGCCCGGACGCGCTACTACGTCGCAGCCCGCGCTCGTCGCGCATGCCGGCGCAGACCGACGATCGTGCGCGAGGAGACGTTCGCGCCGATCCTCTACGTGATGCACCTACGGCGAGCTCGACGAGGCGATCGCGATGCACAACGACGTGCCGCAGGGCCTCTCGTCGTGCATCTTCACGAACGACCTGCGCGAGGCCGAGCGCTTCCTCTCGGCGCGCGGGCAGCGACTGCGGCATCGCCAACGTCAACATCGGCCCGAGCGGCGCCGAGATCGGCGGCGCGTTCGGCGGCGAGAAGGAGACCGGCGGCGGGCGCGAGTCGGGCTCCGACTCGTGGAAGGCCTACATGCGCCGGCAGACCGCACGATCAACGGCTCGAGCGAGCTGCCGCTGGCGCAGGGCATCGTCTTCGACGTCGCCTGACGCTCGGGCCTGACCCCGATCGTCAGCCGGCCCTCAGTCGAGCCAGTGCGTGTGCTGCGGTCGCGGACTTCTTCGGCTGCTTCGGGAACGGCTCGCCGGGCTGCCCGAGATGCACGACGCCGATCAGGCGCACCTTCTTCGGCACGTCGAGCAGCTTCGCCACGGCCGGCCGCGAGAGCACGCCGGGCGTGCGCCAGAAGCTCGCGAGGCCGCGGCCGCGCGCGGCCAGCATGAGGTTCTGGATCGCGCACGAGACCGCGGCGTAGTCCTCCTCCGCCTCCTGCGCGTCGGAGTCGACCTTGACGCCGACGACGATCGCCGTGTGCGAGCGCAGCAGCTTCTTGTCGCCCGTCGCCTCGGCCATCGCCGTGAGCGTCGCGCGGCCCGACGACCCAGAAGCGCCAGGGCTCGGTCTCGTGGTGATTGGGCGCCAGGACGGCGAGCTCGAGGAGCTCGGAGACGACGTCGCGCCCCACGGGCTCGTCGGCGAACTCCTTGAGCGTGCGGCGCGAGCGGATGGCCTCATCGACATGCATGAGGGCAGCCTAAGTGCCCGGGGCGCTCAGCGGTCGAGCTTCTCGCGCTGCTTCGGGTCGAGCCGGCGCAGCTGGGCGAGCAGCAGGCCCACGTGCTGCTTGCGCTCGTCGAGGATGCGCGCGAGCGTCTCGCGCGCCTCCTCGTCGGTCACCGTGAACGTCTGCTGCTCGTAGCGGTTGATCGCCAGGAGCTCCTCGGCGATGTCGCTGCGCAGCGCTGCGAGGTCGGACGCAAGCTCGGTCAGTCGCATGGCCGGAGTCTAGTCTCTAGACGAGCGTGAGCTGGCCGTCGGGCGAGACCTGGGCGTTCCAGTCGCGCCAGCGCTGGTCGATCGCGCCGGGATCGTCGCCGCGATCCTCGAGCCGCACGTGTCCGCCGCGCTCGGCCTCGACGCGGTACTGGTACCACGAGATCTCCCACGCGACCGTGACGATCGCCTCCGGGCGGTTGCCCGAGAGCACGACCACCGACGCGCGCGGCACGCCGAGGCTCTTGGCGATGCTCGCGACGGTGCGCCGGTAGGCGCTCGAGTTGAACGCGTCGACGCCGCGCTCGAGCGCGCGCGCCGCGGGCATCGGCAGCGAGCGCTCGGGCTCGGGCTCGGGCTCGGCGACCGACGCGGGCGCCCGGCGGCGCCGCAGCCAGCCGCGCCGCTCGCCATCCTCGGGCGCGTCCTCCTCGACCGGCGGCGGCGCCGGGGCGCCGGCGCGCAGCCAGCCGCGCGCCGTCGCCTCGGTGAGGCAGAGCGTGCACACGGACACGCGGCGGACGCCGTTCGTGAACTCCTCCACCTGCTCGCCGAGCAGCAAGGTGCGGCCGCAGACGCCACACTGGCGCGTGATGCCGATCTTGGCGATCTGCGTCACGCCTTGGCCGCTTCTCGCTCTCGTTGCAGGTCGGCGATGAGGCGCTGCGAGACATGCGCCGGCACTTCCTCGTAGCGTGCCAGCGACATCGCGTAGTCGCCCCTGCCGCCCGTCAGCGACGTCAGGTCCGGGGCGTAGGTGAGCATCTCGGACATCGGCACCTCGGCCCGGATCACGGTGTTCTGGCCGGCCGGATCCATGCCGAGCGGGCGCCCGCGGCGCGAGTTGAGATCGCCGATCACGTCACCGACCGTCTCCGACGGGGACGTGACCTCGACGGCCATGATGGGTTCGAGGAGCACGGGGTCAGCCTCAGAGTAGGCCTTCTTGAACGCCATCGAGCCCGCGATCCTGAACGCCATCTCCGAGGAGTCGACGGAGTGGTACGAGCCGTCGACGAGCGTGACGCGCACGCCGATCACCGGATAGCCCGCGAGATCGCCCGCGTGCATGGTCTCCTGGATGCCCTTGTCGACGGCGGGCCGGAAGCCCTGCGGGATCACGCCGCCGACGATCTTGTCGATGAACTCGTAGCCCTCGTGCGCGGGCAGCGGCTCGACCACGATGTGGCAGTCGCCGAACTGCCCGCGCCCGCCCGTCTGCTTCTTGTAGCGGGCGTGCGCGCGCGCCGTCGAGCGGATCGCCTCGAAGTAGGGCACGCGCGGCGGATGCGTGACGATCTCGACGCCGAAGCGCCGCTTGACGCGCTCGACCGTGACCTCGACGTGCATCTGCGAGAGCCCGCTCACGAGCAGCTCGCTCGTGCGCTCGTCGCGGCTGACGCGCAGCGTCGGATCCTCCTCGGACAGCCGCCGCAGCGCGGTCGCCATCTTCTCGTCCTCGCCGCGCACCTTGGGCTCGACGGCGACCGAGACGATCGGCGCCGGCAGCGGCGCGCCCTGCACGATCATCGCGCGCTCGGCGAGCACGTCGCCCGCGACGACGTCCTTGAGCTTCGGCACGGCGCCGATGTCGCCGGGCCCGAGCTCGCTCACCGCGTGGTGCTCCTTGCCCTGCACCTCGAGCACCTGGCCGATGCGCTCCTTCGTGCCCGTGCGGCCGTTCACGAGCTGCACGTCGGAGTGCAGCGAGCCCGAGAACACGCGCACGAAGTTGATGCGCCCGACGTGCGCGTCGGCCACCGTCTTGAAGGCGTAGACCGCGGTCTCCGACTCGCTCGACGAGAGCACGACGTCGTCGTCGCCCGAGCGCGCGGCGATGAAGTTCTCCGACGGCGCCGGGACGCCCTCGACGATCAGGTCGAGCAGCGCGTGGGTGCCCTCGTTCTTCGTCGCGCAGCCGCACGCGACCGGGAAGAGCTCGCCGCGCAGCACCTCGGCGTGCAGCGCCTCGCGCAGCTCGTCGGCGCTGATCTCGTCGCCCTCGAGGTACTTCGCGGTGAGCTCGTCCGAGACCTCGACGACGGCCTCGACGAGGCGCTCGCGCCAGACCGCCGCCTCCGCCTGCAGGGCTTCCGGGATCGGGCCCGGCTCGGCCTCGCGCGAGCCGTCGCCGGCGTCCTCGTAGGCGACCATGTGGAGCACGTCGACGACGCCGCGGAAGTCGCGCTCTCGCGCCGATCGGGATCGCGATCGCGACGCAGCGCCCCGACAGCTGCTCCTGCACCGAGGCGAGCGCCGCGCCGAAGTCGGCGCGGTCGCGATCGAGGTGGTTGATGAAGACGACGCGGGCGGTCTGGAGCTCGTCGCAGCGCTTCCACAGCCGCGACGTCATGACCTCGACGCCGGCGACGGCCGAGACGGCGAAGAGCGCCCCCTCCACCACCCGCAGCGCGCCGAGCGCGTCGGCGATGAAGCTCGGATCGCCGGGCGCGTCGAAGATGTTGATCTTGTGACCCTCGTGCTCGGCGTGCAGCAAGGCGCCGGAGATCGACATCGTCCGGCGTTTCTCGTCCTCGTCGTGATCCGACACGGTCGTGCCGTCGGCGACCGATCCGAGGCGGGTGACCGCGCCCGCCTGAAAGAGCAACGCCTCCGCGAGCGACGTCTTGCCGCTCCCGCGGTGGCCGACGAACGCGACGTTGCGGATCTTCTCGGGCGCGAACGGCATCATCGCCTCCTGCCAGATAACGGGGTGCGCGGATGATACCGCGCGCCGCGCGTCTGGTCAGGATCCGCACATGCGCGCGGCCCTCGCTGCGCTAGGCGGCGTGGTCGAGCGAGCCCTGCAGGCGCACGCGCAGGCGCAGGATCGCCTTCGTGTGCAGCTGGGAGACGCGCGACTCGGTGACGCTCAGGACCTCGCCGATCTCGCGCAGCGTGAGCTCCTCGTAGTAGTAGAGCGTCACGACGAGCCGCTCGCGATCGGGCAGCCGCGTGATCGCCTGCGCGAGCGCCTGGCGCATCTCGCTCTGCAGCAGCTCGCGATTGGGATCGGCGGCGTGCGGATCCTCGATCGTGTCGATCAGCGCGGTGCTCTCGCCGCCGGCGCCGCTGCCGGACCACAGCTCGTCCAGCGCGACCACCGACGATCGTGGCGATCTGGGTCAGGCTCTCCTCGAACTCGCCGACCGAGATGCCGAGCTCGCCGGCCACCTCCCCGTCGCTGGGAGTGCGCTTGTGGCGGTTCTCGAGCTCGGCCATCGCGCGCTCGATCTCGCGTGCGCGGTTGCGGACGGAGCGCGGAACCCAGTCGAGGGAGCGCAGCTCGTCGATCATCGCGCCGCGGATGCGGGAGATGGCGTAGGTCTCGAACTTGATCTCGCGGTCCGGCTCGAAGCGCTCGATCGCCCCGATCAGCCCGAGCAGGCCGTACGAGATGAGGTCGCCCTCCTCGACGTGCGGCGGCAGCCAGGAGCCGAGCTTGCCCGCGACGTACTTCACGAGCGGCGCGTAGGTGAGGATCAGGCGGTCGCGGAGCGCGCGGTCGCCCGACGCCTTGTACTGGCGCCAGATCTCGCCGAGCTCTTCGCGGGGGACGTGCTCGGTCGTCTCGGTGGTTTCGACAGCCATCAGCCTCGTGGGTGGTGGTCGGCGTGCTCGCGCACGAGATGCGGGACGGCGACGTGCGCGTAGATCTGCGTGGTCGCAGCGGACGCGTGACCCAGCAGCTCCTGTATTTCGCGCAGACCCGCTCCCCCCTCCAACAGATGTGTAGCGTAGGCGTGCCGGAGCGCGTGCGGGGAGCGCGCGCCGATGCCGGCGACGCGCGAGCGCCGCTCGAGCGCACGGCGGACGTCGGACGGGGAGAGCCGGCGGCCGCGCACGCTCAGGAGCAGCGCGGGGTCGGAGCCGGCGACGCGCGGGCGGCCGGCGCGCAGCCACGCGCCGAGGGCCCCGCTCGCCGGCTCGCCGAGCGGCACCATGCGCTCGCGATCGCCCTTGCCGAGCACGCGCAGGCGCGCCCCGGCGGCGTCGTAGGCGGCGAGCTCGAGGCCGCAGACCTCGCTCGCCCGCAGCCCGCAGCCGTAGAGGAGCTCGAGCATCGCGTGATCGCGCAGGCTGCGCACGTCCTCGTTCCAGGAGCCGTCGAGCAGCCGGCTGCAGTCGCCGGCGGTGACGGGCTCCGGCAGTCGCCGGCGGCGCTTCGGGCCGAGCAGGACGAGCGACGGGTCGTCGGGGCGATCGCCGCGGCGCACGAGGTCGCCGAACAGCGCACGTGCCGAGGACAGACGGCGCGCGACGGTCGCGGGCGCGAGCCGGCGCGCCGTGAGCCCCGCCTGCCAGCGACGCAGGACGTCGCTGCCGCAGGTCTCGGGTGCGAGTCCCTGGGCGTGCCAGGAACGCGCACAGGTCGCGCAGGTCGCCGCGCAGGGCGCGGACGGTGTGCGGCGAGTCGCCATGGCCGATGCGCGCTGCGATCAGGCGCTCGGCGGAAGCGTCGGGGGGGATGTCTGCGTCGTCTCTCATCAAAGGGAGAGGCCTTCGGCAACCATGCCAGCGCCCCTTTGAACACTAGTGGACGGGAATGCCTCCGGTGAGGGATCAGGACTACCGAATACTCGAGTCTCCTCGTGGTCGCCGAGGGCGCCGCCGGAGCGTCTTCAACGCCACCCCCGCCATCCACGCCGCGAGCACCGCGGCGGCGAACGCGGGAACCCTGGCGCCGCCGTCCCAGGCCGCCAGCGCGATCACCGCGAGCCCGGCCGCGAGCAGTGCGAACAGGCCAGCGATGGCCGGCGGGCGCCTCATGCGCCGGCGCTGAGCTCGAGCATCGCGGGATCCAGGACGAGCTGCTCGACCCGCGTGCCGAGCGCCGCGAGCTGATCGATCAGCGCCTCGTAGGCGGCGCGCTCCTGCGCGCCGCCCGGCTCCCAGGCGTTGAGGTAGACGATGCGCTCGACGCCCGCCTGCCGCAGCTCCTTGAGGCAGCCGAAGCAGGGCCGCAGCGTCGTGTAGCAGTGCGCGCCGTCGAGCGAGTAGCCGAGCCGGGCCGCCTGCAGGATCGCGTTCTGCTCCGCGTGCACGCAGATGCAGACGTCGTAGGCCGAGCCGGTCGGGTACTGCTCGCGGTTCGCGCAGCGGTGGCAGCCCTGCTCGCTCTCGTTGCAGCGCGGGAAGCCGCGCGGCGTGCCGTTGTAGCCGGTCGCGACGATGCGGCCCTCGCGCACCAGCACGGAGCCGACGTGGCGGCCCACGCACTCGGCGCGCTGGCGCGTCGCGACCGCGATCAGCATGAAGTACTCGTCCCAGTCGGGCCTGCGGCGGCCGCGGCGGACGTCGGGCTCACGCGGGTCGCTGCTCACCGCGCCAGCATAGAGGTGCTGTCTGCACGAGCCAGGCGCCGCGCTCATGCAGGCAGCACTTCGCTGCGCGGTTCCTATGCTCCTCGGCAAGAGCGACGGCGACCACCGAGAGGGAGATCGATGGGACGGGACATCTACGCACGCGAGACGCGGTTCGGCCGCTACTACGAGGAGTTCGAGGTCGGCGACACCTACCACCACTGGCCGGGCAAGACGATCACCGAGGCCGACGACCACCTCTTCTGCATGATCACGATGAACCACCACCCGCTGCACACGAACGCGCACTACGCCGAGACCGAGACGCAGTTCGGGCAAGAACGTCGTGGTCGGCAACCTCGTCTACTCGCTCGTGCTCGGGATGAGCGTGCCGGACGTCTCCGGCAAGGCGATCGCGAACCTCGAGATCGAGTCGCTGCGGCATGCGCGGCCGACGTTCCACGGCGACACGATCTACGCCCGCACGACGGTGCTCGAGAAGCGCGAGTCGCAGAGCAAGCCCGACCGCGGCATCGTCACGGTCGAGAGCGTCGGCTGGAACCAGCGCGACGAGACCGTGTGCGAGTTCCGCCGCCGGGTGCTCGTGCCCAAGGCGTCGGCACGGCCGGTCGAGGGCTGAGGTGCACGCGTCGATCTGGAAGTTCAGCGGCGATCCCGACGATCTGCTCGCGCGCTACGACGCGCTGATGGGCGAGATCGGCGCCGGCAACCTGCGCCTGCACGTCTGCCTGCGCGCCGACGACGGAATGCGTCATGCTGGACGCCGCTCCGAGCAAGCGGGCGTTCGAGGCGCTGGCCCACGGCGAGGGCTTCCGCGCGCTGCTGCGAGCGGCACGGCCTGCCCGACCCGACGACGCTCGACGACTACCCCGTGCATGCTGCATTTGCAGGGGGTTCTGAGCTCCACTCGGAAGGTGCGCCGCCCATCCGCACGTCGTAACCCGGCCTTCCTGCCTCGTCCAGGTGGTCGCTTCTCGCCGATCGAGGTATCTCAGATCGCGCATCCCCGAATGAGGGATGCCAGGTCTGGATTTCCGGGCGGATCCTGGGCCCCGTGCAGCGCCTAACCCCTCCTCGCCCTGGTCGCCCTGGCGTCCCTCCTCCTCCTCCCCGCCGTCGCCGGCGCGCGCTCGCAGGCGTCGTATCGGACGAGCTCCGAGCGCACCGCCTTCAAGCTCCTGAACGACATCCGCCGGAAGCACGATCTGCCGCCGTTCACGTTCAGCTCGGCGCTGCGCGCGGCGGCCCGTGAGCACTCGGCCGACATGCTCGCGCGTCAGTACTTCGAGCACGACGCGCCCGGCGAGACGCTTCGACCGCCGCATCCGCCGCCACCTCAACAGCACCCTCGTGGGCGAGAACATCGCCTGGGGCACCGGCAAGTACGGCAGCCCCGAGGGCCTCGTGAAGCTGTGGATGAACTCGCCCGCGCACCGCAAGATCATCCTCACGCGCAGCCTCAAGCGCGTGGGCCTGGGCGTCGCGATCGGCACGTTCGACGGCAGCCCGGGCGCCGCGATGGCGACCGCGGACTTCGCCGCCTGAGCTCACACGACGCGCGCGAGGCGCACCATCAGCTCGGCCGCCTCGACGTCGCCGAGCTGCTGGGCACGCGCGAGCGAGCGCCACGTCTCGAACTCGACGGCGTGGCCGATCACCGCGTGCAGCCGCTTCCTGCGGGAACCCCGGAGCTTCCAGCCCCCCTCGAGCAGCACCCGGGCCGACGCCCAGTACGCCGTGAACGGCGCGGCGACCTCTTGCAGCACCGGCAGCTCCGGCAGGTCGCGACGGACGTTCGCCATCATCGCCTCCGTCGCCCGGAAGTAGGCGTAGATCTCGCCGAGGGCCAGCAGCAGGCGCTGCTCCGGGTCGGATGTCCCGGCCCAGCGCGACAGGTCGGGCAGCGGATGCTCGACCATCCACTGGCCTCCGCACGCCTGGAAGAGCGAGCGCTCGTCCGGGAAGTGGCGGTACACCGTCGGGCGCTGGACGCCTGCGCGCTCGGCGATCGCGCTGATCGTGGTCCTGGCGGGCCCTACGGAGTTGTGCAGCGCAACTGTCGCCTCGACGATCCGCCGGCGAGTCTCCTCCTGCGTGCGCGCACGTTGCCTGAGCTCGTATTTCCGCGTCACCATTCCAACATACACTCGCGATCGATGAAATTTGACTTCGCCCGCAATTTCAGATTACATCGCTGTTCAATCGAATGAGGGAGGGGCACCATGCAGTCCACGAGCATCACGATCGGAGCGGACAGCGCCGAGCGGGTGGACCTGGGCGGCTTCGGCATCACCTGGAAGATCGACGGTACGTCGACCGGCGATCGCTTCGCCGTCGTCCACCACCCCCTCGCCCCGCGGGCGCTCGCCGCTCCGCTCCACCGGCACAGCCGCGAGGACGAGTACTCGTACGTGCTCGACGGGACGCTCGGGGCCCTGCTCGGGGACGAGGTCGTCACCGCCGGTCCCGGCACGTGGGTGCACAAGCCGCGCGACCAGTGGCACACCTTCTGGAACGCCGGCGACACGCCCTGCGAGATCATCGAGGTCATCTCCCCCGCGGGCTTCGAGAACTTCTTCCGCGCGCTCGCGGAGGTCTTCGCCGGGGGCGCTCCCGACCCGGCGCGCCTGGGCGAGCTCTGCGGCCGCTACGGCGTCGACATGGACCCGGGCAGCGTGCCGGGCCTGTGCGAGCGCTTCGGTCTCACCAACCCGCTCGCCTGACGGCGAGCGGGCGAGCGATTCAGGCGGATTCCTCGAGCGTCTCGCTGCCACCCGTCGTGACGAGCGTCGGGCGCAGGCCGCGCTCGATCGTCTCGCGGGTCAGCACGCACTTGTCGACGTCGGTGCGCGAGGGCAGCTCGAACATCACGTCGAGCAGCGCGCTCTCGATGATCGAGCGGAGCCCGCGGGCGCCGGTCTCGCGGTCGAGCGCCGAGTCGGCGATCGCCCACAGCGCGTCGTCCGTGAAGACGAGCTCGACGTTGTCGTGCTTGAGCAGGCGCTGGTACTGGCGCACCAGGGCGTTGCGCGGCTCGACCAGGATGCGCACGAGATCCTCGCGCTGCAGCTGGCGCACCGTCGACAGCACCGGAAGGCGGCCGATGAACTCGGGGATGATGCCGAACGAGACGAGATCCTCGGGCATGACCTGCGCGAACAGGCCCTGCGTGTCGCGGTTGCGCTTCGAGTCGATCTGACCCGAGAAGCCGACCCCGTTGGCGCCGATGCGGCGCTCGATGATCTGCTCCAGGCCGGCGAACGCGCCGCCGCAGATGAAGAGGATGTTCGTCGTGTCGATCGAGAGGAACTCCTGGTGCGGGTGCTTGCGCCCGCCCTGCGGGGGAACCGATGCGACGGTGCCCTCGAGGATCTTCAGGAGCGCCTGCTGGACGCCCTCGCCCGACACGTCGCGCGTGATCGACGGGTTGTCCGCCTTGCGCGCGATCTTGTCGACCTCGTCGATGTAGATGATCCCGGTCTCGGCCTTCTTGACGTCGAAGTCCGCGGCCTGGATCAGCTTCAGGAGGATGTTCTCGACGTCCTCGCCCACGTAGCCGGCCTCGGTGAGGGCGGTCGCGTCGGCGATCGCGAACGGGACGTTGAGGATGCGCGCGAGCGTCTGTGCGAGCAGCGTCTTGCCGCAGCCGGTGGGGCCGAGCATGAGGATGTTCGACTTCGAGAGCTCGACGTCGGCGTCCTGCGACGCCATGCGCACGCGCTTGTAGTGGTTGTAGACCGCCACCGACAGCGTGCGCTTCGCCTCTTCCTGCCCGACGACGTAGTCGTTGAGGACGGCGTAGATCTCCTGCGGCCGCGGCAGATTGCCGAGGTCGAGCTCCGCGGGCGTCGAGAGCTCCTCATCGATGATCTCGTTGCAGAGGTCGATGCACTCGTCGCAGATGTAGACGCCCGGACCGGCGATCAGCTTTTTGACCTGTCGCTGCGACTTCCCGCAAAAGGAGCACATCAACTGGTCGTTCGTGTCAGACGGGCGCGCCATCAATCTCCTGTCTCACTCTACGCGGACTCCGAGGCCTGCGTTCGATCTGCTTAGCGCGAGGTGATGACCTGGTCGACGATGCCGTACTCCATGGCCTCCGTGGCCGACATGAAGTAGTCGCGCTCGGTGTCCGAGCGAACCTTCTCGATCGGCTGCCCGGTGTGGCCGGCGATGATCTCGTCGAGACGGCGGCGCATGTCGATGATCTCCCGTGCATGGATCTCGATGTCGGTCGCCTGTCCGGAGAAGCCGGCCGACACCTGATGGATCAGGATCTTCGAGTTCGGCAGGCTCATGCGCTTTCCCTTGGCGCCGCCGGCGAGCAGCAGCGCGCCCATCGACATCGCCACGCCGCAGCAGATGGTCGCGACGTCGGGCTTGATGAACTGCATCGTGTCGTAGATCGCCATGCCCGCATAGACGCTGCCGCCGGGGCTGTTGACGTAGATCGAGATGTCCTTGTCGGGATCCTCGGACTCCAGATGGATCAGCTGCGCCACGACGAGGTTCGCGATCTGGTCGTCGATCGGCGTGCCGAGGAAGATGATCCGCTCATTGAGCAGACGGGAATAGATGTCGAACGCGCGCTCTCCGCGCGACGTCTGCTCGACCACCATCGGGACCAACGGGCTCATCGACTTCCTCCTCTCCCGTCAGCGGGGCTGACCGGGCGTCCAGATCGTGGGCTTCTCGACCGCCGGCTCGGCCTTCTCGTCATCCCCCGGAGTCCACAGCTGCTCGCGTGCCGCCTGCTGCTCTGCGGTGATCGGCGTTGCGATCTCACAGGCCCGGTCGAGTGCACGCTGCAGTCGCAGCTCGTCGCGCGCCGCCTCCTTCGCCCTCGACGCGAGGACCTCCTGCACCGCGGCCTCGAGGTCTTCCTCGTCGGTCAGCTCCTCGCGCAGCACGCGCTCGAGCTCGGCGTCGTCGATCGCGATCCGCTCGCGCTCGGCGAACGCCTCGAGCGCGAGCTCACGGCGCAGCGAGCCGATCGCGTCGGGCAGCAGCGCCTGCGAGACCTGCTCGATGCGTGCGTCCGGTCTGCTGCAGGAACGTCCCGAACGGCACGCCCTGGCGCTCGACGTTGCGCGCGAGATCGCCCATCAGATCCTCGACGCGGCCGGCCACGACGTAGGGCGGCAGGTCGACCTCGACGGCCTCGCCGAGCGAGGCCAGGACGCTCGCGCGGAAGCGCGAGCGCGCGAGGCTCTCGAGCCGCTCGCGGAAGTCGGCCTCGATCGCGCCGCGCAGCTCGGCCAGCGTGTCGAACTCGGAGGCCGCGCGTGCGAACTCGTCGTCGAGCGGCAGCGGCTGGCGCTCGCGCACGGAGTGCACCGTCAGCTCGACGTCGGCGTTGCGGCCGCGCAGCTTGGCGTCGGGATAGTCGGCGGGCAGCGGCAGCTTGGTCGTCGCGCGTGTCGCCGGCGACGGTCCCGCGCAGCGCGCGCTCGATCTCCTCGAACGTGCGGCCGGTGCCGAGCGGCACGAGGTAGCCGACGGTCGAGGCCTCGGGCACGGACTTGCCGTTGGCGCTGACGTGCATGTCGACCTCGACGAAGTCGCCGGTCTGCGCGCCGCGCTCGACGGTCACGAGCGGCGCGGTCTCCTCGCGCAGGCGCTCGAGCTCGGCGTCGACCTCTTCGGTGGGATCGGGGATCTCGTCCTGGACGCCCTCGACGGCGAGCTCGGCGGGCAGGGTGCCGGCGGGCCGCAGCGGGAACACGGCCGTGAACGTGAACGGCTCGCCCTCGCCGGGCACCTGCTCGAAGTCGACGCTCGGCCGGTCGGCCGGATGCAGGCGCGACTCGGCGATCGCCTCGCCGACCCACGCGGGCAGGAACTCGCGCATGGTCTCCTCGAAGACCTCCTCGCGGCCCATGCGCTGCAGCACCACGTTGGGCGGCACCTTGCCCTTGCGGAAGCCGGGGATCTTCGCGCTGTCTACGAGGTGGCCGAGCGTGTGGCGCAGGTCGTGCTCTACCTGTTCGGCATCGAGCACGATCTCGAGCCGCGCCCGGCCGTCCTCCAGCATCGTCGTCGTCGTCCTCACAGGATCCGCACCTTAGATGATTCGTGGATTGACACCTACGCCTCCTGGGCGCCCGCCCGCGCCGCCGGGTCTCCGCTACGGTGGGCACGCGCGGGCGTGGCGGAACGGTAGACGCGCCGGATTTAGGATCCGGTGAGCGCGAGCTCGTGGAGGTTCAAGTCCTCTCGCCCGCATGCGCGGGCCGTGCAGCCGTCGCCGGTCAGGCGCCGGCGGAGCGCGGCGCGGTGAGGCCGCGCTGCGTGCCCTCCTCGAGCAGCCGCGACTCGCCGACCGCCCCGCCCACTCCCGTGGGGGTCGCGATCGAGAGGCCGGCGTAGATCACGGCCCACTGCAGCGCCTCCTCGGGCGCCGCGCCGCGCAGGTCGGCCCAGATGTAGGCCGCCACCAGCAGGTCGCCCGCGCCGGTCGTGTCGAGGGCGGTCGCCGAGATCGCGGGCGCGCGCATGCTCGTGCCCTTGACGAGCGCGATCGCGCCCTCGCCGCCGAGCGTCACGATCACGCGCTCGGCGCTCTTGCCGAGCTCCGCGGCGGCGGCGTCGACGTCGTGCGTCTCGGTCAGCGTGAGCGCCTCGCGGCGGCTCACGAAGAGCGCGCGCACGCCGGCGAGCTGGGCCGGCGGGCGCCGTGCGAAGGCGCGCGCATCGTCGTCGCCGCAGGTCACGTACGCGGCGGCGCCGGGCGGCACGCAGTAGAGCTGGTCGAGGCTCAGCGCGACGGCGCGCGGCGCGAAGCCCGCGACGTCGGCGGCGCTCGCGCGCACGCCCGGGTCGACGGTGACCATCGAGCGGTCGCCGTCGACCGGCATCACGACGGTCGTCGGCGTGCGGGGGCTGCGCCGCGTCGAGAGCGCGATTCCCTCCGCCTCGAGCGCGTCGCGCACGAACTCGCCCGCGACGTCGCTGCCGAGCGGTGCGGCGAGCGCGGTCGCGAGGCCGAGGCGCGCGGCGCCGACGGCCGTGATCGCACCGCCGCCCGGCGAGCGCACCAGGTCGGCGGCGAAGCGCTCCTCCCCCGGGCCCGGCAGGCCTTCGAGGCCGACGAACGTGAGGTCGAGGAACGTTGGGGTCGCAACGGCGAGATCGAAGCTCATGCGGGCACGAGGATAGCGGTCATGGGCGCTCCAGAAGGGCCAGCAGGACGGCCCCGGAGAGCTCGGCCTTGGCCACGAAGCCGCGCGCGCCGCTGGCGGCGACGAGCGGGCCGAAATCGGATTCGTCGCGGCTCGAGGTCAGCACCACGGCGGGCCCGTCGCCGCCGCCGGTCAGGCGCGCGGCCACCTCGAAGCCGTCGATGTCCGGCAGCTGCACGTCGAGCAGCACGAGATCGGGCGCGAGCGCCGCCGCGTCCCGCACGCCCGACGCGCCGTCGGCCGACTCGCCAACCACGTCGAAGCCCTCCGCTTCGAGCAACAGGCGCGCGGTCGCGCGAAAGCTCGGGTGGTCGTCGACGATCAGCACGCGGACAGACATCGATCTGATCGTGTCACAGGCTCAGGGCGTCGTCAGTACGGCTAGCCTCACCCCCGCGGAACGCGCCGAGCCGGACCGGAGAGGCCCGCGCGGCGCAGTCACGGGGGTCAGGCGGGCGTGTCCGGAGGGTTGGCGACGACGGCGAGCAGGCTGCGCGGGGCGCTCGCGGGAGCGGTCCGGCGGGCCGCTGGCCGCACGGCCCCGCGACGCGCGGCGCTACGTGCTCGAGGTGCTCGCGACGGCGGCCGCGTGCTTCGCCGCGGCCCGCCTCGGGCTCGCGCTCGCCTACCCGCACGACGGCGGCTCGGGCATCCACGGCGCCTTCACGGCGTTCTGGCCGCCGGTCGGCGTCGGGCTCGCCGCGCTCGTGCTCTACGGCCCGCGGCTGTGGCCCGGCGTCGTCGCCGGCGAGCTGCTCGCGGGCGACTACTCCTCCCCGTTCGCGCTCGTCGCCGGACAGACCGTCGCGACCACCGTCGCGATCGTCGTCGCCTCGGCGCTGCTCCTGCGCCTGGGCGCGCGCGTCCCGGGCCTGCGCGTCAAGGACGTGCTCGTCCTGATCGTGTGCGCGGCGGCGGGCACGATCACCGGTGCGACCGCCGGCCTGCTCGTCGCCGGCGTCTTCGGCGACGTCCCCGGCGACATCGAGCGCGCGTGGCGCACGTGGTGGCTGTCCGACATGGCGGGGGCCCTCGTGGTGACGCCGGCACTGCTGACCTGGGCCTCGGCGCGCGGGCGCCCGACGCGGCGCGAGCTGCTCGAGGGCGTCGCGCTGCTCGTGCTCCTGATCGTCCTCGCGAGCATCTCGGCCCAGCGCGACGTGCCGTACGTGCTCTTCCCGGTGCTGATCTGGGCGGCGCTGCGCTTCGGGCGCACGGGCGCGGCCTCGGCGCTGCTCGCCGCGGCCCTCGTCACGGTCTGGCACACCGCGGACAACTCGGGGCCCTTCGTGCGCAGCTCGCTGATCGACAGCGTGCTCGCGACCCAGCTGTTCCTCGGCGTCGCCGCGCTGACCTCGATGGTGCTCGCCGCGGTGACCGCCGAGCGGCGCGCCAGCGAGGCCGAGGCGCGCGGGCTCGCGCACGAGCAGGCGGCGCTGCGGCGCATCGCGACGCTCGTCGTCACGGAGGCCGATCCGGCGCGGGTCTTCGGCCAGGTCATGCAGGAGGCCGCCCGCGCGCTCGGCGTGGCCTCCGCGTCGATCGTCCGCTACGACGCGCACGACCGCGTCTGCGTGATGGGCGGCTGGAGCGAGACCGACCAGCTGCTGTTCCCGGTCGGCTCGACGATCGAGCTCGGCACGCAGGCCTCCGCGCTCGTCGAGGTGTATCGCACGGGCGAGGCCCGGCGGGTGACGTATCCCGAGTCGCCGGGCAGCTTCGCCGCCGACCTGCGCTCGCACGGCTACCACTCGAGCGTCGCCGCGCCGGTCAAGCTCGGCGGCCGTCTGTGGGGCGCGCTGGTCGCCTCGACGCTCGACGATGAGCCGTTGCCCGGCGGCTCCGAGCAGCGCCTCTCCGACTTCGCCGACCTCGTCGCCCAGGCGCTCGCGAACGCCGATGCGCACGACAAGCTGGCGGCCTCGCGCGCGCGCATCGTCGAGGCCGGCGACGCCGAGCGCCGGCGGCTCGAGCGCAACCTTCACGACGGCGCGCAGCAGCGCCTCGTCTCGCTCGCGCTGCAGCTGCGCCTGACGCAGAGCGCGCTGACGCGGCGGCCCGACGACGTGCTCGGCCTGCTCGTGGAGGCCCAGGCCGAGCTCGCCCGCGCGCTCGACGAGCTGCGCGAGCTGGCCCGCGGCATCCACCCGGCGATCCTCACCGACCGCGGCCTCGGGCCGGCGCTCGAGGCGATCCTGGCGCGCGCGCCCCTCCCCGTCGAGCTCGACGGAGCTGCCCGAGGAGCGCCTCCCCGAGCAGGTCGAGGCCGCCGTCTACTACGTCGTCGCCGAGACGATCACGAACATCGCCAAGCACGCGGGCGCCGAGAGCGCCACCGTGAGCGTCACGCTCGTCGACCAGCGCGCGTTCGTCGTGATCACCGACGACGGCGCCGGCGGTGCCGATCCGGCGAGCGGCTCGGGCCTGCGCGGCCTCGCCGACCGCGTCGAGGCGCTCGCCGGCGGCCTGCGCATCGAGAGCGCCCCGGGTCAGGGCACGCGCATCGAGGCGCAGATTCCCTGCTCCCTGACGCGTCCCGGGGCGCAGCGCGCGGCCGGGCTATCCTTGGTGCGGGTCCGTAGCTCAGGGGACAGAGCAGAAGCCTTCGAAGCTTCCGGTCGGGGGTTCGAATCCCTCCGGGCCCATCGGCGCAGGCAAAGCTGCCCGAGGACGGCGGTGCGACCATGCTCGGCCGATGGACGGTTCGCACGCACGCAACGCCCGTGACCGGCCGGCCCGGGAACCCCGCGCGCAAGCGCCACCGGCAGACCCCCAGGGCTCCACCGGCAATCCCACCCGGCGACACGTGCGCCACGTGCGCCACCTGCGCTAGGCTCGTCGCCAGGGCCCAGCACCGCCACGGTGGCGCAGGCGCTCGACGCTTCCCGCCCCAGGGCGCCCCGGCCGCTTCAGGTCGCTCCGCTCCGCTTTGGGACATCCGTCGCAGACCCCAGCGACCCGGTCTGTGGCGGATGACGCTGCCCGAACGCGCGCATTCGGGCCTGCCCCGTCGGCGCGGTACACTGCGTGAGCCGACGCCGCGAGGCGGCGTCGGGGCGATTCCACGAGTACGGCGGCGGCGAGCCGCCGACGAGCCCTTAGCCGGGCAGGACGTCCGCGGTTGGGCCTCAGTGCCCTCCACCTTCGGCGGATGACGGCCCATCGTGGAGAGCGCAGAAGCGAGACCAGCATGGACAGCCAGACCGATCTTGACGGCACGGGCGTGCGCGCAGTGAACGGGGGGGCCAACCTGGCGCACGCGACACGCGAGCTGTCGCGCGCCCTGGAGCGGCTCTACAAGGAGCAGTTCGGGCGCGGCCCCGAGTCGACGTACTCGCACTTCGTCGGCCCGGACGTCGTCATGACGCTGCTCGGCAACACGCTCACGCCGGTCGAGCGCACGCTCGTCTCGCTCGGCGAGCACCAGCGGCTGCGCGACATCCGCACCATGTTCCAGCACGCGACCGAGGACAAGTTCCGCGCCGCCGCCGAGCAGGCGACGGGCCGCACGGTCGTGGCCTTCATGAGCGGCATCGACGTCGAGCACGACGTCTCGTGCGAGGTCTTCACGCTCGCCCCCGAGCCGATCTAGCAGCCCGCGCAGCGCGCACCGCCCGGAGTCATGCGAACATGTGTTCGCATGACGACCCAGGGATCTCCGCTGACCCGCCTGCGCCGTGCGATCGCGGGCGGAGATCTGCTCGCCGCCCGGGCCGCGGCCTGCGACCTGCGCCACGTCGACCTCGAGGAGGCGGCTCCGTTGCTCGTCCTGATCGCGAGCAGCGATCCTGGCAAGCTCGACGCGGCGGCGGTGCGGTTCCTCGGCCGCACGTGCATGGAGCGCTCGTTCATCACGCTCGGCGACGCGCAGTGGCTGGCGGCCTGCCTGGCGCAGCTCGAGCGCGCCGATGCCGACTCGCGGGCGAGCTTCGCCGCGGCCCTGCGGCGCGTGCGCCTCGAGCGCGCCGCGCGCAGGGTGCGAGACCTGAGCGTGGACGCTCGGCGCCGAGTCGCCGCTACGCGACGAGGACGCGCTCACGCGCGACGGCGGCCGCGCACTCGGGGCCGACGCGGCTCGATGCCAGTGGCGACCGCGGCGAGCGGGGATCGGCCGATCCAGCCCCGACCCGCTCGCGCGCGCGTTCCCGCCCGCGAGGATTCGGACGGCGCTCCCGCGGGCAGGCCCCCGCATGACTGACAGCGACGACCGACCCAAGTGGCCCGCGACCCCGATGTCGACCGGCGATCCCGAAGCCGCCGATCCGCCGCGTCCCTCGGAGGTGCCGCGCGACGATCCGCCCGCCGATTCCCCTGCCGAGCCTGAGGCCGAGGCGGACGTCGAGGGTCCGTAGTCCGGCCGTCGTCGGGGCTCGCGCCGCCGGAGCTCGTCCTGCGCGGGATGCGCGAGGAGCGCGCGTTCGCCGCCGTCTGGCGCCCCGCAGCGGCGGCAGCGACGCATTGCACCGCTCGGCTGAGGCCTCAGGCCTGCACGATCGTCAGCGCCGTGACGCCGGCGAGGATCGCGCCGGCGCCCGCGAGCTGCCGCGGGCCGAGGCGCTCGCCGAGGACGAACCAGCCGACGGTGGCGGCGATCAGCGCGAACTGCGAGGCGATCACCGCCGGCACGGCGACGCCGATCCGATCCGAGGCCGCGATGTAGGCCAGGAAGGCCACGACCTCCCCCACGCCGGCGATCAGCACCGGCACGACGACGCCGCGCGGGCCCTCGAGCCGCGCGCGACCGCGAGCGGCGCGAGCACGAGCGCCACGCTGGACATGCGGATGCAGAGCACCACCCAGTCGGCGCCGATGCCCGAGCCGCCGCGCGAGGCCGCGTAGAGCGAGAGCCCGGTGAAGGCCGCGGCGCCGAGCGCGAGCAGGATGCCGCGGCGCTCGCGCGGCGGCGCGACCGAGCCGCCGGAGCCGATCAGGACGAACGTGCCGGCGGCCGAGACGCCGATCGCCACGAGCGCCAGCGGATGCAGCGACTGCCCACCGATGGCGGCGTAGATCGACGCGAACGCGCCCTGCGACGAGATCGTCGCCGTGACCAGGCCGACGCGGCCCCACTGCAGCGCGGTGAACATCATCGCGAGGCCGATCAGCGAGCCGAGCGACGCGAGCAGCGCCCACGCCCAGGCCTCGCCGCTCGCGTCGGGCACGCCGCGGATGAGCGCGATCGGCGCGATCACGACGAGCCCGACGCCGAAGATCCAGGCGAGCGCGCTCGGCCCGCCGAGCGCGCGCGACGCGCGCGCCTCGAGCACCGAGATGCCGCCCCATGTGCAGGCCGTGACCGTTGCGAGGAGGACGCCGATCAGCATCGGCTCAGCGCGTCGCCGCGATCACGACGACGCCGCACAGCAGCACCGCCGATGCCGAACAGCTGGCGCCGCGTGAGCCGCTCGCGGAAGTACGAGGAACGAGAACACCATGCCCACCACCGACGCCTGCGAGGCGAGCACCGCCGGCACGGAGACGCCGCTCGAGTCGGCCGCGATCAGGAACGCGAGATAGCCCGACGACTGCGCGAGCGCCGAGTAGAAGGTGAAGTAGAGGAACCTGCCCGGCCGCGGCAGCTTGCCGAGGAAGAGCAGCGGGAACGCGATCAGCACCGTTCCGAAGGTGCGGCTGCCGGCCGGCAGCCAGAGCTCGGGCACGTGATCGATCGCGCGCGCGCCCGCGAACAGCGAGAGCCCGAAGAGCGTCGCTGCGAGCGTCGCGAGCAGGCCCGCCTGCAGCGGGTGGCCGTGGCCGCGCGGCACCGGCGTGCGCACCGAGACGAGCACGACCAGCATGCCCGCGAGCGCGACGATCAGGCCCAGCGAGCGTGAGCGCCGGCAGCCGCTCGCCGGTCGCGAACGAGATCGCCGCCGCGACCCCGCCCTCCGTGGCGCCGAGGCCGGCGACGAGCGGCACGGGCCCGAGCTGGACGGCGCGGTAGAACGGTGCGAAGGCCGCCACCGCCGCGAGGCTCGAGATCGTGAGCCAGAGCAGGCCGCGCCCGTTCACGCCGCTCGCGTCGTGCGCGAAGATCAGCGCCACGGGCAGCGTCAGGATGCAGCCCGCGATGCTGCTCCAGCCGAGCACGCCGAGCGAGCCGACGATGCGGGTCGCGCGCGCATCCGTGACCGTCGAGGAGCCCCACAGGAGCGCCGCGAGCAGCCCGCCGATGATGCCCGTCACGCCTGCGACCCGGCGACCACCGCGATCCCGGCGAGCAGGCCGGCGAGACCACCGATCTGCTTGCGGCTGAGCCGCTCGCCGAACACGAGGACGCCGCCGATCATCGCGAAGACCGCGAACTGCGACGAGAGCACGGACGGCACCGCGACATCGCCCGAGCGGCCGGCGATGCGGTAGAGCACGAAGCCCGCGGTCTGCAGCACTGCGGCGGCCGTGACCTGCGTCCACGCGCGGCCGGGCAGCCCCAGCTTGCCGCGCATGAGCAGCGGCACGCCGACCGCGGCGAACGGCAGCACGCGGTAGATCAGCTGCATCTGCGCGTCACCGAACGCGTCGCCCGCGCGGATCACGGCGAGCAGGAAGACGGCGAACCCGCAGGCTGCGCCGATCGCCAGCAGCACCGCCGCGAGCGAGTGGCCGACGATGCCCGCGCGCTCCTGCGCGGCCGTCGCCCAGAGCACCACGAGCATCCCGCCGACGACGATCGCGAGCCCGACCGCCGTGGCCAGCGCGAGGTGCTCGCCGAGCGCGACGCTCGCGAGCGCCGCGAGCGCGCCGTCGAGCGCCGTGACCGGCGCGACCACCGAGATCGCGCCGCGCGCGATCGACGGCGTACGAGAAGGTCACGCCGACCACGATGCCCACCCCGCCCACGACGATCCAGGCGATCGAGCCCCCCGACGGCTCGCTCGGCATGCCCTCGTAGAGCGCCAGCGGCAGCACGACGACGAAGCCGATGGCCTGCACCCAGGCGCAGGCCGCGAGCGCGCCGATCAGTCGCGTCGAGCGGTTGTCGAAGGTCGCTGCGATTCCCCACCCGGCCGCCGCGCCCAGCGCGGCCAGGATCACGAGCATCAGGAAATGGTTCCGGTCGACGCCAGCACGAGCACGAGCGCGCCGAGGCCGACGCGGTACACCACGAACACCTTCGTGGAGTGCGTCGAGAGGAACTTGAGGAGCAGGGCGATCGAGGCGTAGCCGACGACGAACGCGATGATCGTCGCGATGATCGTCGCGCTCGCCCCCGGCCCGTTGCCCTCGGTCGAGTGACGCAGCTCGAGCAACCCGCTGAGCACGACCGCGGGGATCGAGAGCAGGAACGAGTAGCGCGCCGCAGACGTCCGGTCGAGGCCGAGGAAGAGCCCGCCGGTGATCGTCGCGCCCGAGCGCGAGACGCCCGGGATCAGCGCGCAGGCCTGCGCGATGCCGATGAAGATGCCGTCGCGCATCGTCAGCGACTCGATCCCGCGGCTCCGCGTCGACACGTGCTCGGCGTAGAGCAGGACGAGGCCGAGCACGATCAGCGTGCTGCCGATCAGGTGCAGGTTGCGCGCGCCGTTCTCGATCTGGTCGCGGAAGAGAAAGCCGAAGATCCCGATCGGGATCGTGCCCACGATCACGTACCAGCCGAGCCGCGAGTCGAGCGAGCGACGGATCTCGGGATCGCGCAGGCCGCGCACCCAGGCCACGACGATCCGCCAGATGTCGGTGCGGAAGTACAGCAGGATGGCCGCCATCGTCCCGAGCTGGGTGACGGCCGTGAAGGCCGCGCCCGGATCCTCCCAGCCGAGGAACGCCGGGACGATGCGCAGGTGCCCGGTGCTCGAGATCGGCAGGAACTCCGTGATGCCCTGCACGAAGCCGAGCACGATCGCCTGCACCGTGTTCACGCGGGCAGCCTACGTCCCGGCCACCCGGAGCGGCCGCGGTCAGACAGCGGGCTGCAGGATCTGGGTGCCGACCTCGCGCGCGATCTCGACGAACGTCTCGGACGCCTTCGAGCGGTAGCGGTCGCGGTGCCAGAACATCGCGATGCGCCGTGACATGCGCTCGCCGCCGATCGGCACGATCTCGACGTCGGCGTCGAGTCCCGGCTCGGCCGCGAGCTCGGGCACGAGCGCGTGGCCGACGCCCGCGCCGACCATGCGCATCACGGTCAGGTTGTCGTCCGTGCGGAAGACGGTGCGACGCGTCGTGCCGGCGGCAGCCCACGCGCGCTGGAGCGTGATGTCGCAGGAGACGCCGCTCGGCGGCTCGATGACCTCGAGCCCGTCGAGCTCCTGCAGCGTCACGCTCGCGAGCCCGCGGAAGGGGCTGCCGGGCGGTGCAAGCAGCACGTAGCGATCCTCCAGCAGCACCTCGTAGTCGAGCTGCGGCGGGATCGGCGGGCCCATCGACGCGAACGTCAGGTCGAGCGAGCCCGCGGCCACGCCGTCGAGTAGGAGCGTCTCGTCGAGCTCCTCGCGGATCTCGACGCGCACGTCGGGCCAGTGCGAGCGGAACTCGCGGATCACGCCCGGGAGGATGCGCGCGCCCGCCGACTGGAAGGTGCCGACGCGGATCCGGCCCGACTCGCCGGCGACGAGCTGGTCGAGATCGGCGCGCAGCGCGCCGAGCCGTGCGAGCAGCCGGTCGGCATGGCGCAGCACGACCTCGCCCGCCTCCGTGAGCGACACGGGGCGTGGCCCGCCCGGGCGCTCGACGAGCTTCAGGCCGACCGCGCGCTCGAGCGCCGCGATCTGCTGGGACACCGCCGACTGCGCGTAGCCGAGCCGCTCGGCCGCGCGCGAGAACGATCGCTCCACGGCGATCGCCTGCAGCGCCGCGAGGTGGCGCGCCTCGACTCCGACGAGTCCATCAGCAGACATGATCGATTCCAGTCGTTACTGGCATTTCCCTTATCGATCGCACAGGCTGATACTACAACAGGAAGCAATCAGACAAGGAGCTAC
Organism: uncultured Actinomycetes bacterium; assembly: GCA_963834415.1. Lineage (GTDB taxonomy): Bacteria > Actinomycetota > Thermoleophilia > Gaiellales > JALYLC01 > JALYLC01. The sequence continues at coordinate 21,655 of CAWIBP010000003.1, read as the reverse complement.
ACACGATGTCCATCGCAATCGCACTGATCCTCGCAGCACTGGTCGCCTACGCCGTCCGCCGTGATACCGGCGCCCGGGCCTCGTGGCGGCCCCGAAGCGACTGGCGGGAGCGGGATCCCCGCAGCTGACAGGGTGTGCGTCGCGGCCGCTCAGCCCGCGGTCGCGACGCAGACCGAGGCGAAGCTGCGGAAGAGCGGCTCGGTGAGCGCGGGCGAGCCGGCCGCGATCGCCGCGTCGAGCACGGCCTGATCGAGCCCCACCTGCGCCGGCGCACCCTCGTGGTTGCGCTTCCAGCCTTCCCACAGCGGCACGTCGACCTCGGGGTGGAACTGCAGACCCCACGCGCGCTCGCCGAAGCGGAACGCCTGGTTCGGGCTCGCAGCGCTGCGGGCGAGCCGCACGGCACCGTCGGGCAGGTCGAACACGTCGCGGTGCCACTGGTAGACGCCGGCCGGCCCCGTCAGGTGCCCGAGCAGCGCATCGTCCGCCGCCTCGGGCGTCGGCTCGATCGCCACCCAGCCGAACTCCGGTACCTCCGCCGCTCGCACCTCCGCGCCGAGCGCGCGCGCGAGCAGCTGGCCGCCGAGGCAGATGCCGAGCACCGGGACGCCCTCGTCGACGGCCTCGCGCAGGAGCTCCCGCTGACGACCGAGGTACGGCAGGCGCTCCTCCTCCCAGGCGTGCATCGAGCCCCCGAGCGGCGCGATGCCCGAGAAGTCGCCGGCGCGCAGGCCGTCGAGGTCGCCCTCCCAGGCGTGCGCCGAGACGAGCGGCACGCCGCACGCGCGCACCACGCGGCCGAGCAGGCCGAGTCCGGGGAGCGTCGGGTCCTGCTCGATCGCGAGAATCGGCTTCACGGCACAAGCCCCGGGCGATCGCTACGCCGACTTGGGCGCGGCGGCGCGGCGCGGCTTCTTGGCCGTCGTCTTCTTCGCGGCCGTCGCCTGCATGGTCGCCGCCGCGAGGCTCGCCTCGAGCGCGGCCATCAGGTCGTCGACCTTCGCGGCCGGCTCGGCCACGGCGTGCTCGACGATCTCGCGCCCCTCGGCCTTGGCGCGCACGAGATCGATCACGCGCTCGCGGTAGGTGTCGGCGTAGCGGGTCGGATCCCACTCGGCCGAGAGCGAGTCGACGAGCTGCGACGCGATCGCGAGCTCCTTCGGCGAGACCTCGGCCGGCTCGCCGGCGAACTCCTCGACCGCTGCCCGCGGCACGATCTCGTCGGCGAACAGCATCGTCGAGAGCATCAGGGCGTCCTGCGCGGGCCGGATCGCCGCGAGGTACTCCTTCGAGCGCAGCACGACGCGCCCGAGGCCCACGCGCGAGGTGCCCTCGAGCGCGGCCAGCAGCAGGGCGTACGGCTTGGCCGCGGTCTTGTCGGGCGCCAGGTAGTAGGTCGACTCCCAGTGGATGGGGTCGATGTCGTCGAGCGCGACGAACTCCTCGATCTCGATCCGCCGCGTCCGCTCCGCCGCGAGCCCCTCGAGCTCGGCGGGCGTGATCGTGACGTAGCGGCCGGGCTCGATCTCGTAGCCCTTGACGATCTCGTCGTACGGCACCTCGGCGCCGTCCACCGAGCAGACGCGCTTCTGCTGGATGCGGCCGCCGTCGGCGCCGTGCAGCTGGTTGAAGCGCACGTCCTTGCGCGAGACGGCGGAGTAGACCTTGACGGGCACCATGACGAGCCCGAAGGAGATCGCGCCGCTCCAGATTGCTCGAGCCATGCTTCAACCTTACCCCGCGTCGCGCGCGAGCACTCCGGTCCGTTCCGGGACTTCCGCGCGCGTGCAATTGGGGCCAGGCCCCAATTGCACGCCGCTCAGGCGCGATCGGGGCCAGGCCCCCGTGCAATTGGGGCCTGGCCCCAATTGCACGGGCTCAGGCGCAGAACTCGGTGGCGACCGGGAGCAGCACCACGGCGCAGCGCTCGACCGACGCGAGGTCGACCCACTCGACGAGCTCGTGCGCGCCGTCGCCGGCCGCGCCGAAGAGCTCGGCGACGAGGTCGCGCAGCGTCACGCGGCGATCGCATCGGGCACCATGCAGCCATGCGTGCAGCCCGCCTGACGCTCGCCGCGAGCGAGCCCGTGTTCGAGCTCCAGGAGCTCCCCGACCTCACCCCCGGTGCCGGCGAGGTCGTCGTCGACGTCGTCGCCGCCGCGCTCAACCGCCGCGACTGGTGGATCTGGCGCGAGCCGTCGACCCCCGTGCCCGTCACGCTCGGCTCGGACGGCGCAGGGCGCATCCGCGCGGTCGGCGAGGGCGTCGCAGGCCTCGCGCCGGGCGACGCGGTCGTGATCGACTCCGCGCTCGGCTGGGGCGACGACGAGCGCGCGGCCGCCGCGACCTTCGACATCCTCGGCTCCCCCGCCGACGGCACCTTCGCCGAGCAGGTGCGGGTGCCCGCGGTCAACGTTCACCCGAAGCCGCGCGGCCTCGGTTGGGAGGAGGCCGCGGCCTTCCCGCTCGCCGGGCTGACTGCATGGCGCGCGACCGTCACGTGCGCGGGCGCGGCACCGGGACGCCGCCTGCTGATCACCGGCGGCGGCTCGGGCGTCTCCACGTGCTGCCTGCAGATCGCGCACGCGCTCGGCGCCGAGGTCTGGGTCACGTCCGGCAGCGACGCCAAGATCGCGCGCTGCGTCGAGCTCGGAGCCGCGGGCGGGTTCCGCTACGACGACCCGGAGTGGCCGCAGCAGGTTCGCGCGGCGACCGGCGGCGCGGGCGTCGACGCCGTCGTCGACTCGTTCGGCGGCGAGGGCTGGGCCCAGGCGCTGACGGCGCTCGCGCGCGGCGGCGTGCTCGTCAACTACGGCGACACGGGCGGCGACTTCGCGACCGTCCCGGTGGCAGAGCTCTACTGGAGCTGGCGCTCGCTGATCGGCACCACCATGGGCAGCCCGCGCGAGTTCCGGGCGCTCTGCGCGCACATGGAGACCGGCGCATGGCGCCCCGCGATCGACTCGGTGCATCCGCTCGGCGAGATCGCCGTGGCCGCCCGCCGGCTGACCGAGCCGGAGCGCTTCGGCAAGGTCGTCCTGCGCATCGCCTGAGAGGCCACGCGCCTCCGGTACCCTCTCGGCTCCGACTCGTCGAGCCCTGGTCTGAACCCTGTCTGAAGGAGCACCCGTGAGCAACACGGATCTCGCGGCTCTCGCTGCCGAGCTGAAGGAAAAGGGCGTGCGCGCGCTCACCGTGACCTGGTGCGATGCCAACGGCATCCAGCGCTCGCGCAGCGCGCCGATCGACAAGCTCGCAGCGGCCGTCGACCGCGGGATGGGCTGCTCCTTCCTGTTCGCCGTCTTCGACTCCCACGATCACATCCGCTGGGGCGTCGAGGGCCTCGACAACCCGTCCGGCGACTTCCGCGTCAAGGCCGTGCCGGAGCGCATCGTCCAGCTCGCGGGCCAGCCCGCGTTCGCGTGGGCGCCCGGGCAGCTGTGGCGTCAGGAGGGCGCGCGCTGGGAGCACTGCTACCGCGCGGCGCTCGAGCGGGCAGTCGAGCGGGCGGCCGGCCTGGGCTACGAGTTCAAGGCCGGCCTCGAGCTCGAGTGGTTCATCGGCGAGGCCTCCGACGAGCCGGTCGCCGCCCATCACGGGCCGGTCTACAGCCCGAACGCGATGCTCGACGTGAGCGAGTTCGTCTCCGAGCTGCTCGCACGACCTCGACGCCAACGGCCTCGGCATCGGCCAGATCCACGCCGAGTACGGCTGGTCGCAGCTCGAGATCTCGCTCGACGCGGCCGACCCGCTGACCGCGGCCGACAACCAGCTGCTCGCGCGCGAGACGATTCGCGCAGCGTCCCGCGCCAACGGCCTGCGCTCCTCGTTCGCGCCGCTGATCACGCCCGACGGCGTCGGCAACGGCTGGCACTTCCACCTGTCGCTGTTCAAGGACGGCCGCAACCTGCTGTCGGGCGGCAACGGTCCCGAGGGCATGACGCCCGAGGGCGAGGCCTTCGTCGCCGGGATCCTGCGCGACCTCCCGGGCGTCGTCGCCGTGACGTGCCCGAGCGTGCCGTCGCTGATCCGCCTGCGTCCGGGCTACTTCGCGAGCGCCTACTCGTTCTGGGGCGCCGACAACCGCGAGGCCTCGCTGCGCTTCGTGCCAGGCGCCGAGGCGATCGGGGCGCAGAACGCGAACATCGAGCTCAAGGCCTCGGACGCGTCCGGCAACCCCTACCTCGGCCTGACCGCGATGATCGCCTGCGGGCTCGGCGGCATCGAGGACGAGCTCGACGCTGCCCGAGCCGATCAGCGAGGATCCGGGCGGCTGGACGCCCGAGCAGCGCGAGGCGGCCGGCGTCCGGCGCTTCGCCCAGAACGTCGAGGAGCAGATCGCGAACTTCGAGGCGGCCCCGCGCATCCGCGAGGCGTTCGGCGATCCGCTCGCGAATGCGTTCGTCGGCGTGCGCCGCAACGACGAGGCCTGGGCCGACGGGCAAGAGCGCCGACGAGGTCGTGGGCACGCACCTCTGGAAGTACTAGTCGAGCAGCCGGTGCTTACGGCGCAAGCACGTCTGCAGCCCCCGCCTGCACGTTTCGAGCTGAGCGAAAGATCGCGGGCGTCGCCCGTTTTCAGGGCCGGAGTGAAACCCCCCACTGACATTTCAGATGGGTGGGGTTGCGGCGTCGCGAAGAGGCCGTCGCGGTTACCATGCCGGGCTTCGTGGCCGAGCATCCGACCCCGACCCGGCTCTTCACCGTCGAGCAGGCGAACGCCCTGCTGCCCGACATCCTGCCCGTGGTCGCGAGCCTCCGCGAGCACGCGCTGGCGCTGCGCGCCGAGCAGGCGGTGCTCGACGAGCTGGCCCGGCGCGCCGAGGAGATGGGCGGCGTCCAGCCCACCGCACGCGAGGCCGGGGCGGCCGTTCACGCCTGCGAGCACCTCGGTGCGCTCGACGACGCGATCGGCGAGCTCCAGGGCGCCGGCGTGCGCGTCAAGGATGCGGAGCGCGGCCTGCTCGACTTCCCGAGCGAACGTGACGGCGAGCTCGTCGAGCTGTGCTGGCTCTACGGCGAGCACGCGGTGACCCACTGGCACCGCATCGGCGAGGGCTATGCCCAGCGCCGCTCCGTCTGAGCTGACGCCGCGCCGATCGAGCGGCCGGGTGCGGTAGCCGCACCGCTCGCCGTGCGGTAACACGCGCACGGAGACACCGAGAGACCGAGCCTCGCTGACCGCACGCGCTTGCGATCGTGGGTGCAGGGTTGAATCACACCCACCCCCAGTCCCCGCTGGCCGCGCATCGCGACCTCGCTCACCCACGTTCTCACGGCCGCAGTCACGCGCCGGACGACCACCCGGCCTGCGCCGGCTCGTCCGCGTCCGCTTGCCCGCGCTTCCGCATGGCCTAGCCGTTGCGGAGGGTAACCGTTTCACACTGCAACGGTTTGTGCTCGCTACGATACCCCGAATGGCCTCTCCCGCTCCTCGCCCCCCCTCGCTCATGGCGCAGCCTTCGTACCTCGCCGCCCAGGTCGGCGAGCTCGGGCGCCGGCAGCTCGAGGAGGCGCTCGCGGAGCACGGCCTCCCGCTCGGCCAGCACGCGCTGCTCAGCGCGCTCGACGACTTCGGGCCCGCTCTCGCAGCAGGCGCTCGCCGACTCGCTCGCGCTCGACAAGAGCCACCTCGTCGGCCGGATCGACCAGCTCGAGGCGCGCGGCCTGGTCGCGCGCACGCCGGATGCGAGCGATCGTCGGCGCAACCAGGTCGCGCTCACGCCCACCGGCCGTACGCTCCTGAGCGAGCTGCGGCCCGTGCTGCGGCAGGCACAGGAGCGCCCCCTGGCCTCGCTCTCCCCCGCCGAGCAGGAGACGCTCGTCTCGCTGCTCCGGCGCGTGCTCGCCGCGAGCGACGCCGCCGGGCCTCAGGCCGTCTAAGACGCTCGCTCTCGTCCGAGGCTTGGCTGGCGCGACCGAGCCGCACGTTCAGGGCCTGGCCCTGAACGTGCGGGTGCCGCGTTCCGTCAGAGCGTCTGAGACGCTGTGACGGGATGAGCGTGGCGCGTGGTGTGGTTGGAGCGAGCGGGAGTGCCGGCCGGCTCGCAGGGCAGGCGGGACGCCTGTTCAAGAGACGGGGGCGGTGCTCCTGCGAAGCCCCGGAGCCGCCTCGCGCAGCGAACGAGCCTCCGGGTCGGCCGCAAGCCGGCTGCTGGGCGCAGCTCCACACCGGCTGAGCGCCTCTCACTGCGCAGGCGCCCCGGCAGCCGGGTGGGAGGCCGATCCAGCCGCTCCAGGCGCCGCGCTCATCGCGTCAGAGCGTCTGGAGCTCGCTCTCGCCCCAGCCGTGGCTGGCGGGGTCGTCGGAGCAGATGCCGTCCACGCCGAGCGCCCGCAGCCGCGCGATCTCGGAGGGGCGGTCGACGGTCCAGACCCAGATCTCGCTCCCGCTCGCGTGCAGCCGGTGGACGAGCAGGCGGCTCACGAGCAGGCGGTGGCAGGAGACGACCTGCGCGTCGTACTCGGCCATCCAGCCGGGCGCGCGCCAGGCGTACCAGAGGCGCTGGATCGGCAGCAGCGCGCGCGGCCACAGGCGCTTCGGCATCGTCAGGCCGGCGCGCATGCCCGGCTCGGCCCGGTGCAGGGCCGCGAGCAGCGCCCAGTTGCCGCCCGTGCAGGTCACGCGCCCGGTCAGTCCCGCCTCGCGCACGAGGCCGATCAGCGCGCTCTCGATGCCGCCGGCCTTGATGTCGAGGTTGAGCTCGACGCGCGTCGGCGCCGCGAGCGCCAGCACCTCGGCGAGCAGCGGCGCGTCCGGGGCGTCGCCCCGGTCGTGGTGCGCGACGAGCGCGCCGTCACGGCGTCGTCGCACGTCGACCTCGAGGACGTCCGCACCACGCTGGATCGCGGCTGCGAACGCCTCGAGGCTGTTCTCCGACGCGCCCTTGCGGTACCCGCGATGAGCGATCCGAAGCGGCTCCGCGATCGTCTTCAGCGAGCCGAGGCCCAGGGCTCTTCGGAGGCGACGTCGACGAGCTCGTAGCCCTCCTCGCCGATGCTCGGGGCGAGCACGACCATCAGCCGCGCCGTCACGTCGCCGACGTTGAACGACGCGTGCACGACGTCCTTGTCGAGGTAGACCGAGTCGCCGGCCTGGAGGATCGTCTTGTCCTGCTCGATCCACTGCTCGATCGTGCCGGCCAGCACCGTGATCAGCTCGTCCTGCTGCGGGTGCTTGTGGAAGTCGTGGCCGAAGCCCGGCTCGAGCTCGACGTCCATCACGACGAACGTCTTCGAGCCCGTGTTGGCGGGGCGGCAGCGCCAGCCGATGGTGCCCCAGTCGACCGTGTCGGTCGTCATCTCGGCCTGCTTGACGAACATGCTCATGTCCAGCTCCTACGCATCGATGGTCAGGTCCTTGAAGCGCCTCATGTTCTCGGTCATCGCGATCTCGGTCGGGCAGCCGCTCCATGCTCGAGGCGCCGAAGAAGCCCGACGACGCCCGTCGGTGCGCTCGAGCACGTAGCGCGCGTCGTCGGGCTCGGCGATCGGCCCGCCGTGGCAGAGCACGATGCACGTCGTCGCGGATCGCCGACGGCCGCGTCGTGCATCGCCTGGATCGCGCGTCGACGCACTCGTCGAGCGTCTTGCGCGGTGCTGCGCGCCGATCGTGCCCTTCGTCGTCAGGCCCATGTGCGGCACGAGCACGTCGGCGCCGGCCCTCGTCATCGCCGCGGCGCTCGCGACGTCGAAGACGTACGGCGCCGTCAGCAGGTCCGTCTCGTGCGGCCAGGCGGATCATCTCGACCTCGAGGTCGTAGCCCATGCCGGTCTCCTCGAGGTTGGCCCGGAAGATGCCGTCGATCAGGCCGACGGTCGGGAAGTTCTGCACGCCCGCGAAGCCGATGCGCGCTCGAGCTCGTCGAGGAAGACGTCCATCAGCCGGAACGGGTCGGTGCCGCAGACGCCGGCCAGCACCGGGCGTGTCGCGCACGACCGGCAGCACCTCGCGCGGCCATGTCGACCACGATCGCGTTGGCGTCGCCGTAGGGCATCAGCCCCGACAGCGAGCCGCGGCCCGGCCATGCGGTAGCGGCCCGAGTTGTAGATGATGATCAGGTCGACGCCGCCGGCCTCGGCGCACTTGGCCGACAGGCCGGTGCCGGCGCCGGCGCCGATGATCGCCCGCCCGCCGTCGACCGTCGCGCGCAGCTTCGCGCAGCGCCTCGTCGCCGCGTCATGCGCGTCACCTCCGACGATAGCCGTCGAGCTTCGCGACCATCGCGTCCGCGAAGGCCGGGTCGTTGATGTCGAGCTCGAGCTCGATCAGCTCGACGTTCGGCCGCACGTGCGCGCGCACCGCGGCGAACAGCGCCTCGTCGGCCTCCGCGTCGTGGAACGGCTCGCCCTCGGCGTGGCGATCATCGAGACGCCGCCGCAGCGGGACGAACAGCGCGGTCGGCCCGGTCGGCCGCCGAGAGCTTGCGCGCGATCTCGCGTCGCCGAGCTGCGCGCACTCCTCGCGGCGTCGTGCGCATCAGCGTGACCGCGCGTTGTGCACGTACAGGTTGCGGTCCTCGAACTGCGGCCGGGACGGTCTCGCGCGGGCCGAAGTTGACCATGTCGAGCGCGCCCAGCGAGACGACCTGCGGGATGCCCGCGCGGCCGGCCGCCGTCGAGGCGGTCGGGCCCGGCGCCGAGCACGCCGCCGACGAGCTCGTCGCACAGCTCGGTGGTCGTCGCGTCGAGCACGCCGCTGCACGAAGCCGGCCTCGATCAGCGCCTCCATCGAGCGGCCGCCGGTGCCGGTCACGTGGAACGTCAGCACCTCGTAGCCGCAGCGCCTCGAGCGCCTCGCGCGCGTGCGTGACGCACGGCGTCGTGACGCCGAACATCGTGGCGCGCGATCAGCGGCCGGCCTCGCCGAGCTCGACGGGCGGCGCCTGCACCATGCCGGCCATCGCCGCCGGCGGCGTTGGCGAGGATGCGCGCGCGAGATCGAGTTGATGCCCGCGACGTCGACGACCGAGGCCGGCAGCAGTCATGTCGCTCGCGCCGACGTATCGGCGCGTGTCGCCGGCGGCGATCGTCGAGACGATCAGCTTCGGCACGCCGACCGGCAGCGCGCGCATGGCCTGCGGCGGCGATCGACGGTGTTGCCCGAGCCGCCCGCGCGCGAGCACGCCGTCGCAGCGGCCCTCGTCGTGCAGCCGCGCGACGATCGCGGTCGGCGCCGCGCGGCCATCGCGAGCACGGCCTGGCCGCGGTCGCCGGCGGCGCGCAGCGCCTCGACGTTGACGCCCGCCGCGGCGGCGACCTCCTCGCGCGTGACGTCGGGCTCGACGTGCGGCGGCGCCATGATGCCCGCGTCGACGAGCACCACCTCCACGCCGGCCGCGAGCAGGCGGTCGCGCAGGAACGCGTACTCGCGCGCCCTTCGTGTCGAGCGTGCCGACCAGCACGACGGTCGTGTCTGCCACCAGATCCTCCTCGCGGTTCAGGCGCGACGGTACAGGACCGACACGCTCGTGCGTCCAGCCGCAAGCGCCCACGCTCAGGCGGCCTGCGGCCGGCGCAGCAGGAGCAGCGAGCGTGCGGTCACGTGGGCCGACCCGCGCGCCGTCAGGATCGACCGCGGGGGCGCGCGGATCCGCGGTCGAGAGCTCGACCGTCCAGCGCGGGCCGAAGCGGCGCGGCGGGAGCGTGAAGGCGATGTCCTCGTGGTGCGCGTTCAGCAGCAGCAGGAACGAGTCGTCGGCGATCGGCTCGCCCTGCGCGTCGAAGCTGCCCATCGCCTGGCCGTTGAGGAACACGCCGAGCGCGTGCGCCGCGCCGTTCTGCCAGTCGGCGGCGGTCATCCGCCGGCCGTCCGGCCGGAACCACCAGGCGTCGGGGAGCCCCGAGTCCGAGGCGGCCCCGCTCGAGGAAGTGCGTGCGGTGGAAGATCGGGTGCTCGCGCCGCAGCGCGAGCAGGCGGCGCGTGAAGGCCTGCAGCTCCGCACCCGCCGCGTCGAGCTCCCAGTCGATCCAGGAGATCTCGTTGTCCTGGCACCACGCGTTGTTGTTGCCGCCCTGGCGTGCGCCCGAGCTCGTCGCCCGCGGTCAGCATCGGCACGCCCTGCGAGAGCAGCAGCGTGGCGAGGAAGTTGCGCTGCTGGCGCTCGCGCAGCGCGCGGATCTCGGGATCGTCGGTCGGCCCCTCGGCGCCGCAGTTCCACGAGCGGTTGTCGTCGGTGCCGTCGCGGTTGTCCTCGCCGTTCGCCTCGTTGTGCTTGTGGTTGTAGGCGACGAGGTCGGCGAGCGTGAAGCCGTCGTGCGCGGTGACGAAGTTGATCGAGGCCGACGGGCGGCGCCCGTCGGACTCGTAGAGGTCGCTCGAGCCGGTGAAGCGCGAGGCGAACTCGCGCCACGCCGGCATGCCCGCGCCAGAAGTCGCGCATCGTGTCGCGGTACATCCCGTTCCACTCCGTCCAGAGCACCGGGAAGTTGCCGACCTGGTAGCCGCCCGGCCCGAGATCCCAGGGCTCGGCGATCAGCTTGACCTGCGAGAGCACCGGATCCTGGTGGATCACGTCGAAGAACGCCGAGAGCCGGTCGACGTCGTAGAGCTCGCGCGCGAGCGCGGACGCGAGATCGAAGCGGAAGCCGTCGACGTGGCAGCTCGATCACCCAGTAGCGCAGCGAGTCCATGATCAGCCGCAGGACGCTCGGGTGCACGCGGGTTGAGGCTGTTGCCCGTGCCCGTGAAGTCCATGTAGCGGCTCGGGTCGTCGGGCATCAGCCGGTAGTACGAGCGCGTTGTCGATGCCCTTGAACGAGAGCAGTCGGGCCGAGGTGGTTGCCCTCCGCGGTGTGGTTGTAGACGACGTCGAGGATGACCTCGATGCCGGCGCGGTGGAGCGCCTTCACCATGCCCTTGAACTCCTTGATCTGCTCCCCCTGCACGCCCGTCGCCGCGTAGCCCGCGTGCGGCGCGAAGAAGCCGATCGAGGAGTAGCCCCAGTAGTTCGTGAGGCCGCGATCGTGCAGGAAGCTCTCGTCGATGATGTGGTGCACCGGCAGCAGCTCGACCGCCGTCACGCCGAGCTCCTTGAGGTAGCCGATCGCCTCGTCCGAGGCGAGGCCGGCGTAGGTGCCGCGCAGATCCTCGCGCACGCCCGGGTGCAGCTTCGTGAAGCCGCGCACGTGGAGCTCGTAGATCACCGTCTCGTGCCACGGGCGTCTCGAGCCGGCGGTCGCCCTCCCAGTCGAAGCCCGGGTCGATCACGACGCAGCGCGGCATCGCCGCCGCGTCGTCGCGCAGGTCGGGCAGATCGGGGTCGTCGGCACGGTAGGGATGGACGTCGGCTGCGTCCCAGCGCACGCCGCCGTCGATCACCTTGGCGTACGGATCGAGCAGCAGCTTCGCGGCGTTGAAGCGATGCCCGCGCTCGGGCGCATAGGGGCCGTGGACGCGGAAGCCGTAGCGCTGGCCGGGCCCGATGCCGTGCAGGTAGCCGTGCCAGTTGAACGCCGTGCGCTCGCTCAGCTCGTAGCGCTGCTCGCGGTCGTCGCCGTCGAAAAGGCATAGCTCGACGCGCTCCGCGTGCTCGGAGAACACGGAGAAATTCGTACCAATGCCGTCCCACGTCGCGCCAAGCGGGAACGGCCGTCCCGGCCAAACCTTCAAGCGCCTCGGAGTCTAGATGGTCGAATCCGCGCTTGCGGGCCGGCCCCGCAGCCGCGGCAGCGCTCGTTCAGCCGCCCTACTGCCCTCGGGAGCGAGCCAGACCACGCCGAGCGGCGGCAGCTGCAGCTCCGCCGACCACTGCTGGCCGTGCCACGCGCGTGTCCTCGGCGGTGACCGCCGCCGCCGCTGCCGACGCCCGAGCCGCCGTACTCGGCCGCATCCGTGTTGACGACCTCGCGCCAGGCGCCCGCGCGCGGCAGCCCGACGCGGTAGCCGGGGCGCGGCACCGGCGAGAGGTTGCAGACGCACACGAGCATGCGCTCGCCGTCGGCCGAGAAGCGCGCGAAGGCGATCACGTTGGCAGGCGCGTCGTGCAGCTCGAGCCACGCGAAGCCGGCCGGGTCGCCGTCGAGCTCCCACAGCGCCGGCTCGTCGCGGTAGGCGCGGTTGAGGTCGCCGACGAGCGACTGCACGCCCTTGTGGCCCGGATCGTCGAGCAGGTGCCAGTCGAGGCTGCGATCGTGGCTCCACTCCTGCTGCTGGGCGAACTCGCCGCCCATGAACAGGAGCTTCTTGCCGGGATGCGCCCACATGTAGGCGTAGAGCGCGCGCAGGTTCGCGAGCTTCTGCCAGCGGTCGCCGGGCATCTTGTCGAGCAGCGAGCCCTTGCCGTGCACGACCTCGTCGTGCGAGAGCGGCAGCACGAAGTTCTCGGTGAACGCGTACATCAGGCTGAACGTGAGCTCGCCGTGGTGGTGGGAGCGGTAGACCGGGTCGCGCTTGAAGTACTCGAGCGTGTCGTGCATCCAGCCCATGTTCCACTTGAAGCTGAAGCCGAGGCCGCCCAGGTAGGTCGGCCGCGAGACGCCCGGCCAGGCCGTCGACTCCTCGGCCGCGACGGTCGCGCCCGGGCTCGTTGCCGTGGACGACGACGTTGAGCTGCTCGAGGAAGTCGATCGCCTCGAGGTCCTCGCGCCCGCCGTGCTCGTTGGGGATCCACTCCCCCGCCTTGCGCGAGTAGTCGAGGTAGAGCATCGAGGCGACCGCGTCGACGCGCAGGCCGTCGGCGTGGTACTGCGAGATCCAGAAGAGCGCGTTGGCGACGAGGAAGTTGCGCACCTCGGTGCGCCCGTAGTTGAAGACGAGCGTGCCCCAGTCGGGATGCGCGCCGCGGCGCGGATCCTCGTGCTCGTAGAGCGCGGTGCCGTCGAAGCGCGCGAGCGCGAACTCGTCGCGCGGGAAGTGCGCCGGCACCCAGTCGAGGATCACGCCGAGGCCGCGGGCGTGCAGCTGGTCGACGAATGCGCGGAACTCGTCGGGCGTGCCGTAGCGCGAGGTCGGTGCGTAGTAGCCCGTGACCTGGTAGCCCCACGAGCCCGTGAACGGGTGCTCCATGACGGGCATCAGCTCGACGTGCGTGAAGCCGAGCTCGAGCACGTAGTCGGCGAGCTCGTCGGCGAGCTCGGCGTAGCTCAGCGAGCGGTTGCCCTCGAGCGTGTTGAGCCGCCACGAGCCGAGGTGCACCTCGTAGATCGACATCGGGCCGGCGTGCGGCTCGCGCGTCCTGCGCAGCTCCTGCCACGCGTCGTCGCCCCAGTCGTGGCCCGGCTCGTGGATGACCGAGCCGGTCTTCGGCGGCAGCTCGGCGCGCAGCGCCATCGGGTCGGCCTTGAGGCGCAGGACGCCGTCGGCGCCGCGGATCGCGAACTTGTAGGCCTGCCCGGCGGCGGCCTCGGGCACGAACAGCTCCCAGACGCCGGACGAGCCGAGCGTGCGCAGCGGGTGCGCCTGCCGTTCCAGCTGTTGAAGTCGCCGGCCACGCTGACGGCGCGCGCGCCGGGCGCCCAGACCGAGAAGGCCGTGCCGGGCGTGCCGTCGATCGTCTTCGGGTGCGCGCCGAGCGCGTTCCACAGCTGCTCGTGGCGGCCCTCGGTGATGAGGTGCAGGTCGAGCTCGCCGAGCGTCGGCAGGAAGCCGTACGGATCGGCGCAGCTCGACCGTGTGACCGTCCGGGTAGCCGACCTCGAGCCGGTATCCGGGCAGCGAGCGCCTGCCGGGCAGCGAGCGCCTCGAAGACGCCCGCCTCGTGGACGCGCTCGAGCTCGACCAGCCTGGTCCCTCGCCGAGGCAGCACGCGCACCGACGACGCGCCGGGCCGGAACGCCCGCACGGTCACGCCCGCGCTCGCCGGCGTGCGCGCCGAGCACGCTGTGCGGGTCGGGGTGCTCGCCGGCGACGACGCGCTCGATCTCGCCCGCGAGGTTCACGCCCGTGCGCCCGGCGGGTAGCGTGCGCTGACGTGACAGAGCTGGAATCGCCATGGTGAGTCTTCCCCGTTCGAGTGGAATCCTGCTTCACGTTACGTCCCTTCCCGGTGGGCGGCTGGGTACACCTGCGTTCGCCTTCGTCGACTGGCTCGCGGCCGCGGGCCAGAGCTGGTGGCAGATCCTGCCGCTCGCGCCGCCCGATCGCTCGGGCTCGCCCTACACCTCGCCCTCGGCCTTCGCCGCCTGGCCGGGCCTCCTGGCCGATCCGGAGGCCGCGGTCAGCGAGGCCGAGCTCGGCGGCCTTCCGCGCCCGGCATGCCTACTGGATCGACGACTGGGAGCGCTTCGCGGGCGGCGATGCCGTCGCCGATCAGGTGCGGTTCGAGCGCGAGTGGAGCGCGCTGCGGGGCTACGCGGCTGAGCGCGGCGTGCGCCTGATCGGCGACATCCCCCTCTACGTCGGCCCGCGCAGCGCGGATCACCGCTCGCATCCGGCGCTCTTCCAGAAGGGCTTCGTCGCGGGCGCGCCGCCCGATGCGCTGAGCGACGCCGGGCAGCTCTGGGGCAACCCGCTGTACGACTGGACGGCGATGCGCGCGGAGGGCTACCGCTGGTGGATCGAGCGCTTCCGCCGCGTCGCCGCAGCTCACCGACCTGAGCCGCATCGATCACTTCCGCGGCCTCGTCGCGTACTGGTCGGTGCCCGCGCGCGCGCGCAGCGCGAAGGCCGGCCGCTGGCGGCGCGGGCCCGGCGCGGCGCTCTTCGCGGCCGCGCGGCGAGGAGCTCGGCGAGCTCGCGCTGATCGCGGAGGATCTCGGCGTGATCACGCCGCCGGTCGAGCGGCTGCGGCTCGAGCTCGGCGTCCCCGGCATGGTCGTGCTGCAGTTCGGCTTCGGCGGCGGCGCGAGCAATCCGCACCGGCCCGAGAACCACCGCGAGCTGCTCGTCGTCTACACGGGCACGCACGACACCGACACGGCGGTCGGCTGGTGGGACGCGCTCGACGCCCAGGGCGCAGGCCGCGACGGGCCTCGATCCCGCCGAGCCGCACTGGTCGCTGATCGAGCTGGCGCTCGCCTCGCCCGCGACGACCTCGATCATCCCCGCCCAGGACGTGCTCGGGCTCGGGCGCGAGGCGCGCATGAACCGGCCCGGCACGACCGAGGGCAACTGGAGCTGGCGGCTCGAGGAGGGCCAGCTGAGCGCCCGCGCTCGCAGCGCCGGCTGCGCGCTGCGACCGAGCGGCAGCCGGCGCAGCTGCAGCCCGGCGACGGCGATGCCGCGCCGCGCCTCGTCGCTCCATCGGGTGCCCGGTCTCGAGCAGCGTCTTGAGGCCGCTGAGCACGCCCATCCAGCCCTCGCCCGAGACGTTGGCGGCCGTCTTCGGCGCACCCTCGAGCTGGTCGTGCACGAGCGTGACGAGGCACACGCCGCCCTCGCGCGGCTCGATCTCCCAGGTCACGCGGCTCGTCCCCTCGACGGCCAGCTCGGGGTCGTAGAGCGAGCGCCAGCCGACGACGAGCCGGCGCGGCGGCTCCGATACCTGGACGATCTCGTCGCCCCAGAGCTCGCCCTCCGGCCCGAGCATGCGGATCGGCGTGCCGGCCTCGCCGGTCGTCTCGACGCACGCGCCGTGGAAGTAGCGCGCCGTGTAGTCGCCCCGCGTGATGCCATCCCAGATCGCCTGCGGCGTCGCCTTGATGAGCACCTGGTAGATCTGGGTCGCGAGCACGGGCGGCGTCCGTGCGGTCATGCCTTGCCCTCCAGTTCGGCCTTGAGGTCGACGAGCGCCGACACCCGGCGCTCGGTGTACTTGTCGATCCAGCGGTCGTGGATCAGGCGGATCGGCACGGGATTCAGGTAGTGCAGCTTCTGCCTGCCCGAGCGGCGCGCGACGACGAGCCCGGCCTGCTCGAGCACGCGCACGTGCTTCATGACGCCGAAGCGCGTCATCGCAAGCTCGGCCTCGAGCTCCTTGAGCGACCGCCCGTCCTTCGCGAACAGCCGGTCGAGCAGGTGCCGCCGAGTCGGATCGGCGAGCGCCTTGAACACGAGATCCCCATCGTCCATGGCCCGACCATACGTGACCAATGAGTCACCTGTCAATCGATCGCAGCGCGGGGCCGGGGTCCGACCTGCACGTGCAGCGACACCACGTGCGCTCGCACGCTGCGCGTAGCCGCCGTCCGTTCGAGCGCCTCCTAGAGCAGGCGCTCGTAGAGCGCGGCCGTCTCGGCCGCGATCGCCGGCCAGGCGAAGGGCTCGACCGCCCGCCGGCGGCCCGCCGCGCCCATCGCCGCGCCCGCGCCGGGTCGGCGATCAGCGCGTTGACGCGCTCGGCGATGGCGGCCGCGAACGCGGCGGGGTCGCGGGGTCGCGCGTGCCGTCGTCGCCCGGCTCGATCGGCACCAGGAAGCCGGTCTCGCCGTCGACGACGACCTCGACGATGCCGCCCGTGCGCGGTGGCCACGACCGCGGCCTCGCAGGCCATCGCCTCGAGGTTGACGATGCCCGAGCGGCTCGTAGATCGACGGGCAGCGAACACGGTCGCGTGGCTGAGGAGCTGGATGACCTCGGGCTTGGGCAGCATCTGCTCGATCCAGAACACGCCCTCGCGCGTCGGCCGCGCAGCTCGCTCGACGCTGGCGCGCGACCTCGGCGCCGAGCTCGGGCGTGTCGGGCGCGCCCGGCGCACAGCACGAGCTGCGCGCCGGGTGCGAACTGCCGCGGCCGCGTCGAGCAGGTACGTGACGCCCTTCTGGCGCGTGATCCGCCCGACGAACACGACCGACGGCTTGCCCGGGTCGATGCCGTGGCGCTCGAGCACGTCGGTGCCCGGGTCCGGCGCGTACTCGGTCGGTGTCGATCCCGTTGTAGATCACGTGCACGCGCTCGGGGTCGATCGCCGGGTAGCACGCGCAGGATGTCGCGCGCTGCGTCGCCGTTGGAGACCGCGATCGACCGCGTCGGCGGCCTCGAGCGCGGTCCGCTCGCAGAAGCTCGAGAGGCGTAGCCGCCGCCGAGCTGCTCCTCCTTCCACGGCCGCAGCGGCTCCAGGCGAGTGCACGGTCGCGACGTGCGGGATGCCGTACACCAGCTTGGCCAGGTGCCCGCCGAAGTTCGCGTACCAGGTGTGGGTGTGCACGAGGTCGGCGCCCTGCGACGCCCGCGGCCATCGTCAGGTCGATCGAGACCGCGCGCAGCGCGGCCAGCTCGCGGCGCGTCGCCGCGCGAGCGCGTCCCACGGCCGCGTGGCGGCACGTCGGGCCGCCGTCGCCCCAGCGCGTGCACGGTGCACGTCGTCGAACGGCCGCGCAGCTCGCGCGCGAGGTACTCGACGTGCACGCCCGCCCCGCCGTAGACCTCCGGCGGGTACTCGCGGGTGAGCAGCGCGACCTTCAGCTGCGCGCTCGACCCGCATGGCCCTTGCCGGATCACGACGATGCCGCCGTCGGAGACGTGGAAGCGCTCGCGGTCCGCCTCGGGGTCGACGCCGATCTCGCACGCCCTCGCCGATGTACGACGTTCTTGTCGACGATCGCGCGCGCACGACGGCGTTGCGGCCGATCTCGACGCCGTGCATGAGGATCGAGTCCTCGACCAGCGACGTAGGAGTGCACGTGCGACGCGCGGGCGAGAGGATCGAGCGCCGCACGGTCGCCGCCGGAGATGACCACGCCGGCGCACACCATCGAGTCCAGCGCCTGGCCGCGTGCGGCCGTCCTCGTCGAAGACGAACTTGGCCGGCTGCGTGATTCCGGGCCACGTGTGGATCGGCCAGTCGTGGTTGTACATGTTGAAGATCGGGTGGACCGAGATCAGGTCCATGTGCGCGTCGTAGTAGGCGTCGAGCGTCCCGACGTCGCGCCAGTAGCCGCGGTCGCGGTCGGTCGCGCCCGGCACCTCGTTGGTCGGCGAAGTCGTAGACCTGCGCGTCGTTCTGCGCCGACGAGCGCCGGGATGATGTTGCCGCCGAGGTCGTGCTTGGAGGTCTCGTCGGCGCGCGTCGGCGGAGACGGTGTTGATCAGCGCCTCGGTCGAGAAGACGTAGTTGCCCATCGAGGCGTAGCACCTGGTCGGGCGCGTCGGGCAGCCCGACCGGCGTCCTGCGGCTTCTCGCGGAAGGCGGCGATGTCGCGCCCGTTGCGCCGCCGTCTCGATCACGCCGAACTGGTCGGCCTGCTCGATCGGCGTGCGCAGCGCGGCGACGGTCACGCCCTTGCCGGTCGCGATGTGCTGCTCGACCATCTGCCGCGGGTCCATGCGGTAGATGTGGTCGGCGCCGAAGACGATGATGTGCTCCGGGCGCTCGTCGGCGATCAGGTTGTAGTTCTGGTAGATCGCGTCGGCCGAGCCGACGAACCAGCGCGGCCCGAGCCGCATCTGCGCCGGCACCGGCGTGACGTAGTTGCCGAGCAGCGGCGACAGCCGCCAGGTGGTCGTGACGTGGCGGTCGAGGCTGTGGCTCTTGTACTGCGTCAGCACGACGATCTGGTGGTAGTTCGCGTTGACGAGGTTCGACAGCGCGAAGTCGATCAGCCGGTAGTTGCCGCCGAACGGCACGGCCGGCTTGGCGCGGTCGGCGGTCAGCGGCGCGAGCCGCTTGCCCTCGCCGCCGGCGAGCACCATCCCGAAGATGCCCTCGACTGCCACCGCGCAACCCTACTCCGCGATCGGCTGCGCCAGGAGGCGCTCGATCGCGGCGACCGGGATCGAGGCCCACTCGGGCCGCACCGCGAGCTCGTGGCGCACCTCGTCGACGGCCTTCTCGAGCTCGAAGATCGCGAGCAGCTCCGCCGCGCCCGCCGACCCGCCCGGCACGAGCCCGCTCGGCGTCGATCGTCGCGAAGTAGCCCCGCAGGAAGGCCGTGCGCGCGCGCTCCTCCCAGTCCTCCGGCGGCTGCGTCGCCGCCCGTCAGCACCGCCGCCGAGGCGGCGTAGGCGAGCGAGCGCAGCATGCTCGCGACGTCGCGCAGCGGCGAGTGCTTGCGGCGCCGCTCGGCGAAGCTGCGCCCGGGCGGCGCCCTCGAAGTCGAGCACGAGCCAGTCGTCGCCCGTCCACAGCAGGTCGCCGAGGTGGAGGTTGCCGTGGATGGCGGATCACGCGGCCCGGCTGGCTCATGCGCGAGAGCCGGCGCACGCGCTCGCGCACCTCCTCCCCGCGGCCCGCGGATCGGCGCCACGACCTCGTCGTCGGGCAGGTGCGCGAAGACGGCCTCGATCTCCTCGTCGAGCGTCGCGGCGAGCAGCGCGAACGACTCGCTGCTCGGCTCCTCGGCGGCGAACGCCGGGTCGCTCGAGTCGGACGCGAGCACGACGTGCATCGACCCCATGACCTCGCCGAGCCGCTCGAGCGTGGCGAGGAAGCGCTCCGGGATCGCTCTCGAGCGACGAGAGCGCGAACGTCCAGCCGTCGTCCTCGGCCGGCACGAAGCGCGTGACGATGCCGAGCGTCGAGTCGATCAGCCGGCCGGAGTGCTCGTAGGAGCCGAGCAGCGCCGGCGTGTTCGCGAAGCCGTGGCCGGTCAGGAAGCGCAGCAGCTCGACCTCGGGGTTGTCGCCGGGCGCGAGCAGCCGGTAGACCTTCAGCACGAGCTCCTCGCCGAGCACGACCGAGCTGTTGGAGTGGCCCTCGCCGATCGCCCGCAGCGCGCCGCTGGGCGGCACGGGGAGCGCGTCGGGACCGTCGCTCGGCTGGAAGTCGATCACGGAGACGTCGGTCTCGACGCGGGCCGCGTCGCGCACGAGGTCGACGAGCGCACCCGCGAGCTCGGGATCGGTGAGGGCGTCGTAGACCGTCCAGCCCTCGACCGTCGCGATCGCCTCGGCGTGGCTGTGCTCGCCCTCGGGCCGGAGCCCGACGGGCAGCTGGTAGATCTCGTTGAGCCCGCGCTCGGTGGCGACCTCGACGAGGGCGATCGCGAGCAGCGGCGCGACCGTGTGCACGTAGGTCGCCTCGACCACGCGCGCCGCGGCGCCCTCGCGGCCGATGCGGGCGGAACCACGGCTGGCGCGCGACGAACGCGCTCAGCTCGGCCTCGGGGACGCGCGTGAGGTCAAGCATCGGGCCGCCGCAGCGAGAGCCAGTAGAAGCCGCGCGAGCCGAGCGTGAGCAGGTAGCGCTGAGCGGTGACGGCGGGGAACGACGGCACCGCCGAGCAGCTCCTCTGGCACGGCCCCCGCGAACTCCGAGAGGTCGAGCGTCACGGCCTGCGCGCTGCGGGCCAGATTGTGGACGCAGAGCACGACATCCTCCTCGTAGCGGCGCACGTGGGCGAAGACGCGCGGATTGTCGGGGCTAGAGCGGCTCGTACGTCCCGAGGCCGAACACCGGATGCTCCTTGCGCAGCGCGATGAAGCGGTGCAGCCAGCGCAGCAGCGAGGTCGGCGAGCGCAGCTGGGCCTCGACGTTGACCGCCTGGTAGCCGGTCACGGGATCCATCAGCGGCGGCAGGTAGAGCTGGGCGAAGTCGGCGCGCGAGAAGCCCGCGTTGCGGTCGCCCGTCCACTGCATCGGCGTGCGCACGCCGTCGCGGTCGCCGAGGTGGACGTTGTCGCCCATGCCGATCTCGTCGCCGTAGTAGAGCACCGGGCTGCCGGGCAGCGAGAAGAGGATCGCGTGCACCAGCTCGATCTCGTCGCGCCCGTTGTCGAGCAGCGGTGCGAGCCGCCGGCGGATGCCGACGTTGATGCGCATGCGCGGATCCTTGGCGTACTCGGCGTACATGTAGTCGCGCTCCTCGTCGGCGACCATCTCGAGCGTCAGCTCGTCGTGGTTGCGCAGGAAGAGGCCCCACTGGCAGTTGTCCGGGAATCTCCGGCGTCTGCGCGAGGATCTCATAGATCGGCCGCGCCTCCTCGCGCCGCAGCGCCATGAACATGCGCGGCATGACCGGGAAGTGGAACGCCATGTGGCACTCGTCGCCGTCGCCGAAGTACTCGACCACGTCGGCCGGCCACTGGTTGGCCTCGGCCAGCAGCACCGTGTCGGGGTGCGACTCGTCGATGTACGCGCGCACCTTGCGCAGGAACGCGTGCGTCGCCGGCAGGTTCTCGCAGTTCGTCCCGTCCTCCTCGTAGAGGTACGGCACGGCGTCGAGGCGGAAGCCGTCGAGGCCGAGGTCGAGCCAGAAGCGCAGCGCCTCGAGCATCGCCGCCTGCATATCGGCGTTCTCGTAGTTGAGGTCGGGCTGGTGGTGGAAGAAGCGGTGCCAGTAGTACGCGCCGGCGACCGGGTCCCACGTCCAGTTCGAGATCTCGGTGTCGGTGAAGATGATGCGCGCGTCGCGGTAGAGCTGATCGGTGTCCGACCAGACGTACCAGTCGCGCTTCGGCGAGTCCGGGCTCGAGCGCGACTCCTGGAACCACGGGTGGTCGCTCGAGGTGTGGTTCATGACGAAGTCGGCGATCACGCGCATGCCGAGCTGGTGGGCCTGGTCGACGAAGCGCCTGAAGTCGTCGACGACGCCGTAGTCGGGATGCACGCTGAGGAAGTCGGCGACGTCGTAGCCGCCGTCCTTGAGCGGCGAGGGATACATCGGCAGCAGCCAGATGCAGTCGATGCCGAGCCACTTGAGGTACTCGAGCTTCTCGGTCAGCCCGCGCAGGTCGCCTGAGCCGTCGCCGTTCCCGTCGTAGAACGCGCGCAGGTGGATCTCGTAGAAGATCGCCCGCTTGAACCACAGCGGGTCGGCCTGGAACCAGTGCCCCGGATGTGCTGCCGGCTCCGCGCCGGCGTCGTCAGCCCTCACTTCACCGAGCCGGCGAGGAGGCCCT